>CAJTWM010000015.1 GCA_910579805.1 uncultured Lachnospiraceae bacterium | reverse complement strand
AGAAGAATAAGAACCCGCGCATGATTTATTTTTTTGATATTGAAAAATGTAAATGCTGTCCATACAAGGATGGATGTTATAAGGAGGGGGCAAAAAAGAAAACATACAGCGAAACCCTAAAAAGCAATGCCCACAGTAAACAGGCAGAGTTTCAGGAAACAGAACACTTCAAAGAAAAAATGAAAGAACGCTATAAGATAGAAGCAAAAAACAGCGAGTTAAAGCACAGGCATGGTTATGACACGGCGTCATCATCAGGCCTCATTAACATGGAGATGCAGGGAGCGATGGCTATATTTGCAGTAAACCTCAAACGGATCATTAAACTGATAAACGAAAAATAAACAGAGATAACACTTGAAATAATCGGAAATTTTATCCAAATCACAAAAAATCCACCAGAATAATTGAAACTGGTGGATTTTTTGTGTGTATTTGAAACTTAAACCTGAAAAACAGTATGTTTTTCAGCGGCCTCATTGTAAGATGGGAACGGAAATTGAATCTTTAGTAATGTTTTGAAAACAGGATGATGAAGAATCAAATCTCCCTTCTTTAGTCTGGTCATCATATTTGCATATACTGTAGGGACAAATTTATAGTCCGGACGGGATACCTCAATGGCATTTGTACGACCATATACATTTGTACCACAGTTGCCTTTGATACGTTCGTGAATCGCACTTCTAAACTGTTCCGCTGAAAACAGCACAACACCTTCAGAGCGGCCACGCTCGGTAATATCCAACAAGTTTGCCAGCAGAGGAGAATTCTTACTGGATGTAGAAGGTGCATACTTATTTAATTCGTCAACAAAAATTATGATTCGTTTAGGAACAGGCATTTTGCTACTGCGATCGTCTTGGTCATAGTCCCCGTGCTTCAAAGAATAAACGGAACGAATAATATCGCCAAAAACCAAACACTGCAACTGCTCAGTCAACCCTGCAATATCAACAACCATCATTTCGCCTCCATTGATATTCAGAATTTCATCAGATAAGTATACTTGATGCTGATCACTTGCCATTGATCTTGAATTAACGAAAACATCATCATTAATCGAATTATTAATCAGACGTTTAAATCTTTGCCAAGATTGCATCAAAATACCTGATGAACGGTTTTTCTCGCTTCCCTTAACACAAAATTCTTTTAATTTTTCTTTTAATTCATTCCAGCTTGAAACATCTTTAAATTCCGGTCCAGAATCAATTTGATTCAAAATTGACTCAATGGTGTAGTTCGGGTCATCGACATTAGAAAAAAGCATATCTACTTTGTCAATATCATGCTCAAAAGTATATACAAAATTTGCCGCCTGCTTAACAGCATACTGCTCTGCCAAATCTTCTACAGACAGTGTCGTATTTGCGTACAGCTTATCCTTCTGACACCGATAAGGATATAAGTATTTTACATTTTCGAAGGGTTCACAAGGAATGCCTAACGCATCCCATTCATTACGCTGTGCCGAAGTGATTTTTTCATTTGGCTGATGAACATGAAGCAAATCATCGCCTTTGACATTCATAACAATAATAGCAACATCATCTTTGTATTTATACTGTATCGCTTTCAGCAAAAACATCACATAACTTGTCTTAGTTGCCAAACCGGAAATACCAGAAATATTCATATGTGCACCTTCTGGACCAATCAGAAAATCACCATTGTACTTAATAGGTACAGGATCATTACTACTGGTTTTCATCAATCCAGCAGGAATTGCAGTTCTCTCATCAATGTTATCCAAGCCAAGAGCAATTTCGATATCGTTGTTATCAGCGGTGTAGACAGGAGATCCCTCAAAAACAGGCATAAAGTTTTCTTTTGTGTTGTGGATAACGGAAACCTTTGCATAAGACAGGGAAAGCCGTCTGGTCATCGGCATTGTATCCACATTACCGAAGTCAGAAGACACATAATTGCTAAGATGACCCGTACCATCTGTGATATGCAGAATATCCTGCACCACTCCATAGGTTATGGAATCGTCAGTTTTATTCTCAACTCGAACAATATCAAAGGGACTCAAAGTGGTATCATCTGAAAGCCAAAACTGAAAATCATCGCAAGATGACGGATATTTTTCTGTGGCAGAAACTCTGCCGATTAGTTTTCTGTTACTCATACCTTTATCTCCTTTTTAACAAAAATTTCGCCTAAAATTATTAATAAATACCAAATCACTTTCAAATGATGCTTTTATCAATGTTTCGGTTAAATACACCGGATATAGATGACTTGCCCATCGTTCGTCCCGTCCGTAACAAGTAGGGGAACCTTCATTCAACAGCCAGAGAGAAAGATTGTCTACTACGGAGGAGTCCAAACCCTCCTCCTCTTCCAGTACCGCCATCTTTTCAATTTTAATTATGCCTTCAAGAGGACCGAACACCTTGTTTTTGGGCCGAATCCGTAAATACCAGCAACCAAACTTACGATGCTTACTGTTCTCCTTCAAAAACACTGGTGTTCTTTGACCATATTTCAGTTTTAGAAGTTCTGCACCAATCTGGCTTCCCCCACGTTTACTTTTGTTCGAAGTCGGCAACATTGGATCAAAGCTCTTAGAAACGCCGACAACATTATAAAACATATCCGCAAACTCTGGCTTTCCAGTATCTTGCCGAATGAACTGCAGTGGACCGTCCACAATCAGCATATGATCGGGTTCCAGCATATCCGAATGAACCATTTGTCCCAAAATGTCAATTTCCATATCGTGCATCATGGAATTTGCCTTGGCAATAGCTGCATTAACCGGAACATTATCCTTTGCAGAATCAAAGTGATATTTCACTATATCTAAGTGAATATCCTTTGCCATCTGTGTTTTGAGGATACGCTGACGTATTTCTTGAAAATCAACTTCATTCATCTTATCGCTAAGAAGGAGAAGATTTTTTCTTTGAACTGATCCATGTGTATGCAACTTTTTGTGTTGGTCCCGCTCTGTACATCCTGCCCGAACCTGCGCCACAACAACAGGATATATCTTCTTACCCTCTAAAACCATATCTCCAATTTTATATGTACGACGAGAGCCATCCATAAAATAGCTAAAACCAGAATATGTTCGATCTTCGCTTATCAAATCAAGAGAACGAATTTTCTTCGACTCATCGGTTTCAAATGGTTTGCCCATTTCTTTAATTTCATCATTTTCATCTTGATAGGGCTCCTGATAATAGTGATCCAGATCAAGACTTTCGTTCTGATAAAGGAGAATTTTCCGTTTATCAAATATTTCACTTAGCGTAGGCATATCTTCGCCCCCATCTTTACCTAAGTATTTTCGATGTGAAACTGGTTAATCTCACACTTATATTTGAATGGCATAATTTCAGCCGTTCCTTTATTTATTCTCGTAGTATCGCAAGTTTTTAGTCTTTCCTTTTTTAATCAGCACGCCCTCGTCAGTTAGCTCTCGCAAAAGCAGAATTGCCGTAGATTGGGACACACCAAGTGCTATTTCTACATCGCTACGAACAATAAAACCTTTACTACGACACAGTTTCAATACAGTATTAATTCGTTCTTCTTTTTTTGTCACACTGGTAGACCCACTCGTTTTAGAAGTATTCGGAGCTTTTTGTTCCTCTACATGGAAGTTGGTATTCGGAAGCGTAATTTTAAAAGCATTATCTGTTGTTTCGATCATAGGTTTTACAGCATAATTCTCATAGCACTCATTAATTTTAAGAATCCCTGTACCATATGCTTCAATCAACCGCAGACGATAGAAAATATTAGCTAAATACTGATTACGCAATACAGACACCCCTAGTTTCACGTCATCCAATGTAATTCCTTTCACCAAACCACCAATTGTTACTAGTTCCATTCTGTCTTCAAAAATACTGATAAGAGTAGCACTGCTGAAAGAATAGTCCCGATGAACGATAGCATTCAGTAACGCCTCACGGATTGCCTCTGGAGGATAGTCCCGCATATCTAACCGATCCAGTCCGGAGAATTCCGCACGGGTGCGATTGTAACGGTCAATATAATCGAAGGTTTCCTCCAGCTGCTCCAAAAGAGAACCTGACAGTTCCCGGCGGTCCTTAAATACAGATTTTTTACTGCCCTCAAATACAGCCAGTTTGATCATATGAGTACACTGTTCAGACAACAAAAATGCCAGATTCGTGTACATATCATCATAACCAATCAGGTGGAGCGTACGCATTTGTGCTTTTCCAAACTCTACCTTCCGTTTTTTAAAAAAGTCAGCAGACTTATCAAAAGTAAGACTCTGCTCAAGAGAACGGGCTGTCTCATAACTGTCACCACTAGTCTCTTTGATCATATTCAAGATGACGGTATCTGTTGCCGGAACTGTCGATGCTCCCTGTCGAACATAAACCCCCTCCGGACGAATTCCTTTTCCTTGCAGATAATACGGTCTTGCCGTACCGCGCTGGACAATTATACATACAATTGCCTTTTCGTCCATTACATCATTACGGCATTCCACAAACATAGTAATATCTGGCCGCACAGCATCTCTAATTGCATTGGTTACGCGCAACATAGTATCATCAACATTGTCGACACCACAAGCTGTTCCATCGTCGTTCACTCCGATATAAAGTGTACCACCATCACAGTTTGCAAATGCAACAATCGTATTTTTGATATCCTCAACATATTCTCTCTTAAATTCAGTTGTTTTGTTTTCTATGAACACAAAATATCCTCCAACCAATTCTAATCATATTCTATTCTAATAATTATTATAATCATTTTTTTATTATTTAAAAGTAGAATCTGTTTTTGTGAGAAAGTAAGTCAATTTACTTTATGATATTGCGTACATTTAGTTGGCACTTTATGCTTAAAAAATTATAACAATCAAAAAACTAAGGACACAAATCAGAATGGCAAAAATATATCATAAAAGCACTTTATTCGACAACATATATACCCAAACAAAGTGCTTATTTCCCTAAATATCTACTAGCCTTTACCCCGACAGACTATCCCTGCCTCAAGTCGGAAGACTTGAGGCTACACACAGCGCCCCATACCCAACTCTGGAATTCGGATACTCCGTCTCCCCTCTCAGCGGCTTGGCCCCCCTCCGCAAATATGCCTTTACCTTCTCCCCATACAAAAACGGATCGTTCCCCTTCACGATCCCCCACTCCATCAGGAGCGCCGCAGCCCCCGTCACAAACGGCGTTGCAAAAGAAGTCCCGGTCACCGTTTCATAACCGCCCCCTGCCTTTGTCGTCGTAATCCCTACTCCCGGCGCCACCAGATCCGGTTTTACCTCCGCCTGCAAAAGTGTCTGCGCAAGATTGTACGTCCCTGCATAACCCCGTCCCGAAAAATCCGCATAGGACTCATAAGTAACATCATAAGCGCCTACGGTGACCGCCCGCCTTGCCGTAGACGGTATGGTAAGCGTCGCTTCCGGTTCTGGCGCATAAAATCTGGTCTGCGCGTTTCTGACGGTACTGCTTGGAAGATAAAAGGAATAAGCTCCTACCACAATATTCTGCGGAATCATTTCAAAGCGCCACACGCCGCTTGTGATATAATTCTCCTGCGGCAGAAAATCTATGTAGATCTCCTGATTTGCCGAATAAGGCGCAGGTTCGCCCACATAAATAAGAAGCTGCGTGCGGTCCAGCAAAAACGTGTACCTGCCGGGTATTTTGGTAGGAATCTGCCTGCGTTCCCCCGACGGGGAAACGATCTCCAGTAAAAAGGTATCCACATAATTTTTCCATAACTGCACATTGGTGGTACTTTCATAAGAAGCAACTGCAAGTTCCACTGTCTGACTGACGCCGGCCCCCTGTGCAAACGCCCCCGACAAATGTCCCGCGCCTGCCGCTTCGTTCCCGCTGCCCACGCAGACTACGCTCCTTCCGATCTCGGAAACATTATCCAAAAAACGTTCCAAAAGCGAAGTGCCGTCATGAGAACCGTAAGTATTGCCAAAGCTCAAATTCACTGCAATAGGGCGCTCCAGTTCCAACGCTTTACGGATCACATAGGCCACCGCCCGCATCAGCTCCGTTGTGCGGGGAAATCCTCCTGCCTGAGGCGTTCCTAACTTTACTACGAGCAATTCGCTTTCCGGCGCCACTCCCGTATACCTTCCTTCCGAAGCATTTCCGTTCCCGGCCGCGATTCCTGCTACTGCCGTACCGTGGCCGGAAACATCCACGCTTGGCAGCAGCTGCTGCCGTTCCGCCTGTGTGGGAGCCGCAAGGGCTTCGTCTATTTGCGCTTTTGTGTATTCCACTCCAAGCGCCTGATCCCACAAATATAAGATCCTGCTCTCTCCGTTTCTTGTGCGGAAATCCATATTCATATAATCGATCCCCGAATCGATCACGGCGATCAGGACGCCTCTTCCCGAAAGTCCTTCTCTTCCTATTGTAATCTGCCGGATGCAGGACGCTTCTTTTCCCTGCATAAGTGAAAAAAACAGGCGTTTCGGCTTTTCTATGTATTCGATCTCGCTTAGCTGTGCCAATGCGCTTAACAGACTCTCCGGCAATGTGATGATGGCATAACCGGCAAGCAATTCCTCCACTTGGATCACTTCGCTCTCAAGCCTTTTAATATTTCCGTTATATTTTACGATTACTTCCCATGTACGCTCCGCCTGATCATAACCGACATTCAAATTTTGTGATTTCTCCCTCTCTTCCATTGTAGAATTTAATGCAAGATTCAATATATTCTCAATTTTTGAATTGTCCATACCAACCTCCTATCTCCGGACGGGAAATCCATACTAAAACGCGCAAGTTCTCTTGGGCATTCTCCGGTACGGGCAGAAATTACTAAAATATTTTGCAAAACCCGCAGATTTGAAGGAAAAGGCTCCCTGCGCTTTTATATTTAGTATATTCCAGACATAACCGTCCGTGCTCCTTTCTCTTTCCCGCAGGTCTTAAAAACCGTCCCTTATAATGCAATAATGGCTTGCAGCATAAGAAAAGCGGAAACCGCGCCGTGCGTCTTGTCACCCGTCCCGAAAAGTGTTATACTCACTTTTAATATGACGAGGGAGGACGAAACATTGAACGAAACGACTGCCAGCATAGAAAGGCTGAAAAAAGAAAAGAATGCCGTCATTATGGCTCACTATTATGTTGCCGACGAAGTACAGGAGATCGCTGACTATATCGGGGACTCTTACTATCTGAGCGAGACTGCCACGAAAATAGACGCGGAGACTATCGTGCTTTGCGGCGTTTCTTTCATGGGGGAAAGCGCCAAGATCCTGAACCCCCAAAAGACCGTACTCCTGCCGGATGAAACCGCCGACTGCCCTATGGCCCATATGGCCAGTATAGAGCGGATCAGAGAGGTGAGGAGACAGTACGAAGATGTAGCTGTGGTATGTTATGTAAACTCCACTGCCGAGTTAAAGACCGAATCCGACGTCTGCGTTACTTCCGCCAACGCCTTGAAGATCGTGCAGGCGCTTCCTAATAAAAACATTTTCTTTATTCCGGATCAGAACCTTGCACATTACATAGCGGACAAACTGCCGGAGAAGAACTTCATTTTTAACGACGGGTACTGCCATGTACACCACGATATCCCCGTTTCCCGGATTACCGAAGCCAAGGCGCTCCATCCTGCCGCCGAGCTACTGGTCCATCCCGAGTGCCGGCCGGAGGTTACGGCGCTTGCCGATTATGTCGGAAGTACCTCCGGAATCATCTCTTACGCGAAAAGCAGCCGGGCCCACGAATTTATCGTTATTACGGAAATGGGCGTGTTATATGAATTAAAAAAGCAAAATCCGGACAAAAAATTTTATACTGCCGAAGATATGCAGATCTGTCCCAATATGAAAAAGATCACTTTGGATAAGATCGTTCAGGTATTGGAAACCGGCTCTCCTTCCGTAGAACTGCAAGAAGATTTTATGAAGCGGGCGCTTTCTCCCATGGAACGCATGCTTGCGCTTTCCAAATAACAAAAAGAGGTTTGCCACTATGAATAAGAAATACGATGTCATCATCGTAGGCTGCGGTGTTGCAGGCTGTTTTGCCGCATTACATCTGCCTGATACTTATGAAATTTTAATGATCACCAAAAGCAGTCTTACCGAAAGTGATTCTTTTTTGGCGCAAGGCGGTATCTGCGTCCTGAAAGACGAAAACGACTATGACAGTTTTTTTGAGGATACCATGCGGGCCGGACATTACGAAAACCGGAAAGAATCCGTAGATATGATGATCCGTTCTTCACGAGGCATCATCAACGAACTGATCTCTTACGGCGTTTCCTTTATGGAGAAAGACGGCGAGCTGCTCTATACAAGGGAGGCCGCCCACTCCACGAACCGCATCCTCTACCATGACGACGTTACCGGAAAAGAAATCACGGAAAAGCTTTTGGCAAAAGTGCAGGAAAAGAAAAACATCGAACTTTTTTGCCATACGGAAATGATAGACCTCTTATGTCTGGACAATACCTGCGACGGCATGATCCTCCGGACGGCGGACGGTCTGCTTTTACCGGTATTTGCAGAATATGTGCTTTGGGCCTGCGGCGGGATCGGCGGGATCTACGAAAATTCCACAAACTTCCCCCATCTGACCGGGGACGCTCTTGCGCTTTCCCTAAAACACGGCATCCGTCTCCAAAACATTAATTATGTACAGATCCACCCTACCACTCTTTATTCCACAAAGAAAGAGCGGCGTTTTCTTATTTCGGAATCCGTCAGGGGAGAAGGAGCGGTTCTGTACGATAAAAACGGGCAGCGTTTTGTCAACGAACTGCTGCCGCGGGATCTGTTGACGAAAGAGATCCGGAAGCAGATGGAAAAAGACCATACGGATTTCGTCTGGCTTTCTATGCAGACTATAAAAGATCTGGATGTGAAAGAACGTTTCCCTAACATCTATAAAAAATGTCTGGAAGAAGGTTTTGATATTACAAAAGACTGGATTCCCGTCGTTCCCGCACAGCACTATTTTATGGGAGGGGTATATGTGGACCTGCAAAGTAAAACCTCCATGAAATACTTGTATGCATCCGGGGAAACCTGCTGCAACGGTGTCCACGGAGCCAACAGGCTGGCCAGCAATTCTTTATTGGAAAGCCTTGTCTTTGCCAAAAATGCGGCGATCGACATGAGCCGTCCGGACACGGAACGGAAAGACGCCGACAGGCTGGCTTCTCTTCTTTCCTTTACGAAAGAAGAATTGGAAAAGCATTATTCATTCCGTTTTGCAGACTATAAAGATCCCGACGCCTTACAAGAAAAAAACAAAAAAAGTATCCATGAAGCGATAGAAAAAGAAAACAGAAAAAACAACCGCGAAGCGGTATAAAAACAAACCGGAAAAGCATCCACATATGATGGAAAGACAAACCAAGCGAAAGGAAACAAAAACATGAACCCGATCACCACAACCTTAAACGTAGACCAGCTTCTATTAATGGCGCTGAGAGAAGATATTTCCAGCGAGGACGTGACTACCAATGCGGTCATGCGCGAAAGCCGGACCGGATGCGCCCAATTGATCTGTAAGCAGGACGGCGTCATCGCAGGACTTGACGTTTTTAAAAGAGTATTCCAGCTGTTAGACGAAACGGTCTGCGTGACCATGTATTTTAAAGACGGCGACAGTGTAAAAAACGGAGACCTGCTTGCCGATATAAAAGGCGATATCCGCGCACTGCTTTCAGGCGAACGTACCGCCTTAAATTTTTTACAGCGCATGAGCGGCATCGCCACTTATACCAGAAAGGTAGCCGATCTGTTAAAAGACAGCAAGACCAGACTGCTGGATACGAGAAAAACTACCCCTAATATGCGTATTTTTGAAAAATATGCCGTCAAGGTCGGCGGCGGCTATAACCACCGCTATAATCTTTCCGATGGTATTCTGATCAAAGATAACCACATCGGGGCTGCCGGCGGTGTGGCAAAAGCGATTGCCATGGCAAAGGAGTACGCCCCTTTTGTCCGTAAAATCGAAGTCGAAGTCGAGAATCTGACCATGCTTCAAGAAGCATTGGATGCCGGAGCCGACATCATCATGCTGGACAATATGAGCATAGAAGACATGGAAAAGGCTGTGGAAATGGTTGCAGGAAAAGCGGAAACGGAGTGTTCCGGTAATGTGACCAAAGAAAATATCGCCCGCCTTGCAAAGATCGGCGTAGACTATATCTCCAGCGGCGCGCTTACGCACTCCTCCCCGATATTGGATGTTTCCTTAAAAAACCTTCACGCCGTATAACGTTTTTTTAAGGGGCTGCCGGGAAATGCTGCCAATGCACAAAATATGCTGATAAGTTCCAATGCTTCACAACATATTTTGTGAGAGTACAGTCCTTTCCCGACAGCCCCGTTTATTGTTTGTATAGAATCAGACACAGCCGCCGTCTGTCTGGCGCCGTTCTTTTTTAACTGATCGCCCTGAACGCTTCTTCTAAATCTTCTATAATATCGTCGATATTTTCTATTCCGATAGAAAGTCTGATCGTATTCGGCTTAATCCCCTGTTCTTTCATCTCCTCTTCGTTCAATTGCGAATGGGTGGTAGAGGCGGGATGGATCACCAGCGACTTGGCGTCCGCCACGTTCGCAAGCAGTGAAAATAATTCCAAATTATCGATAAACTTCTTTGCCGTTTGTCCGTCTCCCTTGATTTCAAAAGTAAAGACAGACCCTCCTCCCTTCGGAAAATATTTTTTGTACAGACTTTTTTGCGCTTCATCTTCCGTTACCGACGGATGGTTTACCTTTTCCACAAGGAGATGCCCGTTCAGATATTCCACCACTTTAAGCGCATTTTCTACATGCCGTTCCACACGCAGCGATAGTGTTTCCAGCCCCTGTAAGAAAATGAACGCATGGAAGGGCGACAATGTGGCTCCCATATCCCGAAGCAAAATCGCGCGGATCTTTGTGACAAACGCCGCCTTTCCCGCCGCCTTTGTAAAGCTGATCCCGTGATAGCTGGGATTCGGTTCTGTCAAAGCCGGAAATTTGCCCGACGCCTCCCAGTCAAACTTACCGCTGTCCACAATGACGCCGCCGATCGTCGTTCCGTGGCCGCCGATAAATTTCGTTGCGGAATGTACGACGATATCCGCTCCATATTCGATCGGCCTGACCAGATAGGGTGTGGCAAAGGTATTGTCTACGATCAACGGAATTTTATGGGCATGGGCTGTCCCGGCGATCTTCTCGATGTCCGCCACATCCGAATTTGGATTTCCCATGGTTTCAATGAACACCGCTTTTGTATTCTCCAAAATAGCGGCCTCCAAAGCGCCCTCTTCAAAAATATCTATAAAAGTCGTATCAACTCCGAATCCGGCTAACGTATGAGCCAGCAGATTATAGGTGCCTCCGTAAATATTTTTGGCTGCTACGATATGATCTCCCGCTTTTACAAGATTTTGAACGGCATAGGTCACCGCCGCTGCCCCCGACGCCACTGCCAGCGCGGCAACACCGCCTTCCAAAGCTGCGATCCTCCGTTCAAAAATATCCTGCGTAGGATTCGTGAGCCTGCCGTAAATATTCCCCGCATCGGAAAGATCAAACCGTGCCGCGGCCTGATCGCAGTCTTGGAACACATACGAAGATGTCTGATAGATCGGTACGGCCCTCGCATCCGTTACCGCATCGGGCTTCTCCTGCCCTACATGAAGCTGCAAAGTTTCAAATTTTAACGCTCTTTCTTCCCTGCTCTTTTTTTTGCTCATTTCTATTCCCGCCTTTCCCTTTTTTCCGTTCCTGTTTCGGAACCTCTTTTACTGCACATCCCATTTTATTTCCGTTACCGCTTCAGATTCCATTACCGACTCTGATTTTGCGCTGTTTCCTCCCACGCCGGATCCTTATCAGCCGCTTTGCTTATCAGACTGCCAATCGATCATATCCTGCAGGGTAATATGATCCACCACGTTTTTTATCGCCTCATCCAGCTTTTCCCATAACGGCAGCGTCATACAGTCCCCGTTTCTCCCGCACAGATTAATCTCATCCTCCATACAGGCTACCGGACTCAGACTGCCTTCCGTCAATCTTAAAATACTGCCTACCGTATAAGACGCCGCCGATTTATTGAGACGGTATCCTCCCTGCGGTCCGCGTATGCTTTTCACATAGCCCGCCTTCGTCAGAATGGAAATAATCTGCTCCAGATACTTGTCCGAGATGCCCTGCCTCCCCGCAATCTCCCTTACCCTGACCGGATTCCCCTGATCGTTCATGGCAAGATCCAGCATAAGCCTTAGCGCATATCTTCCTTTTGTAGATATTTTCATGGCTGTCTCCTATCTATTTATACCTTCCATAATAATCAACATCTGCCTCTTTAACGGACATGCAAAGATCATAAAATTCTTTTTCATACTATTCCTCTATGAATTATTATAATACTATCTTTTTTTTGATCCGTCAACCGCTAATTAAATCTTTTATAACTTCTCCTGCCAGAATCAGTCCCGCCGCTGCCGGTACAAAGACTATGCTGCCGGGCGCTTTCCGTCCTGCCGTCCCCTTTTCTTCAGCCCGATCCGGCCCGTTCAGGCCCCGTCCCTCCTCATCCGAATCTGTATTTCCGTCTAAAACAGGCGTTTCCTTGGAATAAACCACTTTGCATTTTTTCACGTTCCTTTTTTTCAGTTCCCTTCTCATCACTCTGGCAAGGGGACAGACCGATGTCCGGTAAATATCCGCCACCTCAAGCATGGATGCCTCCAGTTTGTTTCCCGCTCCCATACTGCTGATCACTCTTGTCCCCGCTTTTTCACACCTCATGATGATCTCGATCTTCGCGCTCACCGTATCTACCGCGTCTATCACATAATCATATTCCGAAAAATCAAATTCCCCTTCCGTTTCCGGCAAAAAAAAGCATTTGTGTACAATCACTTCCGTTTCCGGATCGATCTCCATAATACGCTCTTTCATCACATCCACTTTATATTTTCCTATTGTCTTTTTCGTCGCTATGATCTGTCGGTTTATATTGCTTTCCGCTACCGTATCATGATCCACCAAATGGATCGTCCCCACGCCGCTTCTTGCCAGACCTTCCGCCGCATAACCGCCGACGCCTCCGATGCCGAAAACGATCACCTTAGACCTCTGCAGCTTTTTCACTCCTTCTTCCCCTATCAAAAGCGCCGTTCTTGAAAACTGTTCTTTCATGGCCTCACCCGCCTCTTTCTTTTTTTCTTTGTAACTCCCGTCTGCCCGCCTTGGCGGGCATATATATCAGGATCGGGAAATTTTTAATTTCACGTTAACTCCCGTCCGCCCGCTTCAGCGGGCACTTAAATCAGGATCGGGAAATTTTTAATTTCACGTTAACTCCCGTCCGTCCGCTTCAGCGGGCACTTAAATCAGGATCGGGAAATTTTTAATTTCACGATGGGCTATTGTAAATTTTTATTTATTTTTGTATATTATTATATGATTTTATTAAACTCTCACTTAAATAATTGACTATGCCCGCTTTATAGTGTAAATTAAAATTATATTAGCATGATGTTCCAATCTTGCTTTTAAAATAAATTATAAATTAAAACAATCTTATACATATGATGTATAATAAAAATATCCGTAATGCTTCCCATACCTGTGTTGCAATTATAATATTTGTGTTATACGAAAGGGTACTTATGAAAAACGAACTAAAAACAAGCACAGAAAAAGATTCCGTATTTATACCTTCCAGAAGCGAAAACGTAGATTTCCCGGTCACCGCCTACTTTTCGGATCTGGGCCGTATGTATGCAGGCGTTGTAAGATGGCACTGGCATGAGGAAATAGAGATTCTCATCATCAACAGCGGACACTGTAACCTAATGATAGATAACATAACCATTCCCTTAGACGCCGGACACGGAATCATGGTCAATCAAAATGTACTCCATTCCATCCGTCCTATCAATAATGAGCAATGTACTTTCTACTCCCTTATTTTTGATCCCGTCTTCCTGTTTGGTTACAGCGCCACTTATTTTTCCTCCCTTTATCTGACACCGATCCTAAGCTCCTCCGATTTAAAATATATCGCCTTGGAGGAATCTGTTGCATGGCAGGGAGAATTGATCGAGCATTTAAATAATGCGATCGCCGCTAACCTTACAAGAAAATTTGGGTATGAACTGATCACCAAAGCAGAACTCTGCCTGTTTTGGGCGGGCCTATTAGAACATTATGCTAATGAAAAGATCACGATGCAGGACAATATGAGCGAAGCCTCTTTGGACTCTATCCGGGTAAAGCAGGCGCTCATGTATATCGAAGAACACCATATGGAACCGTTAAGCCTGTTAGAGATCGCCGACTCCATCCATGTAAGCAAAAGTGAATGCTGCCGCTGTTTTAAACGCACCCTGCGTATGACTCCAATCGAATATGTGATGCGTTACCGCATCTTTGAGGCTACCAGAAAGATCAAACGCGGCGACGAAGAGGCCAAGAGCATGTCCTCTCTCGCCTTGGCCGTAGGATTCAATAATGCAAGCTATTTTAATAAATTATTTAAAAAATACTTAAACTGTACCCCAAGCCAGTATAAAGTGCTATTAAAACAGCCTGCCTCCGCCTACAGCCAGAAAGCGCCTTTGCAGATCCCTTCACCTTTTGAAGAAAACTTCTAGCATTTTCACAAGATAAGCAATATCTTCCGCGCCTGCCGTTTCGTACGCCGAATGCATGGCAAGCTGGGCCAGTCCTACATCTACCGTATCTACGGAAACGTGAGCGGTAGATATATTTCCGAGTGTGGAACCGCCTGCGATATCCGAGCGGTTTGCATAAGTCTGGCAAGGTACGTTAGCTTCCATGCAAAGATCTTCCATAACGGCCGAAGAAATCCCGTCCGTCGTATATCTCTGACTCCCATGATATTTGATCACGATCCCCCCGTTGATATACGGCCTGTTCGTAGGATCCGCCTTTTCGGGATGATTGGGATGGACGGCATGGGCATTATCCGCAGAGATCATAAAACTCCTTGCAATCCGTTGGCACAGCCAGGAATCGGTCTTACCCAAAGCCTCTCTGATACGGAGCAGGATATCGGAAAGAAAGGTGGAATCCGCCCCTTGCTTCGTTGCGCTGCCTACCTCTTCATTGTCAAATACTACTGCGATCTTCCCGTAATTTCCGGAGCCTTCCGCACATACGATCCCTTCCGTCAGCGCAAAGGCGCACTCTAAATCATCCAATCTGGGAGCACAGATAAATTCTCCGCCGGCGCCGAACCGTTTTCCTTTTTCCCTCACATACAAAAACAGGTCGCTGCCTAAGATCTCCTCTTTTTCTACGCCTGCCGCCCTTGCGATCTCTTCCGTAAAACTGCCCTTATTTTCTATTCCCGCGTAAAGCGGCAGCATATCCGTCTGGGGATTATATTCTACCCCTTTGTTCATATCCCTGTTCATATGGACGGCCACATTCGGGATCACCAGCAGATCTTTATCTACATTAACAAGCTTCGATACAAATTTCCCTTTTTCCTTTATAATGACCCGGCCTGCAACGGATAGGGGCCTGTCCAGCCATGTAGACAGAATCATCCCGCCGTATTTCTCACAATTTAATTTCACATACTTTTCGTCTACCGTCATCTCCGGTTTTTCTTTGATCTTAAACGACGGAGAATCGCTGTGAGCCGCCGCCATATGAAAACCTTCGATCTCTCCCGCCGGTAAAACAAACGCTGCGATGGAAGATCCGTTCCTTATCACAAAATATTTTCCCCCGCCTGAAACACTCCATTCATCAGTCTCATGCAGTTGTGTAAATCCCGCTTTTTCAAGCTTTCTCCTGATCGTATCGACCGCATGGAAACCGGTCGGGCTCTGTTCAATAAATCCAAATAACTGTTCTATCATAATTTTCTAAACCTTTCTAATTCCTCTAATCGCTTTTTCACTTCCGCTTCTTTTCCCTGTGCCGTCGGTTCATAGTACTTTTTACCCACCAGGGATTCCGGCAGACATTTCATGGCAGTCACTTTTTCTTCCGTATCATGGGCATACTCATATCCTTCCCCATAATGCAGATCACGCATCAGCTCCGTCACCCCGTTACGGATCTGGAGCGGTACCGGTTCATTCAGCATCACTGCTGCGTCTGTTCTCGCTCTTGTATATGCCGTATAAAGGGCGTTCGATTTGGGCGCCATACTTAAGTACACGACTGCCTGCGTCAGGTTCACGTCGCATTCCGGCATTCCGTTAAAATGGCAGGCCTGATAAGCGGAGACCGCAACGGTAAGCGCCTGACTGTCCGCAATCCCGATATCCTCGCTGGCAAAACGTATCAGCCTTCTGGCTACATAAAGCGGATCCTCTCCTGCCTCCAGCATCCTTGCCAGCCAGTAGACCGCCGCATCGGGATCGGAATTACGCATGGATTTATGAAGCGCCGAAATCAGATTATAATGCTCTTCCCCGTTTTTATCATAGAGAAGCGTCTTTTTGCCGATACACTGCTCTACCGTCTGCTTTGTTACGACTATACTTCCGTCCGGCCGGATCTCTCCGTTCAGCACCGCCATTTCCAGCGTATTTAAGGCTGTCCTTGCATCCCCATTGGCAAAAGCGGCAATGACCTCTACCAAAGACCTGTCCATAACGGCATGCATATGTTGAAGCCCTTTGGGATCCGCCAGTGTCTTTAGCAGAAGTTCCGTCAGGTCGTCTTTCGACAATGCCTCCAATACAAATACCTTACATCTGGAAAGGAGCGCGGAGTTGATCTCAAAAGAAGGATTTTCCGTCGTCGCGCCGATCAGTATGATACTGCCCTTTTCCACGAAAGGCAAAAAAGCGTCCTGCTGGGCTTTATTAAAACGATGGATCTCATCCACAAAAACAATCGTTTTCCATCCCATCTGACGGTCGTTCTCCGCCTGCTTCATGATCTCTTTGATCTCCTTGATCCCGCTTGTCACCGCGCTGAAATCCACAAACGCCGCTTTCGTATGCTTCGCGATGATACGGGCAAGGGTAGTCTTCCCTACGCCCGGCGGCCCCCAGAAGATCATAGAAGATACCTGATCTTTTTGCAATATCTGCTTTAAAATCTTTCCCTCTCCCAGCAAATGTTTCTGCCCGATGTAATCCGCTAACGTTTCCGGCCGCATACGACTGGCTAACGGAGCGGACAGATCATTCCCGTTTCCGAAGAGAGACAATTGTTCCATCATATCCTTCCGTTCCTTTCTTAACGTCCTAACGGTATCATACTTCCGTTTTATATTAACTGCTTTCTGCCGCCACATTACCGCTTGTTATATTTTTACGTCCTGTGGCCCTCAATATTCCCATTTATTGTAGCACAAATTTATTTTGAAGCATAGAAGGATTTCCCAAAGCGTGTTTGAAAATTCATTTTTGGCATTTCTGAGGATATTTTAATGTAAACTATTTTCATAAAGAGTTTTCTTCCCAAATAAGACTGCCACCGTAAATTGAACTTTTTAAATACTTACTCAAAAGTTCAATTTTTATATTGAACTTTTTCCCTGCCTGTGTTATGATTAATTTCAAAATTGAACTTATTAAACTTTAAATATCTTAAGTTTGCGTTCGCGCAGTGTCGGCAAACTTGCGATCCATAAAATGTGACAATGCAATAAAACTGCGCAGAAATGAGGGAATACATGGATCACAAAACATTTTCCGAACGGCTGACCGAGTCCATGGCGTCACAAGGATTAAAACAGGTGGATCTTCTCCGGACCGCGAAAGAAGCCGGCGTGAAACTGGGAAAAAGCCAGCTCAGTCAATATATAAGCGGAAAGACCCTTCCCAGAAAAAATATTGCCATATTTTTGGCGGATACGTTAAAAGTGGAACCGGACTGGTTATGCGGTTCCTCCTTCCATAAGAACCATGTCCCGCCATATATGCCGGCAGCCCCTAAAGAACCGCAGTTTTTACATTCAACATATTCCAATATGGGAGGAAAAGCAGTGATGAGAGAATTCAAAAAATCAACTAAATTAGATAACGTATTATACGATGTCAGAGGCCCCGTCGTAGACGAAGCGGCAAGAATGGAAGAAACCGGCGCCAACGTACTGAAACTGAACATCGGCAATCCCGCCCCTTTCGGTTTCCGCACGCCGGACGAAGTGATCTATGATATGCAGAGACAGTTGACGGAATGCGAAGGGTATTCCGTGGCAAAAGGTTTGTTTTCCGCCCGGAAAGCGATCATGCAGTATGCGCAGATCAAAAATATCCCGAATCTTTCCGTTGAAGATATTTATACCGGAAACGGCGTAAGCGAACTGATCAATCTAAGTATGTCGGCATTGTTAAACGACGGGGACGAAGTTCTTGTCCCTGCGCCTGATTATCCTTTATGGACGGCCTGCGTCACACTGGCCGGAGGAAAAGCGGTTCATTACATCTGCGACGAGCAGGCGGAATGGTATCCGGATCTGGAAGATATCAAAAAGAAGATTTCAGACAGAACAAAGGCCATCGTGATCATCAATCCGAATAACCCCACCGGAGCCGTATATTCCAAAGAGATTCTTCAGCAGATCGTGGAAGTGGCAAGAGAACATCAGTTGATCATCTTTTCGGACGAAATTTACGACCGTCTTGTGATGGATGAAGAAGAACATATTGCCATCGCCTCCCTTGCGCCGGATCTGTTCTGCGTGACTTTCAGCGGATTGTCAAAATCCCACATGATCGCAGGATTCCGCATCGGCTGGATGATACTGAGCGGTAACAAAAGAATGGCCAAAGACTATATCGAAGGCCTGAATATGCTTTCCAATATGCGCCTCTGCTCCAATGTGCCGGCACAGTCCATCGTGCAGACCGCTCTCGGCGGGTACCAGAGCGTAAACAACTATATCATTCCCGGCGGACGGGTTTATGAACAGAGGGACTATATCTATAAGGCTTTAAACGACATTCCGGGAATCAGCGCCGTCAAGCCAAAAGCCGCTTTTTATATCTTCCCAAAGCTGGATACGAAAAAGTTCAATATTTTGGACGACGAAAAATTTGCATTGGACCTGCTAAGGGACAAGAAAATACTGATCATCCACGGCGGCGGGTTCAACTGGAGCGAACCGGATCATTTCCGCGTCGTATATCTGCCGCGGATCGAAGTATTAAAAGACGCTATGGAAAGTTTAGGGGATTTTCTCAGTTATTATAAGCAGGTATAATTTTTATTTTTTCGCAAACACTTTTTTTAGATAAATTTTTATACCGGTTTTATATGATCACGGAGGTTTTATGGAAAAAGAAACTATATTGGACGCATCGCTTGCTAAAAATACTTTGGATTCCATTCCTGACGCCAGACCCGATGCCAAAGACATCGTGGGACTTGTCAAAACAGAGGGCCGCGTCAACGGCTATCAGCTTTCCGACGGATCTACCGTATCCAAAGAAGAAGGCGTAGCCATGGCCAAGGACGGAAAAATCAACGGCGTCGGGATCGCCCATAGAGACGGAAAAGAATATTTAAAATCCATCCCCGACGGCAATGAAAACAATAATCTCTCTCATCTTCCGTCTGTCAGCGGATAGCAGACAGGAGCCGTCATGGAATCTCATGGCGGCTCCTTCCTAAGTTTCTTTCTTCATTTACTTTATATCAAATGCAATAACGCCTTTTCCTTTTCTACCGGAGCACTCGATCTGATAATGCCCGTCTTCCATAATCTCCACAGTAAAATCACCCATTTCACCGTAACTGTTTCCGAAAAAAGCAGGTTCTTTATTTTCTTCTCCTATACAAATATATAGAGCGAGACCATCGTAACCGCTGGTTTCAACCGCTATGCAGTCGCCCTTCTTAAGATCATATTCCATCACTACGGATCCGTTTAATTGTTCCGCTTCAATCGTAAAGCCGTCTGCCCTTTCCGAGACAGAATAAACCGAACGCTTTGAAAGATAAAAACAGGTCCCGATACACAGGAGCATGGATAATATCAGAACTGCGATTCCGCAATACTTATATGTTACGCCTGCTTTTTCCGGTAATACTCTCTTTTCATATAAATAAAACTGATACGCGCTGGCGCTAAATATAAGCAGATAGACGAAAGCCAATATCATCAGAGTAACCGATAACGTTTCCTGTACAATACCTCCGCCGCCATATCCCTGCACATTCAAAAAGAACTGCGGTAAGATACAACATACGAACAATATAATAAGAGGAATGATCCTGCCTTTAAAAACACGTTTCATCATATCAAGCCTCGAGGAATCGTCACAGAATATTTCTTCCCTCTCCTGACTGCCGTCACTTTCTTTACGGAAGTAACTATACCCTACCATGTCGAACAGATACTCCCATCCGCAATCTGAAAACAGTGTAATGTATTCCGATTTATTTTTTATGCCCTCCTGATTGTAATCCAGACGATAAGTAACTTTCCTTCCCGGTTCGCACTTTTCAAAGTGATAAAACCCGGGGAACGTGACCTTCTTCAGCGCCCATCCCTTTTCATGCATAGAACTCAGATACTCTTCTTCCTGTTGGTATTGACAGATCGTAAAAATTTTAAACACACTTTTTTTATTTCCCATTTTTGCCTCCATGCCGGAGCAGTTTTTTGGCGAAGGCCGCGGGCCAAATTTCAAATTTGACTCTGCGATTTCGAGTTTGTGGCTCCGGCACAACTCGTAGTTGAAAAATCAGCCTTCATATTCCTATATAGACGTTCAATTCTTTTCTTTTCCATTTCCAACACTTCGCACCCCAACTCCGTAATGACATAAATCTTTCTTTTTTCCTCTTCTCTGACAAAACGGATCAATCTGTCTTTTTCCATTTTTGACAGACTTCCATACATAGTTCCGGGCGCCAGCGTAATATCTCCGTCTGTCATTTCTTTCACTTTTTGGACGATCCCGTAACCATGATTTGGCGTTTGGAGACATAAAAGAATATAAAATCCCGTTTCCGTCATAGGAACATATACTTTCCTTATATGCGCGTCTATACTCACCACATTGGCCACCTCCCTACAAATCTCCTCAAATTTCATTCTTACTTCCATCTGTCCGTTTTTACTTTTCACCGCTGTCCCTTTTATGGGTTACTGCCAAATATAAAAAAACCCCCGCCAGACAAAGATGTACAACAGACAAATATCTTACATAATCGCTAAAAAGATTAACGATAGCGCTGATCAGAAAGCAGGCCGACGCAATCAACCAGCAATAACAGGACATATTTTCTTTATTTTTCATTATAATCACCCCTTGCATATCGCAAGCCTGCTTGCGATACTGCTTAAATAGAAAGTTGTAAAATCTTTGATTTTTCACGCTATCCTCCTTCGCTTACTTATTACCGCGATATATCGCACTACGATACTATTATAGTATCGCACTGCGATATATATGTCAATAAAAAAATGATCTTACGGATCTTTTTCCGTAAAATCATTTTTTCAATCCTCTTCACACTTTCCGCCATGCCTCTTACGGCGTCAGTGCCGTAATGGCACTCAGCCTTGGTTGATCTTCCGTATGATCCTGCATGGATTCCCTGCCGCCACCACATTTGCGGGAATGGATCTTGTCACTACGCTGCCCGCGCCTATCACGCTTCCTGCCCCGATCGTCACTCCCGGCAGCACGATCACGCCGCCGCCCAGCCATGCCCCGTCTTCGATCGTAACGGGCTTTGCATAAGTAGTACAAAAATAAGCGCCGCTCTCTTCCTGCCAGTCCTCCGTCAAACGTTCGGAAAGTTCTACCGGATGGGTAGAAGTATATAACTGCACGTTAGAAGAGATCAGCACATTATTTCCAATCGTAATCTTATTACAATCCACAAAGGTACAGTTCATATTAACGGATACATTGTCCCCTATATAAATATTTCGTCCATAATCGCACAAAAAAGGCTGTCCCACTGAAACGTTCTTTCCTATCCTGCCGAACATCCGGCTTAATATTTCCCTTTTTTTCTCTTTTTCCTCATATTTTAACATATGGTATTCTGCCAAAAGCCTTCTTGTTCTTGCCTTAAACTCCAAAAAGACCGCATCATGACAATCATAAATCTCTCCTGCCATACATTTTTTGTATTCCTGATTCTTTTCTAATTCTTGTTCTTTTTTATATTCCTGATCCACAGCGGTCCTCTCTCCTTTTTCTCAATACTATCTGCCGTTTCGTCCACTCCGGCGCCCTTCGCAGCCATTCCGTCCTATATCTCACATTCTAACTGGCAGTCGCAAGGTTCCGCCTCCGTATGCTTTTTATCATACGCCTGCGCCTCCACACATCCCATCGCCTTATAAAACGCCTGACTTTCCACTGCCGAATGCGCCGATATATACAGTTTCCTTCCGCCTTTCTTTTTGGCCCACTCCTTTGCCGCAAGAAAAAGGGTCTTTCCGATCCCTTGCCCGCGCATCTCTTCCGACACATGGATACATGACAGATCCAGATACTTTTGTTCTTCCCCGAATACCTGCGGTTCTACGGAAACCACACCTTTCAGCCTGCCGTCATAAAAAGCCGCATATACAAATCCGCCTGTGGAAACGGTATTTTTTAAACATACGGTCAAAGTCTGATACTCTTCCTCCGACCAGTCGTCTACGAAGGGAATATCTTTGATCACCCATGTTCCGTTTTCTTTCCTCCAACATTTCGTCACTACCTGACGGCGCACGAAACTTTGAAATAACTCCCTGTCTATTTCATCCGCGCCTAATTCTCTATACCGGATCATGCCGTAACCTCCTTGTAAAATCCTTATTTTAAATTACCGGGCCGGCGGCCTTATCTGCCACCGTTCATCAATATACGGTTCATTTCCTTTATCCTCTCATCAAACTGCCCGTAAAAATCTTCCTCTTCAGTAAAAGCCGTCACAAAAAACCGTTGCAGAAGCATCATATTGACCCTTTTGGCCTCTGTCCCGTCCTCTTCTTTCAAAAGCCTCTCCTGTATATCCTTTAAAAAATAATGCCAATCTGTTATAAACCGATCGTATCTTCCCGGCTCCGGCGTATCGATCCATTTGCGCACCTTCACTTTAGTCCTGTTTGGATTTTTGCATTCGTGTATCTGAAGAAAATAGTGAAAACCGCCTTCCTCATACAGTCTCCCCAAAGGAAAAAGCCTGCAGATCCCGGGACGGAAAGCATGGATGGCACACCTTCCCTCCGTATTTAAAAAAGCACAGCGTTCTTCCCTGCCGCACATCTTCAGATTCGGCAGAATGACGCCGTCTACCACCTGCAATTCGATCTTTTCTTCTTCCAATAGCTGATCAAAGCTCTTCCCCAAACCAATTCTGATTCTATGAACGTCCAAAGGATCCAATACAACGGAGTTCCCCATTCCTTTACAGCATTCAAAGCAGCCCTTACATTCTCCGCATCCGGCTTTTACCATGTCGTTAAGGGTATATCGTTTTCCGTCGGAAATTTCCTCCATGCTAACCTGTCTTTTCATCTTTGCTCCCCCTCGTCCGCTTTTGCGGACATTCAAATCAGGGAGGTTGAAAGTGCATTTCTTTCAACCTTGCTCCCCTCTGTCCGCTTCTGCGGACACGCAAATCAGGAAGGTTGAAAGTGTATTTCTTTCAACCTTGCTCCCATCTGTCCGCTCTAGAGCGTGTTTGAAAAACCATTTCTTTACCACATTACCTCATAGGCTGTATACTCATGGTCAACATGATACCCTAATTTTTCCGCCAATGCAACCGACCAAAGATTTTGTGCGTCCCAGCTCGGATACAAACCTCTCCTCAAACATTCCAGAATCAGCCCTGCGCCTGCCGCATAGGCCAGTCCCTGCCTCCTATACTCCGGCTTCGTATCAATCTCGATTTCGATCCCCTTATCATAAACCGTATAAGACGACGCGCCCGCTGCAAGCTTTCCCCGATGGAGCACGCCGATCCCTACCCCTCTTTTCACATAATCCTCCGCATCCGGAAACTGGCTGCACAAGTCTTTCGACCACTCTTCTTCCTGCGTCATCCGGTAGATCCGGGCATCGATCAGCCGCATTTCATACCCTTTTGGCAGACTGCCCGCCGCCTGACAAAGCTTTGTCCTGTCAAAGACATCCCCTTCCTTCTTCATGGCGTATCTTGCCACCTTCTTCGCCCGCTTTCCATATACCTGCTCTATCAGTTTGTGCCAGCCTTCGCCGTCTCCGCACATAATAGCAAAACCGGAATGTCTGGGACGATTGCAAACCAGCTCTTCTCTTGGTTCTCCCGCAAAAAAACAAAAATCCCCAATCAAAAACTGGGCGGCGTCCAAGGTTTCCAGCCGGTCCGTATACACTTCACCCATGATCCCCAAAAGACAGGAATCAAGCATGGTTTCCTCCCAGCCTTCCACCAGCGGCGCAGCCCCCTTTAACCTTTCGCCATCCACACGAAAAATACTCATTTTCTCTTCTCCTTTGCCCTGATTGAAAAATATCTGCCTACCCGCTTCTGATAGGCAGCATATTCCTCCCCAAAAGTTTCCCGTAAAAACTTCTCTTCCTCCAAGATCTGTAAATGCATCATGATCATTCCCATCATACTGACAATGCATAAACCGATATGAAAAAAAGCCGTCCCCATCCCTATGTACACCAGATCAAACCCTAAAAATGCAGGGTTTCTGCTCATTTTATAGATCCCTTCCGTAACCAGTTCCGTGTCCTTTCCTTCAGGAATCCCTGCCCTCCAGCTTTCCCGCATGGCGCACATTGCAGTCATAAATAGAAAAGCGCCCGCAGCAGCCAGTACCAGCCCCAATATCCTGACAGCCTTAGGGAAAGTCTCTCCTCTATCATACACGACGCAAAAAATTTCCGCAATTACAGTAAGGACAGATAATACCTGCAGCGTTCTTTCCGTAATAACCGTCCGTTTCCCCTTATTCCCACGCCCTAACTGGGTAGTCACGATTCCTTTTCTTTTTTGCACAAATATTTTGGTAAAGTAAGCCCCATAATAAACTGCCAATATGATAATCCCCGCTGCTTGGTATCCGTTCACTTCCATCCTGACTCCCACCTGACATATGTTGTTTTATATGAATAGTTGTTCATATATTCATTTATATTTTACGCCCTTTCCCCGCATCCGTCAAGCAAAAAACCATTCAAGTTCAGATTATAAAGAAACTTCAATGGTTTTTTCTCTTTTATTTCTGCTTTTTTGATAAATTTATGCTTGCCAATACCATAAATACCGTTCCCGTAACCAATAAGACCAGCACGCTCACGCCCTCGCTTATCACGGTATCCCCAAAATAATAAGTGACGCCAAAATGAGATTCCAGCTGCTTCAAGATTTCTTCCGCAATCTCGGGCGGAACTCCGGTAAAGGCCCGTTCCATTACCTCTTCCATCATGATTTTCCTAAGCAGCACCGCGCCGTGGGAAATGGGAAAGCACTTTATGATCCACTGCACAAAAGAAGGATACATACCGATGGGCAGATAGATTCCCATGATAAAGCCGACTAACGTACCGACAACCGTGGATGCCGTGGAATAGGCCTGTAAGCTCGACTGAAACAGCGACACAAAAAATGCCATCATGCCCGTCGCCGCAAAATCAGTGATCAAAAGCACCCCTAAGAACTTGGGAATCCGCTCTGCCGCAAGAAAACTGCCCCCGTTCAATTTCATATACATCTGCGAAAGCAAAAAGGTAAACATCGTCATAAAAACGCTTACCACATAGGCGCAAATAATATAACCTGCCGTCATGGCGCTACGTTTCATCGGCGAAACGTAAAAGTCTTTTGTAATCTTCCTTGCCCTGTCCTCTATCACTGTCCCCAGTACGCCAAGCGATACCGTAATCCCCGCCGCCGCTATCGTCCCCGCCATCACCCAATTATCCATGATCTCCCTTGCATATCCGGTCATGCCGTCGTTTCCCGATATTTCCTTTGTATAAACATCGCCAAGGAACAAAACATATAGCCCGATCGAAATGATCACCGCCAAAAGGGAAAAAAACACGGCGCTCTTATCCCTGAAATAAAGTTTTAGATTTCTTTTTGCAAACGCTCTCATTCTCTGATCTCCTTACCCGTTATATTTAAAAATACGTCGTCCATGGAGCCTTTCTCCACCGTATAATCCAAAATATTTTCCTGCATCTTTTGCAAAAGAGGAATAAATTCTTTCGTAGTCCTTCCTCTGACCTCAATGTAATCGGCCACTTCTTTATACCGGATCCCGTTTTCTTTAAAAAAATGCGCCGCCTGCTTTCCGTCCCTGCATTTTACCTTCATTTTATCGCTGGTATAAGACTCTTTTAACGTAAAGGGCGTTCCCTTTGCCGCCACCTTTCCGTCGTCTATCACAACGACATAATCCGCGTCTTCCGCCTCTTCCATATAGTGCGTCGTCAGAAAGACCGTCATTCCTTCTTCCTTTTGCAGACGCTTTACCGTATTCCAGACACTTTTTCTCGTCTGAGGGTCGAGCCCGGTCGTGGGTTCGTCCAAAAACAAAATTTTCGGCGTATGGATCAGCGCTCTTCCGATATCGCACCGCCTTTTCTGGCCTCCCGATAATTTTCCGTAAGGACGTTTGATGATCTCCTCCGTCTCACTCCATTTCACGGCCCTTTCCACAGCCTTCTTTAACTCCGCGCCTTTCAGCCCGTAGAGCCCTCCCCTGAGTTCCAGATTTTCCCTTACCGTCAACAATTCGTCCAGCAGGCTCTCCTGAAATACCGTTCCGATATCCATGCGTATCCGCTCGTCCTCTTTGCCAAGTTCATGCCCGTTTACCCAAACCTTCCCTGCATCCGGTTTTAAAAAAGTGCAGATGGTATTGATCGTCGTAGACTTTCCCGCGCCGTTCGGCCCAAGGAATGCAAACAAACCGCCTTTCTCTACAAAAAAACTGACATCCTTTACCGCCTGGACTTTTTTATAAGATTTTTGTAAATGTTCCACTTCAATGATTTTTTCCATAACTGGCAGCCACATCCTTTCCTTCCAAATTCTCTTCACACTTTATGCGAAAACAGCCGGCTTGTAAATCCCTCTTGACGCAGCCTGTAAAAAAGTTACTGTAAGGCGTAAAAAAAGAAGGGTAAGTTACTCACCCTTCCTACGTTCCTCGATCCGTTTATTGATCTCGTCCGCTACGATCCTATTCGATATATATCTTGCAATAAGTACCATCAGATATACGAATGCAATGATAAGAAAAAACACCGCCGCCTCCGCAAACGACTTCCCGTATAGTCCCATGGACCGCCCTATCATAAGCGTTACCGCTTCTATCAGGCAAAAATGCAGCAAATGCCTTCTTTTCATCTGTACCTTCGTTAATTCCGTTTTGGAGTAAAAAACTAAAAGAGGCAGATCCCCCATTAAGGACAAAAAAATCATAGATAGGAAATAGTCGATCCCAAACACGGCTTCTCTGTCAAATATAAAACAGAAAATGAATGTCCCGAAAATAGCGCCCGTATATATCACAAAAAAATGTGAGAACATATTTTTTAATATTGCTTTCATCTTAACTCCGTTTCTGCGCCGCTTTATTGCACGGATCCCTCTCCTATTTTATTCCGAAAGCCTTTTTCAGATCCGTAACATACTGCCTTGAGATCATCACTTTTTCATCGTTTTCCATCGTCGCTTCAAATCTTCCGTTTAACGCCGGTTTCACGCACCTGATTTTATCCGCGTTCAGTATCACCGATTTAGAAGCCCTGAAAAAGGATGTTCCCTCGCTCATCTCCTCAAATTCATATAGCTTGAGTCTGGTTTCATATACCCTGTCGGCGCAATAAAAGAACGCCTTATTATCTACCGTTTCAAAATAAAGAATTTCCCGGACCGGAAGTTTGTAGATTTCTTCTTTATAAACTGCCGATATAAAGTTTTGATTTTTCTTTATCTTCCGACACAATTCCAAAATCTCCTGATCCACCTGATGACAGCGGATAATGATTTCTTCTTCTACGGCTGCGTCGATTTCTTCAATTGAGATTTTCAACTTCCTGCGTTCTCCTGAACTTCCTTTTAGAGTGTGTTTGAAGTGTGCTGCAGTTTTTTTGCGATTTCCCGTCTCTCTTTTTCTGTCTCGTCCTGAGGCTCGTCCAAAACAATATGATGTTCCGTCTTTTTTCCGTTTTGCCCGTCTACCGCTACGAAGACAACCATCCCTTCTATCGCCGTTTCCCCTCCCAAAGCGTCCGCCGCCGATACATCCACGACAAAACTGCTCTTTCCGGTATAAACGACTCTCGCTCTAAACGTTAAGACCGTCCCCGGCAGCACCGGTTTTTGAAAAGACATATTGTGGAGATTCCGGCATACGATCTCATTTTTTCCGTAGGCACAGGCCGCCGCGCTGAAGGCTGCTTCCACAAACCAGCCGGCCGCCCTTGCCGCAAACAGCGTTCCGTGATGATTCAGATCTTCCCCTGTTACCAGACGCAATGTCTCGTACTGTTTCATTTTTGCTCCCATCTGTCCGCTTCAGCAGACGCTCAAAGTACGCTTACAGCTTGAATTGTTCTACGATCGCTGTCAGCGCCTTGATAGATTCCCTGCTCTCCCGCAGTCTTTCATATCCTTCCAGCGTAGTATCTACCGTTTCCGTCGATTTCTCCGCGATCACGTTGATGCCTTCCGAAGACTGGCTGACCGTCTCGTTAATATCGTCCACCGCTTTCATGATTGTAGAAATATAAGTATCCAATTCCTCAATGGCCCCTTTGATCTGTCCCATGACAAGACTGTAAGAATCCGCATCCGACCGGTACTGCACTCCCGAATCCCGGAACATTTCATAATCGCTCAATACCGTATTTTCAAGGAAATCCATCATTGCCGTCATACATTCCGTCATATTGGAAACCGCTTCATTGACTTCGTTTACGATCACACTAATCGTATCCACCGTCTGTAGCGTCTGCGCCGCAAGCGCTCCAATCTCCGTCGCTACCACGGCGAACCCTTTTCCTGCCGCGCCGGCACGGGCTGCCTCGATACTGGCATTTAACGCAAGCAAATTCGTCTGGGAAGAAATGCTCTTAATATCGTTGGTCAGCTCGTCAATCCGCTTAACAGCCTTTGATTTTTCGATCGCCGTATCCGTTTTTTCTTTCATAACGCCGTACATGGCGTTGGTCTTATCGCTGGACGCCTTCGTTACTCTTTCCATTTCACCGGCGCGCTCCGCTATCTGGTCCGAATTGCTCTCCCCGTCCTGCGCCAGCTTATAAATGCTTTCCGAATTTTTCTTTACTTCCTCTATACTATGTAATACATGCTCGGTATTACTGGATACTACCTGCATACCGGCTGCCATTTCCTGTGTCGCCGCAGAATTATCTTCCGAATGCATACTGTTCTTCTGCATGATCAGATCCAGCTTTTCCACGCTGTCCGAAATCGTCCCTTCCACTTCATGCATATCGCCGGTCATTTTCCTTAAGATCTTACGCATCTGATGGATCTCCGTCGCCATAATGCCGATCTCGTCTTTCTGCTTTCGCAAACTCTTTCCGCCCTGCGTGGGAGTAAAATCAAGTCTTGATGTCTGTCCGATGATCCCCGTCAGCAGTTTGATCGGTTTGGAAATACTGCTGCCGACAACAATCCCGATCCCGCCCGAAAACAATACCGCTGCCACAATCCCGAGTCCGATATACAAAATAAGCCTGTTTGCTTCGGAATAAAATTCCGCTTTGGGTACCGTCAGTACAAAACACATACCGTTATCCAGCATATCATAGACCATATGCTTGTTGACCTTATTGTAGACATAATCGCCAAGCGTTCCCTCTGCCTCCGGCGACGCAAGCATTTCGCTGATACTGCCAAGTGACAGATCCCGCAGATCGAGTCCAGTCTCCAGTTCTTTATGATACATCAGTCTGCCCTGTCTGTTAGCCAAAAAAGCATAGCCCGTATCATACATCCTTACCGTATCCACCACGTTGGTAATAGCGGGAAATGCAATATCCATACCTACCACGCCGATAGATTCTCCGTCTTCGCCGAACAAAGGCACAATATAAGAAATCATATATACATTGATATTTTCATTGACATAAGGCTCCATCCATGTAGCGGAACCGTTTTCCACCGGCACATAATACCACCCTACATGGGAAAGATCGTCTTTCTCATACATACTGAAATCCGTGGGAGTCAGCAATGCAAACTCCTCGTTTGTAGAAGTCCTTGTTGCAAAAATTCCCGACGTAGGATTGGAATACTCAGGATTATAACGTACATACACCGTGATAGCTCCCTCCGTATTCAATGCAAAATCTACTACCGTATCCTTGATCTGCTCCGTATACGCGTCCGCATACCCTTTATCCTTCTTAAAAGAATCCTGATCAAAATTCTTTCCTACCAGATCGCTCAAAAAATCTACCGACTGCTCGATACCGGAAATCGTTGCGTTCAGATCGTCCACGCAGATCTGCGCCGCCATCTCCATCTGCCGCTCCGCGTCCCTATTGGCAATAGCTATGGAATTGACAATACTCATAATTCCTATCAAAACCGCAGTTAAAACAGAACACGCTAAAATTCCTGACACAATTTTAATTCGAATCGACTTCATTTTCCCCTTCTCCTTTAGTAAAATCTCTATGTCCGTTTAAATAATGACTCTGTTCCTTCCCCTTTGTTTCCCTAAATAAAGCTTCTCATCCGCACTTCCGATCACCTTTTCATAATTGCTGTCCGCCAGTCCGGTTGCAATTCCGCTTGTGATCGTCACCCGGATCTCTTTCCCTCTGACTTCAATCACCATATCCTCTATCCGTTTCCTCAACGCTTCGATGACCGGATGGATCTGTTCCGTCGTAGAATCCGGGAAATACAGGATAAATTCTTCTCCGCCCCAACGAACTGCCAGATTTTCCTTTCCCGCCGTTTCTTTCAAACATTTCGACACTTTGATCAGCACTTCGTCCCCGGCCTCGTGTCCATAAGTATCGTTTACCTTCTTAAAAAAGTCAATATCTATCATGGAAATCACATATTGTCTTCTCTCTTTCTCAGGAATCAGTTCTATATGCCGTTCCAAAAAACGCCTGTTGTAGAGTCCCGTCAGGACATCGTGATTCATGTTATACCGTAACGTCTCCCACACGCTCTCCGTTTCCTTGGAATAGAAAAAAGTTGCCGCCAATACAATGCTCGCCGTTATTCCAAGGTTAGCCAGATAAACAGGGATTCTGTAGGGTGATGCCGTCTCCTGCATTTCCGGGAAACCGATCCCGCTCACCATGACCACCCCCTCTATTATAAGCGCGGAGGCAATTCCAACGATCTGGTATACAAATCTCTTGTTACCATAGGAAGGAACCAGATAAAACACCGTTGCGGACATTCCCACCATATAAAGAAAAAATCCGTAATCCTGCCCAAGCGCCAGTTCACTCAGTGCAGAAAACAGAATGATCTCATAGTAAGTGGATACCATACTCTTTTCCGAAGTGTCCTTTTTTACAAATAAAAAATAGAAATAAAATGCGCTGCTGAAAAAATTAAGATATGCCAATACCAGTATATTCAGTTTAAAAAACAGGCACATGTAAATAACATGTATTACTAAGCACACTGCCAAAAACAGTTTATTTCTATTCGTAATAAACCAATCCATGATTTTTCCTATTCGGGCCGTGATCTTTTCCATTCGTTTCTTTCCAATCTGCTCTTAAATTTACTATAAATATCTTCTCTTTTGTATACAATCTTAACCATTATAGCAAAAAAGAACCTGTTCTTCAAGACAAGGTTCTTTTTTTTGCCCTTTTCTCCGCTCATTCCCAAAACCGGTCTATTCCGTCTGCAATGCCCGCGGCGATCTTCCGCTGATATTCTTCCGAAGCCATCAGCGCGTCCTCGTCAGGGTTCGTCATATATCCCATTTCCACGATCGTCACCGGAACCTGACACCAATTGATCCCGCTCATGCTGTCCGTCTCCCATACATACTGTTTCTTACATCCGGTCTGGGCCGTCAAACCTTCCAGCACACAATCCGACAGCTTTCTGCTCTTTTCATAAAACGCCCCGTTATAAGGATTATCCGGCGTCTGGCAGATCGTCATCGCCCCGTTGACGGAAGAATCTTCGGAACCATTGGCATGAATGCGTATAAAAGCGCCGGCCCCTGCGTCATTGGCGGCCTGCGCCCTCTCCGCATTACTCATGTCCACGTCATGGGACGTCCTGATCTGCTGCACGGTATATCCCCGGTTCTCCAGTTCCTCCTGCAGCTTAAGCGCCACTGCTAACGTCAGTTCATATTCCGCAAGACCGCTGACGCATCCGCTCGTCCCTCCGGCTACTTTCGCCTTTGTCTGTTCGGCTCCCGGGCCTATCGGTTCTTTTTCACTGTTTCCTTTTTGCTGATGCCCCGCATCGATAACGACCAGCCTTCCCTGCGCTGACGGATCCGTTTCCGCTTTACCGCTTTCAGAGGACTCCTTCTCTGTCCGTCCGCCTTCCGTCCCGTCCTCTTCCGGCCGTCGGTTTTCCTGCTGTCCGGAACCTTTCCCTGCGCCTTCCGTTTCCTGCGGCGTCCGGCCTTCTTCTTTTTCCTGCCCGCCCTGTTGTTCCGTTGTTCCGGCTGCATGATTTTCCTTTGTGGAATCCTCTGCTGTTCCCGTTTTTTCTCTTTGGCCCTGTGTTTCCCGCGGTATGCCGGCCTCTGCCTGCATCTCTTTGCCGCTTTCTGCCCGCTGTCCGTCCTTTTCCCTGCCGGATGTTTCCTGCTGCTGCATCCCTTCCAAGGTTTCCGCTATTCTGAGTCTTTTTTCCGTTTCTTGTTCCGCTTTCTTACTTCCGCATCCGGTAAATACCGCCGCACAAAATACAAACAATAAAAAAATACTTCTTTTATAAAACCGCTCCATGCCCTCTCCTAACCTTGCGCTTCGCCGTACACGCAGCAATCAGTTCCCGCTGTTTTCTTCCAATAGTTCCTGCAGTTCCGTCTCCGTCTCCAGAATCCTTTCCAAAAGACTCTCCTGCGTCCGCTCCTCCTCTTCGATCCGGTTCGTGATCTCCATCAGTTTTTCATAATCCGCCGAAAGTTCGGGGGCAAGCTGCTTTAACTGTAATTCCGCCAAACGGGTCTCGCTCTCCGACAACTGCTCCTCATATTTTTTGATCTGGCCTTTTAACCGGCTCTCCATCCGTCCCGGATTATAGTATGTCTTTTTATCAAATACATCGGACAGCGTCGGCCCGGCTGCCTTTTTGTTCTTCTCTGCATTCGCCGTGTTCTTCCCAAGCTGGCCGATCTCCCCTTTCCTGATCTTTTCTTTCCGCTCCAGATATTCCTCGTAACCGCAGTCGTAAAAGTCCACGCCCGCATCTGCGAAATCCAGAATCCCGGTCGCAATTTCTTTTATAAAATAACGGTCATGGGAAACAAAAAGCACCGTGCCTTCGAAGGCTTTCAGCATCGTTTCCAAAGCTTCTTTTCCGACCAGATCCATATGGTTCGTCGGCTCGTCCAGAATCAGCAGGTTCGGGCGTGTCATAAACATTTTGCAAAGTGCGAGGCGCACCTTTTCTCCCCCTGAAAGAAGCCCTAATTTTTTAAATACGTCGTCTCCCGAAAACAGGAAACATCCCAGCGCGTTTCTTACTTCCACTTCTTTTAACCGGGGATAAACGTTCCAAAAATCATCTATCACAGTAAGCTCCGGGTCCGCCCCCTCCTCTACTGCCGCCTGCTGGTCAAAATATCCCCATTCCACATTACCGCCGAACTGATATTCGCCTCCAAGGGGATCGATCTTTCCTACCACCGTCTTTAACAACGTAGATTTTCCCTTTCCGTTTTCCCCGATAACCGCAATCCTTTCCTTCTTCTTCAGCGTAAAAGTGACCTGACTGAGCAAAGAATCGTACCCGATCTCCAGTTTCTTCGCCGCAAGCACATCCGTATAGCTCTCTATCCGCGGACGAAACTGTACTTTAAACGCCTTCGTATCAAAGCGTCTCGGCTTCTCCACAAGAACCATATGCTCGATCATTTTCTGCTTGGATCTTGCCGTGGTTACTTTCGTCGGCGTATTTTTCCACTTTTCGATCCATTCCGTCAGCCTCCTGATTTCTTTTTGCTGCGCCTCGTAATCCTTTTCCTGCTTTAGCGCAGCCTCCTCCTTTTGCCTGATAAAAGAAGTATAATTACCGGGATAACGCTTTATCCTATGATATTCTATTTCATATGTCACATCAATGACATGATCCAAAAACATACGGTCATGGGAAACAATGACTACCGCCTTATTATAATTTTTCAGATAACCTTCCAGCCATTCGATCGTCGGCATATCCAAATGGTTGGTCGGCTCGTCCAGAAGCATAATATCCGGCCTGCTCAAAAGCAGCTTCACAAAAGCGACTTTCGTCTGCTGTCCGCCGGAAAAGCTGCCTATGGGACGTTTCAGATCCTCTAAAGCAAACCCGAACTTCTGAAACATCGTTTCCATCTCTTTACGGTAAGTATATCCGCCAAGCGCCTCCATTTGTGCCTGAAGGGATGCATATTTCTGTAAAAGGGCTTTTTCTCCTTTTAACTGCATCTCTTCCTGCAATTGCTTCATTCTTTTCTCACAGGCGAAAACAGGCTCGAACACTTTCAATATTTCCTCTTCCACACTGATGTTTCCGTCTTCAAAACTGATCTGGCGGAGATACCCTATTTTTTGGTCGCCTGCCATCGTAATGCCGCACTCTTCGTCGCTGTCGGGATTACTCATTTGGATATCTCCCGCGATCAGTTTTAAAAGCGTCGTTTTCCCGCAGCCGTTCCTGCCGATCACCGCGATCTTTTCCGTATCCCTGATCTCAAAATTCACATCCTCTAATATCACGTCAGCCGCATACTGCACAACAGCGTGCCTGATCTGGTATCTCATGAAACTCCTCCATTCTTACAAAAAAAGCCGTGGCAATTTACCACGGCAAAATCATACTGTAATCAAACTGTAACATATCAGCTTAGATAAGCTGTCTCCGGGGCAGCAGCGTCGATCCGTTATGCATTTCTTTCTTATATTTTGCGTTTTCTTTCATAAAGCCCCGCCCCTGTTGCGTTATTCCGTCCAATAGCCAAAGTGTGTTTGAAAATTGCTTTCCCCGAAATGTGCGTCACAGTTTGTGGGAATGAATTTTCAAACGCGCTCTAATACGCCAAGTTACTTTTTTATTCTAGTATGATTCTTTCCGTTTGGCAAGTACTTTCCGATATTCCGTCCCTTTCCTTGCCATGATGCCCTCCGAGATCATATCCCGCCGTATCGTACAATAATCCTCGTAAAATTCTTTGATCATACCGTTTACCTCTTTTTCATCATAGATCTTATCTTCTTCAAAAACTTTTGCGATCTCCTCTAAGCAGATCCGTTCCTTTTTCCGCTGGGAAGGGATCGACTTCAATTTTCCGTATTCAAAAAATGCAGCTATCACCTTTTTCCTATATTCCTCTTCCCTTTGTTTCTGCTCCTCCGCCTCGTCGGATTCTTCCTTGATAATATCGATGATATTGGCCATAAATACTTCCTTCCGGATAGAATACATCGTATAATACTGTTCTTTATAGGAAGTCACCGTACCCGCCTCTTCCAGTTTTTTTAAATGGAAAGATATGGTGGCAGGCGTAAGCCCCAGCCTGCTGGCAAGGCGCTCCACATACATATCTTCCTGTATCAGGGATTTTAAGATCTGTAATCTGGATTTATCCGCCAGACACTTAAAAAGCCTGATTGCATCTGTTTCTACCATGTCAGTTTTCCTCCGTCGCCATAAATTTATTTCTGATCTCTTCTAACGTCTGTATTTTTATTTCTTCTATCACAGCCTTTTTCACATCATCATGTTCTTTTGCTTTTTCATAAGAAAGTTTCCAGTTTTGGGCCAGTTCGTCCAGTTTCCGGAGGTACGGGCCGTTACTTTCCGTCTGTCCGTCCTGTTTTACAAAAGCCTTGTAAATGGTCTTGCAAATGCCGTACACATTGATCCTGATCTTCACCAGATTGGATTCGTCCTTTCTGTCGGAATCCGCCAGACTCTTTTCTTCCTGCGCTAAGTCGTTTACCGACTGATCGATATATGCGGTAAATAGTTCCATATTCCCTCTCTTTCCCACGGTCTGTTTTACGGAACGTTTGCCAAAGGCTTTTCTTTACATCCGGTCAGTACACTATTTAAAAAGCCACTCCGGCAGACGTATCCCGCTCCCGTGATATTTGTCATTATCAGGCCGCCATAATTAATTTGATATTTATCTAATTAGATACCGTTACTATATCACGAAAAACAGAGCCGGTCAATATCTATTTTGATATTTATCAAATCAATTACGGGCAGGCTTACGCCCCTCCCTATCAAATTGTTCATCTTGTTTTTGCATACTTTCAAGCGTATAATTTAAGATACAGCCATTCCATATCAAACCATAAAAAAATCTTTGTACTTAGGGAGGGAAACCGATCATGAATAAGGTAATCGAAACGATTCAAAAACGAAGTTCCACAAGAGGTTACACAAACGAGCCGCTGACAAACGAAGAGCTGGACATCCTGATCCACGCAGGACTGCAGGCGCCCACCGCAGCCAATAAGCAGGAAATCCATTTTACCGTACTAAAAGGCGGCGATCCGATCCTGACAGAGCTGGAAAACGAAAAAAACCGTCTCCGCGGCCTTTCGGATCCGCCCCATAATTTTTATTATGAAGCCCCCGCCGTGATCGTACTGAGCGCAGACAGCGACTATAGGTGGAGCGCGCTGGACGCCGGGATCGCGGTGGAAAATATGGCTCTCGCAGCCGAAGCTCTGGGCCTTGGAAATCTAATCATCGGCTGCATTTACGACGCAATGCGGGGCGAAAAGAAATCCTATTTTTCCGACGCCCTGAAGTTTCCGGCAAATTACGAATATGAGATCGCCATCGCTTTCGGCCATAAAGCGGTAGAAAAAGAGCCTCACACTTATGACGCCGACAGGCAGGTCACATATTTGTAAGGCTCCGGCCAAAAAATTCTTTCAAACTAATTTTCATTCATTTTTGCAAGTTTCGCCGCCTGATCCGCCGCGATGCAGGCGTCGATGATCTCCTGAATGTCGCCGTCCATGATCTTATCCAGCTTATAAAGGGTAAGGTTGATCCTATGGTCCGTTACGCGCCCCTGCGGGAAATTATACGTTCTGATCTTTTCGGAACGGTCTCCCGTACCGATCTGGCTTCTGCGAAGCTCCGCCTCTGCGTCATGGGCTTTTTGCTGCTCGATATCATATAACTTTGCACGGAGCAGCGCAAATGCCTTCGCTTTGTTTTGAAGCTGGGATTTCTCGGTCTGGCTGTAGACCACGATACCGGTGGGATAATGGGTCAGCCTCACGGCAGAATCCGTCGTGTTGACACATTGCCCGCCGTTACCCGACGCGCGCATCACATCGATGCGGATGTCTTTTTCATCGATCACAACATCCACTTCCTCCACTTCCGGCATGACCGCCACCGTGATCGTAGACGTATGGATACGCCCGCCCGATTCGGTTTCCGGCACACGCTGCACGCGATGAACCCCGCTCTCGTATTTTAATTTGGAATAAGCGCCCTGTCCGGTGATCATGAAATTCACTTCCTTCATGCCCCCGATGCCGATTTCATCCACATTCATAGTTTCGATCTTCCAACGGTGGCTTTCCGCATAATGCACATACATACGGTAGATCTCCGCTGCAAAAAGCGCCGCCTCGTCTCCGCCTGCGCCGGCACGGATCTCCACGATTACATTTTTATCGTCGTTAGGATCTTTGGGCAGCAGCAGGATCTTCAATTCCTGCTCCAACTCCTCGATCCTCTTCTTGGCCCCTGCCAGTTCTTCCTTCAGCATCTCTTTCATATCGGAATCGGTTTCTTCTTCCAGCATGACAATGCTGTCGTCCACATCCTGCTTACATTTTTTATATTCTTTATACGCTTCTACAATAGGGGTAAGATCGCTCTGTTCCTTCATGAGCATACGAAAACGTTCCTGATTATTCGCCACCGTCGGTTCATTCAGTTCACCCATGATCTCTTCAAAACGAATCAATAAATCTTCTAACCTGTCAAACATTTCTTTCCTCTCTTCTTTCTGCTAATCTAAAAACATGGCAGGTAAATGCCGGATACGACTCTGTCCAGTCCTGCAAAATCTTTTACAACTTCGATCTCCTTATAACCTGCTTCTTCCAGAAGCGCCGATACCTGCGCCGCCTGCCCGCATCCGATCTCAAAAAAAAGCCTGCCGCCGCGGTTCAGATACTCTCCCGCCTGTCTGACGATCTCCCTGTAAAAGTAAAGTCCGTCCTCTTTTCCGTCAAGCGCCCCCTCGGGCTCATACTCCCTTACTTCAGGCATCAGCGTAGGGATCACCTCTGTCGGTATATAAGGCGGATTGGAAACGATCACGTCGTAGCGTCCTTCCACCTTTTCAAACAGATCGCTCTCTAAAAATACCGGCGTTTTTCCAAGCCTTCTTCCATTTTCTTTTGCGATCTCAAGGGCTTTGGCTGAAAGATCCGTTCCCGTACCCTCACAATCGTTGGAATATTGCAAAAGGCTCAATAAAATACATCCCGAACCGGTACACATATCCAATATGGACATCCCGTCGTGCAGCTCCTTCAGTACTTCCTCCACCAGAATCTCCGTATCCTGTCTGGGGATCAGCACATTTTCATTGACCAGAAAAGTAATCCCCATAAATTCCTGTTCTCCCGTAATATGCTGGAGCGGAACTCTTTTTTCCCGCCTCGCAATGCATTCTTCATACTTCCTGCATTCCTCTTCGGAAATTTCTCTGTCGCCATGAGCCAAAAGTGTGTTTCTGTCCGTGCCGCATACATATTCCAAAAGCAGTCTCGCGTCCAGCGGAGCTTCTTCTACTCCCGCCTTTTCCAGCCGGTCTTTTCCCGTTTCATACAATTCTTTATATTCCATATCCGATTTTCACGGTCTTTCCGCCGATGTCCTCTCTTCATGATTTCTTACTCGTCCGCTTTTTCTTCCGCCGGCTCTTCGTCCACAAGCCACGAATCGTCTACCACATATCCGAACGTATCATAAAGGTATTCTTTCCAGTCGAATACCGCTTCTACCGCTTTCATCGCCACTTCCGCCATACTTTCATCCGGCTCTTTCGTCGTCAGGCGCTGGAGCCACATCCCGGGAGCCGATAAGATACCGACTAAAATATGATTGCTTCTCCCCGCCAGCCGGATGATCTCATAGGAAATACCCGCAACCACCGGAATCAGCAAAATACGGACCGCCACCCTCTGCACCGGATTGTCCACCCGGATAAAAAAGAATAAAATGATACTCACGAACATAACAAAAAACAGGAAACTGGTGCCGCACCTTTTATGGAGCCTCGAGCTGCGCATCACGTTTCTGACCGTAAGCGGACGGCCCTTTTCGATACAATTGATACACTTGTGCTCCGCACCGTGGTACTGATATACCCTTTTGATGTCTTTCATGGCGGATATACTGATCACATATAACAAAAAAATGAGAATACGGATCGCCCCTTCTATAATGGCCATCAGCGAATCGTTTCTGATATAGTCCCGCAGACAATCCGCCAAAAAGTAAGGCAGGACGATAAAAACCGCGATAGCAAGTACAACAGCAAATACCGTAGTCATTCCCATCAGGATCCTCTCTGCGTTTCCTTTGAGCATCTTATCAAAAAACGTATCTTTCTTTTTTGTATCCTCCTCTTCTTCATAAAAAGAAGCGGAAAAATTCAATGTCCTTGTTCCCAGTATCAGGGAATCCAAAAAATTAAAAATACCACGAAGAAACGGAATGTTTTTGATCTTACTTCCATGCATCACTCCATGATATACGTCGACCTCGACTTCAATCTCCCCGTTCGGTTTACGGACCGCCACGGCGTATTGGTCTTTGTTCTTCATCATAATGCCTTCCAATACCGCCTGACCGCCGATTCCCGAATAAGAGCCGAATCTTTTTCTCCTCATCGTGACCTCCAAATCGTTTACTTTACAGCATATTTGGTTCATAAAGTAAAAGAAGGTTGAGATGCAACACCTCAACCTTTTCCAAAATCTTATTTGCCTGCCACACCGTATTTTTTGTTGAACTTGTCAATACGTCCGTCAGCTCTTGCACTCTTCTGCTGACCTGTGTAGAATGAATGACATTTAGAACAAACCTCTACATGGATCTCTTTCTTCGTAGAACCTGTTACAAAGGTATTTCCGCAGTTGCAAGTTACAGTTGCCTGATAATACTCAGGATGGATTCCTTCTCTCATCGACTTTCACCTCTCTATATTGATATCACTTATGTTCTCATCCGCCGGCTTAAAAGCCCCTGTCCAATCGTTATCACGGACAGCTTAGTTAGTATAGCATAGCTTCTGATTCTGTGCAAGCATTTTTCTAAATAAAACGCATTTTTTTCACCATCTGGACAAATTCGTTATTATTTTTCGTTCTTGTAAACATATCCAGAACCTTGTCCACCGCTTCTTCGGGTTTTAGTCCGTTTAACGCCTTTCTGATGATGTTGATTGCCTCCATTTCCTCTCTTGTGAGCAGCAGGTCTTCCCGTCTGGTACTGGACTTAGGAATATCGATCGCCGGAAACACTCTTTTTTCCGAAAGTTTACGGTCTAAGACCATCTCCATATTGCCGGTTCCTTTAAACTCCTCATAGACCACATCATCCATTTTACTTCCCGTTTCCACAAGCGCCGTCGCGAGTATCGTAAGGCTGCCGCCGCCGCGCATATTTCTTGCGGCGCCGAAGAAACGCTTCGGCATATGGAGCGCCGCCGGGTCAAGTCCGCCCGATAACGTCCTGCCGCTTGGCGGAACCGTAAGATTATACGCCCTTGTAAGCCTTGTAATACTATCCAGTAATATCGTCACGTCCCGTTTATGCTCCACCAGACGTTTTGCCCGTTCGATCACCATCTCCGACACTCTTTTATGATGCTCGGGAAGTTCGTCAAACGTAGAATAGATCACTTCCACATTCGGCCCTTCAATGGCCTCTTTAATATCGGTCACTTCCTCCGGCCGTTCGTCGATCAGCAAAATGATCAGATGCATATTCGGTATGTTTTTAATGGATTTAGCCACTTCTTTCAACAGGGTCGTCTTTCCCGCTTTAGGCGGGGACACGATCATCCCCCTCTGTCCCTTTCCTACCGGGCTGATCAGGTCCATGATACGCATGGCAACGGAAGAACCCTGTCTTTCCAAATGCAGCCTCTCGTCGGGGAAAATCGGAGTCATATCTTCGAAATTACATCTTCTCGCCGCCATCTCGGGCGTATAGCCATTTATCTTTTTTAGATAAAGAAGCGCGCTGAATTTTTCGCTCTGGGTTTTGATCCTTGTGTTTCCCTCAATAATGTCTCCGGTCTTTAAATTAAACCGCCTGATCTGGCTGGGAGCCACATAAACGTCGTTTTCCCCCGGAAGATAATTTTCACAGCGGATAAATCCGTATCCGTCCGGCATCACTTCCAAAATACCGTTTGCCGTGATACCGCTGTCAAGCTCCGCCGGAAATTTGTCGCTGTTAGGCGCTTCGCTTCTTTCCTCTGTCCGGCGGACCTCCTCTCTGGGCACCGTTTCTTTGGAAGGAGCCGCTTCTCTGGGATGAGCCGTTTCCTTAAAATGCGCCGGTTCTTTGGTATGTGCCTCTTCTTTGGAGGATTCCGTTTCCTTAAAGCGCGCCGCCTCTTTCACATCCGCCGCCTGTCTTGCCGGAGCTGCCTCCGTCTGCACATGATCCGTCCCGCCGCCAGCGGCTTTGTCCTTTTCGTCCTGTAAAAGCATCGCTTCTACCACCTGCGCTTTTTTCATTCCAGATGTTCCTTTGATCCCTCTTGCTTTTGCGAGTTCTTTTAAATTCGCCAGTGCAAGTGATTCATACTTTTCCCGCATATTGATCTCCATTCTTATTTCATCCTATTTATAAAATAACCTTTTCTAAATGCTGTTTGGGATTTATTCAAGATATGTACTAAAAGATCTAATCCTCAATTCGTCTTGACTACTCTCGCTATTATACACTACTTTTTCCCGAATGAAAAGACTTTTCCGTTCTTTATTCTCTTATTCCTTTATATCCTCTTATATTTTCCTCAAATCAAAGCATTCCGAAAGCCGGGCTGCTGCAGACAGATGTCCGCTGCTTCTACTCGTCCAGCCGAAAAACCATTTTTACCGGATCGTGATCGGAATAAGCATACCCCGTGTCCATGTTTTCATAAGAAATACATGTTACGTTATCCGAGATGATGAATCCGTCCAGCGTAACCGTATAAGTCACGCCTTCTTCATAGGCCATATCCGCATTTCTTGCGCTGTTATGCATTGTCTCCCTCTCTTCTTCCGAAAAAGAGTCCAATACGAACCGAAGCCCTTCCGGGACGCTCTGCCTCGGAAACGGATAGGCCCAAGACGCAAATTCCCCTTCCGTATCCTGCATCCTTTTCAGATCATGATTAAAATCTCCTCCGCAGATGATATAATTCCCCGCTGCATATTCCGCCGCCATATCGTCGCAGATCATGGATACCTGCCCGGCCCTGATCTGGTCGTCGTTACCGTAGGCCGACATATGAAGCTGATAGATACACAGTTCTTTTCCGTTTTCTACCGGGATCCGGTTCACGGAATAGCACCTGTCCAGATCCAGATATTTGCTAAAACTTTCCGAAATCGGGAAACTGCGCCTTACCGCTTCCGTGATTGGGAATTTTGAATACAGCGCTATTCCCGCATAACTCTTTCCGTGAGGCTGTAAAATAGGATAAAACAAAAACGAAGAATCATAATTTACGGCAAGGTCGGAATAATATTCCGGAAAAAAAGTTGACAGGAGCGCATACTGATCCACATGATAACTCCTTGTGGAATCCATATCCACCTCCTGAAACAGATAAAACTGCGCGTCTTCCTTTTTGGCCAGATCCGCCGCCCCCGAAACCGTCGCAAGAACGCTTTCTTCGCTCTTCGCCACAGACTCCGTCCCGCCGTCCATAAAAAAGCTAAAATCAGGCGTATACGCCCCAAAACCGATATTATAGGTAAGTATCGTATATTCCGTCCCGGTCTTTGCCGCAGTTTCCTTGTTTTCTTCCGCCGGTTCTTTGATTTCCAATGCCACCCGGTCTTCTATCCTGCGATAGTCTATGATAATATAGGCCAAATAGACCGCCACGGTCAAAATAAGGATACCTGCCGCGCCTCCTAAGATCTTCAGTATCCGTTTTACTCTACGTTTCCCAATTTTATTTTCCATATCCTCTCCTATCTGTCTGCCCGAACAGACACTTATATTAAAAGCTGAAAATCCATCCGTTCCAAGCCTGCTCCCGCCAATACGCTTCCGCGCGCACTGAGGCGGTCCGCCAAGCCCAAAATCGTTGCAATGCAGACTTGATTCCTTAAAATAAATATTATATGATATTTTACAATACCACTTGATTCACAACAGTTCAATCCCTGTCCGCCAAAAATAAAAAAGAATGGGCAGGCAGGTGCAAAACCGGACTGTTTCCTGCAAAACAATGCATAAACTAACAAAAAATAAACGGAGGTTTCTAATGACTACAGGAGAAAAAGCGCTTACACTTCACCAACAATGGAAAGGGAAACTGGAAACAACATCCAAGACGCCGGTAAAGTCCCGGGAAGACTTATCCCTTGCCTATACCCCGGGAGTTGCGGAGCCCTGCAAAGTGATCGCAGAAAATAAAGACGCCGCATATACTTATACATGGAAATCCAATACCGTCGCAGTCGTTTCCGACGGCAGCGCCGTTTTAGGGCTTGGCAATATCGGGCCTTACGCCGCAATGCCCGTTATGGAAGGAAAAGCGGTTCTTTTCAAAGAATTCGGCGGCGTCAATGCCGTCCCGATCTGTCTGGACACACAGGATACCGAAGAGATCATTAAAGCGGTCACCTACCTTGCCCCCGGCTTCGGCGGCATTAATTTGGAAGACATCAGCGCCCCGCGCTGCTTCGAAATCGAAGAAAGGCTGAAAGCCTCTCTGGATATTCCGGTATTCCATGACGACCAGCACGGGACCGCCATTGTGGTACTTGCCGGCATCATAAACGCGCTGAAGGTCGTAGGCAAAAAAAAGGAAGACTGTAAAGTGGTCGTAAACGGCGCCGGCAGCGCCGGAGTCGCCATTACAAAACTTTTGCTGACTTACGGTTTCCCGAACGTGATCATGTGCGACAAAGTCGGCATTGTCTCCAAAGATACCGAAGGTCTTAACTGGATGCAGCAGAAAATGACGGAAATCACCAATCCGGATAACGAAAGCGGTTCTCTTGCGGACGCCCTGAAAGGCGCCGACATCTTCGTAGGCGTTTCCGCACCGAATATCGTTTCTCCCGAAATGGTCTCTTCCATGAACAAGGATTCCATATTATTCGCCATGGCAAATCCGGTTCCCGAGATCATGCCGGATGCTGCCAAGCAGGCGGGCGCCAAAGTCGTCGGGACGGGACGCTCGGATTTTCCGAATCAGGTCAACAATGTGGTCGCTTTTCCCGGTATCTTTAAAGGCGCTTTGGAAGGACGCGCTTCCCAGATCACGGAAGAAATGAAGCTTGCCGCCGCACTCGCCATTGCAGGTCTTGTACCGGACGAAGAATTAAATGAAGACAACATCATGCCGGAAGCGTTCAACCCTAAGGTAGCGGAAGTCGTAGCCGAAGCGGTCAGGTCCCACATCCATGAGTAGCAATCCTCTTTGGCACGGAAAGCCCTATTATTCTTTGGACGCCTATTGTAAAAACACGTTCGGGCAAAAATTATATAAATCGGCTCTCGACGCAGGTTTTACATGTCCCAACAGAGACGGTACTTTAGATACAAGAGGCTGCATTTTCTGCAGCACAGGCGGCAGCGGCGAATTCGCCGCCTCCCTGTCTCCTTCTTTTTCCCTAAAGGCCCGCATCGACGAGGCGCTCACGATAACCGCCCTGCAGAAAAGGACCGATAAAGTCATCGCCTATTTTCAGGCGTACACAAATACTTATGCGCCTGTGGAAAAACTGGAGTTTCTTTACAGAGCCGCCCTTGAGCATCCAAAGACGGCAGGTATTTCCATTGCTACCAGACCGGATTGTCTGCCAAAAGAAGTGTTGGCGCTTTTAAACCGTCTGCAAACCGAATACTCCGCTCCCCGGAACGGCAGAAATGCAAAATTTATCTGGATCGAACTGGGACTCCAGACCGTCAACGAGCAAACGGCAGCTTACATCCGGCGCGGATATGCGCTCTCCGTTTTTGATCAGGCCGTGTCCGAATTAAGCCAAATAGGCCTGCCGGTCATTGCGCACATAATCTTAGGCCTGCCGGGAGAAACAAAGCAAGACTGCCAGAATGCAATTTTATATTTAAACGAAAGATCCGTTTTCGGTATCAAGCTGCAGCTTTTACATGTGCTGGAGGGGACAGACCTGTATCAGGATTTTCAGGCAGGGAAGTTTCAGGCGCTTTCCCAAAGCGAATATACGGATCTGTTGATCGACTGTATCGGTCATCTGCGTCCGGATATCGTGATCCACAGACTGACAGGCGACGGCGACAAAAGAGTTCTTGCCGCTCCGGATTGGAGTAAAAATAAGCGGGCCGTATTAAATACGCTTCATCATGAAATGAAATTAAGAAAGATACATCAGGGAATTTGGAGGGAAAATACATGCAGGATCCGTTAACTCTATATAAATTGATCATCCTTTATATGCTCGACCGCGTAAATTTTCCATTGACAAAAACGCAGGTGGGCGATTTCATTTTGGAGAAGGAATATACCAATTTTTTAACTTTACAGCAGGTCATTTCCGAATTGATCGAAGCCGACCTGATCTTGGCCGACTCCATTCGAAACCGCACCCACCTCTCTATTACAAAAGAAGGTCAGGAAACGCTCAGTTTTTTTGAAAACCGCATAAACGATGCCATTAAAGCGGATATCAATACTTTTTTCAAAGAAAACGAACTGGAACTGCGCAATGAGGTATCCGTCCTTGCCGATTATTACAAATCTACAACCGGTGAATTTGAAGCGCACCTGATTGCCAAAGACCGAAATATCAATCTTGTGGAAATCACCCTATCCGTTCCCGTTGAAGAAGCCGCCGCGGCGATCTGCGATAACTGGCAGAAAAAAAATCAGGAAATCTATCAATATCTGATACAGGAACTTTTTTAAAGCGGTCCTTCTTCTTTCCACTGGCCCGCCTCTTTTTTGATCCTTGCCATGTGTTCTTTGATCTTGACCTCATAACCGTTTCCCGACGGTTTATAAAATTCTTTCCCTGTCAGTTCATAGGGAAGATACTGCTGTTCCACATAATCATTAGGATAATCATGGGCATATTTATATCCGGTTCCATGTCCCAGTTTAGCGGCCCCCTTATAGTGCGCATCCTGTAAATGAGCCGGAATCGGAAGATTTCCTGTCTGTTCCACTATTTTCATGGCCTCCATTACCGCTTTCATGCCGGCGTTACTTTTCGGCGCAGCCGCGATATAAGTAACTGCCTGAGATAAAATGATTTGTGCCTCGGGCATTCCTACCCGCTCAACCGCCTGCGCCGCACTGACTGCAACAGTCAACGCATGCGGATCCGCATTTCCCACATCCTCCGATGCACAGATCATCATTCTTCTTGCGATAAATGTCACGCTTTCTCCCGCATAAAGCATTCTGGCAAGATAATATACCGCCGCATCAGGGTCGGATCCTCTCATGCTCTTAATAAACGCCGATACCGTATCATAATGGTTATCACCTGATTTGTCATACCGGATCACACGCTTTTGGATACACTCCTCTGCCACCGCAAGAGTCATATGGATCTTGCCGTCTTCGCTCCGCTCTGTTGTCATAATCCCAAGTTCGACCGCATTCAACGCATGTCTGGCATCTCCGCCGGAAAGTTCCGCCAAAAATTCCAACGCGTCTTCCTCTATGACGGCTTCATAAGCTCCCATACCTTTATCGGAGTCATATACTGCACGTTTGATCAATTCTTTTATATCCTCTTTTAAAAGAGGTTTCAGTTCAAAGATAACGGAACGGGAGATCAATGCGCCGTTCACTTCAAAATAAGGATTTTCCGTTGTAGCGCCGATCAGAATAACTGTGCCGTCCTCTACAAAAGGAAGAAGATAGTCCTGCTGCCCTTTATTAAACCGATGGATCTCATCAATAAAAAGGATCGTTCTTTTTCCGTACATTCCTTGCGTATCCTTTGCCTTTTTAACGACTTCCTCCATATCTTTCTTGCCCGCTATCGTAGCGTTGATCTGCGTAAACTCGGCTTTGGTGGTATTGGCTATCACTTTGGCCAATGTTGTCTTCCCCGTGCCCGGAGGGCCGTAAAAAATAATGGAACTCAGCTTATCCGCTTTGATCGCCCGATACAGCAGCTTATCCTTTCCCACAATATGCTGCTGCCCGACGATCTCGTCCAAAGACGTCGGCCTCATTCTCGCCGCAAGGGGAGATTCCTTTTCCATATTCGTATTCCGCATATATTCAAACAGATCCATCGTTTGTTCTCTCCTTTAAATACTGATCCCTTAACTATTTTCGAAAATTTATCCTTCGAATACTTTCCGCCAGATACTTTCAAAAATTTATCTTTCAAATGCTTTCCGCCAGATACTTTCAAAGATTTTAGAAAATTTCGGTTGACAAATAAAAAAGTATATAGTATAGTATTATTTGTCATGAAAATGATATGCGCGAGTGGCTCAGCGGTGGAGCACCTCCTTGCCAAGGAGGGGGTCGCGGGTTCGATCCCCGTCTCGCGCTTTTTTTATTTCTTTATTTCATATTTTTATAATCTATTGATACAGTTTACAGCCTTAAAACCCAAATCTGTTCCAAACGCATCCTTCCCCAAACGTTCTGACTGCCATCCTATACATAACCTTAGCATGTATCCGGTCATGCCATATAAATCTTCTCAGCACCTTCTTCAATGACCACAACTCGCCGTAACTTCCCTTATACACTTTATTCATTAAGTAATCCGGCGTTTGTTACAATAAGGAAAATTCTTTTTGGCGGCATTCCAAAATCATTCCCGCATTATCCGCATTTACCCCGATCTCGCCAAAATAATACGCATTCACATTTTTTCTAATGCCTCATCTAAAGAAGCCCCTCTTGTATATGCTCCGATAACATTCTCCGCATAAAGGATCGTATCCTCCCCATTATGCTCATATACGCATCTTATCTTCTCCATCTCCGCCTCCCTGCATTGTACCATGTATATCGGCAATTTCATTCTTAACCTTGCATATCCCAGACTTTGCCTGTGATCCTGCCGCCAATAAGCAGTTTGGGCGTTTTATTCCATCCTGTCCGCATACTTCACCCTATAGATCCTGCGCAGCGATTCGTTGATCCGTTCCTCTGAGATCGTTCCGTTTTCTACTGCCTGTAAGAGTCCGTTATACGCGGTTTCAAAGCTTTCCGGCATAAGCAGCATATCCGCACCCGACTGTATCGCTTTGACAGCCGCCTCATCTGCGGTGTAATAATCAGTGATTGCCGTCATATTCAACGCATCCGTAATAATAATGCCGTCAAATCCCAAATCGTTTCTCAAAATACCGATCACGGCCGGCGAAAGGGAGGCCGGCGTATTGTCCCCTGTCAGACCCGGTACTGACACATGGCTTACCATCACAAAATCCGCGCCCGCATCGATTCCCGCCTGAAAGACCGGAAATTCCACTGCCTGAAATTCCTCCTTTGTACGTTCCGTAACGACCATGCCGTCATGCGTATCCTCCGTAGTATCTCCCAGTCCCGGAAAATGCTTCAGACAGGAACTGACTCCTCCTTCCTCCAGTCCTGTCACAAAAGAAGACGCCATTTGTGCAACGACCGCTCCATCCGTTCCAAAAGCCCGGTCCCCGATCGTCTGATTGTCCCCATTAGTCAATACATCCGCTACCGGTGCAAAGTCAAGATTAAAACCAAGCCTTTTTAAATATGCGCCAATCGTCGTCCCCGCATGATAAGCGTTCTGCGGATCTCCCGTTGCCCCTATTTCGGCCATGGCGCCGACCTTTTCCACTTCGATGCCGCTGTCAGCAACGCGGCTTACCTTTCCGCCCTCTTCGTCTACTGCCAGAAACAGCGGGTACTTACTGAACAAAACCGTATTTGCAAGCATTTCCGTCAGTTGAGCCTCCGACTGGATATTTTTCGAAAAATATATCAGCCCGCCGACCGCATGCGTCCCCAGCGCATCCTTCGTACCGTCTCCCGCCTTAATTGCCGTTCCCACGCCCGTCAGCTCCTCGGGTGTGATCACAAATAAACCGGCTACCTTATCCGGCAGGGGCATTTCCGCTATACATGCGTCTACCATTTCATCCAGCCAGTTCACCTCTTCCTGCTCCGTAGACGGCTCCGGTTCCGAGATCGTTACCGGTTCTTCCGGCTGTGAAGCTTCGGTGGAAGGCGCTTCAGCCATTTCCTCCGGCTTTCTGTCCTTCATCCATTTTGTAATATATTTCGCCGCAAAAATACCTCCTGCCACTATTGCCGCAATCATAACGGCCAGCGAAGTATACGCAATGATCTGGTTGCGCACCCGACGCTTATGACGATATATTCTGCGTTCTGTATCTCTGTTTTCAGCCATAAAAAGTACTCCTTTCAAAAGACGCCTATTTGACATTTCTATCTAAACCGCTTCTTTTCAAGACATTAAGACATGAAATCTCCTATTTGGGTCATAGCTTTCTTTACATTACACGCTACTTTAACATAATACATTATATTTTTACATTTTTCCACAGGAAATGAACGAATATATAATTTCTTAAGAATAGAATGTTATACAGCCAATACGCGCTCCGAGACGTACCTTGAAAACGCTTTCTGCCAGATGTGCCGCAATTTGCGAAAGATTTGCTTTCATACACGGAATGGCTTCACTGCAATGCTTTGCTATGAACCAATTTTAAAACATCTGTCAGATTATTATGTGATATTGGCGGAAGTGGATGGTCACGGCGGAAGAACAGATGAGCTTATCAGTCTTGAGAATAACTGTGATGAAATAGAAAATGACATCATAAATAATCTGTCTGGTAATTTATACTGTCTATCGGGATTCTCTATGGGCGCAACAATGGCTGTTGAGATTATTGGAAGAGGCAATGTTAATATTGTTAAAACACATTTGGATGCGGCGTTTCTGATCAAGATGGGCCTGCTGACAAAGCCGTATGAATATCTGTTCTGCAAAGCGATAAAGCGGATTCAAAACGGAAAAGCAATCTCTGGATTTATGATGGATGCCGTTATTGGAAAAGATAACAACAGTATTATTGAAATGCTTTATATGGGCATTACCTCAAACCCTATAAAAAATGCGTGTGAATTTGTGTATAGGTATCATATTCCTGAAAATATAAGAAACTACACGGGGACTATTCTCTTTTGGTGAGGCTCGAATGAGCGGTATCCAAGGAAGAGCGTTGCTTTGTTAAAAAAATATCTGCCCTCTGTAATAGAGATGGAGCATATGGGGCATGGACAGTATTTACATGAACATAGCGATGAATATGCAAATAAGCTGATTGAATATCTGCAAAGCTGATACAAATTACCGTGTACAGAACCCGTAAATAGCTGCAGATTTTGCAATTTGCCTAGAAAGATACTTTACAAAGAAGATCTACGCAGAAGCGGGCATTGATTCTTTTCTCATCAACACCCGCTTCTAAACTTCGCTATCCAATGGACTTTACCTCCAATTTTTCATCTCTCGTATTCTTTCCCTTTTTCTTTTGTACTACCTGTACTGTAACGGACAAGGTTTTTATAAATTTTAATTCCTATGTACTTCGTTACTTTTTCTTTTGGTTCTGATTACGATCGTGATAATAATCTTTTTCTTTAGTTCCTTATTCTTTTGTACTTTAAAATTGGATTAAGTTTTCGGTGGACCGTACCTCCTTATCTATAGATTAATCTATGTAAATTTAATTATTTTAGATTTAATCTATGTATTTGTCTGTTGTTTATGGTTTAATTATAGCTATCATGTCGATATTTGTCAATACATTTTTTGAAAAATATTTTTATTTTTTTATTTTACAATTTCTTCCATGGTTTTTTCAGCATTTTGTCGATATTTGTCGTATTTTTCTGTTATCTTCTGTCGCTTGCAGGACGCCCGGCAGCCTTCTCCCTATTTTCATATATGGCGCAGACCCAAAGAACGACTCTGCTTATTCACACTTATGGTTTTCCGTTTGACAGCGAATGACAATGCGGCCGGCTTATGGTAATATACTTATAAATGAAAAAACAAGTTCCGGTATTTCAGAAAACCGTCCGTTCAAAATCAAAGATCGCTTTTCCGCTCCGGAGCTTACAGGAGGGAACATGGAACACAGCAGATTATACGAACTTTTGGAACTGCCTGACGAGGTAATACAGGAATTAAACGCCTATGCCGGGACCAAAAAGGATAGGTTCCGCATCAGCCGGGAGGATCTGATAAACGACAAAGAAATCGTGGAAAAATTAGATAAAATGATTTCGGATCATGTAGGTGAAGATCCTGACGGTATCAAAACATTATGGGAAGACTTAAATATTGCAATACTATCTTTCGGGGAATATCAAAAAAAGGGGATTCCCGTATCCATTTTTACGGATACAATGAAATTCTGTACCCGGTTTTTATCGGAACACCACAAAACTTATGGCTGTTACCGATTTCCATGGGGCTGGTGGTTTCCCCGGCAGTTATCGCTGCGGGAATACCGGATCGGCGCTTTAGAATATGAATACGAAAAGGAAGAATGCATTCAGATCCATATACCGTCCGACGCGGATCTTTCGCCGCAGTCCGTCCAAAGTTCCCTTTCTCTGTTTCAAGATTTTTGCCGGCAATATTATCCGCTATGGGAAAATCTGGAAATGCGGTGCGAATCATGGCTGTTATCTCCGGCCCTAAAAAATATATTACCTGACGGATCCAATATTTTGGCATTTCAAAAATTATTTGACATAACCGAAACCGATTATGGAAGTACGGCCGTACTGGATTGGGTATTTCCGGGTTTTCATGATATTTCGGAAAACCTGCCCGAAAATACAAGCTTACAGGCAAGTATGAAACGCTATCTGATTGAAGGAAAGAAAATAGGCTGGTCAAAAGGAATCTTGCGGGAATAACCGCAGGATTCCGCATCCGGATCACAATGTCTTCACTCTTTCGCACTTTGATCGAAAGATACCGTATCCAGAATCTCCAAAGCCTGATCGCCGTACTCTTCCCACCAGCTTTCTGGTAAATATGTAACTGCGATGATCCCTTCCTTTTCTCCTTCAAAAATAATGAAATTCCAATATTCGTGATCGTCATACGTCCCGATTTTGGCCGTACTACCCGCTATCGTCGTCTCTTCCGTCTTTAATCCGGTTCCGCAGACACCGAAAAAATCCTCGTAAGCAAGCTCAATATATCCCTCCTGCGCCTCTTCGGGGTAGAAATGGATTCCGTACGTTCCGGCGATCAGTTGACCGCTGTCTGCCGGACACTTTTCATAGATCCACCCGTCAGGCAGCAGCACGGAGATTTCACCGCACGCGCCTCCCTGAACTGCTTTTTCAGGCACATGATCCGGATCTGCATGACTCTCCTCTTCAAAACTGCTTTCGTTTTGTATGGCAGCCGTCTCCTCTTCTGCTCTGCCATCGTCTGTATGGCCGGATGCTTCTGTCTCCGGTTCCGATCCTGACCCGTTCTGTAAATCCGTTTTTTCCCGTCCGGATACAGACTCACTCCGGCTGCCGGTTTCTTCTTTGGACGATCCGTTTCCGCATCCCCACAAAACTACGCTGAATAAAACGATTACTACCGCAACGATCTTTTTCATTTTTGCTCCCATCTGTCCGCTCCGGCAGATGCCCAGATCAGGGAGAAGGAAAGTACCTTTCCTTCCAGCCTTCCCGTCATGCCGCTCTGCAGCGCAAACCCAATGAATATGATTACTTTTACCGCCTCTGTATATCTTATAAAACCAAGTATAAACATTTTATCTCCGAAAATCAAGACAGGTATTTTTTTGATCCGTTTGACAGAATCCTCATATAAACCTTCACTCCCTCTCCTCCCTTCCGGTCTATGAGGAAAATACGCTTGTAAGATACATCCTGATACAAAACTTAAAACAAAAACAACACTAAAGGAAACTGTCCATACTTCCCGATCTGATACTCCGTTGTATCCGAAAGTTTGAGATTAGGAATCAGGCAATCGCTTTCCCGATGGTATGCAAATTTCCATTCACCACAAATGATCCATCCGCATATGTTGTATTTTAGCATATGCCCATTGCCGCTAAAATACTGCATTTTCCAGAAATGTTACATCTACAGTTCACAACATATCACATCCTTTCCGTTTATTTCTTCCCGAGATGTTTAAAAACTGCTCCAGCTAAACTATACATGCCGGGAATAAGTTAAAATAAGTTAAAATAATAATTTATCCGTATTTACATATATAGATATATGGGATACAATGTCAGTAATGACCAATGGAACTAATTGTAAACTATTCATTGTATTTTATCAAAAGGAGAGGATCACATGGAAAAAGTATTGACAGGTATTGTAACTATTGCTTTGGCTCTGAGCATGGGCGCTGCATCAGGATTTACCGGTGCTTATACCAATGAAGTGAAAACCGGTTTTTCCCAAACGGCCGGCAGTCAGGCTGTCCGTTACGATACTCCCGCCTGCCGCTACATTGATGCGGACGGGAACGGATTCTGTGATAACTGCGGACTGGCTCATACCAGCGACAATACTTCCTGTACAGGATTTGCGGACACTAACAACGACGGCATCTGTGACAGCTGCAACAACCACCATGCCGGCGCCAATACTTCCTGCACCGGATATGTGGATAATAACGGAGACGGCATCTGCGACAACCATGCTGCCGGAGAGCACTGCCCCTACAGTACAAATCATGATACATGGAGCTGCCCTAATAATTCCGTAAACAGCAATAATACCGGAACATCCAACGGAGGGCATCATGGCCGCCATCACGGCAGGCATCATTAACATGGGAATGCCGTTGGGATCAATAAACGATAAAAGCCGTTTATAAGATGACAAGATAGCACAAAATCCAAAAATGTTCTGTATAAACCGGATTGATAAAAACCAAATATAGACAGATAACGGAATGTAAAACGAACGGCGGTTCAGCCGGATAGATGCTGAACCGCCGTTCGTTTTTATTTTTCTGATGATTCGATATTTCCATACGGACCGTCAAAGCTGCGATACTACAAAAATATCATAGATCGCCTTGATCGCCGTCTCAAAATCATTATTTGCAACCCCGATGATGATGTTCAGCTCGCTGGAACCCTGATCGATCATCTTGACATTGACGTTAACGTGCGCCAGCGCGGAGAAGATCCTGCCCGCCGTTCCCCTTGTCGCACGCATCCCGCGCCCTACGACTGCAATCAGGGCAAGGTCGGATTCGATATCAATAGAATCCGGATTGGCAAGCCGGTGAAGGCTTCCCACCACTTTCTGTTCCTTATGGATGAACTCATCCTGATGGACAAATATCGTCATTGTGTCGATACCCGACGGCACATGCTCAAAAGATATGCCGTTGTCTTCAAACGCCTGTAATACTTTTCTGCCAAAACCAATCTCCGCATTCATCATATCTTTTTCAATATTGATTGCGCAGAAGCCTTTCTTTCCGGCAATACCGGTAATAACATATTTGGACTTCTGACAAGTGCTGCCCACGATCCATGTTCCGTTGTCCTCCGGCGCGTTGGTATTACGGATATTGATCGGAATTCCTTCTTTCCGGACCGGAAAGATCGCATCTTCATGAAATACGCCCGCCCCCATATAGGAAAGCTCCCGCAGTTCGCGATAGGTAATGGTTTCGATTCCCTCGGGATTTTCTATGATCCTCGGATCCGCAATCAAGAATCCCGACACATCGGTCCAGTTCTCGTATACGTCCGCTTTGACCGCTTTGGCCACGATAGACCCCGTAACATCCGAACCGCCTCTTGAAAAAGTATGTACCGTGCCGTCCGGAAGAGATCCGTAAAATCCCGGGATCACCGCACGTTCTGTTTTTTCCAGTCTTTCGGACAAGACGGCGTTTGTTTTATCCGCATCAAATTCCCCGTCTTCGTCAAAGAAAATAACCTCTGCCGGATCTACAAATGTATATTTCAGATAATGCGCCATAATGATACCGTTTAAGTACTCGCCTCTGGAGGCCGCATAATCCCTTCCGGCTTTTTTCTTAAAATTGCCTTCTATCGTTTTGAATTCACTGTCTAACGATAATGTCAGGGAAAGGCCGCTTATGATCTCCTCGTAACGCGCCTTGATCGCTTTTAGCTGGGGCTTAAAATCTTCTCCCTTCTCTGCCGTTTCGTAACATGCATACAGCATATCCGTAACTTTGGTGTCCTTTGCATTCCTCTTTCCCGGCGCCGACGGAACTACAAACTTCCTTTCGCTGTCGGCACATATAATTTCTTTTGCTTTTTTAAACTGCTCTGCGCTCGCCAAAGAACTTCCGCCAAATTTTACAACTTTTCTCATCCTGCTTCTCCTCATAATCACATATTTCAAATATTATCGTCATGCAGCCGGCCAGCTCCCGATCCTGAAAACAGATAGTCTATGATCTCATGACCTCTGTCAATACGGTTGCCGCTTTCTTCCGCTTCTTTTTCATTATAATTCCACTTATGCTCTTCTTCCCTTGTGCTGTCATAAAGCATATAAGGAACGCTGTCCGCCGTATGCGTCCTAACGCGGATCGGGGTTGGATGATCCGGCAATACCAAAAGCCGGAAGTCCGTCTTTTTTTCTTTTAGGCTCTCGACTAACGGACCAATTACTCTGCTGTCTAAATACTCTATCGCCTTTACCTTTTTCTCCACGCTTCCCTGATGCCCCATTTCGTCCGGCGCTTCGACATGGATATAAGCAAAGTCATAACCGTCCTCGGTAAGCGCCTTTACTGCCGCCGCCGTTTTTCCTTCGTAATTGGTATGAAGCCCGCCGTTGGCGCCTTCCACCTTTGCCACGCCCATTCCGGCCCCTACGGCGATCCCTTTTAACAGATCTACTGCGGAGATCATCATTCCTTTCTTTCCGGTCTTTTCTTCAAAAGAAGAAAGCATCGGTTTTGTTCCCGCTCCCCAGAACCAGCAGCAGTTTGCGGGATTCAGCCCCTGTTTTTTACGCTCTATATTTAAGGGATGGCAGGACAAGATATCATAACTTTTTTTCATCATCTCATATAAGGCCTGATCGTTCGGCAAATATTGCCCGATGACCTGACCCAGCACGTCATGGGGCTGGACAAGTTCGACTACTTCCCCTCTATCCCAGATAAGGCAGTGCCGGTAACTGGTGCCAAGATAAAAACGGTACCTGTCCGTCTCCAGTTCCTTCCTTACCGCTTCTAACAATACTGCACAGTCTTCCGTACTGATCTCGTCCGAGCTATGATCGATGATCGTTCTCTCCTCAAAAGGCACGTCTTCTTCCGAAAGCGTAACGATATTGCATCTGAGCGCAATATCCGTATCTTTCATCGGTACGCCGATACTGAGCGCTTCTAAAGGAGATCTCCCCGAATAATATTTTTTCGGATCATATCCCAATACGGAAAGATTTGCCGTATCGGATCCCGGCTTCATCCCCTCCGGTATGGTATGCACCATTCCGATCTCCGCTTTCTTACTGAGAGCGTCCATCGCTTCTGTTTCCGCATATTCCAACGGCGTTTTCCCTGACAGCTCCCCGATCGGTTCGTCTGCCATCCCGTCGCCTAACACAACTACATATTTCATACAGTCCTCCACACTATGGCATATTTTCAAAAGAGCCAATGCCTTAAATAGATTTATTAATCTTCAATACGTATCCTACCGATCACCGCGCCCAATTGTTCCGCTTTTTCTCCGAATGCTTTTTCCGTCATTGGTTCCGTGATCAGACCAAATTCGCCCGAAAGGGCGTCTATTCTTACGATTACCGCCTGACCGAAGATCTCTTTTGCTTTTTCTTCATCCGCTTTACTTTGATCCACGCGCACGAAAAATCTGCGGCTTACCTGACCGATATCCGCCAGCTTTACATCCTCGTCTTCCCACAGGCACATAACCGTCTTGCCAATATGTCTTGCACAGTCGATCACATCGGAGACTACTGCGCTGGCTGTGGGCAGTTTTCCTGCGCCGCGCCCGTAATACATAGAATCCCCCAGCATATTCCCGTGTACGAAAACGGCATTGAATACATCGTTGACGCTGTAGAGCGGGTGCTCTTTGGAAATCAGGAACGGCGCCACCATTGCAAAATATTCGTTCCCCACGTTTTTACTCATGGCAAGCAGCTTAACCGTCATATCCATTTCTTTTGCATAAAGAAAATCCGCCGCCGTGATCTTTGTGATCCCTTCCGTATAGATGTCTTCATACTTCACGTTTTTTAAACACATAAGGGAAGAAAGGATCGCAATCTTACGGCAGGCGTCGTATCCTTCCACATCCGCTTCAGGATTCTTTTCCGCATAGCCCTTTTCCTGCGCCTCCTTCAATACATCGTCAAAATCCGCGCCTTCCCTGTCCATCTTTGTCAGTATATAATTCGTAGTCCCGTTCAAAATGCCGGTAATACCGTCGATCTTTTCCGCCGTCAAAGAATAATTCAGAGGGCGGATGATCGGAATGCCGCCGCCCACGCTCGCTTCAAAAAGATAATTACATTTATTTTCCCTTGCAAGGCGCAAAAGTTCCGGCCCATGGCTTGCAACCAGCTCCTTATTGGAAGTACACACGCTTTTTCCCTTCAGCAACGCGCGTTTCGTAAAATCATACGCCGGATTGATGCCGCCCATTGTTTCGCAGATAATATCCACTTCGGGATCGTCTAAAATAATAGTAACGTCCTTTACCAGCTTTTCCTGAACGGGATCTCCGGGAAAATCCCTTAAGTCAAGAACATATTTGATGTTCAATCCGTCTCCGGCCTTTTTATTGATCATATCTTTATTTTTCTCAATGACCTCTACGACGCCGCTTCCCACCGTTCCATAACCAAATACCGCTACCTGAATCATAATAATTACTCCTCTTCTATTTTCTGTTTATTCTTTTGCAATGATCTTCACATAATGCACGCCTTTTTGCTTTTCCATCGCATCCAGCATTTTGGAAATATCCCCTGTCGTCGGCAAAACCTGAACGCTTAAACTCAAAGAGGCGATCCCGCCGATCGGAATGCTCTGATGGATCGTTAAAATATTGGCGCCGAAATCCGCAATGATCTTCAATACGTCCGATAAAAGTCCCGGCTCATCATCCATCTGAAAAGTAAGTGTGAGCGTCGTTCCCTGAGAACTGTCGTGAAACTGGAAAATATCGTCTTTATATTTATAAAACGAACTCCTGCTGATACCGACCCTGTCAACCGCCTCCTGTATCGTCATGACTTTTTCCGATTCCAAAAGCCGCTTCGCCTCCACAACTTTTAGCAAGACCTCCGGTACTGCTTTCTGCCTGACAACAAAATACCCTGCCGTTTCTCCCATATACCGCCATATCCTTTCCGGCATTTAAACCATATGTATCCGTGCGAAAGACACTCGTTTTTTCATGTTCTCTATATGCGGACACTTGTTTTTCACCGAAAGATATTGTAACACAGCAGACACGGAAAGGCAACCGGTTTTAGCTAAAATATAAAAACGGAAAAGATGAAAATACGGAAACACCGCAAATCTTTGCTGCATTTCCGCATTTTATTTCTTATTCAAAATGGAATCCGTCGCCGTCCTCCACGATCAGGATCATTGTCTTTCCCGTATTCAATGTGATCTCATTTCCAAAATCGTCATAGTATCTTGTGGCGCCGTAGTCGCTTTCCTTGATCCAGTTGATGTGGATCCCCCTGCCTTCGGTAAAGAACCAGCCGCCTCTTGTATTATCAATACATTTATATGCCAGATATCCCTGCGCGTCTCTTGTCTCATAATAGGTATACTGCACGATCACGTTCTTAAATTTAAGCTGTTCGTCATTTAATGCGTCTACATGCGGCCCGTCCGAACCTCCCGCAAGATGCTGATACCGGTAATACAGACCGTCTGACTCATCATACTTAAAATAAGACTTTGTCTTCGGATAGCATTCCGACAGATCGATCAGAGTCCCGCTTACCGAACCCTCGTACTGCGTCAGCGTATTGGGTTCCTCTTTGCTTGCAAACTGAAAATGATTATCATCCGCCATATCTCTGTATTCTGTGGAATAATCGTATTGGCGTACCGCCTGTTTGATACCGTCCGCAGAAATATAGGCGTTATGCGGGGCGTTCCTGTCCGTCGACCTGAAATAGATTCCCTCTGCCGCAACCGTACCGTTAATATTATCCGTAGTGGATCGGCTGATCACCTCGTCAATATAAAACGGCCCGCCGTAGTGACACAAAATGGAATCCCATTCAAAAGACCAGTATATATAATAATCCCTTGCGCTGCGGACGTTACCGATCTTTTCAAGATTCTCCCAATCGCCGAAAATTCCCATAAGGCGCGTCATTTCGCCCTCTACATTACATTCGTACAAAATATCCGCATAACTGATCCCATAGTGCGGTACCGCGCTGATCTCGTTCGGGATCATGACCGCAATCGGTCTTTTTTCTGCCAATTCACCGTCTATCCATTCATTTGTCAGCCTGCTGTGTACCATCCCTTCCACCGGCGGTTTTTCACCCTCCGCATCTGTAACGTCATTTGGCTCTGCGGCCTGCTCGATGGGCGGTATCCCTGCCGTCTCAGGCGTCTTTTTATCCGTCCCCTCTTTTTTTCCGCAGCCGGACAAAGCCAGTACGGATATCGATACGAGGATAAGCGCCTTCCATCTCTTCATAAAAAAATCCTCACTTTCACAAGTATCTATAGCGTATATCTTTGAAATCCTGATATTGTCTGATACGCATTACCTAATATACATTCGTTACCCATCCGGATAGCTATACCGTACATTAGTATACTCCGAATACTACATATTTTTTATTTCAGATATATTTTGTGCATAATACCTACAATAATTTATATATTATATCATAAATATATGGACATACCCTGCCCGCTAACGCTCATTATATCATAGCCGACCGAACAAGTCATTAATTATTTGTAATTTTTTTGCAATTCGATTGCAATTTTCCTGCAACATTTTTGTAGTTTTTTCGCAATATTTTTCTTTTGAACCCGATCGGAGCGTCCGCAATCAGCCGAAATATTTGCAATAATTCCGATAAGGTTGTATGATAAAAAGAGTGACTAAGTTTCGCTTAAAATATTACGCAAATTTAAAACCGGAGGTATTTCAATGAAATCAATTATAATAACCGGCTGCAACGGGCAGTTAGGACGCGCACTCAATAAGCAATTCGCTTCTCTACCGGATTATGAAACGGTCAATACGGACGTCGGAGAACTTGATATCACCAATATAGACAATTGTCTGGAACTTGCCCGCAAAATAAAACCATACGCTATCATCAACTGTGCAGCCCATACGGGCGTAGACGCCTGTGAAACGGACCGGGACAACGCTTACCGTATCAATGCCATCGGGCCGAGGAATTTAAGTATCGCCGCTTCACAGACAGGCGCGAAAATGATCCATATCTCAACGGATTATGTGTTCGACGGATTTGGGGACAGGCCGCTCATGGAATTTGACCGGACAAATCCACAGGGAATGTACGGTATGACTAAACTTGCGGGCGAAAATTTTGTAAAAGATTTCGCCAAGGATTACTTTATTCTCCGCACCGCATGGCTGTATGGAGAAGGGAAAAATTTTGTTAAAACAATGTTACGGCTTTCCGAAACAAACGATACGGTCCGCGTCGTAAGCGACCAGTTCGGCACGCCGACCAGCGCGGACGAACTGGCAAAGGCGATCTGTTATCTCCTTCCTACGGAAAACTACGGTATTTTTCATGCAACCTGCGAAGGAGACTGTAATTGGGCGGAATTTGCAGAAGAGATCTTCCGCCTTGCAGGCAAAAACACGAAAGTGGAAAAAATCACAACGGCGGAATTTGCTGCGCCCGCGCCGCGTCCCGCTTATTCCGTACTTGACAATTATATGTTCCGGCTGACCACTGACTTTACTTTTGCAGACTGGCATGATGCGGTCGAAGAATATATTAAAGCACTGTAAGGCAAACATAAAATCAGGTTTCCCAGCCAGCCCCCCTTGCGCCGGGCCGTCGCTTTTTAAACGGCTCTCTGCAGTTTATAGCTAAAAATACGGAGCTTTCCAAAGCATCGGCCTTCCGGAAAGCTCCGTATTTTATGATCCATGATTTTTTGTATCCTGTCGGCTCATTGCTGAAAAACGGGGCAGCGTCCATTAAACAAGCGGATATTTATCCGTTAAACGCTGTACGATCTCACGAGCCTTAGGAACATTTTCTTCCCCGCCTTTGATGACCATGGCAATCGCCTCTGCGATCTGCTCCATATCTTCGGTATTCATTCCGCGGCTTGTTACTGCCGGCGTACCAAGTCTGATACCGCTTGTTACGAAAGGCGACTGGGGATCGTTAGGGATCGTATTCTTATTACAGGTAAGATGCGCGGCATCCAAAAGCTTCTCCACTGCTTTTCCCGTCTGACTGTACGGCGTCAGATCCACAAGCATCAGATGGTTGTCCGTTCCGCCGGATACGATTTTGATATCTCTTGCCTGCAGGGCTTTGCAGAGCGCCTGTGCGTTGTCTACGATTCCTTTCTGATATGTCTTAAATTCATCGCTTAACGCTTCTTTAAAACATACTGCTTTCGCAGCGATCACATGCATAAGCGGTCCTCCCTGAATTCCCGGAAATACCGCTTTATTAAAGTTATACTTTTCCGCCGCCTCTTTATTGGCAAGGATCAGGCCGCCTCTCGGTCCGCGAAGGGTTTTATGGGTAGTCGTAGTCACTACATCCGCATAAGGGATCGGGCTTGGATGAAGCCCTGCCGCTACAAGGCCGGCAATATGAGCCATATCTACCATAAGTACCGCACCCGCCTCGTCGGCGATTTCTCTGAATTTCTTAAAATCGATCGTCCTTGCATAAGCGGAAGCACCTGCAATGATCATTTTCGGTTTTGTTTCCAGCGCGGTCTTTCTTAATTCGTCATAGTCGATAAATCCTTCGTCGTTTACCCCGTAAGGAACAATTTTAAAGTATTTTCCCGAAACATTGACCGGACTGCCGTGTGTCAGATGCCCGCCATGATCCAGATTCATGCCCATGACCGTATCTCCCGGCTGGCAAATCGCAAATTGAACGGCAAAATTGGCCTGCGCGCCCGAATGCGGCTGTACGTTGGCATAATCGCAGCCGAACAGCTCTTTTGCTCTTTCGATGGCAAGATTTTCAACAACATCTACACAGTCGCAGCCGCCGTAATATCTTTTGCCCGGATACCCTTCTGCATATTTATTCGTAAGCGGACTTCCCATCGCAGCCATAACCGCCTTGCTCACCCAGTTTTCGGATGCGATCAGTTCAATATGGCTGTTCTGCCTTTCCTGCTCTTTCTCAATTGCTTCCGAGACTTCAGGATCTACCTTTTTTACTTCGTCTAATGAATACATCTTTCCTCCATTCTGCCATATACATATACTGTAACTACTGTAACGTATCCTGCGGCATTTTATTGCATAAACTATGTGCTGATTATAGCATAGCGCAGTAGAAAAGCAAAGTATTTGTTTATGTTTAACCACAGCTTTGCTTTTTCTAAAGACTTTCTTACTTTTTTCTTAATTTGCCTCTTTTCGCCGTTTTCCACATTGACTATAAAAATAAAGACTGCTAAAATAGCGCATAGATTCTAAATGTAAAATAATTTTTTAACATAACATTTCATTTATGAGCGTCTCTATCGCTGAGACAGAGGGGAAAGGGTTTTTATTATGAAGGAATTTTATCAAAAATATAAGCATGCCATTCCGCTTATTATTTACGGCGTCATTTATCTGGCTTGGTTTACCCACTTAGAAAGAACCGTAACAAAAGATTTTCAGGTCATCCATACTTTTATAGACGACTATATCCCATTCTGCGAAGTATTCGTAGTACCGTATTTTCTTTGGTTCGCTTATGTGGCGGTGACAGTGCTTTTCTTCTTTTTTAAAGATAAACAGGATTATTACAGGATATGCGCATTTTTATTTACGGGAATGACGATATTTCTCGTTATTTCCACCCTGTTCCCGAACGGTCACGATCTGAGGCTTTCCAATATGCCGAGAGATAACGTTTTTACCCATATGGTGACAGCCTTGTGGAACACGGATACGCCGACTAATCTTTGGCCCAGCATCCATGTATATAATTCCCTTGGGGCTCATTTTGCCATTGCCAAAAGCGCACAGTTTGAAAACAAAAAAGGAATCCGCATCGGATCTCTTGTCCTATGCATTTCCATTATCCTATCCACCATGTTCATCAAGCAGCATTCCGTCTTCGACGTGATCACCGGCATCATACTGGCGCTCGTTATGTACCTGCTTGTCTACCATGTAGACGTACTCTTTGCAATGCGCAGGCGCAAATCCGAAAACAGTTCTAAGCCGCAGATCGGATAATATCGGAAAACAAATAGAAATAAAGACAGATACGGGATTTCTATAAATAGCAGAATCCCGTATCTGTCTTTTTGCTTCTCATTTTCTAATATTCCGACTGCCTTTCCGGAACTGTCTAAAACTAATTAAAGTTAAAAAATTTCTGGCAGATCTTGTAGCTCGCTACGGAAATGTCCCTCCCGACTTTTCCATGCAAGTTCATGGCGTTTCCCATAATACCGTGGCGCAGCCTGAAATAAAGTAATTTATCACTGCTTTTGATATATCTCCAAAGCTCTTTTTTCTTTTCTAAATTTTCTTCTGTTCCGGAGCGGATCAAAAGTACGGAGGAAACTGTAGTAATGATCTCTAGATAGTTAAACATATATTTCCCCATCTTATGATTTCCCGCCAGAATCTGTCTGTGAGCCACATAAAAATCAATCATAAGTTTATTTACCAAAATCTGTTGATCGATCCTTGAAATCATCACATTTTCGTTGACTGACTGATCTTCCCGTCCGATATAATAACGATAAAAGTTTACATCCAGATAATACATATTCCTTACATAAGGCAAAGGTTCAAACACAAAAATATTGTCTACATAAAAGGTATTCTCCGGCAGTCTCAAATTACATTCTTTCAGCAGCTTTGTCCTGAAAATAACGGAATGCATCAGAATATACTGTCCCTTTTTAAAATGCTTTACATCGCTCCATGTAAAAATTTCCTTCTCCGGCAGAGTACGATGATAGCGCATTACCTTTTTGCGCTTTACCCCCTCTTTTTCATATACAAAATTACTGATGAGCATATCAAGACTCTTCTCGCCGCCTGCCAGTTCCCTCAATGTTTCTAATATCTCTTTATAAGCGGATTCCTTCACCCAGTCGTCGCTGTCCACAACTTTAAAGAAAAGCCCCGTGGCATGATCCAGCCCTGCATTGACTGCCGAACCGTGTCCGCCGTTTTCTTTATGAACGGCTTTGACGATGGTAGGATACTGCTTTACAAATTCGTCGGCAATCTGTGCCGTAGAATCCTTTGATCCGTCATTGACAATGATGATCTCGACGTCCTCCCCTCCCTTTAGCAAAGATTCCACACAGTTTTTCATATAGGATTCCGAGTTATAGCACGGAACGGTAATCGTTAATAGTTTCATGATTTGTTTCCTTTCAAGTTTCCTTTCTGGCATCGGAATAAAATCTGTCATTCCCCAACTTAATATTCAAATATTTTGTATATGCCGCAAATGCAGACGGGATCGGAAAAGTCTTTTCCGTCTCTTTAGGTTCTACAAATAAGAATCCCTGTCCTTTTCCCTCTACCGGCATCAGCTCGTCCACTCTGACTACATAACCGACCATATGCCATTCTTTATGCGTAAAGATATGCCGTGAATCCTCCAATGACTTAATAAAAACCGAATGAAGACCGATCTCCCTTAAATAAGAAACCACTTGTTCCGGCGTCCTATGTCCCTCTAACATCGGAAATTCATACAATCCGGCCAAAAGACCTTTGTTTTCTCTTTTACGGATCGCCACGCGCTCCTCGTCCCGAAGGATCAATACTGTCTTCTTTTCGATCTTACGAGGTTTTTTCTGCCTTTTGACGGGAAAGTCCTGTACTCTGCCTTCCTGACAGGCTTTACAGGCAAAAGCAAGAGGACATTCCTGACATTTTGCCATACCGTTCGGTATACACACTAAAGCTCCAAGCTCCATCATTGCCTGATTAAAATCCCCCGGCCTGTCTTTGGGTATGATATTACGCAGCTCCTGCTCTACTTCTTTTTTAGTCTGCGTACTTAAAATGTCCGCCTCCAACATACAAAGTCTGGAAACAACCCGCAGGACGTTTCCGTCCACTGCGGGTACAGGCTTTCCATATGCAATGGACGAGACCGCTCCGGCCGTATAACTTCCGATACCGGGCAGCTTGCACAGCTCTTCATATTCCTCCGGCAGTCTGCCGTCATATTCTTCCATAACAAGCTTTGCCGCTTTCTGCATATTCTTTACTCTGTTATAGTATCCGAGTCCTTCCCATAATTTTAACAGAACGTCTTCATTTACGCCAGCCAAAGAAGGGATATCCGGTAAAATCTTAAGAAATCTTTCATAATATGGCTTTACCGCTTCTACCCTCGTCTGTTGCAGCATGATCTCCGACAGCCAGACATGGTATCCCGTCGCATCCTCCCTCCAAGGTAATGACCGGTGTCCTCCGTCATACCAAGAAAGCAGCGGCCTGCCTATCCTGTCAAATACGGAAAGCGCTATGGGAACTTCTTCGCGTATCTCCATTCCTTCTTCCGTTACCATACAGTCATACGCCTTTATGGATACGCCTTCTTTCCATGCTCTGCGGAGCGCCTGTCCAAATTCCGGCTGCGCCCTGTCGTTAGGTTCAAAGCAGGATACGCCTTGCATTTGTATAACAAAGATAATATATGCCTCATATCCCTCCTTCTTTGCTTTTATCAGTTCTTCAACATGCTTAACGGCACGTTCCGACGGCGCATCAGGAAAGCGGGCTGCTCCTTCCTCCTCAAGCGTCACGCCTTTTACCTCTATAAAAGCCTTCCGGATTCCGCCGTCTTTTTCATATTCCGCATAAAAATCAAAACGGGAATTTTGATAGACCGTCTCGGGCCGCAGGCGGCTCACGTTCTGAAACAGTTTATCGTTACCCAGCCATTCTTCCACCGCCTTGTTAGGCGCACTGGAATCCATATTGATCAGTCTGCCGCCTTTTTTGACCGCGACCAGATCATACGCCGTACTCCTGCCCGTATTTTTGCTTTTCTCCAAGTAGATCTCCGCGTCGGAAACCAAAAGTTCTTTACAGCGCCCTGTATTTTTAACATGCACCTTTTCTATTCTTCCGTCAATCTCCGCATAGGCGATGAAACGGTTCGGGCGCTCTAAAAAGCGTCCTTTCTTTATGTTGTCATACTTCATTATACCGCTTCTCTTTTATCCTTTCGTTCTTTAGCATACATTCCGCTAAACTGCTGTTTGTCCCCGTACCGCTCCTTTTCTTCTTTCCCGCGAAGCTCCTTGACCGGAGTCGGCACCCTTGCCGAAAATACAACCTCGGACGCCGGAATCGTATGCGTGCTTTGATCGTCGAAAAAAATATGCGCCCCAAACGCCCTCAAAACTTCTTTCTTCTCAATCCCTCCGAGAAAAAACGCTTCGTCGATCCGCACGTCCCACTCCCTTAAGGTGCGGATGACCCTTTCATGCGCCGGAGCGCATCTGGAAGTGACGAGGGCTGTCCGTATCGGTACGTTTTCCGGCTGAAACTCTTTCTGCAGGCCGGCAATGATCTTAAGAAAATTAGCGAACGGGCCTTCCATTAACGGCAGTTTCGCATTTTTCCTTTCGTTTTCTTCAAATGCCGCAAGCCCCTTCTTCTTATAAATGCATTCCGATTCGTCTGAAAAAAGAACCGCGTCCGCATCAAAAGCGATTTTGATCGGACTGTTTCCAGCCGCTTCTTTGTACTCATGAACAGGATTTTCACATATGATTCCCGCTGCGATCCCCGAATCCACGGCCGCCTGCACGTCTTCTTCATGGGCGGATAAAAACAGATCCGTTTTGAATGCCTCTAAGTAAGGCGCCAGTGAAGCGCCGCTGACTAAAACCGCCCTTGTAATGGCAAGGTCATAAAACCGTATCGCATTAAACACCCTGAGGGAAGTATCGGGACTGTTCCTCGACATGACAATGACTTCCACCCTGTCCCTTCCTCCCGGAAGCTTATTCAAATCAAGCAACGCCTTTACAAGCGCAAATCCCGGCCCCGGTCTTAAAATTTCATTCTCGTGCGCGATCTGATAATTCCGGTAGCTTTCCACGCCTTCTTCTTCAAATAATGCATTTTCCATCGTCAGATCAAACAATGCCCTTGAAGAAATCCCTACCACAAGTTTATCTTCCAATCCATATACCATATACTTTCCCCACTTTCATAGATTATATGAATGACCTCATACCTATATATCCGCATATCAGACACGCTCCAGTAATGGCATTGGGAAGATAAAGTCACCTAAGCCGGTTGCACTCGTATTTTTCCAAGGTGACAAGGCAGGTTTTCAGCGCTTCATACCGTTCCTCGATATCGCCCTCGTTGATCTCCACGTCTATCGCAACCGACATGGTATTAATCATTTCATCCGTAATACGGCAGTGCAAGGCGGCCAAAATATTCAGCCTCTCCTCATAGCTGTCCGCATCTAAAAATTCCATTACTAACGGATCTATATTTATGATTTCTTCCGCCTGTTTTCCGCTTTCCTGCTCTTTGGGTTCCTCTCTTCGTTCGATCCGGATGTCGGCAGATTCCGTCTCAGGTTTCTGCATGGCATCCGCTTTCTCTTTGACGAGGATTTTTTCAAAACGGTATTCCTGCGCCGCTGCCGGATACTTCTGACGGTCTGTTTTACTTAAAAACTCGGATAATTCTCTGGCATACACGGCATATTCTCCATATAATGCCTGATAAATCACTAAAACTTTCCCTGTCTGCGCGTGTTCTGCCAGCGTCATGATCTGATATAAGCCGCCTTTAAAATGCCTGTATATCTCCTGTGGTCTTGGATCGTCCCTCATTGCTTCTCCTCCACTTTTTAACAATATTATTTCCTTCCCATTATAATCCAAAACCAATTTCTTGTCATTCTTTACTTACTTTTCCATTTTTAGTCCGTCTGCCATTCTTTTTCCCTTTCTTCTTCCATGCCCCATCCGATCCTTCATCCGCTTATCCGGTTTTCCGTATCAATTTTCAGCGGATGCGCTGTCTGTTGAAATAAATTCATGATAAAATTCGCACTGTCCGTCTGCAAAACTTACGCTTTTGAGTCTGATCATCAGTTTTTCCTTTTCCTCCCCGCTCAGGGCATTGATCCTGCCGTTATGTATCTTCATAAAATAAGTACGTTTTCCCTCTCCGTCGACGATCTTCGTCAGGTTCATGCCGCTATTGGCAAATCCCGCTTCTTCCAAGACGAATCCCGTCTCTCTCAGATAATCCTTTTCCATTTGGCGGTAAAGCTCCCTTTCCGTCCTTTGTCCGGATCCGGCTTCGCTCACCAGCGTTTTTCCCGTAAATAGTCCAGTCACACATATGAGTAAACATACGGCCGCCCAAAATTTTTTCTCCATACACGTCATAATTTATCATACTTCCTTTCCTCTTTATCCGTTACCGATACAGCAATCGGTATCATTCATGGAATTTATTTTGAATGATTTCCTTGAATAATTTAAAGGTAGCATTTTATCTGTCCAAAAAAACGGACTCAAAAAAAGAGAACCGCAAACCTGCGGTTCTCTTTCGCTTACTCTATCCTTTTATTAGTTAGAGCCTTTCATCTGTTCTTCCTGCTTTTTGATCATTCTACGAACCATCTCGCCGCCGATAGAACCAGCCTCTTTGGACGTTAAGTCGCCGTTGTAACCTTCTTTTAAGTTTACGCCTAATTCAGACGCTACCTCAGTCTTAAAACGATCCATAGCTGCTTTTGCTTCAGGCACTTCTACTCTATTTGCTCTGCTTCCACTTGCCATTTCTAATTCACCTCCATAAAAATTTTGTTCTGGCTTTTCATCTATTTCCAAGATAAGTGTCGAACGTCCACTTATCCCGGTTGGTTTGATTACCTAAGCCCTTAAGAAGAATGCTTCCGATTTAAGTGTTTTGTTCTCGCTTATCTTGTTTTTATTATTAGCCAAATGAAAAGAATTATAATGGTAAGTTTTTCTTTTTTACGGAAGTTCGTAGCGTTTCTTTATATGCTCGTATTCCATCGTGAAAGCCTCGTTATCTTTATCTTTTAACGAATTGAGGTATTCGTGGGTCTCGAAATTGTCCTCCCTGATCTGCATTACGCTGACTGCAATGTTGGAGCAGTGGTCGGAGATACGTTCAAAGCTTGTAGTGATATCCGAAAGGATAAATCCCATTTCGATCGTACATTTTCCTTTCCTGAGTCTTTTGATATGACGCTTTTTCACTTCCGCATTCAAATGATCAATCACTTCTTCCAACGGCTCAACGTGCGTTGCCAGTTCGCAATCCACTTCCTCGAAGACTTTGATCGAAGCGTTTACGATATCCCTGACTGCCTGTATGAACACGGCCAGCTCTTCCGTTGCCTTAGAAGAAAATTTCAGTTCTTTCTTATTCATTTCCTGACATGCCTGCATAATATTCAAGGCATGGTCGGATATCCGTTCAAAATCTCCTATATTATGGAGCAGCAGCGATAACGTCTGACTGTCCTTTTCCGAAAGATGCCTGCTGCTCAGTCTGACCATATAAGTGCCTAACTCGTCTTCATAGTCGTCCACGTCGTTTTCCAATTTTTGTACCATCTCCGCTTTTTCTTCGTCAAATTTATCAATCAGGTCCAGCGCCAGAAAAAGCGCGTCCCTTGCCGCGTACGCCATCTGATTGGTCACATCGCGGCACTGGCTTGTCGCCAGTCCGGGCATATCAAGAAAACGGACATCCAGCTTATGCACCGCCGTACCTTGTATTTCCTGCTCCTCCTCCGCACGGCGTACTTCCGGAATGGTAATATACGCCAGTTTTTCCAAAACCGATGAAAAGGGCAGAAGCAATAATGTAGCGGTGATATTAAAAATACTATGGATAACGGCAATGTCCGCCGGATTGGTGGCGCGCGTCCAAAACGTAAAGTCCAGAATCCCGTTCAGCAGATAAACAACGCACATAAATACGATCGTCCCGATCAAGTTAAAATACAAATGTACGACTGCCGCCCGCTTTGCATTTTTGTTTGCCCCTACGGAAGAGAGCAGCGCCGTAATACAGGTTCCGATATTCTGCCCCATTATAATAGGAAGGGCGGAAGAAAAGGTAATTGATCCGGTCACGCACAATGCCTGTAAAATACCTACGGATGCCGAAGAACTTTGAATAACGGCCGTCAGGATCGCCCCTGCGATCATTCCCAGTATCGGATTGGAAAACATCGTAAGGATCTTTGTGAATTCCGGCACGTCCGCAAGCGGCTTTACGGCGTTGCTCATCGTGTCCATACCGAACATCAGCACGGCAAATCCGATCAGAATCGTACCAATATCTTTTTTCCTCTCGCTTTTCGAGAACATAATAAAACTCACGCCTATGATTGCCAAAATCGGGGTAAAAGACATCGGTTTTAAAAGTTTTATAAAAATACTGTTGCCTTCCAGTCCTGCAAGGCTAAGTATCCATGAAGTAACCGTCGTACCCACATTGGCTCCCATGATGATGCCGATTGCCTGTGATAATTTCATAATCCCCGAGTTGACAAAACCGACCACCATTACGGTCGTTGCCGATGATGACTGGATCACCGCCGTCACTCCGGCTCCCAGCAGCACCGCTTTGACAGGGTTGGAGGTAAGATTTTCCAAGATGCGCTCCAGCCGCCCTCCCGACGCTTTCGATAATCCTTCGCCCATAACGTGCATTCCGTATAAGAACAGCGCCAGACCGCCTACCATCGTCAATATATTGAATATATCCATTCTTCCCGTTCTCCGTTTCAAAATGATTTTTCTGCAATGAGCTTTTCATAAAAATCAATGATCTCTTCAAAAAAGCCTGTTGTATTTTTTTCATCGGCATGACAAGATCCCATGCCCGCTTTCTGCCGCTGTATTTTCCCGTTCTTTTTTACACTTCCCGCCATACCGCTTACGGCGTCAGTGCCATAAATGGCACAAACAATCAGTGAAGAACGCTGCGCTTATGATACTGCAATGACAGATTGTTTGGCGGTTTACAGCTTTTTACTTAACAGATAAGAGATGACCTCCCGTCTGGTGATGATTCCTATGAACCGGTTCATACCGTCCGTTACGGGAACAAAATTCTGATTCATGACCTTACTCAGTAAGTCTTCCATATTAGCTTCTGCACTTACTGGCAAATTATCCCTGTTACGCCGGACTTCTCCTATGGGAATCTCCTCTGCCTCCTTTAGATTCAGATCATATCTGCTCTTGATCTCCCAAAGCAGATCCCCTTCCGTTACCGTTCCTATGTATTCGCCGGTTTTCCTTGAAATGAGCGGAACCGCACTGTAGCGGTGATTCTCCATTTTTTCAAGAGCCTGTCTTACCGTATCGCTGTCATATAGGTAAGCGACTGTACTTTTCGGCGTTAAAAAAAACAATATATTCATAAAACCCGAACCTTTCTCCTGAAACTCCTATCTGCCCGCTTTAGCAGGCGTTTATATCAGGATCGTGAAATTTTTATATTTCACGTTAACTCCCGTATGCCTGCTTTAGCAGGCGCATTTCTTTATCTGTTATATACGATCGCCTCGGCTATCTTATCTGCCGCTTCCTGCCCCCGCAGATAAGAAAGTACTGCAAGTCCAAAATCAACGGCGCATCCCATTCCTCTCGACGTAATAATAAAATCTGAAACTTCGCAAGGATTTTTACTCACCAATGCGCCCTCCAGATGGCTTTCAAAAGTCGGATAACAACAGGCATTTCTTCCTTTCAGCATTCCTCTGTGCCCTAAAATGCTGGGTGCGGCGCAGATCGCGCCAATCGCTTTTTTCTGCTCGTAAAATCTGTCAAGCTGTTCCATCAGCAGTTCACAATTTTCTAAATTTGTCGTACCCGGCATTCCCCCCGGCAGCAATATCATTTGCGTCCGGTCAAAATCCACTTCTTCCAATAAACAATCCGTCTCTATCGTAACCTTATGAGAGCTTGTCACCCCTTTTTCCCCCGTAACGGACACCATATCGACGTCTACACCTCCCCGGCGCAGGATGTCTATTACCGCAAGCGCTTCTACCTCTTCATAACCTGTGCCGAAAAACATACATACCTCGCTCATATCATTTCATTCCTTTCCTGAAATCAGTTACTATACTTATTTTCTTGCCCGCTGGCATGGCAATCCCTATTTAGTATACCACCCTTTCGGCGCAAATGCATGAACTATCTGTAAATAAATAGAAAAATGCGAAAACTCGCAGGCTGCTGCCCCTTACTCTTTCACATTGACCACAATAGTCGGCAGCGCCATTTCGCTATACTGGGTAGAAATGATCTCGCTTTGGGAGATTCTGGAATAGATCCCCTTAAATTTTCCGTTGTACACGAACATTCCCGTCAGGTTACTGTAATATGCGACTTTAGCATCTTCGCTCTGCATCAGGTCGATATTAGGCGTCTCAAAAGGACGGCAAAATTCCTGCAGCAGATAGTGATTCCCGACAGCGCCGTCCACTTTCCCTTTCCATTCCTCCGGCCCGTATTCCACTCCGGCATACACTCCTTTGGAACCGTAAGAGTCTTCCGGTTTGATGATCCATCTGTCTTTATTCTCCAGCACTTCCTGATAATTAAATTTCCCCCGCTCCAGATTTCCCGTAAAAGGCACATGTTCCCTTACATATTCTTTCTCTTCTTCCGTTAAAAATGTCTGCGTCATTTCATCATGCAAAATTTTAAACAGGATCTTATTATGGACGATCTGCGTTCTAAATTCTCCCACCAGACAGACGGCTTCTTCTTTTACCGCCTGTATAAAGTCCGCTACTTCATCATAATGCTTCATAATATCGCTGGTCACGGCCCGGCGGTAAATGGCGTCTATTTCCATACCTTCTTTATCATAGAGTGTATTGTCCCGATAAGTTAATTCTCTGATCTCACAAATATGCACCGAAACTCCCCTCGCTTCAAACCGTTCTTTAAAGATCTGAAATTCCTGTTCCGTAGCGTTTTCCATAAAATCCACGATAGCTACTTTGGGAACCGGATTCTTTCCCGTATTTCCGGCAAACTCCTTATAAATTTCAAGAAATTCTTCTACCCATGTATCGAACAGTTCAAAGGTAGAAATCTCATATTTTTGGGCAAAGATCCCGTATGCCTTTGTCAGCCTGACCGCCTTATTCAACTCCCTGTCTTCATTCATAGCGCTGGTTCCGTCCGTATTGAACTCGCAAAATTGAAATCCGCCCGTAGCTTCATTATAGAAAATATCAATTCTCGCGATTGGAATATTGCTTTTATATTTTTTCTCCCGAAGGATCAGCTCTTCCAATTTCTTTTCAAAACCGAATAATCTCCGATATTCCCCGTCTTCGCAATAGTGTTGTATCACTTTGTCGAAAATCCCGTAAAGCCTTGTGACCGCGCTTTCAAATAACCGGATATCACGATCCGTAAAAATCTTAGGAATATACAAAGTCCTCACGCATCTCCCATGATATTTGGCGGTAGAATTTTGTATATAAGAAAGCGCATTCTTTGCAGATGCAAAATCCGCACTCCGGTCCTGCGCTAAACACGCCATATATTCTCTGTTTATTTCTTCCAGCCCTTTTCCGTTTTTGGTAAACTCCGTCTGCATATCTTCTTTCTCCCGTCCTTCTTGCCCTTTCGTCTCATTCTGCCGTTTTGTATATCCTTCCATCTTTTCCAACAGACATATGCAGTACCGTTCTACTTCCGGCGTAGGATACTTTTTGATTTCCGAAACTAATTTTTCCATGATCTGTTCCACGGTCCTTCCGTAAGCCATTCCTTGACTTCCATAGTCAACAAGTGAACGCTTAGCGGCTTCGATATCTTCACAGGTCACTTTACCAAAGAAACGGCACAATTCTTTCCGTATCTTCTCCGTATAAAAAAGAGTTTTTACCAGCACGGCATAGGAAAGCGCACAGGAAAGCTCCATGCTGTCGCCTGCCCGCAGCTCGATATAATTTTTCAGCCTTACGTCGGGAAAATACATGGAAATTAAATGCTCCACTTCCTGCTGTGTCATTTCCCGGCTGCGATAGATCTCCGCAGCTTTTTTATCTCCCGTATATACTGCACCGCCCTCGCCGTTTATTACAAGGATCGGCGGGTTCTCATACAAATATTCCGCATAAGCCCGATACCCGAAATCCCCCGAAAAAGTTTTCGGGAAGACCCCGCACCGTACAGGATCCGTATTCTGCCAGACAACGGTCCTCACCATTCCCTTTCTGGCTTTTTTTCCCTCAAATACCGGACTGTTATCCGTGATCAGCGCAAAAACCGGTGACAGGACGCAGGCCAGCCTATATTTTTCCACAAAATCCGCCTCGTCCGTATAGTCAATGGATACCTGCACCGACGCCGTAGCCCGCATCATGTTTTTTCCCATTGTTCCCGTTCTTTCAAAGTAGCGGTCCATATACTCATATCTTTTTTTAGGGATCAACTTCAAATTTTCCGCCTTTTGAAAAGGATGATATCCCTGATTTACCAGATGAAATCCCTTGTCTTGCAGAAAGGCCTCCGCCTTTGCCCGGAAGGACTTATAAACCGTCTCGATCTCTTCAATGGCAAGTTTGGGCGCTATACTGATTTCAAGCTGAGCGGCCGGTTCTAATGTAACGGAAAAATCGTCGTTATAAAACCCGAGCAAATGCCCCTCCTCATAGTAAGGCGTATCTTCTTTCGTCCTCATTTTTTCCATCATATGCACCAATTCTTCATAATGGATGGAATTTCCGTCGCCGTCAAGAACAAAATGCTCAATTTCCACACCCGCTTTCATGCAGCCGCCGCATTTCTCCCCGCTTTGAAAATAACGGACTATTTTTTCAATATTTCTTTCTGCCGTCCTTTTTTCTTCCCCGCTTTTGGGACTTCCATTTTTATTACTTACATTTTTTACCTCTTTACTTGTTCCGATCATACCGACTCCTGTTCCCGCAAATTCCGTCACTTATTTAATCATAATCTTTACCGTATCTCCTGTTTTCATTCATTAAAATATCCGCCTTGAACTTTCACTTTAACTCCCATCTGCCTGCTTCGCAGGCGTACAAATCAGGATCGGGAAATTTTTAATTTTCAATTTCACGTTATATGCCCGATTGTTTTCATTATAAATTTGGATTATCTTGAAGTCAATTTGAAAATTTCCACATAAAAAATCCCGGCGCCTGACATCCGTTCAGTCGCCGGGAATTCCATTATTTTTTCTTTCCCCTTTTTCTCATGCATCCTATTCTCCTCCTAATCCTATGCGCCGTTATTACTGCTTTCTCCAAGCCTCCCTGCTCTCTGCAGCGATGCCCTTTCTTTATGCAACCGTCTTCCGTCATATTTTCACTTTTTTATGTCCTGCTCTCTTTTCCATAAACAGAGCCAAAAAACAATCTTAACGATAAGTCTAAACACCTTTATCCGATAAGGCGATACCCAAAATAAAATAATTTCCCGGCCGCCATCGAATTTTCCCCGATTTCCTGTACATTTTCGCTAAAATATCTGTCAACTCTTTCCTTTTCACACTAAAAATAATACGGCATAGAAAGCAATATTTTCCTGCTTTCTATGCCGCATATTATGTTTTTTACCCTAACTCCTATCTGCCCGCTTCAGCGGGCATTCAAATCAGGATCGGGAAATTTTTAATTTCACATTATTTTTATTTCCGCACACCGCGCGGGTTTATGACAAGCAGTGCGCAAATGCCTTCCCCTCTTCCTTCACGATTCTTATTTATTTTCATTCATATAAATATTTGCCCTGCTCTGAATGACGGAAACAACGTCTTCCAACGTTTTCTGTCCGTCAAAATAAGCGCCCGCTTCTTCGGAAACAATGGAAAGCACTTGATCGTCCACCCGTTCCATACGGTCTATCTTTCCGATCAGTTCTTTGATCTTCGCTATTTCTTCCTCCTTTGCCGCATATACCTCCAGCACGAAGTCGTTAGTTCCTATCGACATTGTAGCCTGCTCTACCTGATTGCCGTTCTCATCTTCGGCATAAAATGCTTTTGACGCTGCCTCTGCCTTTTTGTCAAAGGCGGAACGCAGCAACGGCAGATAAGACGTATAATTATTTTGATAATCTTCTTCTAAAAGAGAACGGATAAATACCCACGCCGCTTCTTTATTTTCACTCTTGGCGCTGATAGCCATCGTCAGGTCGCCGCCGCCTGCCACGGAACCGCATGCAAACTTGCTGGGATATCCTACGAAAGAAATGTCTTCGCCGAAAATATTGTGACACATCTGATAATCCTGTATCATCATGATCCGCTCCCTCATCAGCAGAAGCGCGCCTTCACTGGCCTTCCTCCACTCGCTGGCATCCGTTTCCTGATATTCGTTCTCTTTCGGGAATCTGTTTGCAAACTCCAAAATTTCCTTAAATTCCGGAGTGTTGAAGTCACAAAATCCTGTGCCCATATCAAAAAATTGTGCCATGTTGTAACGCAGATAAACGTCCAGTACTCCGGCTTTCGTTTCATGGTCAAACATTTCTACGCCGTCTTCCCTTGATTCCTCCAGCTTTTTCATATCGTCCATTGACCAGCTATAGCCTTCGCCTACATTTTTTGTCTTTCCGAGTATCGTATCGATATAAAAATCAGGAGCCAGAACATACATTTTACCGTCCGTTTCCATTGCAGATAAAATATTCTCAAAATAATCGGCACGGTTTACGCCCTGTTCTCCGTCAAAATAAGGTTTTAAGTCTTCCAAAAGCCCTTTCGCGGCATAAAAATCCTCGGTTCCGTCCGTAATGTTGATCAGATCCGGCATATTTCCCGCCGTGATTTCATTTTTAAAACGCGCCACTCCCTCTTCTCTTGTGGTACCGCTTGCATAATCTATGATCTGCAGACGGTATTTATCGCTTTTCTTATTAAAATTGATCACGCTGCTTCTTATTCCTGTCGTTACTTCTACGGTTCCCAATGTTAGAATCTGTTTTTCCCCTGCCGCTTTCGCATCCGCCTCTTTTAAAAGAGCGATTTCATTTCCGCCCGTCTTTGCATTGTAATTGCTGGTGATCAGGCGGATACTGCCGTCTTCCAGTACGGAGACATAGGTGATATACTCCGCTAAAATATCGCAATTGAGCCAGTTTGCCAAGACTTCCGTCTCGCCGCTTTCCGGATTGAAAGAGTAAAGAACATTGGCGTCATAAAAATAAATCCCTTCTCCGCTGGCCGTCGTAAAATTAAGATCATAACCGAAACGGTCGTTTTTATAGGTTTCTCCCCATGCTTTCTTTTCCTCGTCAAACACTTTGATAACCATCTTGTCTCCTTCGGTCAACGCCACCGCTAATTTTCCTCCGGGCAGAATACCAATCTGGCTCATCCAACTGTCCGCAGATACAGAGAACTCTATATTTCCTTCCCGATCCAATGCCCAGATCCTTTGTCCGCTTCCTATATAAAGGCGTCCGTCTTCTCCCGCCGCAAAATGATACAGATACGGTGCCTGCTCTTCTTCCGCTACCATCTCGGTAAGTTCTTTTTCCATTATGACACTACCGTCATCTTTAAAGACCGTTAACCAATAACCCGGATTTCCCCCGTTTCCTTCCGCCTCCCAATTTACGCCGACCACTGCCAGATTTCCGTCGCTGGTTCCTTGGAGCATATCGATCTCATAATTTTCCGGCAGATTAACTGACAGTTCTGTCACCTGTTTGCTCTCCGTGTCATATTTCATAAGCTTTACTGCGTAATTTTCTTCCTCTGCCCATTTTACATAGTAGACTGCCTGCTCCGTCGCCACTACATCCCCTATGGAAGAATCCTCCGGCAGCTTTTCATATTCTCCCTGATAAAACTTTCCTTCCACCTGTACCTGCTGCGCTTGTTGTTTCGAATCCGCGCTGCCGGTTTCTCCCGACTGTGCAGGCTTTTCTCCTTTGCCGCATCCTGCCAATGAAATCGCCATTCCCAACGCCAAAAGCAGGACCGCTCCGCGTTTTTTGTTATCTTTCTGTCTTACCATCCGTCTTACCTCCTAAATTTCTGCCTTTCCTACCTTTTCCAGTCTAGCGAGGTTTTCTTAACAAATAGTTTGGTAATTTTTAAAGATTTTTTTAATTTGATTTTTATCTGTTTTCATTCATATAAATCTTTGCCCTGCTTTGGATCACGTCAATCACTTCGTCCACGCTTTTCTGCCCTGCAAAATAAGCATCCGCTTCTTCGAAAGCAATGTTGATGATCTGTATATCGATCCGCTCCATCCGGCCAATATGCCCGATCAGCTCTTTTACCGCCGCTGTTTCTTCCTGTGTGGCATCCTCTACCACGATCTGGATTTCCTTATCCGCATTGGATATTACACTGCCGGATTTTTGCTTTTCGCCCGTCTCATAGTCGATCCACATTTCCCCCGCCGCTTTTCTGTCAAAAGCAGACAAGAGCACGGGAAAACCCGTCGTATATCTGTTTTGGTATTCCTCCTCCAAAAAGAAACGGATAAACTCCCACGCGCCTTCTTTTTGAGCGCTTTTTTCGCTCATAACAAGAGTTACGTCGCCGCCTTTTGCCAAAGAACCGCAGGGAAAATTTCCGGGATAGCCCACGCAGGAAATATCTGCATTAAAAATGCGCCGGTACACGGAATAGTTCCTGATCATACTCCATTCGCCTTCCATCAATAAAAGCTCGCCTTCACCTGCTTTTTTCAACTCTCCGTGATCCTCGTCACGATAAGGATTGCTTTCGGGAAACTGCCCTGCAAATTCCAATATCCCTCTGAAGTTCTCATTGTCAAAATCGCAGACGCCTGCATTCAGGTCAAAAAACTGCGCCATATTATAGTACAAAAATAAATAAAATACCTTTCTTCCGTATTCATGATCCAGCATTTCCACGTCCCCGCCCCGGGCTTTTTTAAGCGCCGCAACGTCCTCTAACGTCCAACTATAACCTTCTCCTACATCGCTTTTCTTTCCCACCAGAGTTTTGACCGTAAAATCCGGCGACAGGGCATACAGCTTACCGTTCGTTTCCATTGCTGTCAGGATATTGTCGAAATATTCACTTCGCCGGATTCCCGTTTCGCCGTCCAGATAAGGTTTCAGATCCTCAAATATCCCTTTTGACGCATAAAATTCCTCCGTGCCGTCCGTAATGTTCATCACATCCGGCATATTCCCGGCTACAGCCTCCGCATGAAACAGCTCCGTTCCTTCCTGATAATTTTTCCCCTGAGCATACTCTATGACTTCCACACGGTATTTGTCGTTCTTCTTATTAAAAGCAGTTACGGCGCTGCGCATTCCTCCCGTCAGTTCTATCGTCCCCATCGTTATGATCTCTCTCTGCTCCCGCAGTCCGGCATCCGTCAGTTTTAAAAACGCCGTTTCCGTTCCTCCGCCGTTTCCTGTGGCGTCACTTGTGACGATACGCAGGTTTCCGTCCGGAAATACGGACACATGGCAAAGGTCGTCCCCAAGGACGTCATTTTTGATCCAATCCGCCGTAACGGCCGCTGTCCGGCTTTCCGGATCGAAAGAAAACAGCTCTTTCTCCGTATAAAAATAGATTCCCTCCCTGCTTTGGGCAATGGCAAGAGAGTCGTCAAAATGACTGTCGCTATAGCTCTCTCCCCAATCCTGTTTTTCAAAATCCAGCATCTGCACTTTATTCCCCAATAAATCATACACCGAAACCGCAACTTCCCCATCCGGCAGAGTCCCCATATTACAGATGTAATTCTCCGGTGTGTCTACGGAAAATTCAAAATTTCCTTCCCGATCGAACACCCAGACACGAAACAGGGAATGGACGCAGACCCGTCCGTCTTTCCCGGGAGCGGCTCCGTAAAGATAGACATAAGGATTCGAGGTTAGATCCCGCTCCTCCTGCACGAAATCGGTAATATCCTGTTCCATAAGCAGACCGCCCTCTTTGTCCAAAGTGATAATATAATAATGAAATAAGGATTCGTCCGCTTCGTCGACAACGTATTTCACAACGGTCAGACCGCCTTCTTCGTTAATGTCAAAATCCTCTATTCCTTCTCTTTCCCCCAGATAAAAAGGTAACTGCTCCGTCTTTTTTGTCTCCAGATCATATTTGAAAAGTTTTCCGCCTTCCGCATACCATTTATAATAGTAAACCGCCGTTTCCCCTGCCGCTGCCTTGTCGACAGACCCCGTTTCCAGCAGGGTATCATATTCTCCGGAATAATAGTTCCCCGACATTTCCCCTTGCATCCCTTGCTGCCCGCTGCCTTTGCTGTCTTCCGAACCGTCCTTTTGCCCGCTCAGTACAGCGTCTTTCTCTTCTGCTGCTTTATGACCAGATTCCTTTCCTTGATTCCCACATCCAAAAAGTCCTGCGGCGATTCCCACTGCTAACAATAAGGATACTATCCTGAAACGATTGTTTTTCATTATGTTCCTCCTTGCAATAATGGATCCGTTTTCATATGGATTCCCAAACGTCAAAATTTTATTTATTATATCACTCTTTTATTTATTATATCACTCTTTTTGTCTCCCTTCTATAATTTCATGGACGTTATCAGTTTTTTGCGTTTTGTGATCTTCTTCCTCCGGTTTCGCCGTCATGGATATTTTACGGACGCTATCGGTTTTTTACGCTTTGTGGTCTTCTTCCTCCGGCTTCATTGTCATAGATATTTTACGGACGCTATCGGTTTTTCCCCGGCTCTTCGCTTTCAGGAAATCTTTTTGGACGGTTCTGCCGAACATTGTAAATTTTGCATAAAAACCGGAAGAAACGGAAAATTTAATAGTAACAAGATAGGAGGGTAATTTTATGTGTCACAGACAAAACAGTAAACCCTGCGCTCTACAAAAAGGAGCGCAGAGTCTTGAATTTGAAAGAAACGTTTTTATAAAAGACAGCGCTTCGATCGTAGGATCCAAGGAAGGGCAGGGACCTTTGGGAAGTCTGTTTGATATGATTGGAAACGACGATATGTTCGGCTGTCAGACTTGGGAAGAGGCAGAAAGCTCCCTGCAAAAAGACGCCGTTTACATGGCCCTTGGCAAAGCAAAGCTAAAGCCCTCTGAAATGCGCTATATTTTTGCCGGTGACTTACTCGGTCAATCCATTGCCACCTCTTACGGCATCTTAAATTATGAAATCCCTTTCTTTGGGCTTTACGGCGCCTGCTCTACCTGCGGGGAATCTTTAAGTCTGGGTTCTATGGCGGTCTGCGGCGGCTTTGCGGATAAAGTCATCTGCGTGACTTCCAGCCATTTTGCCAGTGCGGAAAAAGAATTTCGTTTTCCCTTGGAATACGGTAACCAGCGGCCTCTCTCCGCAAGCTGGACCGTAACGGGCAGCGGCGCTTTCGTTTTAACCGGAAAACGCGCCGAAAATGAAAAAGTCCGGGCGCGCATTACCGGGATCACCACAGGCGTCATACAGGACTATGGGTTAAAAGATTCCATGAATATGGGCGCCTGCATGGCTCCCGCCGCCTGTAACGTGATCTATCAGAATTTCATGGATTTCGGAAGAATGCCCGAAGATTACGACAGGATCATTACCGGAGACTTAGGTTCTATAGGACAGACTGCCCTGTTGGATCTTCTCCGGGATAAGGGCTTTGATATATCCGCACAACACATGGACTGCGGAATTGAAATTTTTGATGCCGAAAAGCAGGATACCCACGCGGGCGGCAGCGGATGCGGATGCGCGGCAACGGTCTTGTCCGCCTTTATACTGAAACAGATTGAAGAAGGAATCTGGAAACGGGTACTTTTCGTCCCCACCGGAGCGCTGCTCAGCAAGACTAGCTTTAACGAAGGGCAGACCGTTCCCGGTATCGCACATGGGGTCATTATAGAAAACGTGGGATAAAAGTCCGCAAACTTAGAACTTCAAAGGCAAAAACTTCAAAGGCAAAAACTTCAAAGGCAGCTATGCTGCCTTTGGGAAACAGCTTCCGCTGCAAACGAAAACTGCCGCAGACGGTCAGAAGTTCTTCTCCCATGATGAACGGCTGGGACTGACAAAAAAACGAGTAAAAAGCAGCCGCTTTTACTCGTTTTTCCATTGCTTTATTTTCGCTCCTGACACCGCTCTTCCGGCCAAACCGCACCGGTATGCGCACTTCTAAGGCGCCGTCGTCTCGCTGTTCATGTAAAGCGGGCATCCGGTAGTCTGTCCCATAGCCGTTACCGTCGTTCCCACACAGTTTTTATTATCCAGCCAGCATACCGCCGCAACGCCGTAATAGGTATCATATCCTTCGATTTCCAACTTGATATAGCGTTCCCCGTACATAGACCAAGTTCCCGACGCATCTCCGCTTATCGTACCGTCCTCTCCCAAAGTCACATACACCGCTTCTGTGGTAACGTAAGGATCTCCTGCCAAAACAAGCTGGAACTTGTTTTCCTCGGCAAAGGATAAAAATTCTTCTTTTGTAACCGCCCGGTCGGCTTCTTTGGCATAACGATTAGCATTGATCACAATATCCCCTGCCGAGTTGATATAATACTGATGCGCCTGCATCATATATTTCGTACTGGAAGCCGCAAGAGGATGGCCGTTATCACACTCCGCCGTCTTATCTCCCTGCAGGGCGAGCGTTCTTACCATGAGCATGGCGATATTGACGCCGTCGCTTGTAGTATACAGATCCCCGTGTCCCGGCGCATGGATATCGAAATCATAGTCCGCCCATTTAAAAGAAGACATGGCTATGTACTCCGTACTGCCTTCGATCCGGTCCGCCGTAGTGATATAGCTTTCCCTGTCCAGATCGCTCCGGTAACCGGAAAGCGGCGGGAACAGCCCCGTCACCAGTTCTTTGCCGATCCATCCCGAAGCCATGGGATCTTTGCTTAAATTGGTAAAAGAAGTAATGTCTTCGCTCTTTGCCGTAAAAAGCACATAATTTCTGGACAACACGCCCAGACAGGTCATCAGATAATAATAATCCCCGTAAGTCTGCGTCACTTCCCCCTCTTCCGATACCAGATCCACATCATACTGATGGGTAATGACGCTGCCTTCCGCGCAGTAAGTCATATGCCTGCCGTAATACGGCTGACTTTCCCCTATCGCTGTTTTTCTGGCCTCTTCCATATAGGTATTGATGGTGTCTTCATCCAGCCATCCGGTCTGTCCGTCTTTTCGCAACCCTGTTTCACTGTCCAGCTCGATCATATAAGTTCCTGCACCGAAAGAACCGTATGTTAAGTACATATTCCCTTCCGCGTCATAGACTACCTGCGGGTCAAGGGCGACTACATTATAATACAGCGCGTCCTGCGCATAATCGCTGATCGACTGCAGGATACAGCCTGCATATTGAAAAGAATGCGCCTCCAGATCGGGGGACCATGCCATCACGATACAGACCCGGTCATGCTTTTCTTCGTCATATCCCGCATTGACCAGACAGGTATAGAGCCAATATCCGCCGTAAGAAGCCGGTACGATATCCGCAGCCCAGTACTGGCAGGCGGCGGCGTCTTTTAACATCCAGTCGTCGACCTGCGTCCAGCCGTATTTTTCCATCTCTTCCGCTACCGGAGTCGCCTTTCCCAGATACTCCCAGCGGATCAGATCCTTAGATCTCCTCAGGATATTGCCGCCTTCCCAGCCTGTCTGTGCCATGTAGAAATATCTTACCCCTTCAATGACTACTTCGGTCAACGACGGATCATGTACATTACAGTTCTCGTCGCTCTCCCCGTCCGTATTACTGCCCCAAAGAAATTCAAATTCCCCGTTTTCAACGGACTCTCTGTTGATATCATAATTGGGATTCTCCGGATATGCCGCCGCTACCCTGACGCTTACCGTATATACGACTTCGTCTCCCTTTTTCAGATCCAGAAACACAATCCCGTTTCCGCCTGCCTGAGGATTGGCCGTAAGGGTAAAACTTTCACTGTTCCATTGGGCCAATTCTTCCGGCGGTATGGAAACATAACCCTCGTCCACTGCCGATAAAGTAACGTTGTCTATCCCGCTGTCTTCCGTAAGCTCCAAAGTGTATTTTGCCGCGTCTTCCGTCAAGTATCCCAATGCCAGATTATCATAGCAGATGGTTGCCGCTATGTCGCTTGTCACATATTTTTTACTGCCGTCCTCTTTGCGGTTTGCAGCCTGCGCCACATCGTGGTCCAAAGGAATCAAGGCGGACTCGCCGGGCACAAATTCATAATCGGTTTTCTCCGCCTCCGCACCCTCCGGCTCTCCCGTTTCCGCGCCTGCCATCTCTGTTTCTTGTCCTGCCTTCCCGCTTTCTTCCTCTGTCTGAACTTGTCCGTCCGTCTTAGCCGCCTCCGGCGCAGCGTTGCCGCAGGCGGCGAGCTGCAGGCACAGTGCGGATGCCAGCCCCATACAGATCCATTTCTTTCTGACTCTGCTCATATCTGTCCCGTTCCTTTCTCTCCTTTTTCAATAACGATCCATAACTATCCTCTTTCTCAAGCATAGCATCAAAAATACATCCGTGTCAAATCTTACGGCACATATTTTGGGCAACCTAAATTGCAAAAGTAAATTCTACCCTTTGTTTCTTCAATAGAAGTTACCTATGCACAAGTTGAATTTAATCCTGCACATGCTTTATGATGTCTATGTCCCTGACAGCAGTGGAAGGAGACATCATGAGTAAATATATTCCAGGTAACCATAAGCATCTTACTGCTGCAGACAGACTTTATATTGAACGTCAGCTGAATGCCGGTTCCTCTTTTAAAGACATTGCCCGTTATCTCTGCAAGGATCCCAGTACCATTTCAAAAGAGATCCGTGCACACCGCCTGTCTGACTTCTATCCCGGCAGGGGGCTCTTTCTGAATGCCAAAAACTTCTGCATCCACCGCTTCCACTGTCAGAAGAAGAATGTCTGTGGCAAGATCATTC
>CAJTWM010000014.1 GCA_910579805.1 uncultured Lachnospiraceae bacterium | reverse complement strand
GGATGCGCGGCATGCAAAGTCTAGATCAGACGCGACTAATCTGCATGGGGCTGGTGCATCTAATTTGACGGACAACACTATATCAGGAATTTGACCTGACATAATGAAAAAGGAAAAAGCAGAGTGGGCATTTTATCCGCAGCTCCGCTTTTTAAAATCATTTCTTAATCCTAAGATTAAATCATTTCTTATCCTGAGATTTCTTCCGATACCTTTAGATTTCTACCGTTCCTATATCTTATTTCCCGGAGAGGTATTCGTCAATTCCCTTTGCGCCGGCTTTTCCCGCGCCCATGGCAAGAATAACCGTTGCCGCGCCCGTTACGGCGTCGCCGCCGGCATAAACGCCTTCCTTCGTCGTTTTTCCATGTTCTTCATCCGCCACGATGCACTTCCATTTGTTCACTTCAAGCCCTTCCGTAGTAGAAGAAATCAATGGATTCGGAGAAGTACCCAAGGACATGATCACGGTATCCACATCCATGACAAATTCGGAATCTGGTTTTACTACCGGCCTTCTTCTGCCCGATTCGTCCGGCTCGCCAAGTTCCATTCTGACACATTTGATACCGCATACCCAGTTATTTTCATCTTCCAGAATTTCAACCGGATTGGTAAGAAGGTCAAAAATAATCCCTTCTTCTTTCGCATGATGCACCTCTTCCACTCTTGCAGGAAGTTCTTCCTCGCTTCTGCGGTATACGATATGTACTTCCGCGCCGAGACGGAGGGCTGTTCTTGCCGCGTCCATCGCCACATTGCCGCCGCCTACTACGGCTACCTTTTTACCGCGCATGATGGGGGTATTGGAGTTTTCGTCAAAAGCTTTCATCAAATTGCTTCTCGTCAGATATTCGTTAGCGGAAAATACGCCGTTGGCCTGCTCTCCCGGGATTCCCATAAATTTCGGAAGTCCTGCGCCGGAGCCGATAAATACGGCTGAAAATCCTTCTTTCTCCATCAGTTCGTCTATCGTTACGGACTTTCCTACCACTACGTTTGTTTCGATCTTAACGCCAAGCGCTTTTACATTTTCGATTTCCTTTTTTACCACGTCCTCTTTCGGTAAACGGAATTCCGGTATTCCATATACCAAAACGCCGCCTGCTTCATGCAGCGCCTCAAAAATCGTAACCTCATACCCCATCTTTGCAAGGTCTCCCGCACAGGTAAGCCCGGCCGGGCCGGAACCGATTACGGCTACTTTCTTTCCTTTTTTCTCCTTTGCGCCTTCCGGTACGATCCCTGCTTCTCTTGCGCTGTCGGCTACGAAACGCTCTAATTTACCGATGGATACCGGTTCGCCTTTGATCCCTCTGATACATTTCCCCTCGCACTGGCTTTCCTGAGGGCATACGCGTCCGCACACTGCCGGAAGGGCTGAAGACTCTGCAATGACCTTATAGGCTTCTTCCACATTCCCGTTCTTTACCTGTTCAATAAATCCCGGAATATTGATCGCTACCGGACAGCCTTTGATGCATTGTGCATTTTTGCAGTTGATGCATCTTGCCGCCTCCTCCATCGCCTCTTCTTTATTATATCCCAAACATACTTCTTCAAAATTCGTCGCCCGCACTTTAGCGTCCTGTTCCCTTACGGGAACTTTCTTTAAAACATCCATTTTTACCTCATTTCTACGCGGTTTCATCATAAAGATCCTTATAAACCGGAATTTGCGGCCACCGCGCAGGCCTCAAAACTTTAACTACATATTTTTAATTTCACGTTAACTCCCATCTGCCCGCTTTAGCGGGCATACAAATCAGGATCGTGAAATTCTTAATTTCACGTTAACCCCCATCTGCCTGCTTTAGCAGGCATACAAATCAGGATCGTGAAATTAAAAATTTCACGTTAACCTAAGAGCAATTCCCGCATCCGCCGTGATGGGTGTCGCCTTCTTTCGCTTTCAAAAAGGCGCGTCCCTCTTCCGTCTTATAGATCTGCTGGCGCTTCATTGCTTCATCAAAGTTCACTTTATGTCCGTCAAATTCCGGGCCGTCCACACAGGCGAACTTCACTTCGCCTCCGACGGTAACGCGGCAGGCGCCGCACATTCCGGTTCCGTCCACCATGATCGGATTTAAGCTTACGATCGTCGGGATCTCCAGCTCTTTTGTCTGCAGACATACGAATTTCATCATGATCATCGGACCGATTGCTACACAGACATCATATTTTTTGCCTTCTTCCACCAGTTCTTTGATCGTCTGTGTGACCATGCCGCTCCTTCCGTAGGAACCGTCGTCCGTTGTAATATATAAATTCCCTGCGACCGCCTTCATTTCTTCTTCCAGAATAAGCAGATCCTTTGTTTTTGCGCCAACGATCACATCGGCCTCTATTCCATGCTCATGCAGCCATTTCACCTGCGGATATACCGGCGCCGTACCTACGCCGCCTGCTACGAAAAGCATTTTTTTCTTTTTTAATTCTTCTAAATCCTCTCCGACAAATTCCGAAGCGCAGCCTAAGGGCCCTACGAAATCATGAAAACTGTCTCCTTCTTTCAAATCTGCCATCATCTGGGTTGCCGCGCCTACGATCTGGAAAACAATAGTAACCGTTCCTTTTTCAGCATCGTAATCGCAAATGGTAAGAGGGATCCGCTCCCCTTCCTCGTCTTTACGGACAATCACAAACTGTCCCGGTTTACAAGAAGCGGCTACCCGTCCCGCTTCTACTTCCATAAGAAAAATATTTGCAGTCAGTTCCTCTGCTTTTAAAATTTTATACATATTCTTCCTCCCATAGTTTTGTGCTTTACTGTAAAAAAGCGTTGCTATAATCATACGTTACTTTGTCGAAAAACGCAATATATTTTATTCCCATCCATATTCTTCCTCTGCCGGCTCCTGCCCGTCCCCCGCTTCTTGGGAAAAAGGATCAAAATAATATCCCCCCTGATCGTCCAGCCCGATATTTCCGCATTCTCCCGTCATAATATTGACGCCGAATATTCTTCCTGTCCTTGACTGGTTTTCCATCAGGTCCTCATAATATTCATAAATAAAATAGTAGTCCTGCCCGTCCGAAATCCGGTTTACCGAACCAAGCTTATATACATACCTGCCCTGAATGCCTTCCTTATTTCCGTATCTGTCTAAAATATATCCCTGCTCCACAAGCGTGATAGAAAGTCTCTCTAACGCGTCGTTCACGGAATACTGCGCTTTCAGTTTCAGATGATATGTCCGTGTCACAACCTCGCCGGAAACGCCTTCCGCACTATATGCCACAAACTTGAAAACGGAACTTCCGATGGGCATGGCAATCGGCGACACATACTGTGTGCTGTCACTGGTAGGCTCGCTTTCGTCCCTTGTATAATACACTTTGCACCCTGCCGGAACCGTAACCTCGATCATGACCGGATCCGTATACTCTCCGCTGTACACGCTGATCTCCGGCGCATTCGGCACCGTAAGATCTATAACGTATGTATTGGAGGCTACCGTACTTTTAATACCGAATTCGTTGACAAAAAATGCCTTGATCGTATAAGTTCCCGTCTCTAAAAAGATTGGCGTGGTATATACGCTGCTTTCCTCCGTCGGTTCGCTTCCGTCCGTCGTATAATAGATCGTACCCGATGTATTGCTGCTCAGTTTAAGCGGTATGATCTCCTGATAAGTTCCTTCTATATAGCTGAACTCCGGCGGATAAGCCATATAGCTTTGAAACATATAAACGATATTCTGGTCGCTGCAGGCTAAAAGAAGGTCATTGATCGACTGGTAATCTTCGTTTTTCCTATAGATACTGACAAGTTTACTGTAAGCGTTTTCAATATCTTCCGGCAAAAATTCCGCCGAAAGGGCAATATTCCTTAAAGTAGCTACCGCATCGCTTTCCTTGCCCATCATATAATAATAATCTGCCATCAAAAAATAGATATTAGCGTCCTCTTTATCGATTCTTTCTGCCGCCTGCAGACATGCAACCGCTTTTTCATATTCTCCGGAATCGGCATAATCCATTGCACGGCTTACCTGATACCCTTTTGAATTGTTCTGAAATAAAATAAATCCGAATACTACCAAAAGGAGGATCGCACAAGCCATGGCAAACATACAGCCTATAAAAAATTTTCTGCTGGAAAAAAGTGTATCCCTTTCTTCTTTTTCTTTCTCCCGCTTCGGCGTCTGGGTAATTTCTTCCGCAAGCGTAGACAGGGTCTCCGATATGCTGTTTTCTATTTCCGGTTCAAAATCAGGCACCATTTGTATTTCAGCCCCGCACGTTTCACAATACAATTGATCATCCTGCATCCGGGCTCCACATTTTGGACAATTCATAAGAAAACAACCTTTCTACTGTTTTACGGACTCTACACAATTGTTCATAAGCATAGCGATCGTCATCGGGCCTACGCCTCCCGGTACCGGCGTGATAGCGCTGCAATGGGGCTCTACCGACGCAAAATCCACATCGCCGCACAGTTTATTGTTTTCGTTCCGATGAATCCCTACATCAATGACTACGGCTCCCTCCTTGATATACTCTTCCGTTATAAATTTCGGTTTTCCTATCGCAACGATAAGGATATCCGCACGTTTACAAATCTCTTTCAGATCTTTGGTCCGGGAATGCGCTACCGTTACCGTAGCATTTTCCCGAAGCATCAAGAGCGCCATCGGTTTGCCTACAATATTGCTCCGTCCTATGACTACGCATTCTTTGCCTTCTATTTCAATATGGTTACGCTTTAAAAGCGCTATAATTCCGGCCGGCGTACAGGAGACAAATCCCGGCTGTCCGATGCAGAGCGCGCCTACGCTTTGCGGATGAAAGCCGTCCACATCTTTATCCGGCGAGATTCTGTTTATGATCTTATCTTCGTCAATATGTCCCGGCAGCGGAAGCTGTACAAGAATCCCATTCACGTCGTCGCGTCCGTTTAAGTCGTCGATCATGGAAAGTAATTCTTCCTGTGTGGTCTCCTCCGGAAGTTCATAAGCAATCGACTGGATTCCGATATACTCGCACGCTTTCTTTTTATTGTTTACATAAACGGAAGACGCCGGATCGTTTCCGACCTGAATCACGGCAAGGGAAATCGTGATCCCCTGTTGTTTCTTTTTCGCCACCGTTTCTTTCAGTTCTTCCTTTATCTGCGCTGAAACCGCTTTGCCGTCAATAAGCTTTGCCATAAACTACCTCCTTCTAATATAACCCTGTGATCTTTCCGTCTTCGCCTACATCAATCCCATATGCCGCCGGTTGTTTGGAAAGCCCCGGCATGGTTACCACCGCTCCCGTAAGTACGACGACGAAGCCCGCTCCCGCCGAAACATAGGCTTCCCTGACAGAAACGTCAAAATGTTCGGGACGCCCTAAAAGCGCCGGGTCGTCCGACAGGGAATATTGGGTCTTAGCGATACAGACCGGAAGGTTTCCGAAACCAAGATCTTCCAACTGCTTTAACTGTTTTGACGCGTTCCCCGTATATACCACATGATCCGCGCCGTAAATTTCTTTGGAAACCGCTTCGATCTTTTCCTTTAAGGAAAGGGAATCCTGATACAGGACTTCAAACCGGCTTTCCTTTGTTTCCAAAGTTTCCAAAACTTTTTGGGCCAGCGCGACGCCGCCTTCCCCGCCTTTTTCCCATACCTCGGAAATGGCAAATTCACAGTTTCTTTCTTCACAAAACTGTCTGACAAAAGAAATTTCCGCTTCGGTATCCGTCAGAAAGGCATTCAGCGTTACCACTACCGGTACCTTATATTTATGAAGATTTTCTATATGTTTTTCCAAGTTTACGATTCCTTTTTTCAGCGCCTCCAAATTCTCCTCATTCAGATCCGCTTTTGCCACGCCGCCATTATATTTTAACGCCCGTACCGTCGCCACTAATACGACGGCATCCGGTGACAGCCCTCCGATCCGGCACTTAATGTCAAAGAATTTTTCCGCCCCCAGATCGGCGCCGAATCCGGCTTCCGTGATTACATAATCGGCAATTTTAAGCGCTGTTTTCGTTGCCCGTAAAGAATTGCATCCATGGGCAATATTAGCAAAAGGCCCGCCGTGTACCAACGCAGGAGTATGTTCCAATGTCTGGATCAGATTCGGCTTTAACGCATCCTTTAACAACGCGGCCATAGCCCCTACTGCGTTCAGATCCGCCGCCGTCACCGGTTCTCCCTTAAAATCATAAGCGACTACTATGCGTCCTAGTCTTTCTTTCAGATCTTTCATATCCTCAGAAAGGCATAAAACAGCCATGATCTCAGAAGCTACGGTAATGACAAAATGGTCTTCCCTTACCACCCCGTCCATTTTATTGCCAAGCCCTACTACGATATTGCGCAATACTCTGTCGTTCATATCCAGACATCTTTTCCACACTACCTGTCTTGTATCGATACCCAGTTCATTCCCCTGCTGGATATGATTATCCAGCAGCGCCGCCAAAAGATTATTGGCGGATGTAATCGCATGAAAATCACCGGTAAAATGCAGATTCAGTTCTTCCATCGGAACTACCTGCGCATAACCGCCGCCGGAAGCGCCGCCTTTGATCCCAAAACAAGGGCCAAGGGAAGGCTCCCTTAATGCGATTACAGCCTTTTTCCCTAATTTCGAAAAAGCTTGTCCCAGTCCTACGGTGGTCGTTGTTTTTCCTTCTCCGGCAGGGGTAGGATTGATAGCGGTAACGAGGATCAGCTTTCCGTCGGGATTTTTGCTTATGCGTTCCATATACTCGTCCGTTATCTTCGCCTTATACTTTCCGTATAATTCCAACTCGTCTTCCATGATGCCAAGCTCCTGCGCCACTTTTGCGATTGGTTCCATAACGGCTTCCTGTGCAATCTGAATGTCTGTTTTCATGGTTTTCCTCATTTCTGTACGGCTTTATCATTCATCTTAAGAGCCGGTCTGGGATGCCGTACCGCCGCAAACCTGCCTTTTACAAAGCTCTCCACTTTAATATTCTTCCAAATACTGTTCGAACTGTTCCATACTCATTAATACTTTTCTTGGTTTCGTTCCTTCTTCTTCGCCTACGATACCGGCGTCGCAGAGCTGATCCATAATCCTTGCGGCGCGGTTAAATCCGATTTTGAAGACTCTCTGCAGCATTCCTATAGACGCTTTATCCTTATCGATGATAAATCTTGCCGCCTCTTCAAAATAAGCGTCCCGATCCCCTGCGCTGCCTCCGGCCGCTCCGCCTGAAGCGCTTCCTATAGTCTGAATTTTTTCTTCTATATCTTCGTTATATGTATTTCCTAAAACCTGATTTTTCAAAAATTCCACTACGTCGGAAACTTCTTTATCGGAAACAAACGCCCCCTGCACTCTGGCCGGCTTAGGATAGCCTTGCGGATAAAAAAGCATATCGCCTTTTCCCAAAAGCTTTTCCGCACCGTTCATATCCAAAATGGTTCTGGAATCTACGCCGCTGGAAACGGCAAAGGCTACACGGCTGGGCATATTTGCCTTGATCAGTCCCGTAATGACGTCGACGGACGGCCTCTGGGTAGCAATAATCAAATGAATCCCTGCGGCACGGGCAAGCTGGGCCAGACGGCAGATCGCTTCTTCCACTTCTCCTGCCGCTACCATCATAAGATCCGCCAACTCGTCTACGATAATGATAATCTGCGGCATTTTAGCGGGTGCATCCGCTTCTTTCATGGATTCTACTTTTTTGTTGTATCCTTTCAGATCCCGCACATTAAAGTCTGCAAATTTTTTATACCGCTCTGTCATTTCCGCAACGCCCCACTGTAATGCTGCGGCAGCCTTTTTAGGATCGGTTACCACCGGGATCATCAAGTGCGGAATTCCATTATATACGCTTAATTCTACTACCTTCGGGTCGACCATGATCAGTTTTACATCGTCCGGATGGGCTTTATATAAAATGCTCATGATCAGTGTATTGATACATACGGATTTGCCGGAACCCGTCGCTCCTGCGATCAGCATATGGGGCATCTTTGCAATATCCGCGACTACCGTCTTTCCTGCAATATCTTTTCCTACCGCAAAGGTGATCGGAGAATCAAATTCTTTAAATTCCTTTGACTCCAGTAACTCCCGCAGCGCTACGGGACTGTTTTCTTTATTCGGCACTTCGATACCGACAGCCGCTTTTCCCGGAATCGGCGCTTCGATCCTGATATCTGTAGCTGCCAGATTTAGCTTGATATCGTCGGCAAGCCCTACGATCTTGCTTACCTTTACTCCCTGTTCAGGCTGCAGTTCATATCTGGTGACGGAAGGCCCCTGACTGATTTCCGTAATCGTAACCCGCACGCCGAAAGTGCTTAATGTCTGCTGCAGTCTGGCTGCCGTTTCCTTTAAAAGCTTTTCGGAGTCTCCCCCCTTGGCATCTCCTTTTTTCAACAAGGAGACGGAAGGAAAGACGTACTTTTTCGGCAGTTTTTTCTGCGGTATTTCCATACCTGCCGACATCTGCGGGCCTGCAGATCTTTCCATACCGGCAGGTATCTGCGAACCTGTTTTAGGGGCAGGCTTTGCTGTCGGCCGGGTTCTTACGCCGGGTTCTGCCAAAGGTTCTTTGCCGTTCTCTGCCTCCGTCATGTAAGGGTTTTCCGATCCGAAGCCGTTCTCCCTCTCTTCCATATAAGAGCTTTCCGGTCCGAAGTCATTCTCCGTTTCTTCCATATGAGAGCTTTCCGGTCCGAAACCTTTCTCTGATCCTGTCATATAAGAATGTTCCGTCCGAAAACCATGTTCTGTTTCCGGTTCCAGCCTCCAATTGGCTCTCGTGCCGGTCAACGTTTCCACATTGCCTTCGGATCCATAGCCGTAAGGAGCCGAATAGCCGTAATCATCCGGATCGCCATAACCGTTCCCATAAGAAAACTCTTGGTATCCATCCCATCCGTTAGTCTCATGACCGTCCGTCTGACCGGAATCCGTTCCGCCCCTTTCTTCATCGGTATAAGCGGAATGAGCCGTATGGATATGGATCTTTTCAAAGTCCGGCTCCGGATCATAAACAAAAGTTTCCGGCTGTCCCATAGTTCCGCTGCCGGTTTCCTCCATACCGTCTAAAACGATCTCATGGATGTCGTCCCTTCCGCTCTCTTCATGGCTCGCTTTTAAAGACGTATCTAACATGACTCCCGATACCTTTTTATCCATACGGAGGATTTTTTCATTTTCTTTTTCTTCTTCCCGGAGTCTTTTTTGTTCCGCATTCCGCTCTCTTCTACGGTTCATTTCCTCTCTTCTCGCCATTGCCTGCTCTCTTCTGCGGCCTGCGTCGTCTCTTGACAGCTCCATCATTTTATGACCGCCGTTTACCACGCTGTCTACAAAAGATTTATCGGTAATAACGACAAGACAGATGATTCCCGCAACGATGATAACGAGCACCGTTCCTGCCATCGCAAGGAAATGATATAAAACAAAAGCCATACTGCCCGCAAACACGCCGCCGCCGGAACGCTTGTCCGCGCATCTTGTATAAAGCTGCGCCAGATCGTAAGTACTTTCCTTATTTAATACGCCTGAGGCAAGCTCAAATATCACGCCGGCCAGTAAAAATAAAATAATACCCGCTATCAGTTTTCTTTTGGCAATAAAATTTCCCTGATTGATCGTTCCGAATGCGATCCCCAAGAAAAGCAGGATCGGCGCCACATATGCCAAACCTCCAAACAAGCCGAACATTACGCTGCTGATAGCGTTACCAGCGGGCCCTATCACTCCGAAATTGCATAAAAATAATATGACGGCAACTGCAAACAGCCCTATCATCATAATATCATATACGATTGCACCGTCTATCGTTTCTTCTGCTTTACTCTTTTTTGTACTTGACGTTTTTTTACTGTTACTCCTCGTTCCTGATGTCCGGGAGGCGCTTTTGTTTCCTTTCGATCTGCTGCCTGTCGTACCAGCCGCCATACTAACTAACCTCTCTTTTTACATTTATTCCGTCTGAATGGGAAACGTTCCGCTTAAGCGGACTTTTAAATTTTTATCCCAACTTAGATAGTATAGCAAAAAAACTTTTAGTTGTCATCCATTAGATCGTGTAAATGTGCCATTGCCTCTTTGATCCCTCCGACTTCATTGATGATCCCCTCTTCTACCGTTTCTTTCCCTACAAGAATGCTGCCCACATCTTTTGTCAGCATTTTGGTTTCCATCATCAATTCTTCTAACCGCTCCTTTTCAATGGCGCAGTGTTCGCATACAAAACCTGTGATCCGGTTCTGTATCTGCATAAAATAATCAAATGTCTGGGGAACGCCGATCACCATTCCGTTCATCCTGACCGGATGGATGACCATCGTTCCTGTAGGCACGATAAAAGAATAATTGGTACTGACTGCGATTGGCACGCCGATCGAATGACTCCCGCCAAGTACGAGCGATACGGTAGGTTTGCTTAAAGACGCGATCATTTCCGCTATGGCAAGTCCTGCCTCCACATCACCGCCCATGGTATTTAATAATATTAATACGCCGCCTATTTCTTCATTGTCCTCAATCGCAGCAAGCTGGGGAAGGATATGCTCATACTTTGTTGCCTTCGTATTGTTCCCAAGAATGTCATGCCCTTCGATCTCTCCTATAATCGTGATCAGATGTACGTCCTTTTTTCCTTCTTTTCCTTCTAAAGTCATCTGCCCGGTTTCTTCCACTCTTTTATCGATATGCGCCTCTTTTTCCCTTTTTTCCTGAGGATCCGTTTTTTCCCCTCCTCTTTCTGTTTTTGTATCCTGTTTCTTTACTTCTGCATTACGGTCTTTATTATCGATATCCGTTCTCTTTCCTTTATTTCCGTATCCAGATTTTTTTGATTTTGACATGATAACCTCCATTCTTTACCTTGGGAAAGAACGATTTTCTTTCCCTCTTGCACAATCAGGCAAGGGAACTGCCTTTCTCCTGCCCGCTGCGCGGCCCGTGCGCTGCTTTAGCGGCGCCTTTCCTATGCATGGGTCTGCGCATAGAAAAAAGGAACCGTTCGGTTCCCTTTTAGGTTGCGCATAATTTTTAAAAGTATTACTTCAAATCAAAATCATCGTTTTCCTTCGTTTCTATATCATACTTCATGCCCTCTTCTTCCGGTTCAAAACGATAACCCATTGTTTTCTTCACATGCTTTTTGGGAAGGGGCAGGGGATTTTCGATGAAACGGATCTTGTTTTTATTTTCCCCGTCGTCCATGTCTTTTATTTCTATTTCCATTCCATACTCCCGTCCGGTTTCTTTTTCCGCCTTTTCCTCTGTTTTCTTTCTGTTTTTCTTCTTCTTTTTTCGTTGTCCGTTTCCGCTGTTATGGGCCGGAAGACTCTGCTCCCGCCTTTCCCATCCTGACATACCCGTTATGCCGGCCGCCGCTAAAACCGACCAGTAAAATAACGTCAAAAGACTGCAATCCATAACAGGTTCGGTAAAAAAGACAAATAGCAAAAGAAGCAGGACCGAAAGCGCATACAAACTTCCCCGCGCTCCTTTTTCAGACCAAAATCCGATCGCATACCACGCCGAGCCGATACACACGGCCACCGAGCCTGCGATGGTAACATCCGGCGCCGCAATTCTGTAAGAGAAAACCGGCGGAAAATATAGTTTCAGCCATGCAAGAACTGTTTGGATCAATGGTTCTCCATGATAAAAACTTTGAAATAGAAAAAGGAAAAAAAGGCTGAAAAGACATGCCGCCGTAAGGATCACAGCCACCGGTAAATTTCCCTTCTTTTCTCCTCTGTCCAACAATATATAAAAAGCGGCAATAAACAGCAATGTTCCGGCGATATCAAGATAGATCATATATCCGGTAAAAATTCCTGTCAAAAGCGGCAGCAAGAACTTAACGCACCCGCCTGCCTGCGGAGCTTGCAAGGCTTTCCGGCAACAGGAAAGAAAAAAGAAAATCCCTGCAAACAAAAAGAAGTATAAATTTTGCGGCGTCAGTGTAAAACCGTTCTGCAAAGAAACCGGAAAAAAGGACATAACAGCCATGGAAATCACTGCCTCCGCCCTTCCTAAAAGCGTTCTGACGGCCAGATACAAAAATAAGATCCCCGCAAGCTGCAGCACGGCCTGCAACACGATTCCTGCAGACTGCTTATTTCCTAAAAAGGAAAATATAACGGACAATACGCCGGTATAAAGATAAGACGCGCCATGAACCATCTTAGGGATCTCCATCCCTTCCCTTATTATGGCCGCTTCATAAAATTCCTTTGTACCATATAATTCTGTAAAACAGTGAAGATACCGGTAACATCTTATTAAAACGGCTCCCGAAAATAAAGACAGAACACAAAAGATCTCCCACAGCATTTTAGAACGCCCGCTGATCTGAAAAAGACGGGAGCCCCACTTTTCAAAACAACAGTGCAAAATCTTGTAAATAGTATAGATGCCGGCAAAAACTACGCATACGATAAAAACTGTCTCATATTTTCCAATCTGATACAGGACGCACTGCGCATTCAGAAAAGTCGCTAAAATAATGCACAGTACGATAGAAATAACCGTTCCTATTATGTAATCAAACCAATTTTTCTTAAAACTCATCTTCCAGATTCTTCCTTTTCGGTTTTTCTTCTGTCCCGTTCTTCTTTATATCCTTCCGACAGCATCCCGTCTCTTCCCTGTCACATTTGAAAATCATTCTAAAGCGTCCAGTGCCTGTCTCAGATCCGTGATAATATCCTCCACATTTTCTATCCCTACGGAAAGACGGATCAGGTCGGGCGCTACGCCGGCCTCCTTTAACTGCTCGTCATTCATCTGCCTGTGGGTATGGCTGGCAGGATGGAGGACACAGGTCCTTGCATCGGCGACATGCGTTACGATCGCTGCCAGATGCAGCTTATCCATCATCTTTTCCGCAGCCTGACGTCCGCCCTTTAATCCAAAAGAAATAACCCCGCATGTACCGTTCGGCATATATTTCTTTGCAAGCTCATAATACCGGTTGCTCTTAAGCCCCGGATAATTTACCCATGCCACTTTTTCATGATTTTCCAAAAATTCCGCTGTTTTTTGGGCGTTAAAACAGTGCCTTTCTATACGGAGAGGCAGAGTCTCCAGTCCTATATTCAGCAAAAAGGCATTCTGAGGCGCCTGAATGGATCCCAGATCCCGCATAAGCTGCGCCGTTGCCTTTGTGATATAGGCCGCCTTGCCGAATTTTTCCGCATAGGTAACCCCATGGTAAGATTCGTCCGGCGTACATAGTCCCGGATATTTGTCAGGACAGGCCATCCAATCAAAATTCCCCGAGTCTACGATCGCACCGCCTACCGTCATGGCATGGCCATCCATGTATTTGGTTGTAGAATGCGTCACGATATCCGCTCCCCATTCAAAGGGATTACAATTAATCGGCGTCGCAAAAGTATTATCTACAATGAGCGGCACCTGATGCGCGTGAGCAATACGGGCAAATTTTTCGACATCCAAAACTACCAGCGCAGGATTGGCTATTGTTTCCGCCAGCACGCATTTCGTATTGGGCCGGAAAGCTTTTTCAAGTTCTTCCTCGGACAGATCAGGGTCGACCACCGTACACTCAATCCCCATCTTTTTCATCGTCACGGTCAGAAGGTTAAACGTACCGCCGTAAATGGTAGAGGACATGACTACATGATCTCCGCACTCACAGATATTAAAAACAGCGTAGTAATTAGCCGCCTGTCCGGAAGACGTAAGCATTGCCGCCGCGCCGCCCTCCAGTTCGCAAATTTTTGCCGCCACAAAATCATTCGTCGGATTCTGCATCCTCGTATAAAAATATCCGGATTCTTCCAAATCAAATAATCTCCCCATCTGTTCGGATGTTTCATATTTGAAAGTAGTGCTCTGATAGATCGGTAAGATCCTTGGTTCTCCGTTTTTAGGCTGCCAGCCGGACTGGATACAAATTGTCTCTTTTTTCATTGCCCTTCTTCTCCTCTTTCCCTCTAAAGATGTTTCGGTCTTATTCATCCCAATTATGATATACTGCCTGCACGTCGTCGTCATCGTCTAACAGATCCAACGTTTTCTGTAGATTCTTAATCGCCGTCTCATCGGAAAGCTCCACATAATTCTGAGGGATCATAGTCACCTCTGCGGATATCATGCTGATCTTTGCCTCTTCCAACGCTTTTCTCACTTCTTCAAAGTTGTCCGGATCGGTCAAAATCTCATAGCTGTCCTCTTCCTCCGAAAAGTCCTCCGCGCCTGCATCTAAGGCTGTCATCATCAGATCGTCCGCTTCCATATCGCACTCTTCTTTATCAATGATGATCTGTCCTTTCTTATCAAACATGAACGATACGCACCCCTGCGTCCCAATGCTCCCCTGTCCTTTTGTAAAAGCGCTCCTGACATTTGCCGCAGTCCTGTTCTTATTATCCGTAAGCGCATCCACGATAATGGCGATCCCGTTAGGCCCATAACCTTCATAAGTCACATATTCATAATTTACGTTACCTACATCTCCTGCCGCTTTCTTGATGCCGCGGTCGATGGTATCATTCGGCATATTGTTGGCTTTGGCCTTTGCGATCACCTGTGCCAGCTTAAAATTGTTTGCCGGATCCGGCCCGCCTTCCTTTACCGCCACTGCGATCTCTCTTCCGATGATCGTAAAGATCTTGCCTTTCGCCGCATCGTTCTTTTCTTTCTTATGCTTGATATTTGCAAATTTTGAATGTCCTGACATCTTCTTATCTCTCCTTTATTTTTCTATTTCTTTTATTCTGATACCCCTTGTGCGTTTCAGCCCGCATACCGCTTGGCGGTGTTTTTTGACGCCTTGGAAATTCTTCTCATGCTTCGTCCGCCTTTTCTTCCGTCTCTTCTTCCACCAATTTTGTGACAAGTACGCTTTGTATCATTTTATTTTCTACGGAAAGCAGCTTAAATTCATATCCGGCGACTTCTACCGAAAACTGCTCGTCCTTTTCAGGAATCTTGTCCATTTTGGATATTAAAAATCCGTTTAAAGTTTCAAATTCCTCCTCTTCGAAAGAAATAGCAAAGCGTTCCTCCAGTTCCTTTAAAGGGGTTATCCCTTCTATTACATATTCGTCCTCACCTTTTACTTCTATATGTTTTTCATCCTCGTCATACTCGTCCCAGATATTGCCGACGATCTCTTCAAGGATATCTTCCATTGCAACAAGTCCCGCCGTCTGACCGTATTCATCAATCACAATGACCATCTGTGTTTTTGTGGACTGCATCATTTTAAAAATAGAATCTATATTACGGGTCTCGGGAATCACCTTCACCTCACGCAAAAGCCCCTTTACGCTTCTCACCGGAAGATTGATACGGGGATCCTTGTTGTGGATACGCATGGCGTCTTTTAAATGCAGCACTCCGACGATATGATCGATATTCTCTTCATATACCGGATAGCGGCTGTTGCTCTGCGACAGCATAAAATGAAGCGCTTCTTTTAACGGAGTGTTAGCGTCGACCGCCGTAATATTACTCCGGTGCGTCATAATATCTTTTGCTTCTTTGTCTCCGAACTCAAAGATATTGGTGATCATTTCCGCTTCACTGGCTAAGATCACTCCCTGCTCGTGGCCTTCATTAACCATAGAAATGATCTCTTCCTCCGTCACGTCTGCATTATCCTCATCTTCTTTGATCCCGAACAATCTTAAAAGCAGATTGACCGTTACCGTAATAAGCCCTGTAAGCGGCGAAAAGATCAAAGTAATATAATAAGCTGCATTTACGCAGGTATAAGCCCATTTCTCAGGATATCTGGCAGCCAGCTTCTTCGGCATCAAAACTCCAAATGTTAAAAGCACATAAAGCAGGATCACGGCCGCGCCCAAAAAACTGTTTATGTAATTTCCTAAAAGCTGCAGGTAAAAAGCGCCGACCCCGATATGGATCATCGTGACTACAAGCTGCACTGTATTGACATATCTGGATGGATTCTCCATGATCTGTTTTAACTTAGCGCTTCTTTTATCCTCTCCCTTTAATTCTTTTCCTTCCAGCGTGGTAAGCGCTGCACCAAACCCATAAAAAAACACGTCGATCAATAATAAAACAATAAATACAAGTATACTGGCAGTAGGACCGTCGTCGCCCATTCTCTCATCTCCTTTAAGTTCTTCTTGTAATTTCGCCTGATCATCCTTTATCACTCAGATCTGTTTTCTGACCGTTATCTTATGAAATAGGATCTTATGAAACGTGATCACTTAAAAATATACCATTCCTTGAGGCATACGTCAAGAAACTCCCCGTTTCGCAGCAATAATTGCAAAAGGGGAGTTCGATCTTTTGTCTGATTTTCCGTAACATTATGTAGTAAGCTCCAGACTGACTGCCAGCGCGCTGTTTACTTCCTTCATAATGCTGCCCTCCAGATGACACACTTTATCTTTCAATCGTTTTTTATCAATAGTACGAAGCTGCTCTAATAAAATGACAGAATCTTTCACAATCTCATATTCTTTACTGGATAATTCTATATGCGTGGGCAGCTTTGCCTTATTCATCTTGGAAGTGATCGCCGCGCAGATGACCGTGGGACTGTGCTTATTTCCTACGTCGTTCTGGATGATCAGCACAGGCCTTACGCCCCCCTGCTCCGAACCGATCACCGGTCTTAAATCCGCATAATAAATATCTCCACGTCTCATTATTTCCACCTTTCCGGACAGGATTCTTTACATCTGCAGCCGCTTCAGCTTAAAGCAAAATATCCGCCGCCGCTTTACCTGCCTCTTTCCTGTCAATAATATTGACAGCTTGACGGAAAGTTATTCATAATCATGAAAATGATTTTTTGTTTTCAGTATTTTACCGTTTTTCAGGTATACTCTCGGTATTCTTTTCCCCAGATCGCAGGCAAGCTCATAATTGAACCTTCCTGAAAGTTCCCCCAGCTCTTCCATCGTTATCGTTTCCTCCCCGTCGGTTCCGAGTAAAGTGACTTCATCATTTTCCTCTGCTCCTTCGATATCCGACACGTCTACCATGAACTGATCCATACAGATCCTTCCTGTAATAGGTGCTTTTTTCCCTCTTATCAAAACATATCCTTTATTGGACAGGCTTCTCGGATAACCGTCGCCGTAACCCAACGGAATCGTAGCGATCTTTCGTTCGCACTGCGAAATATAAGTCCTGCCATAACTTACCGCCGTCTGGGCAGGTATGGTTTTCATATATATGACAGTGCTTTTTAACTCTAATGCCGGTTCTAAAGGGACAATGTCTTTTGATATCTCTTCAGAGGGCCATAACCCATAGAGCGTGATACCTGCACGCACCGCGTCCATATTGGCATTTCTCATTTCCACAATGCCCGCGCTGTTGGAACAATGCTTCATCGGTATTTTTATGCCCAAGCGCTCTTCCGTTTCTTTACAAAACCACTGAAAACGCTCCAGCTGCTCCTCTGCAAAATGTTTATCCTTATGATCCGCCGTGGCAAAATGTGTAAAGATCCCTTCTATTTCGATCCCCGGAGTGGACGCCGCCTTTTCTACAAACGAAAATCCGTTTTTATCCGGCAAAACCCCGATCCGTGACATACCCGTATCTATCTTTATATGAACCTTGGCATTTTTTTTAAGTCTTTTTGCAATACCCGAAAGTTCCTGTATCGTATCCTCCCGGAAAACTGCCTGCCGTATTTCTTCCTCGATCATTTGCGGATAGCTGTAAGGAAAAGCATAACCCAAAATAAGAATCGGTTTTTTTATCCCTGCCATTCTTAAAATATGCGCCTCTTCAAAAGTTGCTACTGCAAAGCCATACAGATAAGAAAGCCCTTCTAATTCCTCCGCGATCGGTACGGCTCCATGACCGTATCCGTCCGTTTTGATCACGCCTATCATAAGCGTGCCACTGTCCAGATTGTCCTTCATGCGCTCCATATTACGGCGGATCTTATCCAAATCCACGACCGCATAGCCTCTTGCATATTCTTTGATACGATCTTCCATGATGTCCTCCCATAATTTATTGTCCGCAATCGCTCTTCTTTTGACAGTCAGCCCAATTCGGACGCCTTTGGTCTGAACGCCGCCGCAAATGTTACAGATCCGACGGCCCGGTTCGGAATAAGGAATCAAACTGTTTGATCAAGTCTTCTGCAAGAAGCGTATATTCGTTCTTATATCTCTGTATATTGCAGGTTCTTTCCTCCCTGCCGGCTTCATAAACGGTCGGAAAAGACGTCGTATTTTCCAACCGGTTTCTTATATCGGCCTTGCAGGCTTCGTCCCCTGCAAGGCCGTGTAAATATACGCCCGCTACCGCTGCCTCAAAAGCCGCCTGCTTCTCTTGACAGGTCTTTCCGGCTTTTTTAATCACTTGAGCCAAAAGCCCCACAATCATCCCTGCCAGTACGTCTCCGCATCCCGCGCTGGCCATTCCGCAGTTACCGGAAAGATTTAAATAAGTGGAATGGCCGCTTGCCGCCACGACCGTTCTGGTATCCTTACAGACGACGATACAGCCGGACCCGGCTGCATATTTTTCCGTTTCCTTCAAAAGATTTTCCTTTATGTTTTTCACATCTGTTCCTGTCAGCCTTGAAAATTCCCCCAGATGCGGAGTCAATATGACAGGTCTTTTTGTTTTTTCCACGGATTTTTTTAAAGAATGATATAAGCTTTCGTTTTCAGCAATCTGATTTAATCCATCCGCATCGATCACAAGCGGTTTCTCACACTTTTCTATTACAAAAGACAGTTTTTCTTCCGTTTCCGGCCCTACGCCGCATCCCGGCCCGATCAAAATGCAGTCCGCCCACAAACAGCTTTCTTTTAACTGCATTTTCAGTTCCTTTTTCGTATCATATACTTGCAGCATGGCTTCGGGAAGTTTAAGAGCCAGTACTGTCCTGTTCTCTTTCGGCGTCAATATTTTTACCATACCGCAGCCGATACGGAACGCCGCTTCCGCGCTTAAAAGACAGGCTCCTATGATCTCTTTACTGCCAGCGATCACAAGCGCCTTTCCAAACGTTCCTTTATTCCCGTCTTTTGGACGTATCGGCAAAAGCTGCGCCGTTTGGTTTTGAGTAAATACTTTGGGCAGTTTCCCTAAAAATCCTGCCCTTGTAATACCGATTTCTTTCAGTACCACTTTTCCGGCGTACTCCGCGCCCGGATATAATACAAGTCCCAGCTTGCAGCATCCGAAAGTAACCGTTACATCCGCTCTTACTGCTCCTCCCATCACGGCGCCTGTGTCCGTATGTATTCCTGAGGGCATATCTACGCTGACCTTAAACGCGCTGCTTTTATTGATCTTCTCCGTAAGCAGCAGCCAAATGCCGTCTAAGTTTCTGGACAGACCGATCCCGAATAAGGCATCGACTATAATATCATATTCCGTTTCCGGAAATTCGGTGATTACTTCAAAACCATATGCTTCAATGATAGAGATCTGGCTTTTTAAAAGTCCTGAAAACTTTTCTCTTTCTCCGGCCGCCAAAAAAGTAACTTCAAAACCCGCCTGTGCCAAAAGCCTCCCGACAGCGATACCGTCCGCGCCGTTATTTCCTGTTCCCGCTACGATCAGTACTCTTCCCGTACTTTTTCTCCAATATTCCCGAACCGTCTCAAAAGTACCAAGAGCAGCCCGCTCCATTAATACGGCGGCGGGCATATGGAATCTTTCTATTGTATTTTTTTCACACCAACGCATTTCTTCTGCGCTGACTAAATTTGTAATCTCATTTTCCATACTCATTATTCTTTCTTTGCAGCAGACTTCTCCAAAGGATTATACTTCATATCGAAAACTTCCAAAACATCAGCGCCAAAAATATCATGCATATAGGAATATAGCTGTCTGTTCTGCGTTTCCCTGTCCTGCTTTCTTACTACATTCTTCTTTAATTCTATGCGCATGGAGTCGATCCATTCCGTAAGCTCTTCGATCTGGGCCGTATTTTCCTGTATTTTCTTATAACAGATATCCATGGTGGCAAGCATGAGCTGTACGTTTATTTCTTCAATCTGTTTCGGAAGTTCCTTCAGTTCTTTTTCATATGAGGATAGTTTTGTATTGCATTCTTTAACAAGCCGCTTATCCGTATCGATCTTCTTATCGTTGATCTTTTGATTGACGCCCTGATCCAGTTCGTCTACGGTAACGACGATCTGATCCATTAATTTTCTCTTCAGCTTACGGATCTCTTTTTTCTCCGTGTTCAACTTGCCCTGTCTTTTGATCAGGCTGTTCAACTGTTCTTCCAAACGGCGTATCTTAGCGTTGGTTTCCGTCTGTGTAAAAAGCTGATGCCATTTATTGTCTAAAGGCAGTAAAGGGAGTTCTTTTCCCTTAAGCGCCTGTCTATATTTATCCTCTGTATTCGGTACGTTTTTCATCGTCCTTCCCCCTGCCGACTTTCTGTATTTTCACTGTTATACCGGTTGATATTGTAAGATAATTTCATCAGGCTGTCCGATAGGTGCACATTTTCTACCTGAATCCCTTCCGGTACATGCAGATCCACATGCGCAAAATTCCAAATCGCTTTTATTCCGTATGAAACCAGTTCTTCGGCTATTGCAACCGCACTGGTCTTCGGAATGGTCAGTACGGCGATATCGATATCGTTTTCTTTCACAAATTCCCCTATGTGATCCATTGGCTGTACGGAGATTCCCCTGACTTTCTTTCCTTCCAAAGCCGGATTACAGTCAAACAAGCCCTTTAAAATAAATCCCCGTCTTTCAAAATTCATATAATTCCCGATTGCCTGCCCTAAATTCCCCGCCCCTATGATAATAAGATGATGGGTCTTGTTAAGCCCGAGTATCTTACTGATCTCATCATAAAGATATTCTACATTATATCCGTATCCCTGCTGTCCGAACCCTCCGAAATTATTAAAATCCTGACGGATCTGGGATGCCGTAACCTGCATCAGCTCACTAAGCTCCTGCGAGGAAATACGTTCCACACCTTCGTCTTTTAACTCTCCCAAATATCGAAAATATCTTGGTAATCTGCTGATGACAGCCTGTGATATTTCCTTCTGCTCCACGATAGCGCCTCCTAAATAAATGATAGTTCTATTTTATATTAACGTTAAAATAATGTCAATGAATGAGAACGGCGTTATAACCAAAAAACCTTCAAACCAAACTGAGCATCCTGCATCAGGCCGGTCTGAAGGTCTTATCCGGGAGGCTTTCCCAAAAGAAAAAGCACTCTGTGAAAAATTTTGATTATAAAGTTTCGTAAGTCTTTCTGATCTCTATAATAAATGCTTCGCTGTTTAATGTAGTCACATCTTTTAATGATGTAATGAGCGCCAGATCTTTTGTCATCTTACCGTCTTCTATTGTTTTTAAAGTCGCGCGCTCCAGTCTGTCGGCAAACTCCGTCAGTTCTTTGATCCCGTCCAGTTCCCCGCGTTTCCTTAATGCGCCCGTCCAGGCAAAAATAGTCGCTACGGAGTTGGTTGAAGTCTCTTCCCCTGCCAAATGTTTGTAGTAGTGTCTCTGTACCGTTCCGTGCGCCGCTTCGTATTCATAAACTCCCTGAGGGGAGACCAGAACGGAGGTCATCATGGCAAGGGAGCCGAATGCCGAAGATACCATATCGCTCATGACATCGCCGTCATAGTTCTTGCATGCCCAGATAAACCCGCCCTTTGCCTTCATTACACGGGCTACCGCATCATCGATCAGCGTATAGAAATATTCGATGCCTGCTTTTTCAAATTTCTCTTTATAATCTTTTTCAAAAATCTCCGCAAAAATATCCTTAAACGTATGATCGTACTTTTTCGAGATCGTGTCCTTGGTAGCAAACCATAAATCCTGCTTAATGTCCAGTGCATAATTGAAACATGCTTTTGCAAAGCTTTCAATGGAGCTTTCCGTATTATGGATTCCCTGAAGGATTCCGGCGCCTTTAAATTCATGGATCACTTCCCTTGTCTCAGTTCCGTCCGCCGCTGTAAATACCAATTCTGCCTTACCTGCACCGGGAACTTTGATCTCGGTATTTTTGTATATGTCTCCGTAAGCATGTCTTGCCAATGTAATAGGCTTTTCCCAATTCTTTACGCAAGGCTCGATTCCTTTTACTATGATCGGTGCGCGGAACACGGTTCCGTCTAAAAGCGCCCGGATCGTTCCGTTGGGGCTTTTCCACATTTCTTTCAAATGATATTCCGTCATCCTTGCCGCGTTAGGAGTGATCGTTGCGCATTTTACGGCAACGCCATATTTTTTTGTGGCTTCTGCGGAATCCACCGTTACCTGATCGTTCGTTTCATTACGATATTCCAGACCAAGATCGTAATATTCCGTCTTTAAGTCAATAAAGGGAAGTAATAGCTCCTCCTTTATTATTTTCCAAAGGACTCTCGTCATTTCATCTCCGTCCATTTCTACCAACGGGGTCGTCATTTTAATTTTTTCCATGTTCCTGCTCTCCTTTTCCTGTTTATTTTGATGCCCTCCGCCTTGGGCGGGGATTCTATTGCCTGAGGCGGGATTTCACCGGTTGGAATCTGAATGCCCATCCGAATCCGTCTGCTCGTCATAAGCTTCACTGAGACCGTTTCTGACCATATTCTCATAAGCGTTGATAATGTGCTTATTTGCAAGTTTTTCCGCCTTTTTCGCATCTTTTTCCCTTATGGCTTCCATGATCAGCCGATGCTCCTGATTTGATGCCTCTCCCCGTCCTGCGTTAGAGAGTGTCTTTTTCCTTACTCTGAGTACATACTGGTGAAAGTCTCTTAATAAATGCTCCAGCATTTTGCTGCCGCATGCTTCATATAAAATCTCATGAAACCGATTATCCATTTCCGCCATCTGTTCCAAATGCCCCTTTGAAGCATGGAATTGCGCAAGATATATATTTTCTTCCATTTCCGAAAGCTGCTCTTCCGTCATTTTTTCTGTCGCCCATCTGGCGCACAGCCCTTCCAATAAAGAGCGGATCATGTAAATGTCTTTCACATCCTCCACCGTAATACCGGTCACATAAGCTCCTTTATTGGGAATGATCTGAATCAGTCCTTCCAATTCTAACTGCCGGAACGCCTCTCTTACCGGAGTCCTGCTCACTCCCATTTCTTCTCCGATTGCAACTTCCTTTAGTTCTTCATGTTCCTTATATTTTCCGCTCAGAATATCTTCCCGAAGTTTATGAAAAACACGTCCGCGAAGGGAATATTTATCTGTTACTTCCTGCTTCACATCATAATTCCCCATGCTCTACCTCCATGAAACAAGTTTCGGCGTCAAAAGCGCCGTCCCTATCTTCTTCCGGTTCCGGCATACCGCCCACGACTGATGAACAGGATCGCAGACGGCAAACAGTCATACCGGATCATTATTATTGTAATGTAATCGACAGTTCATTGCAAACCCTTTCAATCTGCGCGGCCAGCTCTTCATCCGTAAGAACCGTCACACGACCGTCCGCATACTCTTTATCCACCCATTCCTTAAGAACCTTTACCAATTCGCAATTTTTATTCAACTGCTTTTCCTCTTTTAGCCCATAATAAGTATTGATCCAATGGGCGATTCCCGCAAGGCCGGACGTATTGGATACGGCACATAAAACCGGTCTGTTTAAAAACTTGTCCGTATCAAAAATATTATAGATCTCTTCATTTTTTAACAGTCCGTCCGCATGGATTCCCGCCCTCGTTACATTAAAATTCTTTCCCACAAAGGGCGTCCTTGGCGGGATCTGATATCCGATCTCCTTCTCATAGTACTCGGCCAGCTCAGTAATCACCGTTGTATCCATTCCGTTCAGATTTCCTTTTAATTGCGCATATTCAAATACCATTGCCTCAAGAGGCGTATTCCCTGTTCTTTCACCGATCCCGAAAAGAGAGGTATTGATGCCCGAACAGCCGTAAAGCCAGGCAGTCGTAGAATTGGATACCGCCTTATAAAAATCATTATGGCCGTGCCACTCTATCAGGGAGTGGGGAACTCCCCCATGGGTATGAATCGCATAAATGATCCCTTGTACGCTTCTCGGGATAACGGCGCCGGCATAGTTTACGCCATATCCCATCGTATCGCAGGCTCTGACCTTGATCGGGATCTGATAACTCTCCATCAGTTTCATAAGCTCTAAACAAAACGGCACCACATAACCGTATATATCTGCTCTTGTAATATCTTCCAAATGGCATCGGGGACTGATCCCCTCCTCAAGACAATCTCTGATCACGCTCAGATAATGCTCCATAGCCTGACGTCTCGTCATTTTCAGTTTCAAAAAAATATGGTAATCCGAACAGCTTACAAGAATCCCTGTTTCTTTCATCCCGATTTCTTTTACGAGCTTGAAGTCCTCTTTACTTGCACGGATCCAGCTTGTCACTTCCGGAAACGGATAGCCCCTCTCCATACATTTGTATACGGCGTCCCGATCCTTTTTACTGTATAAGAAAAATTCGCTGGCCCGTATCATCCCGTTCGGACCTCCCAGCTTATGTAAGTAATCATAGATCGTTACGATCTGCTCCGTCGTATATGGCGCCCGGGACTGCTGACCGTCTCTGAATGTCGTATCGGTTATCCAAATATCTTTCGGCATATTATGAGGTACGATACGGTCATTAAATGGAATTTTCGGTATCTCCGAATAAGGGAACATGTTACGGAAGACATTCGGTTTTTCCACATCATCCAAAATATACATATGTTCTTCTATTTCCAGCAGATTGTTTTTCTCGTTCATTGAGATCGGACGATTCATAAATGTTTCATTTTCTCTCATATCTGACTTTCTCCTCATAAGTTTTATTGGCATTTTACTATACGTTTTCCTATCCGATACCGATCCGGTTTCCGTCAGTCATTTGCACTTATGCCTCGTATAATTGTATACAATCATACGAGGCGTGTCAAGTAAATTTCGGCATTTGTGGATTTTTGTGGATTTTATCCGTTCCATCACATTTCTTCAGCGCATTTCTTTACTCAAAATAAACCAGATTCCCCTTATAATAAACTCTTTTTACTTTACACCCGTTATAATATACGTTAAGTCCTTCTACCCCCGAAAAATACAGATTATGCATGGACAGCAGTTTAATACAGCATAGGCCGTCTCCGGACTGTACTCCCGCCTCGCTTACCGCGTTCCCGCAGTTTTGCGCATCATACCAATTGGATCCTCCCATAGCTCTTTTGGAATAGACGTTTCTGACCGGATCGGTAGATTTGCCGCATATAATGTTTTGTACGCCGCACTGGATCGACTCCGGATGCATCCCCGGCTTCTGGTTCCGGTCTTCATATTGTTTATGACAGATGTCGCATATTCCAATGGATAATCCGTCTCCATTAGCATCCGCCCAAACGATTCTTCCGTAACACTGTTCATAGCACCCCGGCTTATGATTATGCTGGATCACTTCGATATAATAGTATCCCGCGCTGCCGCCTTTATAGCCGCTGCCGCCTCCTGCCGAACCTTCTACATCCAAATTTCCTCCGCCTTCATATAATACTTCATAATCCCCATTTTCATTGCTTCCTCCCGCTCCTCCTTCTAAAGCGTTCGTACCGCCGCCGCCTCCTCCGGCAATTGCGATCCGTTCTCCCTCTTTTCTGATATCCGTTGCGCCCCCGCCGTTAGAAACTCTTCCGCCGCCTCCTCCGTTATAACCGTTTTGGCCGCCTACATAAACCGACAGTTTTTCTCCCTTTTTTATACATAAGGAAACAGTAACTTTTCCTCCCTTCCCTCCTTCACAGGCGGCATTCGAGCCTTGCGCGCCGTACAGTTCAACTTGGTAGATTCCCGTATACGGACTTTCAAAAACCTGTTTCTCTCCGGAATATGTATATGTAAATGCCGTTACCTGTTCTGCTTTTACTTCCACTTGCCTTAACAAAGTAAATAAACAAATGGCGCATAATACTGCAACACCTGTTATTTTTCTTCTATTTCGCATTAAAATCTTCTCCCTTCCAAATATACTTCCAGATCACTCTACTGGAACAAGATAAAGACTTTGGGTTGCTTCATCCCAGCGCTCTACTTTTAAATTTGCACCGTTTTCCAGATTGTCTACTCTCTTTATAAAACCTGCCAGTTTTTGCTCTATTATAGTAATAGTATTCTCATTGCCTGCCATACGTTCCTGTACATCCGTTATATTTTTTTCCGCTATTCCCACTCGTCCGGTCAACGCGGCCTGTTCTTTTCTCAGTTGATCTAAAGAGCCGTTTATCTTTTCGCCGCCTTCTTTTAACTGTCCCAATATCCCTTTCATTTCCTCATTGTCTCCTTGAAGCCGCTCCAACGTTCTTTTTACTGCTTCGTCTTCGTTCTGAAGCTGTCCTAATGTTCCTTTTATCCCTTCATTTGCGTTCTGAAGCTGGCTTAACGTTCCTTTTATCCCTTCATTTTCATTCTGAAGCTGTCCTAATGTCCCTTTCATTCCTTCATTTTCTTTTTGTAACTGTGCCAGTAGTCCTATTAATCCCTGGCTGCTCTCCTGCAATTTCGCAAGCCATCCGCCTACGCCTTCCTGCTCTTTCTGTAACTGTGATAACCATCCTTTTACGCCCTCACTGTCCTTTTGTAATTGTGACAGACGTTTTTTTACCGTTTCATTTTCCTGTTTAAGCTGTTCTAGAAGCGTTTTAGAAAAAGAATTGTCTTTCTGCAGACTTTCCAATATTACTTTCAGCCCCATAAGCTGATGATCGCCTTCGGCTTTATATTCGTTTACGATCTTCAATAGCTCCAGCAGTTTTTCCCGCTCCTCTCCCGTTATTTTTTCAAGCTGCCTTAATAACTCTTCCTTCAAGGCAGCAAAAATGTTTTTACTGATCACTTGACATTCTTCTTCCGTAATAAAAATATCTCCCGCTTCGTTTATAAACTGATTCAGCCAGTCATCATCAAATTGATTGATCACATACTCAATCACTGATTTTATCTGCTCCTCATTAAAATACTGTAAGATCTCTTCCCATGTCATATTTTCCATATTCAATTGTCTGGACATTTCCTTTAAGATCTGCTCTGAAAGCTGCCTTAATATTTCTTCATTATCCGTCTTTTCCAAAAACTCAGGATTTAGTTCGCTGACGCGTTCATTTAGATATGTCTGCAAATTTCTCTCGATCGTAACTGCCATTTCTTCTTCGCCGCGCTTTAAATTCCTATAATAAAGCACACCGGCCAGTATGCATATTAAGAATAGAAGTGCGGAGCCTGCGATGATAAGTGTCCTGCTTATTGATTTCATATTTACCCTCTTTCTGCACGGCTTTCTTGTCCGGATTCCAAACGAACGGCAAATTTGCGGACGCCGTACAGACACAAACTTGCTGCTGAAACATTTCAATCCTTTCTCTTATTAACTGAATGACTCTAAAAAGCGACAAAAAAGAGCCATTTTTTCAAATGACTCTCCAAATATCAAATCAATAATCCTATATTTTCTCATCTCTCACGATTATCATATCTATAAAGGCGCTATTTGTAAATAAACCTTTAGTACTATTTTTATAGCTTGTTAACGAAGCTTAAACTTCCAGCAATCTCTTTACATTAAGCATTCCCCACCCTTGTTTTGTCCACGGTTCTTTCAAGTCGACGGCACTATATACCAATCTCCGCTTGATTTCTTCACATTCCATATTCCCGTTTTTCTGGATCAGCAAAGCTGCCGCTCCGGCTACTATAGGCGTAGACATAGACGTCCCGCTTTTCTTTATATAAGGGATTGGGTTTCTTCTGTTTCCTGCACGAAATCCTGCATTACACGATATAATGTCCGTTCCGGGAGCCACCAGATCCGGTTTTTTAATTGCAAAGGGCGTAGGACCTCTTCCGGAATATATTTCACAGGTTCCTTCCTTATTTTTGAAATAATCTCCGTCATGGCATCCTACGGAAATAACATGCTTTCCGATTCCTAAAGGTGAGATCGTCATAGGTTTTGGACCTTTATTGCCTGCCGCGCACACGATCAGAATGTTTCTCCTCCAGGCTTCCTCCACCAATTCCAACATTGTTTTTAACAATTCTTTTTCTTCCGTATCCGTAACGCCGACAGATATATTAACGACGCGGATATTATATTTTTCCGCACGCCCGAATACCCATTCGAGCCCGCTTATCATATCTTTCAGACTGCCCTCCCCGTATTCGTTTAATACTTTTCCAACAACAAAATTACATTTTGGATGAATCCCTCTGTATTTTCCGCCGGACATCCGTCCGTCTCCGCCAATACAGCCGGCCACATGCGTACCATGTCCGCTATCGTCATAAATATATTGCTTTTTGTTTATAAAATCATAGAAATCTATAATTCTGCTTTTAAAATCAGGATGATTTGCAATTCCCGTATCCAATACCGCAATCCCAACAGGCGCTCTTTTGTTTCCGGGCAGTAGGTCATCCGTGCATTCTATCTGCATTCTTACCCGATTCACGAAAAAAATCTCCCAGCATTTTTGTTTTATTCTATGCTGAGAGATTTTCATTTGTCATTTATTCTTCATCTGCTTTTAATGAACTGTTTGTTTTGTACCGTCAATGATCACTACCGCATTATTACCGATCGTCCTTGTTTTCCCAATCACGGACTCGTCTTCCGGATATTCCAAAGGATCCGAATAACCGTTTCCCGTTCCTGCACCGCTCTGTGTGCCGCCGTTTCCTACCGTTCCGTTTAATACGCCCGGCATTGTATTAGGTGCAGGTTCTTCTCCCTGAATCTCTGCCTCATGAATAGCGGAATGGTTTTTGGCAAACTCATATCCGGCCGTACCTTCTTTAGCAATAATATTTAAATTATCACATCCGTCAAACGCCGTATCATGAATCTCGTTTACCGATTCATGAATAACCACTTCCTCAAGCCCCGTACAATTTTCAAATGCCTTTATATCAATGCTATACACTGCATAAGGAATCTCTATTCCGGTGAGCGCCGTACAGTTGCTGAACGCATAAGCCGGAATCTCATGAAGATTCTGACTGAGCACCGTCTTTTCCAAATGACTCACTCCCCAAAACGCATAGGGATAAATATCCGTAACGGTAGAAGGAAAATAGAAAGTTTTGTTTGTCCTTCCCGGCAGCATTTCAATCAAAGTCGTTTTATCCTTGTCATATAAAACGCCTGAAGTGCAAACCAAATAGTCGTTCTTAGACGAAATGCTTACTTTCTGCAGTTTCGTACAACCTGCAAAAACGCCGCTTCCCAATTTTTTCACGTTTTTTCCAAAACTCACTTTGGACAAATTAGAGCAGCCTGAAAATACGGCATCTTCAAGTACTTTCGTTCCATTTGGAATAGAAATATGTTCCAAAGCGGTGCAATCGGCAAACGCATTATACCCTATCGTCTCCACCGACGAAGGGATATTGACGCTTACCAATGTCTTGTTTCCGGAAAATGCGTCCTCTCCGATTTTAGTTACGGAATCCGGAATCGTAACCGTACTTGCCGAACCCTGATATTTTACCAAAGTAGTACCGTTCAACTGAAAATCGGAAATAACGGTTTTTTCTGTTGCTTCCACAACGGAAGCAGATATTCCGGCAGTCGCTACTGCTACACCAAGCAGCAGCGTACCCGCCAAAATTTTCAGCCTTTTTTTCATACTTATACCCCTGCATATCGCAAACAAAGCCTGCGATACTGCTACCAATAAGCAGTTTGGAAGTTTCATCCAAATTTGCTAACATCCGTTCTTTTTTGCGGCTAAACAATGTTAACCTGTAAATCAAATCCTACCTGTTAAGAAAACTTGACATATATTATGCAGTTTTAACCTTCGGCGCTTTTTTGTCTTTCTTCATAAACATTACAACGGAAAGGCATACAAGGCCTATTGCCAAAAACCATTTAGGATGGATACCGTCTCCGGTCTTCGGCGTACTGTCAAGTCCGCCTACCGTTAAATTACCGGTATCTACATATACGGTGTACGGTGAGAAATGCGTTGCCCTGAACGTAACGCAAGGTACGCCGTCGATCGTTGTAAATTTAGGAGCTAAATTTTCCAGTTGGGCATTCACAACGGCTGCCGTTTTATTATTGCCTGCATATTCTCTAAGTACGTCCGGAATCGGTATGGTAATATCAATGGTATACCCTGTGGTGTCTGTGATTTTGTTCGTACCGGTAGAATCATACAAACTAATATCCATTGCTGCGTAACGTATATTATCCAAACTTCCGTATTTATTTGTCAGCGCCTGCTCTACTGCCGCAGTCGCTTCTGCCGTTTCGGAAATTTTAACGATAAATCCGTCTTTGGATCCGTTTACTTTTGCCGAAGCCAGATCCGTATCCGATATCCCCGGTCTCGTAATGACTACTTTAGTTCCGCTGTTATTATTATTGTTCTTATTTGAGGAACTACTGCCGCCGCTGCCGTTTCCGCTTACCGAACTTCCCGAGGATTTTGATTTTTCGTAGTTTGCAGTAACCCTTACGTCCCCTGCCGGCATTTTAAAAGTAGTTGCAGCCACTCTGTTGCTTGCAAGCGTGGCATTGTTCGTATTTACCGTCCAGTCTTTAAACTGATAGCCTGTCGGCGGATTATTGGCTGCGATCACAACGTCTGCACCCTCAATATAACTGCCGCTGCCGCTGCCGTTGATAACCGTTACGGTATGCATTTTTGATCCGTTGCCGTTTCCGTCGCCGCTACCATTTCCGTTACCATTTCCACTACCGTTTCCACTCACATTTCCATTGCCGTTTCCATTGTTACCGCCCTTAGAGTTAAACTGCGCAATAAATATCGTATCTGCAGTGATCACGTCCAAAGTAGCGCCATTGGTAATGGTAGCCCATCCGACAAACTTATATCCCGACCTGCTGGGTTCTGTCTGGGTTTCAAGGAACGGACGAACGGACGCACCGTCTTTTACCCGTGTCCTGTACAGTTCCGAAAAGTCCCAATTTAAGAAAGTAACGGAATGTTCGTCTTCATTATAACCTTCAAAACCGATATAGTTGTCTTCCGTATAACGGAATGCCGCCGAATCCGGAAAACTTTGTATTACAACCGTTGATAACTTTTCGCCTACGCTGGTGCCGTTTTCTCCGTTTCCATGTTCGAAAGCATCCCTATGAATATAGACTTCCTTGGACGGTATCGTTACATGGATCTGCGTCAGTCCTTTAAAAGCACCTTCCGCAATATTATTGACCGATCCTGGGAAAACAACGTTTCTCAAGGAATAACAGCCCTTAAAGCAGTCCTTCGGAATGGTTGTGATATAGTTGCATCCTGATAAATTAACGCTGACAAGATTTTTACAATCTATGAACGCACTTTCGCTAATCTTGGATACATTGGCAAGCTTCGGATCGTTTGCCACCGAAACTTCGGCGTTTCCGTTCTTTCCTCTGGAGGGCAGACACTCCACTAACGTATAGCTGCCGTCTTCATTGGTAGTATATAAAATATCGTTCTCGCAAATGATCGTTTCATTGCCTATTACTTCTACCAAAGAAGTGCAGCCTCTAAACGGCGCAAGGCCGATCTTTTTACATCCCGCGCCCAAATCCACTTTCTGTAACCGTTCACAACTGTCAAACGCATAATCGGGAATGGATTCTACCGTGAACATAGTAATGGATTCTACCCGGTCGTTTCCTTTGACTTCTTTTTCATATTCTGAAGCCTCATCAGTTCCCGGAACATAATCCTCGTACCAGCCGCTGAACAAACCAGGCACGACCGTATGGTCATCTACCACATTCGTCAGACTCGCATAACGTATCGCTTCTCTTGAATTGGTTACTTTCCCAGGCCCCTCACTATACTGCACATAAGTAGTAACATTTGTATTATTTTCTGCAGAGCCATAGTACTTGGGCGTATCGATAGACGTGACTCCCGCCGGGATCACTATATGCTTTGTCGCATTTGCATATGCCAAATCGTCCGCATCCGCATAATCTCCGTCCTGATTGTCTCCGGCAGCCCCGGCCTCTACTCTTTTAATAATACTATAATCTTCCCAGTTTCCTAATCCAAGCTGTTCCGCTTTTGTTTTTCTGTAGTCTTCATTATCCGCATCCAAATAGTTATAGATCGGATAAAAGATCAACGGAACGGAGATATTTTCTCCTTCCGACGTCCGGTCATAGATCGTTCCCAAATTACTTGGCGGAAGATTCATATAAAGGATACGCAAGCCCGCAGTACTTAACTCGTTTTCCGGCTTCATAGCCCAGTCATAAGGTTCGAATCCCGCTTCGATCTTGCCATGGAAAGTCAGTCCCGTGGGAGAAGCAGTTACATCCTTTTGAAAAGCCTCATTTCCGATTTTCACTTCGTCCATATTGAAATATACGTCTTCAAGCAAGTTACATCCGGCAAACGCACCATCACCAATCTCCTTAACGGAATTGCCAAGATGTACCTTCTGCAGACGGACAAAACCTTTAAAAGCATTCTTACCGATTAAAGAAATTGTACCGTCTTCTACAATCAATTCGGTTGCCGTCTCTTTTACCGAGTCAAAACATCCTTCCGCGATACCCGTAACCGAAACGCCGTTATAATTTGCCTTAATTACAATCTTAGTACTGTAATTATTATCTGGATCAGGTGTATACTTCTCTAACTCTCCGGTCGCTACATTGATCAGATAATAATCCGTTACCTTTACCGGATTCCCGTCGGCATCTACTACCGGATTCCCGTCGTTATCACTGGGCTGATAGTTGTAGGCCACATCAAAAAACTCTTCATTACCATATTTAAATTTATAAGTGATTCTTGCATTATGTGCCGAAACCCTTGGGTTAGCATAATTTTCTTCCAATGTATAATCTGCATCCGCCCGATACGTTGCAGGACCTTCTACATAAAACTGGTCGGATTCCACACTTTGAAATACGTCAACTCCGAACGAAGCATAAGCTCCCGGTATGGTCACGCTCTTAAGCGCGCTGCACCGTCTAAAGAAATTGTCGTCCAGTATGGAAGTTCTGGCCGAGTTTGGAACGGCGCCGTAAGTAGACGGGAAGATCACTTCTTCAATATTTGTCCTTCCGTCAAACATCGCGTCCCCTAATTCCGAGGCTGAATCCGCCAACTGGATTTTTGTCCACGAACCGTTGATCGGCTTATTATCCGTTACGGCAAAACAGCCTTTGCCAATAGATGATACCGTTGAGCCAAAATTAAAACTATTTAAGTCGGTGCAATCATAAAATGCAAAATCATCAATAATGACCCCACCGGTTATTTGGGACATATCTACCGTTTTTAATGAAGTACAATTGTAAAACGCGCCTTGACCGATCTCATCTAACGTAGACGGAAAGGTAATAGATCCCAAACTGTTGCAGTCCGCAAAAGCTTCCGCCCCTATTTTCTGTAAATTGTTGATTTTAATGCTCTGCATGGAAGTACAGCCTTTAAATGCCTGACAGCCAATATTCGTAACGGTACCTGTCAACTCAAAAGAACGGATACCGGAACAGCCTTCAAAGGAGTTATTTCCAATATAAGCGATTGTATCCGGAAGGACAAGTTTATTTAATTGGATCACGTTGCTGTCTCCGGGATAGGCATTTTTCCCAAAAGCGTCGTCCGCAATTGCCCGTAAAGTACGGGTTTTGTCTGCATAAAACTCTCCCTTAACAGGATTATAGGCAACATAAACGATTTTATCGTCTGCCCCTTCCTGAATCATAGCTACTTCCTGTGCGCGGCAGGGCGCATCTGCCTTACCGGAAGCAACCGCTCCTTGCTGCTGGCATGCATAAATATCCAAAACTACTTTTTTCACATTTGTTGCCAACGGTTCTGCCGCCAAATCTTCATTTCGGATATCAATATCATAGACCGCTCCCTCTCCGGTATCCGGATCTCCGGCTCTTATGATATTAGAAGGATACAGCTTATTATACCTTTCCTGCAAAGCATCCGCATCAGTATTAGGGGTATGGGTAGCCGGATCCATATATATCTTTTGTACCTCTTCCATGTCAAACTCAAATTGCCCGTAACTGGTAACTACACTGCCCGGTATTGTCACCTCGTTATTATTGGAAGCCATAAAAGATTTATTATAAGCGGCTAACGTATTATAAATCTGATTTCCCAGTTTGAACGTCCCGACTTTATAGATTTCCTGCAGATAATAGGTACCGCCTACATTCACGATATCAAACGCAGAATCCAAACCGTCGATATCTCCGTTTTGAAGATTTACCTCAAATTTAATCTTTTCGTTTTCTACATATTCCCTGGTCACGCCGTACCCTACCGCCGGTATCTCCGATTCCGTATTTCCCGACACAGTCCCGCCTGTTCCCGGGCTGCTTGCCTCCACGTTATTCTGCACCGGTATTGCGGCAACGATGAGCGCCGTGATCATAAATACCGCTGACAGCGTTTTGCGGATCGTCCTTTTTAATTTTCTGTTTACCCTTTTTTTCTTTGATGCTTGCTTTGCCATCACAACTCTCCTCTAACCGTAAATTTATTAATTTACTTTTTTTGCCACTACGACGAATCTTCCGTCCTGCTCCGAACTGTCACAGGTGGATAAGGTCAAGAGCCTGTCGCCGTAGCCCGCTGTTACCCCCGTATCGTAAAGAGATAACCTGCTCATTTCTTCCATATTGGAATCAAATTCTTCTGCCGAATTGGCATCTATAAACTGATAGTACTTAAATGTTATTTCATTCTCATTATATACTTTGGACCGGAACACATACATGACCGCATAAGTGCCTTTTTCATATATCGTATCGAACTGAATCATCGGATGTTCTTCATAATACTTCTTATTACTATATTTATCAAGGTCTCCAAACATTCTTCCCGATTTCATATGATGCCCGTATATAATAAGATTTGTGCTGGGTTCCAATATATCGCAGTCCGTATCCATAAAAATGGAACCGTTCTTATCATATTCCTGTTCCAAATTATGGGTAAGATAATATTCGTTATTGACTGTCTGCATAACCGGATAATCAATAATTGTATCGTCAATTTTCACCCATCCGATTAGACTTTTGTTCTTATTATATAAAACTTTATATTCATCCAGAATCTCTCTCTCTTCCTCCGTCTCCTCCTCTGTTTGGCGCTTTTGTGACGTTCTGGGTACTGTCTGCCCTTCCTGCTTCTTGAGATCCGCCCATTTTTCATAGGTAGAAGCCGTCCGGTCTACAAAATAATAATAGACTCCAAAATACCCAAAGGAAATAACGGCGACAAGACTGCATAAAATGATAATCCATTTTCTGCGTCTCTCCCTTAAACTGAGCTGTTTAAGGATCTCCTGCTGCATCTCCCTGTCATATTCATCCAAATCTTTTTTTTCCTTAGTTTTTGAGTTCCCCTTCTTTTCTGACTTATGTAGCTTCTTTTTCTTTTTTTTATCCTTGGCAGACAACGGCGTCGTATGCTTGGCGGCCTGCTCTATTTCATAAATGAAGTCTTCCCCGACCATCGTTTCAAAGCGGTATTTTTTGCCTTGAAGCTCTTTATTCAGCTCCAAGAGCTGGTCAGGATCCTCCAATTTATAACGTTGTTTTAACTGTTCTATCTTCTTTTCGTCCCGGCAGGCAGCTTCATAATCAGCCCTCGTCCTGAATTGCCTTCCGGCAACTTCCCGTCCGCCTGTTGGCATATTGAATTTCTCCTTTAAGGTATATTATATCATTAAATTACTCACTTTACCATTTTTATTTTCATACACTATCTATTTTACTATATCTGATAATAAATTCAAGTATTTTTCAAAAGAAGAAAATTTTCAGAAAAATTTTCCATGACCGGGACTTTTTATATTTTTTTATTTTTCTAGAAACAGTGACATGCCCCATACATAAGATATACCATAAAACAAATATTTTTGGAGGCAAATCAATGAGTGATTTAACTGCAACAAACTGCGGATGCAACAATGTAGCAAGCAATAACGGATGTGGAAGCTGGATCTGGATCCTTATCCTTCTCTGCTGCTGTGGCGGAAATAATGGCTGTGGTTGCGATAATGGCTGCGGATGCGGCGGCGGTTTTGGCAATTTCTTAGGCGGAAACAACGGCTGTGGATGCGAAAGCATCATCTGGATCCTTATCCTGCTTAGCTGCTGCGGCGGAAATTCCTGCTGCTAATTTGGGGCGATCGTCACATGTTCAAAAAATAGGCTCTTAAAAGGGCCTATTTTTTTGAACGGCCGCATCGTGCGTCTCTTTTGTTGTTTGCATAATCCCCATTCATTTTTCATAAAATGGTATGACAGATGAAGGGAGATGCCATGGACTTAAAACAACCTGATAAGATCGCCGCATTTGATACTTTATATACGAACAACCATATTCAAATGTTGAAAATTCTTTTTCCGAATGTAAAAAAAGAACTTCGGCATCATTTAGCTATTTATATCAAATATTTAGAACTGCAGTACACTATTTCTTTACGGGAAGGCTCTCCCTTTTCACTGAATCTTTGTCAGGGAGACGATCCGCCCACTTTCGATCTTTGTGCCCTTTGTGATGAACTCTCTCCTTTTTGCAGCGAAAAGGAACGTTCTTATCTGGCGCAGTTTAAGAATATGCAAAATATGATAAAACAGTACAAAGATTTAGAAGCTGCCATGACCATGATGAAAGAACTGTTTCCCGAAGGCATGGCCGGCGGCGAAGGCGGAAACGAATTTTTTAATTTCTCCCCGGATATGCTGTCGCAGCTTTTATCACCGGAACAACAAACCATGTTTTCCATGTTTCAAAATAAGGAGGACTAAGATGGAACGCCCAAAATGGATGGATGACCCTGCCGTTGCCCATATTGCTCCTGAAAAACTGGATTTTTTACAGGCTCTTGTATTTGAAAGCAGGGGACTTTCGCAAAAAGAAATGTTCCCTTTTCTTATGTCGATCATGAAGCGGGCAAAAACCCAGAATATTACCTTTCAGGAAAATGAAATGAATCTGCTGATCCAGACGATCAAAAAATACAGTTCCGAAGCAGAACTGTCCACAATTGAAAAAATGCTTGCTGCAAAAACAAAAAAATGAAACTTAGAGCATTAGGAAAACCGCATTCTGCAGTTTCTCCTAATGCTCCTGATCATTACGCTTCTCCCGTTTCCGGAAAACTTAAGATTGCTTTAAACAGATCCCCGTCCAAATAAATACGGAATTTTCCGTTCTGAGCCTCCGTCAGATTCTTGGCAATAGAAAGCCCGAGTCCGCTTCCCTCGGTACTTCTGGAAACGTCTCCCCTGATAAACCTTTCCGTCAGTTCGTCTGCGTTTATATTCAGTGGTTGGGCTGATATATTCTTGATGGAAAGTATCACCTGTCTATTTTCTGTTTTCCCGTCAATATAGATTCTTGTTCCTGCCATTGCATATTTAAATATATTATTAAATAAGTTTTCAATGACTCTCCACATTCTCCGGCTGTCCGCTTCAATATGCATCGCCTTCTTTTCAAAAGTGACTACCATCTGCAGATCTTTCGTCTCAAACTTTTCTGAAAATTCACCGATTGCCTGATTCAAAAGCTCCACGATATTGATTTTTTCAATGTGAAGGGTAATATTTCCTGAAGAGATCTTGGAGGCCTCCACCAAATCGTCGGTAAGCTGCTTCAGTCTCTGGGATTTTGCATCCAGAACCTGTATATAAGTTTTTATCTTTTCGTCCTCGATCTTCTCCCGTTTTAACAAATCTACATAATTGATAATGGAAGTGAGCGGGGTTTTGATATCATGCGACACATTAGTGATCAGATCGGCCTTTAATTTTTCATCTTTCATACTTGTTTCCACTGCCTGTCTGATACCGTCTCCGATACTGTTTACCGCCTCCGCCAGAATCTTATTTTCGCCGTACATTTTTTCCGTATCGACTTGATAGTTCAAATCTCCGTTTCTGATCTCTCCGATGCCGTCCACTATCTTCTTATTGTCGATGCTCTTTTTGAACATCATCCAGCCGACTGCCAGATCCAGCAGGCACAATAAGAAAATAATGAAAACGTTTCCCCATAAAACTCCAAGCAGCATACCGACTGCATTTGTAAGCATCAGCCCGCCGTAAGGCACAAGAGTCCGGAACGCCACGGGCATATTTCTGTAGATCACACCGCCTGCCCCCGCAATCTTTAATAAGAATTTTTCATAAAACCATTTTAAAACCCCATAAGCGAAACTGCCCGTCCACAAATTACGCACTTTACATCTTCGTATGAAACTGTAAAAGACCAGACATCCCGTACTGCTCGTTATCAAAGTTTCCACGATCGCTATATTGAGAACAGTCTGTTGCTCCAGTTTCTTCCAGTTCAGCATATCGGCGGTGAACAAAATCATAACGAATACGATACCAACTGCCAGACCGCAAAGAAGCATCCAGATTTCCGTCGGCAGCGTTTCAAACCTTGTGGGGAAGACTTCTACCACATCCTCCATATCTTCATCGCCTTCTATCACAATCCGTCTTCCTGTAAAATAGGATTGTAGGACCAATAACGCTATCCAGACCAGAATTCCGCCTACGATCGCAACCGCATATTTCCACCAGGAAGGAAGCAGATGATTAAAAGTATACTCGGCTTTTGCAAACACATCCTCCGCTCCGTAATTATCATCCACCGCGATCCAGATTTTCGTGTTATCCGTGTATACATAATTATAGTCGTTCATAAGCTTCAGAAAATAGTCTTCCGTGATCCCCGTAGTCGTACGGTATTCCATATCATAAGGACTGTAATAGATCGTATTTTTAAATTTCCCGAAATAGTCGCTGATTGCCGCCACATTCAGCTCCGGCAGGGTAACGTTGGTGAAACACACATTTTTCCCGTTTACCATCATGATCATGCAATAGAGAAGATTAGAATTTTCTATACTGTAAGACTTCTGATAGTCAAGATATTCCCTGTAATTGCTGTACAGGCTGTTCGCCGCGATGCTGATATTATCGCATAACTGATAGTATTCCTCCCAAGTCGATACAAGTTCCTCCGGCGTCTTTCCGTCCACTGTTTTATAGCGATTTGACAAAATCGTATGATAAGTATCGGCGCTTACTTCCTCGTCGTCGGAATAAGTGGAAACCGTGACGCTCGCTGACATGGGACTTTCCGAAGATACTGCATATTCCACACCCATTTCCTCACTCTCCAGCATCACATATGCGCCCGTTTCTTCATCGATCGCCCAAGTTTTCTGATATTCCCGGTATTCTTCTTTTGACTCTTCCTGTACCGGATGAAAACCCGTGGTATAAGTTCCTTCATACTGGGTATAGGTCGTGGACGGGGCTAAAAAATTCCGCATTTCATCTTCGGAGTCAAAAAGCTTTCCCGTATATTCGAACCCGTATTTTCCCCATTTTAAAAGTTCTTCCAAGTGATATGCTGCCGTCACATACTTTCCGGAAAGCTGTTCGGCACGGTTGACATACGCGGTCACGTCGATTTCTTTATTTCCGTCAAATTCTCCGTCCGTTTCCAATTGACTCTTGATTACGCTCATCCTTACGGCATCCCGGATTCCCTTTTCCAGCAGAATCTGATAAATATCGCTTTCTTCAAATTTCATATTATACTCAAGGGGATTCAAAAATATACTTTCATCTTTATAGCCGCCGATCTGCAGGCTGCTGTTCAAAATGATTGTCGTAAGGCCGATCGCTACAATAACGGCAATAAGCTGCTGTAATACAAACAAAAATATTCCGTTTCCTCTTCCCAATATATTCTTTTGCTTCATCCGCACGCCCCGTTCTATTGCTTTTCTATCTTATACCCGACGCCCCACACTACTTTTAAATATCTGGGTTCTCTCGGATTGATCTCTATTTTTTCCCTAATATGCCTGATATGCACTGCCACCGTATTATCCGCGCCAATGGCGTCTTCGTTCCATATACTTTCATAGATCTGATTAATGGAAAATACCCTTCCCTGATTCTTAACAAGAAGGAGCAGGATATTATATTCAATGGGCGTAAGCCTGACGATTTCTCCGTCTACGCTGACTTCTTTGGTCTCGTCGTTGATCACAAGGCCGCCTACCGTATACATGGCATTATTATCTGAGTTTAAATTACCCAGACTGGTATATCTTCTAAGATGGGATTTGACTCTTGCCACCAATTCAAGGGGATTGAACGGCTTTGTCATATAATCGTCCGCCCCGATATTAAGTCCCAATATCTTGTCCGCATCTTCCGATTTTGCCGACAGGATAATGATGGGAATACTGCTATACTCCCTTATCTTCAGCGTGGCATGGATTCCGTCCAGTTTCGGCATCATTACGTCTATGATCAACAGATGAATATCTTCTTTTTTTAAGATTTCTATTGCCTGCTCGCCGTCATATGCTTTGAAAATATGGTAGCCTTCCTGTAATAAATATATTTCTATTGCCTCTACAATCTCTTTGTCATCATCACATACTAAAATGTTTGCCATATTTCCTCTCCTTTGTATTTATTCACGTTAACATTTTTATTTTAACACAAACTATACTTTTCTTTAATATTTTCTTAAATTCTGATTCCCATGCTCTCATGTCCAAAATTTCCAAAGAAAAAGGGGCTGTCGCAGCCCCTTTTTTCTGGGATCGGAAAGCATATCCCCCATGTTTCATGCCTTAGACGAATAATTATCCCGCATGGGATTCCCACTGTACCCCTGTATGTTTACATCAGAGCCCAGATTGGTATATTCCCCGTTTTTGTTATAAGAATCCAGCAAATGAATGTTCTCCAATTCGAACCACTCCGTCTGTTTCTCTTGCTGCCCCGGCCTTTCCTGCGTGTTATCCTTAAAAAATCCCCGTCTGTTTTTAGCCGTCTCTTTCATTTTTTTCAGAAAAGCGTCTTTTTTTGCAGCAAAACGCTCTCTTGCCTGTCCGGTCTTCACCCTCAGCGCAGGGATCGCCCCCGTCCGTTTTCCGGTTTCGGGTTCTTGTATCGCCTCCGTCTGTTTGGGCGGTTTGATGTCGGCAACGGCTTCTGCCGTTAAAACGGCGGCAATCCCGGTCTGGTTCGTCTTTCCGTTCAGATTCCCTGCGCCCTCTCTTACCGTTACAGCGGTACTCGCACGTTGTCCGTTATCGCCCTGCTCGTTCCAGATTCCTTTCAAAAACCCGATTCCTTTTCCTACTATCTTTTTTATACCGCCCGTGAACAAATCAAACGTCGGCAATTTCGTCTCTTCCGTCTGTAGATTCTCCGGTTTTCCGGAATCCATTTTCAATTTGATATCCATATCCAAAAAACCGCCCGAATGTTTATGAACGCAGTTTTTAAGATTATGTTCCTGACCTGCTATATTGGATGTGTAAGAATCTACATTATGGATCATGCCACAGCCCCTTTCTTTTCTATTTCAACACGACCTTTTTAAAGTTCTTCTTTCCGCGCCTGACTACGACGCCTTCTCCTGCAAAGGTATCTTTTTCATATACCGCTTTGATATCCGTAACCTTTTCATCTGCAAAAACGACGCCTCCCTGCTCTACGGCCCGCCTCGCCTCGGACCGGGAAACGGTCAGCCCGCTCTTTACGAGTACGGCCAGAATGTCGATCTGACCATCCGTGAAATCTTCTTCCTGAAGTTCGCTGGTCGGCATATCCGCCGCATTGCCGCTGCTGAACAGCGCTTTTGCGCTTTCTTGCGCCTTTTTAGCCTCTTCTTCCCCATGCACCAGATCGGTAAGTTCGTATGCAAGGATCTCTTTCGCCCGGTTCAGTTCGCTTCCTTCCCAGCTTTCCATCTCTTCTATCTGCTCTATCGGCAGGAATGTAAGCATTCTTAAGCATTTTAGCACATCTTCATCGGAAACGTTTCTCCAGTACTGGTAAAACTCAAAAGGAGACGTTTTCTCAGGATCGAGCCATACCGCGCCTTTCTGGGTCTTTCCCATTTTTTTGCCTTCCGAATTTAAAAGCAGGGTAATCGTCATGGCATACGCGTCTTTTCCCAGCTTACGGCGTATCAGTTCCGTTCCTCCTAGCATGTTACTCCACTGATCGTCCCCGCCAAACTGCATATTACAGCCGTATTTTTCATAAAGTGAAAGGAAATCATAGCTTTGCATGATCATGTAGTTAAATTCCAAAAAGCTGAGGCCCTTTTCCATCCTCTGTTTATAACATTCTGCAGAAAGCATCCGGTTTACTGAAAAATGCGCCCCGATGTCACGGATAAATGCAACGTAATTTAAATCAAGCAGCCAATCCGCATTGTTTACCATTAACGCTTTCCCTTCCGAAAAATCAATAAACCGGCTCATCTGTTTCTTAAAGCACTCACAATTGTGATCGATCGTTTCTTTTGTCATCATGGAACGCATATCCGTCCGTCCCGATGGATCTCCGATCATGGCAGTGCCGCCTCCGATCAACGCAATCGGTTTATTTCCTGCCATCTGCAGCCTTTTCATCAGGCACAGCGCCATAAAATGTCCTACATGCAGGCTGTCTGCCGTAGGATCAAAGCCGATATAAAATGTTGCCTTTCCGTTATTGATCAATTCTTTGATCTCCTCTTCGTCCGTAAGCTGGGCAAGCAGCCCTCTTTTTTTCAATTCCTCAAATACCGTCATTTTTTTCCTCCATTCCAAAGCGTCCTACGCTGATTTTCCGTGTGTCCTTATATAGATTTTCAGTAAATCAAAGGGAAGTTTTTCTGCACGGGTCTGCGCATAAAGAAAACCTCGTCCTTTTATAAAAAGGACGAGGCCAAAGCTCCCGTGTTACCACCTTCATTCACAGATAACTCACATTATCTGCCTTAGCAAGTACAGCCGAAACGATACTTTTGTGTAATAACGGACACACGCCCCGTCACATCCTACTCTTATCTGTTCGGTGTGCAGCTCCGAGATGTATTCATAACCTGTTTCCGATGCGCCTCTCATCATCCGGCTGCTTTCTGTTTCTTCCGCCTGTTATTACTTGTTCTCTTCATAGCCTTTTCTTTATGCCAAGATTGTAACGCAGACCGATCCGTTTGTCAATCTTTCTTTTCATAAGTCATGCTCTGATAAACTTCCGATCTCCATTCGCCGCTTGATCCTACCGTTTCCAATACGGAAACGCCGTCGTCGTTGTTTACGCCCTTTTCCGTACCGTTTTCCTCTCCTTCGGAGATTTCTTCCCCTACGGAGCATTCCTCGTCTTCGATCTCTTCAAGGGTCTGCCTTGCTTTTGCATCTACCGCAAGGGCTCTCATGATCAGATTGATGTCTTCAGGCGAAAACATGGATATCGCTTTGGACAACTGATCAATGTTATTCCTGTTCACTACAAGGCTGCCGCCCTTTGACAACGGGATGGTCAGACAGTTTTTGGAGTCGGACGTATCTCCCAGATGAAGCTGATTATGTTCTGTGTCACATACGAAAATCACCCCGTTATAATCGATGATCCCGTCCTCCGATAGGAAATAATAGGGCGCTTGGTCGTCTTTACCGCTTAAATGGTCTCTCAGACGCATTCCTCTTATTACCTCGGTCTGTCCCGTTTTCACATTCTCCTGCTTTGCCAGAAGTCCGTCTTTATCCTGCTCCTGTCCCGGCGTCAAAGATTCTTCATACTTTCCCAAATAGCCGTTCATCTTTTTAGTACCGCTTCCTGCCGTTGTACTGCCGCCGTAAAATGTATTAAAATATCCTATTCTTGATATTCCCATTCCATAAACCTCCATCCCCGTTACAGACCTGCCCCTCCGTTTTCGAATGCCCGGTCCCTGCCACATCAAGCCAAAAAGTTATATTTACTTCCGCTTGACCCGTAATTTGCCAATAAAGAACTGTAAGTAGCGCTGTTTAACGAATTGAGATTCGTCTGCGCGTTTTCTTCTATTTTTTTAACCTTCTCCGCCACCTTGCTGGCAAAGCTGTCTTCTCCCTGAAATACATTTTTCAGTTTTTCAAGGTCTGCGCTCTCTAATTTTTCCCTGTCAATAGTAAGCAGCCCGTTTTTATCCTCCGTGATACCGATATTCTCTAACTTGCTTCTATTCGAAACGACCAGCCCTTTAAGCTGTCTGACATACAGTTCGTTTACTGCGCCGCCTTCGCTGGTCATCTTTCTGACCATCTTGTTGTAGTCTTCTACAAAAGACTTGATCTCGCTTACGATCCCGGACGTATCTTTGGATTCTTCCGCTTTTTGGAATAAAGACCCTTCTTTTGTAGACAAAAGATGGCCTAAATAAGACTGTACGTCTTCTGCTGCGCTTTTCATTGCCGTATAATTGGATCTGGTCTCCTCCAGCATGGAAGAAGCCGTACTTTTTCTTCGTCCGCTTTGCGCCATAGCCGCGTTTTTCTGCGCCAGCGTAGCGGCTCTTGCCTTCACGCTGTTATTGGTTTTAGACGTATTGTAAAAACCGCCGCCCTTTGTTTTCCTGCTTCTTATCATCTTTGCCCTTATCGTTGAAAATGCGATATTATTTTTAGATATTTTCATAAAATGCCTCCGTTCTTCCCTCTTTTGTCCTTATGTTTTATATCGGCCATATTTCATATTTATAAAGGAAACTGCAATAAATTAGCATGTTTTCGTCATGAAGTATTGCGTTTTAAATACGCTCTGTATTCTTTGGAAAATTCTGCCAGTTTTCTTTTGGCAAGATAGATCTGGTCCCCGTTTTTCAAATAGATATTGCCGCTGTCATAACCGGATATATATGCCATGGACACCAGATATCCCCTATGGCACCTGAAAAACTCCCCTCCAAGCTCTTCTTCCAGATCGTTCATCTTACCGTAAAATTCCAGTGTGTCGTCATTGGTATGAAGAATGATCTTACGTCCGTTATTTTCGGCATAAACAATATTCTCAAGCGGAATCGAATGATAACTGTTTCCGGTCTTTACGATCAGTGGAATATGTCCGGCTTCTTCCCGCTGTTGCGACACCCGCTTCAGGATGTTATCAAATTTTCTTTTTTCTACCGCAAACAATAAAATATCCGGATTTTCTTTTTCCTCTGACAACTCTTTTTTTGCCGGAAATCTGTGCATCTGGTAATCTTCCTGCTTTAGTTTTATGATCTCTTTCATACAATCTTCTATTTTTTTCTCATCATCGCATATGCCTATCCAAAGCGTTTTCATTCTTCATCGTCATCCCCATTCCTGTCGTTTTAACCGGGCGGCGTTTCTCTCCCCTGCGCTGCACGGTCCCTGTATTGTTTAGCAGCATTTTTCCTGCACAGCTCCATACATATAAAAAGGCACTGTCACCCGAAACTGTTTACCTCGTTCCTTCGATGACAGTACCCTCTTCGTAGATCCTTCGCACTTCCTTATGCTATAGATAATATCGGCACAATTTATCTTATTTGAAGTGAATTGTAATGAAAATTCTAATTTTTGTAACCAAATTCATTTATCATTTGTTAACCATTAATTTTGCCATAGCCTGATTTAAACCGTCAACCGTCAGCTTATACATAGGAAAGATCGCCTTGATTGCCGTTTCCGCCTCCCGCCACGGCGCATGTCCCGGCGCCATTTTAGGGTTGAGCCAGACTATTTTCTTGTAGTGTCTCTTTAACTGCAGCAGCCATTCCTCTCCGGAAAGCCCGTTGTTCGGCCCTCTGTAATTTCCGCTGTCGGAATACAATTCTTCAGGCGCCATGGCGGCATCTCCTACGACGATCACCTTATAATCGCTGTCCAGATTCCTGAACATCCATTCCGTTTCGATCCAGTCCCCGTTTTCGCACTCCGGCGTATTATACAGATGGGAATAGATACAATTATGGAAGAAATAAGTCTTTACGTCTTTATAATGATTGGATTTATGCACCGACTGGAACAGCTCTGTTAACAGCGTGCTATAAGGGATCATAGTCCCCCCCGAATCCATTAAGAGCAACAGCTTCACCGCATTTTTTCTCGGCTTCTCCATCACGATCTGCAGACATCCCCCGTTATTGCAGGTCTTATCTATTGTCTGATCGATATCCAGTTCCGTTTTCGGGATATCCAGTTTGGTAGAAAATTGACGCAGTTTTCTAAGAGCCATTTGAAACTGCCGGTTATCCAATACTTTATCGTCCCTGAAATCCCTGTATTTTCTCTCTCCCACAACAGCAAATGCCGACTGAAAACCGGTCTTTCCGCCTACGCGCACACCGCCCACATTTCCGCCCGTATTTCCAAAAGACGTTTTTCCCATCGTACCGATCCAGTAACTGCCCCCGTTATGTTCGCTGTCCTGATCTTTTAAGCGTTCTTTAAATTTCTGCTCGATATCTTCTTTTTCTATCAGCGTTTCTTCATTACTCAGCCAGTAACGTTCCTCGTTACTCAGCCGTTCATCCGGTTCTTCATCCGATTTATCCAGCCACCGCAGCATTTGCTTTGTCAGCTCCGGCTCGTGCTGTATTGCTTTAAAATCTCTTTCGAACGCCATGTCGAATTTGTCATACTCCGTTTCGCTTTTTACCAGAATCGCTCTTGCCATATAGTAAAATGCGGTAAGGCTGCTCTCGCACAGTCCCTTATCCAAAGCCTCCTGCAGAGTCAGCCACTCGCTGAGCGTAATATTCAGACCAAATTCTTTCAAGGTATAAAAAAATTTACTAAACATAGGCTACTCAACCCTTTTTTTCACAGAGTCCAAATCTTCGTCTTTTTTTACCATTACTCCTAAAAACGGCAGTTCCTTTTTCAGTCTGTCTGCCGGTATCCCGCCGATCTGAAGCGCATTGATCCAGTCAATCAGCTCGGAAGTACTCGGTTTTTTTCTTACGTCCCTGATATCCCTGATCCAATAAAAGACCTCCATGGCGTTCTTCATCAGGTTTTCCTCTACCTGCGGGAAATGTGTCTTTACGATCTCTTCCATAAGCTCTTTATCCGGGAAATCAATATAATGAAAGATACATCTTCTAAGGAAAGCGTCCGGCAGCTCTTTCTCCGCATTGGAAGTGATGATCACGATGGGCCTGTGCTTTGCCTTTACGGTTCTTTTCGTTTCATGGATATAAAACTCCATCTGATCCAGTTCCCAAAGAAGATCGTTCGGAAATTCCAGATCCGCTTTATCGATCTCATCAATCAGCAGCACTACCTGCTCTTCGGCTTCGAAAGCCTCGCCCAGCTTTCCCAGTTTAATATATCTTGCAATATCGTCTACACCCTCTTCTCCGAACTGTCCGTCATAAAGACGCTGTATCGTATCATAAGTATAAAGCCCTTCCTGCGCTTTCGTCGTAGACTTGATATTCCAAATGATCAGCCGTTTCCCCATGGAATTTGCCACGGCCTGCGCCAGCATGGTCTTCCCTGTCCCCGGTTCGCCTTTGATCAGCAAAGGCTTTTTTAAAGCTACCGCAATATTGACGCTCGCCATCAATTCCTCAGAAGCCACATAGTCTCTGGTACTGCCAAATTGTTCTGCCATTTTCATCCTCCATTCCCGTTTCTTAAGCGGGGCAATTTTCTTCTATCGCTTAACTTCATTCTTATCTTTTGCTTTTCCCTTGTTTTATCTACTGATTGTTTCCGCCTTTTCCTGTTTATCATCGCCAAGGCTACTGATCCGTCTGAATAAAATGCCGTTTTTTAACAGCTTTCCGTCTTCCAGATATCTTTCAAATAAAACTTCACCGTCCTCGGAAAGTTCGATTTCCTCATCGGAGCAGTTAATAATAACATCAATAAAATTGTCTACCCATCCTACCTTTGTAAAATGGATGACTCTTGGATTGTCATAAGTATCCGGAAAATGGAAATTCCTGCTCTTTAACAGCGGTTCTGTTTTTCTAAGATGGATGAGCTGTCTGACCAGCACGATCCGATGCTTATATTCGCCCGACTCAATCTTGCCCCAAGGCATACATCTGCGGCAGTCGGGATCGTGTCCGCCCTCCATGGCGATCTCCGTACCATAATAGATGCACGGGCTTCCCGGCATGGCAAAAAGTACCGCAAGCTGCTGGTAAAATTCATCCAAACTGCGCACTTCGGAACGCAGCCTTTTGGTATCGTGGGAATCCAAAAGATTAAACAGTACGTCGTTCGTCTGCTGCATATATCCCGTATAACACCGGTTTACCGTATACTCAAAATCTTCTCCCGTCAAAGATTTATCGATCCAGAAATCTTTGATGCTTTGACCTAAAGGATAGTTCATGACCGCGTCAAATTCGTCTCCCCGCAGCCATCCCATTGCGTCGTGCCAGATCTCGCCAAGGATATAGATCTCCGGATTGATGGCTTTCATCCTGCTCCTTAACTCTTTACAAAATGTATGGGAAATCTCGTTAGCTACATCAAACCGCAGCCCATCCACTTTATACTCCTTGACCCACTTCGTACAAACATCCAAAAAGTAATTCCTGACTTCCGCATTGTTCGTATTCAATTTAGGCATTTCATCGAAAAAAGCAAACGTATAATATTGCTTTTTCTTTGCCGCCCCTTTTTCAAATGGCCATTCGTTTACCATAAACCAATCAAAATATTGGGATTTCTCGCCGTTCTTTATCACATCCTGCCATGGTGCGAACTGCTCGCCGCTATGATTAAATACACAGTCGACCATAATACGGATTCCCTTTTCGTGGGCCTGCTCTACCAGCTTTTTGAAATCCTCTTCCGTTCCAAAATGAGGATCGATCTTAAAGTAATCGGTAGTATCATATTTATGGCTGGAGGGCGATTCATTAACCGGCGTCAGATAGATCCCCGTGATCCCCAGATCTTTCAAATAATCCAGTTTCTTTATGATCCCCGGAATGTCCCCGCCAAAGAACTCGGCATTGCTCACATATCCGTCTTCTCTCCACGGCAATGTATTTTCAGGATTTAAGCTTTCGTCCCCGTTATAAAAACGTTCCGGAAAAATCTGATACCAGACAGTATCGTTTACCCATGCGGGCGTCCTTGCAATATCGCTGGCATTCATCCACGGCATGACAAAGCACTGCTTACTCCTGCCCTCTAAGTGCATCTGCGTTTCACTCAAAAAACCGTCTTCAAAATAATACCATTTCTCCGTATCCGTGATCAGTTCAAAATAGTATTTCAAACGCTTAAATTCCGGTTCCAAAGTCGTCGTCCACCAGATCTGGTTTTTCAGCCGCTTCTTAAAAGCAATGTTTACGCATTCGCCTTCCCAGCCTTCCGCGCCGCCTAAAATTCCCGATTTAAACGGATCTCCCTGATAAATATTGACAGCTTTCACATCATAACCTGTTTTGATATTGACGATCAGCCGGTTCTCGTCCAGCGCATAACAGTAATTATCGTTCGCCCTATGATATACCCCATTAAAATCCATACAGCCACACCCCTTCTATTAATTTTTAAAGCTGTGAATCGGCGCGGGAATGCGTCCGCCCCTGTTTACAAATGCGTCGCAGGAAAACGGATTGACGGGCATAATAGGCGCATAGCCCAAAAGTCCTCCAAATTCAACCGTTTCACCTACCCCTTTTCCTATCACCGGTATCAGCCTTACGGCCGTCGTCTTTTGGTTGATCATACCGATCGCCATTTCATCCGCAATAATGCCTGAGATCGTTGACGCTTTCGTATCTCCCGGAATTGCGATCATATCCAGTCCTACCGAACATACGCAGGTCATGGCCTCCAACTTTTCCAAAGACAGGGCCCCTGCCGTAACGGCGTCGATCATCCCCTGATCTTCGCTGACCGGAATAAACGCACCGCTCAGTCCCCCTACATAAGAAGAAGCCATGACGCCGCCCTTTTTCACCTGATCGTTTAACAGGGCAAGGGCAGCTGTAGTTCCCGGCGCTCCCGCATGTTCCAAACCGATCTCACATAAAATGTCCGCCACTGAATCCCCGATTGCCGGCGTCGGAGCCAACGACAGATCCACAATGCCAAAGGGGACTCCCAGCCTTTTGGAAGCTTCTTTGGCCACTAACTGTCCTACCCTCGTTACTTTAAAAGCAGTCTTTTTGATTGTCTCGCACAAAACTTCAAAATTCCTGCCCCGCACCTGTTCCAGCGCCGTTTTCACCACTCCCGGTCCGCTGACTCCTACATTGATGATCCTGTCCGCTTCCGTTACGCCGTGAAAAGCACCCGCCATAAAGGGATTGTCGTCCGGCGCATTACAGAATACTACCAGCTTTGCACATCCTAAAGAATCCGCTTCTTTCGTAAATTCGGCAGTCTTTACGATCATTTCTCCCATCAATTTTACGGCGTCCATATTGATGCCGGTTTTTGTAGAACCCACATTCACCGAGCTGCATACTCTTTCCGTAACAGACAACGCTTTCGGGATGGAACGGATCAAAAGTTCGTCTGCCCTTGACATCCCTTTGGATACCAGCGCCGAATATCCTCCGATGAAGTTTACCCCGACTTCATGCGCCACCTTATCAAGCGTCTTTGCGATCCCTACGAAGTCTTCTTCCGTTTTACATGCCGCGCCCCCCACAAGCGACACAGGCGTTACGGAAATTCTTTTATTGACAATAGGAATCCCGTATTCTTTGGAGATCTCTTCACCGGTCTTCACCAAATCTTTGGCCGCATGATAAATTTTCTGATAGATCTTTTCATTTACTATTTTCAGGTCGGAATCAATACAGTCTAACAGGCTGATGCCGAGCGTGATCGTTCTGACGTCCAGATTTTCCTCTTCGATCATTTTATTTGTTTCAGTCACTTCATATAAATTAATCATTCCTGCTCCCATCTTCCGCTTTGGCGGACCCAATTCCACGACGTAAAGGCGTGAAGATCAGATTCTGTGCATCTGGTCAAAAATTTCTTCTTTCTGGCATTTGATGATAACGCCGATACTTTCTCCCAATGTATCCATCTCGTCCGCCATCTCTCCGAACGCTTTTTCCGTCTCATTCGTATCCACTATCATCATCATATTAAAATACCCTTGGACGATCGTCTGTGAAATATCCAAAATATTGATCTTGTTTTCTGCCAGATAGGAACATACTTTTGCTATGATTCCAACTGTATCCTTTCCTACTACGGTAATAATTGTTTTTTTCATATTTACCTCCATGCCGGAGCAGTTTTTTGCGAAGGCCGCGAGCCAAATTTGGCTCTGCAATTTTGAGTTTGTGGCTCCGGCACAAACTCGTAGTTGAAAAATCAGCACATCGGTGTGATTTTTCAACCTTCTCTCCATTTTTGCTGCAACCCGGAAATTTAGGCGCAGGCATAAATTTTTTTAAGCAATATGTACTACTTGAGAAACCTCGCTTCTCTTTGCCACGGTGATCGGGAAATCTGCCGCCTTATATTCATTATCCGCCATGGTAATTTCCAAACGGACCGTCTCGTAAGCAAGCTCCGGCAGGTTATTTTCCTTACTCAGATGCCCCAGCACTACTGCCTGCATTTTATCGTGCAGCAGCCTGCTTAATAGCCTTCCCGAAAGTTCGTTGGACAAATGTCCCCTGTTTCCCAAAATACGCTGCTTTAAGTAATACGGATAAGGGCCTACCTGAAGCATGTTTACATCGTGGTTCGCCTCTAACAAAAGAGCGTCCATCCCTTTCAAACATTCCACCGTATAGTCGTTATAATTTCCCAGATCCGTGATCACCGCAATCTTTTTTCTCCCGTAACTGATCCGGTATGCCACCGGTTCCGCCGCATCATGGGAGATCGTCATAGGGTTTAACGTCATATCTTTTACGATCAGCTTTTCCTCCGCGTTGATCGTCTGAAACAGACTGTCGTCGATCGGGCCTACCGTACCCGCCTTCTTGATTGCCGCTATCGTTCCCTTTGTCGCATAAATCGGCACTTGATATTTTCTTGCAATCACTCCAAGACCGCTGATATGATCCATATGCTCGTGCGTAATAAAGATCCCGTCCAGATCCCGGCAGGTTAGTCCGAGCGTATTTAACCCCTGTTCCGTTCTCTTTCCGCTTATTCCCACATCCACAAGAATGTGGGTCGCTCCGGTACCTACATAAATACAGTTTCCGCTGCTGCCGCTGGCTATACTGCACAATCTCATCCGTCATTTCCTCCAATATACTTCTATTACGTCTCCGTCATGCAGCGCCTCCATGTATTGCGCCGTTCTTCCGTTGATCTCTGTTACGATGGTGCTGCCCTGAGGCTTTGAAAGGTCGATATCGATATAATCAAAAATATCTACAAAAATATAATGTTCTTTTCCTTTTAAAGTGATCGGGCTTTTATTGACTATAATAGTCATTTCTGTAAAAAAGGCTTCCGGCGCTTTTTCTGCCTCATTTTCCGTAACGTCTCCGTCAGCCGGCTCCTCCCTTTCCGGTTCTTCCTCCGCCCCTTCGCCGTATCCGGATTCCTCTCCGTAAACAGTTTCCTCATAGGAAAAGTCTTCATGTAACGGATCTTCATATGCGGTTTCATAAAACTCGCCGCGTTTTGCCGCCTCTTTGACCTCTTCTATCACTTCCGACAGATTTAATTCTTCCATTGTCCAGATCACGGAAAAATTCTCGTATACCTTTGTATCCCTGTCGGCCACTTTATTATTTACATAAATATTCATTTCCGGTTCTAAGATAACATCCATAAATTCGATGATCTGCCCTACTGTATAAAAATTCAGCATTTCGATTTTGTCTTGATCGCGTATATCATAAAACCCTGATTGGAGCGCGCCGTTTACACTTGCAAACACCGGCAGTTCCACTTGTCTTTCATTGACAAAAATATTCAGTCTGCCGGCAAATTCAGGAATTTGCTGCAGTTCCAAAGAGGCGGCGGCGCCCGCTGTGGATTCTTTCACCTGAATCATATCGTTAGCCGCGATCCTTGTATGGATATCCGCTTCCGTTCCGTTCACAAGGATCTGTGCTGCTTCTCCCAACTCTCCTCTCAGCAGTCTTGCCGTTCCGTTCACCGTGTAATTCAGTTCCTTTCCTCTCTTCGGGAAAAGACCGTCATTGGGAAAACCTGCCTGCATTGCCGCATCCACTACCGCAAGCTTACTGTTGTCATAGAGTTTGATCCGCTCTTCGTTAAATGTTACAAAGATAAAATTATTGCTCTGCTCATAATAGCTTAAGCAGATACCGATAGGCGTCACCAGTAAAGAATCCTTTCTTGCATCCTCCTCGCAGAAAGTGATTTTCTGCATGACCTCTTCCCCACGGACCGCGACTCTCTGTACCTGAATTCCCAATTCCTCTGCAAGCCTGTCCGTATAAGTAGGGATTTTTCCGCCGCCTCCCACAACAAATACCGCGCTGACCGGTTTCCCACCGTTCAATTCTTTTATTTTATCGGATACCTGCTTTGTCATGGCAAGGATCTCCGGTTCTGCCACTTTTAAGATCTCCTCCGCCGTAATGACCTGTTCTATCCCCATAATGTCCCTATAGGAAACGCTGTCTTTTTCCGTAGCGCTCCTTTTGATCGTTTCCGCTGTCTGAAAATCTACAAGGCAGTGCCTTGCGATCGTTTCCGTCAGGCTGTCTCCCGCTGTCGGGATCATACCGTATGCAACGATGCTGCCGTCCTTTGTAATGGAAATATCGGAAGTTCCTGCGCCCACGTCCACCAGCGCCATATTCAGCATACGATACATCTCCGGTATGGCGACCTGTATGGCGGCAATAGGCTCCAATGTCAGGTTTACTACCTGAAGCCCTGCATATTCCACCGCTTTATAAAGCCCGTCCACTACGTCGTCCGGCAAAAAAGTAGCGATCATGTCCGCGCCGATCACTCTCGCCTTATGTCCCTCCAGATTCCCGATCTGGTAATGATTCATATAATAATGGATCACGGAATAGCCGACACAGTAAAACTTCATGTCATATTCTTCATGATTCTTTAAAAACTCTTCGTACGCCTTTTCTACCCCCAAAGAAGCAAGCGCATAAACATCCTCCTCCGTCACGGATCTCTCTGTCTGGAACTCCTGCTCCACATTGATCGTAACAGTCCTTAACACACGTCCTGCCGCCGCAATACAGACATTTTCCAATTCCATGGAAAGCGCCTCTTCCAATTCTTTTTTTACCTGTTCGATTGCAGCGCCTACCTTTTTTATATCATGGATCTGACCGTCTAACATAGCCCTTGTTTCATGCTCTTTTACCCGCTGTGCCAGAACGATAAAAGTATCGTTTTTTAGATACCCTACCGTTCCTACAATGCTTCTTGTCCCAATGTCAAGCCCAAATACCGGTTTTTCCAAATATCTTTTTAATTCCGCCACAGGTGATCCCCCAGTTTTTCATCAATTTGTTTCTTTGTAACTTCAAAATCCTCGTCGTTATAAATGATAACGCCGCTCTCTTTTTTAAATTCCTCTTCCGTTCTTTGCATACGCATGATCTCATTGATTTTTTCATCCGTATAATTTCTTGATGATTTCAGCCGCTCCCTGCGTATCCGCTCGTCTGCGTGGATATACCAAATTTCTTCGGCTTTCTCTTTCAGACCGCTGTCCAAAAGAAGCGCCGCCTCCACAAAAAAGAAAGCCAGACTGTCCGAGGCCTTTTCTTTTTCTATTTCCTCTATGATATAGCGTTCTATGGCGGGATGCAGTAATGCGTTGACCCGTTTCAGTAAAGACTCCTCTTTAAAGATCTTATCCGCCATCTTCGCCTTATCAATCGTTTTGTCCGGCCGGAGAATTTCGTTTCCAAGAAGCTTCACCAAACTTTCATACCCCGGCTGTCCCGGCTGTTTTACAAGATGTCCTACTTCGTCTGCCAAAAGAACACGGCAGTTATATTTTTCTCTTATATAGGAAAGCACCGCCGTTTTTCCGGCTCCAATGCCTCCCGTGATTCCAATCACACGCATTCCGGTCCTCTCCACGTTTCCGCCGTTCTTTCTGTCCGCCATTTGCCGTATACTTATTTAGCCTGATACCAATCTTTCCCCGTATGCAGGTCTATTTCCAGTTTTACCGACAATTTAGCCGCCGACTGCATCTCTTCCGTCAGAATACGACGTACCGTTTCTTCCTCCTCGGACGCCGTCTCCACCAACAGTTCGTCATGCACCTGCAGGATCAGCTTTGATTTAAGCCCTTCTTCTCTCAGCCTCCTCCATACATGTATCATCGCAATTTTAATAATATCCGCCGCCGTTCCCTGAATCGGCGAATTCATGGCGACACGCTCTCCGAAGGAGCGCTGCATAAAATTGCTGGAGGCAAGCTCCGGAACCGGACGCCTTCTGTGGAACATTGTCGTGACATATCCGTTTTCTTTAGCGTCGCTCACCAACTGATTTAAAAATTCTTTTACTTTCGGATAAGTTGCAAAATACTGTTCGATATATTCAGCCGCCTCCTTCCGGGTAATGCTCAGATCCTGACTGAGCCCGAAAGAACTGATGCCGTATACAATGCCGAAATTTACCGCTTTGGCATTCCTTCTCTGCAGATCGGTAACTTCTTCAAAAGGAGTATGAAATACCTTTGACGCCGTAATCCGGTGGATATCCTCGTCCATCTTATATGCTTCTATCAGTTGTTCGTCACCCGACATATGGGCAAGTACCCGAAGCTCGATCTGCGAATAATCCGCGTCCATGAATAAATATCCGTCTTTAGGAACAAATACCTTTCTGATCAGCCTCCCAAGCTCCATACGCATCGGAATATTCTGCAGATTAGGCTCCGTGGAACTGATACGCCCGGTAGCGGTTATCGTTTGGTTAAAGTTAGAATGGATCCTGTCCGTATCGTCAATAAACGCGGCCAGCCCGTCCGCATAAGTGGATTTTAGTTTTGCAAGCCCTCTGTATTCGAGCACGGCAGCGACAAGCGGGGAATCCGGCGCCAGTTTTTCCAGCACATCGGCTGCCGTGGAATATCCCGTTTTCGTCTTTTTCCCTCCCGGAAGTTTTAACTTGTCAAACAGGATCTCGCCTAATTGTTTTGGAGAATTAATATTGAACTTCTCTCCTGCAAGGGAATAAATGGATTCCTCCAATTCCCCTATCTTTCCGGCAAGATTTTCCCCGTAGTTTTTTAATTCTTCGGGACGGACCATGACACCTTCTTTTTCCATGTCATACAAAACCATCGATAAGGGCATCTCTATTTCACGGAATAATTCATACATTCCCGTTTCTTTTAATTTTTCTTCTATCACTGCCGATGATTTCTCTATTGCATACACATAATAACATACATATTGTAAAAATTCTTCTTTTTCCGAAGCTTCCTGCAGGCTTATCTTTTCGAACAGTTCCCTCCGGCTCTTTAACATCAGATTCAGATGTTCCGAAGCAATATCCTCTATCTCATAATCATTTTTCAACGGGTTCAAAAGATAAGCCCCGATCAGTACGTCAAAATACCGGTCCGTCTTTTCCTGATTTAAAAAATCATACTGCTTTTTTATGTCAAAGGCCGCTAAATCCGCCTTTTCCGAAAGTGCGCGGAGTTTTTCTCTCATATATTCTTCCGTCAAAAACCCGTACGGCCTTAACCATACGGCCTTTTCCCCATAAGCGAGTCCTATTCCGGAAAAGCTGTTTTTTTCCTTCTTATCCTGAAATACATGGAACGCCGCCCTTTTTTCTTTTGCTGCTTCTTCAAATAAGATTTCCGCTTCTTCAAGTTCCGTAACTTCTTTAAAAAAGTTTTCTATCTCTAAATGTTTCTCTGTTTCGCCTGCTTCAAAGCGGGATAAAAATGCTTTGAATTCCAGTTTTTTAAAATACTCGTAAGCTTCTTTCGTATACAGATTTTCCAGTTTTGCCTCTTGGAAAGAAACATCTACATCGCTGTCCGTTTTAATCGTGGCAAGAACCCTGCTCAATTGTGCCAGCTCTTTATTTTCCTGTAAGGATGCCTTGATACTCTTTTTGGTGATCTCTTCGATGTGTTCATAGATCCCTTCTATGGATCCGTAAGCTGCCATTAATTCAGTTGCCGTCTTTTCCCCTACTTTCGGTACTCCCGGAATATTGTCCGCAGTATCTCCCATCAGCGCTTTCAAATCGATAAATTGCTCCGGCGTCACCCGGTATGAAGCAGCCACGTCCTCGGCATAGTAGTCTTCCACTTCCGTTTTTCCGCCTTTTGTTTTCGGGATCCTGATCTTGATATGCCCGGAGGCGATCTGTAACAGATCCCTGTCTCCTGAAACAAGAGAAACTTCCATCCCTTCTTTCTCTCCCCGTTTTGCCAAAGTACCCAGAATATCATCCGCTTCCAGTCCTGCCTGCTCCACCGTCACAACGCCCATGGCGTGCAGTACTTCCTTCATAACCGGCAGCTGTTCCCTTAGTTCCTCCGGCATCGGCTTTCTCGTTCCTTTGTATTCCTTATAAAGCGCATGACGAAAAGTAGGCGCCTTTACATCGAAAGCCACCATCAGATAATCCGCCTGTTCCTCTTCTAAAATTTTAAACAAAATATTTAAAAAACCAAATACTGCATTCGTATGGAGCCCTTGGGAATTCGTCAAGTCCGGAACTCCGTAAAAAGCCCTGTTCAATATACTGTTTCCATCGATCAACACTAATTTTTCACTCATTTTACAAACACCAACACTAAAAATATTATAATAAGGACTATGGCAAAAAATTCCGCCACATAAGAAAAATACCGAAGGTTTTCATTCCTGCTTATCCGTTTCTCAAGCTCTTCCAGACGTTCGTTCAGTTCCCCCTGCAGATCGAATGCCGAACCTTCCTCCAGATTTGCCATCCCTTCCGTCACAAGAAACTGGATCGCCAGTTCCTCCCTGCAGTTCGGGCATTCCTGCATATGCTCCAGAAATTCTATGCTTTCTCCATAGTCCAATTCATCGTCAATAAACTTTCTTATCAGTTTTTCTGCTTCCTTACATTCCATAAGTATCCTCTGTCCCCGCTCAAAACAGGCAGATCCGTTTTTAGCAGTACTTTATTTGGCGAAATGCGAACGATACAAGACAATACGCTAGTCCTTATATTTAGGATTGAATAAAACTTTAAGCACCATAGCCCCGCCGCCAAAAATAAATATAAGCATCAACAAATATTCATAGAGGGAAGTAGGCTGTAAGTAGATGCTTGTATTGATGATCACTGCCGCAAGGATCAATATGATACTGAGGACCACGCAGACCTTAGGCAGAAAAGAGTCCGGCCTTATAAAGAGCCAGATGACCGAAGCAATAAAAGGTACGACGATCAGTCCGCTGCTGACGGAAAAACCTCCTAACCGGAAATTTCCTCCGATAAAATGGTTCGTTACGGTCACTTTGCTCATAAACCAATAAAGCCCTGCTACCAGCATTGCCAATCCGCCGAAAAATAACAGCAGATCGTTTTGTTTTCTTTTCTTCATGCTTATCCTACCATCCCTTACCTATATTCTTTGGTTATTATAGCATATAATATCTGATTAAAAAAGACAGACTTTTCATGCAGACTGCTTACTTTTTCAAAGACTCTTCCTGAAGCCTGTCAAATTCCGCCATACATTCGTCTACCGTAGCGCCGTTTAAAAGCCTGCGGACGATCAGACAGGTATTTCCCCACTGCTCTACTTTCATTCCCGCATTTGAGCCAAGCACATAAACATTCTCCTCAATCCTGTCGTTTAACGGCTTTAAGGCAGGGACACAGTCCACTTCCACATTCTTAGACGGTGAGATCACCCTGTTCGTTTCCGCATAGATCTGCAGCGCTTCATCGGAAAGGATCACGTCCAAAACGTTCATGGCGTCTTTTGCATGTTCCGAATTAACGCCTACCGCGAATCCTGTCATTGGCATTACCGGCATTTGGCCTCTGCTGCTGGGGAATCCGATGACTAACATATTGAAATCTGTTTTCCCGTATGCGGTTTCCGTATTTGCCGCTCCCCAATATGCCATGACAATAGGCGTTTTTTGATTAAGGAAATCTTCGCCTTCCCCTTCGATCGCTTCACTCACATATGCTTTCTCCGCATCGATGTAACCGCAGTCGATCATCTCCTGAAGAAACATAAAGCCGGGCCGCATATAATCGCTGTATTTGCTTTCCCCGCTGTTTAACGCCGCAATTTCGGCTTCTGTGTTCCCGCCGTTATACAGATCTGCGTATGCCTGCGCCAAAACAAAGGTTTCCAGCCACCAACGGTTTGCCCCTACCGGCGTTTCGATCCCGTTTTCTTTGAACACTCTGCAGCACTCCAAAAAATCTTCCGGCGTTTCCGGCAGTTCCAGACCGTATCGATCAAACATATCTTTATTGATAAAAAGCCCGTAAGCTACCACTTCCTGCGGAATCGCCACTAATTTTCCGTTGACCGTGTTCGCCGTCCTGACCACGTCCCTCAAATTCCCGGCGCATTCCAGACCCGACAGATCCATCAGCTTTTCCTCTTCCCCCAGCGTTTGGATCACATCCGGATTGAGCAGATAAATATCGTCCATATCGTTGCGCGCCCTGTCAAGCGCCACATCGTCATAAGTCTTATCCTGATAATCCTCCGCCGTATAAGTAGTATAACCGACGGTCAATCCCAATGTCTCCTCTGCCATGACGATCGTTTTATCGGCTGCGCTTCTGGCAACATTATCCGCATCCGGATTGGTCTTTTCCATGGGGCTGAACAGATTCACAAGCCGGTCGCCGTCTTTTTTCGTGACTATCAGATTCTCATGCTCCCCTTCTTTACTCCCGCAGGACGCCAAAACCAATGCCATAGTCCCTATTATGCACGCTGCCGCTGCTTTCCTAAAACCGTTTTGTTTGCTTTTTTTCATAATCTTATTTTTCTTTCTCCCTGCCTGATCAATCTATATATTATCCTTTCCCATAACTCCATAAGCGCTGTCATGTCCTGCCTACATATTGTTTTACTACTTTCTTTAGCAGTCCTATATCAATGGGTTTCGACAGATGCACGTTCATTCCCGCATGTAGCGCTTCTTTTTCATCTTCGGCAAAAGCGTTCGCAGTCATGGCGATAATAGGGATCGTTTTCACATCTTCACGTCTTAACGCCCTGATCGCCCTTGTGGCTTCATAACCGTTCATCACCGGCATCTGGACGTCCATGAGGATCGCGTCAAATTCACCTTCTTTTGATTCGCCGAACCGTTCCAATGCCAGTCTGCCATTTTGGGCGATCTCACAATCCGCTCCTTCCATCGATAAAATTTCTGAAAGGATCTCCGCATTGATCTCATTATCTTCCGCCGCAAGGAAATGCAGCCCTTCTAAACTGCCGTCATCGTCAGTCTTTACCGCTCTGTTTTCTCCGTCCAGCCCCGCCTGTATTTCCATTACCTTTTCCTTTAGGGCAGATACGAAAAACGGTTTCATGAGCACACCTGTATATTCCAGTTTAAGCGCCTCTTCCATACTGTCTAAACCGTCCGCGCCGTAAGCCGTCAAAAACAACAACAGTGCGTTTTCCGGCAGTGCTTTCCGTATCTTTTCCGCCGTTTGGATGCCGCCCGTATCCGGCGCATCCCAATCCAGTAATACCATATGATATCTTTCATCCGCATGGTTTGCCTCTTCTATCATACGCAGCGCTTCTTCCGTGTGGAACGCCGTATCCACCGAAATACCGCTGTCCCCTATAAGCAGCCGGAGATTTTTATCGTCCTGGGCGTTTCCGTCCACAGATAAAATCCGGGATATTCCGCTTTCTTCCCAAAACTTTTTATCCGCTGTCCCTTCCGGTATGCGGAATTCCAATTCTACCCGGAACAGGCTTCCTTTGTCCACCTCGCTGGATACTTCGATCGTTCCGCCCATAAGCTCTACGATATTTTTAGTGATCGCCATCCCCAGTCCCGTTCCCTGCACCTTATTCGTCGTACTGTTTTCGGCTCTCGTAAACGCATCAAAGATCGTCTTCAGGTATTCTTTCGTCATTCCGTATCCGTCGTCTTCCACTTCGATACGGATATGTTCAAACTGACCGGAGCGCTGTTTTAAACCGATCATGCGAAACCAGATGTTCCCTCCTTCCGGCGTATATTTCACCGCATTGGAAAGAAGATTGATCAGTATCTGGTTGATCCTTGTCTCATCCCCTATCAAATATTCATGCTTAATGTCCGTTACTTCCACATGAAATTTTTGGGATCTCGCAACCGCCATCGGCCTGACGATCGCATCCACGGAAGATACGAGATCATGCAGGGTAAATTCTTCCATATTAAGTACGACTTTTCCGCTTTCGATCTTGGAAACGTCCAGCACGTCATTGATCAGGCTGAGCAGATGCTGGCCGGATGCCGTGATCTTTTTCGTATATTCCCGGACTTTATCAGGATTTTCCGCATCTTTGGCAAGCAGCGTCGTAAACCCCAGCACCGCGTTCATCGGCGTACGGATATCATGGGACATATTGGAAAGGAACGTGGTCTTGGAATGACTTGCCACCTGCGCGGCCTGCAGCGCTTCGGCCAACTGTTTATTATGCAATTCTCTTTCCTTTTCTCTTTCTCTCCTGACCCTGTTTTGCTGTTTTTGGTTAAAATAGTACAAAATACAGCAGATCAAAAATGCGATCAGCATTACAGCCACAACGATAAATATATTCTGAGTTACGGTCTTTCCTTCCTGCTGGATAGCTTCGACAGGCACATATCCGGTCAGATAGATCAAACCGTCGTTTACCGCCCACATATAATTCAGCGCCCTTTTTCCCCGTATGTCATGGTAAAACATAATGCTTTCCCCGTTCTGCACACACTGTTCCACTTGGGCGCGAAGGGACTCTTCGTTGATGTCATTTGCCCGATAAAAATCCAGCAGATTCAAATGACCCGCACTGCGTTCCCCCATTCCTTTTGGTTTCAGTACAAAACGCTCCGTTTTTGCGTCCATAATATAGAGCATGGCACAGTTACCGTAAAACCCGTTCGGAAGGGATCTGTCCAGCGAATCATAAGTATACTCTACATAGAGCGTACCGATCTCCTCACCGTCTTTCACCACCGGGCATTTAATGGCATAAGCCCATGTACCCATATAATTCAGATAAGAAAGGGAGACTGCAAGCCCGTCTACTGCATCTCCCGAAGAAAATTCCAGTCCTTCTTCGGAAAAGACTTCTCCCGTGCTGGAAATCCCCTCCGTTTCCCCCACGGGGATCAGCGCGACCCTTACCATGGTCCGGTTTTTCTGATAGGAACGGATATATTCTTCCGGATCTTCCCTCATGGCGATTTCCTGAGCCATCAGTTTTTGAAATTCCGCTTCTTTATTTAGGATAGCCTCTATAGTACATTGTATCAGGTCCAGACTTTCATTCAGATTTTGGATTGCCGCCGCCGACATTTCTTTTGATATTTTTCGTGACACAGAAAATACCGCCGCCCCCAAAACACAAAAAACCAATATGATAGAAAGAAGCAAAGGAACTCCTTTGTCCGTTTTACTTTTGTTTTGTCTCTTTTTCATCTACGTTCTCCAGATTTGCTCGTCCTATGCCTTATTGAAAGCATAAATGTATCCTGATTTATATTATATCTTTTTCCCTATTTTGGTGTCAATAGAAGCATTGTCCGGAACTGCTGACGCAATGGAAAGGAAACAATGGAACCTTCAAGATGCAGGCGCAGCCGGAAGAGTCCGTATATACGCCTGCCATACGCCAAAAAACAGAAACCGGTCATCCCAGCTTCTGTTTTTTCAAAAGTACAAAAAATTCTTCTTCCGGCATAGGTTTTGCATAATAGTATCCCTGTACCTGATCGCAGCCGATACTCTGCAGCAAGTCGATTTGTTCCTTCGTCTCCACTCCCTCTGCCAAAAGCCCCAGATCCAGTTTATCCGCCATAGAAACAACTTGTTCCAGAATGAGCCTTCCTTTTCCCGAAACCATCATGTTTTCCATAAATTTTTTGTCCAGTTTAATCACGTCAAAAGGCGTCTCCAGCAGAATATTCAAAGAAGAATATCCGCTGCCGAAATCATCCATCAATAAAGTAAACCCTTCTTCTTTCAACTGCAGCGCCTTCATACTGACCTGCTGGTCATCCGCAGTTTCCGTAATCTCCAATTCCAGTAACTGCTTCTGAATGTCATTCTCTTTGATCAGATCGGACAATACATGGATACATTCATCATCCCTTAAATGGATCCGGGACACATTTACGGATACCGGACAGGACTCTATTCCCGCCTCTTCACATTTTTTAATAAACCGGCAGGCTTCCGCCCATATGTAATAATCTACTTTTTTAATAAATCCATTTTCTTCAATGATCGGAATAAACTGATTCGGATAGATCATCCCTCTTTCAGGATGTTTCCACCTTACCAATGCTTCCGCCCCTATGATCTCGTTTTTTTCAATGCTGTATTTAGGCTGAAGATACATCATAAACTGTCGCTCCGTAACGGCAGCCTGCATATTCTCTTCGATAAATTTTCTGTTATAGAGAGATTCTTTAAACTGTTCTTTATAAAATAAAATATTCGTCAGTATATTTTTTTTGGCGGCTTTTCTTGCCATGGCGGCCCGGTCTTCCATCTGTCGAAGCTCCATTTCCCGGTCTTCTACCGTATACACGCTGTAAGACATCTGCAGCTTTACTTCTTTAAAATTACTGATCTTTTCATTCAGGCGGCGTATGAAGTCTACCAGTTCCTCTTCCTCTTCATATTCCGTCACCACCATAAACACATCGCTCCTCAGATTGATAAAAAATTGCTCGCTGTGGCAGATTTCCTGTAACTGCCTTATAACAAAATCCAGAATTTCGTCTCCGAATCTTTCTCCGTACAAATCGTTTACAATCTTAAATTTACGGATATCGAACTGAATAAATCCGATCTCTTTTGAAGAGGAATACAATAGATTATTCACATTTCTCCTGAAACGGTTGAGCTTACTGACGCTCTTCAATACGCTGCGCATCTCGTCGTTTTCCGGGATATCTTCCAGCCCGATACTGCTCTCCACCATGTCTTTAAAATAATCTGACAGCATATCTTCAAGAATTTCTATGCTGGCATTTAATGCTCTCGGACATTTCTGGAGAATCAGACCTTCCTTACGGATGACCGCCATTTCATTCGGTTTTGAAATATCTTTCCCCAAAATATCGCGGCAATAAACGTCTCCTCCCATCTCGTCCGTAAAACGTTTAATAAACTCATCCGTCTTTTTATTTCCGTATACTTCTTTTTCCCTATCCTGAGAATCATAAAATCCAAGCGCCATCCCAAGCACCAGCAGGGACGCCGTAATACATCCGCACGTTCCGCCCTGACGCATGCCTCCCCCAAAGCATGTGCTGATCTTAAACGCCGTTTTCAAATCCAATCCGAAATCCTTTGCAAACGCACCAAACAAAGCCTGTGAACAATGATACTGCTGATGTAAAAGCTGTTCCGCTTTCTCTTTGTGTATCATTCATACCCCTTCTTTCTTTATCTGCCAATGATAGTACTATTGTACCAAACAAAGAAAGAAATGTGAAGTACGCAAACCTCTCAAAATACTAAATAAAAACCATTTCCGTTCCTCTTCATTTTTTTGATCCGACAGCCCTTCTGGCTGCCTTCGTCATCATTTTCCCTATATAAAGAGGATGCCGGTAGCAAAACCTGACTTGGGCCGCCTGACTGGCGCAATGACAGATCACAAACTTTTTTGACCAAATGCGCTCGGCCAAGCCATAACCGACTTTTTTTGCTTCCGCCTTAAATTCTTTTGGGATCGGAATACCTGACGCCGACCTTGTGTTTGTCAACGGGGGATGAAATAAGTGCAAGGAAATCCCATATTCTTCATTTTCTATTTCCAGACATTTTGCCAATGATTCTATCGCCCCTTTCGAAGCGGCATAAGGAGAAATATTAAAAAATCCGGTAACCCCTACGCCTGAACTCGTAAAAATAATACGCCCCTTTTTCGCTTTCCGCATATACGGTAAAACGGTTTTCGCCAGCCTCAGCGCCCCAAAATAATTTATGTCCATTACCTTTTGATACGTTTCATAATCCGTATCCTTCTCGCCTTCAAAAGTACACATACAGGCATTATGTATCGCAATATCGATCGTTCCGAAACGTTCGACAGCCTGCCGTACTCCGTTTTCGATGCTTGAAAGATTCCGCGCGTCAGCAATGACCGGCAAAACCGCCTTTTGATATTTTGCTTTTAGCGCTTCAACCGCATCCGTCCTAATATCCAATACCGCTACAAAATTTCCCAATTCCAGCAATCTTTCCGTAAGATAGTAACCAATCCCCTGATTGGCGCCTACGATCAGTATATTTGCCATATTATATTTCCTCCATTTCCTTAAAAAAATAATTCACATGCCGATACGCGTTTTCCCGAAAAGTTTGTCTGCATTCCTCCGTCAAAGCCCCATGAAAAAGCCAGCGCTGCATAAAAAGAAAAATCGGCCCATAAAATTTTACTGCCAGATAATCGCTGTCTTTTGTTTTGACGATACCCGCCGCCGTCAACACGGAAAACACTTTTGCCTGAAACTGCAGCGGCCTGTCAAAAATCCAGTCGGCATATATTTTTTGCATCTCCTCATTATGCAAATGTTCAATGGAAAGCAGCCGCATCATTTTATTACAATATCCGTCCATCAGATACTTTTCAAAAAAACAATCGCAGGTCTTTTCAAATAAATCTCCCTCATAGGTATCCGGCGGAGTCGACAGCCCCTCTTCCAACCGGCCCATCAGATCCGCAGCTATCGCTTCAAAACGCAGCAGCAATTCATCAAAGATGTCCCGTTTATTTTTGAAATGATAATAGACCGAGCTTTCCTTGATATCTACCACTTTACAAATATCCCTGATAGAAACCGCAGAGAACCCTTTTTGAGAAAACAGATCTAATGCGGCGTCTAATATTTTTTGTTTCGTTTCATTCATTTCTCATCCTCCCTAACAGTTGTTAGATTCTATTATACCTAACAACTGTTAGACTGTCAACCTAAAAAAAAGCCCTGACTTTTACAGAGCTCTTTTTGTCTTCTTTTCATGCCGTACATGGCATTGTCTTTATATCTCTAACGTTCTGATACATTTTTTCAGACAATCTTTTAACGGCTGCAATTCGTCCCTTAAATACCAATTATTCAAGGTTACATTAAATTCTTCCGCCTGATCTTTTCCAATGGTCAATATGCCCTCTCCATTCTCTATCAGAATTTTACTGGCAACCATCGTAGAGGTTCGTTTGTTTCCATCCCAAAATAATTGTTGCTTACAAGCGTATGCAAAATACTCCAACGCCCTGTCGATAGGTTTATCGATCCCGTTTATACGTTCTATTTCTTTTACCACATCTTCTTTAACAGGAATAGTCGGCAGAAAGCTGCCTACTCCGACAGTTCCTTTTCTTAATACTCCCCATTCCAGACTTTCGTTTCTCGATACATATGCATTTATCGTGCAGACATACTCTAATGTCAACGGTTTATCCACGGAATTTATAACGAATTTCCATCCGTCCCTAAGATTTAAAACGGTTTGTATATCGTCTACGGATATGCCATTGACCACAGCCCCGTCAATAATAGTCTGCGTCTGCGGAAAAGTTACATTACATCCTTCTATATAAGCAGTATTAAACACAAGTTCCGTAAATATTTTCTTTGCTAAAAAAATATTTTGCTGCCTTGTAAGCATAAACTCCCTCCGTTTCATGACATATTTACATTTTATGGCCAAAATATACACTTCATTGGTATTTCATCAAACACAATATTGCTTTTGTTTATTCCTATATTTTCCCCATTATATCATTTGTAAAAAATAAAAGCCATTAAAATCTGTTCTGACAGCAAAACAGCCGCAATGTTTGTAATCATACAGTTTGCGGCTGTTTTGCAACTTATTATTATCCGGTTTATTGTATCGCAAACTTCAATACTCCGGAATTTTTCACAATAATGTCAAACACCTCCATCTTCTTCGCCTGAATCTTAAACTTCACAGTCTTTGTCCCGCCGTATTTTCCAAGTCCCCTGACCTTCACACTGGCAGTCCCTTTTTTCAGGTTATTGGTATAGCTGTCTTCTATGATCTCATAATCCGTGCCGTATGTAAGCTCCTCCGTTTTTCCTGCATTTTTTACCGTCACCTTTACATCCTCTTTGGACAGGTATACCCTCCTTCCGGTATAAATCTTCGGCGTAACCGTAACCTTTGCCTGTGCAAACCGGTTTTCCGTTATGCGGTAGGTCGTGGACAGCGTCCCCTCGTAATTCCCTTTTCCCTTCACAGTCACACATACGTCATTTCCTGCACTGACAGTGCTCTTCTTATCCAGCTTCGTGATCCCGTCCGAAAGCGTGTAGCTTACTTCATAATCCGTGCCCGCTTTTAATACTTTGCCGTCCGTATCCGTCAGGACCGGTCTGCTGATATATTTCCCGGCACCTTTCACATACCCCACATCCGCTGCCTCAACGGACACAGGGGCTTCGGAGTCTGCAAGGTTTTTCTTTAGGATGGAGAAGGGGACGGATATCGTGCCCTTGAAATTCCCCCTGCCTTTTATTATGATAAGCGGCGCTTTATCCGCGGAGGCATCGGCGGGCTTTTTGTTATTCGCATAAGAAACCTTGTAATCTGTTCCGCCTGTTAATTCCCTGCCGTTAAACTTTAATACTAATTCCGGCTTGCAGCCGCCTTTTACATAATGCATGGCAAGGTTTTTATCTATTCCTGTGAGCAGGCGGCTGTCATCCCTCCCCAGATCGTAGGCGGTGATCCTGAAGGTCTTCCTGATCGTGCCGCTGTAGCCGCCGCAGCCCTTTATTGTCATCTTTGCCGTCCCTGCATCGACATTTTTCTCATAGGAGACGGTGTAGTCCCTGCCTTCCCTTAGCTCCGTGCCGTTCAGTGAGAGCTTCAGGTTTTGGCGCTGCCCTTCCCCGTTATAAACTTTATTTTCTATTCCCTCCACAGCGGCTTTATTAAGCGGCGTGCCAACAATCTGAAAAGTAACCTTTTTCGTCCCGGCATAGCTACCCATCCCTGTGATGAAAACAGACGCCGTGCCGATTTCTTTATTATCCTCATAGCGGAGCGTATAGTCCGTCCCTTCTGTCAGCGGCATATTTTTTGATTTTGTATACACGGTCAGCTCCGACTTTGGCAGGGTCACTTCTTCCCCATCCCTATAGGGCTGGCTCTTTATTTTTGCCACCTTCGCCTTTTCTATCAGCTCCTTGTCCGTGATCTCCAGCTTTACAGTCCTTGTCCCGGCAAAGTTCCCGCTTCCCTTAAGTTCTACGGAATATTCGCCGGTCCGCCGGTAAGCCCCGCCCGCTCCGTCTGGATAGGATACGGTAAAGTCCCTGTTCACGGACAGTTTCCTGCCGTTAAATGTTACTGCCGGTACTTTCTTCTGTAATCTCCCGTTATAGGCCAACGTAATATCTGCTGCCGATACCGTACTGTCATTCAGGTCTACCGGGATGATCTTAAAGGCGGCTGACGCGCTGCCTGAATAGTTGCCCTTTCCTTTGACCGTGACTGTCGGCGCTTTCCCTGCATCGGAGGCATCATTTGCCTTTGTATTTCTTTTATAGCTTATAGTATAATCCGTCCCTGCTTTCAGCCTCCGGTTTCCGTCATATACCCTTACCTCCGGCTTCAATGCCTTTCCCGTATAGATCTGGTCGCTGACTCCCGCAATCCACAGCCCGTCCGGTATGATGCCGTCCGCGGGCATATCCTCCGTTAAGACGCCGTCTGCTTCTCCCGGCGTTTCCTCCCCGGGTGTAAACTTCCATCTTGCCTTGAGGACAATATTCCCCGTTACTGGCTTTGTAAAATCATAAAGCTCCCCGTCCAGATACCAGCCTAAAAAGACGTAATTCTTTCTCACCGGCGCCTGCGGCTCCCCTACTGCCTCACCTTTGGGAATCTGGACAGACGGAACCGGGCTGCCTCCCTGTGGGTCAAAAGTAACCAGACATTCGTCATTTTCTACATTTCCCGTCCCAATGACAGAGGTGACCTTGAAGCCCCACGCGTTTCCCGCATCATCCGAAACCAGCTTGATCTTTACCGTATCGCCGGTAATTTCCACACTCTGCCCTGCCAATTGTGTCCCTGTATATTTTCCCGTTTCTTTTCCGCTGCCGTCATAAAGGTAAATATAGTCAAACCCCTCCTCCACGTTCGTTCTCGCGTCAAAAGCAATATGTAATGATTCCGCCCCTTCTTTCGTATAAATCCAGAAGTCAGAGCAGTTTGCCGGATAATTATGCCCGCTTTCCAGCTCCGATACGCTGCTGCAGAGATACCCGTTATTTACCACTGTCACGCTGCAGCTTCTTGAAACGCCGCTGCCGTCCTGTGCCGCTGCCGTAATCGTCGCGTTTCCTTTTGTTTTTGCCATGACTGTGCCGTTTCCGTCTACGGATGCTATTTTATCATCCGAAGTGCTCCACAGGATTTCCTTATTTTCCGCATTGGAAGGATATACTGATGCGGTAAGGGTTTCGGTGTCAAACGCCTCAAGGGAAAGGGACGTCTTGCTCAGGCTGATGGAGGTAACAGGCTGGGTCACGGTAATCTTACAGGACGCACTGACGTCACCGACTGTTACTTTGACAGTCGCACTGCCCACTGCCTTGGCAGTCACAGTCCCTGCATCATCCACAGCAGCCACATCGGTATCCGTACTCTTCCATGAAACCTGATCCGTAAAATCGGAAGGTGATATACGCAATACCAGTTTGGATTTGCTTCCCTTTATCAGCTTCATCTCGGTTTTATTAAATGACACGGATGTCGCTTTTGTTTCTTTATTGACAAACGTCGCCCCTATCTGGTCGGCATAGGTTTGCGCATAAGTTCCGCTGATGCCGTATATGGTAAGCCTTGACGGGTAGCTGAATACACTGTCTGCAATCGCGGCGGTTGCCCGCGGTATGGTGATCTCCGTCAGGGCGGTACAGTTGGTGAACGCGCTGCTGTTGATCTTTTCCACACGGTACGGCAGGATGATCTTTTTTAAGGACGGACATAGGTTGAAGGCATAGGACGGGATCGTGGTGATCCCTGTGCCAAGTGTCACGTCGCTTAGGAGTTCGCTTTCTGCGAAGAGGTAAATGCCGAGGGTGGTGACGCTGTCGGGGATGGCGATGGTTTCCAATGCGTCGCAGTCGTAGAAAGCGTAGTTTCCGATTTCGGTTAGGTTATTTTTCAGTTCTACTTTGGTTAGGTTGTCACAGTTGTAGAAGGCGTAGCTTTCTATTTTGGTCAGCGACTCCGGTAATACTGCTTCGGATAATTTGGTGTTGTAGAAGGCGTAAGGGCGGATGCATTCCAAGGTTTTTGGGAAGTTTACTTTTCAAGGCTTACGCAGTCTTTGAAAGTCCCTTCGGTAATATTTTTTCTTTTGCTGGGCAGTTTTGCCTCTGTAAGGCTGCTGCAGCCTGCGAATATGTAAGTACCCATGTCCGTTACACTGTCTGGTATCAATATCCTTTCCAAATTTACACATTTGCTAAATGCATCTCTTTCTATTTCTGTTACAGAACTTGGAATATCAACTTTACATAAATTTTTACAATTATTAAACGCGCCATACTCTATTACCGTGACCGTATCCGGTATTGTTATTTCCTCTATTCCCGGACAGTATGAAAACAGATTGCTGGCAACCTCCGTTGTCCCTTTCTCAAAAGTCACTTCCTTTAACCCATCACAGTCTCTAAAAGGACCACCATAATACGTTTTCAAGCTCTTTGGTATTTCTATTTCCGTTAGAGAATCACAATTGCAAAATGCTCTATATCCTATGCTTGTCACCCCTTTGGATAATGTCACGCTTGACAGATTGCTACAGTCTTCAAATGCATAATTCCCTATCTCCGTCACACTATCTGGCATCACCACCATCCGCAACAGCTTATTATTTTGAAACACCCCACTTCCAATCCCAACAACCGTATGCCCGTCCAGCGTCTCCGGAATGCTCAGCGCCGACACATTCCCCCTATAGCTTGTAATCGTAGCATTATCGTATTCGTCCAGACTGTACTCAAAAATCGTAAAGGGCTCACCGCCTGCCCCGATTCCGCCGCTCTCGCCGTTATACCCGTATCTTGAATCCGCCGCAGTATAATACCCCCATCTCCTTCCGGAAGGTCCCCACTTTGTCCCTCTCGAGCATTTTGATACCGCCACACCGTCCTCATAATGGAAGGAGATTCGCACCGGGCTGTTTTTCTCGTTGTAGATGGAATAAGTCTTACTCCATGATTTGTCATAAACCCCAAAGTCCACCCTTGCAAACCCGCCTGCCGTGGCATAAAGCCATGCGTTGTGGTTGGCGCACATTGCCGGTGAGCTGCCGTCGTTATACCGGATCGAGTCAAGCACGTTTTTTGCCCCGAACTTTGCATATAATTCTCCCGACATAAAGCCGCAGTTATTCAGGGCAAGCGTTGCCGTCACCCCTGCGCTGATCTCCATCCGCGTCTGTATGGTAAAAGAATCCTTGCTGAAATCCTTCGTCATGCGGAAACCGTCCCCGTCAAACCTCAACCCCAAGGATACATTCTCCACAAGGCTCACCGTCACACCGCCCGTTATGTTCGCATCCAGCTTTACGCTGAAATAGCCGATACCTGAAACCGGTATGCGCACCAATTCAAGCACCGGGGATATGCCGGCGCCCTCCATCATTCCTATATTGACATTGCAGCCAAACTCTACCTTTGCGTCCACATTGACAAAAGCATAGCCTTTGGTCAGGCTCACGCCAAAATCCTTCTTTACATTGCTCACTTTACAGCTTATCTTCGCTTTTGCGCCGTTCCCCAGATTGATGTCCTTAGACACGCCGTCCAAAGGGTAATCCGTAATTACCTCAACCGCGCTGATCTCCTGCTCCCCGACTTCCGCAAGGGTATCATATTTTGTACCGTCCTCCCACTTCTGCTCTTCACTGCCGCCCACGATATAGTGCAGCTCCACCTCGTCGCTGTATGCCTGTATGGAGGCAAGGTCCACCTCACCGTTTCCCTGAAAATCAATATCCTTGAAAGCCTCCTCCATGGGAACAGTCTCAAACTGCACCACGGCTCCTGCGTCAGCAGGCACAAGGCCGGTAACCTTAAAGACGATCGGAAACCCGTCCAATACCATTCCGTATTTATTGCCCGCCGTTAATTTTTCCCAGCCGCTGTAAAAGGTCAGCTCATTTTCTCCCGTCTGCTCCGCACTTACTTCCGCCTGCGCCAGCTCCGTCACGCCATCGGCAAAGGTGTAGGTATTGACATGCGCAGGGTCTTTTTGGTCTGCCGCTAGTATCCCCTCCGCATCCGCAAATATTGCCGCCTTTTCCGCTTCGGTGACGGCTGCGTCAGGAAGGAAACTGCCAGATACCAGCTGGAACCACCCCCTGTTGACCGCGACCTGAATGTCCTCCGCATAAGTGACACTATCCGCTTCATTAAAGCTATATCCCGCATTTTCCTCCGTCTCAAAGCCAAGACAGAAGTTCATCGTATGCGCCGCAAATTCCCTTGTCACCGCATCATCCGGCCTGAAGGCGTCGCCTGCCTCCACATCCACCAGCCCAAATTCCGTTGCCAGCATGACCGCATAATAATACGGGGACGAGGCGTCTATATCCAAAAAATAATTATCCGGATAGTTGTCCTGCTCCACTGACATTTCAAACAATGCCGTCAATTCCGAAAGCCATTCCACACGGCTGACCCCATCCCCGGCCGCCGAAAGAAGCGTCCCGCCGCCTATCGTCAGAAGCTCAGGCCCTGTTTCTGTTCCCGGCTCTGTCTCTGATGTATCCTTTCTCTGCACATCTGTTTCCTTTTCGGGCTCGGATTCATTTCCCGTCATTTCTTCTGTTTGCTCTTCTTTTGTATCCGTTTCGGATTCTTCTGTCTCATTTTTTGCATCCGTACAGGATTCCACTTCCGTTTCGTTTTTAACATCCGTCGCGGATTCTTCTTCCCTTTCGTCTTTGGCATCTGTCGCGGATTCTTCTTCCCTTTCGTCTTTGACATCCGTCGCGGATTCCTCTTCCCTTTCGTCTTTGACATCTGTGCCGGATTCTTCTTCCGTTCTGCTTTTGACATCCGTACCAGATTCTTCTAACGCACTCTTTTTGCCTGCATCGTAAGTTTCCTTTCCATCCGTTTCCATGGATGGGCCGCTTTCCATCCCCTCTGTCTCCTGTATCTCTTGAGCTGTTTGTACAACCGCACTTTCTTTGGCTGACACAGTCATGTCACAAGAACTTCCCAAAAGACCAGCAATCAAGACAGCCGCCAAAATTTTCTTCATCAGCTTCATCATCCTCATTTCTCCTTCCTCATAAAAGTAACACTATTACTTCTTGTTTTTTATATATTAGCACTATTACTATCATAAAACAACATTATATACTTTAGTTTATATGAAATCAGAACTATAAACTTCTGTATTTGCTTCAACTAATCATAGACAATAAGTTACATAAAAAACTCGGTATCAGAAATAAAGGAGAATCCTGCCATGGGCGTTGACTATCAAATCCTCGGAAAAAATATCAAATATTACAGAAAACAGAAAAAACTGACGCAGGAACAGATGGCTGAACTACTGGATCTGTCTACCGGATTTGTCAGTCAGATAGAGCGCGGAATTGCAAGACTAAGTCTGGATACTTTAGTTTCTATCTGCGATCTTTTGGAGTGTTCCGCCGGAGACGTAATTGGGCATTCCCATACAGAACGGTTCGATATCGTATCCAACGAGTTCCTGATATTATATGAGAGCCTTCCCAAAAGGGATCAACGGCTTTTTTACCATATGCTGAAAGCCTATGCGGATCATCTGTAAATTTCTTCTTTTCCTGCCCTCCGCTTTTTATTCCTAATTTGTTTCTAATCCAATATAAAAAGGCGCCTGTATATTACAAACGCCTTAAAATACAATATATTCCTAACTTTTATTCCGCCGCCAAATCCCCATTATGATAATATGCCAAATAAACTCGATAATCGTAATTTCGCTTATATTCCGCTAATCTGAATCAGATTCCGAATACAAAGAATCCGGCATATCCTCATAATATTGTTTTGCCTCTTCAAAATAATCGGATGCCGTCTTTTCTTTATCTTCATAAAATCCATATTTTAATAACCAGCCCAAAACCAAACTGCCTTCCGGTTCGTTTTGGTCATACAAACCTTTCCACCAGTCAATACATTCTTTTATTTCCGGGTCGGAGGATGTTATCATTTTAAATTGTAAATCCGCTTCCTCCCATTCATTAACAGAAACAAGATACATAGCATAATTAATTGATGCAAACGCACCTCCGTTTTCCCTACACTGTTTCAATAAATCTTCCAGCTCATAATTTTCAGATTTATATTCCTGCCGCCGGATCATGAAAGATAAATTATTTTTCGCAGTAACCCCCTCATCGCCTTCTATAATCGCCTGTTCAAACAAAGCGCCTGCACAGGAAAAATCTTTCCTATTATAACGCCGAATCCCCGTGCCAATCAAATTTTTTATATATTGGGAGCGTATATAGTTACTATCTTCCCATATTGTATTTAAAAGTTCCTCCATAGATAAATCAATGTCCGATTTTACACTCTTTTCAACAAAATCAGATTCAGAAATGTATGTACCCACAGGAGTATTTTCTTTTGCTACTATTACCTTCTTTATAAGATCGACTCCAAATAAGGCGGCAACAATCACTACAGCTATAATGATAATAAAAACAATAATCCGTTTATTACTTTTTTTCTTCTTGGCCTTTTCTTCATCCGGTATTTGACAGGACCCAAAAAATACATCGTCCGGCATCTTCCCATTCAATGTTTTCAACAATCTTTCTATTTCTGATTTAGCCGCTTCTGATTTAACAATATTTTCTCTTAAGTCAACCCCAAGTTTACCGATAGCCCAATATGGTGTCGACAGTTCCCATGTTCCTTCAAATAACACAGGAATAAATTTGTATTGATTATTCCGTCTATAAATTTCTCCGGTTATTATGGTATTTTCATAAACAACGCCGCCGCTTTCTTTATTTAGTCTTCCATCAGCCTTTTTCTTATATATCGGCGTCAAACACATTAAAACATAATCAGAATCCCTCACTCCCTTTTCCATAAAATCAGGCAGAGGTTCCCCAAGCCTTGCATCCCCGTCAAATATGACTTTTATTTGATGTTTACGCAAATATTCCACAAACTCTTTCACTCGTTTTTTATGAAAATCCGAATCCCAAGAATACGATATAAATACTGTTGTCATCGCTATCTCCTGTTCCCTTTCCAGCTTATCTCAATACTATCATCATAAGATTTCCTCTACAGCTCCGACGGATTCCTATTAAGCCTGTTCTTAAATGCCCGCAGGAAAGTCGAATAGTCCTTAAATCCGCATTCCAATCCCGCCTTTGTGGCCGGCATTCCGTTTAAAATCATATCCCTTGCCGCCAATATTCTTTTTTCCGTGATGTACTGGTGCATGGTATATCCCGTCTCTTCTTTGAACCGGCGCATCATGTGATACTTACTTAAGAAAAAAGCCGCCGCTATCCCGTCGATAGAAAGCTCTTCATAAAGATGGGCATTGATATATTCCAAGATATCCACGATCTTTTTGTCATACGCGGCCGAATGTTCATAATCTGCCTTATCCTCCAAACAGGCACGGTTCAGATCAATGATAAACTGCAAAAAGAGTAACCGCTCATACAGAGCCGCCGCATACTCCTTTTGGGAAAATGCCGTTTCCAGCTCCCTTAATTTCTGCATTAATTTCGTATTTCTGATCGCCGAGATCCGGATCACATTGGACTTTTCTCTCTTTGCTTTCTCAAAACAACTTCTAAGCCCATAATCCTCCGTTCCATAGTTTTCCAAAAATTCCGGCGATATATAAAACACATATCTTTCATAGGATACGGAAAAATCTACTTCCGGTTTATGTATTTCGCCGCGGTTCACAAACACAATATCATAGGGATTTAATTCATAATTCTTCCCCTCTATCATATAATTCACCCTGCCGCCGATAAAAATGATCACCTTGTCAAAATCATGATAATGATAAGAATATTCCTTTTCTACCGTATCCTTTAGATGGAACATCTTAAAATCATAGTCCAGATACCCTGTTTTTTTATACTCTTCCATTTTTACTCCATTTCCCATAATGAAAAAACAAAACTACTTGTCATGTTTTTCCTATACGGACATTATATAGCATTATTTGCAACATTTCCAGCATTTATTATTATTTATATGAAATTAAATGCTTGCTATAATAGAGCCACTACAAACAAATTGACACTTTAAGAGGTGATCAACATGACGCTGAGCAAATATCATGAAACGGAAAAAGAATATTTGGTATTTGATTCCTCCAAAAATACGGAACCCCTGACGCCGGATTTGCTGCGTTCTTTCTGTTTTAGGAATTTCGGCATTAACTCACAGGGAATCCTCGTTGTTTCCCGTACTTCCAATCACGGGACTCCTTATAGATTACTGGATTTTTCCGGCAGGGAAATCTCCCTTGATAAAGAAAGCCGTTCCGTCTTTGAAAAATACACAAAAAATATTCCTCCCAACAATGTAATCTATTATTTTTCACAGCATTAACGCAAGATAGAAAATACTTTCTTTCAGATGAAGATGCGGTTTTGGGAAATTCTTGTCAAATAAACAAACCGTATTAAAGCCTTTCGCTGAAATAACTTTTATAACCTTCTCCGTAGATCTCCGCCGCACTGGAAATGATCATAAACGCTTCCGGGTCTTCTTCCTTTACGACCTGTTCTACCCTTGGCGCAAGAGCTTTGCGCATCACACAAAAGATAACCTTCTTTTCTTTCCCACTGTAAGCCCCCACTCCGTTCATATAAGTAACGCCGATATCCAATTCTTCCAAAATACGGGTTGTGATCGCTTCCGACCGGTCGCTGATGATATAAATCATTTTGGCGCTGTCCTTTCCGTAAAGCACCAAGTCCAGCACCACGGAAGTGACGGCTACGGCGATCGCCGCATAAAGAGCCGCGTTCAGATTCTTAAATACGACCGCGGAAATACTTACGATACACACATCCGTCAGCATAAACAATGCTCCCGTCCTAAGATGGGGAAACCGCCTCCGCAATAGCTTTATAATAATATCCGTTCCGCCGGTCGTCGCCCCACATTTAAATACCACGCCGATGGATACCGCTGTCAGCGTACCGCCCGCCAGCGCGGCAAGCAAAATATCATCCGTAGCCGCCCCAAAAGGCGCTAACAGATTGGTAAAAACCGACGTCAGGGCGACGCAGTAAAGCGTGGATACCATAAAGCGCAGCCCGAACTTCCAAAGCCCTAACAACATAATAGGCACATTCAGCACAAAAATAAGCGTCCCCGTTTCCAGCCCCGTCAGGTGGCTTGTAATAATGGCAATGCCGGTAAGTCCTCCCGGCGCAAGGTTTGCCGGATCAATGAACAGGGAAACGCCCGCCGCATAGATCATGGCCGCTACCGTGATTGCCGCATAATCCGTTAGCCTTCTTTTTACCGTTTTTTTCTCTTCATATGCGTCCGGCTTCACCTTCGCATATTTTTTTTCGCAAATATCGTTACTTTCCATACTCTTACTCCATTTCCGCGCTGCTTTTCTGCTCAAATCCGTAAACGGATGGCAGGTTTATGGCAGACAGCGCACAGACCGTCAAAATTTGGGGCCATAATATGGCCGGAAACTTTATTATTATGCAATCATTTCCCTATAATTATCCCAGTACTCCATCCGGATAGAAATTGAAGTATGTGACTAGCTGGATAAAGCACTAGAGCGTGTTTGAAAATTGCTTCCCCGAGATGCGCGTCACAATTTGTGGGAGCCTAAGAGCATAAATGTTCCACTAAATAAAGGACGCATAGCGGGTATGTAACCTGAAAGAAAAAAGAACCCTTTGATCAGGATTCCTCTTTCTGTATCATACGCAGTTTTTCTGCTCTTTTCATGCAATTAAATATTGGTCGCCGTCAGTTTCGGCTGATAGCCGCTTTGCTGTAACGCTTCAATAATCTGCTTCTTATGTTCCGTTCCGAACGCCTCCATGGTAATACGGAGTTCAACGGCGGCATTCCTGTTAATGGAAACGAACTGGTTGTGCTCTAATTTGATCACATTGCCGCTTTTCTTTGCGATCACATCTGAAACTCTCGACAGTTCTCCCGGTTTATCGGGAAGCAGTACGGACACCGTAAAGATCCTATCCCTGAAAATAAGGCCCTGCTGTACAACGGAAGACATCGTAATGATATCCATATTCCCGCCGCTTAGAATAGATACGACTTTTTTATTTTTTACGTTTAAGCGTTTGAGTGCGGCTACCGCAAGAAGCCCTGAATTTTCCACTACCATTTTATGATTTTCCACCATATCCAAAAAAGATACTACAAGATCTTCATCCGGTACGGTAATAATGTCATCCAGATTCTGTTTCAGATACGGAAAGATCAGGGAACCGGGGGTCTTTACCGCCGTACCGTCCGCAATCGTATTCACGCCGGGAAGGGTCACCACCTTATTCTCCTTTAAAGACGCCTGCATACAAGCAGCCCCCGCAGGTTCTACGCCGATCACTTTGATATTGGCGTTTAGCAGCTTTGCCAGCGTGGAAACCCCCGTGGCCAGACCGCCGCCGCCAATCGGAACCAGAATATAATCCACTAAAGGCAGTTCCTTAAAGATCTCCATGGCAATGGTTCCCTGTCCGGTAGCCACCGTCAGGTCGTCAAAAGGATGGATAAAAGTATAGCCATGCTCATCGGCCAGTTCATAAGCCCGGGCGCAGGCCTCGTCATATACGTCTCCGTAAAGAACGACTTCCGCACCGTAACTCTTTGTACGGTTTACCTTCATCAAAGGCGTAGTGGTAGGCATGACGATCGTAGCCTTGACTCCATAACACTTTGCCGCATAAGCTACTCCCTGGGCATGGTTTCCTGCCGAAGCCGTGATCAGTCCTTTTTTCCGCTCCTCTTCTGAAAGGGTACTGGTTTTATAATATGCGCCCCTTAACTTATAGGCGCCGGTAAGCTGCATATTTTCAGGTTTTAAATATACTTTATTTTCCGTCTGTCTGCTGAAATAATCGCTGTAGATAAGTTTTGTCTCCTGCGTTACCCGCTGTACCACCTCCGACGCTTCTTCAAATTTTTCCAAAGTCAACATTTCTTCCATCATTCTTCCTCCTCTCCCGTATCAAACAGGGCGTTCACAAATTCTTCCGGGTCAAACTTCTGCAAATCTTCTATCTTTTCTCCCACACCGATATATTTGACCGGAACTTTCAGCTCCGACTGGATCGCAACCGCGATACCGCCTTTTGCCGTACCGTCCATTTTCGTTAAGATAATGCCTGTCAGATCCGTTACCTCTCCAAACTGTCTTGCCTGAGACAGCGCGTTCTGTCCTGTCGTTCCGTCCAGCACGATCAGGTTCTCTCTGTGTACTCCCGGAAATTCCCTGTCAATGATCCGGTTTATTTTCTTCAACTCTTCCATCAGATTTTTCTTATTATGCAGGCGGCCTGCCGTATCGCAAAGAAGCACGTCCACATTTCTTGCTTTTGCCGCCGTCACCGCGTCGAATATCACGCTGGCCGGATCCGCCCCTTCGGCTCCGCCGATCATATCCACGCCGGCCCGGTTCGCCCACTCCGTAAGCTGTTCTCCCGCCGCCGCACGGAACGTATCCGCTGCCGCAAGCAGCACTTTCCTGTTCTGGGCTTTTAGTTTTCCGGCAAGCTTGCCCACCGTAGTCGTTTTCCCCACTCCGTTCACCCCGATGACCAAAACTACAGACTGCTCCTGTTCAAACGCATATTCCGCCTCGCCGACCTGCATCTGTTCTTTGATGCTTTCTATCAAAAATTCTTTACATGCGGCAGGTTCCTTGATATGCTGTTCTTTTACCTGCTTTTTTAAACGTTCTATGATCTGCGTCGACGCGGAAACGCCGATATCGCCCATGATCAGTATTTCTTCCAATTCTTCGTAAAAATCCTCGTCAATGGAAGAAAACCCGCTGAAAACAGCGTCGATGCCTTTCACAATATTATTTCTTGTTTTGGTAAGCCCTTCTTTTAATCTGCCAAAAAAACCTTTTTTCTCTTCGCCCATTCCCCGTTTCCCTTCTTTCCTGACTACAGATGCGCATGCATCCCGCCGCTAATCTTCCAAGTCCTTATCGATCAGATTCACACTCACTAACGTAGACACGCCCTTCTCCTGCATCGTGATACCGTAAAGCCTGTCCGCCTTTTCCATCGTCCCCCGTCTGTGGGTGATAACAATGAACTGGGTGTGCTTTGTCAGCTTATGTAAATACTTGGCGAACCGGGTCACATTGTTATCGTCCAAAGCCGCCTCAATTTCATCCAATAGACAGAATGGAGAAGGCTTTAAATTCTGTATGGCGAATAAAAGGGAAATCGCAGTCAATGCCTTTTCCCCGCCGGAAAGCTGCATCATATTCTGCAGTTTCTTTCCCGGCGGCTGGGCTATGATGCGGATGCCCGCCTCTAAAATATCTTCATCCTCCATCAGTTCCAAAGTACCCTTGCCGCCCCCGAACAGCTCTTTAAATACCTTATCAAACTCCGAACAGATCTCGGCAAATTTTTCTTTAAACTGCTTGCGCATGGCCGCGTCCAATTCTTCTATAATGTTCACCAAAGTTTTTTCCGCTTCTACCAGATCGTCATGCTGCGTCTTTAAAAAAGTATACCTCTCCATCAGGTTTTTATAATCTTCGATTGCATTGACATTAACGTCGCCCAATTTCCTGATCTGCTCCTTTAACGAAGCGCTCTCCCGTTTCATCGCCGGCAGATCCGTCATTTCTTCGTTTCGCAGGGCAGAAGCGTCTGAAAGCGTGATCTCGTACTCGTCCCACATATAATTGATCTGTCCCTCAATGGATTCTTCCAGCTTCTCCTTTTGGGCGTTTAAACGATACACTTCTTTGTCAAGCGCCGTCATACGCTCGGCAATCTCCTCCCGGAGCGTAAAAAAGTTTTTCTGTCCCGCGTTCAGTTCTTCTCTTCTCGCAACGCTTTCCTGTAACAGGATTTCCGTATCGGACTGGGTTTCATGGGAACTGACGATGGTTTTCTCGATTTCGGCAATAGACTCTTTCTTCGACTGCATTTCGTTACCGCTTTTCTCGATCCCCTCTTTGATCTCCGTCAATTCGTTGGTAAAACGGAGGATCTCGCCATCGATACGGTCCAAATTCTGTTTATGGAATTCCTGCCTTTGGAGCATCTTTTCCACTTCCAGATCCCATTCGGCAGTTTGGGAAGTCTTATCCGATTCTTCTTTTCTCTTCTCCTCCAACTCCCTCTGAAATTCCGAGATCTGTACCTCTACGTTTTTCTCTAACTGCTCGGAATCTGAAAGTTCCTTCATAACCGCCGCTTTTTCTTCTTTGATCTGGGTGATCTGCTTTTCCAGCCCCTGCTCTTCCGCTTTCAGTTCATCGAAACCGGCCAATGCCTCCGATTTTTTCTCCTGCGCCTGAATGACATTTAACCGGGCGGTATTTTGTTCAATAAATTTATCCTGCAAAAGCCCCTTCGTCTCTTCTAACTCTACTCTGAGCCTGTTTCTTTCCTCTTTTGTCTTCTCTATGTCGTCCAGCAGGCCGTCGATATCGGCAAGCTGCTTTTTAACCTTTCCTTCTAATTCTTCGATCTCCCTGCGCCTTCCTAACAGGTTACTGTTATTTTTAAAAGCGCCTCCGCTGATTGCGCCTCCGGGTACCAAAAGCTCTCCTTCTATCGTAACCATGCGGATACCGTAATTAAACTTTTTGGCGATCTTTACCGCATTGTCCACATTGTCTATCACGACGATACGGCCGAGCATGGCTTTCGCCACATCTTTGTATTTCTTCTCAGTGGTCACCAGCGCGTCCGCCATACCGATCACGCCTTTTTCCGAAAGCACTTCCGGCGTCTTAAATTCCTGCGGGTTTTTAATGCTGGTCAACGGCAGAAAGGTAGCACGTCCGCCCTTATTCTTCTTTAAAAATGCGATCATCTTTTTTGCCGTATCTTCGTCGTCCGTTACGATATTCTGGATATTGCCGCCGAGCGCCGTTTCAATGGCGGTTTCATACTTTTTATCCACTTTGATGATATCGGCGACTACGCCGACGATCCCCGGCGTCTGCTCCTTTTGTTCCATGACCCGTTTTACGCTGCCGCCGTATCCTTCATAACGTTCCGTCAGATTGGACAAGGATTCCAGCTTCGCCTTTTCCTGATGATAGACTACCTGCATATCCCGAAGTTTTTGGTCCTTGCCGGACAGCTCGTTTCTCATGCCGGAAAGACGTTCTTCCAAAACGGTCTGTTTATCGTTTAATTCTTTGATTCCGCTGCTGATCGCTTCAAACTGCTCTTCTAACTGCCTGATCTGTTCTAACTGCTCTGCCTCATCCGATTTGGCCCTCACCAGTCTGGAAGTCAGTTCCGCCTTTCTGATATTGACCTGCTCCATCATCGTATCGAAACGTCCAAGCTGCGACTTAATGGTCGCCCGTTGGTTTAAAGCGTCAATGATCGTGTTTTTCCCCGCCTCGATTTGATTGTTTAACCCTTCGATCATCTTCTGCACTTCTTCTAACTGAAGTTTCACCGTGTCCCTTGTTTCCTGAAGCGCTGCAACCTGCTCGTCGATCTCCTTTTTATCGGTCAAAATCCCGTCCTTATCTACCGTCTTTAAATCGATCTCATGCTGGACATTTTTTAACCTGCTGTTTAAGTGTTCCATATTCCCTTCCGCGGAATGGATCTGTTCTTTTAAAACATTGATCTCGCCTTCCAATTTTCCGCGAAAGAGTCCCGTATCGGAAAGTTTCCCCCTTGCCTCTTCGATCTGCTTGTCCAAACTTTCCAATTCGTTCTGTACTTTTTCATATTCTTCCCGGATACCCTCATAGCGGCTGCTCGTTTCCGAAAGGTCGGAACTGGCAATGGCATGTTTTTCTTCTACGCCCTGAAGCTGTTCCCGAAGCCTGTTGTTTTCAAGTAAAAACATATTGACGTCGAGGGTTTTCAGTTCTTCCTTTTTCTTTAAATAGATCTTGGCCGTTTCCGACTGTTTCTCCAAAGGCGCGACCTGCTTTTCCAATTCCGAAAGGATGTCGTTCACACGGAGAAGATTCTGCTTTTCGTCTTCCAGTTTTTTTTGGGAGGCGTATTTTCTCCGTTTGAATTTTACGATCCCCGCCGCTTCGTCAAAAAGTTCTCTTCTCTCCTCCGGTTTCCCGCTTAAGATCTTATCGATCTGTCCCTGTCCGATAATGGAATATCCCTCTTTTCCGATACCCGTATCATAAAAAAGTTCGTTAACGTCTTTTAACCGGCAGATCGTTCCATTGATCATATATTCGCTTTCACCGGAACGGTACAACCGTCTGGATACCGTCACCTCGTCATAATCGATCGCAAGCTGATGGTCCGAATTATCCAGCGTGATCGCTACATAGGCATACCCTAAAGGTTTCCTCATTTCTGTCCCTGAAAAAATAACGTCCTGCATGGAGGCGCCGCGGAGCTGCTTGATCCGCTGCTCCCCAAGCACCCACCGCACCGCGTCCGCAACGTTGCTCTTTCCGCTCCCGTTCGGCCCTACGATTCCGGTGATACCCGTATGAAACTGAAAATTGATTTTATTGGCAAAGGACTTAAATCCATGCACCTCTATACTCTTTAAATACATATCTGCTCCCATTCCGCTCCAAAAGATTTTTATTCCTTATCTTTCAAAATACGGACCGCTTCGTACGCCGCCTGCTGTTCCGCTGCTTTTTTCGTCCTGCCGCTGCCTCTGCTGATCTCTTTTCCGCCGATCCACAGCTCGACTTCAAAAATTTTATCATGCTCCGGCCCCGTCTCTCCTACCAGCTTATAATCCGCCTCTTCGGCTCTCTTTTGCGCAATCTCCTGTAACAGCGTCTTACTGTCAAGAAAAAGCTGCTTATCCTCCAGATCCGCCAAAACAAAACGATTTACATATTCTTTGGCTTTCTCAAAACCGCCGTCCATATAGATTGCCCCGATGATTGCTTCACATACGTCGGCAAGGATCGAATCCCTCTCTCTTCCGCCGGTCTGTGCCTCTCCTTTTCCGAGATAGATGAATTTCCCAAGCTCTAAGTCTCTTGCGCAGATCGCCAAAGACTGCTCGCACACCATAGAAGCCCTCATTTGCGTCAGTCTTCCTTCCGGCATATCAGGATTTTCCCTGAACAGAAAATCACTGGACACCATCTCCAAAACCGCATCTCCTAAAAATTCCAGTCTTTCGTAGTTTTTGCATCTGTTGATCTTTCGTTCGTTTGCATAAGAGCTGTGCGTCAGCGCCTGCTTTAAAAGCCCTATATCGTTGAAGCAATACCCTATCTTCTTTTCCAATTCTTCTTCCGGACTGGTCTTCATCCCTTTTATACCTCCTGTTACGATTCCCCTCGGCGTTTCCACAAAAAAGCGCCGCCTTGCTGCGACGCTTCAAAATCTAATTAATTTACCGCATTTTTGATCAGTTCAACCGCTTCTTCAACTGTCGTGATATTCTCCGCCTTTTCAGCAGGAATCTCGATATCAAATTCTTCTTCGATCCCCATGATGATCTGGAACACATCCAGAGAATCGGCTCCTAAATCATCCGTAAACGTGGACTCCATCGAAATCTCCTCCGGATCTACGTTCAAAACCTCTGCAATTACTTTTTTCAACTTTTCAAATTCCATTTTTAACAACCCTTTCTTAATCCTCTAAAGTAATTTTTTCTTTTATTTTATCATTGATATTCTGCTCTTTGAATGTAATACATTGAAGAACGGAATTTTTAATCTCGATTGCCTTGCTGCTTCCGTGCGTTTTTACGACAAGTCCGTTCAGTCCCAGTAACGGCGCGCCGCCGTAAGCTTCCAGATCAAACGCTTTCAAGGTATTTTTTAAAGCGGGTTTCACAAGTAAAGCGCCGATCTTACTCCGAAAGGAAGTCATCATTCCCTCTTTGACCTTTTTGATAAGTACTCCGCCCACGCCTTCAAACATTTTTAAGATCACGTTCCCGACAAACGCCTCGCAGACGATCACATCTGCTGCTCCCTCGGGAATGTCCCTCGCCTCAATGCTGCCCGTAAAATGAATATCAGGGCAGGATTTTAAGAGCGGAAAAGTTTCTTTTACAAGGGCGTTTCCTTTTTCTTCCTCCGCACCGATATTTACGATCGCTACTTTCGGATTTTTTACGCCCATGACGCTTTCCATATAGACGGAACCCATCTTGGCAAACTGTACCAGATGGGACGGTCTGGCATCCACATTGGCGCCGCAGTCGATTAAAAGAGAAACTCCTTTTGCCGTAGGGATCAACGGTGCAAGAGGAGGCCTTTCCACTCCTTTGATCCTTCCTACGATCACTTGGCCGCCTACCAGCGTTGCGCCTGTGCTTCCTGCCGACACAAAAGCGTCGCAGACGCCGTCTTTTACCAAATACAATGCTTTTACGATAGAAGAATCTTTCTTTTTCCTGATTGCCATGACCGGCGGTTCCGCCGTTTCGATGACCTCTCCGGCATGAACGACCTCGACCTGTTTTTCATCGTACTGATACTTTTTCAGCTCTTCTTTGATAAGATTTTCTTTTCCTACGAGAAAAACTTTAACCTTGCCGCTCTCTTTCACAGCCTCTATGGCTCCCTTGACAATCTCTGTCGGTGCATTATCGCCTCCCATTGCATCTACTGCAACATTCACCAATTCTGACATATCCCATCCTCCATGCTGCCAACAGCTTTTTCTCTTTTACCTTGACACCTTACTTTAATATACTAGAGGTATATACAAAAATCAAGAATAAATTGGTAGAAAATCAATAAATTAGAGAGTTTTAGCCAAGCGCCACATCCAAGACCATCATAATGATAAAACCGACGGCAAATCCGATCGTCCCTACATCGGAGTGCTTGCCTTCGGACGCCTCCGGTATCAATTCCTCCACGACCACATACAGCATGGCTCCTGCTGCAAAAGAAAGAAGGTAAGGCAGCAAGGGTCTTGTAACGGAAGTAAGCAGAATCGTAACAAGCGCCGCTATCGGTTCTACAATGCCGGAAAGCGTCCCGTATAGAAAGGACTTCGCTTTTCCCATTCCCTCGCTCCTAAGAGGCATGGAAATGATAGCGCCTTCCGGAAAGTTCTGAATGGCGATCCCCATGGCAAGGGCAAACGCTCCGGGCATCGTGATCGGACTTCCCGACGCCAAAAGGCCCGCAAAAGCGACTCCCACCGCCATTCCTTCCGGGATATTGTGTAAAGTGACCGCAAGGACAAGCATCGTCGTTTTTTTTAGAGCGCTTTTCGGCCCCTCCGGCGTCGCACTTTTTAAGTGAAGATGAGGCGTAATCTTATCCATAATGAGCAAAAATAAAATCCCGGCGCCGAATCCGGACGCCGCCGGAATAAAGGCAAGCCTCCCCATAGATTCTGACATATCAATGGCCGGTATCAGCAACGACCAGATCCCTGCCGCTACCATAACTCCCGAAGCAAAACCAAGTAACGATTTCTGCAAAAGCGCCCTCATTTCCCTATGCATAAAGAAGACGCATGCCGCCCCCAGCGTTGTACCTGCAAAAGGAATCAAAATCCCCAAAATGACATATAACATACCAAAGCCCTCCTGATGATATTTTATATATATGTACTTTCATTTTGAGGTTGCTTATCCATGAGGCCGCATTTCATTTATCCTCATTTACATGAAACATAAAATTTCATGTGCCGGATATTCTCTCCATGTTCCTTTTCGTATCCGCCACTCGGTCTTCTTCTGATGCTTCCATATATTTTGCCAAATCCCTGACAGCCTATTCCCTATTTTACGACGCGTCCGTTTTTACCCAAATCCTGCCCAAAGGAGTCGGGCGTACCGCACAGGTCTGGGCATAAAGAAAATCAAGGAACCGTTGACACGATCCCTTGATTTTTCTACTTGCTTGTTATTAGTCAGCACTAATGATCTCTTTTTTATTATAAGAACCACAAGCCTTACATACTCTGTGAGGCATCATTAAAGCACCGCACTTGCTGCATTTTACTAATGTCGGAGCACTCATTTTCCAGTTTGCTCTTCTTTTATCTCTTCTGCCTTTAGAAGATTTATTCTTGGGACAAATAGACATCGTTACACCTCCTTATCCTCGTTAAAGATATCTTTTATCACTGCCATACGGGGATCCGGCACGAAGGTATCGCACCCACATTCTCCTTCATTCAGGTCTTTTCCGCATTGTCTGCAAATTCCTTTGCAATCTTCCCTGCACAAAACCTTTGTAGGCAGATTTAATAAAATCTCGCTGTAAAGTAAGTCCTCTACGTTTAGCTGATAACCTTCCATAAAAATCTGGTCATCTTCTTCCTCTGTATCTTCCGTCGTTTTATCCGGTGCAAACACTTCCCTAAAAAAATCCAGCTCCATTTTCTTTTTTACTTCTTTTAAGCATCTGTCGCATTCCATTTGCAGGACGAGACTCGCTTTTCCATGAATTTCCGCCTTTCCACGCTCTATGCATGTAAACGTAAAATCCAACGGACTCTTCTCCACGATCCTGTATTCTGACAGACCATTGGAAAAAGAAGTCATTTCAATGGGAACCTGCATTTTTTCCATCTTGCCTTCAGACGTTAAAACATCAGTCAAATTAATCAACATATCAGACTCCTGTCAAAAGCTACTGCTTTTGTTTCACACATTGTTAAATTATACATATCCGCCAAAAGTTTGTCAACATTTTTCTCGACTTTTCCGTACTTTTCCGTAATAACTTTAGGCAGCGCTTTTTCAAGATTGGTTTTTTCGAAAGTTACAAGTACGTTTATAAGCCGTTTTTCAGTACATAATACCGCTACTTAATCACCTCGCTCCAACTGGAGATCCCGATATGGGACTTGGCAAATTCCGTTATTTCGTCTCCCGAAGGCGTGTCAATGTATTTAAACACGTTATAAATATACTTATGGCTGCCGTTGCTGCGATTGATTCCAAAGGAAAGCCCCTGCGCAATCTCCACCGCCATATCCGCCTGCTTATTTAATATGAACATATCGATGTGCGGATTATTGGCAGCGATCTTATAGGCGTAAGCATACGCCGCCGCCTGCAGCTCTTCCCCGTGATCTGAACCGAATCCCACTTCCGTGACCGCAACGGATCGCACCTCCCCGTCAGGCGAAAGCAGTTCACTCCTCTGCATATAATCCGTCAGCACATGGATGTTCTGCACCGTTATATATGGGGTATCCACTGAATTTTGCACAAGTTTCATCGACGCATACCGGGCCGGCATCGCCCAAAACTTTGGCCAGGTAAGCGGCACCGGATAAGGATGATGGGCCAGTCCCCAATCGATATTTCCCCTAAGGGCAATGTCCGCATTAAAGGCATCCAGCACATCCTTTGCATCATAAGCGTCTTTCGCATCTAAATTTCTGTCCCAAAGCTGGTCTAACGAAATATATATGTTCGCATCCGCATTGACGCTTTTGATCCCGTTATAAAAAATACGGAACGCATCCGCATACGCCTTGGCATACTCTTCTACGGAAGTATAATCCATATAATTCCATGCCGCTCTTGCGTTGATCTCGTTTCCGATCACCCAATTAGAAATCTTTCCTCTTTTCGATCCGGAATAGCGGTTCGCCAAAAAGGTCGCTACCGCCTCCAAATATTCGCATCCTGTTTCTTCCGCCGCGTTAAACATATAATAAGGTGCGTTCCCTCCGCCGGCGTCAGGATGTATAAGCTGCGGATAGGCGCCGTTTCTGTCATTTAGAAGAACCACCGTCGTGACCACGCCCTTTTTGCTCAGAGAAGAAAAAACAAGATCAAATTCTGCGATACGCTGTCCGTTGAAAGCATAAGTTTTTCCGTTATAAGTATAATGCACCGTAGGATAAATGGCATTTGAAGTTTCTCCCAGAATATATCCTATCGGAATATTGTATGCCGCATATTTTACGCCCAGATCCTCGATCTCCCCGCCGGACAGTTTCGCCGGATCCACGATCAGCCCTTTTATAGAAGCCGCATCCGTCCTTGCCCCCGTATATTTCGCAACCGCTTCGGGATTCGTGATGTAATGCCCCCTGCTGACATCCACATACTGACCGTCTATCAGGACCGCGGCCACAAACTTGGAACACAATCTGGAAGAAAAGCTGTCATAATTAAGATTAAAAGAAAAAAACGCATCCTTTTTCCACTTACTGACTTTATCCACATATTCGTTTCCATGCTCTGTTTCATAAGGAGCCAGTTCAAACAGATAGTAATAATCATCATCGGAAACCGGTACATAAGGAACGTTGAAGTCCACTTTCACTTTCGCCGTATTTTCTTCATTGATCAGACAGTTTTTTATTTGCAGAAAGCCGGTTCTGCCTTCCTCCGGCAGATCGTCCAACGTCAGCATCATTAAAACTTCTTCCGCCGCTTTCTTTTCAGGAATCTCCCCTTCTTCTATCAGACGCTGTGCTTCTTCAGGGAAAAGATATTCGTCTCTTGTAAAAAACTCCTGAATGCCTGCCGGCGGTAACATCCTTACCAGTTCTTCATTCCTTGTCCTGCTCTTTACTTCGACCCATGCCTCCAGCGCTTTCAGCGCCGTTTGCGCCGGTTTCTCCGCCGCTCTGAGACCGCTCTCCCATTTTTCCTGCAGCCTTGCCGATTCTAATGCTTCTTTCTCCCGTACATATCCTCTGTATCTCCATACTCCCAGCATTCCCAGTGCAAGTCCCAAAACGGCAAGTATCAGATAAGCTCTTTTCCTCCGTATCGTATGGTTCCCTTCCTCCTTTTTTCTTTTGTGATCCGTTTTCTTAGGATTCTTTGTTTCCATACTCTATACTCCAATCAAAAAAACTGAGCAGCCGCCCAAAGCAGCCGCTCAGTTTCCAGTATACTTGAAATCTGCGTTTATCCGCAACTGTTTTTTACCTTTAAACACGACAAACGCATGAATGTTTACTCCCACTCAAATCCTAAATTGCGGATTTTTAAATTTTCATCAGTTCTTCGATA
>CAJTWM010000013.1 GCA_910579805.1 uncultured Lachnospiraceae bacterium | reverse complement strand
TTTCCGGGTGGCTCTGAAGCGGGAAACTGGTGGCTCCCAAGGGGGATAATATTCATATATTTCGTGCTCTGCGGCATTGTGTACTATGCACAGTTCCCGGAATTTTTATTGTGACATTTATTCTGACATTTTAGTTGCTTTTATCCCCGTTCAGAGTGATTAATGTAATACCGAAAGGGAAAACACGAAAAATGGAGGGAATCACAATGACGAGATTTGAAAGAGAGATAAACGGGAGCCTTGGGGATTTCTGGAAGAGGAATGCAGAGGAGGAAGTGAAAAAGGCGGTGGCGCAGGCGGATGAAAAGGCTACGGTTGATGAGGACGGCGCAATCAGGTGGAAGAGCAATGCGCGCTGCCTGATGGATGACTTCTGCGAGAAGCTGGAATACGCAGGATACCCTTTTAGCAGGGAGGCAACAGCAAGAAAACGGGATGCACAGAATGAGGAAAGCATCGCGGAATACCGCAGGAACCACAGGGGGCTTTCCGGGGAGGCGCTTGCGGAGGCAAGGGCAGCATTCGGGGAAGGCGCCACGGTGGTCAATATACTGACGGGAGAGAGGACAAAACTGTAAAAACATTATTTTAGGAACAGGCGGACTGCCCACTGCGGGCAGCCGCTTTTTTCTTACCCAAAACCAGAAGGAGGAATTGGAATGAAGAATTTTATCGAGGCGGCGCAGTATGCGTTCGCGGCGCTCGGCGGTGCGCTGGGCGCGGTCATGGGAGGCTTTGACGGCTTCCTTTATGCTTTAGTGGTGTTTGTCATCGTGGATTATGCCACGGGATTGATGGCGGCAGCGGTGGAGAAGAAGCTCTCCAGCGAGGTGGGATTCAAAGGTATTTTTAAGAAGGTGGTTATTTTCTGCCTTGTGGCGGTGGGGCATATCATAGACGCCCACGTCATCCGGGAGGGGAGCGTCCTGCGGACGGCGGTCATCTTCTTTTACCTTTCCAATGAGGGCATCTCTATTTTGGAGAATGCCGCCCGGACGGGGCTGCCCATTCCGGGGAAGCTGAAAGCGGTATTGGAGCAGCTACGGGAGGAAAAAGAGAACGAATAAATTTATGTGACAGGCATCGGTGTAAAAACTGGTGCCTTTTTTCATGTGCAGAAAGAGAGGGAAATGGGATGAACTTAAAACAGAATTACCTTACACAGTCCGGCTGTTATAAAGCGGGAAAGCACATCACCGTGAAAGGTCTTATGATCCACTCGGTGGGATGCCCGCAGCCAAAGGCGGATGTGTTCATGAAGAACTGGAACAGGGCGGATGCCAATGCCTGCATCCACGCCATTATCGAGCCGGACGGGGATGTGTACCAGATTTTGCCTTGGAATCATAGGGGCTGGCACTGTGGAGGCGGCGCAAACAATACCCATATCGGTGTGGAAATGACGGAGCCTTCCACGATTCGGTATACCAGTGGGGCAAACTGGACGGAGACCGGGGACGGGGAGAACACGAAGAACCATGTGCTTGCCACCTACAGATATGCCGTGGAATTGTTTGCACATCTCTGCCAGCAGTTCGGTTTAGACCCTATGGCGGATGGCGTGGTGATTTCCCATTCCGAGGGATGTAAAAGAGGCATTGCCAGCAACCACGGGGACGTGGAGCATCTGTGGTCTGAGTTTGGATTGTCGATGGGGCAGTTCCGAAAAGATATCAAGGCGGCGATGGAGGGAAGCACAGCGGAGGATTCCCTTACCGCCATTATGGGGAAAGCGCAGGCTACGGCAGGGCAGATGGCATCCTATCTGAAAAAGAAGAACCCGTCCGTGCCGCAGTCTGTATTGGATATGATCCCGCTGTATATTTCCGAAGGGGAGGCGGAGGGCATGAGGGGTGATATCGCCTTTGCACAGTCCTGCCTTGAGACCGGGAACTTTACTTTCTCTGGCTCTGCGGTCACGCTTTCTCAGAACAATTTCTGCGGCCTTGGGGTGACGCAGAGGGGCAAAACAGGATTGTCTTTTGAATCGCCGCAGCTTGGCATCCGGGCGCAGACTCAGCACCTCAAAGCCTACGCCTCCGCGGATGCGCTTATCAATGAAAGAATCGATCCACGTTTCCGCTATGTGAAAAGGGGCTGCGCTCCCTACGTGGAGTGGCTCGGCCAGAAGGAGAACCCGCAGGGAAAAGGCTGGGCGGCAGGAGAGAAGTATGGGGAGAAAATCCTCGCCATCCTGAAAGCCGCTATGGACGAAGGGAAAGTGCAGTTCATGGAGAGCCTCACCCTTTCCGCGCCCTACATGGTGCGGGTATCTATCCCCGACTTAAATATTCGCCGTGGCCCCGGAACGGATTTCCCTAAGACGGGGAAGTTCACGGGTGTGGGCATTTTCACCATTGTCGAGGAAAAGGACGGATGGGGGCTGCTCAAAGCCTATGCGGAAGGGCGGGACGGGTGGATTTCACTGGCATTCACCACAAGGATATAGATGGAAAGGAAGGGGAATTTATGCAGGAAATAAAAACTGAAAATGTAACGGTGCCGGTCAGTGAGAAATATATGCTGACCATCCGGGAAGCATCAGTCTATTTTAATATCGGGATCAAGAAGATGAGACGTCTGGCAGAGGATAACGCCGGACGTTTCGCAGTTTTCAGCGGGAACAGGTACCTCATCATCCGCGCAAAATTTGAGAAGTTCGTGGAGGAATGTTCTGCGATATAAATCCCTTTTATTTGCCGTAAGTAGTTGACTTTTAAGGGCTTTAGAGTGATAGATGTCATGACCGGGAAACCCGGCAACGAGAAAGGAGGAAAGCCAGAATGAAGAAACCATCACCGGAACAGAAAGACGTCCTGAACCCGGAGGAGGCAGTCCGGTATTTTGGATTCAGCAGAAGGAAATTTTTCGGGATGCTCAGGGAAGGGAAATTTAAAAAGTACACTGCTTTATATGGCAGGCGCAGGCTGATCCTGCGGAGGGAGTTTGAAAAATATCTGGAAGAAAACCCGGAGGTAAAGGAGGGGCTGTTAAATGGCGGGAAAAGCAAAGTCACGGCGTGATTCCAAGCACCGCGTCCTGCGCAGGGGCGAATCCATCCGCACGGATGGGAAATACCAGTTCAAGTACCATGTGAACGGAAAGCCGCATTTTGTGTACAGTTGGCGGCTGGAGCCCACAGACACCCTCCCGGTTGGGAAGAAGCCCTGCTTATCGCTGCGGGAGCTGGAGAAGCAGATAGGCTATGACCTTGATTCCCTTTCGGACCCGTTGGGGAAGAACATCACGGTTGGGGAGCTGGTGGAGCGGTACCTTGCAACGAAAACGGCGGCCAAGCCAAACACGCTAATGAATTACAAATTTGTACAGAACATCCTGAAAAGCGAAACTTTTAATGACAGGAAGATTTCACAGGTCAAGACATCGGACGCAAAACTGTTCCTGATCAAGCTGCAGCAGGACGGGAGGCATTACAGCACCGTAAAGACGGTGCGGGGCGTCCTGCGCCCGGCTTTCCAGATGGCGGTCGATGATGACGTGCTGATGAAGAACCCTTTCGGCTTTGAGCTTGCCGGGGTGGTGGTCAATGACAGCGTGACGAGGGAGGCCATCACAAAAGACCAGATGCGGAAGTTCCTGAAATTCATCCATGACGACAATGTCTACTGCAAGTATTATGAGGTGGTCTATATCCTTTTCCACACGGGGATGCGCATCTCGGAATTCTGCGGGCTGACCCTTAAGGACATCGACCTGGAGAACAAGGTCATCAACATCGACCACCAGCTACAGCGGACTTCCGATATGCGTCTGGTCATAGAATCCACCAAGACGAACGCGGGGACAAGGAAGCTGCCCATGACGGAGGACGTGGCGCAGTGCTTCCGGGCGGTCATCGAGGACAGGGAGCCGCCAAAGGTTGAAAGGGTGATCGACGGGTACAGCGGATTCCTTTTCACGGATAAGGACTGCAACCCGCTGGTGGCGATGCATTGGGAACACCGCTTCAACCACATGGTCAAGAGGTACAACGATATCTACCGGGTGCAGATGCCGAACATCACGCCCCACGTCTGCCGCCATACCTACTGCAGCAACATGGCAAAGTCGGGCATGAACCCCAAGACGCTCCAGTACCTGATGGGGCATAGCGATATCGGGGTGACGTTAAATACCTACACGCATTTTGGATTGGAGGATGCCACGGACGAACTGCGGCGGATGGAGGACTTGGAGAACGCCAGAAAGGAACTGGAAAAGAATAAGGAAGAGAAGCCCGTCTCACAGAAAATGTTCCGGGCGATTTAATCCCAAAGTAAGTTTTAGCTCCCCGCTGTTTACAGCGGGGAGCTTTTTGTAGAAAACTCCTTTTGCCATGCCATTGCAAGGCATTTTTCATTTTCTATACCATGGATGGACAAATTTGTGATATAATAATTAACAGTAGATTTATTTTTTGATTTTTATTATGCTCCATGAATTTAGATTGTACAATTTTGCTATGCTTTTAAAAAATGGGGAGCTTGTGCATTAGAATATATTAGGCTCACAAAATATTAAGAGAAAGGAAAAGTATGTGTAAGATTATAATTACAACATACATAAAGAAAAATGCGAAGAAATTTTTTTGAATGGTTTTTTTTGACTGTATTGATTGGTTTATTTCCGTTTGTCATGGGGCTTTTATTTGATTTAATAGTTGGTTATCGGATAGATGTTAAATATTTAGGAGTAAGTGGAGAAATTTATTTTTTTAATATTTTGATTTTTTCCAATGATATTAAATTGGTTTATTCACAAGCTATTAAGCAAAGGTCTTTAATGTTACGGTTATGTATAATGTTGGAATTATTTATTTTTATGATTTTGACAATTACATATTTTCAATACCGAACACCTTATTCTTATAAATTTGAAGATAAGTATTTTACAGTTTGTACTGTAATTACAATAAGCGCAACCATATTAAATTTAGTTGCAAGTTTATTAATACAAATAATAACACATGAAGGTAATAGAGACGATATATTTAGGAGTTATTTAGTAAATGAATTAGGAATAAGACAGTATTCTAAGGATGAAATTATAGAAAATGAAACAGTAAATGATGAAGAAGTTACAAGAAATAAGATTCAGCAGGAGAAAGAAACAAAAAGTACAGATATAATAGCTTCTATGCTTAATAATTATGATGAGACAAGGGAGTACTTTCAAATTAGTAAAAACCAATCAAAGTTCTCATTTTATTTGTCAATAGTCTCATCAATTGTAGGACTCCTGGTTTTAATGGTATCTGTATATGGAATTGTTGCAAAAGAGAATTTGGAAGTGTCAATTATTGCAGCCGTAAGTGGAGCAGTTACAGAAGTAATATCAGGCGTGATTTTATGGATTCATAATAAATCGGCTTTACAACTTAATTACTATTATGATGCTCTACATGAAAATGAAAAGTTTTTATCAGCAATCAATATGGCAGATAAATTGAGCAAGGAAAAGAAAGAAGAAATGTATATAGAAATAATTAGAAAACAGATAGTCTTTCATGAGAAAGATAATAGTAAGAATTAGGGAATAATAATATTTTTTGCATTAGTGTTATCCAATAAAGTTATTTGGGATAAAGTGATATTACAAGATTTATTAGATATAGCATCAATATGAAATAAAGCATATTAATATCAGGATTTTTATGCTAAAATACCGGAGTAGTAAAAGTCCCCAATTCCTACTACGTTTTTACTACGATTGACGGAATCAATATGCCCCGTTTTGCCCCGATTTGCCATTTCCGTTACATTTTTAACAATCTCCACGGAAAAAGTAAACTGCGCAAATCGCGCCAAAATACGGCAAATCAAAGCATTTCAGGAGGAAAAATTAACATGATTAAGATACTTTTCGTCTGCCACGGCAACATCTGCCGTTCCCCCATGGCCGAATTTCTATTAAAAGACATGGTAACAAAAGCAGGCATCGCACAGGACTTTTACATTGCCTCTGCCGCAACCAGCACCGAAGAGATCGGTAATCCCGTACACCGCGGCACTAGAAGCAAGCTGGCCCAGTACCATATTTCTACCGACGGCAAGCGGGCAGTCCAACTGACAAAAGATGACTACGATAAATACGATTACCTGATCGGCATGGACACATGGAACATAAAGAATATGCTCCGCATTCTTCCGGAGGATAAGGAAGGAAAAGTTTTCCGGCTTTTGGATATTACGGATCATCCGAGAGATATTGCAGATCCATGGTATACAGGGAATTTTGACGAGACTTATGACGATATCAAAGAAGGCTGTGAGGCCTTGTTAAAAAAGTACAAAAACAGTACAAGATAATCTATGGAGATATGAAAAAAATCACACTATAATGTGAAATCGCAGCGCAGGGAAACGAAGCATCCCTGCTTTAAATTAGAGCGTGTTTGAAAATTCATTCCGGCCATTTTAATGGCATGACATCTGTACGCCCCACTTTGCGTGGTATTTGCACCAAATTTAATCAACGCAGCCCGCTACGCCTCTTAAATTTGATACAAATCTCCCCCAAACTGTGACGCACATCTTGGGAAAAGCAATTTTCAAACACACTCTAGGGAATGCAGAGTGTGCAGAGCGGATTTTATTGCTGTATGTTGCATTGCCTCCGATTAAAATATTTATGCCTCAAGTTCGGGGCTGGGCAGGAATGGGGGATTACTATGACCAAGGATCTGACAGACGGCAAACCATTTAGCTTAATTTTAAAATTTGCGGTTCCGTTATTGTTTGGACTTTTATTTCAACAGTTTTATAGTGTGGTAGATACTATGATCGTGGGTAAGTTTTTAGGCTCGCAGGCATTGGCGGCGGTGGGCAGTACGGGATCGGTGAATTTTTTGGTCATAGGATTCTGTATGGGCATCTGTAACGGATTTGTGATACCCGTAGCGCAGCAGTTTGGGGCTAAAAAGGAAACGGAACTTAGAAGGTTTGTAGCTAATTCCACTTGGCTGTGTATTGTGTTTTCGGCGGTTTTGACGTTGCTTACTACAATGTTGTGCCGTCCCATATTGGAAATGATGCGTACGCCGGCGGACATCATGGACGGCGCTTATATCTATATCTTTATTATTTTTGCAGGAATTCCGGCTACCTTTCTATATAATATACTGGCGGGGATCATCCGATCTTTGGGAGACAGCCGGACTCCGGTATTTTTTCTTGCGCTTTCTTCCGTCATCAATATTATACTGGACATTGTATTTATCTATTTTTTGAAGACCGGAGTAGCAGGGGCGGCCTATGCTACGGTGATATCACAGTTGGTATCCGGAGTATGCTGCTTCTTTTTTATGAAGAAAAAGTATGAAATTTTGAAAATTTCAAAAGAAGAATGGAAGTTCAATGCGCACTATGCTATGATTTTATGTGGAATGGGAATACCGATGGGACTCCAGTATTCGATTACGGCGATCGGCAGTGTCGTACTGCAGACGGCGGTAAATTCACTGGGGACGGTTTATGTATCGTCTATGACGGCGGCAAGCAAGCTTTCGGGGTTTTTTTGCTGTCCTTTCGATGCCCTTGGTTCGACTATGGCGACTTACGGAGGACAGAATGTGGGCGCCGGAAAGCTGGATCGTTTGGGGCAGGGATTAAAAGCGTGCATCATTTTGGGAGCGGCTTATTCCCTGCTTGCGCTGGCGGTCTATTTACTGTTTTCGCCGCAGCTTTCGTTATTGTTTTTGGATGCGTCGGAGACAGAGCTGATTGCAAACGCCAGATTGTATCTTCTTATTACAGGCGTATTCTATTTTCCGCTGGCGCTCGTGAACATCATCCGTTTTATGATCCAAGGCATGGGATTTAGCGGTTTTGCCGTATTTTCGGGAGTCTTTGAAATGATAGCGAGGGCGACGGTAGGCTTTGGGTTTGTGCCGGTATTTGGATATGCGGCGGCTTGTTTTGCGAGCCCTGCAGCATGGGTCTTGGCAGATGCGTTTTTGATTCCCGCCTATATCTTTTGTATGAAAAAGTTAAGGGCGGCGGTGGCAGATCCAGCACTCCATCCGGCTGGAAATTGAAGTATGGGACTACCTGTTTCGCACTATTGCGTCGTTAAAATTTCTAGACGATGCCACCGCATTGCCGTCGGAATTTTGTCTGGCACTGGCACGAAACATGCAGCCCAATACTCCAATATCTAGCCGGATAGAGCACTAGAGTGTGTCTGAGAATTCATTCCTGCCATGTTAATGGCAGGCCATCTGCACGCCCTATTTTGCGCGATATTTGCACCAAATTTGGGTTACATAGCCGGCAATGCAGCTTGTATCTTTGGGGAGCAGCATCAGAACAACGTAGTTTATAAATCAAACTACCCGGGAATAGATTGGCCGTCCCAAAACAACATAGGGCAAACCAACAGACGGAGATAAAAAATGGATAGAAAAAAGGCGCTGGTAACAGGAGCATCCAGAGGGATCGGAAAAGCGATTGCAATAGAACTGGCAAAAAACGGGTATGATATTTATGCGGTCTGTAAGCAGTCCGTGCAAGATCTTCAAACGTTATGTATGCAGACGGAAAAAGAGTACGGAATCCGGGCCGTACCCGTATTGGCGGATGTGGGCAGGGCGGAGAGCGTAGATAAATTGTTTGAACAGATCGGGGATATGGACGTGGTGATCAATAATGCGGGGATATCTTACATTGGGCTTATGACAGATATGTCGGCGGAGGAATGGCATAGAGTGCTGGACACAAATTTAAATTCCCTGTTTTATGTATGCAGAAGGGCCGTCCCATTCATGGTGAAAAAAAGAAAAGGGAAGATCGTCAATATTTCGTCTGTCTGGGGAAATATTGGCGCGTCTATGGAAGTGGCATATTCTGCCTCTAAGGGAGGAATGAACGCGTTTACAAAAGCCTTGGCAAAGGAGCTGGCGCCAAGTAACGTTCAGGTGAACGCCATTGCCTGCGGTGTGATCGACACGGAAATGAACCAATGTTTTGACAAAGCAGAAAAGGCGGCTCTGCGTGACGAAATACCTGCGGACAGATTCGGGCGGGCGGAGGAGGTGGCTGCGCTGGCAATGCAGTTGATTCAAGGAAACGAATACCTGACAGGGCAGATCATTACGTTAGACGGAGGCTGGACATAGGTGGCGCTTTCCATGCGGCAGGGATACAAACAGGTTTGATTTTGGAGTCCGCGGATGCGGAAGAATGAGAGGGATTATGTACGATTTGATCATTATCGGTTCGGGACCGGCGGGGTTGTCGGCAGCAGTATACGGGAAAAGAGCGGGATTAGAGCTTTTGGTGATAGAGAAAAGCGGCATGAGCGGCGGGCAGGTGTTAAATACTTACGAAGTGGATAATTACCTTGGAATGCAGGGAATGAACGGATTTGATATGGGGATGCAGTTCCGCGCCCATGCGGATAACTTAGGCGTGTCCTTTATGGATGAAACGGTTTTGAAGATTGAGAAGGGAGAGGGAACACATATTGTAGTAACAGACGGCAGCCGATTGGAGACTAAGACCGTTATTATTGCCACGGGAGCGTCTCACGCGGCGCTTGGGGTAAACGGCGAAAGCGAGTTGTCGGGAATGGGGGTTTCTTATTGTGCAACTTGCGACGGCGCTTTTTTTAAAAACCGGACGGTGGCTGTCGTAGGAGGCGGCGACGTTGCAGCGGAAGACGCTATTTTTTTGGCAAGAACCTGTCAGAAAGTATATTTGGTACACAGGCGGGACGAGCTGAGGGCGGCGAAAATTCTGCAGGAGAAGTTAAAGGAGCTTTCCAATGTCGAGATTTTATGGAATCATATCGTTACGGAAATAGAAGGAAAAAATCAGGTAGAAAGAATGCGGCTCCAAAATACGAAAGATCATACGGAAGAGATAAAGGAGATTGACGGTATTTTTATTGCGGTGGGGATCAAACCGAATACCTTTAATATAGAAGGAATGCCAAAGACGGATAAAGGCGGTTATATTGAAGCGGGAGAAGACTGCGGGACAAGCGAAGAAGGGATCTTTGCGGCAGGAGACGTGAGAACGAAAAAACTCCGCCAGATCGTTACGGCGGTAGCGGACGGCGCCAATGCCGTGACGAGTGTACAGGAGTATTTGTTGCATAATTTTTAAGAAAAGGAAGGGGAACCGATGGCCGGTTTCTCTTTTTGATTGTGGGCGTCGTACCGTATTCGCTGAAAATACGGGATGTTTTCTTGTTTCGGAAATATATGTCAATTTACACTATGTGTTGACAAAACGAAATAATGATGCTATATTTATTACAGTTGTAACAATTTTGTAACAAATGAGAGCCTAAAAGGCGATTGGATCAAAGGGATTTTGATTCGCAGCGTACATGAAAAGGATAAGTAAACGGAGGCTAAAATGAGACAACAGAAACTGAAAGCGGCAGCATGCGGATTGGCGGCAGTGATCACTTTTTCAGGAATGAATATGACGGCATATGCGGGAGGATTATCAGACGTTCTTCCTTCGGCCGGTGTAACATTGACATTAGCAAATAATACAACTACTGTACAAACGATAAAAGATAATACGGGCACAAGCGAAGATAAAGGAACGGATACGCAGACAATCGAAGAGACACAGAAAGTATCGGATATGGTTATAAACGAACCGGAAGAATTGACGGCAGAGCAGGCTGCAAAAGAAGAGGAGGAAGGATTTAAAAGCCTCGTGATTGCACAGGTAACGAATTATGTGAATGTAAGGAGCATTCCCAGCGAAGAAGGCGAGATTGTAGGAAAACTTTACGATAAATCGGTAGGTACTTTCCTTTCCGAGAAGGACGGATGGTACGAGATCAATTCCGGCAGCGTGACCGGATATGTAAAAGCAGAATTTTGCGTAACGGGTGAAGATGCGGTAGAGCTTGCGAAGCAGGTTGGAACAAGGATCGCAACCGTAACCACTACTACCTTGTATGTAAGAATGGAACCGACCACCGAGTCGCCCGTTTTGGGTATGGTTCCGATCGACGATGATCTGATCGTTATGGAAGAGCTGGACGGATGGGCAAAGGTAAACATAGAGGAAGGTGATGGATATGTTTCTACCGATTATGTTAATCTGAGTACCGAATTTGTCAAAGCAGAATCCAAGGCGGAAGAAGAAGCACGTTTGGCAAAAGAAGAGGCGGAGCGTGAAAAAGCGAGAAAAGCGGCTGCAGAAGCGGAAGCAAGAAGAGCGGCGGAAAGTGCGGAGCAGAACAGTACGGCATCCGAAGCGCCCGCTGTAACGATCTCCGGCGGAAGTGAAACGGGTAATGCGCTTGCAGCGTATGCATGCCAGTTCGTAGGTAATCCGTATGTATACGGCGGCAGCAGTTTAACGAACGGTACGGACTGTTCCGGTTTTGTTATGAGCGTATATGCGAACTACGGCGTCAGCCTGCCACACTCATCTTCATCGTTGAGAAGTTCAGGTTCAAGCGTAGATGGCGGTCTTTCAGCAGCACAGCCGGGCGATATTATCTGTTATTCAGGACATGTAGGAATCTATATCGGAGACGGACAGATTGTACATGCATCCACAGCTAAGACTGGTATTAAGATTTCCAGAGCAGATTACCGTCAGGTACTCTCTGTAAGGAGAATCTTCTAAAAAATTACATATGCGGTTTTTCGTATGTGAAGCATCTATGAAGTTGTTTCCACCGGATGTAAAGAAAGGTGGAAACAACTTTTTTTGTGCATTTCAAGTTTGCGGGGCAGCACAGGCTAAGAAATTCTCTTTATACTTAGCTATTGACAGATCCAAACTTGTGCGAGATACACAAAACATATCGTAAATCTGCAAAAAGGCTTGAAATCAGAGAAAAATCCGCGATGAAGTTATCCACATAACAAAGTGTGGAAAATGTGGCGTTTCTTAGTTATACACTAAGTTATACACATTATCCACAGAGGGGTATCATAAAAAAATAAGAAGTTTTGGTAGAAAATCAGAACAAAGGTTTTGTGAAGTTGTAATAAATTTGTAAAATAAAGTCAAAAAAACAGGGAATATAAGGATTCTTATATGTCTTAAAATAAAGTTAAATTTTGACAAATGATTGTACAGAAAGTAACGATTGTGTTATAATGTTTGTACAATAATTAATCGGAAGGGATGATCAGCATGAAATTTATTATTAGCGGAAGAAACATCGAAGTGACAGAAGGATTAAGGGCAGCGGTTGAAGACAAGATAGGCAAACTTGAAAAATATTTCACCTCCGATACGGAAGTTCACGTTACTATGAGCGTTGAAAAGGAGCGTCAAAAGATCGAGGTTACCATTCCCGTGAAAGGAAATATCATCCGCTCGGAGCAGGTAAGCAACGATATGTATGTATCCATCGATCTGGTGGAAGAGATCATAGAAAGACAGCTTAAAAAGTACAAGAATAAATTAGTGGACAAGAAGCAGGCGGCAGCTTTCTTCCGTCAGGATTTTATTGAGAAAGACTATATGGACGAGGAGGAAATCAAGATCGTCCGCAGCAAGAAGTTTGATATCAAACCGATGTACCCGGAGGATGCCTGCATCCAGATGGAGCTTTTAGGACATAACTTTTTTGTATTCTGCAATGCGGAAACGGATGAGGTAAACGTAGTATATAAGAGAAAGGGCAACACTTACGGGCTGATCGAACCCGAAGCGTAAGCAGGGATATAAAATGACGAAATATCGGATATAAAGGAACGACCGGCGCCCCCTGCCGGTCGTCATATCCGGAGGCTGTTTTTAATATAATAGGAGTAACAACTAAAAACAGCGCATATATTTTGCAGAAAATGCACAGATTGTTCAAATAAAGGAACAGAATGTTAAGCGAGGGGGGCTTTTGTGAAATTACAGACAGGATATAAAAAAGCGGCAAAGCTCATTCCCATATTTCTAATACTGATATGTGGAGTGTGCTTTCTTTTTTTTCTGCATCAAAGAAAATCGTCGACAGTGGAAACATTGGGAGAAGGGGAAACCATTAAGTGGGTGGATTTCAATATTCCGTACGAAACCTTATGTAAGGCGTATGAAATAGACATTGCGACCTACAAAGAAGAAAAGCATATTGACTGGATCGAGCTGCTTGCATATATTGCTGCGAAAACAGGCGGGAATTTTAAAGGCAGCATGGAAAAAGAAATGAATAAGATCGTAGACAAGGTAAGAGAAAGCGAAACTACGATTGCGGAAGAAGGAAAAGAATTAAAGCATTATGAGTATTATTATGAGGCATATTCGGCAGTGCTTTCTGCCTATGTAGGTGAATATAAAATACAGACCCAGAACGAAAATGGAGAAATGGTGTGGGAAGAACGATACGGATTAAAAGCGTTTTCCCCTATCGCTAAGGGATTTGAATATAATGATTACGATGACTTTGGGAGTTCCAGAAGTTATGGATATAAGAGACTGCATCTGGGACACGATATGATGGGACAGATCGGTACGCCGAATAGCATATAAAACTAACATACTTTAGGAGATAAAGAGGATTCATAGTGTCATAAAACAGCGCATAAGAATGTACAAAAAACAATTTCAGGCGCTATGGAAAAAACAGGTAACTATATTAAGGATAAAAACAATGTACTGAGAAAAGAAAGCGGCGACACCCAATATTATACGGTCAGGCTGCATTTTCCGGAAACGAGAAGCGACAATTATGCGATGGAGGAAGTACAAAAGATTTTGACGGAAACGTATATAAGGAGTTTGGGATCCGGATAGGAAGGAAATTTCTAAGCTGCATAAACTGTTAAAGCAGTACGAAGAATGCCGGATGAGCTTATTCGCTTGGGGCAGACGTTCGTCTTTGGTCGTTTGTGCCGTCTATGGGCTGACGCCATAGGCGGCATATTGGAAACATGAAAGAAATCGTTAAACTGGAGCGTGTTTGGAAAATGGAGTAAAAAATGGAAAACAAAGCGGCTGCAAAAAGGGTAGGGTGTCTATATAGGGTAAGCACCCAAAAGCAGGTGAATGTGGAGGACGATATTCCGATGCAGAGAAATGCCTGTATGGAATACATCAAAAAAATGCCGGAATGGGAATTGGCCAAGGAGTACATTGAACCGGGGGTATCCGGTTATCATAAAGGGCTTAATGACCGGAAAGTCCTGCAGGAAGTTATTAAAGACGTCGGAGATAAGAAAATAGATGTTCTTCTTGTTTTTATGTTCGACCGTATCGGCAGGAAAGATAATGAAACGCCGTTCCTCTTGAAGAGGATCGTGGAATGCGGCGTAGAGGCATGGAGCGTTTGCGAGGGACAGCAGACTTTTGAAAATTCGTCGGATAATCTAATGAATATCATAAGGTTCTGGGGAGCCAATACGGAAAGCAAGAAGACAGCAGCGAGAGTGGACAGCGGCAGAAATTACGCTACCAAAAAGGGAAAATTTACAGGAGGCATCGTCGCCTATGGATATCGGTTGGCGCCCACAGGAAAATGGGACAGGAAAAACCGCATGATAAATGAACTGATAAAGGATCCTTTTGAAAGCGGGGTGGTACAAGATATTTATGCAAAGCTGATAGACGAAAATATGAGTTTAAATGGAATAGCCGTTTATCTCAACGAAGACAGACGGCTGAAGACAAGAAAAGGAAATAAGTGGAATACCTCAACCATACGGAATATGCTGAAAAATCCGTTATACAAAGGCTATATGTCATACGGGAAAACCAGAATGAGAGAAGTGGAAAAAACCAATGGTGAGGAAGTCACAAAAGAAACGTTTTTAGACGTAAAAAGAAGGCAGAGGCCGGTTCCGTCCGGACAATGGGTCTTAGCGGAGGAAGCCAATCCCGATTATGCTATAGTCAGTGAAGAACGTTGGCAGATGGCGCAGGAGATCCTTGAAAGGAGGTATAAAAAGTATACGGATCATCTGAGGCCCGCCGGCGACCGGACATGGAAAAGTTCTTTGCTATTAGTCGGGCTGTTGGAGTGCGGCTGCTGTCACGGTAAAATATCGTCGGCCGTATCTTCGAAAAAAATACATAAGGCCGACGATTCGACAGCAAGGAAATATACGGAATTTTATAAATGCAATGCAAGAGGGCGGGACAAAAGACTTTGTCCGGCGAAATCTTATATTAGCCGGTTCAGGCTGGAAAGAGCGGTTTTGGAAGAAGTGAATCATGTTTTGGACCGGATGGGGCAGATCGATTGTTCCCAGCAACTTGTTCACAGCCAAAAAGTACTGTTAGAGGAATCTGCAATGGAGCTGAAAGAACTTACCGCATTAAAAAAGGAATATGAAAGAGTGCAGGGGCATATTGAAAAATTTCAACAGGAAATATACAAGGCCGTTATCGGAGAAAGTGATTTTGACCCTAAATATATTAATGAATGTTTGAAAAGGGCGGAAGAAAAAGCGGAGGAAATCAGGAAAAAAGAGGAAACATTGGAAAAGGCTGTACAAACGAAGCGGCTTGCTGCGGATGGATATGTAAAAACAAACGAAACGGCGCCTGTCTGGCGGGAAGTATTTGAGGAGGCGCCGTTAAATATCAGGAAGAAACTATTGTCGATCCTTATTGAAAAAATAGTAGCGGCAGATCACCAAATTGATATTTATTTTAAGGCGGATATCAGCCGCTTTTTCGAATGTTCCGGTCAGGACAGCGGGCAATAAGAATGGGAAGGGCAGTCTTCCTATTTTTATTCTTGGATTTTGTATAAAATGTACAATGAAAAGCGAAATAAAGCGAAATATATGTGAAAAGCAAATAAGTTATTGAAAATAGGAATTGATTAAGTTATACTTTTAATAGCGACAATTGTGTTATATGGATCGAAAGGATGAAGTGCAGGTATTTCAGTCTTTTTAAAATCAAGGAGAGAGCTTATGGAGAAAAAAGGAACAGGATATTCTGGAAAAAGGAGTCAGGCTGCACAGTTAAAAAGACTGGTACGGCAGGCGCTGCTGTCGGTGGCGATAGGAGCCGTGCTTTTGCTTGGATTTTTCTTTTTTAATATGGCCATGTCAAAGATACATAGCGCGCAGGTCAATACGACCGTAGCATTGAATCAGTATCGGACTGCGTCCAAGACGCTGACCTATGGTATACAGTCTTTTGCCGTTACCGGAGAAGCAAGATATTATGACGGTTATATGAAGGAATTGAATGAGGATAAAAACAGGGAAAAGGCAATTGAGACTTTACAGAAATGCGATCTTAAAGAAGAAGAATGGACGAGCCTGAATCAAATTGCCGCGATGTCAGAACAGCTTGTCCCGTTGGAGCAGGAAGCGATTGCGTATGTGCAGGCAGGCGATCTGGAGGCTGCACAGGCATGTGTATTTAGCGCAGAGTATGGAGAATCAGTGGATCAGATCAATCAGCAGACTGATGAGACGATTCGGGCCATTTTGGACAGGAAAGGCAACAGACAGGCAGGAGTCCAGATCTTGCAATATATTTTAGAAGTGTTGTTTGCAATATCTTTCCTGTATGTTGTGATAGAGTTTATTAAAACGATAAAGTTTTCGGAGAAGGAACTGTTAGAGCCGATCCAAAAGGTATCGGATCAGATGGCGGTACTTGCGGGCGGTGAATTCCATGTGGAACTGGACATGGAGGCGGATGAAAGCGAAGTCGGAAAGATGGTCGCTGCGATCGGTTTTATGAAGAAGAACCTGCTTAGTATGATCAAAGAGATTACGCAGATATTGGAAAAGATGGGGAACGGAAACTATCAGATCGAGATTCAGCAGGAATATGTGGGTGAATTTGTAACGATCAAAGAATCTTTCCTGCAGATTGGGGAGAAGATGCGGGATACGCTTAAAACGATCCGCAATGTTTCGGGGCAGATTGACAGCGGTTCAGAGCAGTTGGCATGCGCCGCACTGGATCTGGCTGAAAACTGTACGGTGCAGGCTTCTCAGGTGTCGGAACTGATGACTACCTTTGCCGCCATGACGAAGAGCATGGAAACGAATGCCCATGAGGCGGAAGAGTCGGCGAGAATGGCTTCGGCAGCAGGCGTGACGTTGGCAAAGGGCAATGAGAAACTGCAGGAGTTAAAAGATTCGATTCAGGAGATCGGCAGATGCTCGGAGCAGATCGGTACGATCATAGAAGCGATAGAGGATATTGCTTCTCAGACGAACCTTCTTGCGCTTAATGCGGCAATCGAAGCGGCAAGAGCGGGCGAGGCCGGAAAGGGTTTTGCAGTTGTAGCGGAGCAGGTAAAAACGCTGGCAAACGAATCTTCCAAGGCAGCCGGCAGAACGACGGAACTGATTGAGACTACCGTTTCGGTAATGGAGAAGAGTATTTCCATTGCAGAGGAAACGGAAACCAATATGAACGAGGTAATGACCGATGCAAAAGCGGCCACGGAAAAAATGGGACAGATAGAGCAGATTCTTAAGAGAGACACACTGCGTATGCAGGAACTGAACGAGAATGCGATACAGGTTTCCGCCGCCGTTGATAATAATTCGGCAACCTCCGAAGAGACGGCTGCCGTCAGTGAAGAGCAGAAAGCGCAGGTAGAGTCCATGGTAGAGATGATGAACAGGTTTGAAATATAATGCGGAGCGGCTAAAGGGTATGGTTTTATAAGCAATTCGGTACGCCGATCATAGCTATTGAATCCGGTACGGTGGAGGCCATCGGCTGGAATCAGTACGGAGGATGGCGGATCGGTATCCGCAGTTTTGACAAGAAGCGTTATTATTACTATGCGCATCTGCGGCAGAATTACCCTTATGCGGAAGGGCTGGAAACAGGCAGTACGGTGACGGCGGGGGACGTGATCGGCTATATGGGGCATACGGGATACAGTACGAAGGAGAATGTAAACAATATTAAAGTGACCCATCTTCACGTAGGGATCGAATTGATCTTTGACGAAGAACGCAGAGAGGCGGGGAACGAGATTTGGATCGACTGCTATCAGCTTGCCAGATTTTTATATAAGAACCGTTCCGAAGTAGAAAAAGTAGGCGATACGAAAGAATGGAAACGGAAGTATATGATGGAAGAAAAGCAGCCGCAGGAAATACAAACGCCGGAAAGGCCAAGGGAAGAAAATCAGGAAGAAACAGAACCGCCGCGGGAGAGAACGACGCAAGAGGAAGACACACAGCCATAAGTGTTAGTGCCGTTTATGGCACTGACGCCGCAGCGGCATGTTTGGAAATACGGCCGCAGGAAAGACAGTATAAGGGAGAGGAATGCAGCCTCAGAAAAAGCATCGCCGATCCGCATAGGAATGCAATCTTTAGGATAACTTTAGGTTGCATTTATTTTGCCTTAAATTACATATTTTATCGTGAAGATCAGGGAAATAAATTGCTGAATAAATTTGAAATACGCATTGCAAAAGTACAGCCCCTATGATAAAATAAAACCAATTGCAATGATAAAAAAATAACAATCATTGCGGCGCCTCCAGACGAGGCGTTTTGATAGTATAGATGAGAAAAGTCTGAAAGAAAAACGTTATCAGGCTGGGTACTTATCGGCGCAGTATCGCAGAAAAAATGCGATATGCAGGAAAGGAGAAAAAAATGGCAAAGAAAGTTGTATTAGCAGGTGCGTGCCGTACCGCAATCGGAACAATGGGAGGAAGTCTCTCCACAACTCCGGCAGCAGAACTCGGTTCTATCGTGATCAAAGAAGCGTTAAACAGAGCAGGTGTCTCTCCGGAAGCAGTAGATCAGGTGTATATGGGATGTGTTATTCAGGCAGGTCTTGGACAGAACGTAGCGCGTCAGGCATCCGTTAACGCTGGTCTTCCGATCGAAGTACCGGCAGTTACCATTAACGTAGTGTGCGGTTCCGGTCTTAACTGTGTCAATATGGCGGCGCAGATGATCATGGCAGGAGAAGCGGATGTAGTAGTTGCAGGTGGTATGGAAAATATGTCCATGGCGCCTTTCGCACTGCCTAATGCACGTTTTGGATATAGAATGAACAACGGTACATTGGTAGATACCATGGTAAACGATGCATTGTGGGATGCATTCAACCAGTATCACATGATCCAGACAGCGGATAATATCTGCAACGAATGGGGACTTACCCGTGAAGAATTAGACGAGTTTGCATTAAAGAGCCAGCAGAAAGCGGAAGCAGCGCAGAACTCCGGCGCATTTGAAAAAGAGATCGTTCCGGTAAGCGTAAAGAAGAAAAAAGAGACGATCGAATTTAAAGTGGATGAAGGTCCTCGTCACGGTTCTACGATGGAAGGTCTTGCTAAATTGCGTCCGATCAATAAAGACGGTTTTGTTACTGCAGGTAATGCGTCGGGTATCAACGACGGCGCGGCAGCGATCGTAGTAATGAGTGAAGAAAAAGCAAAAGAATTAGGCGTAAAACCTATGGCTGAATGGGTAGCAGGCGCTCTTGCAGGCGTAAGACCCGAAGTGATGGGTATCGGACCTGTTGCGTCTACCAAGAAGGTGCTTGCTAAGACAGGTATGAAAATCGAAGATTTTGATATTATTGAAGCAAACGAAGCTTTCGCAGCACAGTCTGTTGCAGTAGGAAGAGATTTGGGCATTGACGTAGAGAAACAGCTCAATCCTAACGGAGGCGCTATTGCACTCGGTCATCCGGTGGGCGCTTCAGGATGCCGTATTCTGGTTACCCTGCTTCATGAAATGGAAGCAAAAGACGCTAAAACAGGTCTTGCGACTCTTTGTATCGGCGGCGGTATGGGCTGCTCAACGATCGTAAAGAAATACGAAGCTTAATAACAATGACCACGCCAGCGGTGAAAAGTCGTTTCGTGTGCAGATAAATGCATAAAAGTGCCGCCTTTCACGACGGCACTTTTTAAAGGCTTTACGGGCTGAAGCCAATATACATACGACAGGACGGCCTGTATAAGAAAGAATTTGCATGGAAACGTAAAAATATAAAGAAATGAGGAGACGGATCATGGAATTTGTTTTATATGAACAAAAAGGTGCGGTAGGTGTGATCACCATCAGCCGTGAAAAAGCATTGAACGCTTTGAACTCCACTGTTTTGGACGAACTTGATAAAACATTGGATGGAGTCAATCTTGAGGAAGTAAGATGCCTGATTCTGACAGGCGCAGGGGAAAAATCCTTTGTTGCGGGCGCGGATATCGGAGAGATGAGTTCCCTTACAAAAGCGGAAGGCGAGGCTTTCGGTAAGAAAGGAAACGACGTATTCCGTAAATTAGAGACTTTCCCGATTCCGGTCATTGCGGCGGTAAATGGTTTTGCGCTGGGCGGCGGCTGCGAGATCTCCATGAGCTGCGATATCAGGATCTGCTCCGAGAACGCAGTATTCGGACAGCCCGAGGTGGGACTTGGCATTACGCCCGGATTTGGAGGAACTCAGAGGCTTGCCCGTTTGGTTGGCGCAGGCATGGCAAAACAGATGATCTATACCGCAAGAAATATTAAGGCTGACGAAGCGTTAAGAATCGGTCTTGTGAACGCGGTTTATCCGTTGGAAGAACTGATGCCGGCAGCGGAAAAGATGGCGGCAGGCATTGCAAAAAATGCGCCGATCGCAGTACGCAATTGTAAGAAAGCGATCAACGAAGGTTTAGACGCGGATATGGACGAGGCGATCGTAATCGAAGAAAAATTATTCGGCGACTGCTTTGAATCTTACGACCAGAAAGAAGGAATGGCCGCTTTCCTTGAAAAGAGAAAAGTAGAGGCGTTCTTAAATAAATAGTTTCATAAAAATGCAGCGGCTGGTCAGGATCGAAGGTCGGTATGACCGGTAAAATAAACAGAGTATGACAATTAGGAGGAAGGAAAATGAAAGTAGGTATTATCGGCGCGGGGACAATGGGTTCCGGTATCGCACAGGCATTTGCACAGACGGAAGGTTATGAAGTATTTCTTTGCGATATCAATGAAGAATTTGCTGCAAACGGCAAAAACAAGATCGCGAAAGGGTTAAACAAGAGAGTAGAAAAGGGTAAAATGGAACAGGCAGCGGCAGACGCGATCTTAAACAAGATCACAACAGGCGTAAAAACGATCTGTACGGACTGCGATCTGGTAGTAGAAGCAGCTTTGGAAGTAATGGATATTAAAAAACAGACTTTTAAAGAATTACAGGATATCTGCAAAAAAGACTGTATCTTTGCTACCAACACTTCTTCCCTTTCCATTACGGAAATCGGCGCAGGCCTTGACAGACCGGTAATTGGTATGCATTTCTTCAATCCCGCTCCCGTTATGAAGCTGGTAGAAGTGATCGCAGGATTAAATACTCCTGACGAATTGGTAGAAAAGATCAAAACGATCTCTACAGAGATCGGAAAGACTCCGGTACAGGTGAACGAAGCGGCAGGTTTTGTTGTAAACAGAATACTGATCCCGATGATCAACGAAGCGATCGGCATCTATGCAGAGGGCGTAGCAAGCGTAGAAGATATCGATACCGCGATGAAGCTTGGTGCAAACCATCCGATGGGACCGCTGGCTCTTGGAGATCTGGTAGGTCTTGATATCGTACTCGCAATTATGGAAGTACTCCAGGCAGAGACAGGCGATACCAAATACCGTCCTCATCCGCTCCTTAGAAAAATGGTACGTGGCGGTAAATTAGGCCAGAAAACAGGAAAAGGCTTCTACGATTATTCCAAATAAAAGGTTTCTGACAAATCTTAGCGTGAAATATGAAATTTCACGATTCTGATTTGTATGCCCGCTGAAGCAGGCAGATGGGAGCTGACGATTAATAAAATATATAACATTTAACATGGAGGAAATGAAATCATGGATTTTACGTTAAGCAAAGAACATGAAATGGCGAGAGCTCTTTTTAAAGAATTCGCTGAAAAAGAGGTAAAACCTCTTGCAATCGAAGTTGACGAAACAGAAGAATTCCCGAGAGCGACAGTTGAAAAAATGGCTAAGGCAGGATTTCTTGGTATTCCGATCCCGAAGGAATATGGCGGACAGGGCTGCGACGTTTTAACATATGCTATGTGTGTGGAAGAACTGGCTAAAGTATGCGGTACCACAGCCGTTATCGTATCTGCCCACACATCCCTTTGCTGTGATCCGATTCTTACTTACGGTACGGATGAGCAGAAACAGAAATATTTACCGGATCTTGCAAGCGGTAAGAAATTAGGCGCTTTCGGCCTGACCGAGCCGGGCGCTGGTACAGATGCGCAGGGACAGCAGACGAAAGCCGTATTGGACGGAGACGAGTGGGTATTGAACGGTTCCAAGATCTTTATCACAAACGGTAAAGAAGCGGACGTATACGTTATCTTTGCCATTACGGGTATGGTTGAGAAACGCGGCAGAATGACAAAAGAAATCTCCGCATTTATCGTAGAAAAAGGTACGCCGGGCTTTGGCTTTGGTACAAAAGAAAAGAAAATGGGTATCCGTGGGTCGTCTACATATGAGTTGATCTTCACAGACTGCAGGATTCCGAAGGAGAATATGCTTGGCGCGCAGGGAAAAGGCTTTGGTATCGCTATGCATACTTTGGACGGCGGACGTATCGGTATCGCAGCGCAGGCGCTCGGTATCGGCGAAGGCGCTTTAGAGAGAACCGTTGAATATGTAAAAGAAAGAAAACAGTTCGGACGTGCGATCGGCGCATTCCAGAACACCCAGTTCCAGCTCGCTAATATGGCGACTAACGCACAGGCTGCACAGATGTTGGTATACAAGGCTGCATGTACAAAGGATCAGTATACGAAAGACCACAAGACCTCTTACAGCGTAGAGGCTGCACAGGCTAAATTATTTGCAGCGGAAATGGCTATGGATGTGACGACAAAGGCTGTTCAGTTACATGGCGGTTACGGCTACACAAGAGAGTATGAAGTAGAGCGTATGATGCGTGACGCTAAGATCACGGAGATCTATGAGGGAACAAGCGAAGTACAGCGTATGGTCATCTCGGGAGCATTGCTGAAATAGATGTGTATGCGCAGAAGAACTTCGCTCGCGAAGTACAGCGTATGGTCATCTCGGGAGCATTGCTGAAATAGATGTGTATGCGCAGAAGAACTTCGCTCGCGAAGTACAGCGTATGGTCATCTTGGGAGCATTGCTGAAATAAGATACGCATACGCAGCGTATGGTTATCTTTGACGCGTTACAAAATAATGACCGGCGAATATATAAATAAAAATAAGGAGAGAAATACAATGAAAATTGTTGTTTGTATTAAACAGGTACCTGATACAAAGGGCGGCGTTAAATTTAATCCGGACGGTACACTTGACAGAGGCGCAATGCTTACGATCATGAATCCTGATGACAAAGCAGGATTAGAAGCGGCGCTCAGATTGAAAGATGAATTTGGTGCAGAAGTTACGGTTGTTACAATGGGACTTCCTAAGGCAGAAGATGTGCTCCGCGAAGCTCTTGCAATGGGCGCGGATAAAGCGATCCTCGTAACGGACCGTGTACTTGGCGGCGCTGACACATGGGCGACTTCCACCACGCTTGCAGGCGCGATCAGGAATTTGGAATATGATTTGATCATTACGGGACGTCAGGCTATCGACGGGGATACCGCACAGGTTGGACCGCAGATTTCCGAACATCTTGGAATTCCGGTAATCAGTTATGCGCAGAATATTAAAATTGACGGCGACAGCGTAATCGTTGAACGTCAGTATGATGACAGATATCATGTATTGAAAGCGAAAATGCCTTGTCTGATTACGGCCCTTGCCGAATTGAACGAGCCCCGTTATATGACTCCGGGCGGAATTTTTGATGCATGTAAAGCAGATATCACGGTTTGGGGAAGAGCGGATCTTAAAGATGTGGATGATTCCAATCTTGGATTAAAAGGCTCACCGACACAGATCGCTAAAGCGTCTGACAAGGTTCGTAAAGGCGCCGGGGAAAAGGTTACATTGGATGCATCCGAATCCGTTGATTACATCATTGACAAATTAAAAGTAAAACATGTGATATAGTGAGCGTCATAGATTCGAAATTTATGATCAATAAATTTAACGGAGGTTTGAAATGAACATAGAAGAATATAAAGGCGTATTTGTCTTTGCTCAGCAGGTTGATAACGAATTAAGCGGGATTGCTTTGGAATTGATCGGAAAAGGTAAAGACTTGGCAAAAGATTTAGGAACAGAAGTAACGGCAGTTTTAGTAGGTTCGGATGTAAAAGGTCTGGCAGATGAATTAGCGGCTTACGGCGCTGACAAAGTGATCCTTGTGGATGATCCGGAGTTAAAAGAATACAGAACGGAGCCCTACGCACATGCGCTTGCATCCGTGATCGAAAAATATAAACCGGAGATTATGTTAGTCGGTGCAACGGCAATCGGCCGTGATCTTGGTCCCCGCGTATCTGCAAGAGTACATACCGGTCTTACAGCGGACTGTACGCAGCTTGAGATTGGCGACTTCCCGATTAATCCGATTCCGGGTAAAGAGCAGTTGCATAATCAGTTATTGATGACACGTCCTGCATTCGGCGGCAATACGATCGCAACGATCGCATGTCCGGCTTTCCGTCCTCAGATGGCAACGGTACGTCCGGGCGTTATGCAGAAATTACCGAAAAATGAAGGTGCAAAGGCAGTGATCGAAGAGTTCAATCCGGGCTTTACTCCTGACAATAAATATGTAGAAATCCTTGAAGTAGTAAAATCCGTTGTAGATACCGTAGATATTATGGACGCTAAGATCTTAGTATCCGGCGGACGTGGGGTAGGAAGTCCTGAGAACTTTAAGTTACTGGATGATTTGGCGGAAGTTTTAGGCGCTACCGTAAGCTGCTCCCGTGCTGTTGTAGATGCCGGATGGAAATCGAAGGATCTGCAGGTAGGACAGACAGGTAAGACCGTTCGTCCGAACGTGTACTTTGCAATCGGTATTTCCGGTGCGATCCAGCATTTGGCAGGTATGGAGGAATCCGATCTGATCATCGCTATCAATAAAGACGAAACGGCGCCCATCTTCGACGTAGCTGATTACGGTCTTGTAGGCGATCTGAATAAGATCCTTCCCGCACTGACGGAAAAGTTAAAAACAGAACTGGCTGCAAAATAATAGCCTGAAGACAGAGCTTTTACGGCCTGCTTCATCAGGGGCCTGAGAACAGGCGGGAAATAAAAAATGTCATAACCGGCCGCATCTTTGTTATATGTATTAGTAACAGAGATGCGGTTGTTTTTCAATGCAAACTTTCGTATCATAAATAGCGATTGGCATATGTGCCGGAACCTATATGATTGAAGATTATTTTTTTATGCTGGGATTTGTGTCTGCGCGTTGCAAAGCTGGAAATGGCTTGGCACAAACTCGCAATCCATCTATGGATTTGCACTGAAAAGCAGTGCAGAAACGGAGTAAAAATGATATTAGAAGCAAGATCGATCACGGCATCCTACCGGAATCCCAAAGGAGCCATGGGGCTGTTCCATGGAAAAAAACAGGTTTTGAAGAACGTGAACTTTACATTAAAAAAGGGAGAGTGTATCGGGATCATAGGCGCTAATGGGAGTGGAAAATCCACCCTGCTGTCTATCCTTGCGGGAGTACGGAAACCGGACAGCGGACAGCTTTTACTTCAGGGAAAGGATCTGTTTCTGAAGGAAAATAAATCCTTGTTCAGACGGTTTAGCGGATATGTGCCGCAGGAAAATCCGCTGATAGAAGAACTTAGCGTTTTTGATAATTTACGGCTATGGTATCCGGATAAAAAAAGTCTGAAAGATAATTTGGAAACAGGAGTGCTTTCCGAATTTGGCTTTGGGGAATATATAAAAACGCCGGTAAGCAAACTGTCGGGAGGATTGAAAAAACGCGTCAGTATAGCCTGTGCCATCGCCGAAGATCCGGATATACTGATCATGGACGAACCCACGCAGGCATTAGATATGATATGTAAGAAAGATATTTTGGATTATATGGAAATTTGTAAAAAAAATGGGAAAAGTATCATTTTTACGACCCATGACGAGACAGAATTTAGAATCTGTGATAAACTGTTTATATTACACGCAGGCGAACTACAGGAAGTGCCGCCTGATAGGACGGGAGATTTCAGGGATATGATTTGACCGTTAGGAATAGGGATCAATTTGTGCTTGCGCTCAAATTTCGGGCAGCAGCAAGAATGGAGTTATATATGAAAAAGGGAGCATTGATAGGAATTGTATGCGGGATCGCAGTAATGGTGATCGCCGTGATCGGCGCGGCAGCGGCCGTGATTTTAAATACGCCTTCCGCCAGAGTCGTGAGGGGAATGACAAAACTGTTTGCACAGTCGGCGGAACAGGGAGAGATATTCAGCGATAAGCTGGATTTCAGTAAAATACAGGAAATCAGCAGAGAGGGCAGTTATAAAAATAAAATTGCTCTCAATATGGATATAGAGGGACTTGACGATTATTCGGTCAGCGTAGACGGAACGGTTTTATGCGACAATATCAATGAAAAGATGAGAGAGGAAATCAAGATCTCCCTTGCATATTACGAACTGCTTTCGATACAAATGGCGGTGGATAAGAACGATGTATACATAGATATTCCGGCGCTTTATGAGGGAAGTATTGTCTTTGATTCAAGAAATATCGGCGAGCAGTACAATCATTCTATTTTTGCAGAGTATTCGGACGAGAAGATAGCGGACGATCTTTCGCTGGATTTTTTTGAATATACCGCTTATGATACAACGGGAGCGGCAGAAGAACTGTTGGAGCTTATAAAAAATTCCGAGATAAAAAAAGCGGATTCCACAGTCAAGGCGAAAGTCGGGAACAGGGAAACAGTCTGTCAGGGTTATACGCTTCGATTTAAGAAAGAGGACGTTAATCATTTTTTAAACATACTTTATGAAGGAATGGAAGAAAGCTATGAAGTAAAAGAGGATATGGAACTTTTGGTCTATATGGACAGAGGGAACAATGTCAGGCAGATAGAGACGAAGAATGAGTTCGTAACCGGAGATTCAATCAATAAAGTGTCGGCGGCGCTGCGTTTTGCGGGAGAAAAAAACGTGCTGGATATGGTAAAGGGTAAGATCGGCGTGGAAGGAAACGGCGATGCGGTAGAAATTAATTTTGACTACAGCGGCGTCAAAGAAGGACGCAGCTATAATCAGACGCTGCAGTGTAAGGCCAGCTCGGAATTAACGGATCTTTTTGCAATCGATTATGATGCGGTATGGAATCTGGACGAGGCCGCTTATGATATGGATATCGAGTTGAACGTTGCGGACGAAAACTATAAAGTGGATGTGAACGGTTCCGTCGAGGCGGACGGCTATGGTTTTAGCATGAACTTCGACGATTGCGAGATGTACATGAACCATGAAAAGTTAGTTGATTTTGATGGCAGTTACAGTGTGGAGCCTTTGACAGAGGAAATCAGCATACCTTCGGGAAAAACCTATCCGATTTTTGAATTCAGCCAAATGGAGTTTTATTCCTTTGTGATGGAGGTTGCGCAGCAATTAGAGGATTACTATAATATATTTGATAATTTTGGAAATATATTCTGATGTTTCCGAAAGTGCGTGGGAAAGACGGGGATGACGATGAGATTTTGGCTCCGATTATTGCAGGCGGAAAATAAACGCGCATGGCGGGTATTTCCTAAAATGATGATACAGGCAATTGTTCTGGCTCTTGTGGCCGGAGCAATTGCTTTTTGCGCTACGAAGATGTTGTATAGCGGAAAACCAGTAGAGATTAGGGCGGCCGTTGTGATGGAAGAGGAGAATCCGCTTACGGAATTTGCCTATGAGTATGTGAAAAAAGCGGAAAAAGGGATAACGTTCGTAAAGTGCGGCAAAGAAGAGGCGGAAAGGGGGCTGAAAACAGGAGAATTTGCGGCAGTCATACTAGTGAACGAAGATCCCATAGAAGGGATTTTAAGTGGACGGAATCCTTCCGTGACTGTGATCTGCAGTGGGGAACCGGACGGGGCCGGCGCATTCTTTAAAGAATTGACACAGGCTGGCGCGGAAATGCTTTCGGTGGCGCAGGCGGAAATCTATGCGGCGTATGAGCTTGCCGGAGAATTAGAGGTTACGGAAGGGCTGACCGACCTGCAAAACCGTATCAATAGGGACAATCTGGAGATGGCACTTGGCCGGGGCAGCCTGTTTCATTATAAGCAGGTATCCGCAACGGGCAGCCTTTCTATACAGGATTATTATTTTGCCTCAGCCGTAACGGCGCTTTTACTTTTTATGGGGCTTCCCATGGGAATGTTTTTAAAACGGGACGGCCCTGCGTCGCCCGGACAATATAAGAGAGCCGGGGTCGGGGAAGGCGGACAGCAGGCCGCAAGATGGCTTACTGTGTTTGGTATTTACGGGGCGGTTGCTTTGGCCGGTGCGGCAGCGGTCTTTTTTACAGGGAGATTTTCGTTACGATTTATGGAAGTGTGGGCGGTCGCGGGGAGCATGGCTGCGTTTATCCTGATGGTCTATGAAGCGGTGGAGAAAAAAAGCGGTGCGGTACTGCTTTTGACCTTTTTAACGGTGATGCTTCTATTTTTGAGCGGCGGCATCATTCCGCAGGTATTTTTTCCGAAGGAGATTCGGCATATAGCGGCATTCCTGCCGTCTACTTATTGGATTCAGGGGATCGGAAATGCGGTGCTGGGGGAATCTGTCAAAAGAGAAGCGGCGATCAGCATATTTTACGGAGCCGGATTTTTTATCATGAGCGTGTATTTCAGGAGCCGGAGGAGCGGCAGTAGTAGGAAGTGATTTTTTAAATAGATGGATTGGTATGTGCGCTTCAGCGCACGGATGGGAGCAAAAATGAGTGCGGTCATAAAACGGTTAGGTTTCTATGTTGTGAGTATTTGGAAAAGAATGTGGAAAACGCCGGGATACTTTGCTGTTTTTCTTCTTGTTCCTGCCGTATTGGTGGTTTTGAACGGAATGACGGAAGAGAAAACGGTGAAGATAACGGCGGCGGTCTATTTGGAAATCCCGGAAACGGAAGATACGGACCGCCATGCTGACGGAAAACAGGAGAGAGGGGCAGAATTTATAGAAAGAGCTGCAAAGCGTCTTTCCGGGAAAGAAGGTACGGTCGTTTTTGCTTTTTGCGCCTCCGAAAAAGAGGTAGAGGAGCAGGTGGCGGCAGGAAAGGCACAGTGCGGCTATATTCTTTCGGAGACTTTATTTGAACGGTTGAAAGAGGGACGCTATACGAGAAGCATAAAAAGTTATGAGGCTCCCGGCACAGGACAACATATGATCTGCGACGAGGTACTTTTTGCGGCGTTGTTTTCCGTGTATGAAGAAATGACTTTCGGAGAGCAGGTATCGGACTTTTTTCTGTTGGAAGGAGAAGGAAAAAGCGGCGGGCCGGAAGAGAATAAGAAAGAAATAGAGGAGCGTGCATCGTCGCTTTTTGAAAAATACCGATATAACGGCAGCACTTTCCGGTTCACTTATGAAAGCGATGTTTCCGGTATAGAAACGGGAGCGGGTACACAGCAGAAACAACAGGATTTCCGGAAAAAGGAGGGAAAGCCGGAAGGGAAAGAGGAAACATCCGGAACGGCGAAAACGGAGGAGAAAGAGGGAATGCCTAAGACGGCGAAAGCAGAGGAAAAACAGGGAATGCCTAAGACGGAAGCGGAGGAAAAAACGGAAACGGCTGAAAAGACCGGAAACGTACCGGTACGGGGAATCATGGCTCTTATGATCTACATCTGCGGTCTGTGCGGTACGTTGGAAGTTTTGGAAGACGAAGCGGCAGGGAGAACGGTAAGATTCCGGTATCGGAAAACGTTTCAGACGCTGACTGTCTGCGTGCCGATGTTTGTGATGAGCTTTGCGGCATTGATCGTGTTTGCCGTATCGGGAAACGTAGACAATGTAGGAACGGAATTTCTTAAGCTGCTTTGGTATCAGGTGATCATGGTGTGTTATAGTTATCTTTTAAAGCGGATTTTTAAGCGGGAGGAACGCTTTTTGTCCGCCATGCCCGTGCTGGTTCTTTCGGCGGCGGTGATCTGCCCGGTATTTTGGGATCTGTCGCTGTTCCTTCCGGTATTTAAGATATTGGAAAAGGTTTATCCGCTGTCTTATTATCTGCATTTGTAGCGGTGCCTGACGACTCTCCAAGGCACCCTTGTTTCCAGATGTCCATAAAAACGCTCTGCGTAGGGTCAGGTCACTGTTGGCATCCGGCCGGCGCTTGTTGTATAATAACACTATAATACAAAAAGACGACCGAACCATTTCGCAGATTTCCATAATCTGCGAAACAACAGCCGTCCCAGTGATCCTATTATAATATCGGACATAACCTGCCCATATTATTTAGTAGTTTACAGAATAATACGGCTTGTGTCAATAAAAATCAGCAAAATTTGTCCGAAAATTTGTCCGCATTTTCATACTTTTTAAAGCGGATCTTAATGCCGTGAAAAAAATCTGAAAACATAAGGGGTCAGATTGATCTCCGGAAAAAGGATAGCATAAGCGCGGAAAAGGCCGAAAAAGTCTTTTCCGCATTTTCTTTGCGCGCTATGGGAGGCCATGACAGGAAAAATAAAGAGAGTCGGCCGGTCGATCTGTAGGAATATTGTTGGATATAAAGGGTCAGACTAAGGGTCACAAGGAGGAATTTATATGTCAAGAAGAGGAGAGAACATCAGAAAGCGTGCAGACGGCAGGTGGGAGGCAAGGTTTTCCGTACCGGATCCGGTTACGGGAAGGAAAAAAATCAGATCGGTATATGCAAGAACCTATGCAGACGTAAAAGCGAAACTTACAGAAGCAAAATATGATTTTGAAAAAGGGATCGGAGAGGACGATAGGAAACGGAGCAAAGCCAATCCCATATGTCCGTCAGATCCGGATACAAAGGAAAAGATCTGGCTTACGGAGCTGGCTTCAGCATGGCTTGCGGAAACCGCAGGCGCAAAAAAACACAGCACCTACGTTAAGTACAGAGGAATTTATGAAAAGTATCTTGCAGGAAAACTGGAGGGAATATCGGTGGCGGATCTGTCCGGAGAAGAGGCGGAAACCCTATATCATCACATCTGTTTTACGGATGGAAAATGGTCGGACAGTTTGGTCAAAAGTATTTACTGCGTATGGAATCAACTGTTGCATTATTGCAATCTGCACTGCCATACGAATATCCGGCCGGCAGAACGGCCTAAGACCCGCAAGGCTGTAACCCCTGTGAAGATACTGGCTAGATCCGAACAGATCGGTCTTTTGCAGGAGATTTATACAAATATGGATGAAAGCAAATTCGGAATCCTGCTGTGCCTTTTTACAGGACTGCGTTTGGGAGAAATCTGTTCCCTTAAATGGAGCGATATAGACTTGAACGGAAAGCTTCTTTATGTAAACCGGACTGTACAGCGGATCGCCGTCGACGATCGTTCCACGAAAACTATTTTGCTGGAAGGGCCGCCTAAGAGTATGTTTTCCAAAAGAGAAATCCCGATTCCGGACAGTATTATGCCGTACCTGTTGTTATTTCATAGACCCGGCGGATATGTGGTCTCAGGGAACGGGCCGATGGAACCGAGAACTTATCAGTATCGCTTTCAAAAGCTTTTGGTGGACGCCGGGATCGGCAGGCATAATTTTCATGTAATACGCCATACATTCGCTACAAACTGCATCAACAGCGGCGCGGATATCAAAAGCCTTAGTGAAATTTTGGGGCATTCCAATGTTAATATCACATTAAACCGCTATGTGCATCCTACTATCGATATAAAACGCAAACATCTCAACAACTTATCCTTGGTTTATGACCGGTATGCGGAACAAAAATGTTCCTGATCCGTCAAATCTGACCACGGTTTCGCAGATTATGGAAATCCCCGAAAAGATCCTTGGCTATGAAATAAAGGTATCGGATTGGATGGAAAAGAAATGAAGAAGAAAAAGAAGAATGAGAAGTCAAAGATATGGCTTGTTTTATTTTTTATATGTTTGATTGTTGCCGTTTTCACCGCAGGAATGCTATTTAAACAGTACATAGACCGTCAGGAGGCGAACGACGGATTCAGCGATCTGCAAAAAGAGATCAACGGCGCGGAGGACCAGAACGGCAGGGAAAACGGCATGATTCCGGAAAAAGACATAGAAAACGGAGGCGAGGAAGAGAATACGGAGAGAGAGCCGGACGGCGGAACAGTGGAGGAGAACCGGGAAAGCGGGAGCCGGGAGGAAATCGAAGAAACGGGACCGCCGCCGGAACTGGATATTGAAATCCCCCGGAAAGAGTTGGACTGGGATGAGCTCCGGGAGAAAAATCCGGATATCTACGCATGGATCTATGTGCCGGATACGACTGTGGACTACCCTGTGCTTCAGCATCCGACGGATAATACCTATTATCTGGATCACAATATGGATGGGACCAAAGGGTATCCGGGCTGTATTTATACGGAGGATTTTAACAGCAGGGATTTTTCGGATATCCATACGGTGATCTACGGACACAATTTAAAAGATAAGACGATGTTTTCCACCCTGCATAATTTCGAAGATGCGGAACTGTTTCAGGAAGACCATTATATTTTTATTTATACGGAAGAGGATGTGTTTGTTTACCAGATATTTGCCGCCTATGAATTTGGGTCGATCCATCTTTTGGACAACTATGACTATACCAACGAGTATATTTATGAAGATTATCTTAGGCAGATATACCAGGCCACAGACGGGGTGTCAAATATAAGGCGGGACATCGAGGTGACGGCAAAGGATAAGATCGTTACTTTGTCCACCTGTACGGCGGACCACGATTCCGGCTGGCGTTTTTTAGTAACAGGGGTATTGCTGAACCCTAAGGAGCAGGGAAGGTAATGTTAAGCAGAGAAACGATCGTAGAAAAAAAGAAACTGGGAATTGCCGCGCTGACCATGATCAATATTTTCGCGGTAGTGTTGGTTGTGATAGGGCTCGTGGAAGTAATGCGCATGACAGGAAAAGCATCCTTATCCGTCACGGTTTTAGGGTCGGAAGGCGTGGAACTGGACGTGGGGGAAGTAACGCCCGAACGCAAGAAAGAAAACGAAACGCTGTATAACGGCAAGGCATATGCATTGAATGAAGATCTGGTGACGGTACTTGTCATGGGAATCGATAAGGAAACCGTAACAGAAGTAGGAGGACAGAGCTGGGAGGCGGACGAGGCAGGCGGCTATGCGGGAGGGCAGGCTGACGCGCTGTTTCTTCTGCTGATCAATCCCCACAACAAAAACGTTTATGTGATAGCGATCAATAGAAATTCCATGGCGGAGATTGATGTTTTTGATGAGGAAGGAAATTATCAGGGGATATTTACCAAACAGATCGCATTACAGCACGGATACGGGGACGGAAAGGAAGAAAGCTGCTTACGACAGGTAAAGGCGGTTTCCCGAATGTTCCACGGTATTCCTATTCATGCTTATGCGGCGGTCAGTATGGACGCCATACCGGAATTGAACGATGTGGTGGGCGGCATCACGGTGGAAGTGCTGGATGATATTATTTATCCGGAATATGATATGGACCTCCATCAAGGCGAAACGGTGACCCTGTACGGCGATAAGGCATATTGGTATGTCCGTCTCCGCAATGAAAATATCTTTAATTCCAATGAACTGCGCCTGCAAAGGCAGAAACAGTATTTGACGACCTTTGCGGCGGAGGCGAAAAATCAGTCTGTAGCGGATATCCGGGTGGCCATCGAGCTTTATCAAACGGTGCGCAAATATATGGTCACGGACATCGATCTGAATACTTTTACTTATATGGCAACGGAATATATAGGATATGACTTTGATATAGAAAATATGTATTCCCTGCAGGGAGAAGCGGTGCAGGGGAATCAGTTCGAGGAGTTCTATGTAGACGACGCCGCCTTGCAGGAGTTGATCATAGAATTGTTTTATGAGCCGTTGGAAGAGTAGCGTACGCTGCCGCGGCAAAGAAGAATCGGTATCTTCCGGAGAACCACATCTCTGGTTTGATATAACCACATGAATATATTAGGAAGGGAGGAATATCAATGAAAAGGAAATTTTTAGCGGTGTTAACGGCGCTGACTGTTCTGACGATGGGGTCTATGACTGCGTTTGCGGCAAGTCCCACGGTGGGTACTACCGAAGCGCCTGTCCGCACACAGGAGGCTTCAACGGCTATGACGGCGACAACGACTCCGTCTGCATATTTATCGGGCACAACGGTATCGGCGGGATACAAGATATCCGAAGTATCCGATACGACGGTTCAGGCGGCGGCAGTAGCGGTTCAAAATAATATTTTGAACGATATAGCATCCATCGCATCCAAACTGGGAAACAAGACGCTTGCTAAAGCGGCGGTAAGCTCAGGAAAACAGGTGACGGCTTCGGTGCTTACCGTTATTGACGTAAAACCTTCGGAAGCGGCTAAAGATGCAAACGGGAATTATGTAGTGACCTTAAGCCTTTCCGACATTGCAGAGGGAGATGCGGTTGTCGTTCTCCATTATACGGGAAACGCGTGGGAAACCATTGTTCCTTCAGGCGTAGCAAAAGGTTCGGTGACATTTGCCAGTGCAAGTCTCTCTCCGATCGCAGTTGTAAAACTTAGCGTAGCGACCGTTTCCCAGTCTCCAAAGACAGGTTCTTCCGTACCTGCTGCGGCAGTGATCCTTGTGATCGGTATTGTGGGTACGGCGGCGTGCGGAAAAAAATACTTTGCATAGTTATGTTAACTTATTGTGAAATGAAATCATAAATAAAAATAAGATCTTATTATTTTCTAAATATCATGTGGTGGATTTAGAAAACAAAAGTCTGGCGGAGCCTGTCTCCGCTTGGACGATTGTTTCTTTTATTTTCAAATATGCTTGGGCATTGGATTCGGGAAAGGAATGCAATGGATACTTATGAAGAAGGTTTTGATTGTGACGACCGTCAGCGGTTTTTTGCCGCAGTTTGAAAAAAATAACGTAAAACTGCTGCGAGAAGCGGGATGTGAGATTCATTATGCATCCAATTTCAAAAATCCGATCTATGCTTTTCAGGAAGCGGATTTAAAAATGCAGGGAATCAGGCTGCATCAGATAGATATCGCCAAAAGTCCGTTTAAGATCAGGACAAATTTACGGGCGGTCAGACAATTGCTGCATATTATTGAAGAGAATGCTATCGACATCGTGCATTGCCATAATCCTATGGGCGGAGCCGCCGGGCGCGCAGCGGCCTGGCTCAGCGGAAGAAAGCCGTATGTGATCTATACGGCGCACGGATTTCATTTTTATAAAGGCGCGCCTATGAGAAACTGGATGTTGTTTTATCCTGCGGAACGGCTGCTTGCCCGTATGACGGATCTGATCGTGACCATCAATAGGGAAGATTTTGAGCGGGCCCAAAAGTTTCGGCTCAAAGCCGGCGGCAGCGTATTTCAGATACATAGCGTGGGCGTTGACAGGAAACGTTTTTCTCCTAAACAGGAGAAAGGGGAAAACAAGCGCAAGGAACTGCGCATACCCCAAAAGGCGTTTCATATTATAACGGCAGCGGAACTGAACGATAACAAGAATCAAAAAGTGATCGTCGGCGCGCTTGCGGCGCTGACGCAGCAGGATATTTATTATACGGTCTGTGGCAAAGGGCAGGGGGAATGCAGGCTGAGAGAGCTGATCAGGGAAAAAGGACTGGAAAACAGGATCCGGCTGATAGGATTCCGGACCGATATGGAGGAGATCTTACAGACGGCTGACTGTTTTGCATTTCCATCCTATCGGGAAGGTTTTGGCGTCGCTGCGGTAGAAGCGCTGCTATGCGGCGTGCCGCTTATTGTTTCCGATAACAGAGGGACGAGGGAATACGCCGTACAAGGGAAAAACGCCCTGATCTGCAGGGCGGACAGTACGGAGGAATTTGCGCAGGCAATCAATACCTTATATAAAGAGAAAGCGCTGCGGGAACGGATGGCGCATTGCTGCCGGGATTCCGCAATGAAATTTACGACTGAAGAAGTGGAAAAGACAATGAAAGAGGTATACGGCAAAGCACTGGCGACATAAGGGATCCGGGAAAACGGTGAACATAAGAAAATAAGGGGAAACGGAACGGTTTTCTCAGGACAGGCTTGTATCATAAGCAGAATACGGAACATACAGGAATGGGGGAGCAGAATGGAACAGCCGCTTGTTTCCGTCATCATGGGGGTGTTTAACCAATGGGACGAAAAAATATTGCTGGAGTCGGTAGGCTCCATATTGAATCAGACATATGCAAAACTGGAGTTTGTCATTTGGGACGACGGTTCCCATCCGGACGCGGCAAGGCTGGTACAAAAGCTGACGGAACTTGACGAAAGGATCATTGTGGCAGGAAAGGAAAAAAACAGAGGGCTGGCGTACAGCTTAAACGAATGCATCCGTCTTGCCAAAGGAAAATACATAGCGCGTATGGACGCGGACGACATTTCCAAACCTTCCCGTATTGAAAAGCAGGTGGCTTTTTTAGAGGCGCACCCGGAATATGGGTGGTGTGGGACAAGCGCGGAACTGTTTGATGAAAAGGGCGTGTGGGGAAGCAGGCCGATGCCGGAGATTCCGCAAATGAGCGATTATTTCCGTTATTCTCCTTATATCCATCCGTCGGTCATGTTCAGGGCGAGGCTGTTTTGCGAAGATTTGGGCTATCTTGCCTCGGAGGAAACGCTGCGCTGCGAAGACTATGAGATTTTCATGAATCTGGCGGAGCGGGGACAGCAGGGATATAACCTGCAGGAAAATCTTTTCTGCTACCGGGAGACCAGAGACTCTTATAAAAAGAGAAAGGTGCGTTTCCGGCTGAACGAAGCGAAGATCAGATACAGGAACTATAAAAAAATGGGACTGTTATTTCCGGTCGGATGGATTTACATATTCCGTCCGGTCGCGGCGTGCCTGATTCCGGCAAAGGTATTGGAGACGATCAAACGCTGCGAAGGGATTTGGTTAAAGAAATTGGAAAGCAAAAATGATCTTGTAGATCGGCAGAGAAAACAACCGGAGGCGGGATGTCTTGGACGATCGGGAAACATATCAAAGAAGGCTGGAATACTACAAAAAAATCTTGCGGAAGAATCCTTCGCATATGCAGGCAGCGGACAGCTTCATGAAACGGCAGGATAAAAATACAGGTTTGCAAGGGAAAATAGAAGATAAAACAAAAGAAGCGGCAGTGACCAGCCCGGCAGAAGAAACGCTTCAAAGGATACGGGAAGAAGTATTCCTGTATGTGTGGGCGCCTGTTTTAACGGCATATGTGGAGTGGGTGATACGAGAGGCGGTCAGATCAGGAAAAAAGAGGCTTTATTTTCTGGCGAGAGACGGATTTATGATGTACAGGATGGCGGAAAAACTTGTAAAGGAAAGAAAGATAGATCTGGATCTCAGATATTTAAAAATATCCAGATTTGCCGTCCGCAATGCGGAGTATGGTTTTGCGGGAAAAGAAGCGCTGCATACTTTATGCGCGGGCGGAATCGATGTCAGCTTTGAAAAAATCATGAAGCGGGCGGGCCTGACCGAAGAAGAGGCGCTCCATATTGCAAAACTGACAGGGTATATACAAGACTATAAAACCATGCTCAACCATCGTCAGCTCCGTAGTCTGAAGGAGAAACTGTTTGTATGCGACAGCCTGTTCGTCTATATCCGGAGACATGCGAAAGGAAATTATGATACGGCAGCATCCTACTTTAAGCAGGAAGGGCTTTTAGATAAGATTCCATATGCCCTTGTGGACAGCGGATGGGCAGGGACTCTCCAGCTTAGCCTGCAGAGGATATTGGAACATGAAGCAGGAGAGCGGGTCAGACTGCAGGGGTATTACTTCGGGCTTTATGCAAGACCGGCAGGAACGGACAAGGAGCAGTATAAAGCGTTTTATTTCGGAGAAAAAGATATCGTAAGAAAGATCCGGTTTTCTAACTGTTTGTTTGAAACGGTCTTTTCCGCGCCGGAGGGAATGACTTACGGATACGGGACGGTGCAAAACGGCGGAGGGAAACGGAAAGAAGCAAAGCATGCGGAAAAGCAGCCCGGCGGAGTGAATCCGGATCTGCAGGGAGAAGGGCGTCAAAAAAGATCCGGATTATATCAGGCGCTGGAGCGCGACGGAAGGAATCCTAACCGGTTGGTGATCGAAAGATTTGCGGAGCTTTTGGAACCGTATGCGGAACGATATGTAAAATGTACAAAGCTGACGGATGCAGGGGGGATTTCAGATTCCAAGGCGTCAAAAAAAATGTGTAAAAATCTTTTGTCCCTTATGATGGGAAATCCTACGCCATGGGAGGCGGAGGCCTTTGGCAGTCTGCTGTTTTGCGACGATGTGCTAGAACTGCAATGGCAGCAGGCTGCAGTTTTGTGGGACGAAAAAGAACTTCGTATGCAGCGTTTTTTTAATAAACTTCTTATCAAGATGAATGTAAAACGCGGTATTCTGCACGAAAGCGCGTGGCCGGAGGGCAGTATTGTAAGAGCGGGAGGAACGGTGGGGAAAAACATGAGACAGGAAAGATTATATAAAGGTTTTATGTATTTAAGAAAGGCAGTACTCAGGTGAAAACGAATCATAGGCCGGAAGGGAAAGGAAACAGGAGGGACGTCAGGCAATACATGTTTGTGATCAGGGAACTGACGGCCAGAGAGATTAAACGTAAGTATGTGGGAAGTTCTTTGGGGATCGTTTGGAGCGTATTAAATCCTCTTTTACATATGGTGGTCATGTCATTGATTTTTTCCACGATGTTCAGACGTTCCATTGAAAACTTTCCAATTTATTATCTGACGGGACAGATTTTTTGGATTTTGTTCAGCGGCGCAACGGATTCCGCCATGACGGCCCTTGTGGATAACAGAAGTCTTTTGATCAAGGCCAGACTTCCCAAACAGACTTTTGTGTTGTCGAGAGTGTATACGTCCTTGGTAAATTTCGGTTATACCTGTATCGCTTATGTACTGATGCTTGCAGTATTCCGTATCAGGTTAAGCGTTACGATGCTGTTGTTTCCTTTGGCCGTTGTATTTATGCTGGCCATTTCAGCGGGAGCAGGCTATATCCTTTCGGTAATCTATGTTTTTTTTGCAGACATAAAGTATCTGTACTCCGTGTTTCTGACATTATGGATGTATATGTCCGCCCTTTTTTATCCGGTAACAAGCCTGCCGGATGCAATGCAGCGTTTTATCGAATGCAATCCGGTTTATGTGGTGGTCGCATTTGCCAGAGAATGCGTGATGTACGGAAAAGTGCCGGAACCCATGATATGGATCAAACTGGTTGGTTGGAGCGTCGGCAGCCTGTTTGTGGGATATCAATTTTTTAAGCTGAAAGAAAATCAGGTCATGCAGAGAATTTAAAGTACAGGGAAAAGAAAGGCTTTTGGCTATGAAGGCAAAACGGAACGTCATGCTGATCACAGTATTTTTTACCGTTATTTTTGTGTTTTGGAAAACCCCGATAAAGGTCAGCGCGGCAGAAGCTACGGTTACCTTTGGTTCAAACTGGTACAATAAGTCAAGCGGGGATACCTTTCCAATAGGAGTATATTTAAATGCAAGGACAGTTATCGGCGATTATCATATAGAAATCAAATACGACTGTCTTCGTCTGCAATATGTGGACGGCGCTACCGGCGTGGATGAGGAAAATGGGATTCTGATTCTGGAAGGAAATCAGAACAACAGAAGAATCAAATTCTGGCTCCGGTTTAAAGCAATCAGCGGCGGAGAGGCTTTTGTCGAGGTGTCGTCTGCGGAAGTTTTTCAGCAGAACAGCGCGGACGGGGAACTGTTTACTATCGAAGAATACGACAATGCCCCGGTGCATCTTAAGGGAGAGGACACGGCGGCGGTGATCGAAGCCCGACTGGAGGCGGAGCGGGAAAGGGAAGAAAGCGGCGCAGGAACAGGGGATGCAGGACAGGAAGAAAGCGGCGCAGGAACAGGGGATGCAGGACAGGCAGGCAGCGCAGGGACAGGAGATGCAGGACAGACAGGCGGCGCAGGAAACGGAAATGAGGGACAGGAAGAAGCCGGAGGGGCAGAAAATATTGGACAGGAAACCGGCGATGCAGAGCCGGGAAATGGGGGACGAAGCGAAGAAGGAAATGGGATAGGCGATGCAGAAGGGGATGGGAATAGCAGAGAAGACTCCCAAAGGGAAGAAAGCGGGGATACAGTAGATCCGGCAGATGCCTATCGTCCAATCAAAAAGGAGAAAAGAAATTATATTTTTTTCAATATTTACTTTGTTTTTACCGGAGTCGTTGTTTTACTCGTAGCGGTCGTAGACGTAGCGGCGTGGAATATCTTAAAAAGGGTACGGAGACAGGGTAATGGCGAAAACGAAGATACGCTTTCCGAACCGGAAGACGACGGATTTGAAAATGAGTTTGAATATATTGATCTTGACTCTCCGCAGGAACGGATAAAAAGTTCCGTGCCAATCATGCTTTGTGATGATGAACTGGAGTGGCGGCTCGGCAGGCCGGTGATCAAAGTATGCGACGTGACAATGGAATTTAAGCTATCTTCCATCAACCCGTCGGGCTTAAAAGAGTATCTGGTACAAGTGCTAAAGAGGGAAGTATCCTATCGGAAACTGTATGCCTTGTATCATGTATCTTTCAATGTCTACAAAGGCGAAGTAATTGGTATCATCGGCACCAACGGTTCCGGAAAATCCACGTTGTTAAAGATCGTATCCGGAGCGTTAAAGCCCACGGACGGTTATGTGGATACAGGGAGAAGAAAAGTACAGCTTTTAACGCTGGGAACCGGTTTTGACGTGGAACTGACGGCTAGGGAGAATGTGTTCTTAAACGGGGCTATTATCGGATATAGAAAAGAATTTTTAGAAGCGCATTATGACGAGATCGTAGAGTTTGCTGAACTGCAGGACTTTATGGAGGAGAAGGTCAAGAACTTTTCCAGCGGCATGGTCAGCCGTTTGGGCTTCGCCATAGCGACGGCAGGGGACGCGGCGGAGATCCTGATTCTGGACGAGATCCTGAGTGTGGGGGACGAGTTTTTCAGGCAGAAGAGCCTGAAACGGATCAAGGAAATGATCCACGGCGGCAGTACGGTGCTGATGGTGAGCCATAGCATGGGAACGATCTTGGAACATTGTACACGGTGCGTTTGGATCGAGAAAGGCGAACTGCAGATGGTAGGAGAGCCGAGGGCGGTTTGCGAGGAGTATCGGAGGATGAATGAGAAGGGATGAAATGGTTCAAATGAAGATTAAATTTTGATTATCTTTTGAGGAGGTTGCTTTGAAAAAAATTTTATTATATGTGCATGAGCTAACATACTCCGGTTCGCCATATAGCACGTTGAGGCTTGCCAAGGCGTTAAGGGAATCAGGGTATGAAGTAACGGTATGGAGTTCTAAAAATGGCGAGTTTAAAAGGGAATATGAATGTAATAATATTCACATTGAAGTTGTTCCATTTAAATTATTAAGAGATAGGGAAGTTATTAAAAATTTTAAGCGATTTGATTTATTAATTGCAAATTCGATTCTTACAGGAAAGGCAGTAGAGGCAATTGGTAATTTTATTCCCACGGTTTGGTATATACGCGAAGCGCAAAATATCCCTGAGTTTTTTGAAAATGATTATAAGCGTGGATATTTATTAAAAGGTAATAGTAGTATATGGGTAGTTAGCGATTATGCAAAAGAATACGTTGATGAATTTTTTAATACGAATGCCTATGTGGTGCATAACTGCGTAGATGATGTTTATGGAACATATAAAAACTTATCAGAACGTAATCAACGTATTAAAATAATTATGATTGGTACGATTGAGAGCAGAAAAAATTTCTTGTTGTATGTAAAAGCATATCATCAATTAAAAGCAGAGGAGCAAAATCGACTTGAAATTCATATAGTAGGAAGAGAAATTGAAGCAGAAAAATTATATTGCAGAAGAGTGATAGAAGAGGCGGAAAGAAGTGAAAATATAGTATTTCATGGGGAAATACAGGACAGAAATAAGTTAATGGATCTTATTTCAGGTATGAATGTTGTTGCTGTCGTATCAAAAGATGAGTCTTGCTCTTTAACGGCATTAGAGGGGGCAATGATGGGAAAGCCCTTACTTTTAAGTGAAAATGTAGGAGCAAAATATCTTCTGACATATAGTAATGGCTGGATTGTAAAGACGGATAGCGAGGAGGCATTAACAAGGGTATTTTCCGAGATCATTCAGTTTGGAAATGAAAGACTTCATGAAATGGGGCAAGGATCTAGAAAGGCATATTTAGAAACATCTACATTTGATATTTATAAGGCTAATGTTAAAAAAGCAGTTATTTATCATGGATTTTCTAATAAGATAAACTATTATTTAAAAAATTTTATAAAGAGACGTGTGTGGTATGTGGATGAAACAGAAGCGTATTATCAATATCCCAACTGGGGGTATGAGGACGAACAACATCATGTATATTCTTTTGATATTTTTGATACTATAATTACAAGAGATGTTGCAAAGCCAGAAGGTATTTTTTTGTTAATGCAGGAAAAATTGCAAAATAGTGCAGAGTATATAGAAATTCCTCAATATATAAGAGATAATTTCGTTCAACTTAGATTAGGTGCAGAAGGATTAGCAAGGCAAAGCTTTTGCATTAATGGAATTGAAGATAAAACTTTGGAAGAAATCTATCAAGCGCTATGCATGACAGGAAAAATTAATGATACTATTGCAGACCGGCTTATGCAGTTGGAAATGATGACGGAGTACGAGCATAGTATCGGGATATCATGCACCATTGAATCCATAAAGCAATTACTAACAAATGGTAAGCGGGTTATTTTAATATCAGATATGTATTTATCAGCTGAAATGATTCGAAAATTATTGGTAAAACATAATGATATTTTTGAAAAAATTCCTATTTATGTTTCATCTGAATGTAGGAAAATGAAAGGCAGCACTCATTTATTCAAATATGTGCAGAACATTGAAAAGGTAAGCTTTAAGAATTGGACACATACCGGAGATAATGAAAATGCAGATATTAAAGCGCCGGCAACATTGGGAATACGAACAGAAAGATGTAATCGTGCTGAGTTGATGCAGTATGAAAAAGAAGCACTTGAAGAAATGCCGCTAAATTTAAACGTTCAACTCTTAATTGGTTTATCAAAAAAATTTAGAGTTACAGATATAGAGCAGTTATCCGAATATGAAATATTGGGAACGAGCATAGGCGGTAATATGGTTTTGCCATATATATATTGGATGATTATAAATATGCGCAAGATGGGGTTAAAAAAAATATATTTTTTTAAAGAAAATATGCTCATTAAAAGAGCGGCGGACATTATAATTTCTGCGTTAGAATATGATATACAAACTGATGTAATAGAGGGAACGGAAAGGATATGGGGTTATTTAATTACATGTCAATTTGCTTCAAAGAAACAATTATCATTGCAACTCGAGGAATTAATAAATAGGGAAATAGTATCTGTTGAAGAAATATTTGATATTTTAGAAGTATCAAAAAAGGAAATGAACAGATTTATACCGTCAAGCATCCGGGAACACTTAAATCAATTTCCCGATTATTTGGACAATGCATTTCGATGGATGATTATAAACGAAAAAGGGCAGCAATTTCTTTTTGATAAATGGATTAAGAAAATAAGGATGTTGGTTTGCGGTAAAACAGAAAAGGCAGCCATTTCCTATATGGAATGCGGATTTATCAATAAACCAGCGGTTAGTGGTGAAATGCGGAATGGAAGGTATCGTTTTTTTGTATTTTCCAAAGATATTACAGATACCGTGGAGTTCAGTGATATTAAATATTTTATGCCTATCCGAAAAAAAGATTTATTTAATGCATGGTCATTTTACTGGTATGGAATAAATAGTAAAAAATTAAGCGAAACACAAAAAAGAATGATTATGGAATACGAAAAGGGCGTAATAAAATTTGTAGAAGGATTTGCCAATCATATTTATTTATGTAAGCGAGTAATTAATACTGAATTATTAAAAGTTTACATCAGACACACTGTAGGAAATTGTACGAAAAGTGTCAGACAGTTTGTGGATATTTACAAAAGTTTAACGAACCAAACACTCTATGGAGAAGAAAGAAATGCGGCAGTAACATATGGTTTAAATAATTCGTTGATAACAAGGAGCGTAGCATCCAAAGAAGGTGTATTTCTTTTGATGAAAAAAAGAATATTGGAAAAGGAACTGCTGAATGAGTATGAAACAGAAAATTTTTTCAAAATCAGAAGAGAGGCAGAAAATGTATATGCAAATATGTGGAGAATTTCTTTGGATGAAATCTATAATAATATTTCCGAATTTGGGGAGTTTCCAATAGATATTATTAATGGGATCAAAGAAATTGAACTAAATATAGAGTCAGAATGTTATAATGGCATTTCAAGAAATATCGTAGATATTGTGATGAATTACATGAGAGGAAATAAAGTTATTATTATTTGTAATTCCTATTTTTCTACAAAATTCATAAGAGAGTTGCTTATTAAAGAGTCTCCAATGTTTAAAGACATTTCTATATATACAACGTGTGAATATCCTAAAATTGAATCACCGGAAGACTTCTTTCAATACATTCATGACGTAGAACAAATTGACTATAGAAATTGGAAACATATCGGAAATGAATTAACGTTTGATGTAAATAGGCCTCAAAAGCTTGGAATCCAAGTAGAAAGAACAGAATTAACTAAATTAATGCCATATGAAAATGCAGCTCTTAAAGAGTTTGAAAATAATATAGTTGTGCAAAATGCAATAGGACTGTCAAAAATGCTCCGAGTCAATAAACAATTGGCAAAGCATGAAATTTTAGGCTGTTTTGGTGGTGCTATGTTATATAGTTATGTTCAATGGGTAATTGATGACGCTCTTGACAGAGGATTTGAAAAGCTGTTATTTGTTGCTAGAGATGGATATGTATTAAAGATTATTGCGGATACAATCATTTATGTTCAAAACTTGAAAATAGAAACGGAATATGCGTATGGATCAAGAAAGGCGTGGAGAATGCCGTCGTATACCGCGGATGAAGACTTATCGATTTTCTTTAAAATGGCGCATATTAGTCAACTGGGAACAATGCAGGAACTTTCAAAGATATTTGATATTTCTTATAGCGAGTTTGAAAATTATATTCCCGAAAATTATTATGGTGCAGATTATGCCTTGAATACTTCAGATTATAAAATTTTACGGGAGTATTTAGAAACCAGACTTGATTTTAAAATGTACTTGGAAAAGCAAGCACATGAAAAGAAAGAATTGGTGTTAGGGTACATAAAACAGATAATGGATAATAAAAAGTGTGCATTTGTGGAACTAAGCGGATCAGGGGCGACGCAAAATTGTTTAGCGAAAATGGTAAAGCCTCTTGATATTGGCTTTGTGAGTAGCTATTTTTTAAACTTGGATAGTATGAATATGGAAGAAAATAGTGAATTTATCAATTACCTACCTAATAATTCTTCTAAGATATATATTATTGAAAATTTGTGCCGCGCAGTACAGGGACAAACGCTCGGATATAAAATGGTAGATAATAAGTATGTGCCTGTTTTAGAAATAAGCCGGGAGGGGGATGCATTGATAAAACATGGCTATTTATCGTATTTGAAGGGGGTAATGTACTATGCTAATGCCTTTTCGCAATTGAATTGTTTAACTGTATTAGAAAAGGAGCGGCCGGTCATTTTCCAAAAATACTTACGGCATTTGGTATTTAATCCATGTTCTGAGTTATTAAATTTTATTGCCGATATGCCATTTGAAGCAACAGGGAATAAAAATGAACTACATTTTTTTGCGCCACGTTTGACAGAAGAACAGATAGAACAAATATTTTTTGATAGAGGTAGCGAAAGTGTTGATAAATATTATTGTGGATCTTGTTTGGATTATTCGATAAAGAGAATGTCACAAGAAGAGAGAGCAAGGATTGAATATTATAGGAAATTGATACCTACTAAAGAAGGACAAAAAATAAGAATGCAAAGGCGAATTAAAGAAAAAGGATATTTTTATACAATAAAATTTGCATATCGAAGATTTCTTAGAAGTATTTTTCTACGATTTGGGATCATTCATTATAAGAATTAGTATAGCAATGTTTAAACAATGTTAGAAAGACAGATCTCATAATAATTTTTACGGAAAGGCAGATAGCGATTAATGGGAAAAGAGGAAAAGGATATTTTAGAAGAACTGAAGTATAGTGTAATTTTTCATGATACAATTAAAGATAGCCGATGGCTTCCTGAAAATCAATCGTTTTCATTACGAGGAGGAGCGATGGATTATGGAGCAATGTATGTGCTATATAGAGTGCTAAATGAATTCCAGCCTAAATGCGTTTTAGAGATGGGATTGGGACAATCTTCAAAGATGATATCAAGATATGCCGAGTACTATGAAACAGTTTTGCATCGTATTATTGAGCACGATCCTTTGTGGAAGAAATTTTTTCAAAATCATTATAAACTTCCGATGAATTCAATGGTAATAATGCTGGACATTGTAGATGAAAAGATAGTTATAAATGGTAAGGAAGGAAATGTAACTCACTATAAAAATTTTTATGAGTGCCTTTCGGATAAGCATTACGATATGATCGTTATTGACGGGCCTTATGGTTATAGATCGCCTTATTATTCAAGAATTGACAGTTTATCCTTAATTCCACAATGTTTAGGTAAAGACTTTGTGATTTTTATGCATGATATAGACAGAGTGGGAGAACAGAATACAATGGAAATGATAAAAAGCAAACTTAGTGAAAATAAGATAAAATATAGAGAAAAAATATATTATCATAGCATGATAGTGTGCTCTGAGAACTTAAAATTTTTTTGTTCAATGTAATTTTAGTATTTTATTTGTGGGATCAATATATATGAAGGAGATAAAATGAAAAGAAGAATGCTAAATTCTGCCATTTTTTTAATAGTGTTTCTTCTCTCTTTGTATATTTCCTATATCTTAGACAATCCTAAGAAAAAAGACAATAAGAAAACGCATAGGACGAAAACAGTAAAATCAAAAGCAAAGAAAGTAAAGGCTGTGAAAGGCGCAGGCAGATTAAATGGGAGAAAAGCTTTTTTGATAACAATGAATTTAATACTTTCCCTTTTGATTGCATTGGCATTTGGTTTTGAAGGGATCATGCAAGAGCGGTACGAAAGTTTTATAAATCGGTTTAGCGGAGATGTAAAAACCGATATTTTCGTACAATGCTCACAAAATTTTGCAAGGGAACTACAAAAATCGCTTTTGGTAAATAAGGTTTCTGAATTACAAAGGGAATTTCCGTTTGCTGCTAAATTTTCGGAATCGCAAGTGTTAAGGATACCTATGCTAAACGAATCGGAGGAGTATACGGTAGATATTCCAATCGAGATTCGGGAATATCGACCGGACAAAGTACCTATCAATGAAGACATTCGCGGATTTATTGTCAACGATACTTATTATTGCAATGACGACAACAGTGAAACAAGCATGGTAACATATAATTACTACAAGTTTTCCAATTATTGGCTGGTTTTACATACAATGGAAATTAGGGTTACCGGGAAAGGAGGTTTTACCCCGGATTTTACCGGAGCAACAATCATGCTAAGAGAAAAGAAATCTCAAAAAGCAGTTATATTGGAAAACAGCTATCAGGAAAGCCTGCCGATTATATTTCAGTGCTCAACCGGCGAATATATTTTGGAAATATATAAAGACCGCATGATATATACAAGCGGTATATTTATTGATACAAGCGATAAAGTGCTGGTAGAGATAGGGGAAAAGGATCATTATTATCTGTCGTCTGTATTTCTGCCTTCCGGTTCGTATTTTCTTTCCTTGTTTCCAGCGTGTCCATAGCGGCTCATATAGGGGAATCTCGGTGCGGAGGACACATCCGTAAAATTTTCTAAAAACTTCATGTTTATCTACAGTAGTCCGTGCTATCCTGTATTTGAGAGATTTGTAAATTTTGTAAACTTTATGTCAGAAAATAATTGGAGCTACAAAGGAGAGTTGCTGATGGATACAAAACCTAAATACGATCAGTTATTATGTACGGACAGAATGCGGAAATCATCTATAGAACGGGAGTATTCGATTGAGCAGTTTTACAGCGACCGGTCGAGGATCCTGTATTCGTCCTCTTTTCGCAGACTGCAGCAGAAAGCACAGGTTTTTTCTTTGGAACCGAATGCAAGCGTAAGGACCCGGCTAACGCATTCGCTGGAAGTGTCGGATCTGGGGCATACGCTTGCGAGTAAGATAGCGCGCAGGCTGTATGAGAATCATCTTCTCGATCCGGAGAAAATACCGGATGTTGTGGCAATCGTAGAGAACGCCTGCTTACTGCATGATATTGGCAATCCGCCTTTTGGGCATTTCGGTGAAATCGCGATTCGCGACTGGGCAAATAATTCCGCGTTAAACGCGTTGCCAAAGGGAATCAGCAAGGAGGATACCTTGTTAGATACGCTAATGAACGATTTCAGGGAATTTGACGGAAACCCACAGGGATTCAGGACAATTACAAGATTACATACGGAATACGACGAGTATAGTTTTAATCTGACCTTTGCAACGCTGCTCTGCACCTTGAAATATTCAAGGGCTGCTGGTGAAAAACAAGGGGACGGGATATTAAAAAAAGCGGGATATTTTCAAACGGAGAGGGACATCGTGGAAAAAATTTATTCCGAAGTAGGGATGGAATTGTATCATCGTTATCCGCTTACCTATATCATGGAGGCAGCGGATGATATTGCCTACTGTATGAGCGATATCGCGGACGGTATTGAAAAAAGGATATTGACGGAGGAAATCTTCCTAAAAGAGTTTGTGAAAGAGTGGAAAAGCAAATATAAAAATGAAAAGCTGCCGGTAGAGGTGCCGGACGCCGATCCTATTCAATTTGGAAGGGATATATCGGTTCCGTGGTCCCGGAGCGCAATGCAGGAAACAGTGGATAATTATTTCGAGCGTGAAGAAGAAATCTTTAACGGGACGGCAGATTCGCTGATCAACACGAATAAACCGATGGGGCGCGTGCTGGAAACGATCAAAAGTGTTTCCAGACGGATTTTATATACTTCTTTTGAAGCGGAAAGCATAGAGCTTACCGGATACTCTGTGATAACGGGTATTTTAAAAAATTATGAAAGAGTTTTGGCGTTACCTAATACTGTATTTTTAAAAATGATAAACGGAGAGAAAACAGAAAATACGGATGTCGAAAGACGGCTGTTTAACCGTTTGGGGAGGCGCTACATTACGGAATATAAATATGCCATTGATAAGCTGGACGCCAGACAGCATGATTATGCGATCAAAGAGTGGTGGCTTCGTGTCCACTTGTTATTAGACCATGTCAGCGGCATGACGGATGAATTTGCATTGGAAACTTATCAAATGCTGGAAGGGATTAATTTAATGCATAAATAGGAAAAGATAGAAAAGCAGTTGCAATTGTTATAGGGCTGCCGCTTTAACGAATGAAATTCCGTGAAGCGGCAGTTTTAGATTGCTTGATTATGACGGCCGGTCTTCCGTTCCGATAGGACGGCGTCGGTATTAAGCGGACAGGAAACTTGACGGGATGAAAAGCGGATAGGGTCCAAGGGGAAAAATGAGGCGCAGAATCTATCAATTGTTAGTAAATAAACATACGGGAATTTCATACAGATACCATAAATTCCACGACGGTGCGACAGGTATACATAAAGCCGCTTCATGGTTCTATTTGTTGTGGCTGAATTTTGCCTATTATATTTTGTTTTTCCGGTTTTTAGGGAAAAGGCCGGAAACAGGCGTCTATGAGAGCAAACGCCTGCCTGTTGGGCAGAGTGAATCGGAGTCCTATTTGGCAAAAAATCCGTTTTTGCGTGTGGAAGAGTATGTCAGGAAACTGGAAAGTTATGACGTGGTTTCTTTTGATATTTTTGATACCCTGATCTTTCGGCCGTTTGCATCGCCGGCGGATCTGTTTTTTCTGGTGGGGGAAGCATTTGATACTTTGGATTTTAAAAACATCCGTATTTTGGCGGAATGGGACGCAAGGGTAAAATGTGAAGCGCGAAACGGCCATACGGAAGTGGGCTTAAAAGACATTTGGGAGAATTTGGAGGAAAAAACAGGGATTCTGGCGGAAGAGGGAATGGAATGGGAACAGGAAGTGGAGCAGAGGCTTTGCTATGCGAATCCGTTTATGCTGGAAGTGTGGAAAAGACTCCTTGCTATGAATAAGAAAATGATTCTTGTATCCGATATGTATCTTCCTAAAGAATGTATAGTAAAGATTTTGGAAAATGCCGGATATAGGGGGATGGAGAAAGTATATCTCTCGAACGAATATCAAAAAAGCAAAGCCGACGGCAGGCTTTTCGGGGAAATTCATGGTATCGGTGCGCATTCCGTTATCCATATCGGAGACAATCCCTACAGCGACAGGGATATGGCAAAGCGAAACGGTCTGGATGTGTTTTTGTATCCCAATATTAATAAAAATCTCCTGTTGTACCGTTCTATGGATATGTCCAGTATCATTGGCAGCGCATACAGGGCGGTGGTGAGCGGCCGTCTTTATAACGGACTGTATTCTTACAGTATGGAATACGAGTACGGCTTTATTTACGGGGGGCTGTTCGTTGCAGGATACTGTGGGTTTATCCACGAGCATTATAAGAGCCGTGGACTGGACAAGCTGTTGTTTTTATCCAGAGACGGGGATATTGTAAAGCAGGTTTATGATTTTCTTTATCCACAGGACATTACGGAATATGTCTATTGGTCCAGAAAAGCGGCGGTAAAGCTTATGGCGGATGAGGACAAGTATGATTATTTCAGAAGATTTTTGTTCCATAAAGTGAATCAGGGCTATACGATAGGGCAAATCCTGCATTCTATGGAGCTGGACAGCCTGACCGGACAATTAGCGGACCGCTGGGAAAGTGAATTTGAGCCGGCCGCTACGGATTTCCGGACTGCGCAGTTAGACCCCGAAGATAAACTGACGGATAAAAATGTAGAGCTGCTGCACCGTTTTCTTGAAGCAAAATGGGAGCAGGTGAGGGCGGTATATGTTTCTCAGAAGACGGCGGCGGAAAAGTATTATACGAAAGTTTTGGCGGGCTGCGGGCGGGCTGCGGCAGTAGATATCGGCTGGGCAGGCAGCGGCTGGGCGGCGCTTTCCCATTTGACGGAGAAAGTTTGGAAACTGCCCTGCCGGATAGAGGGGATCGTTGCCGGAACGAATACGGTGCATAATGCGGAGCCGGATGCGTCGGAGGTCTTTCTGCAGACTGGAAGGCTGACGGCATATTTGTATTCCCAAAGCCATAACAGGGATTTGCTGAAAAAGCACGACCCGAACAAAGACCATAATGTGTATTGGGAACTGCTGCTATCTTCCCCTGCGCCGCAGTTTGTGGGATTTTATGAAGGAAAGAAGGACGGGGAGGCCGTGAAGTATTTAGAGGGAGAGAATATTACCCTTTCTTTTGGGGAAACAGACGAAAATCAGGAAGGCATCCGGGAGATCCAAAGAGGTATTTTGGATTTTGCCCGTGAATATCAGGAACATTTTAAGAATTTTCCTTATATGTTCCGGATCAGCGGAAGGGATGCATATGCCCCGATGCTCGTTGCGGCAAGCCATAATGAACGCTATCTGAAAGCCGTGGAAAAAAGATTTCATTTTGAAAAAAATCTCATTTGATTGCGCTTGCGCTCCGGAAAGGGATGTGTTATATTTTTAACGAGCGGTATTCTTAGGAAACGGCATCGATGATAATGTGCATCGCTTTGAAAGAGAGGTGTATGCATGAAATGAAGATAGGAATAATAGGCGCCGGACGGGTGGGCTGTTCGCTTGGAAAATATTTGGCGGACAAAGGACGGACGGTAGCCGGATTTTACAGCAGGAATTTTGAGAGCGCTGCTTTAGCAGCGGAATTTACCAGCACGGACGATTTTCCGGTCATGGCTTTTGATGATATGGAAAAGCTGGTTGCTTTGAGCGATACCCTGATCATTACAACGCCGGATGATGAAATAAGCGGCGTATGGGATTGTATGAAAGAAATGTCCGTAGATGAGCGCATTATATGTCATGTCAGCGGCTCATTATCATCTGATGTATTCGTAGGAATAGAAAAGAAGCGCGCATACGGGGCTTCTATTCATCCACTGCTCGCATTTCGCGACAGATTTTCATCTTATATGCAATTGAATAACGGTTTTTTTACCTTGGAAGGAGATGGGACTGCTTTGTGGGGATTGGAAAAACTGCTTCAGGAATTGGGAAATCCTTACCGCGTGATAGAAAGAAAGGATAAAGCGGCGTATCACTGTGCGGCCAGCATATTGAGCAATCACGTTTTGGCGCTTTTGGAATTGGGATTCGGCCTATTGGAAACGTGCGGATTTTCCGAGGAGGAAGCGCGGGAGGCGTCGGCGTCCCTGATACGGGGAAATATAGAAAATGTATTGAAAAACGGGACGCTTTCCAGTATGACGGGACCGGTCTTAAGAGGAGATCTTTCGACCGTGGAAAAGCATTTTCAAGTCTTAGAAGGAGAAGATCGGGAAATATACAGGTTGTTAGGCAGACGGCTTTTGAAAATGGCGAAAACCAAAGACCCCGGAAAGGACTATGAAAAGCTGGAAAGGCTGTTTTGCACGAGTGAAAACGCGGCGCATGGCGATAGGATAAAAAAGTAAATGGAAAAATGCAAATATAAGGCGTTAGGTCTGCCCGGAAGTGAAATGGAGACGAAGCAGACAGATAGGAGCGGAAATGAAGAATACAGTGACAACTTTTAAACAGGCAAAGGAACAGGGTGAGAAGCTTACGATGCTGACGGCATATGATTATACGACGGCAAAGCTGATTGATGAGGCGGGAATCCACTCGATTCTGGTAGGGGATTCCTTAGGAATGGTCTGCCTTGGTTATGAAAATACGCTTTCCGTTACGATGGAAGATATGCTGCATCATACGAAAGCGGTAACAAGAGGAGCAAAAAATGCACTGGTCATAGCGGATATGCCTTTTATGTCTTATCAGACCGGCTGTTACGACGCGGTAGTCAATGCGGGCAGGATGCTCAAAGAAGGCGGGGCGCATGCAGTAAAATTAGAGGGCGGTAAAGAGGTATGCCCCCAGATCGAAGCGATCGTCAGAGCGTCGGTCCCGGTCTGCGCGCATATCGGATTAACGCCTCAGTCCGTTCATGCTCTCGGCGGATTTAAAGTACAGGGAAAAGGCGGGGAGGCCGCCCAAAAACTGTTGGAAGAGGCGAAAGCAGTGGAGCAGGCAGGCGCATTTGCCGTCGTTCTGGAGTGTGTTCCCGAAAAGCTGGCAGCGCTTATTACGGAGAAAATCTCCATTCCGACCATCGGAATCGGGGCAGGCGCGGGCTGCGACGGTCAGGTGCTGGTTTATCAGGATATGCTCGCCATGTATGGCGATATGTCGCCTAAATTTGTAAAAGTATTTGCCAATGTAGGCGAAGAAATGAAAAAGGGTTTTGCGGCATATAAAAGGGAAGTACAGGAAGGGACGTTTCCGTCCGGCGAGCATACTTTCAAGATGGATGAAAGTATTTTGGATAAATTATATTAAGGAAAGCGAAAATGGACGCCAAATGTAGATTGGTATGTGCGCTGAAGCGCACAGATGGGAGTAAAAATGAAAATATCAGGAAAGATAAAAGAAACAAGGGATCAGGTAAAAGAATGGAAGAAGCAGGGACTTACGGTAGGGCTTGTGCCGACCATGGGCTATTTGCATGAGGGGCATAAAAGTTTGATGGAGGCGGCGAAGAGAGAGAACGATAAAGTGGTTGTCAGTATATTTGTCAATCCGATCCAGTTTGGGCCTAACGAGGATTTTGCAAGTTATCCCAGAGATTTGGATAAAGACGCGGCGTTGTGCGAAAGTATCGGCGTGGATCTGATTTTTCACCCGGATACGGAGGAAATGTACGATCCGGATTTTAGCGCCTATGTGGATATGGAAGGGCTGACAAAAGAACTGTGCGGAAAAAGCCGTCCCACGCATTTCAGAGGGGTGCAGACCGTAGTGAGTAAGCTTTTCCATATCATACCGGCAGACAGGGCGTATTTCGGGCAAAAGGACGCCCAGCAGCTTGCGGTCATAAAGAAAATGGTCAGGGATCTGAGTATAGATATGGAGATTGTCGGCTGCCCTATCATCAGGGAAGAAGACGGATTGGCCAAAAGTTCCAGAAATACTTATCTGAATCCGGAGGAGAGGCAGGCGGCGCTGGTACTGAGCAGAAGCCTTGCGGAAGGGAAAAAAGCAATAGAGGCAGGGGAAAGGCAAGTTTCCGAAATAAAGCGGCGCATTTCGGACGTGATTGGGAAAGAAAAGCTTGCAAAGATCGATTATGTAGAAATCGTGGACTTTTCCAAAATAGAGCCGGTTGCGGATCTGGGGGCTGCCGGCGGCGGAGAAATTCTCTGCGCTATTGCAGTATTTATCGGAAAGACGAGACTCATTGATAATTTCATTATGAAAATGTAGAAAACGGAAGGGAGGCTGGTTTAAAATGACGCTCAGAATGTTAAAAGGGAAAATACACAGGGCGGTAGTAACGCAGGCGGAACTAAATTATGTGGGCAGCATAACGGTAGATACAACGCTTTTGGAGGCGGCAGGCATTTTGGAATATGAAATGGTACAGATCGTAGATGTGGAAAACGGAAACCGGTTTGAGACATATACGATCGCAGGAGAAGCGGACAGCGGTATGATCTGCTTAAACGGCGCTGCGGCGAGACAGGTACAGATTGGCGACCATATCATTATCATGGCATATGCGGATATGACGCCGGAGGAGGCAAAAGTACATAATCCATATGTGGTATTTACTGATGAGAAAAATAAGATCGGGAAAATTTCCCGGTATGAGAAACACGGAGAATTATCCTAAAATATTAATAAATGTTTTATACCGAAAACCGCTAAAGCGAATAAGTTGTTTTAGACACTCGGGAGGGAGCCATCATGGCGAAGGAAAAGGAAATCAAAACCAATGCAATGCGCATATTAGACAGGTTAAAGATCGAGTATACCCATTACACTTACGAATGCGGGGAGTTTGTGGACAGCATACGGCTTGCAGACCAGTTGCAAATGCCTCATGACAAGATTTATAAAACGCTTGTTACAAGGGGCAACAGTAAAAATTATTTTGTTTTTGTCATTCCGATAGAAAGGGAACTGGATCTGAAAAAGGCGGCCAGATCCGTCGGGGAGAAATCGGTGGAAATGCTGCCTGTGAAAGAGATCAACAATGTGACCGGATATGTCCGGGGCGGATGTACGTCCATCGGTATGAAAAAGCAGTATGTAACAAGGATTGCGGATACGGCGAAGACGATGGAAACCATCATCGTAAGCGGCGGACGCCTCGGCTCACAGATCGAGATCAGGCCGGAAGACCTGATCAGAGCGGCAGGAGCAGAGTTTGGGGATGTATTAAAATAATGTCGGAAAAGCGGGGATTTTGTCGATGCATTTCTGTGGCCACGTTTTTTGCACAGTGATAAAATTATGGTGTGAAATTAAAATTTCACGATCCTGATCAGAATGTCTGCTAAAGCAGGCAGATAGGAGTTAGCGCGAAATTAAAATTTCGCGATCCTGATTAAATGCCTGCTAAAGCAGGCAGATAGGAGTTTGTGCAAAAAATACTTGGGAAAAGGAGGAATGGATTGAACATGAAACAAAATCCAAAACAAAGACTTAGGGGATGGGCGGTATTTTTGTCGCTGATTATTACGGTAAGCATGACATTTGGCATGACGGCATATGCCAAAACGAAAGGGAATGATTTTGTCAGCCGCTATGTCACGGTGAATGAAAAGCAGATGCACGTTGTGCTATACGGAGAGGTAAATGAGACCGGTCAGGAATTTGCGGATCAAAACAAAGCCACTTTAGTCATGCTGCCGGCGCTTGGCGTGATGTCGCCCCATATTTACTTTAAACCGCTGGCGGAGGCGTTGGAAGAACGTTTTAATATAGTGATCGTAGAGCCGTTGGGATACGGATTGAGCGATGTGACGGCGGTTGACAGAACGGTTGAAAACATCAATGAAGAATTGGACAAGGCATTGGAAGAACTGAATATTGACCGGTGCATATTGCTCGTACATTCTATTTCGGGCGTATATGGGCTGAATTATGTTTTGGAGTATTCCGACAAGGTGGAAGGATTTATTGCCATAGACAATACGGTGTATGATAAAGAATTGGAAGAAGCTTTGGCAATGGAACAGGCATATATGAAACAGGCGGTAAAAGAGTTTGACGATTTAAGAAATACCTTTGCGTCTGTCGAAGAATTTAAGAAAGCACTGGCGGAGAATCCTGAAGAATACGGTGCGGAACTACCGGCAATCACCGGATATACCTATTCCGAAAGGGACAGAGAAGAGTTTTTGCAGGCATATTCGCTTTGCTGTAACGAGTCGATCAGCAGCGAAGTGGATCATATGGATGCGGCGCTGGGGACGATCGTAGGGAAAAAATTCCCCGATTCCCTTCCGGTTCTGACGATGGTGTCAGGGGATAATGCAGCCGCCATTCCGGCATGGGAAACGGCGCACAGAGATCAGTTGAATCTGGAAACAGGGAAACATGAAATACATGTTGTGGAAGGAAATCATTACATATGGTATACGAATTTAACAGGAGTCGTAAACCATATAAAAGATTGGGCAGATAAAAATCAATTTTAATCCGTAAGGGATAAAGGGCAGTTTGGGATCGGAAAGCCGGAACTGCCCTTTTTTATTGCCGTGTGATATTGCAGATAACCGTGAACCTCCTTTACAATTAAGACAATATATAAGTGTAGCACGAAATATAAAAAATCCGTGATCAATATGTGTGAAAACACGCAGACGGAGGGAAATCATGACGCGTCAGGAATTGATTGAACTGTTGGAAAGAGAAGGAAAGAGCATCTATTCCTTCTGCTATATGTTAACCGGAAATAAGGAAGAGGCGGAAGATCTGTATCAGGAAACGTGGCTTACGGCAACGCAGCGCGTAAAGGATATCGATATGTTAAAAAATCCGAAAAATTATCTGTTGGCGGTGAGTATGGGAATTTATAAAAATAACCGTAAAAAGGCCGCGCGCAGAGCAAGGATCGCACCGATAGGAGAACTTACGGAGGAACTTGTGTCCGTTTTAGCGGATAAAAGGGATACTCCGGAAGAAGAAGTCCTCCGCCGTGAGATACGGGAAGTGATCAGAAAAGAAACGGGAGCGCTTCCCGAATATTTGAAACTTCCCGTCTGTTTATATTATACTTCCCAGTTTTCTGTAGAAGAGATCGCAAGATCCTTACATATACCTAAAGGCACGGTGAAAAGCAGGCTACATAAAGCGAGAACGATCATAAAAAAGAAATTGGAGGATTATGGCTATGGAGAAGGAGACGAAGGTGGACCTGTTGATGAGAAAAGCGCTTACTTCGGATATGACGCCGGATACAGAGTTGAATGAACGCATTATCCGTAAATGGGACGACCGGAATTACGAGAGCCAGGCAAACGACCTCCGGTTCGGAAAAGAGGGTAATTATATGAAGAAAAGAAAGTTAGCGTCTATGGCGGCAGCGGCAGCAGTCTGTATTCTTGCAGTATCCACAACGGCAGTAGCGGCAGTAAAATATTTATCAAAAGACGAGATCGTTTCACAGATCGGATATGGCGGAGCCGGAGAAGCCATAAGCGGGGACGAAACGTTAGAGATAAACGATACTTTGGAGGCAGGAGATTATCGGTTTAAATTATATGCAGCGGCAACGAAGGAGGAGCTGGCAGGCAGCGGCTTGGAAGACGGCTTATCCAAAGAAGGGGGAACCTATGTGATCCTTGCGGTGGAAAGGCTGGATGGGACGCCGATGCCGGATACCAGCAGCGATGAGTACGGAAATATTGAGTTTTTTGTTTCTCCGCTGATCCAGGGACTGGAACCGTGGCAGTATAATATGGCGTCTATGGGGGGAAGCCATAGTACGACGGTGAAGGACGGCGTACTCTATCGTATAATAGAATGCGACGATATTGCCATGTTTGCAGACAGGCGGATCTATCTATGCATTACGGATACGGCGTTTTATCCGGCGGAAGCCTATCAGTACAATGAAGCGGACGGTACGATCACCAGAAATGAGGACTATGGCGGGATCAACCTGCTTATGGATCTGCCCCTTGATAAGGAAAGGGCGGACGAAGCGAAAGCGCTTGTCTATCTGAAGGAATTGGAGGAATCGTGGAAATCCGGGCCGGAAGAAGAGACGGTAGGGGAAGAAGGTTTTATTCTGACGGAATGCGTACCCCTCAACGAGGTGATAAGGAAGGAACATGAGAAAGATGCAGACATAAAATCATGGGAAGACATCCCTCTTGAAGTGATATTAAGCTATGGCACGCTGCAGGAGGATTCCGTACAGGAAGTGAGCGAGAACGAAGGAATTGTGGAATACAGTTATTATTATGAAGACGGTTCGGAAATAGAAGGAATGGGATTTTTGTCGGAAGATTTTTTAAATAAAAGAACCGACGTCTGCTTGACGGGGATGGGATATTGGGATGAACAGGCTGAAATTGAGGTAGTCCGGAGAGAAGCGGATGGTACGCTGAAATGGATGTTCTATATTATTAAATAATAGGGAGAATTTAAAAAGGAGGAGTCTGGGCCGATAATGGCCATGACTCCTCCTTTTGGCAACGGTTGATCAAAAATTACATTGATTCATATCAAAAGTGACAATAGGAAAAGAATCGATAGGGAAGATGATAATATGTATACATGAAGCCGTGGCGTCATCGTTTGGCTTTGAAAAAAACGGAAAGGAGGAAAGGCGATGTTATTTAATGTGAATAGCGCATTATTGGGATGCTTTGAAGCAGGACTTCCGATCGTAGGTTGTTTTGCGCTTGGATGGTAGTAAGAAGGGCATATGTAAATGAGGTCAGTGAAATATCTAATGATTTCACTGACTGAATTTCATTTAAAGGAGATGGACTATGCAATTACTGGAAGTGAGAAACCTATGCAAATCATATAAAAAATTAAAAGCATTATCGGATATGACATTTAGTGTCGGCGCGGGTGAAATCGTTGCGCTGATAGGAAAAAACGGGGCAGGTAAGACAACATTATTAAACTGTATAGCCGGAAATATTCAGCCCACTGGTGGAGACATCATATATAAAGGAGAGACACTGCTTAAAAATGAATCAGGATTAAACGAATTCGGAATTTTGATAGAACCGACATTTATTCCATATATGAATGCGTATGAGAACTTAAGTATACTGTTAAAGACTTCGGAAGTAAGGGAAGTAAAGAAGACCGCAGAGGATTTACTTAAGCTGGTAGGATTGTCCCATAAACAAAAAGAAAAAACAAAGGCTTTTTCTTTCGGTATGAGGCAGAGGCTGGGACTGGCACAGGCATTACTGAATAACCCCAAGTTTTTGGTCTTGGATGAACCGTTTGTGGGATTAGATCCGGCAGGAAAAACGATTTTAAAAAATATTATATTGCAAAAGGCTCATGAAGAAAAAATAGGAATATTATTTTCCAGCCATGACTTAGAAGATGTGGAAGAAATTTGCGACCGGATTATTATGATAGAAGGCGGGAAAAAGGTCTATGACGGCATTGTTGAGTATGATAAACAGTATATACTGATTAGTGATAAGAGTATAAATCAGGAAAAAATTCCGGCATTAACCGGTTATTTGGTGGAAGAGAACAGAGTGACCGTGCCAATGGCAGAACAATTGGGTAATGTGTTTGAAGCATTAACATCGGCAGGAGTTTTTATAAAGGATTTGGAAGTACGACGGAAATCATTATATGATTTTTTTGAATGATTTTCATATGGCAATTTTTGCCGGTGCCGTTAAGTGCCTGCATTCGAATGTGGATATGTGTAAGAATGGAGAATGATTATGAAAACATCAATATTTTTAATAATAAAAATAGAGTTGCTGAAATTCTTAAAGAGAAGTGACTGGGTTTCTATAATAGGGTTTGTATGTATAGGATTTATATTTGCATTAAATATGCGTGGGGAAGGATATCGGGGAGTAGAAGACCAAAATGCTCTTTTTTGGGTAGTGACGCAATTACTTACGACGACAACTTTGTTCATCGGCCCTGTTATCATGGCATTTGTCGGAACACAGATGCTTTCCAGTGAGATTGATAATAAAAGTATTTTACTTTTCAGTTCCAGAATCCGGAACAGGGCAAAGATGTATATCGGAAAAAGTATTGCATTAGTAATTGTCAGTTTATTGTTTTTTTTATTGAGCGTAGGTATTTTGTCCGCTATTTATTTTCTCTTTACAGACAAAGACTCGGCCTATGTTTCGGGAACTTTTTTTGGAAACAATGTACCGGAATTATTTCTCATATTAATTATGAATTACGTTTTTACGTTTTTATTTATACCACAATTGGCGCTTTTTTTGGGAGCATGGTTGAAACCGCTTGTCACGATCATAGCCGTTTTTGGCATTACCTTGGTCTGTACCAATACAGGGACGTTGGATGGTGTGAAATATTTTAATCCAATGTATTATATGGTAAGAATGTCAAATGATGTAGTGAGTACGACGGAGGCAGTTGCCGTAAAAGCGTCGGAAAGTGTGTTCTGCATCTGTATGCAGCTTATATTATGTATCATGCTTTGTTTATTGTTTGCTTTGGTAGGAGCCAAAAGGATGAGGGAAAGGGATCTGTAAAAATTGAACAAAGGAAAAGCTTATATGCAATTGGGAGTCGTAATCTTGATAGGTCTGTCGGGGGTCATTTTAGGAGCGTCTGTTTTTACCTGTATTTCTAAAATCGTAAGAATAGATGGGACGTATGCCGGCAGAATTTTATTAACGTGGTTTTCCATGATATTGGGATTCGGAATTTTGCCGACGTGGTTTATGAAAAGAAGGTATGGATTTTCGACGGATGATATGGGAATTAGAAATGTAAGGACGATAGAAAAGATAGCAAGCATTTTAATAGTCGGAGCGGTTTTTTTCTATATTATTATTATAAGGCGGATAACTGATATAAACTTGCTATGGATCGTTATGTTACAAAATGTCGGTGTGTCTGTTTGGGAAGAATACTTTTCCAAATCGGTTCTGTATTTCAGCATTGATAAAATAACTCAAAACAAATATCTGAAAGTACTGGCCAGCGCATGTATTTTTGCATTTATCTTACATGGAAACGCTGATTTCTATGCCAATATAGTATATAGATTCCCAATGGCATTAATTTCAGGATGGATTTATGCGTTTTCAGGAAATTTGTCCCTACCTGTTACATTGCATTTTGTTAATAATGTGTTGGCGGCACCTCTGCTGGCATCTTAACACGGTCAACAGGAAAAATTCTGGTTTTATTCATACAATCCGGGCCTTTTTGTGGTATACTGACAATAAAATTTATATAAAACAAAGTTGTTTTACCGGTTCGGAGAGGAGAATGCATATAATGAGGATAGCCATTTGTGACGATAGTCAGCCTTGTGTTGCACTTTTGGAAGAAACTGTAGAAAAGATTCATATAAAAAATGCAGAAATAGATTGTTTTTATAGTGGGGAGAGCTTGCTTGAGTATTTAGGTAAAGTTGAAGAGTTTTACTATCAGATATATTTGCTTGACATTGAAATGAATGGGATGGACGGACTGGAAACGGCAAGAAAGATTAGAGAAGCCGATAAAAGAGCGCTTATCATCTTTATTACCTCTTACTCAGATTATGTTTACAGTTCTTTTGAAGTACTGCCATTTAGATTTGTCAATAAACCGGTGGAGTATTCAAAAATGGAAGAGGTGATCAGCGCAGCAGTCAATTATATATATACCAGTAAAAAGTATATTTTTATTTCGGTGGATAAAGCGCGGATACAGCTATGCTGCGAAAAAATCAAATATTTTGAAGGGGACAGGAGGAAAGTGAACGTATATACAACCGATAGTGAATATACATTTTATGCGAAAATGTCAGATGTTGAAAAGATGGTGGATGATAGTAACTTTGTAAGGATTCATGTGTCATATTTGGTAAATTTGGATTATATCAGAGCGCTATATCTTGATGAGTTACTGCTGACGGATGGCAGCAGGCTTCCGGTTAGTAAAAAGTATAAAAATGCTGTAAAAGAACAGCATTTGAAATACACAAAGTGGAGGATGGGACTATGAATTCAGAGACAACAAATATTTTTATATATTTTATTATCAACGTTTTTGATCTTTGGGTAATTGTCCGTTATTTTGACAGGGTTCTGCGTTTGGCTAAGAAGAAAAAAATCATCAATTATATCATATATTTCTTGTTTTTGATTTTTTTTACGCTGCTGATCCGCTATGAGCTTGAGTATTCCAATATTGTATCTATAGCGGCATGGAGTCTTTTGTTTCTGGTGTTTTATGAAGGCAATGGGCAGAGCAAACTGCTTTATGCAGTTATTCTAATTGTATTTGCCGGATTTTCACAAATGCTTATGTATTTTATCATACATAGTGATACACATACGGTATATTCATATTTTATTCCCCATTTTATTTTTTTCTTAGTTTTGGAGTTAGTGGCGCGATATCAAACGATAAAAGAAAAAAGGATAGATAGGAAAGTATTACTATTACTCGTGTCAGTGCCTATATTGAGCTTTATAGCTATGCCATGCATTGTTATGCTGATGGAACAAACGAATGTGCCGATCAGCGAAAGCACTGGTATTTTTGCACCGATTGCCGTACTTATGCTTTATGTCAATATCATGGTATTTTATATGTACGATAGGATCAGCTCAGTTTATGAAATAGAAAAACAGAAAGAAGAATATGAAATGCAACTGATTTGGCAGAAGGAATATTATGATGAACTACAGGATAATTATAATTCCGTCAGAAAGATAAAACATGACATGCAAAATAATCTTCAGGCAATGAACAAGCTGATGAGGGAAAATAAGACGAAAGAGTTGGCTGTTTATTTAAATGAGCTGATTACTGCGGAAGAGGAAATTGAAAATATTATCAGTACTGGAAATTATGGTATAGATACTATTTTAAATATTAAACTGACGCGTGCGCAAAAACATGGAATAGAAATGGAAAGGGAGATAAGCATACCATCGCAGTTACCGCTGCCATATAGGCATTGCATAAGTATTTTAGGGAATCTGCTGGATAACGCGATCAACGTATTAAAAGATGAAGTGGAAGTACCTAAAGTCATGAAAGTGTTCTTATCGTTTCAAGGCAACGCTTTGGTGATACAGGTTTCTAACCAGTATCGGGATAAGCCGATAAAAGAATATAAAGATGATTGTTTTCATGGATTAGGGCTAAGGATAGTAAAAGAGACAGTGGAGATTTATAACGGAACGTATGAAGTAGAGGATGACGGTAAAAACTTTGCGGTAAATATTATTTTATATTTGGATATTTGAACTTACGCATCGTTGAGCCTTTTTACTTATTGTCTGTGCCACAGAGCAGTATGACAAGAAGAAAATCATTTTCAACTATTGATTGGTATGTGTACTAAAGAACGTACGCAAAGGAGGATAAATATGAAATTGGAAGAAAGATTTCATGAGGATGTAATTCAATTTGAAGTAGAAAAAATAGCTATGATCGGTAATAATCGCACAGGGAATCTTATCGGTTTGACAGAAGAGGGTAAGAAAGCGGTGGCTAATATTTGGCAAAAGGGAAGCTGCGAAATAACTCCGGAGATAGTGGAATTATGCCATGCATTGAAACAGGGTGGCTATTTTGAAAATGAGGATACAGAGAAAAATAGAATTTTATCAGCGTATCTTCACGTCACAGATAGGTGTAATCTTCATTGCATAGGATGTTACTCATATGTTACCGAGAGAAATACAAAAATAAATTTATCATATCAGGAAATCTGCCATATTTTAATGGAGCTCATGAAGAATGGAGTAAAAATTATTGTAATATCCGGTGGGGAGCCTTTTTTAAGAGAAGATATTGGTTTGATCTGCAAATATGCAAAGCAATTGGGAATGATTGTTCAGGTCATTACAAATGGAACTATGTTGCAAGAACGGTATCTTGAAGCGCTGCCATTCATTGATGCAATTAGTGTTTCCGTAGACGGATATAAAAATGACATACAATATATTCGTGATAAGGGAATCATGCCCAAGGTCATTGAAACGATAAATTTTTTGAAACAACATATAAAGTCCGTAAACCTGATATTTACACTTCATAAAAAGAATGCGCCATATATGAATGAATATTTAAAATTTGCTGAAGATTTAGACGTTACTTTTAATTTCAGTATGCTTACAGCAGCATTTGATAATGAGATTTTCCAAGATTATTTGTTAGGACAAAAAGAATTTGAAATGATAGAAGAATTTTTAAAAGAACATAATGTAAAAATTTCAGATTCGGCAATGGAGGGAGCATACTTATCATGTAAATCCCGATGTGGTGCAGGTAAAATGATGATAAGTATAGGAGCGGATGGAGCAGTATATCCTTGTCATATGTTACATATTGCGGATCTAAAACTCGGAAATATATTAGAAAAGGAATTAAGTAAAATTGTATTTAGCTCCAATAATCCTTTTTTAAATTTGGATGTGAATCATATAGACGGGTGTCAGGAGTGTAAATATGGAAATTTTTGCGGCGGGGGCTGCAGGGCAAGAAGCTATCTGAAAACAGGGAATATTTATTCCAAAAGCGATATTTGCGGTATCAGTTATAAAACGTTGGAAAAAAAGTTTTTTCACTTAAAGAAAGCATATGGTATGTAAAATAATCACATAGATAGCAATAAAAGAGTAACCCGATTACCTTTCCGCCTTATTTCCGGCAAAGCGTGCTTGAAAAATCTGTACATTCCATGTTGCGTGATATTTGCGCCGCAGGCAGCCAACGCAGTGGGCCGCATCATCCAACAGGATATTAATAAGATTTTCAGCATTCAAACTCTGTTAGATAAAATAAGGACGGTCTGGAAATTCAGACCGCCCGATCACTATGGATATTCAGTAATATATTTCAAACTAACCTTCATGTCGCGGCTCTGCCGCGACTCAAATCAGGATTGGGAAATCTTAGTATTCCATAGCCTTTTCTTCCCCGTTCAGTACGCGAAGAGCGCCTTGAGTCAGCGCAAGCAGCTCGTCTTCGCCCGGATAAATGGTAAACGGTGCGATAAACCCTGCTCTTTTCTTTAGTTCGGCAGTCACATATTCATCATAAGCGATACCGCCCGTTACAATGATCTGATCTACTTTTCCCTCTAATACACATGCCATGGAGCCAATATCTTTTGCAACCTGTAAAAGGAAAGCTTCACGGTAGAGTTCAGCGTCCTTGTCTCCGGCAGCCACTTTCTTTTCTACTTCACGCATATCGTTTGTACCAAGGTAAGCGTTGAAGCCGCCGCCGCCGACTAGTTTTGAGTATACTTCTTTTTCCGTATATTTGCCGGAAAAACACATCTTTACCAGTGCGCCGGAAGGAACTGCGCCTGCGCGCTCCGGTGAAAAAGCGCCGTCGCCGTCAAGCGCGTTGAATACGTCTACTACTTTGCCGTTTTTATGTGCGCCTACGGAAACGCCGCCGCCCATATGTACTACGACAAGGTTCAAGTCTTCATAATTTTTACCGTTTTCCTTTGCATAGCGTTTAGCAACCGCTTTTTGGTTCAGCGCATGAAATACGCTGGTTCTTGGAAGTTCAGGTACGCCGGAATAACGTGCGGCAGGCATAAGTTCGTCAACAACGACCGGATCTACGATATAAGAAGGAACGCCGATAGAATCGCCAATCTCTCTTGCTAAGATACCGCCAAGGTTAGAAGCGTGCTGTCCCTGACGGCCGATCTTCAAGTCTTCAAGCAGCGCGTCGCTTACCGCATAAGTACCGCCCGGAATCGGTTTTAACATACCGCCGCGTCCAACGACTACATTTAAAGAGCGGATATCAAAATCTTTTTCTTTTAAAAGGGAAAGAATGATATTTTTACGGAAATCCTTTTGATCTACGATAGAAGCATATTGAGATATTTCTTCCGTAGAATGCCTTAAAGTTTCTTCAAACAACAGATTTTCATCTTCAAATACGCCGATTTTGGTAGAAGTAGAACCGGGATTGATTATTAAACTTTTGGTTGACATAAATCTTCTCCTTTTTCTTTTTTTAATGTTTAAATGAAATAAATATTATTTTAAAGCTTCGGCAACAACGGCGCCAAGCGCGAGGGAATTTACCTTTGTCTCAAAGTCGTCGGAGCGGGAAGTAAGGATAACTGGAGCTTTCGTTCCTGTTAAGATATTTCCGTTCTTTACCTGTGCGGTATGTACCAATGTCTTATAGGTGATATTTCCTGCATGGATGTCAGGGAAAAGGATGATATCGGCATCGCCCACGATCTTTCTTCCCTCTGCGCCTTTATGCTGTGCAGCCTCCGGGCAGATGGCAAGATCCATGGAAAGAGGACCGTCTACGATACAGCCGGTGATTTTTCCCTCTTCGCACATTTTGGTAAGTTCTGCGGCTTCTACCGTCACCGGCATTTTCGGATTTACAACCTCTACGGCTGCTACCGGAGCGACCTTCGGGCATTCGATTCCGCAGGCATGTGCGATCTCTACCGTATTTTCAATGATATGTACTTTGTCTTCCAAAGTAGGATAAGTCATGAAAGCCACGTCCGTAAGGAAAAGAAGACGGTCGATGCCGTTTACTTCAAATACGCATACATGGGAAAGCGGCCTTCCGGTACGAAGCCCCACCTCTTTGTCCAAAACGCTTTTTAAGAAGGATTTTGTATCGATCAGTCCTTTCATGTACATGTCCGCTTTTCCTTCGTGTACAAGTTTTACCGCGGTCAGTGCGGCTTCATAAGTATCCGTTTCGTTGATGATCTCAAAATCATCGGCGTTCATACCGATAGAAGCGGCGATCTCCCGGATCTTTGCTTCGTCGCCGACTAGAATGGCGTCGGCAATATTGCGTTCTTTTGCGGCCTTTACGGCCTCTAATACAGGCGCGTCCTGTGCTACGGCAACAGATACTTTTTTCATGGCGCCGGTACCGGCTTTTGCTACCAAATCGTTAAAACCTTTGCTCATTTGTTTACACCTCATATCCATTTTATTCCAGTTGTTTTTCAACCGTATTTATTCGTTAAAATAATAACACTTTCCCATATAAAAAGCAATAATGCTTTACCCATTTTTCAGCCGTTTTTCCATCTGTTTTCCGGTTGTTCCGTAACGGTTCACTTTACAGCCTTAAATTATTACCGTTTTGTAATTTAAGAAAAATTTAAGAATTATTGGTAAGATTTTGATGTATACTAATCACAGGTGTAGGATACGAAACGGTATCCGGTATGACATCGGTTATCATAGACCAGTAACCGTATGTAAAGCGAAAATGGTATAAGGAGGAGTAAATACCACGGAAAATGCCAAAGGAACGGACAGGCATACCGTCGGATGCATACCAAAGCGGGAACGGAAGACGCCGTTAGGAGAATAGCGCGTTTACCTGGTTCGCAGGTAAGAAAAGAGGTCTGATAAATGAAAACTAAATATAGAAAAAACTCTAAAAAACGGGCAGTGTGTATCCTGCTTTTAGCATGTGTGCTTTACGGAGGAACCGTAGCTTTTTGCAATTCCCCACAGTCAGTCATCATACAGGAGAGTATTTTGACAAGCGAGGAGAGGACGGTCATGACATCCAAAGAGATCACGGACAGGGAACGTGTTTATGATAAGGAAGTTTTGGAACGGCAGCCGTATGATTTCTCGGAAGTTACGATTGCATGTATCGGAGACAGTATTACGGAGGGTGTCAACGGTGCTACCGGCCATGCGGACGGCCTGACTTATCCTGAGGTCATTAAGGATGCGCTCCATGCTAAGGAAGTGTATAATCTGGGCATCGGCGGTTCTACGATAGGCGACTACTGGGCTTCGGCAATGGTAAACCGTTATATGGAGATTCCTGAAGATACCGATATTATCATAGTTTACGGAGGGATCAACGATGTATTCAGCGGAACGGGAGAAACGATAGGGAATCTGAATACCCTGACGGACGATACTTTCTGTGGGGATCTGGATACCCTTTTGGAGGGGATACGGGTTCATTACCCTACCAGTTGGCTGATTCTTGTAACGCCGATGGATACGGTCACGATCGAAGAAGTGCGGGCGTTAAATCCGGATATGAAGCCGATCGAAGAATATGTGGACGCCATGATTACGCTTGCCAAGAAGTATGACGTGGACGTAATCGACTTGTTTCATTCTAATTTTATGAATTCTTACGATCCCGAAGTTTACAGCGCTTATGTGCCGGGATGCCATCCGACGGACGAGGGTTATAGGATTCTTGGAGAGCATATTGCAAAAGAAGTAATCCGTATCAGTTTGGAGAACGAAGCGGACGGGCAGTTTTTAGGAAGGTGGAATGGCTTTACGGTTTCCTGTAATGAGTATGGCGGTGTGCCGGAGAACGGTGTTTCCGGAAACAGCATATCAGGGAATACTTTGGGGGACGTTTCCGGGAACAGCGTATCGGGAAATGCTCCGGGTGATGTTTCCGCAAACGATGTCTCAGGAAACGACTTTGATGGAGTCTGGAAAAACAGCGTATCGGGGAATGCTCCGGGTGATATTTCTGCAAACAGTGTATCGGGAAACGCCGCTGGTGACGTTTCCGGAAACAGCGTATCGGGAAATACATCGGGGGGACTTTCAGACAATGATATTTCTGTTTGCGGAGAATTGTTGGAGAGCGGTACGGACATCTTGGAGAACAGTATGGAAAACGGAACGCTGGATAAAAATTTTTGAGTTGTAAGCGCCGTTTTGCATTTGAAAAGTCTGAACAGAGTTTTTTAACGATCCCGGAATTTTGTATTTTGGCAAAATTCCGGGATGTTTTTTGTAAATAGCCGTATGCGGAAATCGTCCTGTGTCTGGAAACCGAAGAAAGTTACAGTTTAAAACCAAAATAACGTACCGCGTTATAATAAGAAATATCCGTTACGATCTCACGGAGCGTATCCGCATCGTTCGGAAATTCTCCGTTTTCTACCCATGTGCCGATCAGGTCGCATAGGATCCGCCTGAAATATTCGTGCCTCGTGTAAGATAGAAAGCTTCTGGAATCCGTTAACATTCCTATGAATCCGGAAAGATTCCCGAGGCTTGCAAGGGAAACCATCTGCTCCAGTATGCCTGTTTTATGGTCGTTGAACCACCATGCGCTGCCCTGCTGGATCTTTCCCACTGCTGCAGCATCCTGAAAACAGCCTAAAATGGAGCCGATTGCCGGATTATCATTGGGATTCAGGCTGTAAATGATTGTTTTCGGAAGTTCGTCCGTGCAAATCAGCGCGTTAAAGAAATCCGCCGTCTGTGAGGAGGGCGCATAGTTATTGATGCAGTCGTATCCTGTATCCGGCCCCAGCTTTTCAAACATGAAAGTATTGTTATCCCGTTTGCAGCCGTAGTGCAATTGCATGACCCAATTCAGGCGGGCATATTCCCGGCCTGCAAACAGCATGAAAGCGGTTTTAAATTTTAACCCGTCTTCTTTGGAAAGCGGTTGTCCCTGTAAGCGGCGCTCAAAGATCCGTTCTATTTCCGCTTCGTCTGCGGGTGCATACATGATATATTCCAATGCGTGGTCGGAAACCGAGCAGCCCATGGAGGCGAAAAATGCCATCCGTTTTTTCAAAGCTTCTTTTAAATCGGCAAAAGAAAGGATCTTTATCCCGCTTACTTCGGAAAGCGTATCGAGATAATCGGCATAATCCGGTTTTTCAATATTCATGGCCCTATCGGGACGCCATGCGGGAAGTACCTGCACGTCGAAAGAAGGGTCTTTTGCAATCATTTTATGCCATTTCAAAGAGTCTGCCGGATCGTCCGTCGTACAGATCAAAGTCACGTTGGACTGCCTGATCAGATTGCGCACGCTCATGGACGGCTGGGAAAGTTTTTCATTGCATAGATCCCAGACCTCTCCGGCGGTATTTTTGTTTAAAACGCCGTGATAACCGAAATATCTCTGCAGCTCTAAATGGCTCCAGTGGAACAGAGGATTGCCGATCGCTTTTCCGAGACATTCGGCCCATTGAAAGAACTTCTCTTTAGCAGGGGCATTTCCTGTGATATAGCGTTCTTCTATGCCGCAGGAACGCATGAAGCGCCATTTATAATGATCGCCTCCGAGCCATACCTGCGTGATGTTTTCAAACTGTCTGTCTTCTGCGATCTCTTTCGGATCAATATGGCAATGATAATCAAGGACCGGAGTTTTTTCGGCATAATCATGAAAAAGAGTTCTGGCAGTATCCGTTGATAGTAAAAAGTTTTCGTCCATAAAAGGTTTCATAGTTTTCTCCGTTTCCGCGCTGCTTTATTGCACGAGTATGGATCGCGGGTTTGTGACAAGCAGCGCGCAGACACAAAACCTGTTTAAACACGTTCTAAAAAGGCGTAGTTCCCCGTTTGACCAGTTCTCCCGAAAAAAGCGCTTTTTTCGGAATACTGTTGCCGGCAAGTACTTCCATGAGGGAAGTGATGAGCTGCCTGCAGAGCGTGTCCAGCTTGTTATCGATAGAAGTAAGTTCCGGTTCGCAGCAGGCGGTCAGAATGGAATTATTATATCCGATCACAGCGAAATCTTCCGGTATTTTCAATTTTTTTTTCTTGGCATACTTTACTGCGGCGATGGCAAGATTATCGTCCGCCGCAATGACTCCGTTGAATTTGATGCCCCGTTTGGAAAGGTTTAAAAGAGTCTTTGTCATTGCGTCAATATCCTCATGCGGGCCGCCGTAAAACTGCAGCATGGAAGGCGGCGGGGAGATACCGGCTTCAGCCATGGCGGCGCGGTAACCGGCGAGTTTGTGCCTGCCGCTGTAGGAATCGGAATTATAAAAATATAAAATATCCCGCACGCCGGCTAAGATCAGGGAAGACGCGGCCTCATACATGGAGCGGCGGTCGTCGGAAACGATACTGTAGACATTAGGGCTGTCCAACGCCCCATTCAAAAGCATGATTGGAATTTGGGAGGCCGCGTTTCTGATATATTCGTTGTCGCCGTTTTTTTCCCCGACAAAATCAGAACCTACAAGGATGATACTGTCTACTTTTTTGGATAAAAGAAGCTCTACATATTTTTTCTTGTTTTCCAGATCGTATCCGGTACAGCACAAAAGAGAGTCGTAGTTATTGGCGCGGAGACTCTGTTCGATTAAATAAACGGCTTTTGCAAGATAAAGATCGGAGGAATCGGCGCATAATATCCCGATCGTATTCATGGTATTGAGCCCCAGCCCTCTTGCAAAAGCGTTGGGAGTGTAGTCGTATTCTTCCATAACTTCCAATACTTTTTTACGGGTTTTTTCGCTGACATTACTGCTGCCGTTTAATACCCGGGAAACGGTCGCTATGGAAACGCCTGCTTTTTCGGAAATATCATAGATCGTCATAGGAAAGCCCTCACTTTTTGAACTTGCAAAATGATGTAAGCGATTACAGAATTATGAGTAAATTATAGTACAATATTTCTGCTAATTCAAGAAGGGGTATCGGATCCGATTTAACAGAGGCGGGATCGTATATGACAGAACAACAGAATAACGGAATAGGATTAGGATAGAAAAATTCGCATATGAATGCTATAATGTTTATGTGAAGGCAGTTGACGAACGGGAATTTTCGGGATCGCTTTCTTTTATGGTTTGTGCTGCGGGGCGGCATGACGGGAAGGCTGAACAAAATGCGTATTCAATCAGGAATTTGTGCTGAAGCGTCACAGATTCTATTGACCGCAGAGCAGAATCTGAAATTCTGCCCGCGTCCTCAGCATAAAACGCTTCGGAATGGAGGTAAAGATGAAAAAATTTTGGGCGTTAGGGTTAGCGGCGGCTATGATATTTTCACTGACTGCCTGCGGTAATACAGGCGGCAACGCAGGCAATCTGCCTGTAGAGACTCCGGCGGAGGGCGGGGATGCAGGCGTGCCGGCAGAAAGTATGCCTGCAGAAGCGGAGTCAGGAAACCGGAACGGTTCTTATGAGGAATGCGTCCTTACCTTTTCCTGGTGGGGAGGAGATTCCAGACATGAAGCTACGATGGCGGCAATCGATGCGTTTGAAGCGAAATATCCGGGGATTACGGTAAAAGAAACGTATGGCTCATGGTCCGGCTGGGAAGACTCCATGGCAGCCATGTTTGCGGCAGGGACGACTCCTGATGTAAACCAGATCAACTGGAGCTGGATTACCTCTTACAGTCCGGACGGAAACGTATTTATGGATTTAAACAGAGTTTCCGATATACTGGATCTGACCCAGTTTGACCGGAAATATTTAGACATGTGTACCGTAGCGGGTAAACTGCAGGCAGTTCCGGTATCTATGACAGGGAAGATTTTTTATTGGGATAAGACGACTTTTGACGAAGCCGGAATAGATACTCCTGACACTCTGGCCGAATTAATGACGGCAGGAGAGACGTTCCAAAACGAATTGGGAGAGGATTATTACCCGTTGGTATTGAGCGAATACGATAGGATGATCCTTATGGTATATTATTTGGAATCCGTATATGGTAAGAATTGGGTAGAGGATGGCGCGTTAAATTATACTTTGAAAGAGATCCAAGCCGGTTTGGAGTTTATCCGGTCCTTGGAAGACGCGCATGTCATCCCATCCGTTGCAACGGTCGCAGAAGACGGTGCGGAATCTCTTGAGCGGAATCCGAAATGGGCGGAAGGAAAGTATGCGGGTATCTTTGAATGGGATTCTTCCGCAGGTAAGTTCAGCGACGCGCTGGCGGAAGGACGGGAATTTGTAGTCGGCGAAGAACTGGCCGATATGGGAGATTATAGAGGAGGTTTTTCAAAAGTTTCTTCAGGCTTTGCAATTTCTGAAGGGACGGCGCATCCTAAAGAAGCAGCTATGCTGGTGCAATTCTTATTGAACGAAGAGGAAGGTACGGCCATCATGGCTTCCGAGAGGGGGATCCCGCTCAGCAAAGCGGCGTTTGACAACTGTAATGCACAGGGCCTTTTAAATGAAACGGTGGTAGAAGCGAACGGTAAGATTCTTGCTTATGTATCTTACGAATTGGATCCGAAATTTGAGGACGCTGCCCTTAAAGATGCAGGCGGCGTTTATTATGATGTAATGGCAGGGCTGAGTTCCGGAAATTATGACTCCGAAAAGGCGGCGGAAGTCTTAGGGGACGGAATCACAAAGGTATTGGGCGAGGACAGCCGTTACTGACAATCATTTTACGGATATATTTCCTCATATTTGCACGGCGGCATGATTTACGGGCATTTCTGAGGCGGAAGAATTGACAAACCCATCCGGATATCGTATATTAAATAAAGCGGCGGCAGGTTCCGGCCTGTGCGGCATCCGTATCCGTTATGCATGAAACCGTGCAGGGTGCGGTCAAAGATAATAAAAGAGCAGTATGAAAACAGCGATTGAAATGATGAAAAGAAAGGTGGCTTATGTATGATGATTTGTATTTGTTGCATCATCCGCATCCGTATGCAGGGGCGGTAAGAAAGCAGATATATTGTCTCATGTAGATGGGATTTTTTTTGCGTGCAATACAGATCATCATATGCATACGCCGGCAGGCGGAGTATGAGCAGGCTCATATTCTGTCATGTTTGCCTTGTTGTGTGGAGTTGGCAGGAAAATTTCCGTTTTAGTGGGAGATATCCTGCTTTTTTATGTGCCTTTTTCTGAAAATAATGATCAGGACAGCTTATGTAGGGGCGTCTGTTTCGGGAAAGAAGGAGGGACTGCTATGCAAAAAGGCAGGAGACAGCAAAAAAACGAGGATAGGAAAAGACTGTCCGATTCGCAAAATTTCATAACGGATCAAAGACTGATCGGCAGGCTCATTCGGTTGAGCAGTATCGGCAGAGAGGATACGGTCGTTGAGATCGGAACGGGGAAGGGACATTTGACGGAAGAAATGTGCAGGAGAGGAGGAATCGTTTATTCGGTTGAATTGGACCGGAAATTATATGAAGGAACGAAAAAGAAGCTGGAAGGTTATGCCAACCTGCATTTGATTCACGGGGATTTCTTAACATATTCCCTTCCGGCAAGAGGAGATTATAAGGTGTTTGCCAATATTCCGTATTTTATCACGACCCAGATCGTGGAAAAGCTGACGAACGCGCCCAATCCCCCAAAAGAGATCTGGCTCGTAATGGAGAAAGGCGCGGCGAAGAGATTTATGGGAGCGGGAAAAGAAACGAAGAAATCTCTGCTCCTGAAGGTAAAATGGGACATGAAGATCCTGTATCATTTCAGGCGGGAAGATTTTCATCCCAAACCTTCCGTAGATTCCGTTCTGCTATACTTTGCCAAAAAGAAAACGCCGGATTTAAACAGAAGCGAATACGAGGAGTTTAAGCGGTTTATCGATCACTCGATGAAGTTTGGCATTTCCGGCAGACACGGGCTTCTAACCAGAAGGCAGGCGGCCATAGCCTTAAAACAGGCGGGACAGCCCCATGCCCATGAAGACGGAGTCACGTTATATATCCAATGGCTCTGCTTATTTCGATGCTACCTGCAGTTTAACAAAAGATAAGGGAGAACCGCGCCTTGTCTTAAGTTTTTCACAGTTTGTTTACAAAATATTAAGGGATATCTATAAGCATTACCTTGAACAAGCCTATAAAATCTGTTACAATATAGTTTGGTTTTTTGTAACTTAAGAATGCGAAGGGCATAGATTCTTCCGGCCGTTGATCGCATACTGAGAAAGGGACATGGTTATCAAAATGAGTGTAATAGAAAAAATATTCGGTACTCACAGTGAAAGGGAATTAAAAAGGATCGAACCGCTTGTAAAGGAGATCGAGAATTTACGGCCGTCCATGCAGGCGCTCACTGACGAACAACTGAAAAATAAAACCAAAGAGTATAAAAAGAGATTCGAAGAGGGGGCTACACTGGATGACCTGCTTCCGGAGGCGTATGCTACGGTTAGGGAAGCAGCAAGAAGAGTATTAAACATGGAGCATTACAGGGTACAATTGATCGGCGGCATTATTCTCCATCAGGGACGTATCGCGGAGATGAAGACCGGTGAAGGTAAGACCCTTGTATCCACGCTCCCGGCTTATCTGAATGCATTGGAAGGAAGAGGGGTACATATCGTTACCGTGAACGATTACCTCGCAAAGCGTGATGCGGAATGGATGGGACAGGTGCATGAATTCCTTGGCTTAAAAGTCGGCGTCGTTTTAAACGATATGAAGCCGGAAGAAAGAAGAGAAGCCTATGCCTGCGATATTACCTATGTGACGAATAATGAGCTGGGCTTTGACTATCTGAGAGACAATATGGTCATTTATAAAGAGCAGCTTGTATTGCGCGAACTGCATTATGCCATTATCGACGAAGTGGACTCCGTTTTGATCGACGAAGCGAGAACGCCGCTTATCATATCCGGACAGAGCGGAAAATCCACGAAACTCTATGAGGCCTGCGACATTTTGGCAAGGCAGCTTACCCGCGGCGAGGATATGGAAGAGCTGACCAAGATGGACGCCATCATGGGCGTGGAAAGAGAAGAAACGGGAGATTTTATCGTAAACGAAAAGGATAAAGTGGTGAATCTGACGGAGGCGGGCGTTGCCAAAGTAGAGCGTTTCTTTCAAATTGAAAATCTTGCCGATGCCGAGAATCTGGAGATCCAGCACAATATCATACTGGCGCTCCGTGCGCACAACCTGATGTTCCGGGATCAGGATTATGTAGTAAAAGACGATCAGGTGCTTATCGTAGACGAATTTACCGGACGTATCATGCCGGGCCGCCGCTATTCCGACGGTTTGCATCAGGCGATCGAGGCGAAAGAGCATGTGAAAGTAAAAAGGGAGAGCAAGACCCTTGCTACGATCACGTTCCAGAATTTCTTTAATAAATTCGAAAAGAAAGCGGGTATGACGGGTACGGCGCTTACCGAAGAGAAAGAGTTCCGAAATATTTACGGAATGGACGTAATAGAGATCCCGACCAATATGCCGGTTGCCAGAAAGGATATGCAGGATGCGGTCTACAAGACCAGAAAAGAAAAGCTGCGCGCCATTGTGGCGGCGGTAGAAGAAGCCCATGTGAAAGACCAGCCGGTTTTGGTCGGTACGATCACGATCGAGGCTTCCGAAGAAATCAGCGCCCTGTTAAAGAAAAAGGGCATACCGCATAAAGTACTGAACGCGAAATTCCATGAGCTGGAGGCGGAAATCGTTGCCGACGCAGGCGTTCATGGCGCGGTTACCATCGCTACCAATATGGCGGGCCGTGGTACGGATATCAAGCTGGACGAAGAGGCAAAGACAGCGGGAGGATTAAAAATCATCGGTACGGAGCGGCATGAATCAAGACGTATTGACAATCAGCTCCGCGGCCGTTCCGGACGTCAGGGCGATCCGGGCGAATCCAAGTTTTATATTTCATTGGAGGACGATCTGATGCGTCTGTTCGGTTCCGAAAGGATGGTCGCTATGTTTAACGCGCTCGGCATACCGGAGGATCAGGAAATAGAACATAAGACGTTGTCCAATGCGATCGAAACCGCACAGAAGAAGATTGAAAATAATAACTACGGTATTCGTAAGAACCTGTTGGAATACGATCAGGTCATGAACGACCAAAGGGAGATTATTTATGAGGAAAGACGCCGTGTGCTGGACGGGGAAAGCATGCGCGATGTGATCTATAAGTGGATCACGGATATTGCGGAAAATGCGGTGGATATCTGTATCGGGGACGATGAAGAGATCGACGATTGGGACTTCAGGGAGCTGAATCAGCTTTTACTTCCTACGATTCCCTTAAAGCCGGTTAATACGGCAAGAGTGGTAAAGCCCAAAAAAGACAGTTTAAAGCAGCAGCTTAAAGAAGAAGCGGTGAAGCTTTATGAGAGCAAAGAAGCAGAATTTCCGGAGCCGGAGGCGATCCGTGAACTGGAGAGAGTGATCCTTTTGAAGATCATCGACCGTAAGTGGATGGATCATATTGACGATATGGATCAGCTCCGTCAGGGCGTAGGACTGCAGGCATACGGACAGAAGGATCCGCTTGTGGAATATCGTATGAGCGGTTTTGACATGTTCGACGAGATGGCGCAGAACATCAAGGAAGAGACGATCCGCCTGCTGTTCCATGTAAAGGTGGAGCAAAAGGTAGAGAGGGAGCAGGTTGCGAACGTAACGGGAACGAACAAGGACGATACGGTACAAAAAGGCCCGGTAAAACGTGAGAATGCAAAAGTATATCCCAACGACCCCTGTCCTTGCGGCAGCGGAAAGAAATATAAACAGTGCTGCGGCAGAGTGAAAGCGGTGTAGTGGGCGGCAGTTATCAAGATAAAAAAGAGAAAGTGTGGTGAACGTTAAGTGGTAGAATTAGACCAGATGAAGACAGAATTACAGGCATATGAAACTCCATTAGCGGAAGTGAGGGATTCACTTTGACTTAGCAGGTAAGTCAAAGCGGATCGAAGAGCTGGAAATGGAAATGGAATCTCCCGGCTTTTGGGATGACGCCGACAAGGCAAACGGCAAGATGAAGGAATTGAAAAATCTGAAAGACACGGTGGACACGATAAACGGTTTGCAGACACAGTATGAAGATATAGAAACGCTGATCGAACTCGGATATGAGGAAGAGCCGGAAGAGGCAGCCGTTATGGCAGCGGATATCCGGACGGAACTGGATTCTTTTATCCAAACCCTTGAAGAGATCCGTATCAGCACGCTGCTTTCGGAAGAATATGATAAATGCAATGCGATTTTAAAACTGAATGCGGGAGCGGGCGGTACGGAGAGCTGTGATTGGGCGTCCATGCTCTACCGGATGTATACGAGATGGGCGGAGCGGAAAGGCTACGGGATCGAAGTACTGGATTATCTGGACGGCGACGAGGCAGGCATCAAGTCGGTTACTTTTCAGGTAAACGGTATGAACGCTTACGGTTACTTAAAATCCGAAAAAGGAGTACACCGTCTGGTGCGTATTTCCCCGTTCAACGCGCAGGGAAAGCGTCAGACTTCCTTTGTTTCACTGGACGTTATGCCGGATATTGAAGAAGATGTGGATGTGGATATCGATCCGGGAGATCTGCGGATCGATACTTATAGGAGCAGCGGCGCAGGAGGACAGCATATCAATAAAACGTCCTCGGCGATCCGCATTACCCACCTTCCTACAGGGATCGTAGTGCAGTGCCAAAACGAGCGTTCCCAATTTCAGAATAAAGATAAGGCGATGCAGATGCTGAAAGCAAAGCTTTATCTGCTGAAAAAGGAAGCCAATGCGGAAAAACTTTCCGATATCAGAGGAGAAATAACGGAGATCGGTTGGGGAAACCAGATACGTTCCTATGTGATGCAGCCTTATACAATGGTAAAGGACCACCGGACGAATGAAGAATCCGGCAATGTGGATGCGGTTTTGGACGGCGGCTTGGACAGTTTTATCAACGCTTATCTGAAGTATATCAATTTGGCGGCGGCCGGGACGGAAATAGGGTGAGAAGCGCTTCTAGCCGCTCACAGCAGGGGCTGTTTCACAAAGGCAGCGTAGCTGCCTTAGAAGTACTAAGTCCCGCACCCGGAAATGCCTGAAATGCGGCGTTTTTCATCCTGATTTGAGCGCGGCAGAGCCGCGGTATGGAGGTTAGTGTGAAATTAGAAATTTCACGATCTTGATTTATCTGCCCGCTGAAGCAGGCAGATGGGAGTTTGTGTAAAATAAAAAAGGCACTCCAATCCTGATTGGATGGGAGCGCCTTTTTTATGATACCGGAGTATTTTTACCTGTTTTCATTCTGTCTGTTTTTCATCAGATCAAGATAGAAATTTGAGGACGTCTGGTTTACATAGGGAATGATCCAAAGGTAAGCCACGCAGCAGGAGAGAAGTCCCAGCAGATAAAGGGGCAGAAAACTTACTAAAAGATAGAATAACCGTCCTTTTTGCCCTTTCATGATCTTCTTGCTCAAGGTAAGAAGCTGGCTGACCGTATAATCGGGAAAGTCTAACAGCAAATAGAAAACCTGCGAAAAACACAGGGAAAAATATACTGCAATCAATGTACCGATGATAAGGAAAACACAGGCGGGAAAAATATAGATCATTCTTCTTGTATAGGCTGCTATATAGGAAAAGATACAGGAAGGTATCATGCTTGTAAATGAAATCAAAGAAATCACAAGCTGCAGCAACAGAGCCTTATCAGGGTGATGGTTAAATCCGTAGAATACATCCGAAGCCTTACAGGGACGTTTACAGGAAATATTCAGACAAATGTAAGCCTGACCTGCCGAAAAGATTCCCGCAAACAGACCGGTCAGGAAACTGATGATATAATTTAAAATAAGGCCGAATACAGTAGTCTGGTCTACGAACAGGGAAGTGATCACCGTAAAGGAGAGCATGACCAGCTCCATCAAAAGAAAAGCGCCGATCACAGTACCATACCGCCCGAGTAACTGCCCTTTTGCTAAAGATTTTAATTGGGCAGAAGTTTTATAATTATTCATAATCTATATAATCTCCAATTTCTAGTATATTGCACTGTTATGCCGAAAAATCCACATTCATTCCGGTATATTTTTGCGCGTCCGTTGCTTTTAGATCCTGTTGGTAAGGATTTTCTTCGTTATAATATTTGATCTGCGTACTGGTAGTGCCGCCGGATACATAAGAGCGTCCGCATTCCGGACAGATTGCAGTATGGATGGAAACAGAGGCGCGCAGTACCTTGCCGTTGTTCATTGCGGCGTCCTTATAGGCGTTGGATACATGCTCCTGTTCATGGGCGCGGACGGCAGAAGCGGCGGATTCGGGCGCGATATGAGCCGCTGATTTAAAGGATACCATCTCATCCGAACCGTCTTTATATTTTCTGTTTTTACAAGTTTCGCATTCGGCAGGCGAAGATTTGCGGCCTGCGGACTTAACGTCCGATTCGCCGGGGTTTTTTAGGATAACGCTGCCGTCCTCTGAGGAACCGCCTCCTAAACCGTATCCCGAATTATAATAAGAACCGCCGTAGCTGCCGACCGATCCTGTTATACCTGATCCCATCATATGAAAACCTCCGTTTCTGATCGTTTTATTTTTAAATTAATCGTCAAAATCAATAGGAAAATCCTGTCCGGTTGTTTTTCTATACATATCGCGGAAAGACTCCCCGTACATCTGTTCATAAATCCGGTCAAACTGATAAAATGTACTTTCGTCGGTAAATACTTTGTGAATGGAAATGCTGACAATGAATACATTCAGCACAAGTCCGACGATAGCGCAGGCAACTCCGATCTTTGATCTGGACGCCATTTTCTCGTCGTAACCTTTGGAAAGCAACGCCAGTATAATACTGATTCCGCCAAGAATAAACGGAAAATAGACCGTCGCCATAACAGCGGTAAGGATAGCGGCGATACCCAGCGCCATAGAGGCCGTCATCAGACCGTCCGCAGGAGATTGGCGGACAGGCTGGTAATAATCGGGGTAAGGCGTTTCGTTTGGATTTCTGTAAGGGTTGCTGTTCTGGCCTTGCGGGTTGTTCTGCATCCCGTAAGGGTTATTGCCTGAAGCCTGCGGGCTGTTCTGCATCCCGTAAGGAGCATTATTTTGGCCTTGCGGATCGTTTGCCATTCCGTAAGGGTTATTGTTTAGGCTCTGCGGGCTGTTTTGCATCCCGTAAGGGTTATTGTTTGGGTTCTGCGGGCTGCCCTGCATCCCATAAGGATTATTGCTTAAAGCCTGTGGGTTGTTCTGTATCCCGTAAGGAGCATTATTTTGGCCTTGCGGATTGTCTGCCATTCCGTAAGGGTTATTGTTTAGGTTCTGCGGGCTGTTCTGCATCCCGTAAGAGTTATTGCTTGGAGCCTGTGGGTTGTTCTGCATCCCGTAGGGGTTATTGTTCAGGTTCTGCGGGCTGTTCTGCATCCCGTAAGGGTTATTGCTTGGAGCCTGTAGGTTGTTCTGCATCCCGTAGGGGCTATTGTTCAGGCTCTGCGGATTGTTCTGCATCCCGTAAGGAGTGCTGTTTTGGCCTTGCGGATTGCTTGGAATCCCGTAAGGATTCGCACCCGGATCCGGTGTTCCGCTGGAATTTCCATAAACGGTATTGGTTTGATCCTGCCTGCCGTATGGCGGATAATAAGGCGGTTCGCCCTGCGGCAGATGATTGGTGTCCGGAGTATCCGGCATATTTGGATGATTAGGGCTGTTTATATTATTGGAATCCATTTTTCCTCCATCACTATGAAAAGATTGCCCACAAATAACTTTTAAATCGCATAACCGGTTTTTAGACAATGCTATCGGAGAATAAAACAAGCATAAATAAATGTTATTTTGGACAGTCCTTAAATTTATCTATCTTGATTTTAGCACTTTCGGAAAGATAATGCAAATAAATACACCGTTATTGTTGTTCTGGGTTATTGTTGTTCCAATGCGGAAAGCGGGGCGGAACAGGTGAAGCAAGATCAACATCAGGGAGGTTCATAAAGAAGCCGCCTGTAAAAGAGTGCAAAAAGCCGCAAAAGAAATTTCGGCAATTTCATAAATCTTTCTTGAAAAGAAGCCGCGTTATCTAATATAATAGGAACAGTGCTTTCGGACAAGGATGGAAAAGCAGAGAGGCAATAGGCTGAAATCTGGGATATAACAAGGCGGAAGCAAAGAGACAATAGCGTGAAATTAAAAATTTCACGATCCTGATTTGTATGCCTGCTGAAGCAGGCAGATGGGAGTTAGGGTGAAAGCGGCAATGCGGCAGACGGCAGAGCCGGACAGAATAAGCGAAAGCCAAAACGGGAGATCAAAATGGATATTATTTTAAAATTGAAAGAAGAACTGAACGTAGAAAAGTGGCAGGTAGAAGCTGCTGTGAAGCTGATTGACGAGGGGAATACCATTCCCTTTATTTCCAGATACCGGAAGGAAGCGACCGGATCTTTAAATGACGAAGTACTCCGGAATCTGTTTGAGAGGCTTACCTATCTGAGAAATTTGGAAGAGAAAAAGGAGCAGGTGATCGGAAGTATTGAAGAACAGGGGAAACTTACGGAAGAATTGAAAGAAAAGATTCTTGCGGCGGAAACCCTTGTCGTTGTGGAAGATCTGTACCGTCCATACAGGCCGAAGAGGAAAACAAGAGCAAGCGTTGCAAAAGAAAAGGGACTGGAAGGGCTTGCCGAGTTTATTTTACGGCAGGAGACGGAACGGCCCGTACTGGAGGAGGCCGCTAAATACATATCGGAAGAGAAGGAAGTAAAGAGCGCGGAAGAAGCGCTTCAGGGTGCAAAGGACATTATTGCGGAAAGTATTTCCGACGAAGCGGATTACCGTATTTATATCAGAAATATTACGGTAGAGGAAGGAAAGCTGATCAGCACCGCAAAAGACGAAAAAGCGGAGAGCGTCTATGAAATGTATTATAATTATGAAGAGCCTGTAAAAAAGGTAGCGGGGCATAGGACGCTTGCTTTAAATCGCGGGGAAAAGGAAAAGATCCTGACCGTAAAGGTGGAGGCTCCGGAGGAGAGGATTTTACAGTATCTTGCCAAGAAAGTGATCACGAAAGAAAATCCGAATACCAGACCGGTCTTAGAAGCGGTGATAGAAGACAGCTATGCAAGGCTGATCGCGCCCGCCATAGAAAGAGAGATACGCAGCGACCTGACGGAAAAGGCAGAGGACGGCGCGATCTCTGTATTCGGGAAAAATTTGGAGCAGCTTTTATTGCAGCCGCCGATCGTGGGAAAAGTAGTGCTTGGCTGGGATCCTGCGTTCCGCACGGGCTGTAAACTTGCCGTAGTGGATGAAACGGGAAAAGTGCTGGACACGAAAGTAATCTTCCCCACCGCGCCGCAGAACAAAGTGGAAGAAGCTAAAACGGAACTAAAAAAACTGATTAAAAAATATCATATAACCTTGATCTCCGTAGGAAACGGAACCGCTTCCAGAGAATCCGAGCAGGTGATCGTGGAACTTTTGAAAGAGCTGGATACACCGGTACAGTATGTGATCGTAAATGAAGCGGGGGCGTCCGTCTATTCCGCAAGTAAACTTGCCACGGAAGAATTTCCGAATTTTGACGTAGGGCAGAGGAGCGCCGCGTCTATTGCCAGAAGGCTGCAGGATCCGCTTGCCGAACTGGTTAAGATCGATCCGAAGTCTATCGGGGTAGGACAGTATCAGCATGATATGAACCAAAAGAAGCTGAGCGACGCCTTAAACGGCGTGGTAGAGGACAGCGTAAATAAAGTCGGCGTGGATCTTAATACCGCATCAGCCTCTCTTTTGGAATATATTTCAGGGATTTCCAAAGCGATCGCAAAAAATATTGTGGATTACAGGGAAACCAACGGCAGGTTTGTAAACAGGAAACAGTTATTGAAAGTTCCCAAGCTGGGACCGAAAGCTTACGAACAGTGCGCAGGTTTCATGCGGATCTCGGACGGAGAAAATCCTTTGGATGCAACGAGCGTACACCCGGAATCTTATGAGGCGGCCGGAAAGCTTCTGGAAAAGCTGGGACTGACGATGGAAGACGTAAAGGCGGCGCAGAAAAAGGCGGCTGCCGAAAGAGCGGCAGGAAAGAAAACGGAAACGAAGACGAAAGAAAAACCGGCTCAAAAACAAAAACAAGTGGTGGTAAAAAATACCAATACGGCAATGGGCAAAGCATTGGCGGCCGCGCTTTCCGGCACCGGATTAAAGGGACAGCCGGCCGACAACGCGCCGAAGGGGAGCGTGAGCGAGATTTCCGGCAACGCTGCGCTGCGGACCGGAAACTTGGAGCGCAGGGTTAAGGATAAAAAGAAGCTTGCCGAAGAACTGGGGATCGGAGAGATTACGTTGACCGATATTTTGAAGGAACTGGAAAAACCGGCAAGAGATCCGAGGGACAATATGCCTGCGCCGATCCTTAGAAGCGACGTATTGGATATGAAAGATTTAAAACCCGGTATGGTGCTAAAGGGAACGGTGCGCAATGTGATCGATTTCGGAGTCTTTGTGGATATCGGCGTGCATCAGGACGGACTGGTGCATATTTCCGAGATCACGAACCGGTTCATCAAGCATCCGCTAGAAGCGGTCAGCGTCGGAGACGTGGTAGACGTGCAGGTGCTGTCGGTGGATGTGCCGAAGAAGAGGATCGGATTAACGATGAAGGTAAAATAGCAGGAAAATTTAGCCTGAAACGGAAAAGCCCTGCAGGCTGAAAGAAAATAAATATTGACAATCCCGCCTTATAAGAATACTATATAAAATATAAAAATAAATAGAGGCAAGTTCTTCGGGGTTGGGTGCGATTCCCTACCGGCGGTGATTCGTCAGATAAGTCCGCGAACTATAGAAATATAGCCGATTTGGTGCGAGCAGGAGTTAAGAGCTTTATTCCAAAACCGACAGTAAAGTCTGGATGAGAGAAGAGATCTGTATTTTAAGGTACGGTATTTTGCCGTGCGGTATTTAGCGGAGTTGATCCCGAATCGCCGATGCATGAAGAAGCGTCTGATTCGGGATTTTTTATCGGGTTTTTGACCGGCCGATATATTTTACAGTACGGATCAACGAAGAATTTCCTTAAAAAGGAGAAATCTTATGAGCGATCTATTGGAAAACCTGGAGAAAAACGTAATATTTGTATTGGAATTTCTTGCCGTGGTGGCTGTGCTGTTTGTCATTGCCTATGCGGCGGAGAAATATGCGCAGAAAAAAGCGGGAGTGAACGAAAAGATCTTTCACACAAGAAAAATAGTCATGATCGGTATGTTCTCGGCGATCGCGTCCATTTTGATGCTGTTTGAGATCCAGATGCCTTTCGCGCCGTTCTTTTACAAACTGGATTTCAGCGAACTTCCGGCATTGATCGGGACTTTTGCATTTGGCCCTGTGGCGGGCGTTATGATCGAGTTTTGCAAGATCTTGTTGAAGCTGCTGTTCAAATCCACCTCCACGGCGTTTGTGGGCGAACTGGCTAATTTTGCCGTAGGATGCAGCTTTATTTTACCTGCCTCCGTTATTTATCTTTTTAAGAAAAATAAAAAGACCGCGATCGTCGGCTGCGGTATAGGAACGGTAATCCTTACCATATTTGGGACGGCTTTTAACGCCGTTTATCTGCTGCCTAAGTTTGCGGAGCTTTTTGGAATGCCGTTGGAAGGTATCATTGCCATGGGAACGCAGATCAATCCGGGCATTACGAACGTTACGACCTTTGTGATCATGGCGGTAGCGCCGCTCAACCTGATAAAGGGAATTTCCGTTTCGGCGGTGACGCTGCTTGTATATAAGAGCCTGAGTCCTATTTTGAAAGTACAGGATTATCGGGTCAGAAATAAAAATAAAGCAGTTGCTTCTTAAAATATGTGTCGGTGGAAGACCGGTTCTTTCTTAGTTTTGGGCGTGTCCCGATATTAAGAGAGGCCGGTTTTTCCATTTTATATGGCGGAAACGGTTCTGATATGCTAAAATGCATAGGCAAAGTTGACAAAAAAGAAAAAATGCATTATTGTATTAATTGAATAATACAGATGAGACTGAAATAATAAAATAAATATAAGAAAGAAAGGGCGGCCGGAAAAGGAATACCATCAGCCATACATACCGGCCGGGAGGAGCAATGAACGCTTTAGTTGAGATACGGGATATGTGTAAAATATATAATCCCGGAGAAAATGAAGTACGGGCGTTGGATCATGTGAGCCTTGTGATAAACGAAAATGAATTTGTCGCCATTATCGGGCAGTCCGGTTCAGGAAAGTCTACGCTGATGAATATGCTGGGGTGTCTGGATGTGCCTACAAGCGGAACTTATATGCTGAACGAACAGGATGTTTCAAAACTGACGGACGATGAACTCTCCGATATCAGGAACAAAGAAATCGGATTTATTTTTCAAGGATTTAATCTGATCCAAAATCTGACTGCATTGGAAAATGTGGAACTTCCCCTGATCTATAGAGGAGTAGGTAAAAAAGAAAGGGAAGAGCTTGCCAGAGCGGCGCTTGAAAAAGTAGGGCTTTCTCACCGGACGGGGCATAAACCGGCGGAAATGTCCGGCGGCCAGCAGCAGAGGGTGGCTATAGCAAGGGCCATTGCGCAGGCGCCTCCGGTCATTCTCGCCGATGAGCCTACCGGAAATCTGGATTCCAATTCCACTCAGGAGATTATGCAGATCTTAAGGGAGCTGCATGGAGAGGGAAGAACGGTCATACTGATCACGCATGATAATGAGATCGCAGGACAGGCGGACCGGGTGATCAAGATCAGGGACGGAAGAGTGGAGTCGGATTCCGCGCGGAGCATACCGGCGGACAGAGATCATGAATAGGGAAATTCTAAATCAACTTATTAATTTGCGCGCGTTGCAACGTGCAGGGAGGTATAAAAATGAAGAATGCAGAGAAAAAAAATCCGTCCGGTGAAAAACCGAAGATGGATAAGAAGAAAAAACGAAAGATCGTGATCCTTTCAGCGGCGGCGGTACTCGTTCTCTTCATAGGCGCGAATACGATTTTTGCAAAGGATGCGGCGATGACGGTTTTCACAACGCAGGCGCTTAGAGGGGATATCAAAGAAACCGTCAGCGCCAGCGGCAGCGTGGCAAGCGAAGAAATAAAAACGTATTTTTCAAAAATAAACGGAACGATAGGAAATATTTTTGTAGAAGCGGGAGATGCGGTGGAAAACGGCGCGCAGATGATTCTTTTTGACAAGGAGACCGCGGAGCATACGAAAAGGCAGGCGGATCTGCAGGCGCAGGCAAACGAGGGAAGTTACCAGAATACCGTACAAAAAGCGAACGAAAATCAGGGCAAGTTTGCAGAGGCGTCTACCAATCTTGCCGTACTGGAACAACAGATTGCAGACGAAGAAAATTACATAAAGCAGCTACAGAAAGAACTGGATGAATTACAGGCAGATTTGAGCGCGTATTATAATCAGGCGTCTACCAATATCGCTATTTACGGAATCCAATTACAGAACGATCTGCAGAAAGCGGAAAAAGAAGGAAATCAGGGAGAAGCAGAGCGGCTGAACGAGGAGATCAAGAACAACAATATTGCAGCCCAGCAGGTCGCCTATCAACTGGGGCAGATGAACAATGACAGCAGAGTCAGGGAATTGCAGGACCGGATCTCGGAGGAACAGGAAAAAGTAACCCATTATAAAGAATATCAGGCGGAAATGGAAAGCCAGAAAGCTTCTTCGGAGGCGGGAGTGATGAATGCCTATCAGAGAAGCGAGTTAGAGGCAAACCATGAGATTTCCAATATGACGACGGAAGAAGCGGCGGAGGATTACGGTTATGCGTCGGATGGCATCTGCGCAGAGTTTAACGGGATCGTTACGGAACTGTCGGTAGTGGAGGGAGCGCCGGTAGCGGAGGGAACGAACCTTTTAACGCTGGCAAACAGAGATAAAGTGAAAGTGGATATTTATGTGACCAAATACGATCTGGAGAAGATCGCGGTGGGACAGAAAGCGCAGATCACGGTTTCCGGACATGAGTATAAAGGGGAAGTGTCAAAGATCGATAAAATGGCTACGGTCAATGCGGCGGGAACGGCGTCGGTGGGCGCCGAGATCAGGATCGACAATCCGGATGAATTTATTTATCTCGGCATTGAAGCCAAGGTTCTGATCGACACGAAAGAAGCGTCAAAAGTATTGCTTCTTCCGGTAGAGTGTGTGAATGCGGATCAGGAGGGAGAGTTCGTTTATACGGTGGAAAACGGCGTGGTTGTCAGAAAAGACGTGGTCACCGGCATTTCTTCCAATACTTATATCGAGATACGGGAAGGGTTATCGGAAGGAGAGGAAGTCATTTCCAATGTGGTCGCGGGAATCGCGGAAGGGATGCCGGTAACGGCGGTTCCGGCAGAATAGAAGAGGAGAACGGCAATGTCACAATTTTGGGAATTTATTAAAATTGCCCTGATGAATATCAGGAGCAACAAGGGCCGTTCCGTTCTTACCATGCTTGGCATCATTATCGGTATTTCTTCCGTCATTATGATCATTTCTATCGGTAACGGCGTGAAAAGCGAGATCACGGGGGAACTAAACAATATGGCGGGCGGCCAGATCTATATTTACTCAAGAAGCAACGACAACGGAGAATCGGTGGAATTTAACGAAGAAGACTTTCAGATGTTAAGAGAGCGGGTGGGGCACATTAAGGCGATCACGCCCAATTACGGGTTTCAGGGAGCGGTGACCGCTAAAAAAGGTACCTTTACGGGGATTGTGAGCGGCGGAACCGAAGGGTTGGAATTTTCTAGCAGCGATCCGGTTGTCAAAGGGAAATATTTTACGGGGGACGATTATTTTTCCGCCCAAAAAGTATGCGTCGTTACCCAGTCCGGTGCAATGAAGATGTTCGGGACTACGGACGTCGTCGGTATGGAGATCGAGGTGTCCATTTATGGAATATCACAGGACTTTACCATAGTGGGAATCCGTCAGGACAGCGCCTCATCCATGCTGACTATGGGATATGTGGATGAAAATGTCAATGTGGAGATCCCCCTTACCGTAGTGGGCAGCGCCTACGGATTTTATGTGGAGAGCGTAGATCAGTTTTTGGTAGTGGGAGATTCGGCGGAGCATTCCAGCCAGATGGCCAGAGAGTGCGTCAGCCTTTTGGAGGCGCGGCACAATGTGAGGGGACAGGGACTTATTTTGGTGGAAGATTTCAACGATTACCTGACTTCCATTACCTCGGTGCTAGGATATGTTACGGTATTTGTCGTATTTGTGGCGGCGATCTCGCTGCTGGTAGGAGGTATCGGCGTTATGAACATTATGCTGGTATCCGTGACGGAGCGGACGAGGGAGATCGGGATCCGTAAGGCGCTGGGCGCAAGGACGAATTCTATTTTACTGCAATTTTTATCCGAGTCGGCGATCATCACTTTGCTTGGCGGACTGATCGGCATTACGATAGGGGTGCTTGGCGCTTTCGGGGTCTGCGGACTGTTGGGATTTTCTGCGCAGGTCAGAATAACTACCGTACTCGGGGCTTCTGTTTTTTCTTCGGCGGTCGGACTGTTTTTCGGGATCTATCCTGCCAAGAAGGCGGCAAAATTAAGCCCCATCGAAGCGCTCAGGCATGAATAGCATATAGGTATGAATAGTATAAAATGAATATCTTTCTGTATTGGTTGAAAAGGTTCATCTATTTTCTAAATTATTTTATGGTCAATATACACTAACTTTTGACGGGAATTTTCATAAATATTATTAAAAAAATCAATAAATGAGTGAAAAATGTGTTGATTTATAGTCATAATGTGATATATTTAAAATAAAGTATAATAATTTATATAAATGTAGATAAAAAATGATGCCGTAAATAATTACCCTAGAGCGTGTTTGAAAATTCATTCCTGCCATTTTAATGGCAGGACACCTGCACACCCCGGGGAAAGCAATTTTCAAACACGCTCTGACAATCAATATGGAGAAATTATGGAAAACAGTATTTATGATTATTTAACAGGATTATATAATCGGAAAGGCCTTTACGAGAAATACGCCGAACTGTCAGGAAAGGATAACGTTCATTTTATGTTTCTGGACTTAGACAATTTTAAGACCGTCAACGACGTGTACGGACATAAGTCGGGAGACGAACTGTTGGCAGCGGTAGGCGGCCTTTTACGAAATTGTGTGCCGGGAGCCGTTGCAGTGCGTCTTGGCGGGGACGAATTCGTATTGGTGATGTTCGGAGAAAGATCCAAAGAGGACTTGGCCCGTACGGCGGGGCTGATCCTATCGGAAATGCATAAGCAGGGCAAGGAAATGGACTTTTTTACCGTCGTTTCCGTGAGTATCGGTATTGTCTGGAACGCGGCTGCCGACACAGGATTGGAGATGCTTCTCAATCAGAGCGATGCGGCGATGTATGAGGCAAAGCAGAACGGAAAAAGCTGTTATCTGTTTTATAACGATCTGGAAGAAAAATTCCTGACGGAGAAAGAGATGGAAGAACATGCAGACGGCGCGCTTAGGGAAGGAAGGTTCGGAATCTGCTACCAGCCCGTGTTTCATATGCAGAGCTCCACATTGGAGCGGGCGCAGATCTATGCGGTCTGGAGGCGGGAGGACGGCACCCTTTGGGAGACGAAGGATTTCCGGCCGCTGTTTGAACGAAACAGTTTTATCAAAAAACTGGATATGTATGTATTTGAACTGGTATGCAGAGATTTGGAAAAATTCCATCAAAAGGGCAGGGGGCAGGGCAAAGCCAGCATACAATTGTCCAGACTGCTCTTTTTAGACGATCATTTAGGAAAGCGTCTGCAAAAGATTATGGACAGGTACGGCGTCATGGCGGAAGAAATAGAACTGGAGCTGGATGAAAAGGCGGTTTCCACAAGGGACATCGATAAACTGGTCTTGTCTATGAAAAAATTAAGGGAGCAGGGTTTTTCACTGGCTCTGACCCACTTTGGGGAAGATTTCTCCAGTTTCCGTTACTTGCGGCGCCTTCCGGTCAACAGCCTTAAATTTGAAGAAGCGTACATAAAAGAAAATATCCAAAATAAAAAAGGGAGACAGATCATTAAAACACTGATTAAACTGAGCAAGGATCTGCAGCTTTTACTGGTCGCGCAGGGACTGGTCGACAAAGACGAAGTGATCTTTTTAAGCAGCTGCGGATGTGATGCGGCTGCGGGAACATTTTATTCGGGTAAGTTTTCTTTTGAAGAATTTGAGGAATATACGAAAAAGCAGGTCATGCATAGCGAACGGAAAACGGTGTTTCATTTTAAAAAAGATCTCATTGACGACGAGGACATGATCACGGGCGAGATCAAAGGCGGCGGCGTAGAATTTACGGACGGTATCAGCGATATATGGGGCGGTATCCGTTTCCCGGGAGGAGAGACCGGACAGAATCTGATCGGTTTTCCGGGAAAGCTTTTTTCGGATAACAGTTATACGCTTACTATGTGGATCAAGCCGGAGGACGCTCTGGAATGGACCAGTATTATTTATATGCGGTATTTAGGCGGTTTTGCTTCTTTGATGCCTTATATAAGCGGCGGACAGAGTATTTACCGTATCAGTGAGGATATCGATGTGAACAACGGCTGGCATGATACTTTCTGTCGTACCGCAGCGCTCCATAAGTGGTGTTTCGTTGCCGTGACCTATGACGCTTTCAGCGAATCGGTCAGTTATTATATTAACGGCAGAAAAGCAGGGTACCGCGTGGATATCCCGACCATGATATCCTGCAGGCAGGTGCTTTTGGGGGGCGATCCTTTCCAAAGGTCCTATAAAGGCTGCGTATCCGCATTTACGGTCTATAATTCCGTCAAGACGGCCGAGGAGATCGGGCAGTTATATGCCGCTTTTTTTGAAGAACCGGGATTTTGCGGTGAGAAAGAGGATTTCTGGATGGAAATAGTATGAAGTTGCAGAGAATAGCAAAGCCATTGGCAGTCATGCCGATGGTTTTATTTGTTATGCTTGTACTTTATCTTTTTTTCGGTATAATGGAATTAGTAAAATCAATCTGCAACACGGAGGGACGGTCATGGAAATAGAATTTGACGTAAAAATAGATGCGGGCGTTTTATATGATTATATGCTGCATCATACTTATACAAGCGCATCAGGGCTTTTGGGAACGGGAGTGGGGGCGCTCATGATCGTAGCGTTTTCCATGCGGCACAGCGTGATCTTTCTGATCGCGGGAATCGTGATCTTAGGCTATCTTCCATGGACGCTTTTTATCCGGTCCAAACAGCAGATGCTTGCCAATCCTGCTTTTAAGGAACCTCTCCATTACAGGCTGGACGAAGAGGGAATTACCGTATCGCAAAGCGGGACGGAAGAAAAACAGGCGTGGGAGCAAATGTATAAAGCGGTCTCTACAGGGAGAAGCATTATTGTATATACGTCGCGCGTAAACGCTTCGATTTTTCCTAAAAAAGATTTGGGAGAACATAAGGCGAAAGCGATAGAGATCATTTCCACCCATATGCCGCCTTCCAAAGTGAAGATCCGCGGTTAAGTTATGGAAAAGACCCCTGCTAAAGCAGGCGGATGGGAGTTAGCGTGAAAAGTACTTCTAGCCGCTCATGCCAGAGGGCATTTCGCGGAGAAGTACTATATTTCACGCCGAAAAACGCCAAAAACGGGCGTTTTTCACACGGATTTGAGATTCCGCAGAGCGGAATCATGGAGGTTAGCATGAGAATATATGAAACCAACAGGGAAGAAGAAACCTTTGAGATCGGCAGGAAATTGGGAGAAGAGGCAGAGAAAGGCCAGATTTTTACGCTGATCGGGGATCTTGGCGTAGGAAAGACGGTCTTTACGAAAGGGGTAGCGGCGGGCCTTGGGATCAGGGAGCCGGTGAACAGCCCTACTTTTACGATCGTGCAGGTTTACGAAGAAGGAAGACTTCCTTTTTATCATTTTGATGTGTACCGTATTTCCGACGTAGAGGAAATGGAAGAGATCGGCTATGAAGATTATTTTTATGGTGAAGGAGTCTGCATGATAGAGTGGGCGGATTTGATCCGAGAACTTCTGCCTGAAAAGTTTTTACAGATCACCATTGAAAAAGACTTGCAAAAAGGCTTCGATTATAGAAAAATAATCTGGCAGGAAATAGGGTAACGATAGGCGGATATGTGCGCAAAAGCGGACAGATGGGAGCAAGAATGGAAGAAAAGAAAAAAATACTGGCGATAGACAGTTCGGGACTGGTCGCTTCGGTAGCCGTTATATGCGGAGACGAACTGACTGCAGAATATACGGTCAATTACAAAAAAACGCATTCCCAGACCTTACTTCCTATGCTGGAAGAAATAAAAAAGATGACCGAGCTTGAACTTGACAGTATCGATGCGATCGCCGTGTCGGCGGGGCCGGGATCTTTCACCGGGCTGCGCATCGGCTCGGCAACGGCAAAGGGGCTTGGGCTTGCGCTGGAAAAGCCTTTGATTGCCGTACCTACTGTAGACGGGCTGGCTTTTAATCTTTACGGGGTAGAGAAATATATATGTCCTATCATGGATGCGAGAAGAAATCAGGTATATACGGGGGTCTACCGTTTTAGACGGCAGGAGGGACAATGGGAGCTGGAGGTGATAAAAAGTCAGTGCGCCGTTTCCATTGACGAACTGATTGGATTTTTAAATGAAGCAGGGGAAGAGGTCATTTTTTTAGGCGACGGCGTACCCGTTTTTAAAGAGGACATTGCGGCAAACATAAAAGTACCTTATTCGTTTGCTCCCGCACATATGAACAGACAGCGTGCGGCAAGCGTCGGAGCGCTGGGAAGGATCTACTTAGAACAGGGGAAAATACAAACGGCGGCCGAACATGAACCGGAATATCTGCGTATGTCGCAGGCGGAGCGGGAAAGGCTTGAAAAATCATAGATGATATTTTTGTGTGTAAATGGGAGTCAGAATGATAGCGTTTCGTTTGATGGAAGAGAAGGACGTGGAGGCAGTGAGCAGGATAGAAAAGGAGACATTTTCCATGCCCTGGCGTCCGGAAGACTTTTTGAATATGATAAGGAATGAACATTCTTTTTATGTAGTGGCGGAAATGACGGAAGAGGCGGAGACTTCCCGTCACGGAAAAATAATCGGTTCCGGAGGCGTTATGAATATCCTTGGAGAAGGCGATATAACTAATATAGTCGTAGAGGCTTCTCAAAGAGGAAAAGGAATCGGCACGGCATTGCTACGTTTTTTGATGGAGGAAGGAAAAAAGAGGGGGATTACGGCTTATACGCTGGAAGTAAGAGTCGGTAATGCGGCGGCGATCCATGTATATGAAAAACTTGGTTTTATTTCGGAGGGAATCCGCAGGGGATTTTACGAACACCCCAAAGAGGACGCTATCATTATGTGGAAGAGATAGGAAACAGGCGGAAGAATTACCACTGTTTTTCATGAGTTTCCCAAGCTATAATAGATGAGCAGTCATAGTATGGTCCGGATCCTATGCGCCATATATGACGCTGACGTTATAGGCAGTATGACGGGAAGGGGAAAAGAAAAGGTTTCTGACTTCCCAGATTCAGAGCAGGCCGGTGGGATAGATCCGCCGGACAGGAAAGAGGGGAGCGAAGATGAGAGCATATTCAGAAGCGAAAGAAGCCGTATTGATTTCGGCGGTTTGTAATTGCTGCGGCAGGGAATTGCTGGTGGAAAATGGAATTTTAAAAGAAGAGAGTATTGAATGTAAGCATACTTTCGGATATTTTAGCGGGAAAGACGGGCAGACGGAGGAATTCGATCTGTGCGAACCGTGTTATGACAAGATCATCGGAAAGTTTAAAATTCCGGTGAAGGGAAGAACGGAATCGGAACTGTTGTGACTAAATCATCGTTCTTCATTTCGGCAGGCGGACGGGAGAAACAAGATCGGTCCTGTTTTGCATTTGCCAAGGAAATTCAAGCGGAAACGGAGAGCGGAATATGTTGGATATTTGTTTGTTAGGAACGGGAGGGATGATGCCCTTACCTTATCGGTGGCTGACCTCGCTGATGGCAAGATATAATGGAAAAAGTATTTTGATTGACTGCGGGGAGGGTACGCAGATTGCGATGAAAGAGAAAGGCTGGAGTCCGAAACCCATCGACGTGATCTGTTTTACCCATTTTCATGCGGATCATGTAAGCGGGCTGCCGGGGATGCTGCTGACGATGGGAAATGCCGAAAGGACGGAGCCGCTTTTGATCATAGGCCCCAAAGGACTGACAAGAGTGGTGTCGGCGCTTCGCGTGATCGCTCCGGAACTGCCCTTTGAAATAGAATGTATGGAGATTACCGAGCCTGAGCAGACCTTCTCTTTTGACGGATTCCGGATCGAAGCTTTTCGTGTGAACCATAATGTAGTTTGTTACGGTTATAGTATCGTGGTGGAACGAAAAGGAAAATTCCAATTGGAAAGAGCGCTGGAGCTGGGAATTGAAAAAAAATACTGGAACCGTCTGCAGAAGGGAGAGACCATTGAGGCTGAGAACGGCGTATTGACGCCGGAAATGGTACTTGGAGAAGCGCGAAAAGGACTGAAGGTAACATATTGTACCGATACGAGGCCTACGGACAGTATCGTAAAAAACGCGGCAGGCGCGGATTTGTTTATCTGCGAAGGAATGTATGGGGAAGCAGATAAACAGGAAAAGGCAAAAGAGCATAAACATATGACTTTTTTTGAGGCGGCAAAACTGGCCAAGGCGGCGGAAGTTGCGGAGTTGTGGCTGACGCATTACAGCCCGTCCCTCACTTATGCGGAGGAATTTATGCCCGCGACAAGGAAAATTTTTCCTCGGGCGACCGCAGGAAAAGACGGGAAGAGCATAGAATTGAAATTCAGCGACGACTAAATTTCAAATGGCGCCGGGTATGGCGCCGGCGCGGATGATTTTTGAAACACCCTCTGGCACTTTCATTTCCAGTGGGATGATGGCATCAGAACAAAACGCCGTGTCAGATGAGAATGGAGGCGGGTTATGAAGAGATTTAAAGGAACGCAGGGAATGCTGATCCTGATTGTTTTAGTATGTGCGGTAGTGGGATTTTATTATTATCTGGCTAATCGTGCGAAAACGAGGGAAGAGGCGGAAAATGTGGCAGTCACAAAAGTACAGGATGTACTTTTAAAGAATCTGGAAAGGAATTATCCGCCCACGCCGAAAGAGGTAGTGCGTTATTTTGCGGAAATATCCCAATGTTTTTATAGTGAAAAGTATACGGATGAGGAGCTGGAAGCGATGGCTCTTAAAATTCAGGAATTGTACGACGAAGAGCTGATAGCGGCGAAAACGCAGGAAAGCTACCTGCAGGATCTGAAAGACGACATAGAAAAATTCAAAAGCGACGGTTATGTTATAACCGGATATAAGACGTCTTCAAGTACGGATGTGTTTATGTTCAGCGAAGACGGCTATGACTGGGCAAGGCTTTATTGTACCTTTTATCTGCGGAAAGGAAATAAAAAGACGAATACGCAGGAAGTATTTATATTAAGAAAGGACGAGGCAGGCCACTGGAAGATATACGGCTGGGATCTTGCCGATTAGGAATGGAAAAGAGATGGAAGGGAAAGAAATTCTTATATTAGCCATAGAAAGTTCCTGCGATGAAACTGCAGCGGCAGTAGTAAAGGACGGCAGGCAGGTATTATCAAACGTAATTTTTTCGCAGATCGATCTACATACCGTGTACGGAGGAGTAGTGCCGGAGATCGCTTCACGGAAACATATCGAAAAAATAAATCAGGTCATAGAAGAGGCGCTTTTGTCTGCCGGCGTTACACTGAAAGAGATAGACGCCGTTGCGGTTACTTACGGTCCGGGTCTGGTAGGCGCCCTTTTGGTAGGGGTGTCCGCTGCCAAGGCGATCAGCTTTGCCACCGGGCTGCCTTTGATCGGCGTGCATCATATTGAGGGGCATATCAGCGCTAATTTCATTGAAAACAAGGAACTGGAACCGCCTTTTGTATGTTTGGTTGCTTCAGGAGGCCATTCCCATCTTGTAATCGTGAAAGATTACGGCGAATATGAGATCATAGGACGTACAAGGGACGACGCGGCGGGAGAGGCTTTTGATAAAGTGGCAAGGGCAATCGGCCTTGGGTATCCGGGAGGCCCCAAAATCGATAAACTGTCCCAAGAGGGCAATCCCGATGCAATTCATTTTCCGAGAGCAAAGGTAGAAGACAATCCCTATGATTTTAGTTTCAGCGGATTAAAGTCTGCGGTCTTAAATTATCTGAATTCCTGTGAAATGAAAGGAGAGACCGTAAATACCGCCGATGTGGCGGCATCTTTCCAAAAAGCGGTCATTGACGTGCTGGTAGAACATTCTCTGGCAGCAGTAAAGGAATATGGTTACCGGAAGTTTGCCATTGCGGGGGGCGTCGCGTCTAATTCTTCCCTTCGCAGCGCTTTTAGGACGGAATGCCAAAAAAGAGGGATCGCATTTTTCCATCCGTCGCCGCTTTTATGTACGGACAACGCGGCAATGATAGGATCGGCAGGATATTATGAATATTTGAAAGGTACGAGACATGGGTTTGATCTGAATGCCGTACCGAATCTGAAATTAGGAGAGCGCTGATGTTGAAAAGAAATGTAGCGGTGGTACTGGCGGCCGGGCAGGGAAAGCGTATGCAAAGCAGCGTGCATAAGCAGTATTTACTGATGGGGGGAAAACCGGTGTTATTTTACTGCCTGCGGACTATGGAAGAAAGTTTTATAGATGAAGTAGTGCTTGTCGTAGGGGAAGGAGAAGAGGAATACTGCCGAAAAGAAGTGGTGGAAAAATACGGATTCAAAAAGGTAAGCAGGATCGTGCAGGGGGGCAGGGAAAGATACCATTCTGTCTGGAATGGTATCGGCGCTGTAGAAGAATGCGGCTATCTGTTTATCCATGACGGAGCGCGGCCTTTTTTGGATCAGGCGTCTTTGGAGCGGGCAAGGCAGGCGGTGGAGCAGTTTGGAGCCTGCGTTGTGGGAATGCCGGTAAAGGACACGATCAAGATTGCCGATGATAACGGATTTTCCAAAGAAACGCCCAGAAGAGACACCGTATGGACGATACAGACGCCGCAAGTATTTACTTTTGAACTGGTGAAGAAAGCTTATGAGAGATTGATAAAAGAAGAAGATCTTTTAAAGGGGAAAGGAGTCCTTGTAACGGACGACGCCATGGTGGTGGAGTATTTTACAGATACGGCGGTAAAATTGATAGAAGGAAATTACCGTAATATAAAGATCACAACGCCGGAAGATCTGCAGATTGCAAAGGTTTTTTTGGACTCTGTTTAAGGCGGAAGAAAAAAATATAAAAAAGTTGAAAAAAGTTGTTGACAAAAAGGTATAACATGGATATACTAGATTTTGCGCTGACGTGAGAAACTACGAAGGCAACGACATGGAGAGGTATCGAAGTGGTCATAACGAGGCGGTCTTGAAAACCGTTTGTCCGAAAGGGCGCATGGGTTCGAATCCCATCCTCTCCGCTGGAGATACACTCTCCCCGGTAATTTAATATAAGCATATATTCAGCTTGGAGAAGTACCCAAGAGGCTGAAGGGACACCCCTGGAAAGGGTGCAGGTCGTTAATAGCGGCGCGAGGGTTCAAATCCCTCCTTCTCCGCTGTGGATTTGTTGCTTAGTTATGACGGATCCATAGTTTATATGGTATTTCTAAAAGGATTACCAGTTGAAAAAGCAGGAGGACTCCGGTCCCCTACAGGTGAAAGCCCTGACGGACCTTGACAAATAAACAGTAATGCAACCCTGAATATTCCAGACAGGAAGGGATCCGGAAGAGGAGCCTGACTGTCAGAAAAATTCAGAAGAACGGTATCGGAGGCATCCTGAAAGGGAGGCCGGAAGATACAACCTAAAAAACAGTAAAGCCAGTTGAACTGGAAGGGACAAATGAAAATGAGAGTTTGATCCTGGCTCAGGA
>CAJTWM010000012.1 GCA_910579805.1 uncultured Lachnospiraceae bacterium | reverse complement strand
GGATAGCGTGTGCAGAGAACAGAAAATGTCGAATTAACGGTTTTATGCCTGATTCATCAAAATGATAAATACCTTCTACAGAACAGATTAAAAGATGATTGGAAAGGTTTAACTTTGCCTGGAGGACATATTGAAAAAAATGAATCTATCATAGATGCTGTCATTCGGGAAATGAAAGAGGAAACGGGACTTGATATTCAGAATCCAAGATTATGTGGAATCAAGCAATTTCCCATAGAGAATGGGCGGTACATTGTATTTTTATTTCATACAGACGAATTTCTTGGAGAAGTAACATCATCAGATGAGGGAGAAATGATTTGGGTAAAAAAGTCAGAACTGCCAAAGATGAATATCGTAAATGACTTATTGCCACTTCTTCGAGTGATGGAAGATGATAATTTAACGGAATTTCAATATGTAATTGAAAACGGTAAATGGAATGTGACCATAAAATGAAAGGAATCTTTTTATGGGAAAACTAAATGTTGACGGAACAGAGATGCAAGTCTTACGGATTGAAGAAGACGGTGTTTTATGTGATTAACTAATATTCACTTTAAAAATCATTAAATCACAATCGGAATTTGAGAAGGAGATTGTAACCTATGTTTATTAGAGAGATGATGATGAAAGATATTCCGGCTGTCTTACCTCTGTATATTTCTTATTACAACGGGCAGGAAGAAAGCTGCTGGAATGAAAATACGGCAGGAAAGCGGATTCATCAGGTATTAAGTATGGAAGATTCCTATGGGCTGATAATAGAGAATGATAATAGTGTACTTGGTTTTGTAATGGGATATTTCAAACAGTATGACGATATCATTGGATACGCACTTGATGAAATATTCATTACCAGTGAGTACCAGAACAAAGGGATTGGAAGTATGCTTTTGAGGGAACTAGAACAGCGAGTAAAAGAGAAAGGGGCATCTTGTGTTGAACTTCAAGCAGTGAATGATGATATGCACGAGCGATATTACGGGAAAGCTGGATACAAAAATGCGAAAAACTTTGTAATGAAGGTCAAATGGTTTTGAATAAATTCCGGTTTGCAAAAATAAGAAAATCATGGAACATTGGAGGAAACTATGGCAGGATTGACATCAATGATGAATATTGGCAAAGAAATGGAGAAAAAGCTGGTTTCCGTTGGCGTTGATTCTCCCGGGAAACTGATGGAAACGGGCGCAAAAGACGCATTTATCAAGTTAAAGCAAAATACCCGAATATGTGTTTGGTACATTTATATGTCTTGGAAGGCGCCATACATAATATAGAGTTTAACAGTCTTTCAGAAGATAAGAAAAGGGAATTAAAAGAATTTAGCGATTTTCTGAAAAAATAGCAGTCCTGTAAATTTCTGCTTGCAAATTATGGATGCAATAATGGCATGAAACCAATTATTTTCCGATAGAGTGGATTCTGTTGGCCATCCTGTGCATTTGGCTGGCTGCCACATTTATAAAATGGCTGTCTTCCTTAGACTGGACATTTGAATCCGCAAGCAGACGCGCAGGCAGATACGGGGAGGAAATCAGTCCTGTGGACAGCGGGCATGTCATTTCCAGTCTTTTGGATATTGACAGGGCGGTGCATGCGGAAGGGAAAACCACCTCCGCCCCAAAGAAATAGAACAGATTATTACGCTGCTACAGCGAGAGGCGGGACAATCATAAGAAAAGAAAACAGTACGGCGTCAGGGCGCATAGGAAATCAAAACTCTATGCGTCTTTTTTTCGTGGAAAATAAAGAAATAGAAACCCATGTATCGGATAAGAAGATGGACGAGGAACTCCAGAAGTTTGGTTCAGCGAAGATACAGGAACGGGAGGCATACGCCGGACTTGTAAATGGCAGATAAAGATTTTATAATCAAACATATAAATCAGGATTGAGGAGGATAATTCAAATGCAGATTGAAACGCAAAGAATGCTCATTAGAAACTACATATTGGATGACGTCAGGGATTTACATGATATTCTTGGCGATGCTGAAGTAATGAAGAATTGTGAACCTGCGTACAGCTTTGAAAAAACATATAATTTTCTGTCGGAGTTTTGTATTGGAAAAGAAAGCGCTGTCGCCGCAGTTCATAAGGATAGCGGTAAAATGATTGGATATATTCTGTTCAAGGAGTTTGAGGAAAGCGTATACGAGATTGGCTGGTTTTTTAATAAAAATTTCTGGAATCAGGGTTATGCATATGAAACATGCAGAGCAGTGATTGATTATGCTTTCAATGAACTGGATGCGCACAAGATATTCGCAGAAACCATTGATAGTGTAAAGGCGACTGGCTTAATGAAAAAACTTGGTATGCAGTTGGAAGGAATCCAGCGAAGCCATACAAAAGACAACGATGGGAATTGGGCAGACCTGTATTTTTATGGCCTTTTCAAAGATGATTGGAATTTATGCACAGGGAACGCTTTCCCGAAAAGGGAGAAATAATATAGGACAGTCAGGTGCAGGCAAGAGCACATTGTTAAATCTGCCTGATGGTCTGGATAAGCCGGATGCTGGAAGAACTATCCGGAGGGCAGCAGAGCATTCCGGTTATGATTGGACATATGTAAAAGATTTGACCAGACACTGCTGAGCGTTACCTATAGCGGGATGCTTGCAAAAAGGCCGACACGATCATGTTGTTCAACAGGTACGGTGGCCTGTTGAAAAGATCAGATAGAAAGAGTAAAATGACATGGGAAAATTAAAAGATGTAGCCCCCGATTCTGATGAAGTACAGAAAAAGAAAAGATGGCTGATGGTGAAGAAGTCCTTGCGATTTGATTTATTCCGTAAAAAGTGATATTATCAAAAAGAAATATGGGAAAGGGGATTTGTATATGAGACGATATGTTATGTTTGCATAGCACTGGCTATTGCAATAGTAGATAATTGTTATAGCCAATGCTGTTCCTGAAAATAAATTTTAGGGAGGCAAACATGGGCTATAGGAAAGCGGAAGAAATTCTGCCAATTGAGATAATAGAGCTGATACAGCAGTATGTTGACGGAGAAAGTATTTATATTCCACGCAAGTCATCATATAGACGGGCATGGGGAACAGGCACGCAGATTAAACAGGAACTTTTAAGGCGTGACAAACAGATTTATGATGAGCATCTTGCAGGAAGCAATGTAGCGGAATTAGCTTGCAAATACTATCTGTCAGAAAAAAGCATACAACGTATCCTGAGAATGCAAAAGCATTCTTGAAAAATGGACAAGCAACGGCTATATCTTTAGCCGGACAGCCTATTGTCCGTAAAAATGTGAGCTGATACCAGGGAACTGTTGCAAAATATTGCAGCGGCTTGGTATTGGCTCATATTTTTTTATAAAAAAGCGTAAGGTGGAGGATGGGAGCAAAATATGTTACGCTGTACCACAAAGGGAAGAGTAGTTTGATTGCGGTGAAGTTATAGAAGGAGGCTGAATTATGGATTATAGCAGAAAAATATCGGAACGTTTATGGAATATGCCGGATAAAGGTGAATTGGAAAGCCGCCGCGAAGCAACCTTTATTGATGACATTATCCAAAAGAGTCATATAGAAAAAGAACTGCTCTCACATTTGGACGGAATAAAGAACGTGTTTGACGGCGGTGCGGGATGCGGAAGATTTTCCATTCTCCTTGCAAAAAAGGGCTGCGCAGTTACACATTTTGATATATCGCAGCCTATGATAGATAAGGCGAAGGAATTGGCGGCAAAAGAAGGCGTTCTTGACAAAATAACCTTTGTGAACGGCGCATTGGAGGATTTGAAGGGTTTCAACGATAAAACCTTCGATATGGTAATTTCCTTTGATGTTCCTATTTCGTATACTTATCCCAATCAGAAAAAAGTTATCGGTGAACTTGTGCGCATATGCCGCAAACAAATTATGATCAGTGTATCGAGTCGTTTGGGTTCTCTTCCATATTTGGCAAATCCAGTGCAAAAATACCAATTCATATTAGATGAAACCTGTGATGATCCTTTTGTAAAATGGTGCGTTGGTAATAAAGAAAATGCGATCGCAGCATATCATTTCAACAAGGATGCCGTTATGAAGCTGTACAAGTACGGACTTATGGGAGGGGACAGTGAGATCGCCGAATATGAAAATGGAGGTACACCGTGGTGCATTACATATACTTTTATGCCGGATGAATTAGAGGATATATTGAAACATTACGGCGTAAAAAATATTAAACTGGCGGGTCCCGGGGCATATGCAAGAACACTTCCGAGAGAATTGCTTGTGAAGATTATGAATGATTCAAAACAGCGTTCTGACTTCTTGGATTTTTGTCACTATTATGACTCTAATCCGTTCGTATGCGGCATGGGAAAAGATAACCTGTTTGCCCGAGGCGAACTATGATGATTCTAACAGAGCTGCATTGAAAATATAGCGAGAGGAGAAAGATGTTTTATGACCACACCTGTTTATTTTGCATAGCATGGCTATTGCATATAATTGTAAGGAATAAAACGAAATAATGTAATAGCCCATGCATCATGACATAAAGTGAACAGGAGATGCATATGAGCTATTTAAGAAAAATTGAATATGAAATCGTATTAAAAGATTCCTTTTGGATTATCAGGAATTGCCCTGAATGCGGCAGAAAGACACATTATATAAATACTAAAAAGTTTCGCATTAATGCAAATGGGAACAAACTGGATATCTGGCTGATCTATCAATGCGTGGAATGTAAACATATGCTTAACCTTGTAATTTATGAACGAAAGAAGGTTTCTTCTATACCAAAAGAAGAATATCAGCGCTTTTTAGATAATAATGAACAACTTGCGGAAATGTATGGTAAAAATATGCAGTTATTTCGGGCAAATAAAGCGGACATTGATTTTGGCAGACTGCATTATGGTTTAGTCAAACGGCATGAAACCATAGAAAACAGCGGAGTGGGAGAACAGATTGTAATCACGATAAAGAATCCCGGTCAAATGAAGATCCGTGCGGAAAAGCAGATTGCTATGGTTTTAGGACTATCCCGAAATCAGGTTAAAAGTCTGTTGGAGAAGGGAGAGATAGAATTAAAGACGGAATTACCCCAGTCTATTTCTTTTCGTATCAGCCCCAGTCTGTTTTTTATGGTTACATAAATGGCAGGAAATCCGGCATCCGTCAGACGATACGCAATGTACTTGATATTGTTATTATACCCGGTATTTCAAGGCAGCCGTCAGGCCTTACACATACAAATGAGATTTCGTTGTAATCCGCCGGAATGTCTTGCGTGTCCCCTGAATCAACTGTCTGCACTTTTTACGCTTTGCCGGCAAAGAAAGGGGAACTTTTCTACAAAGCCTTTGCCCCAGCCAAAACAGCTTATGACATCAGAGCAAAGCGGAAAAGTGGGAAGAAAAATACAGAGAAAAGTACAAAAGCGGGAAGAAAGTGTATACAAACGGTTACAGAATTATCCAAGAGAAAAAGCAGACAGACAAACGAAACAGGCTTCAAAAAGCAGGGACAGAGGGGCAGGATAACAAAGATAACAAAGATAACAAAAGACACCGGGTAATGACAGTGGATTAATCGTCATTTTCCCGGTGTTTCTACACCCCATTTTGTCTCTGGAAAATTAAGTATCAGCAGTATCATTGTCCCCATGACACCACCTACGCTCTGTGAGTATTTGATATGGAAACCACATCCTGAAATACGGGTGTGGTTAAATCTCAATTTTTAGCGTTTACAAGAAGTTTTATTTAGTGAATCTTAAAAAAAGGGATAACAATATGAAAAGAATAATTGATAATATTTCAGTCGAAGATATTTGTGTATTAATAATATTTATTACACTAATTTTAATAGGGTTCATTTATTTTCCTAAAATTTAAAGGAGAAAACAATCTAGGGGAGAAAATCCTAAAGACCATAAAGGCATACTGCATGGAGACGAAGAGGGAATGCTGCCATACTTTTGTGGAGACTATTTATGACATACTTTATAGCGAATGACTTATGATGATTCCAAAGGAGTAAAAGGCTAAATGAGTAATATATCAGATGAGATCATAAACGATCAAATTTGCCCTTGACAGGTATAAAGCAGATTGTGACATAACATATACATCTATCATAAAGGAAGTAACGGCAAAGGGATATGTGATATTAGACAGAACAGGAAGTGAGAGGATTGTCAAATGCTGTATTCCAGACGCAGAATTAAAAGTCAGACAAATGGTGTATGCGAAAGAACCGATGGGAAAGCTGAATGACATCCACATATGTGGCATAAAGTAAAAAGAATATAACTATATAGGAAAATAAACGTAACCGATAACCAAGCCAAAATGAGAACATAATTCCTTAATGGGAGTCGCGTTCCATAATTATAGATTGAATGATGATAAAAACTGAATACTGATATGAATACAAGGCACTGTTAGAATATATGGCAGTGCCTTTTTAGATAAAAAATTTATTGGGGTGACAGCATTATAGAAAATACAATAGGATCAAACAATTTGCAATATAAACAAAACCTTGATATATTGCAGTTTATCATAGACAATGGTATGATTAATATTAACGATGTACAGAATAGTATGGAAATTATGAAGAGAGAAGAATTATTAAAAAAGCACCTATATAAAATATGGAAGGGAAAGGATGATAAGTGGTATACATACCTGCCGGATAAAGTTAAAGGCAGAATATTAAAGAAAAGGACAACAAAAAAAATCCATAGAAGATGAAGTTAGAATAAAAACATATTCGTTCAGAAAAAGATTATATAGTATCTGTGATAAAACTGGAATTGCGAGGAAATCCCCTCATAAAATAAGGAAGACATATGCAAGTATTCTGCGGGATAACCAAGTTTCCGAGAAATTTATAACTGATTTAATGGGACATACGGATATCCAATGTACCAATCAATTTTACGCACATAATAGGAAAACAAATGAGAAAAAAGTAGAAGCGCTTAACAATATTCCTGAGTTTCAGTTAAGCAATGGATGAGTCGAACGTATGTCAGATTACTTTATTGATTACCCAATATTAAAAAACCCTTAAAAATCAAGGGTTTCCAAGTGGAGTATACGGGATTCGAACCCGTGGCCTCAACAATGCGAATGTTGCGCGCTCCCAGCTGCGCTAATACCCCATGCAAATAAGTATAGCAGAAATCAAAAGAAAATCAATAAAATTTTGCAAGAAATTAAAAAAGAAAATAAAAAAGTTGATGCAGATTTATTTTTTCCTATCGAAAGGAACAGATGCCATGAAAATAAAAGTAAATTTAAAATCCGTCGGAAAGAAAAGGCAGTCCGTAGAGCCTGTTGCTTATGAGATCGAGGGAACGCCCCAAACGGTCAGGGAACTGATCCTTGCGGTCACGCAGGCAGGGGTCAGGGGATATAACGGGCGGTTGGAATCGCCGGAACTTCTCCGGTATCTGACGAAAGAGGAGATGGAAGACAAGTCGCAATCGGGGAAAATTGCCTTTGGCGTCAACTATGGGGAAAAGAAAGCGGAGTTGTCAAAAGCGCAGGAAAATGCCGTTCAGTGTTTTGAAGACGGTATTTATAGGATTTTTTTAGACGAAGAACCATTGGAAAACTTGGATGACGGGATTTTTATTACAGAAGAGAGCGTATTTACATTTGTCAGGCTGACGATGCTGGCAGGAAGGATGTGGTAAGATGGCGGAATTTGATTACGGTACAAGAAGGGAAATTTCCCAAAAAAGAAAGGAGGAGCTGGACCAAAGGATTAAAAAACTGTCGGGACAGGACAAGGAACTGGCAATGGAACTGACGGAACATACTGCCGGCAGTAACAGTCAGATCAGTAAAATTGCAAAAGACTTTTACTTAAATGAGGAAAAGACGCCGTCCCAATGGTTTTTGCAAAAAGGGCTTTTGCCGGGAACGCGTGTCCATAAAGGGCTTTTGGATACTTTTGTACCTGAAAAATATCAAAAATCCTATCTTTATATCATCGATAAGCTAAACCGGTTCCCCTTTTCTTACGGGTGGAACAGAAGAACGGTGCGCACTGCCGGCTATGGGCCGCAGATCCGTTTGGCGTTTATGCTGCTGACCGCTTACGAAAAGCTTTACTACTGCGGAGAAAATCTGGAAGATGTTATTTACAGGCGTTTGGATGAGGAAAAACTGGATTATATCAAAAACGAATGGAATTTTAACTGTTATTTCAGCCTGATCTATGCGGGCGAGATTGACAGTGGAAATCAGGCTGTGATAGATGCGTTTAAGGATCTTATATTGAGTGAAAATAATACGGCTTATTTGGATCGGGAAATGATCCTTGGGATAATCCGCTCCGATAATAAGGAATTACATAAACTGCTTTGCGATCTGCTACTTGCGGCCAGACTGCAGGAGGGACTCAGACAGGCGGTCTGCGAGGCTATGGATGAGGGGACAAAGGAGGCGTTTTTAGATCTTCTGCAGGTAATCGAAAAAAACGACTTGATTCGGTATTCTTCGGTAAAACGTGCGGTTTCTGCATGGATCGGTATTTTTGACGAGGAAAACGTGGACAGGGTAAACGACAAGCTTTTGAAATTGATGGGACAGTGCGTCAGGGACAGGGAGTTTTGTAAAGGGCAGTTAAAGACCAACGATTCCATTGCGATCAGCGCAGCGCTTTGGGCGCTGGGATTTGAGGAGGCGAAAGACGCGGTAGAGGCTATGGGAGAATTGATCGACCACGGCACGAAGAACCAGAAACTGACGGCATCTTTTTATAATCAGAATCTGTTTGACGAGCGATTAAAGATGCAAACGGCGAAGAAGGCGGTATTGGAACATACCGACGATCTGGAACTGACGGCGGCGTTTATGCCGGCGTTCATGACGGAACTTGGCGGATGGATCAGAGAGCTTCTGCCGGGAAACTCTTATCGGCGCAGCGAAGCGAAGATACCGAAGAAAGCGGTACTTACCGATTATTTTGAAGACAGGGCGGATGCGGAGGAACAGTATGAAAAGTTTTTAAGTATCTATGAAAGACTGCCTAAAAAGGGCGTGGTTTTCAGTCCCTGTATTTTCCCGTGGTATTCGGTAGAACTGATGCCTTCTGATTTGGTGAGGCGGCTTGCGTTTACTGCATATGTGCTTCAGGATGAAGATAAGATTACGAAAACGGCGGCGCTTTTAGGGGAAGTATCCGTGAACAGTTATGAGAGAGGATATTTGTTGAATCTTCTTCTATACCAGCCGGTAAATCAGGCGCAAAAAGAGCTTTTAATCGGGTATATGGGAAATGCGGAGGAACATACGTCCCAGACCGCGATTCTTTTGGTAAAGAAGATTGTATTTAACGAGAGAGATTACCGGTTGATGGAAGATATGCTGCGGTTTAAAAGAGGGAAACTGCGAGGCGCGCTTTTGGAATTTTTAATGGAGCAGGATGATCTGCCTATGGAGGAATGTCTGAAACGCCTTTTGGCAGACAAAAAAGAGGAGAAACGCAGCGCCGGACTGGATCTTTTGCTGCGGCTGGGAAAAGAGGAGGACAGAGCGGATTTTTACAAGTCGGTGAAAGAATTGGCAGGCGGGATCGAAAATCCTACGGATAAAGAAAAGATTCTGATCGGGGAGATTTTGGGAGAGGAAAAAGGTTCCGCTTCCGGACAGAAAGGATTCGGTATCTATGATCCTGACGCGCCGGAGGAGATTCCGGAGCGGAAGGAAGACCGCGACGCCATTTTAAAGTGTATTCCTCTTCCGGAAAAAGAGATTAACGAAAAGATCAAAAAGCTGGATGCGTTTCTGAAAGAAAATAAAGAGTATGAGTATGAAACGGCTTACGGTGAGAAAGAGCTTTTAGGCAATAACTATACGGCGCAAAAAGAGGGAGCGGTTAAGGGGAATATGGCGGAGAGATACCGCCTTGACAACTATCCTTTGGCAGATGAACTGCGGAATTTTTATGAAAAAGAGATCGGCGATTATGGAACTTTTGTGGAATGGGAAGCAAAGACTCTTTTTCAAAACAACGACCTCTATGAAAACGGCAGGCGTTTTTTTGCGGCGGTCTTTGGAAAAATGCCTTTTAAGCCGGAACCGTTAGCCGTGGAATATCAGAAACAGGTTTGGGCCGTGCGCTTAAATTACCGTTACGAATTTATAGATAAAAAGCTTTTATTTGAAGCGGGAGTGCAGGCTGTCTGGGTATTGGCATCTGTGATCAGCAGGGAAAATAAGACTATTACCTACCATTATACCGGATGGAACGGGAAATGGCAGGAACAGTCGACGACGATAAATAGTCTGCGGTTTTTCGACCGTTTTTTGGAGGGACTGCAGTATTGGGAAACGGAGGAAGAGTTTAAAAGAGCTTTTTATACGGCATGGAGGTTTGAATTACAATGCCGGGAAAACAGAGAACGTTCCCAGTTCCTTCCCAATGTGCAGTCCTATAACAGTCTGAACGCGCAGGCATTGACGCCGATCACGCCTTATTGGTTTTTGAAAGCTTATCATTTGGGACTGATTTCCAAAGATATTGTATTCAAAGCGATCTTTCATTACTTTGACAGAAAAAGCTGTCTGCGGGCCTTGACCCAATTGGTCAAAAAAGAATATGGTAAGCCCGGAAACCGCGCATTGTGGAGACAGTTTTTTGGAGAAAGGATGGCGCAGGATATTCTGGATAAGGGAGAGGCGCTTGTGGGCGGGGACACATGGTGCGGAAAACTGACACAGGAATTATATGAGGCGATTATACCGGTGATGGTAGACACGGAGCTGCGCCGGGGAGAAGCGGAGACGGTTTTTTCGGCGGATGTGGACGGTATTACTTATATTGAAGGGATAGCGTATCTGATCAGGATTTTGATGGCGCTTGGAAAAGATACTTTGGGAAGGGAGACTTACTATTACTGGTATTCTTCTTCGGCTTATACTAAAAAAGAGGTTTTAAGCAGGCTTTTAAAATCCTGTTATCCGGCAAAGGAAGACACCGGAGAGAGGCTCGGGCAGGCGCTGAGAAATACCAGTATCAAAACAGAACGGCTGATAGAAGTGGCGATGTATGCGCCGCAGTGGATCGACGTGATACAGGAATATCTTGGCTGGCAGGGACTAAAGAGCGGATGTTACTATTTCATGGCGCATATGAACGAGCGGTTTGACGATCAGAAAATGGCTATGATCGCGAAATATACGCCTCTGTCGGCGGAAGAACTGCAGGACGGCGCGTTTGATATCGACTGGTTTACGGAAGCCTATGAAACGCTGGGAGAAAAGAACTTTGAAATGCTTTATAAAGCGGCCAGATATATTTCCGACGGACAGAAACATTCCCGGGCTAGAAAATATGCGGACGCGGCGGCCGGAAAAGTCACTTTGGGCGCATTGCGGGAACAGATTGCGGACAAAAGAAATAAAGATTTATTAATGAGCTACGGCTTAGTTCCTTTTGAAAAGAACAGAGGACGGGATATGTTAAACCGTTACCAGTTTATCCAGCAGTTTGCCAAAGAGGCGAAGCAGTTTGGTGCGCAAAGGCGGGCAAGCGAATCTAAAGCCGCCCAGATCGCTTTGGTCAATTTGAGCGTACACGGAGGTTTCGTGGATGTGACCAGACTGATTTTGAATATGGAAGGAAAACTGGCGGAGGAGTTTGCCGGTTATATGGAATGGGCGGCCGTGGAAGACGTGGAGATCCGTCTGTATGTGGATGAGACGGGAAAGAGTGAAATTCTGTGCAGAAAAGGGGAAAAAACGTTAAAATCCGTTCCGTCAAGGCTGGGAAAGCATCCTTATGTTTTGGAAGTCAAAGATGCCCATAAGAAGTTGAAAGAGCAGTATGTAAGAGCAAAGAAGCTGATGGAAGAATCCATGGAAAGCGGCGCGGAATTTACGGCGGCGGAGATAAGCGGTTTATGGGGAAATCCGGTAGTCCGGGCGATCTTAATCCCATTAGTATTTACAAGTGAGAGTGAAATGGGATTTTTAGAGCGGGAGGATACGGCGGACGGAGAAAAAAATCAGGAACCGGGAGGCAGTATCGTTATTAGATCGTTGGACGGACAGCAAAAGACGGTGGATGCGGATTTGAAGCTTCGCATTGCCCATCCCTTGGACCTTTACCGTGCCGGAGTTTGGCACTTATATCAGAAAGAACTGTTTGACCGCCAGATACGTCAGCCGTTTAAGCAGGTATTCAGGGAATTGTATGTGAAACTGCCGGAAGAGTTAGGATTGAAAGCGTCCAGAATGTTTGCAGGAAATCAGATCCAGCCGCAAAAAACGGTAGGATGCCTGAAGGGACGCCGGTGGATCGCAGATTATGACGAGGGACTTCAGAAGATTTATTATAAAGAAAATATCATTGCAAGGATCTATGCTTTGGCGGACTGGTTCTCACCAAGCGATGTGGAATCGCCGGCTTTGGAATGGGTGGAATTTTCCGACAGGAAGACTTTTGAACCGCTCACAATGGAACAGGTTCCGGATCTGATCTACAGCGAAGTAATGCGCGATGTGGATCTGGCGGTGAGCGTGGCTCATGCCGGAGGAGTGGATCCTGAGACCAGCCATTCCACCATCGAGATGCGCCGGGCGATCGTAAGCTTTAACCTGCCGCTCTTTCGGATTAGTAATGTGGAATTGAAAGATTCCCATGCCCTGATCCATGGAACGAGGGGGAATTACAGCGTTCATTTGGGCAGCGGTGTTGTACATCAGGAGGGAGGCGCCATGCTTCATATTTTGCCGGTACATTCTCAGAAACGGGGCAAACTGTTTTTGCCTTTTGTGGATGAAGACCCGAAAACCGCAGAGATCATGTCTAAGATCGTACTGCTTTCAGAAGACAAGAAGATCAAAGACCCGTTTATACTGGATCAGATCCACAGCCTCTGAAAAAACGGGGAGGCCGAAGATTGTTTCAAACAGGATCTGATTTAAAAACCGCAGGGAAGAAAACGGATTTAATATATGAATGGAACGGAATTAAAGGCGCGGAACATTGAATTACGCAAAATCAAAAGCAGGGAGAAACAGACCGAGAAATGAATTGAAAACAAGCGGCAAACATGATAGAATAGGAAAGAATTTAAGGAGGAGAAGGCAGGCGTATGGAAAGATACAAGAAAGAGTTTATTGAATTTATGATAGACAGCAACGTGCTCAAATTTGGTGATTTTACCTTAAAGAGCGGAAGAAAATCCCCGTTTTTTATGAACGCCGGTTCTTATGTGACAGGCGCTCAGCTTAAAAAACTGGGACAGTATTATGCAAAAGCGATCCATGACAATTATGGGGACGATTTCGACGTGCTGTTCGGGCCGGCTTATAAAGGGATCCCTTTAAGCGTTGCAACGGTAGTAGCGTTTGACGAGTTATACGGAAAAGAGATCCGGTATTGTTCTAATAGAAAAGAAATAAAAGATCACGGAGACGTGGGAATTTTACTGGGAAGTCCGATCAAAGACGGCGACAAGGTGGTTATTATCGAGGACGTTACTACTTCCGGCAAATCCATAGAAGAGACTTTTCCGATCATTCAGGCGCAGGGAGATGTGAAGATCGTGGGCCTTATGGTGTCTTTGAACCGTTTGGAACGGGGAAAAGGAGAGAAAAGCGCGTTGGAAGAGATCAAAGAAAAATACGGATTCGATGCAAATGCAATCGTTACCATGGCGGAAGTGGTGGAGCATTTGTATAATAAACCGTATCAGGGCAAGATTTATATTGACGATGAGTTAAAGGCAGCCATCGACGGATACTATGAGCAGTACGGCGTGAAAGCGTAACGTCGGCTTTGCAGCGTTGCGGGCCGTGGGATTTCGGGCCGCGGGTTCTGCGGTTTATGGCGGGCATCCGGCCTGCACGAAAAGAAAGGAGTCAGGGGAAAAGATGGAAGAAAGAATCTATAAGATGGTGCGCCGTGCGGGGGCGCTTGATATTGCAGTCGGAGTCGTAGTATTGGTGGTGGGGATCGCCAGCGGCATCCTTCTCGTGATCGGCGGTTCCCGGTTACTGGCAGGAAAGTCGAAAATATTATTTTAAGAAAATGGGCATTTCTTACGGGAATGCCCATTTAGAGCGTAAAGATTAGATAAACGAGGTTGGCATGGGAATCAAAAAAAATTATATTTTTACGAATAAACGATATTCGGAAAAATCCGTGATGTCGACGATCCTGGGACTGATCAGTTTAGGGGCGCTCATAGCGGCAGTCTATTTTACTTTTCGGGCGGGCGGGCAGGCCATGGTAGGTTACGGGGTGACCGGACTTCTTGCGGCGGTTTTTTCGCTGGCCGGACTGACGCTTGGCATCATGTCAAGGATGGAAAAGGATAAATTTTATCTGTTTTCTTATATTGGGATCGTGACGAATCTTTTGGCGGTTTTGAGTATCGGATATATTATTTATGCAGGAGTATATGGAATATGATGGAAGAACGTTTTTTATTGGCGGCAGGGCGGACAGAAGAGATCTTAAATGAAAATGCGGTAGGCGAAGAATATGCGGCATATTTTAAACGCTGCGCCGGGTTTATATTACAGATAAAGGAAACTTATGAATGGATAGCGGGCGGCGGACTGGATGAGGCGGAGCTTTCTGTTTTGCAAAAAAGAAACAGGGAGATCTATGAAGATATTCTGCCCTCAAATTATGCGCGCAGTTTTGGGAATCCCGATTATGCGCAGGAGACGCTGAAGGAATACGGACAGATCTTGTCATTTCTCTATGCCCAGATAAGGGAAATGATCCCCTACGCTTACGAACAGAAAAAGGAGCCGATGGTCATCCGCATGGAGTTGTTTTTGGAGGTGTATCAGGCGTTTGTCTGTGCATTTGAAGAAAAAGGGGAGGCGCCCGGACTAAAAGAAGTGCAGCAGATCGTCTACTGGTTCATGAGCGACTATTCGGAGGCCATGACGGAAGAGACGATTGAAAAACAGATTGATCCGTCCAAGGATTTTGCCCGTAAGATCATTATGGAAAGCGATCTTAACGATCTGCGTTATCTGTACCGATTCGGAGAATATATTACGGAAAATGAACTGAAAACGGCCAGATATCTGCTTTCCCTGCCCGAAGAAACGATCAGGCTGATGGCGGATACTTATACGGAAGGCTACAGGATTGGTTTTGAGGTAACCAATAAAGATATATCCAAGAAAAAAACGGTGGCGGTCCGTTATGCGCTGGGGTTTGAAAGGATGATCAGGCAGGCGGTGCTTGGATTTGAAAAGATCGGTTTGAAAGCCTCCATATACCGCAGTGCATCAGGCGTACACAGAAACGGCTATTTCGGCGCAATCCCTAACAAACAGTATGATTTTGACCATAAAGACGACGCCGCTCTTTATATGGATAAAATGTATGTCAACAGACGGCTGGAAGTGCTGCGTGCAGGCTATGAGGCGAGAAAAGAAATGGCGGCGGTATTCGGCGGCCCGGCAGTGTTAGAGACCTTCGGCGAGACGCCTTTCGCGCCAAAATTTAAAGAAACGGCGTGCAAACTTTCCGAAAAACAGCAGAAGTTGTCCGTAGAGTTTGCCTCACAGGCGGGAAGTATCGTAAACGAATATATCAAAGGAGAGGAAAGAAGTTTTACGATCATTGCTTTCCCGACGCCGGAAGTGGGAGAAAACTATGAGGAGATTTTTGACGAAATCATCCGGATCAATACGCTGGATTACAAACTGTATCAGACGATCCAGCAAAAGATTATAGACTGTCTGGATCAGGCGGATTATGTCATGGTAGAAGGTATGGGAGAAAACAGGACGAATTTGCGCGTCGCGCTTCATGAACTGAAAAATCCGTCGCAGGAATCCAATTTTGAAAATTGTGTGTCCGACGTCAATATCCCGGTGGGCGAGGTGTTTACTTCTCCCGTACTAAAAGGCACGTCCGGCGTGCTGTATGTGAGCCGCGTTTTCTTAAACGAACTGGAATATAGGGATTTGGAAATTACGTTACAGGACGGCTGTGTGACGGAGTATACTTGCGCAAATTTTGATTCGGAAGAGGAAAATAAAAAATATATTAAGGACAATATCCTTTTCCATCATGATACGCTGCCTTTGGGAGAATTTGCCATCGGTACGAACACGACCGCTTATGTGGCGGCAAAGCGGTTTGGGATCGGGGATAAACTGCCTATTCTGATCGCGGAAAAGATGGGGCCGCACTTTGCTTTAGGAGATACCTGTTATTCCCATGCGGAAGACGTAAAGGTATATAATCCGGACGGAAAAGAGTTGATCGCAAGGGATAACGAGATTTCGGCCCTGCGGGAGGAAGACAGTTCCAAGGCATACTTCAACTGCCATACCGATATTACGATTCCTTATGACGAACTGGGACTTCTTGCGGCGGTGACCAAAGAGGGGAAAGAGTTTCCTATTATTGAAAACGGGCGTTTTGTGCTTGCAGGCTGCGAAGAACTCAATAAACCTTTTGAACAAGAAAAATTAATAAAAAATAAAGAAATCCTTTGAATACGGTGTTGCATGGAAAGTAAAAGTTTAGTAAACTAGTGATGGTATAGTAATTGCAGGAGAAACGCTAAATATATGAAGAGAGTATGCTTCGGACATACGGATAGGAGGAAAAATGGCACAGGTTGGGATTGTCATGGGAAGTGATTCGGATATGCCTGTTATGGCAAAGGCCGCGGATATTCTGGAGGAGCTTGGGATCTTATATGAAATGAAGATCATATCGGCGCATAGAGAACCGGACGTGTTTTTTGAATATGCGAATACTGCCGAAGAAAAGGGATTGAAAGTCATCATTGCAGGAGCGGGCATGGCGGCCCATCTGCCGGGAATGTGCGCGGCGATCTTTCCTATGCCGGTGATCGGTATTCCGATGCATACGACTTCTTTGGGCGGAAGGGATTCCTTGTATTCCATAGTGCAGATGCCTTCCGGGATTCCGGTTGCAACGGTAGCGATAAACGGAGGCGCCAATGCGGGGCTTTTGGCCGCTAAGATTCTGGCTGTTTCAGACGAAGCGCTGCTTTCCAGATTAAAGGAGTATACAAAGAGCCTGAAAGAAAGCGTACAGAAAAAAGACGCTCGTTTGCAGGAAGTGGGATACAAGAATTATTAAACAGGAATGGAGATCAAAATGGATTATAAAAACGCAGGGGTAGATATTGAAGCAGGATACAGATCGGTTGAATTGATGAAAGAGCATATAAAAGGGACGATGTGCCCGGAGGTTTTGGGCGGCATAGGAGGCTTTTCAGGAGCTTTTTCCTTAAAGAAAATCAAGGAAATGGAAAACCCTACGCTGGTTTCCGGTACGGACGGTGTGGGGACAAAAATACAGCTTGCCTATATTATGGACAAACATGACACGGTAGGGATCGACTGCGTTGCCATGTGTGTGAACGACGTGGCATGCGCAGGCGGAGAACCGTTATTTTTCTTGGATTATATAGCGTGTGGGAAAAATTATCCGGAAAAGATCGCTGCCATCGTTTCAGGAGTTGCAGAAGGATGTAAGCAGGCGGGCGCGGCGCTGATCGGCGGCGAGACGGCGGAACATCCGGGACTGATGCCGGAAAACGAATACGATCTTGCCGGATTTACGGTAGGCGTAGTAGAGGAAAAAGAACTGATCACCGGAAAAGAGATCAAAGAAGGCGACGTTCTGATCGGGATCGCTTCTTCCGGCGTACATAGCAACGGTTTTTCTTTGATAAGAAAAGTGTTTGAGATGACAAAAGAAAGTCTGGATACTTATTATGAAGAATTGGGACAGACCCTTGGCGAGACGCTTTTGACGCCGACGAAGATCTATGTAAAAACGTTGAAAGCCATAAAAGGGGCAGGCGTGACCATAAAGGGCTGCAGCCATATCACAGGGGGCGGCTTTTACGAAAATATTCCGAGAATGCTGCCGGAAGGCATCCGGGCGGTAGTAAAAAAAGACAGTTATGAAGTGCCGTCTATTTTTAAGCTGCTGCAGGAAAAAGGCGGTATTGCAGAGGAAATGATGTATAATACATATAATATGGGACTCGGTATGGTTCTTGCCGTTGCAAAAGAGGATGTGGAAAGGACGGTTCAGGCAGTTTCAGAGGCAGGCGAGACCGCTTATGTGGTTGGAAACTGTGAAGCGGGAGAAAAAGGAGTAGTCTTATGCTAAAGATTCTGGTTTGCGTTTCCGGCGGCGGGACGAATCTGCAGGCGGTCATAGACGCAGCCGCAAAGGGTACGGTCACCAATACCCAAATCGTCGGAGTGATCAGTAATAATCAAAATGCATACGCGCTGGAAAGGGCGAAGCAGGCAGGAATCCCGGCATTCTGCGTATCGCCCAAGGCTTATGCGGACAGGGAAGAGTTTAACAGGGCGTTTTTGGAAAAGACGGAGGAACTGCAGCCGGATCTGATCGTACTTGCAGGCTTTCTGGTAGTGATCCCGAAAGAAATGATAAGAAAATATGCAAACCGCATTATTAATATTCATCCATCCCTGATCCCGTCCTTTTGCGGGACAGGTTTTTACGGATTGAAGGTGCATGAGGCGGCGTTGGAAAGAGGCGTGAAGGTGACCGGGGCTACGGTGCATTTTGTGGATGAAGGAACGGATACGGGACCGATCATTTTACAAAAGCCGGTCATGGTAAATGAAGACGATACGCCTGAGAGCCTGCAGAAGAGAGTGATGGAGCAGGCCGAGTGGGTGATCTTACCCGAAGCGATTGACCGGATCGCGAACGGTAAAATACGGATAGAGAACGGAAAAGTAATACAGAAGACGGAATAAGCATTTTAAAATGGATGTCTGTTTGCGCAGGCAGGGAGGTATGATATGAAGGTTTTGATCGTAGGCAGCGGCGGGAGAGAGCATGCTATCGCAGCCAGTGTGGCAAAAAGTAATAAAGTAGACGAAATCTACTGCGCGCCCGGAAATGCGGGAATCGGCATGATCGCGGAATGCGTACCCATTGGGGCAATGGAGTTTGACAAGATCGTTGCGTTTGCCAAAGAGAAAAAGATCGATCTGACGATCGTAGGAATGGACGACCCTTTGGTAGGAGGTCTTGTGGACGAATTGAACGCGGCGGGGCTTAAGGCTTTCGGCCCGAAAAAAGATGCGGCGATTCTGGAGGGAAGCAAGGCATTTTCTAAGGATCTGATGAAAAAATATCATATACCTACCGCGGCGTACGAGACTTTCGAAGATGCCGAAGCAGCATTGGGATATTTGGAAACCGCAGGTTTTCCTATTGTCCTGAAAGCGGACGGTCTGGCGTTGGGAAAAGGGGTACTTATCTGCAACACGCCGGAAGAAGCGAAAGAGGGCGTAAAGTCCATTATGCTGGATAAGCAGTTCGGTTCTGCCGGCAATAAACTGGTGATCGAAGAGTTTATGACGGGCAGGGAGGTTTCCGTTTTATCTTTTGTGGACGGAAAAACGATAAAGACTATGACTTCCGCCCAAGACCATAAGAGGGCAAAGGACGGAGATCAGGGATTGAATACGGGCGGTATGGGAACTTTTTCTCCCAGTCCTTTTTATACCGAAGAGGTGGATGCGTTTTGTAAAGAGCATATTTATCAGGCCACGGTAGATGCGATGGCGGCGGAAGGCAGGGAGTTTAAAGGGGTGATCTTTTTCGGACTTATGTTGACGGAAAAAGGGCCTAAGGTGCTGGAATACAATGCGAGATTCGGAGATCCGGAGGCGCAGGTCGTATTGCCGAGGATGAAAAACGATATTATTGAAGTCGCAGAGGCATGTATAGACGGTACGCTTGACAAGATCGAACTGGAATTTGAAGAAAATGCGACTGTCTGTGTAGTGCTGGCGTCGGAAGGGTATCCGGTAGCTTATGAAAAAGGTTTTGTCATAGATGGCTTGGAGAATTTTACGGGAAGAGACGGATATTATTGTTTCCATGCGGGAACAAAGAAGACCGATGAGGGCATCGTGACAAACGGCGGCAGGGTACTGGGTATCACCGCGAAAGGGAAGGATTTAAAAGAAGCGAGGCTGAACGCCTACGCGGCCACGGAATGGGTGGATTTTCAAGGGAAATACATGAGAAATGATATTGGAAAGGCAATTGACGAGGCTTGATCTTCCGAAAAAAATTGGTGTAAATCAGGGAGAATGAGACAGGATTACTTTAGGGAAGGAAGAGATGAGTATGAAAGACAAAAGGGTAGTGTGGAACATACGAAAGCCGGTAAGGATGATCTTAGGAACCGGGATTTTTTGTATCGGGCTGTTTTTGTTTTCTTTTGAGAGCTTTGCCGTAGAGGGAAAGGTAAAGCCGGGATCGGCAAAGATCAGGGAAGAAGCGAATACGGCCAGTATGGCGCTTGCCAGTGTGGAGCAGGGCGACGAACTCAGTATTAAAGGCAAGGTAAAAGCGGGCGACGACGAGTGGTATCAGGTATTTGTGAATGCCGACACGCTTGGCTTTATCCGGGCCGATCTTGTAGAGCCGGAAGGAACCGTTCCTGAGATCCAACTTGCAACGACGGAGTCGATTGAGCTTGCGGCACAGACAGACGGTGCGGCAGGGCAGGATCAGGCATCGGGGGAAGTGGAACCGATGCAGAGCCAGAACGCAAACGTGACGGGCGGGGATGTGAATGTGCGGGCTGCGGCAAGCACTTCTTCCGATAAGCTGGGCAAGGCCCCGAACGGGTCGGCATTGATCGTAACCGGAAAAATGACGGGTGCGGACGGAAAGCTATGGTATCAGGTCTCTCTTACATTGGACGGGAATACCGTGTCCGGTTTTATCCGTTCCGATTATGTGACGTTAGGAGAGGTGATTCCGGAGCCGGAACCGGAACCGACTCCCGAACCGGAGCCGGAACAGACGCCGGAAGCGGAGCCGCCTCAGGTTGAGACAAAACAGTACGATACGGTACAGGAAACGAAAGAAGACGGGACAACGGAATGGTATCTGTATGATATGCATGATGCGGACAGGGAAAAATGGTTAAAATATCCGATCCCGAAGCTTTTGGAAGCAGCACAGGAGTATGAAGTTTCCGCAAAACAGGCGGGACAGCAGAAACTGATCATTATAGGAATGGGCGCGGTCATGATTCTTCTTATTTTGGGAATCACGCTGTTGTTCTTTAAGATGCGGGATGCTTCTTTTGAAGAAGATGACGACGAAGAAGAGGAAGAGCCGGTACCGGTAAGAAGAAGGCGGCCCGTCGGCGAAGGGGAACCGGTGAGACGACCGGTACAGGAAGGTGCAAGGCCGGTGAGAAGGCCTGCCGGAGAAGGAACAAGGACGGTAAAAAGACCGTCGCCGGATGGGGAAAGACCGGTAAGAAGACCGGCAGCAGAAGGCGCAGGCCCGGTAAAAAGACCTGCGGCGGAAGCGCAGCCCCGTCCCAGACAGGGGAGCAGGCCGGTGCAGAAAGGGACAAGGCCGTATGAGGGAGAACCGGTAAGACGGCAGGCTCCGCAGGGGACAAGGCCCCGGACAGCGGCGCCCAGACAGCCGGAGAGAGAAGTAACTTATGAAGAGGAACCGGGTCTTGACAGGAGAAGAGACCAAAACGGCGCATGGAGGTCCAAAAATTTTCTTTCGGAAGACGATGAATTTGAATTTGAGTTTCTGAATATGGACGATCCCAATAAATATTAGAATAGAAATAAATTATAGTTCTGTATAGGAATCTGTTAAATATCATATAACAGATTCCTATAGCTTTCTACAGAATCCTGTTTAGAAGGAACGGTGAATTGGTTATGATAATTGAGATAGACTTTAACAGCGACGAGGCTCTTTATATACAGCTTCGTAATCAGATTATTTTGGGGATCGCGACAAACCGGTTTAGGGAGGGGGATCCGCTTCCTTCCGTAAGGGCGCTTGCAGGTTCAATAGGAATCAATATGCATACGGTAAATAAGGCATATACCGTATTAAAGCAGGAGGGGTATGTTAAGGTCGACAGGAGGAAAGGCGCAGTCATAGCAATCGATCTGGATAAAATACGCGCAATGGAGGAATTGCAGAAGGAGCTGAAAGTAATACTGGCGAAAAGTAGCTGCAAAAATATCTCAAAAGAAGAAGTGCATGCACTGATCGATGAAATATATGAAGAATATGGAGGGCTTAGATAATGCAGTCACAATTCACGGATAAAGCAAAAACGGCGCTTATTTTAGCACAAAAAGCGGCAAGGAGTATGCGTCAGGGGTATATCGGAACGGAGCATATTCTGATAGGGCTTCTTAGGGAGAGGACGGGAGTTGCCGCAAGGGTCCTTGCGGATAACGGTGTGGAAGAGTCACAGCTTATGGATATGATACGGGATCTGCTGGCGCCGGAGGTCGGAGTATCCTTAAAGGAACGGGACGGTTATTCACCAAGAGCGGTAAAGATTTTAGAGGAGGCCCATAGACAGGCGGAACGGTTTGGCTCTATGCTTACGGGGACGGAACATATTTTACTTGCCATGATCAAGGAAGGCGAAAACGTGGCGGTAAGGCTGCTGAATACCTGCGGAATATCCACCCAGAAGATTTATGTGGACATTTTGATCGCTATAGGCGAGGACGGCGGGCTTTATAAAGAAGATCTTTCTAAAAAGAACAGTAAAAAGAAAGCGGGACAATCCACTTTAGAGCAATATAGCAGAGATTTGACCGCGCTTGCGAAAGAAGGAAAATTAGATCCGGTGATCGGCAGGGAAGACGAGATCAAACGCGTGATTCAGATTTTGAGCAGGAGAACAAAAAACAATCCTTGTTTGATCGGCGAACCCGGAGTCGGTAAAACCGCCGTAGTGGAAGGGCTTGCATTAAAGATCGTGTCTGGCGAGGTGCCCTTTACGGTACAGGATAAAAGGGTGCTCACGTTGGATCTGTCAGGCATGGTAGCGGGAAGCAAATACCGGGGCGAGTTTGAAGAGCGGATCAAAAAGGTGATCAAAGAAGTGATCGAAGCCGGAAACGTATTGCTCTTTTTAGACGAACTCCATACTTTGATCGGAGCGGGAGGAGCAGAGGGCGCCATTGACGCTTCTAATATTTTAAAGCCGTCCCTTGCCAGAGGGGAAATTCAGCTTATCGGCGCCACCACCATTACGGAATACCGCAAGTACATTGAAAAGGACGCGGCATTGGAACGCCGTTTCCAGCCGGTCAATGTGGAGGAGCCTACCGTAGAGGAGGCGATCGGTATTTTGACGGGCGTGGCGCCCAGATATGAAGAACACCATAAAGTAACGATCCGTCCCGATGCGATCGAAGCGGCGGTACGTCTCTCCGACCGCTATATTAATGACAGGAATCTGCCGGATAAAGCCATTGATTTGATAGATGAAGCGGCTTCGGCAGAGCGGATCAAGGCGGCCCATCTTCCGGAAAAAATGAAAGAACTTGCAGAACAGATCAAAAAGCTGGACGTACAGATCGAAAGATCCATAAGGATGGAGGCCTTTTCACAGGCAGGGGAACAGAAAAGGGCGCAGGATATCATCATTAAAAAATACGAAAAGCTCCGCACACAGCATGAAAGAAAACGTCAGGAGATGAAATACGAGATCGGTGAAAATGAGATTGCCGGAGTCGTTGCCGCATGGACGAAGATTCCGGTCAATAAACTGACGGAAAAAGAAAGCGAGCGCCTGTTAAAGCTGGAGTCTATTTTGCATAAGCGCGTCATTGGACAAAAGGAGGCCGTAACTTCCCTTGCAAAAGCGATGAGAAGGGGAAGAGTGGGGCTGCAGGATCCCAGACGTCCTATCGGTTCGTTCCTGTTTCTTGGACCTACCGGAGTAGGCAAGACGGAGCTTAGCAAGGCCCTTGCAGAAGCGATGTTCGGGACGGAGAACGCGCTGATCCGTGTGGATATGTCGGAATATATGGAAGGCCATGCGGTTTCCAAAATGATCGGTTCCCCTCCCGGGTATGTGGGGTTTGACGAAGGCGGACAGCTTAGCGAGAAAGTACGACGTAATCCTTATTCCGTAGTGCTTTTTGACGAAATAGAAAAGGCTCATCCGGATGTATTCAATATTTTGCTGCAGGTGCTGGACGACGGCCATATCACGGATTCCAAAGGCAGGAAAGTAAGCTTTAAAAACACGATTCTGATCATGACTTCCAACGCGGGGGCGCAGAGGATCGTAGAGCCGAAAAATCTTGGTTTTACCACAGGGGGGAATGCCGACAAGGATTATCAGACAATGAAATCCCATGTGATGGAGGAAGTCAAGAAACTGTTCAAACCGGAATTTATCAACCGCATCGACGAGATCATGGTATTCCATCCGTTAGACGAACAGGAGATGAAGCAGATCATCACATTGATAAGTAAAAATCTGGCGGAGCGTTGTAAAGACCAGCTTGACATCCAGCTTGCGATCTCGCCGGCGTTGAAGGAATATATCGTAGAGAAACATTCCGACGCCAAGATGGGGGCGCGTCCGTTAAAGAGGGCGGTCCAAAACGTGATCGAAGATCCTCTTGCGGAAGAGATCCTTGCAGGAAAGATCCGCGCAGGAAGTAAAGTGACGGCGGGGATGAAAAACGGGGAAGTCGTTTTCCATGTGAAGGAGAGTGCGGATTAAGAAGGATCCATAGTGCAAAATAAAAAATTCCCGTTTCCAAATAAGTTGTAAATTATAAACATCTCAAAAAATTAATGGATTTCTATAGAAAAAAAAATACAATTATATTATACTGAATATACAAAAGAAACAGTGCAAAAATTGCATTGTAAGGTATTTTAGGAGGACGTATAAAATGGCAGTAGTGACAGAGTTACTTCGTGGGGAAAGTGACGGAACGATCAGCTTTGGAAATCACAAATTAGAGCAAAAGGCAAAATTGGAAGACTTTGAACATGCGGGCGATCTGTATAAGGTAAAGACTTACGCGACCATGACCAAATTAGAAAAAAATGGGATGTTCATGTATGAGTCGGTTCCTGGTACCAGCGTACTTAACTTTAAAGAAGATGAAAACGGAGTAGAGTTTGTCGTAGAAGGGGATGAAGACGCACAGCTTACGGTCGGGCTTCAGGATGAAACCGAATACGAAGTCTTTGTAGACGGTGAAAGCGCAGGAAAGATGAAAACGAATATGGGCGGAAAGCTGAGCGTAAGCGTAGAGCTTGCAGGCGTGGGCGAGACGAATGTCCGTATCATAAAATAGCAGGTGTACATGAAGTATGGCAAAAGGGAAAAAAACAACCGTATTTTTCTGTCAGAACTGCGGTTATGAATCGTCGAAATGGATGGGACAGTGTCCCGGCTGTAAGGAGTGGAACAGTTTCGTAGAAGAAACCGTTGTCGCTGCAAAATCCGGTATAGGGGGCGTTGCAAAAAGCGAAGGAAGGCAAAGGCAAAAAGCGCAGAAACTGTCTGACATATCCATGAAAGAAGAAGAAAAGCTGCTCACTCATATGAGCGAGCTTGACAGGGTGCTTGGCGGGGGCATTGTCCCCGGCTCCCTGACGTTGGTGGGTGGAGATCCCGGAATCGGGAAATCCACCTTGCTTTTACAAGTCTGCAGAGAGCTTTCAGCGGACGGACAAAAAGTATTGTACATATCGGGAGAAGAATCCCTAAAGCAGATCAAGATACGGGCGAACCGCATGGGCGAATTTTCAGAAACACTGTTTTTGCTGTGTGAAACGAATCTTTCCCTGATAGAAGAGACGATAAAGGAGATGGAACCGAAGGTGGTGATCATTGATTCCATCCAGACTATGTATAATGAAAACGTTTCGGCCGCGCCCGGCAGCGTATCTCAGGTAAGGGAATCCACCGGAGTGCTGATGCAGCTTGCAAAAGGATTCGGGATCTCTATTTTTATCGTGGGACATGTTACCAAGGAAGGCACGGTGGCGGGACCAAGAGTGTTGGAACATATGGTAGATACGGTACTTTATTTTGAGGGAGACCGTCATGCTTCTTACCGGATTTTGCGGGGCGTTAAAAACCGTTTCGGTTCCACTAATGAGATCGGCGTTTTTGAGATGCGTCAAAACGGTTTGGAAGAAGTAAAAAATCCTTCCGAGTATATGTTAAGCGGAAAACCGGAAGGGGCAAGCGGATCTATCGTAGCCTGCTCTATGGAGGGGACAAGGCCCATCCTGATTGAGATACAGGCGCTTGTCTGTCCTACAAATTTCGGATTTCCCAGAAGGCAGGCTACGGGAACTGATTTTAACCGCGTCAATCTTCTGATGGCGGTATTGGAGAAACGACTCTGCCTGCAGATGTCCAACTGTGACGCATACGTCAATATTGCAGGAGGGATGAAGATTACCGAACCTGCGGTTGATCTGGGAATGGCGATGGCGATCGTATCCAGCTTTAAAAACAGGCCGATCGACGAAAAAACGATCGCTTTTGGGGAGATTGGCTTGAGCGGTGAAGTGCGCGCCGTCAATATGGCGGAACAAAGGATTTCGGAGGCAAAAAAACTGGGATTTACGACTTGTATCCTTCCGGCTGTCTGTCTGGATCAGATCTTGGAGCAGAACAAAGGGCGGCACACGGAACAGGGGCAGGCTCTTTGGGACGGCATGAGGCTGGCCGGAGTGAAATCGGTGCAGGACGCAATTGATCTTATATAAAAGGGATAGGAGATACTTTCGTCTGCCGGAAACCGGAAAAGAGGATGATATTTCCTGAGGAACGGAGGAAAGAGGATGAAGAAACGGATACAAGTTACAACTGCTTTTATTTTATTGGCCGGATTGCTCGTTTCATGCGCTCATCAAGAAGATCTTGCACCTGCTCTGGAGGAGGCAGGCATTGCAGTGTTTAATGTGGAAGAAACGGAGGCGGCAAGACTTTTCGAAGAAGAGGATGAGTTTTGCGTTTCTGCAGTTTTTGAAGGGGATAAGATCGTCCTTTCAGAGCCGTCCGGTGGAAATATATTAAATGAAATACAGATTCCTTATGACCAATATGAAGTTTTTATCAGTATGCTCGATGAAAAAAACGGTTATCTGCTATATTGTAGTACCCCTGCCTGCGGCCTGATGGAAAAAGTCTTATATAAGACAGAGGACAGATGGAAAACGTACGGTGAAACGGATATAGGTTCTAAAATAGACGGTTATCCAACAAGTCTTTTGGCGGTGAAAGGAGAGCTGATTTATGTCGGAACCCAAATGAGGAGCAACGGCTATCTGTTTGTAACAAAAGATGGAGGAAAAAACTGGGATTCTGTCAGTGTGGAGGAGGACCGCAATTTCCGGACGGGATATGCGCCTATACTGGATAAAGACAGTGAGACGGCATATGCATTTTTTGATACGGGGGACAGTAACTGGTTGTTATATCGGGCAGAATGTCCGCAGGCAGGAGAAGACCTACAGAATTTGATTTGGGAAAAAGCAGGGAAATTTTCATGGAAGGAAGATTTGATGGAAGATTATTTTCTTTATGAGGGAATGATTTATCTTACAGATTCCAAGGGAAAATGTTATTTACTGAAAAAGCCGGAAACAGGCAGATAGGAGTCAATATAAATATAGCGGATCTTATCGTGATCATTGCGCTTGATCCGGCTCTATGGGGGAATTTTCCAAGCAGAGAGAAAAGTTCGGCTTTTGGGACAAATTGTAGTATAACGATGACAAATTGTGTTGAAAAGACAGAAAAATAGAAAAAAAACTTTCTATTATCGTTCTTGAATTAGAAGAATAGGTGTGCTATAATAAATTTTGTTGGTAAAACATTTTAGATAGAGGAATAGTACAGCGGTAGTGCGGCGGTCTCCAAAACCGTTAACGGGGGTTCGATTCCCTCTTCCTCTGTTAGAAGGTCCTGAAAGCATGATGATATGGTTTTCAGGATTTTTTTGTACGCTATTTTAAAAGACCGGTGGAATCAGGCGTCCGGTGTCTAAAATACCGGAATGAGCGGCAGCCGGCGTTTTGATAAAAACGGGGCAGGCAGGAGATTTGGGCAGATACTTGTTAAACGGCAGTTTTTTTTGTATAATGGGAGTAGGGAAAACTTTCCTGTTTTCGAAAGGGTGGCGTAGATGTTAAAGGGCGGGATCAGTGAACATTGTCCTGTGAGAAATAAGAATATTCCGATTTGTTTACTGAAATAATATGTAAATGGGAGTAGCCGTTTTACCGGGAGAATGTGAGAATATGCACTTTTCCGAGCATACTGCGGTTTAGGGATATTTGTACCGTGAAGAGGTAAAAGAGAAAGAGTGAAAAGCAGAAGTTTTGGCCGCAGGTTTGTGTTTGCGCGCTGCAAAGCCATAAAGGCTTGACGCAGACTTGCGGTCCGTATGATGGATCTGTGTAATAAAGCAGCGCAGAAATGGAGAAAAATATGGACAAAAAGGCATTATTCAGTTTAAGTTACGGCGTTTTTATGTTATCTACGAAAGCCGGGGATAAGATAAACGGCTGTATCACCAATACTTGTATGCAGGTGGCAAACAGCCCCACAAGAGTGGCGATCTCGGTGTTAAATTCTAATTATACCTGTGAGCTGATCAAAGAAAGCGGCTATTTTGCGCTCAGCATACTTGACCAAACGGTCACTTTTGAGACAATCAAATACTTTGGGCTTCAGTCAGGAAGGGAGGTCGACAAATTTAAAGACCTTACGCCGCCTGCGGATAAAAACGGAATTCCTTATTTAGGATGGCAGACTTGCGCGGTGCTGAGCTGCAAAGTGGTGGACAGTAAAGATCTGGGCAGCCATTCCCTCTTTATTGCGGAAGTGGAAGATGCGGTGGCGTTAAGTGAAAACGAACCCCTTACCTATGCGGATTATCAAAACAATATAAAGCCCAAGCCGGAAAAACAGTTAAAAGAAAAATCTTCCGGCGGTAAAAAGATCGTGGGATGGCGTTGTAAGATCTGTAATTATGTGTATAACGGGAGCGAACTCCCGGCGGACTATATCTGTCCTCTTTGCGGCCACGGCGCGGAAGATTTTGAACCAATTTATGAAGAATAAAAAACACTGGAAACGGAAAATCCAAAGAAAGCCGGAGTGTGGGAATGCATTTCCCAATACACTCTGGAAACGGGCGGATGCAGACATGAAAGAGAACGGAAGAGAGAGCATAAAGAAAAAATGCTTTGATTTTCAGGGCAATAAAATACAGGCGGTTGTCAGCGATTATGACGGAACTATCGCAGTGTCAGGAATGAAAGAACCTTCGGAGGAATTGTTTTTCTTATTGGAAAAGCTGCTTCATCAAAACATCCGGTTTATATCGGCAAGCGGAAGACAGTACCAGAATTTAAGAGACAGATTCGCACCCCTTGCGGACAGGATCGACTATATATGCGAAAACGGCAGCCTGATCGTATACCGGAACCGGATCATATATAAAGACGTGATAGAAAGGGAGCAGGCGTTGGCCCTGATCCGCGATATGCAGCGCTGTTTGGACGGCGAGATCATGGTATCGGGAGTGGATACCAGCTATATAGTGCCTAAAACCGGTTATTTTGTTGACAGGCTGGTAAAGCGTGTGCGGAATCATGTTACGATTTTAGAAAATTTTGAGGAAATAGAAGAAGAGATGATAAAAATCTCTCTTTTTTGGCGGGACGGGATTCCGAAAGAAGAGGCGGAGCGATTTCACAAGATCTACGATGACTGCCTTCAGGTCGCCGACGGCGGCAACGGATGGCTCGATTTTACAGGAAAGACATCAGGAAAAGGAAATGCGCTAAAAATCCTTGCAAAACATATGGGGATTCCTTTGGAGAATATGATCAGCTTCGGCGACAACGAAAACGATATGGAAATGCTAAAAGAGACCGGTCAGAGTTTTTGTATGAGCAGCGCCAAAGATTATGTAAAACAGTGCGCTAACCATGTATGCGACAGCGTGGAGGAGGTGCTCAGAGCCTGCATAGAGCAATTGTGGAACGAATAAGGCAGCCGATTGCGCTTTTAAGGAATATAGTGTATGATATAGGTATATCATGAAAGAAAACGTTTTTTTAAAGGTAGGAGAGGTATATGCAAAGGGAACAGAAGAAAATTACCATCGACGATATAGCGAAAGATCTCGGGGTATCTAAAACGACTGTTTCAAGAGCGATTTCAGGAAAAGGAAGAATCGGAAAGGAAACGGTGGACCGGGTAAACGATTATATCAAGCAGTGCAATTATAAGCCGAATGTGATCGCAAAAGGGCTGGCACAGTCGAAAACTTATAATATCGGGCTGATGATACCGGGCGATTATGATCTGGTCGATCTGCCATTTTTCCAAAAATGTATGCTGGGCGTATGTGAAATGGCGTCGGCCATGGATTACGATGTGATCATTTCCATGATCAAAGGCGCCGATATCAGCCAGATGGAAAGGCTGGTGGATAACCATAAAGTGGATGGTTTCGTATTAAGCCGGACGCTGGTGGAAGATGCGCCGATGAAATTTCTGAAGGAAAGGAAAATACCTTTTGTAGCGATAGGAAGGACGGAAGAAGACAACGTGGTTCAGGTGGATAACGACCATCGGGGGGCATGCCGGGAGCTGACGTCCATACTTTTGTCCAGAGGGATCAGAAAGATCGCGCTGATAGGCGGCAACCGCAATCATATCGTTACGCAGAACCGGCTGCTCGGTTATATGGAAGCGTATGAGGATTTAAGAAAAAAGCCGGATAATAAGCTGATTTATATGGAGGCGGAGGGAAGGGTGCGGATCGAACAGATTGTAGACGACCTGATTCCTAAGAAAGCAGACTGCATTTTATGCATGGACGATTCCATTTGCGCTTATGTGCTGGCGAAACTGAAAAAAGAAAAGATCCGGGTCCCACAGGATATCAAAGTCGCTTCTTTTTATAACAGTACGACTTTGGAATATAATATGCCTGCCATTACGTCCCTGCAGTTCGACGGATGGGAACTTGGCAGAGTAGCATGTCAGGCATTACTTACCCAGATAGACGGGAAAGCCGTGGAATCACAGATTCTGTTGGGATATGAAGTCTCCATGAAAGAATCTACGAAATGACGGGCAGAGGCCGGCTGGCAAAAACGGTTTATCTTAGTAAAGTCTCCGTTTCTTTTGTGCTTATGGATTGAAAGGACCGGCTCACGGCGGCGGTAGAATCGCGCAGGACGAACTGCGGCCGAAGCAGGGTCTTCCCGATGGAAACATGATGGATCAGGGAATTTAAAGTGTAGTAACCGCTCTTTCCGAGTTCGATCCGGTCCTGACGTATGGTAGTCAGCGGAGGGAATAAATGAACGGAGATAGGAAGATCGTCAAAACCGATCACGCTGATGTCGTCGGGAACCCGGAATCCTTTTTGACGGCAAACTTCGATCGTACCGGCGGCAATCAGATCGTTGCCGCATAAAATAGCCGTGGCACCTGCCGCAAGAAAATTCGGAACATGGTATTTGGCCGAATCCGCCACATAATATCCGTTAGCCATTAACGCTTCGTCAACGGGAAGACCGTGATTTTCCATGCTTTCAAGAAAAGCCTGCTGTCGTTGTTCGGAAACCATGGAATTTACGGAACCGTTTAAAAATGCGATACGTCTGTGCCCTAAGTGATAGATATGTTCCACGGCGCTGTCGATGCCTTCAAAATTATCCGTACCTACATACCCCACATTGGGGTTTTTCTTAATATAATTGTCAAAAAGCGCAGTGGGGATCGTAGTTTCAGAAAGCTGGGACATCCATGGATCCTGCAGGGCAAAGCCTACAAAAAAGGAACCTGTAAATCCCTTCTTCAGCATATAGGTATCGTAGCGCTCTTTCCTTTGGAAACCCGGAGTGACGGGAAGGACGCTGACGTCCCAGTTATCTCTGTATGCGGCCTGTTTGAATCCCAGAATGATCTCATATCCGAATTGATTTGGAGTTTCATAATCCATATTTTCAATAAATATGCATAGTTTTTTATGTTCTTCTTTTTTCATCCGCTTAGTGGTATAGCCCATTTCTACGGCAGTATCCAGTACCATCTGACGGAGTTCTTCGCTGATATCGTTTGCGCCGTTTAATCCTTTCGAAACGGTGCTCACGGAAATCCCCAGCCGGTTTGCAATATCTTTTATTGTAGCCATAATCCCTCATCCCCTGTACGCCGGACAGATCCCTGCCCGCTAAGTTTTCTTTTTATCTAGTATAACAAAGGCTTACCGTTTTTTTCAAGGGATTACGAAAAAAAACGAAAGAAATTTTTATGGGGCGGGAAATACGGTTGACAAAGTATGTCCGTGTTTTGTATATATAATATAAGGGAAGGAGAGTTAGGAATATGAAGAAAAAATGGATTGCATATTTATTGAGCGTCAGTATTTTTGCAGGCAGTCTTCTTAGCGGCTGCGGGGCAAAAGAGACGGAGAACAAGGGCGGCCTGCCGGAAACGGAAAGCGCCGTTTTAACCGAAACGGAGGAAAGTACGGGGGAAGAGGAAACAACGGAAGAGACCCTGCCGGAATCCCCCATGATAGAGGCAAATAAAGGCGGGCAGCAGGTTATCGACGATAAGTACAGAACCTTTTACGAAGTATTCGTATATAGCTTTTACGACGGTAACGGGGACGGCGTGGGAGATCTGAAAGGCCTGACCGAAAAGCTGGACTATATCAACGACGGCGATCCGGCGACGACGGACGATCTGGGATTTAACGGGATTTGGCTCATGCCGGTCATGCCCTCTACCACATATCACAAATATGATGTGATCGATTATTGTGATATCGATCCCGAATACGGTACCTTAGAAGATTTTAAAGAACTGATGGATCAGTGCCATGCAAGAGGGATCAATGTGATCATCGATTTTGTTATGAACCATACTTCTTCAAAGCATGAGTGGTTTACGACGGCATGCGCTTATCTGAGAGATCTGGGTGACGGAGAACCGTCCGAAAGCGAATGCCCATATTATGGATATTATAATTTTTCCAAAGAGAAACTGAGCGGAGATTATTATAAAGTACCGGGAGCAGACTGGTATTATGAAGGCAAGTTCTGGAGCGAAATGCCGGATCTTAATTTGGCAAACGAAGCGCTCAGGACGGAGATCGGCGAAATCGTTTCTTTCTGGATTGATCTTGGGGTAGACGGTTTTCGTTTAGATGCGGCCAAGGAATATTATTCGGATAATATCCCTGCCAATGTGGAGGTGCTTTCATGGTTTAACACGATGGTAAAAGAAAAGAAAGAGGACGCTTACATCGTGGCGGAAGTCTGGGCGGATATGAATGCATATGCACAGTATTACGAGAGCGGTATCGACAGCGTTTTCAATTTTGCTTTTGCCAACAGCGAAGGCCTGATTGCAAAAACCGTGAAGGGAAATGCTCCCGGCGGTGCAGCGGCATACGGGAAAGCGGTGGCCGAGCTTTCCGGGCAGTTCGGACAATACAATGAGAACTTTATCGACGCGCCGTTTTACTGTAACCACGATCTGGGCAGGAGCGCCGGTTATTATAACGGAGAGTGGGCGGAAGCGCAGGTAAAAATGGGGGCGGCTTTAAATCTTATGATGAATGGCGCGGCATTTGTCTATTACGGGGAAGAACTTGGCATGAAAGGCTCCGGTAAGGATGAAAACAAACGTGCGCCCATGTACTGGTCAGAGGATGAGAAGATGCCGGGAATGTGTGCCGGACCGAAAGATATGGAAGATGTTAAAATGAAATACCCCAGCCTTGAAGTGCAGAAGGAAGACAGTTATTCCATTTATAACTACTACAAGCAGGCGGTGCTCTTACGGAATCGCTATCCTCAGATCGCAAGAGGGGAAGTCGCTTATCTGAGCGGTATTTCCGACGATAAGGTCTGCATTTTAAAAAAGGAGTATGAAGACTCCTCGATCCTGATCCTGTTTAACCTGTCCGCAGAAAAGCTGCTTCTAAACATGGAAGATTTTAATCTGGCCAAAATAGATGTAGACAGCCTTTCTTTGGGAGGGATGCTGCTTACGGGAGAAGAGGCGGTTTCGCTGGAGGAATCGGGCCTGATCCTTCCGCCTTATTCCGTAGCTATTTTAGAATAAGAGACGGGATCTTTGTGAAATCCCCGTCGGGTATAAAAAATGTAGCCGGAACCGTTTCTTCCGTAAGGGCCGGTGAAATATTACTGTGAATATAGAGACTGTCCATCTGACAGGCATTGGCGATCCCCGTATCGCAGGAGACGTCGTTGCCTATCATGATGGACTTTTTTCTGTCCAGTTTATAATGGTCTAACAGTTTTTCCATAAAGCCGGGAGCAGGCTTTTTCAGGCCGATATCGGAAGAATAAAAGACGCCGTCAAAAAGATCATAAATGCCAAGGAAACGCATTTCAGGCTCCGTAAATATGCGCTGCGCGTTGGACAGAAGATAAATACCTTTTCCGGCCAGACGTAAATCGGATAGAAATTCCATGACGCCGGGATACAGACGGATATAGTCTCTTGAGATAACACGGAAAGCGTTCCCCAGTGCAAAAATATAAGTATCTGTAGGAGCGACACCCTTTTCGGAAAGCATCTTCCCGAATACGTCTTCTATTTGGATCTCGGCGTCAGGTACGCCCGCATGCTGCTCTAAAAGAGCGATCGTGGAGAAGTAAGCCTTTTTACATTCCGAAGGCTCATAAGAAGCGCCGCAGCAGGAAAAGAGGGCACACATTTTTTTCCACAGATAATTTTTCTGTTCGTTTGTGTGGATATCTACCAAGGTCCCGTATAAGTCGAAAATATAGTTTTGATACATAAGATACCTGCCTTTCTTATTTGCTAAATAAAGAGTTACGGTTATTTCAGACTGATTGGATATTTGATAATACAACAAAACGACCAAAAGGGGAACTTTTGGCCGTTTCGTTGTGTAAAAGGGGAATTCTTCCGGAATTTGCTAATTAGCACACTTGATGCTGCTCATCAAGCTAAACTTAGTATAACCAAAATCCATGTATGAGTCTATAATTATATTATTAAAAAATAAAACAATATTGGCGAAAACCCCCAAAATTTGTAGAAATTTAGTATAAATTATAAGAAAATCTTCTGTTTTATCAAGAAATCAGATGCAGTAGCCCTTCCATTTTTCATAATCGGACTGCCTTAAACGAAGCTCCAGACAGATTCCTTCCGGCAGGTAATCGGCGCTTTTAACGTATGCCGTTTCCAGTAAATAAGAAGAAATATTTCCGGATTCGTAAGGGATACGCATTTTACAGTCAATATAAGACGAGAAGAGCAGCCGGTTCATTTCTTCCGTAAGTTCCCTGATACCGATCCCGTTTTTTGCGGAAATATAAATTTTGTTTTCGGAGATTTTGGGAAGGAGGGAGACGTCCATTATCCGGTCCGCTTTATTGAACACATAAAGAGCCGGGACGCCTCCGGCTCCCAGTTCTTTCAAAATATCCTGTGTGACGAGCATATGTTCCTTATAGTTCTCGTCAGAAAAATCAATGACTTCCAACAGCAGGTCGGCATATCTTACTTCTTCTAAAGTAGAGCGGAAAGCCTGAACCAGATTATGGGGCAGTTTGTCGATAAAGCCGACGGTATCCGACAGCAGGAAATCCTGATTGTCAGGCGGTGTGATCTTTCTTACCGTAGTATCCAGTGTGGCGAAGAGCATATCTTTTTCCAACACTTTTTTGCTTTCGTCCTTTAAGTAAAAATCTACGAATGCATTTAGCAGCGTGGATTTCCCTGCATTGGTATAGCCTACCAGCGCCACTTTTGGAATAGAGGAAACATTTCTCTTTTTCCGCTGCGTATTCCGGTCCTTGGAGATCTGTTCCAGACTTTTTTTCAGTTCGCTGATCTGATGTTCGATATGGCGTCTGTCCAGTTCCAGCTTTTTTTCACCGGCGCCTTTGGAGCTTAATGAGCCGCTGGCGCCGCCTTGGCGGCTCAGAGAGGCACGCATGCCTACCAGACGGGGGAGCATATACTGCAGGGAGGCGAGCTCTACCTGCAATTTGGCTTCTTTTGTGTGCGCCCGCTCCTTAAAGATCTCCAGAATCAGATAGGTGCGGTCAAAAATAGGAAGGTCCAGTTCGTCTTGCAGATTCCTGAGCTGGGTAGGCGTTAAAGCGTTATCAAAAATAAGAAGGTCGGCTTCTAACAGCGAGGCCGTTTCTTTCACTTCCGTTACCTTTCCCGTTCCGATATAAAGGGCGGTATGGACTGCAGGAAGATTTTGGGTGACAATACCCACGGGTTCATAGCGGCAGGCTTTCACAAGGGAAGAAAGTTCCTTCATAGAATGGTCGAAGTCGTCGCCGTCATTTAAATTCACGCCGATCAAAAGGGCGCGTTTTTTCGTTTCTTTATTCTGTTCCAAATAAACGTCTCCTTAAAAAGATATTTACAATGCACCTGTTGTCAATAGAGCGCTTGTTTTGTATAATATAACATAGATTAGTATTTATTTCAAAACGAACAGATAAAATACGGAAAGAAAAACAGATTTACTCGTCTGATTGGTACGCGTATCCGAAAGTACGCAGATAGGAGCAGACATGTATGACATTTTACTGAGCTTTCAGATTGTAGCGGTATTTATTTCCTTTTTTCTGATGCTGGTCATAGGGCTGGAAAAACCTTCAAAAGCGCAGCTTTTGATATTGCTGGGCAGCATTGCCTCTTTTGTGGACGGGCTGGGGTACTGCTTTGAACTTGCGGCAAGGACGGAAACGGAAGCAATCCTTGCCATTAAAATAGAATATCTGGGTCTGGTATTCATGATTCCGCTTCTTTTCCTGTTTATGGCACGTTGCTGCCATTATGAGATCCATACTGCAGTAAAGGTGTTCTTTTTAGCTTTCGCGGTTTTTTATTTTGCCCTGATCGCTACGATAGAAAAGCATCCTTTTTATTATCGGGACTATTATTTTGACGCAGCGGCCGAATTGCCCCATATCGTCAGTACGAAGACGCCGCTTTATTATTGTTTCCTCGCCTATAATGCCCTTCTCATGGTGATACAGATCATGATGTCTTTTAATTACTATAGGGCGAATAAGGGGAGGGACGGCAAAGCGGTGCTGCTTGTCGGGAGCGCTTATTTGCTGCCGATTGTGGCGGTATTGACAGTCATTGGTTTTTTCGGCGTTCCTAACGGATACGATCCGGTGCCTTTAAGCCAGCAATTGGCGGCCATATGGTTTGTTACCATGGTATTCCGCAACCGGATTTTTGATTCGGAGCAGATTGCCAAAGACGATATTGTCGTCAGTATTAAAGAAGGGTATTGTGTGGTAGACTTAAACCGCAGTCTGCTTTTTAAAAATGAGATAGCCGACAGGATGTTTCCGGAACTGAAAGAAACGGAAAGCAGGGCAGGAGCCATTGCTATGCTTTTTGAGCATAATAAAGAGACGCTTACCGTAGGAAAACAGAAGATATCCATCAATATCCAGTCATTTTATGACAAGGGGCGCCTGAAGGGATATACGGTCTGGCTGTATGATAAAACGGACGACTATGCCTATACCCAGAAACTGATTGAATTGAAGGAACAGGCGGAAGAGGCAAACCGGGCAAAGTCGGTGTTCCTTGCCAATATGTCTCATGAGATCAGAACGCCTATGAATGCCATTCTCGGCATGTCGGAACTGATCCTGCGGGAAAATCTTTCGGAGGAGGCCAGGGACAATGCGGTCAATATCCGGAGCGCCGGAGAAACGCTGCTGAATATCATCAACGATATACTGGATTTTTCCAAGATTGAAACGGGAAAAATGGAGATCATACCGACGGATTACCGGGTTGCCGATATGATACACGGCATTGAAAGCCTGATGAGCGTCAGGATAAAGGAGCAGCAACTGGAACTGATCATTGAGACGCAGGAAGAACTTCCCAGCGTACTTTACGGGGACGAGATGCGTATCAGGCAGATTTTGATCAACCTGCTCAATAATGCGGTAAAGTTTACGTCTGAAGGCTATGTCAAACTGCGTGTCTGGTGCGAGAATAAGGAGGGGCAGTTCAGGCTCTATGCCAGCGTGGAGGATTCCGGATGCGGGATCAGAAAGGAGAACCTGTCCGGTCTTTTTAACAGTTACGAAAGAGTGGACCTTGTGAAAAACCGTACGATAGAGGGGACGGGACTGGGACTGGCGATCTGTAAGAAACTGGTGGAAAACATGGGCGGCGCCATTTCGGTGGAAAGCAGTTACGGCAAAGGCAGCCGCTTTACCTTTTATATCCTGCAGGAGGTCATCAATCCGGAACCGGTGGGGCCATGGGAAAAGACGGGCATTCAAAGGAACCGAAAAGAAAACGGAAAACGGTTCCGGGCTCCGGAGGCAAAGCTGCTTGTCGTGGATGATACGAAGATTAACCTGAAGGTTGCGGTGGGATTGTTAAAGACATTGGAGATTCAGGCGGATACAGCCGTAAGCGGACAGGAATGTCTGGAGAAAATGAAAGAAAACCGTTACGACATTATTTTTATGGATCATATGATGCCGGAAATGGACGGAGTTGAGACGACGAAAAAAATAAGGGAAATGGAGGGTGTATATTATCAGGACGTACCTGTTATCGCCCTGACGGCAAATGCGGTAAACGGGGCAAAGGAGATGTTTTTAGAGTCCGGTTTTCAGGATTTTGTATCGAAGCCGATCGATATGGACGAACTGTGCGGCTGCATCATAAAATATGCGGGGGATAAGATCATTTACAACGGGGAGTCCTGACTTTTCAAAAGGGCGGATCAGGCTGCGGACGGCCGATAAATGACGGCGGATGACGGACGGAAAGAGCGGGAGCAGGAGTTGTTGACTTTACCGGATGCAGATGATAACATAATAGATTGAGTATAAAACGAAAACAGATACAGGGGGATTTTAAGATGGATAATCATTTTAACGCACCAAATGAAGTGATCGCAGGGAATATTAAGGCTGGTATTGCAAAAGCGGAGCTGCCGCTTGGAAAAATGATCCTTCTGGGGATCATGGCGGGAGCGTTTATTGCGCTTGGCGGCGCTACAAGTTCTACCGCCGTCCATAGTATTTCGGATGTGGGACTGGCAAGGACTCTTGCAGGAGCGATCTTCCCGGTGGGACTGATGATGATTGTTTTTGTGGGAGGAGAGCTTTTTACCGGCAATTGCCTGATTACGATGGCGGTGCTTCATAAAAAAGTGACGGTCACGAAGATGCTTAGGAACTTGGCAGTAGTTTATTTCAGCAATCTGGTCGGGGCGCTTGCAATCGATTTTTTGATCTTTTACAGCGGCAACTTAGACTACAGCGGCGGTTTGTTAGGCGCATATACGATCAAAGTAGCGGTTGCAAAAGTGAGTATCTCGCCGTTTAAAGCCGTTGCATCCGGTATTTTATGCAATATGTTAGTCTGTATGGCGATCCTGATGGCAGGAGCGGCAAGGGACATTGCGGGTAAAGCATTGGCGATCTTTTTTCCTATATGGGCATTTGTAGTCGGCGGTTTTGAGCACTGTGTGGCGAATATGTTTTATATACCGGCAGGGATGCTGGCGGCAGGCAATCCCGACTATGTGGCAAAGGCGCAGGAGGCTTACGGGCTTACACAGACGCAGCTTGACTCCCTCTCCGTTTTGCAGAGCCTGAATAATTTTATTCCTGTGACGGTCGGAAACATCATAGGAGGCGCGGTGTGTATCGGCGTGATGTATTTTTGCATTCAGAAGAAAAGTTTAGAACAATAAAAAAGGGCCGCACAGCAGTTCCGGTCATACCGGATGTTGCTGTGCAGGCCCTTTTTCTTATACAAAATAATCCGGGCGGTCAGCTCTCCAAAAACGCTCTTTGACGAACCAGCTCTTCGGGAATCTCTCCCCGGTTATTTTTGATTCTTTGTTCCACGTTGTCAAGGTGGTGCAGCCTTTGTACGTTCTTAATGTCGTAACGTTCCAAAATCTCACGGAACTGCGGATTGGCAGACAGTACTTTCCGTACCTCTTTGGAGAACGGGCAATAGGTGAATAAAATATTACGAGCCACTTTATTCAGTCTCGGCGATCCTGCGCCTTCATACAATACCCATGAAACGTAATCCCGGACAAACATTTCCTTATAGCTGTTTTTAGCCTTTTGCAGAGCGGATTTTAACTTATCCTTTGCATCGGTGGAAAGATCTCTGTTTTTTCGGTAAAACTGGATATAATCGCAGTACTCGCTGGTAAGGGAACGTTCGGAAAGATCGTTCCATCTTGCGCCCTGGACACGGCGGCACATTTCCCAACGAAATTCTCCGGTAAGCCGGACAAGAATCGTCTCCAGATCTTCCATCTGGAAGATGGATACCATCATACGGCAGGGCGTCGTACGTTTTTTGCCTTCGATCTCCTGCCACATCACGCCGCGGACGCCCACGTTCGGCATAAGGATCACATCGGGCAGCACTTCCACCTGAACCATTTCTTTTCCGATGCCGATAGAAGGATTGGTATAGATTGCTTCACGGCAGTAGGCGCTGTAATCGACGCCTTTGATCTTTTGGAAATAGCTGCTTGTTAACTCAGCGGTTACTAACGAAGCTTTGATATCTTTCAAAACGTTATGCTCGGAGAAAACAGGGCAGAAAGTGGAAATACGTCCGAAAGTCATACGGTTTACAAGGGAGAACATATTCTCGATCTCGAATGCCGTCTTGCCTTTGCGGTCCTGTACCAAAACCCGTTCCTTTGCCTCGGTGATCTTACCGGTCACGCGCATTTCGTGGATGTAAGCGGTATAGTCTGAATCAAATTCGTTGCGGCTGGGTTCTTTTTTGCCGTTGTAGATCGCAAGGAACCAGTCGTAAACGGTATAAACGCCCTTCTCAGGTGCGCTGGGGATCTGACGGAGCAGAGAATACAGGTATGCCGCGTTATCCATACCGGCAAGCTCTTCGTCCACATATCCGAATAAAAAGAACATCATTACGATATCGGGTACTTTTTGGTCTTCCAGACTGGCAAAAAAAGCGCTTTCGTAGATCTCGTAGAATAATTTTGTGATCTTTGCCCGGAGCCGGCGGCTGTTATCGTCGGAACCGTTTTTATCGATCAGTTTCTTATATTCTGCAATCAGGCTCTTGAAGTTAGAAGCCGTTTCCAATTCGCACTTGGAATAATTTAAAATCGTATCGAGGGAGTTGGCGAGGGACGCCACTTCCTGTTCGGTAGCCGCGGGCGTGTCTTCCTCCACAAAACCATTTTCTTCCAACGCCTGCAATCTGTCTTTGTATTCGGTCACACGTTTTTTCAACAGTTCCCCGTCTACGGAATTTTCGGTCTCAAGCTGGATCAAAAGTTTGCTGATGGCGGCGCTGATGGCCGTGCTGTCCTGCGCTTTGGAACCGAGACGGAATAAAAGGCTCGTATACAGGTCGAAGAAATCCAAATGGTTTTCGTTCAAAAGAAGTACGGCGGTATCCGACTGGTAGTCTGCAAGGATACGGCATACGGAAAGGGTATTTTTTACGTCCCTGCACGCCTTGATCATCATCCCGGAAAGAATGGGGGGATTTTTGGTAAGAAAAGCCGGTACGCTGCCGGAGATCGTCTTGCGGATGGTCGTATAATAGCCGCTTACCCAGTCTTCGATATCATCTTCCAATACAAGGGGAGCCGCGGTCTCCAAATCGGGAAGCGCTTTTGGGGAGATTTCGTAGCGCGTACATAGATCCCTGTATACGTTGTAGCTGTCTAATAACGACTGGTATAGATTGCTGCAGGCATATTTTGACATTTCATAATGATCCAGCAGGAAACACACTTGTTTGAACATGGAAATAGCCAGCAGGTTTGCAAGGTCTTCACTGGAAGAAAGAAGCGGTTCTATGGAATCCTTGCGGGAATACGGATAGGGCATGAGCGTCATATCCGATGTCGCTTTATAAGTAAAGAAATGGGTATCGTCATCGAGCTCGAGAAGCCCGACTACATCTCCCTTTTCCAATAATATCTCGCCGCCGGGAAAGAAAAGTTTGGCAGTGCCGTTTACGATAAGCTGTAGATTGTTTAAAGGTTCGCCGCTCTGACAAAGAGTCTGGCCTTCGGAAACTGATTGCGGTGTCATAATAATCCTCCATTCCTGTTTCGTTTGCGAATTTGTTATCTCCTGTAATAAAGCTAACAATTCTATTATACTAATTTCATGTTGGAAAAACAAGGAGAATATGCTAAACTATAAGTAATTGGGTAACGGCCCGGCCATGCGCAAAACGGATAGGCAGGCATGGCTGTGCCGCCGCATAACTGACCGGCGTGAAAGTCCGTCAGACATTAACGGCAGGAGGCAGAAAATGGAAAAAGATTTGAAAGAACAGGTGAGGAGCGAATATCGGGAAGAGGTGGAAAAATATATAAAATATATTCCGTGGCTGCAGCAAAGGGCAGGAGCAAAGGCCTTGTCTATTTATAACGGAGAGGGGATCGGAGAGCATTCCGTCAGGTTTCCGGTCTATGACGGCGCAACGCTGAATTTTGTCAAGGAATTGTCAAATTCCAAGTTTATGGACAGGAATTATCCGTATGTGTATTCGCGAAACGGGATACGGACCGTACAGGACGAAAAAAAGATGATCAAGAAGGCGGGGATAAGGGATATGGGGACTCTCTGCGGTATCCTTTCCAAATATGTACTGGGCGGAATGACAAAAGGAGTTTTATGGGGAGTGGCAGTAGAGGAAGGCATTTTTTTGGAAATACTGCTCCGGATGAAAGAAATCATGGAATTTTGGGACAAGCCGTTAGCATAAAGAGAAAAGGGCAGGAGACTATGTACAAATGGGAGAAAAGTCAGAACAGAAGAAACAGTCCATATTAGAGGGCGCAAGAGAAGTTTTCATGGAAAAAGGCTACAAGGACGTGACGATGAAAGATATTGTTGACGCGTGCGGGATCAGCCGAGGGGGCTTGTATCTGTATTATAAAAGTACGAAAGAGATCTTTTTGGATATCCTCAATATGGAAACGCAGGAGACGGACGATGTTTTGGCGGACAGTATCGCACGGGAGGCAACGGCTACGGATCTCCTGATGCTGTTTTTGAAAGAACAGAAAAAAGAACTGTTACGCAAAAAAAGAAGCCTGATCATTGCCACATATGAGTTTTTCTTTGCGAATAAGATCCCCAAAAAGGAGAATCCTTTAAAAAAGCAGTTTGACGAGGCAGTATATGTTTTGGAGAATCTGATTGGGGCAGGAGTGGAAAACGGAGAATTTTACTGTGAAAACACCAAGGATACGGCAAGAAATATCATGTATGTGTTGGAAGGGCTGAAGATTACCGCGAAGACGACGGGGATTTCGGAGGAAAGCGTAGACAGGGAACTTTTATATATCATACAGGGACTTGTCGTAGAAGAATAAAAAGGAGAGCTATGCTTCAGGGATCATGCCTTGGGGCATTTTGTTTGACCGTCTTTTTCCGCGGTTTCGGTAAGGAGGGGAACGCGGCATAAGGACGATAGGAAGGAAAGGGGGAAATGAAAATGGAAACTGTGGTGGAAATAGAACTTGCCGTGGGGGAGAAACTTTCCGTAAAAAGAAACCGGATTATGCCCTTAAAGGCGGAAGATAAGGGAAAACGTATTTCCATCGTGTCCGGCATACACGGCGATGAGCTGGAGGGGCAGTATGTGTGCTATGAAGTGGCAAGGAGAGTGTCGGAACATCCGGATAAGCTGCATGGGATCGTAGATATCTATCCGGCGCTGAATCCTATGGGGCTGGAGACGGCGCAGCGTTTTGTGCCGAACCTGAATGTGGATATGAACAGTATCTTTCCCGGGAAAAAAGACGGCAATATGATCGAGCGTGTGGCGGCGGCAGTGGTAGAGAGTATAGCAGGTTCCGATGTCTGCATAGACGTCCACGCGTCCGACAGATCGGTCAAGGAGATCCCGCAGGTGCGGCTGAGCGAAACTTTTGCACAGAGACTTTTGCCCTATGCGAAGCTGATGAATGTGGATATGATATGGATGAATGCCACGGCTACCGTGCATGAATCCACGCTTGCCTATTCCATGAACCTTCTGGGAGTCCCTACGCTTGTGGTGGAAATGGGACTGGGGATGCGGATCACCAGAAGTTTCGGAAATCAGGTTACGGAAGGCATCTTTAATCTGATGAAAGAGATCGGTATCTGGTCAGGGGAGGTAAAACAGACCCAGTTCCCGGTCGTATCGACGGACGGAGAAGTGGAATTTATACGGGCCAAAGAGGAAGGCGTGTTTTTGCCCTGTATCGCCCATAATCATTATGTGCACGAGGGGGATCTGATCGGGCAGATCGTGGACAGTTATACGGGAAAGACGAAGCAGGAGATCAGGGCAAAGAAAGACGGGCTTATCTTTACGCTCAGGGAATATCCGCTGGTCTATAAGGGGGCGCTTCTTGCGCGGATACTGATGGATATAGAACATATGTGAAAGGGAAAAGAAGATGTTTATCAGAGAGATCTATACGATGAAAACATCATTTCGTCAAGAGATGATGATCAAAGGCTACAGCTTCGGAAAGGGCAGTAAAGCGGCATGCATCTTAGGTTCGTCAAGGGGAAACGAGATTCAGCAGATGTATGTCTGTTCTCAGCTCGTGCGGGCCTTAAAAGAGTTAGAGGCAAATAATTGTATCAATTCCAACAAAGAGATCCTTGTGATCCCGGTGATCAACAATACTTCCATGAACGAGGGAAAACGGTTTTTTGGCGAGAGCAATCTGGACATCAACAGAAATTTTCCGGGCAGGGAAAATGCGGATGCGGTTTCACGGATCGCGGACGGCGTTTTTCAGGTAATAAAAGAGTATAGTTACGGTATGCAGTTTACAAGTTTTTATCTGCAGGGTGAATTTGTCCCCCATGTGAGGATGATGGAGACCGGATATCAGAACGCTTCTTTAGCGAATCTGTTCGGCCTTCCTTACGTTCTTGTAAAAAAGCCGCTGCCGATAGACACCGCCACATTAAATTATAACTGGCAGAGCGAGATGACGGCGGCGTTTTCGGTCTATGCGAACCAGACGGAACGGATCGACGAGGACAGCGCAAGACAGGCGGTGGCGGCGGTACTCCGGTTTTTAAAGAGGATGGGGATTATTAAATATGAAAGCCACAGCGGATATATCAGCCATGTGATCATGGAAGAGGAACTGTGCGACGTAAAGGCAGGGACGGGAGGGATCTTCAGAAGGCTTGTGAAAACGGGAGAAGACGTGAGATATAAGGCGGCGATGGCGGAGATTTTAGACCCTTACGAGGGGGCGGTCAAAGAGATCATTACGGCGCCTACGGACGGTATTGTTTTTTTCTCACACACCAATCCGCTGATCGGTCAGTTCGATACGGCTTATCAGCTCATACACAGGCTGCATGAATAAAAATATTTTTTACCCATTGAAAAAAAGGAAAAGTCAAGTATAATAATGGTAGTGTGCAAAATTTACGTTACAGTTCAGTCATGCAGAAATGATTGTGTAAATTACCCATGGGAGCCTGCTCACTAAGGGCAATTTGCACAATCGTTTCTATAGGGCGGACCCCCGACATGAAATAAGTTGCCGGCAGTTATATTAATTGTTGGTAAAAATGTATATTCCGGCAGCTCATGAATGGCATAGCTGAACTGTTACAAATTTACGTTACTTTACGGAGGATTCATCATGGGAAATGTAAGGCGTGTCTATGTAGAAAAAAGAGAGGCATTTGCGGTCAGGGCAAAGGAACTGAAGGAAGAGATCCATAGTTATTTAGGGATCAAGAGTGTGGAAAAGGTGCGGGTATTTATCCGGTATGATGTGGAAAATATTTCGGAGGATACATACGGCGCTGCCTGCAGGATGGTGTTCAGTGAACCTCCCGTGGATATTCTTTACAAGGAAACGATCGAGACGCCTGACAACGGAAGGGTTTTTAGCGTGGAATTCCTTCCGGGACAATTTGATCAGCGTGCCGATTCCGCAGTACAATGTGTCAGGTTCTTGCGAGAGGATGAAGAACCGGTCATAAGAACGGCAGTAACGTATCTTATTATAGGGCAGATTTCCGATGATGAATTCTCCAAGATCAAAGCGTATTGCATCAATCCGGTAGACTCAAGGGAGACGGGCATGACTAAGCCGGATACGCTTATGACGGAATTTGAGGAACCGGCGGATGTGACCATATTCGACGGTTTTACCGATATGCCGGAGGGAAAGCTGCATGAGCTTTATGATTCTCTCGGGCTTGCCATGACGTTTAAAGATTTCCTGCATATCCAAAATTATTTTTCCGGCGAAGAAAAGAGAAATCCGTCCATGACGGAGATCCGTGTGCTGGATACCTACTGGTCGGATCACTGCCGTCATACGACTTTTTCTACGGAACTGAAGGAAGTGGAATTTGAAGACGGTTTTTACAGGACGCCGATCGAGACGGCTTATCAGAGCTATTTGGATACGAGAAAAGAGATTTTTGCGGGCAGGGACGACAAATTCGTGTGCCTGATGGATCTTGCCCTGATGGCCATGAGAAAGTTAAAAAAAGACGGCAAACTTGAGGATATGGAAGAATCGGATGAGATCAACGCCTGCTCGGTCGTTGTTCCCGTGGAGATGGACTACGGAAACGGGCCGGAGAAGGAAGAATGGCTTGTATTCTTTAAAAATGAGACCCACAACCATCCGACGGAGATCGAGCCTTTTGGCGGTGCGGCGACCTGCCTTGGCGGCGCGATCCGAGATCCGCTTTCGGGAAGAGGTTATGTATATCAGGCGATGCGCGTCACCGGTGCGGCGGATCCTACCGTACCCGTAGCGGATACGATTAAGGGAAAGCTTCCGCAGAAAAAGCTGGTGCGCGGTGCAGCGGGAGGATATTCTTCTTACGGAAACCAGATCGGTCTGGCTACCGGTTTTGTAAAGGAGATCTATCATCCTGATTATGTGGCTAAAAGAATGGAGATCGGTGCGGTAATGGGCGCGGCGCCGAGAAGGAATGTGATCCGTGAAAATTCCGATCCGGAAGATATTATTATTTTGTTAGGAGGACGTACAGGAAGGGACGGCTGCGGCGGCGCAACCGGTTCCTCTAAAGTGCATACGGAAAGTTCCATCGAAACCTGCGGCGCAGAAGTGCAGAAAGGAAACGCACCTACAGAACGTAAGCTGCAGAGGCTGTTCAGACGGGAAGAAGTGAGCAGTCTGATCAAGAAATGCAACGATTTCGGCGCAGGCGGGGTTTCCGTTGCCATCGGGGAGCTTGCGGACGGTCTGGTCGTAGATCTGGACAAGGTGCCGAAGAAATATGCAGGTCTTGACGGTACGGAGCTGGCGATTTCCGAGTCACAGGAGAGGATGGCGGTAGTAGTTGCACCGAAGGACGTAGAGGAATTTTTGAATTTTGCCGCGGAAGAAAACTTAGAGGCAGTGCCGGTGGCGGTCGTAACGGAAGAACCCCGTCTTGTATTAAAATGGAGAGGGAAAGAGATCGTAAATATTTCCAGAGCTTTTCTGGATACCAACGGCGCGCATCAGGAAGCCGACGTTTATGTGGAGATCCCTAAAAAGGAAGATAACTATTTTAATCAGATCGCAACGCCTGCCGTGGAAGAGGCCTTGGAAAAATCGGATGTAAGGGCGGCATGGCTGTCGCTGTTAAAGGATCTGAATGTATGCTCCCAAAAGGGGCTGGTAGAAATGTTCGATTCTTCTATCGGGGCCGGCAGCGTACTGATGCCTTACGGCGGTAAATTCCAGTTGACCGAGACACAGGCCATGGTAGCGAAGCTGCCGGTACTGAAAGGAAAGACGGATACGGTCACTATGATGAGTTACGGGTTCGACCCTTATCTGTCCTCATGGAGTCCATATCACGGCGCGGTTTATGCGGTAGTGGAATCTATGGCGAAGATCGTGGCAAACGGCGGCGATCATAAAAAACTCCGTTTTACGTTTCAGGAATATTTCCGCAGGATGACTTCGGAAGCGAAACGCTGGAGCCAGCCGTTTTCTGCCCTTTTAGGAGCATATGACGCGCAGATCGGTTTTGGGCTGCCTTCCATCGGCGGGAAAGACAGTATGTCGGGTACTTTTAATGATATCGACGTTCCGCCCACATTGGTTTCCTTTGCAGTGGATATTGCAAAGCAGCAGGAAATTGTTTCGCCGGAACTGAAAAGGGCAGGCAGCAGGCTTGTTCGCTTTTCGATTGAAAAGGACGATTATGACATACCGGTGTATGAAAAAGTAACGGAATTATATGATTTCATCCATAAGCAGATGCAGGAAGGCAAGATCCTGTCCGCTTATGCGCTGGATGCCAAGGGCGTGGCGGCGGCAGTGAGCAAAATGGCCTTTGGTAATAAGCTCGGCGTTCATATCGACGAAAGCGTAAAACCGTCCGAATTGTTTGATAACGGTATCGGAGACATTCTTGCGGAAATTTCCGAAGAAGTATCGGAAGGATTCGAGAATGCAAAACTGATCGGTACGGTAACAAAAGAAGAAACTTTTGTTTATAAAGAAATGTCCCTTACTTTGGAAGAAGCATTATACGCGTGGACTTCCAAGCTTGAGAAAGTATTTCCGACAAAGGCGGAAAAAGAGATCACGCCTCTTGAAACAGAGTGCTATAAGGCGGAAAGCATCCATATCTGCAAAAATAAAACGGCAAGGCCTACCGTATTTATTCCGGTGTTTCCGGGAACGAACTGCGAGTATGACAGTATGAAAGCGTTTGAGAGGGCCGGCGCCAATGTGATCACAAAGGTGTTTAAGAACCGGACGGCGGAAGACATCAGAGCCTCTGTTACCGAATTTGAGAAAGGGATCGGACAGGCTCAGATCATTATGTTCCCCGGCGGGTTTTCCGCAGGTGATGAACCGGACGGAAGCGCAAAATTTTTTGCGACTGCTTTTAGGAATGAGAAGATGAAAGAAGCGGTCATGAAGCTTTTAAATGAAAGGGACGGGCTGGCGCTGGGTATCTGTAACGGATTTCAGGCGTTGATCAAATTGGGGATTGTGCCTTTCGGAGAGATTGTCGGACAGACCGAAGATTCTCCGACGCTTACTTTTAATACGATCAACCGTCATATTTCCAAGATGGTATATACGAAAGTAGTGTCCAATAAGTCCCCATGGCTGCAGTATGCGGAACTTGGCAAGACTTATGTAAATCCGGCATCCCATGGAGAAGGGCGTTTTGTTGCGAGCAAAGAATGGCTGGATAAATTGTTTGCGAACGGTCAGGTTGCTACCCAGTATGCGGACGTGAAAGGAAATATTTCTATGAATGAAGAGTGGAACATCAACGGGTCTTATATGGCGATTGAGGGAATCACTTCTCCTGACGGAAGATGCTTCGGTAAGATGGCGCATTCCGAGCGTCGTGACGACGGTGTGGCGATCAACATTTACGGTGATCAGGATTTAAAGATTTTTGAATCAGGCGTTGCGTATTTTAAATAAAGAACAGGGGAAAACGACCTTAAAACGGAATCAGGTTCCGTTTTAAGGTTGCTTTTTTAAGAAACAATTTTTAAGACGAGTTTTGCAGGAAACTCAAAATGCAGGTGAAAGGAACGTTTTTGTTATGGAAATTACGGGATCAAATGCCGTTTGGGCTGCGGATAAAGTGATAAGTGAAGTGGAAAAGGTCGTAAAAGGCAAAAGCGAGTGCGTCAGAAAAGCGTTCGGGGCAATCCTTGCGGGAGGCCATATTCTGATCGAGGACGTTCCGGGCGTCGGGAAAACCACGCTGGCCCTTGCTTTTTCCAAAGCGATGGCGCTTGATAACCACCGGGTACAGTTTACGCCGGACGTGCTGCCGGCAGATATTTTGGGTTTTTCCATGTATAACAAGGAAAGCGGCACTTTTACCTATCATCAGGGAACGATTATCTGCAATCTGTTTTTAGCGGATGAGATCAACAGGACATCCCCGAAGACCCAGTCCGCACTTTTGGAAGTTATGGAGGAAGGGATCGTAACAGTAGACGGCGTAAGCCACAAAGTGCCGGACCCTTTTATTGTGATTGCAACGCAGAATCCTAAGGGCAGCGCCGGAACCCAGATGCTGCCCGAATCCCAGCTCGACCGCTTTATGGTATGTATGAGTATGGGATATCCCGATGAGGAAAGTGAGATTGAGATTGCAAAAGGAAAGAGTCTGGGAGACGACTACAGCCTGATCGGGCAGGTTCTGGATGCGGAAGGTCTGGTGCAGCTTAAAAGAGTTGTAGATAAGACTTTTGTCCATGACAATGTTTATAAATACATGGTGAAGCTTGTAAATGAAACGAGAAACGACGAGTATATCGAGCTTGGAATCAGTCCCAGAGGGATGATTGCGCTGGCAAGGATGTCCAAAGCGATTGCTTTTTTAGAGGGAAGAAGTTATGTGGTACCGGAGGATGTGGAAGAGGTTTTTTTAGACGTTGCGAAGCACAGACTTCTTTTAAACACAAAAGCGAGAGTGGCGCGTACTTCCGAAGAGGCCGTTTTGGAAAAGATATTAAGAAATGTTGTAAAACCTACTTCTTTTAAAATGAAAGGATAAGAGAGACAGGGAATTTATGATAAATTTGTTTTTTTATGTGGTATGTATGGCGCTGATTTTTTATGCGGCGGTCATATATGGAAACGTAGGGCTGGTTATCCTTTCTTTTGCAGGGGGATGTATCCTACCGCTTGCATATGGTTATCTGTTGACTTTACGGATCTTTTTAAAGACGTCTTTGGAAATACCAATCAGCGTGTCGGAATGTGGGAAAACGGCGGAGATCATAGTGAAGGTAAAAAACAAAAGTTTTCTGCCTGTATCGAAACTCGTCTTTTACCTGTCATATGAAAATCTATTGACAGGGGAAAAAGGCAGGATCAAATTAAAAGGCGTTTCCGATGCATGGCAGACCGGAGCCGTGTGTGCCAAAGTGTTTGTAAATCATTGCGGCAAATATAAAGTTTGTTTGAAGAAGATCCGTATATATGAGCTTTCCGGAATCTTTTATCTTTCCTGTAAAGGCGGCGGCAGTTCGGATTTTTATGTTATGCCGAGGTTGTTCGATACGGCGGTGACCGTATCGGAACCGTCCAGACATTTTATGGGAGAATCTGATATATACGGAGATACGCCGGGAGGTAAGGATGCTTCCGAGATTTTGCAGATACGGGAATTTCGGGACGGGGATAAGATGCAAAGCATTCATTGGAAAATGTCGGCAAAGGTGGACGAGCTTATGGTGCGCGAAAACCGTCAGCCGATAGGGTGTCCGGTGGTGCTGTTTTTGGATTTTCCGGAAAAGAGAAAACAGATGGACGCATTTCTGACGGCCGCCGCCGCCGTATCCTTCGCGCTGTTAGACCAGAAATGCGCGCATTATGTCACATGGTACAGCGGAAGGGAGAAAGATGTGCTTCGCTTTCGTGTAGATGACGAAGAGACCTTTTATCTTTTCTTGATGACGCTGTATGAAGAAAAGAAAAGAGAAACGGTCTTGTTTGATCTGGTAGAGGGGTATAAGGAAAAATATAAGGCGGAGCCGTATGTAACGGGAATCGTTTTTAAACCGGATCTTACGGTCGCCGTGGGAGATCATTTTCAAATGACGTTCACATCCGAAAAAATAGAACAGGAATTAAGCGGGGTAGAGTTTGTTGTTTAAAGAAAGAGCGCTGGAACTTGAAGAAGACCCAACTATATATTGGAAAGAAGGAAAGCACAAAGGGCATTTTAAGGCGGCCCGGGTTTTGGAGCTGCTGGTTTCGTACACGTTAGTGTTTTTTTTGTGTATTGGCAGTATTTTGGTATATGACAGTGTTTTTCCGATAGGCAGTCCTCTACGCCTTTTGTTTTTGTGCATTGGTATCGTGGAGATCCTGTTATTTTTTGTATACCTGTTTGTACCTTTACGCCGTTTTGCGCCGTTATTGGCGGGATGCGGATTTCTTCTGTTTTTCCTGTTCCGGAAGGATTCCGTTATTTCAGGGCTGAAGCAATGCGCCAATGAGGTGATCCTTAAATTTAATGCACATTTCGGATCGCAGTTTTTGGTTTTTCAGGATGCAGAGGAAGATATCATAAAGCAGACGACAATTTATTTTTTGGCGCTTTTATTTCTCTGGTGGTTCGTAGAAGCGTTGTTTCATTTAAAAAATGTTACTTTGCTTTCCATGCCGCCGCTGATACTGATATGCGGAGAACTCTTAGTGGGCAGGGCGCCGGAGGAAATACCGCTTTTGATCACGACAGGCGCTTTTTTTGCTTTACTTTCTTTTGGATGCGGCAGGCATATAAAAGCCGGAAACGGAATGGCGGGGGTCAGGTGGAAGGCGGCGTGCATCCTTGCCGCAGCGGCCGTATCGGTACTTTTGGCCGCAGCGCGCTATGGCAGGGAAAGCGCGGAGAGCATTGTAAAGATGCAGGACGAGGTACTTTCCTATCAATTTGCATTGGAAAAGCAGATCTCGGAATATGCGCCTCGCTGGCTTACGGGACAGAGGTCGGGCCAGATTTCCAATAAGCAGCCAAAGTATGAAGAGAAAGAAGTGATTTCCGTTACGTCAAACAGAATGCCGGCCCAAAATGTTTATTTGCGGGGATATGTGGGAGACACTTATAGGAACGGAAACTGGACAAACCGCAGCCAGATGGAATTTGAAGACAAGATTTCGGACAAACTATCCGCAGCCGATCAAACGCAGGCAGGAAGTTATATTTTAAATCTTTTTTATCAGACGCAGCTTTCCGTGCTATCGGCCGGCCGGTCCAAGTATACGATCCGCTATCTGGATACGGAAGAAGATTATGCGTATCTGCCGTATATGACGAATCTGGAGCATGTTTCTAAAAACGGCCGCACGGTAGGGCTGCTGCTTCTGAATGCGGATGCGATGATCTACCGCGAAGGGGCGGATACTCTTTATCTGGAGGTAATCACTCCTTACGAGATTTTAAGGGATGCCCTGATAGGAACGGAATATCGGGAAAACCGGGCGATCGAAAGCTGCTATAGCGGATACCTTTCACAGTATTTGCGCGTACCGAAAGGACTTCCCCGGATCAGGGAGCTGGGGAATACGCTACGCCAAAGGCTGGCTTCAGAATATAAAGGGATAGCGGAAACGGCGAGCATAGTGGAAACGGCACAGATTCAGGCAGCTTCTTTAGTCAGGGAGGCATTGTTTCAGAGGGCGGATTATAGTCTTGAACTGGACAGACTTCCCTTTGGAGAAGATGTGGTAGAATATTTTCTGTTTGATTCGGGAAAAGGATTTTGCGAACATTATGCCAGCGCGGGCGTATTGCTGCTCCGGATGATGGGCATCCCTGCCCGCTATGTTTCCGGGTATGTGATAAAGCCGGGCGAGTTTGTAAGGCAGTCGGATACGGAGTATACGGCCGTAGTTATGGACAGCGCGGCCCATGCATGGGCGGAGGTTTTTATAGAGCATGTAGGCTGGGTTCCGGTGGAAATGACGGAAGGCAGAGCATACGCGGCGTCCGGTTACGAAAATTATGGAACGGATTATTATGCGGAACGGAGCGGTTTAGCGAACCGGAAGGAAGAGGACGGGAACGGTTCCAAGAGCAATCCGGATAAAAGGCAGGAGGAACAGACGACAGCAGAGCCGGAAAAAGGAAACAGGCAGGAAGAGCTGGAGCAGAAGGAGGAGAGCGAAGAAATCAGGCCGGAAGAATCGGGAGAAAGGACGCCTTCCAAGAAAGAGGATACGGATATACGCAAGGAACCTGACGGAAACCCAAAGAAGGACAGGGAGCAGGACAATGGAGCCGGGGCGGCCGGGGCGCAGAAACGGAAAAGTTTTATGTTGATTTTTGCAGCGATCGTTGCATTTGCGGGTGCATTTGGGACGTTTTGGTTTGTGAAGCAGCGCCGCAGGCAGCAGGAGCGCTTTATGCAAAAAAGTAATCGAAGGGCGGTGGAAGAGATCAGTGCGGCCCTAAACCGTTTTCTTCAAAGAAAAGGGATCTTAAAAAGAAAAGGGCTTGACGATAAAGACTACAGAAATGCTCTTAAAAACGGACTGCCTATGATAGAGGAAGAAGAACTTTCAGCCTATTTTTTGGTGCTTGAGAAGACGGCATATAGTAACGAGAAGACGGAAAAAGAGGATGTGGACCGCTGTTATCAGCTCTATAAGAAGATCAGGGAAAGGGTATAATAACAGACGTTAGTACAGCCGGATCACCAAGGATACCCAAGAAGCGAATTATCGGTTGAACAGGGAATCATCGTATGCTATAATAAAACGATTATGCGAAAGGAAGACAGGTGATTAGATGAAGGCATTTTTATTATTGGAAGACGGTACTGTTTTTGAGGGGACTCATATAGGCGCCGATAAGGAAATCATAAGCGAGATCGTTTTTAATACTTCCATGGCAGGATATCTGGAAGTTCTTACCGATCCGTCTTACGCGGGACAGGCTGTCTGTATGACTTATCCGCTGATTGGGAATTACGGCGTATGTCTGGCCGACTGCGAATCCGTAAAACCGTGGGTAGACGGGTTTATCGTCAGGGAATTATCCAGAATCCCAAGTAATTTCCGAAAAGACATTAGGATTCAGGAATATCTGGAGCAGAACGGCATTACGGGGATCGCCGGAATCGACACAAGGGCTCTTACGAAGATTTTGAGAGAAAAGGGAACCATGAACGGTATGATTACCACGAATGAGCATTATAATATAGAGGAAACGCTTTCAAGATTAAAAGCCTATACTACAGGAAAAGTAGTAGAAAAAGTAACCTGTGAAAATAAATACGAGATCAAGGGAGTCTCTTCTTTAGAGGAAAACGGCGCTCTTTCAGGCAGCGCAAGTTTCTGTAAAGAGGCGTTTGAGAACGGGGAGAGGGAAAAGAAACCTTCGTTGGTAAAAGAATTGAACGGAAAGGGCAAGAGGGTAGCGCTTTTAGACCTTGGTGCAAAACGAAACATTGCGGCCTCATTGGCGGCAAGAGGGTGCGATGTCACAGTCTACCCTGCATGGACGACGGCAGAGGAGATCTTAAAAGACGCTCCCGACGGTATTATGTTAAGCAATGGACCGGGAGACCCGAAAGAATGTACAGAGATCATAGCGCAGATCAAAAAACTTTATGAATCCGACGTACCCATCTTTGCGATTTGTTTAGGGCATCAGCTTATGGCGCTTGCAACAGGAGCAGATACGCATAAATTAAAATACGGACACAGGGGAGGCAATCATCCCGTAAAGGATCTGGAAACCGGAAGGGTCTATATTTCCTCCCAGAACCACGGCTATGTGGTGGATACTGACAAGATGGATAAAAAGACGGCAGTTCCGGCCTTTATCAATGTAAACGACGGGACAAACGAGGGGCTTTCTTATATCGGGAAACAGATCTTTACCGTACAATTCCATCCCGAATGCTGCCCGGGACCGCAGGATTCCGGTTATCTGTTCGACAGATTTATCACCATGATGAAATCATGTGGGATGAAATCATGTGGGATGAAATCATGTGAGGCGGAATCTGGCGCAGCCTGCGGGACTGGATCACAAGGAGCGGAAAATACGGGAACATGCGAGGGACAGACAGACCGAAACGACGGGGAGGGAAGATAAAATGCCAAAGAATCCAAATGTAAAAAAAGTATTAGTGATCGGCTCCGGCCCTATCGTCATCGGTCAGGCGGCGGAATTTGATTATGCGGGGACGCAGGCCTGCCGTTCTTTAAAAGAAGAAGGAATCGAGGTCGTATTGGTCAATTCCAATCCTGCTACGATCATGACCGATAAAGAAATCGCGGATAAGGTATATATCGAACCGCTTACGTTAAAAGTACTGGAACAGATCATTGAGAAAGAAAAGCCGGACAGCGTACTGCCGACCCTTGGCGGGCAGGCGGGACTGAATCTTGGCATGGAACTGGCGGAATCCGGATTTTTGGAAAGCCACGGCGTGGAACTTCTCGGCACAACGGCAAAGACGATCAAAAAGGCGGAGGACCGTCTTGTCTTTAAAGAGACGATGGAAAAGATAGGAGAACCCTGTGCGGCTTCTCTCGTTGTGGAAAATATAGAAGACGGCGTAGACTTTGCAAAAAAGATCGGTTATCCGGTGGTACTCCGTCCGGCTTATACCTTAGGAGGATCCGGCGGCGGTATTGCCCATAATCAGACGGAACTGGAAGATATTCTTGCCAACGGGCTGCGGCTTTCCAGAGTGGGGCAGGTTCTGGTTGAGCGCTGCATTGCCGGATGGAAAGAAATCGAATATGAGGTGATGCGCGACGGTGCGGGGAACTGCATTACCGTATGTAATATGGAAAATATCGATCCGGTGGGCGTACATACCGGAGACAGTATTGTGGTAGCGCCATCCCAGACATTGAGCGATAAAGAATATCAGATGCTTCGCAGTTCCGCGCTGAATATCATCAGCGAACTGGAAATCACGGGAGGATGTAACGTGCAGTTTGCCCTGCATCCTACCAGTTTTGAATATTGTGTGATTGAGGTAAATCCCCGTGTCAGCCGTTCTTCTGCGCTTGCGTCAAAGGCTACCGGCTATCCGATCGCTAAGGTGGCGGCAAAGATCGCGTTAGGTTATACGCTGGATGAGATCAAAAACGCGATAACGGGTAAGACTTATGCGAGTTTTGAACCGACGCTGGATTATTGTGTGGTCAAGCTGCCCAGACTTCCCTTTGATAAGTTTATTACCGCCAAAAGAACGTTGACGACACAGATGAAGGCTACCGGAGAGGTAATGAGCATATGCACGAACTTTGAAGGCGCCCTTATGAAAGCGATCCGTTCTTTGGAACAGCATGTGGACTGTCTGCTAAGTTATGATTTTTCGGAGCTTAATATAGAAGAATTGAAAGACCGGCTGAAGCGTGTGGACGACCAGCGGATCTATGTCATTGCCGAAGCGCTCCGTAAGGGAATGGATTACGATGCGATCCATGAGATCACTATGATCGATCATTGGTTCATTGATAAACTGGCGGTTCTTGTGGAGATGGAACAGGCTCTGAAGAAAGGGCCGCTTACGGTAGAATTGTTAAAAGAAGCGAAACGGATCGAGTTTCCGGATCAGGTGATCGCAAGACTGACGAACAAAACAGAGGAAGAGATCAAGAAGTTACGTTATGAAAACGACATTACGGCTGCATTTAAAATGGTAGATACCTGCGCCGCAGAATTTGAAGCAAGCACGCCCTATTATTATTCCTGTTTTGGCAGTGAATGCGAGGCGGTAAAGACGGAACACAAGAAAAAAGTATTGGTGCTTGGCTCCGGGCCGATCCGTATCGGACAGGGAATCGAGTTTGATTATTGTTCCGTACATGCCACATGGGCATTTGCCAAGGCAGGATACGAGACGATCATCATCAACAATAATCCGGAGACGGTAAGCACGGATTTTGACATTGCGGATAAACTGTATTTTGAACCTTTGACGCCGGAAGATGTGGAAAATATCGTCAATATCGAAAAACCGGACGGCGCCGTCGTACAATTTGGCGGCCAGACGGCAATCAAACTGACGGAGAGCCTGATGAAGATGGGCGTTCCGATTCTGGGTACAAAGGCAGAGGATGTGGATGCGGCGGAAGACCGGGAGCTATTTGACCGGATTTTGGAAGAGACCGGGATTCCCCGTGCGGCGGGAGGAACGGTATATACGGCCGAAGAGGCGAAAGCCGTGGCAAACCGTCTTGGTTATCCGGTTTTGGTCCGTCCCTCTTATGTGCTTGGCGGACAGGGAATGCAGATTGCCATTTCCGATGCGGAGATCGAAGAATTTATGGAGATCATCAACCGTATCGCACAGGATCATCCGATCCTCGTAGATAAATATTTACAGGGGAAAGAACTGGAAGTGGATGCGGTATGCGACGGAAACGATATTCTGATACCGGGCATCATGGAACATATTGAAAGGACGGGCGTCCATTCGGGGGACTCCATTTCCGTCTATCCGGCGCATACGATCAGCGGAAAGGTGAAAGAGACGATAGGGGAATATACCAGACGGCTGGCGAAAGCGCTTCATGTAAAGGGCCTGATCAACATTCAGTTTATCGCGGTAGGAGAAGATGTGTATGTGATCGAAGTCAATCCCCGTTCTTCCAGAACGGTGCCTTATATCAGTAAGGTGACGGGAATTCCGATCGTCGATCTTGCGACTGAAGTCATTATCGGAAAAACGATAAAAGAACTGGGATATGAGCCGGGACTCCAGCTGGAGGCAGATTATGTGGCTATCAAAATGCCGGTATTTTCCTTTGAAAAGATCCGTGGGGCGGAAATCAGCCTTGGGCCTGAAATGAAGTCTACGGGAGAGTGTCTGGGGATTGCGAAAACCTTTAATGAGGCGCTTTATAAGGCCTTTTTAGGGGCGGGTATCGACCTTCCGAGGCATAAGCAGATGATCATTACGGTAAAGGATGCGGATAAAGGAGAAGCGGTGGAGATCGGGCGCAGATTCGAAAAGTTAGGCTATACTATTTATGCCACAAGGAGTACGGCGGCAGTTTTGAAAGATGCAGGGATCAGGGCGCGTAAAGTCAATAAGATACAGCAGGAATCGCCGACCGTTATGGATCTGATCCTCGGACACAGGATCGACCTTGTGATCGATACGCCCACACAGGGACGGGACAAGTCAAGGGACGGCTTTTTGATCAGAAGAACAGCAATCGAAACCGGAGTGAACTGCATTACCGCTATGGATACTGCCAGAGCGCTTGTGACAAGCTTGGAAAATGCGGAAAAACAGGAAGATCTGACCTTGGTGGATATTGCGGCGATCGCAACGAGATAACATTTTTATCAGAGAACGGGTGACCGGAAGTGGGGAAAACTCATTTCCGGTCATTAGACATTTTGCGGAAAGCGCGCAGGGGGTATAAAATGAATACGGTGAGAAATTATCAAAAGGAATTGGATAAATTGTTGAAGGATCTGGAGAAAAAAACGGCGAAGAAGCTTTTTCTGCATAGCTGCTGCGCACCCTGCAGCAGTTATGTATTGGAATATCTGAGACATTATTTCCGGGTCACGGTCTTTTATTATAATCCGAATATTTCTTTGGAACCGGAGTATCAAAAAAGAGTGGAGGAACAGAAAAAACTGATAGAGGCTTATAATGAGCAGGTACAGGAAGGAATACCGGCGCAGGGCAAAGAAAGCGGTTATCCGATAGAGATTCAGGAAGGAAAGTATGAGCCGGAAAAATTTTTTGAAACGGTAAAGGGGCTGGAAGAATGTCCGGAAGGCGGGGAACGCTGTTTTGCCTGCTATGAAATGCGGCTTAGGAAGACGGCCCAAGAAGCGGCGGCAGGAAATTTTGACTATTTTACAACGACGCTTTCTATCAGTCCTTTAAAAAATGCAAAAAAATTAAACGAGATTGGAGAAATGCTGGAAAAAGAATACGGGGTCAGATGGCTGGTGTCTGACTTTAAAAAACGCGACGGGTACAAACGTTCCATTGAATTGTCCAAGGAATTCGGACTGTATCGTCAAAACTACTGCGGGTGCGTTTATTCCCTCAGGCAAGAGTAAAAAAGGGGAAAAGAAGAGAAAAACCGGTTTTTTTTAAGCGGAGGCGATAGGGTGATTTAGAACCCAATCGGGAGAATCTTAATTCCTAATTCTGTAAAATTGCAAAAATTGCGTTGATTGGGGTAAAATTGTATGTTACAATAAATTAGTTCTTTATACTATCAGAGGATAAAGACTGTGTATCAGGAAAGGTTTAGACTTAATTATGGATAAGATTTTAGATATGATTTCGGAAGAGATGCAGCAGGCATTTGAACAAGCAGGATACGACAGGGAGCTTGGCAGGGTGACTTTGTCAAATCGTCCGGATCTGTGTGAATTTCAGTGTAACGGCGCTATGGCAGGCGCTAAAAAATATAAAAAAGCGCCGATCATGATTGCAGACGAAGTGGCACAGAAGCTTGACAGAACGCAGGTGTTTTCTGAAGTCACTGCAATAGCGCCGGGGTTTCTGAATTTAAAGATCAAACCGGAATTTATAACGGCTTATTTGACGAAGATGCGAAAAGAGGATAAATTTGGCCTTGATATGCCGGAAAAACCGGAGAAGATCATTGTTGATTACGGCGGGCCTAATGTGGCGAAGCCGCTTCATGTAGGGCATCTGCGGTCGGCTATTATCGGAGAGAGCATTAAAAGGATCTGCCGTTTTTCAGGGCATGAAGTAATCGGAGATATCCATCTTGGCGATTGGGGACTGCCTATGGGACTGATCATCACGGAATTAAAGGAAAGGCAGCCCGGTCTGATTTATTTTGACGAAGGGTTCGAAGGCGAATATCCAAAGGAACCGCCGTTTACGATTTCCGAGCTGGAAGAGATCTATCCGACGGCCAGCGGAAAGTCAAAAGAGGATGCCGCCTATAAAGAAGCCGCTATGAACGCGACCTTTAAGCTGCAGAGCGGCGTGAGGGGATACCGGGCATTATGGAAACATATTCTGGATGTATCCGTAGAGGATCTTAAGAAGAACTATCAAAATCTGAACGTGGAGTTTGATCTGTGGAAAGGGGAGTCCGACGTACATGACCTGATTCCCGGTATGGTCCGGTATATGAAAGAAGAAGGGTATGCAAAGATCAGCGAAGGGGCTTTAGTCGTCGATGTAAAGGAAGAAACGGATACGAAAGAAATCCCTCCCTGTATGATTTTAAAATCAGACGGGGCTGCGTTATATCATACTACAGATCTTGCGACCATCATGGACAGGATGAAGACATATGAACCGGATAGGCTGATTTACCTTACGGATAAAAGACAGGAATTATATTTTGAGCAGGTATTCCGCTGCGCAAGAAAGACAAAATTAGTAAACGACGATACCAAACTGATCCATATTGGTTTCGGGACCATGAACGGTAAAGACGGCAAACCTTATAAAACAAGGCAGGGTGGGGTACCGAGACTGGAAAACCTGATCGCGGAGATCAATGAAGAGATGCTCCGTAAGATCAAAGAAAACAGCGAATCAAAAAAATATGAGATTGAGGAGAAGGAGGCGGCAGAAATTTCCCGGATTGTTGCGTTGGCTGCGATCAAATACGGGGATCTGTCTAATCAGGCCTCGAAGGATTATATTTTTGATATAGACAGGTTTACATCTTTTGAAGGCGATACGGGACCTTATATATTGTATACGGTCGTCAGGATCAAGTCGATTCTGAATAAGTATCAGGAGCAGGGAAAAGCGTTGGAGGATGCAGCGCTGCAGGATGCGGCCGGCGAGCCGGAGAAAGCGTTGATGCTGGAGATTGCCAAGTTCAACGCCGTGATGCAGAGTGCGGCAGAAGAGGCGGCGCCTCATAAATTATGTGCATACATTTATGAGATCGCCAATGCTTTTAACAGGTTTTATCACGAAACGAAAATCCTTTCGGAGGAAGATCCGCAAAAACAAGCCGGTTGGATCGCGCTTCTCGTTTTGGCGAAAGAGATTTTAGAGACCTGTATTGAATTACTGGGATTTTCAGCGCCGGAAAGAATGTAAACAAATGACAAAAAACGAAGAGAGGGAGTAAGGTACAATGAAAAACGGCGTAAAGTTTAATTTTGTCGTACGAATGATAGCTATGGGAGGCGTGCCGCTTTTGATCGGTATGCTGGTATTGTTAGTCATATCGCTCACCACATTGGAGAAATCGTTGGAGGCGGAAAATAAGAGCGGACTTGCAAAAACGGCAAGTATGCTGGAGAACCTTTTAGAGTCGGCATACAGCGGCGAATTTTCTTTAAGCGAGGCGGGATCTTTACAGAAAGGGCGTTTGGATCTGACTTTTCTTATGGGTGCCCTTGACACCGTAAAAGAACACGAAAGCGTAGAGCTTACTATATTCTACGGCGATACCCGGATCATGACTACATTAAAGGACGAGAATGGCGAGAGGGTGATCGGGACAAAAGCAAATGAAAAGGTAGCGAATAAAGTTTTGGGAGGAGAAACTTATTTTGATACCAATCTGCAGATCAATGGCAGCAATTACTATGCCTATTACTCACCGCTCAACAATCCGGATGGAACGGTCTGTGGTATGATATTTGTAGGCGCTCCAAGTGCAAGTATAGAGGCGATAATCAGTTCCAACCTTTCTGCGATTGCTGTTGCAGCCATTATCATGCTTCTTCTGGCGCTCGGCATCATAGTCTTTTTTGCAGCCGGAATGGCAAAAGCCGTTAAGAGCGCGACTATGGCGATTACGGAAATGACCAATGGAAATTTGGTTGTAGCTTTTGATAAAAAAGCATGCAAACGTTCCGATGAGATCGGTGAGATCGTAAGAAGCGCAGAGCGTTTATGCCTGACGCTCCGTCAAATGATCGAGGAGATCATTGGAGAAGTTTCCCGTGTAAATCAGTATGCAGGCAGTATGAATGAAATGTCCGTACAAAGCTGTCAGTCTACCGGAGAGGTCAGCCTTGCGATTGAGGATGTAGCCAAGGGCGCAAATTCACAGGCGGAAGAGACCGAAGCGGCAGCACGGCATATTGAAGACGTTCAGCAGATGATCGACGGTATTGTGGAGAATATCGGAGAACTGACAAGACAGGCGGAAGACATGGGACGTTCCGGAGAAGAAGCGACAAAGACTTTGAACGAATTATCAAAGGCCAGTCAGGATACCGGAGAAGCGGTCAAGAGGATCACCAAGCAGACGGAAGAGACCAACGAATCTGTAAAAGCGATCAGTCAGGCAGCCGAAGTGATTACGTCTATTGCCGAAGAGACGAATCTGTTAGCATTAAATGCATCTATCGAAGCGGCAAGGGCAGGAGAACACGGAAGAGGATTTGCCGTTGTAGCGGATTCCATTCAAAAGCTGGCTGAGCAGTCTAACGGTTCTGCAAGAGAGATCATGGAGATCATTGGTACTTTGATCCATGAGTCAGAAAAGACAGTGGAGACGATGAAAGAAGTTAACGTTATCATGGCGGAGCAGGACGAGAGAACAATAGAGACCCGCGATACGATCGGTAAAGTAGTAGACGGTATCAATAGTTCTCTTACGGAGATCAATAAGATCAACGGCAGGGCGGATAACATTAAAGAAGCAAGTACGGAGATCTCAGGAGGAATCCAAAGCCTTTCCGCGATTTCGCAGGAAAATGCGGCGGCAACAGAAGAAACCAATGCTTCCGTGCAAGAGCTGAATGCAATGATGGAAGAACTGTCTCAGGAGGCAAATGAATTACATACCGTTGCGGATAAAGTGAAAGAGCTTGTGGCACAGTTTAAAATATAAGCTTTTGTAAATTTCAAATAATGAATCAGTAAGGGGCCTGTTACACTAAGTAGTCAGTGTAGGGCCCTTTATAAAATACAACGGTAAAAGGAAACTTTATCAGGAGTCGGAGAAATAATCTGTAAAATAAGAAAATGGAAATGAACGGATGCGGCAGATCCGGCGGCGGCCCTTTCCAATAAAAGGGTGCAGAATAATCTGACAGACGGCAGAGTTGGGATATGATCCGTACATGAAAATGTATTCGCTGCTGAAAGAAGAACTATGAGTTTTGGTGTTTTGATAACTTCTATTTTTTAGCTAAATTTAATCCTTTTAATGGAGTAATATAAAGATTCCATTAAAAGGATTTTTTACTTCATCATTTTGAAATTATCGTTCAGACTTTAATAATGCATAATAACAGGCGTCATGGATACCCTGATTGCTTCGGCAGGCTGCCCGCAGCGTTCCTTCGTATTTCATGCCGCATTTTTCCATTACTTTACCCGAGTTAAGATTTCTTGGATCGTGCTGCGCTTCAATGCGATTGGCGTCTGTTTCTTCAAAGAAGAAATCCATCACTGTTTTCAATGCTTCGGAAGTGATACCCTGATGCCACCAGTTTCTTCCGATACAATATCCAATATGAACCATGGAAATATCCTCATTCATATGAACTGCGCTGATAGAACCAATAGGCTCGTCGCCGTTTTCTTTTAAAACGATTGCCCATTGATAATATTTTTCGTCGGAATAGGAGTTGACCCAACTATCGATTACCAATTTAGTAATATCAACATTGGAATGTGTGGGCCATGTCAAGTATTTAGTTACTTCGTGATCTGACGCCCAGTTCTTATACATTGCGCCGGCATCTTCTCTTACAAATCTTCTTAAAACCAGCCTTTCCGATTCCAGTCTTTGTGTTCCACAGTGTTTCATATATTTTCGTCCTTCCTTCTAGCGGTCTGAATTTTCTGTATGTTTCCTTCCTTCGGTGCAGATACTTGTAAACGGCTGCACAAATCCCATAGGAAACATGGCTTCGATGTGCGGCAATAATATGGATTATATCATTGGTTATTCGGCATTGCAATTGTTATTTCCCCGTATTCCGTTTCCCGTATTCCGTTTTTCAATTGGGTACACTTTTGGTAAATGGAGTACCAGTCCGTTTTGGCCTTGGCCATCGGAGCGGGCAAGGGGAGGAATCCGTAGACATGACACAGATTTTACATAAAAAAACACAGATTTTCCCAAAAGTTACCACAAAACGGTCACAGGCAGTCAATATACTGACTAAGTAAGTTTGGGAGAACGGGTCAGGGTATCCCGACAAAATATAGAAAGAAGGGAGGAAGGGAAGTGCGGCACGAATTAAAGCACAGGATTTCATTTGAAGATCAGTTGATCATAAAAAGCAGGTTAAAAGAAATTGCCGGGTATGACGCCCATGCAGATGCAGAAGGCAGGTATATCGTACATAGCCTTTATTTTGATAATATTTCCGATAGGGCGCTGCGGGAAAAGCTGGACGGGACGGCTTACAGGGAAAAGTTCCGTATTCGTTATTATAACGAAGACACTTCATTTATCAGACTGGAAAAAAAGAGTAAACACCATGGACTTTGCGAAAAGAAAACCGGGGAGATTTCAAAAGAGGAGACGCTTTGGATCTGTGACGGGAATATCGGGTTTTTAAGAGAATCGGACGACGAACTAAAGAGGGAATTGTATGCAAAAATGCGGGGGCAGCTTTTAAAACCCAGATGTTTAGTTGATTATGAAAGGACCGCTTATATATATAAGCCGGGAAATGTGAGGGTAACTTTGGACTGCAATATACGGACCGGATTGTATCAAGACAGGCTGTTTGACAGAGATATCGTTACGGTTCCTGCTGAAGCAGGGACTATACTGTTAGAAGTAAAATATGACGCTTTTTTGCCAGAAATCATAGAAAAGGCGGTCAGAGTGCCTAACAGAAGAGCGGACGCTTTTAGTAAGTACGCGGTGTGCAGAAAGTATGGATAGTACGTCTGTTAAAGCAGGCAGATGGGAGTTAGTGTAAATTTAGAAAGGAGTTTAGTTATCATATGACTTTTCAGGATATTTTTAAATCGTCTTTTCTGGAAAAGGCGGGAAGTTTTCAGGCAGTGGATTTTGTTATAGCGATGGGAGCGGCGTTTGTATTGGGGCTGTTTATTTTTTGGGTCTACAAAAAGACTTTTAACGGTGTGATGTATTCGGCGGGATTCGGCGTATCGCTGGTTGCTCTTACGCTGATCGCGACATTGGTGATCTTAGCAGTCACTTCTAATGTGGTTTTGTCGTTAGGCATGGTCGGCGCGTTGTCGATCGTGCGTTTCCGTACCGCGATCAAAGAACCTCTTGACATCGCTTATCTTTTTTGGGCTATTGCGGTGGGAATCGTGCTGGGGGCGGGGCTGCTGCCGTTAGCAGTGTTCGGTTCCTTGTTTATTGGGATCGTTCTTATCGTTTTTGTTAATAAAAAACCTACGGATCATCCTTATATTATGATCGTATCCTGTCATGCGGAGGCGGAAAAAGAAGTTTACGGCTGTTTGCAGGAGGATGTTAAAAAGCAGGTGTTAAAATCCAAGACAGTGTCGGAAACGGGGATCGAAATGACGTTGGAAGTACGTCTGAAAGGAGCGGATTCTATGTTTGTAAACAAGATTGCCGGACTTGCCGGAGTGAAACACGCGGTTTTAGTAAGTTATAACGGGGATTATATGTCATAATGACAGATCTTTAAGAGGAGGGGATATACGGATTGGGCTTAACAGAAAGGTTATCTTTTTAAAGGCCGGACAGGAGTATAGATGAGTACGAATAAATATATAAATATGCTGACCGCAGCGCTGATGGCATTGACGGTGGTTTTTACCGCTGTTTGCATGCATGTTTCATCGGATGAAGAATTTGCTGCGGTTTTTGCAGGATCGCCGGAATGCAGGTATGAGAAATTATTTGACCAGTATCAGGTCATGGAGATCGGAATTGAGATAGACGAAGGGGACTTTGAGGAAATGCTGGAAACCCCTTTGGCGGAGGAATATAAACTCTGTGATATTACCGTGAACGGGACGGTATATGCCAATGTCGGGATCAGAACCAAAGGAAACACAAGTCTGTCTCAGGTGGCTGCTTCCGATTCGGACAGGTATAGTTTTAAGGTGGAGTTTGACCATTATGTTTCGGGGCAGTCTTTGGAGGGGCTTGACAAGCTTGTGCTGAATAATATTTTTTGCGACGCCACTTATGTAAAAGAATATATGGCATATGATATTTTTAACTACCTTGACGTGGCATGTCCCTATTATGCATTTGCCCATATTACGATCAACGGAGAAGAGTGGGGATTGTATCTTGCATTAGAGGCCATGGAGGAGACTTTTGTGCAAAGAGTGTACGGGACAAGGGAAGGGGAACTTTATAAGCCGGAAAGTATGGATATGGGCGGTTTGAAAGACGGCGGCGGAAGAGGAGAGTGGGATTCTGTGCCGGAGGGAATGATACGTCCGGATGAGAGGCCTGCGGCGGATGACAGAATGCCCGATACGGAGGAAAAGATCCCGAAGCCTGACGAAAAAAAACGGTGGACAGACGAAGCGATGCCTCAGGCAGACGAAACAGCGCCGCAGACAGACAAAGCAATGCCGCAGACAGACAAAGCAATGCCGCAAGCAGACGGCGCGCATGACAAAGGAGGAGGGAGATTCGGACCGGATGGCGGAAATGTCAAAACGGGAGGCGGGGCCGATCTTGTTTATACGGATGATGCCGTGGAAAGCTATCGTGAGATTTTTGACCATGCCGTATTTTCTCCTGATGATGCGGATCAAAACCGTGTGATAACCGCGCTAAAACAGTTATCGGAGGGAACCGGATTGGAAACCTGTATCGATGTGGATGCCTGCCTGCGTTATTTTGCGGCTCAGACGTTTATTGTTAATATGGATAGTTATTACAGCAGCTTAAAGCATAATTACTATCTTTATGAGGAGGGCGGTCAGCTTACTATACTGCCGTGGGATTTAAACCTTGCCTTCGGCGGTTTTCAGGCTTCGGACGCGGGGACGGCGGTAAATGGAGCCATAGATACGCCGATGGGAGGGGAATTGGAAGGAAGCAGACCTTTATTTTCCAAGCTTCTGGAGGTGGAAGAGTATAGGCAGTTGTATCATGCATATCTTCGCAGGATCGTGGACGGTTATATAGGAAACGGACAGTTTGCCGATACGTTTGAGGCGGTTACGGCGCTGATCGATACCTATGTGAAAAAGGATGCCACTGCGTTTTATAGTTATGAGGAATATCTGGAAGGAATCGGGAATTTAAAAGAGTTTATTCTGCTGAGGGCGGAAAGCATAGAGGCGCAGCTTGACGGAAGGATTCCCTCGACGACTTCGGAACAAAAAGAGTCTTCTATGCTGATCGACGCTTCCCACATTGACCTTGAGGCAATGGGCGTACAGGGAGGAGGCGGGAAGGGGATGGAAGGCGGTCCGGAGAAATTTTTCCCATAAGCCTTCCGTTTGGCACGGCGGGTATCTGATTGGTGTCTGCCGTGCCGGTTAGGCGTAAGGGCAAGACGGTCATGTGGCCGATTATGCGCTTAAGTAGGCGCGCATGACTTTTAGGGCATTTTTTTCCAGTCTGGATACCTGCGCCTGAGAGATGCCGATCATTTCCGCCACTTCCATCTGTGTTTTGCCTTCAAAAAAGCGGAGCGTAATAATCTCGTTTTCCCTTTCGTTTAATTTTTTCATGGCCTCGCTTAAAGAGATATGCTCTACCCATGTTTCTTCTTTGTTCTTTTTGTCGCTGATCTGGTCCATGACATACAGGGTATCTCCGCCGTCGGTAAAGATCGGTTCATAAAGGCTGCAGGGACTCTGGATAGCGTCTAAGGCGTAGACGATATCTTCTTTGGGGATACCGATCTCCGCCGCGATCTCGGTTACGGTCGGTTCTTTCAGGTTGCGTTTTGTCATGGCTTCTTTTGTATAGATCGCTTTATAAGCGGTATCCTTTAAGGAACGGCTTACTCTTATGCTGTTGTTGTCCCGAAGGAAACGCCTGATTTCGCCTATGATCATGGGAACGGCATAAGTACTGAATTTAACGTTAAGGGAAGAATCGAAGTTATCAATTGCTTTTATAAGACCGATGCAGCCGATCTGAAACAGATCGTCCACATTTTCATTGCTGGAAGAAAAGCGTTTTATCACGCTTAAAACGAGACGTAAGTTTCCTTCAATGTATTCCTGTCTGGCTTCCATATCGCCGTTTTCTATACGCACAAAAAGCGCGTCTTTTTGCGCCTGCTTTAAAAGAGGGAGTTTTGATGTATTTACTCCGCAGATTTCAACTTTACCCTGTGCCATCTTTATCCTCCTTGTCTGGTTCGGTATAATAAAATCATTTACAGATACAAGGAAAATTATTCATGCATGAGACGCAAAAAAAGAGGCGGCATATAATAGTGTAAAGAGAGAATCTTAGGAGGAAATATGCTTTTTTCCGAATTTAAATGTAAAGAGGTCATTAATATAAAAGACTGCAGAAAATTAGGAAAAGTGGCGGATTTTGAATTTGACCATTGTACCGGACAGATCAAAAAGATCATGATTCCGGCAAGCTGCAATAAACTGTATAATCTGTTCTGCGACGACCCGGATTACTGTATTTGTTATAATGAAATCTGCCAGATAGGGCCGGATATTATTCTAGTTAACATAAAGATATAATTGACAGAAAAAAACGGATATTTTATAATAATTTATGATTACCAAAGTGAGAATGGGGGGATTACTATATGAAATGTCCGTTTTGCAGTCATGAAAATACAAGGGTCATCGATTCCAGACCAGCGGATGACAATAACTCTATCAGGAGAAGAAGGGTATGCGACGAGTGCGATAAACGTTTTACGACTTATGAGAAGGTGGAGACGATACCGCTTATTATTATTAAAAAAGACAACAACAGGGAGGCTTACGACCGGACAAAGATCGAGGCGGGCGTGCTGCGTGCATGTCATAAAAGGCCGATCAGCGCCAATCAGATCAATCAGCTCATAGACGAGGTGGAGACGGAGATCTTTAACAGAGAAGAAAAAGAAATCTCCAGTCAGGTCATAGGCGAGCTTGTTATGAATAAATTAAAGGACTTAGAGGCGGTAGCCTATGTAAGATTTGCATCGGTTTATCGTGAATTTAAAGATATCAATACTTTTATGGACGAATTAAAAAGAGTATTGGATAAGTAAAGGATGTGGCTATGTTTCAACGCTTTTATCCGGAAAAATATCTGGATTCTACTTATATAATTGATTTTGAAAAAGAATATGACCGTGGAATAAGAGGAGTGATTTTTGATGTTGATAATACGCTCGTACCGCATGGAGCGCCTGCGGATGAGCGTAGTATTGCGTTATTTGCACGCTTAAAACAACTGGGTATCGGTACGCTGCTCTTATCCAATAATAAGGAGCCAAGGGTAAAGTCCTTCAGTGAAGCGGTAGGGAGCCTGTACATCTATAAGGCGGGAAAGCCTTCCGTCAGGAGTTATCAAAAGGCGATGGACATGCTGGGGACCAGTGCAGATACGACCTTGTTTGTAGGGGATCAGCTCTTTACGGACGTTTGGGGGGCAAACCGTACGGGGATCCGTTCCTATCTGGTAAAGCCGATCCATCCGAAAGAGGAGATCCAGATCGTGTTAAAACGGTATTTGGAAAAGATCGTATTGTTTTTTTATAAACGGAAAGAAGACAGGTATAAAGTTTAAAAACAAACTTTCATACCATAAAATTCAAAAGCGGACAGACGGGAGCAAGGTTGAAAGAAGTGCATTTTCAACCGCCCTGATTTGAATGTCCGCAAAAGCGGACAGATAGGAGCCAAATATGAAAGAGTATATCGGTCAAATAAATGGCAGGACAAGAACCTGCGGGTTGGTCGGCAATCCGGTGGAGCATACCATGTCCCCGGTGATCCATAATTCTTTGGCGGCGATGTTCGGCCAAAATTTTGTTTATGTCCCTTTTCATGTGAGGGACGGGCTGCAAGAAGCCATAGAGGGGGCTTATGCTTTAAATATTTTGGGGATGAACGTGACCGTCCCTTATAAGAGCGAGGTTATGCAGTATTTGGTCAGGACGGATGCAAAGGCGGAGCAGATCGGAGCCGTTAACACGCTGGTACGCACGGAAGGGGGATATGTGGGATACAATACGGATATGCCGGGACTTTACCGCGCCATGGAGGAGGACGGGATCTGCCTTTGCGGCGGTCAGGTTCTGATTTTGGGGGCCGGAGGCGTGGCAAGGGCGGTTGCGCTGCTGGCGGCGGAAAAAGGGGCGGAAAAGATCTGTATCCTGAACCGTACTTTAGGAAAAGCACAAGATATCATAACGGAGCTTTCGGAAGTTTTGGCAGAAACGAAAGAAAACGGTACGCCGGAACTTCTTGCGCTGCCGCTTTCGGAGTATGAAAAGCTGGGCGGTGAAGAGTGGATCGGGATACAGGCGACCAGCGTCGGCATGTTTCCCCAAAATGAGGATGTCATTATTAAGGACGCCGGTTTTTATCAAAAATTAAAGGCTGGATATGACCTGATTTTTAATCCTTATGAAACAAAGTTCATGAAACTGGTAAAGGCAGCGGGAAAGCCCGCCTATAACGGTCTGAAAATGCTGCTTTATCAGGGGATCATCGCGTATGAATTATGGAACGGCGTCGCGGTGACGGAGGAACAGGCGAAAGAAGTATTTGAAGCGATGAAAAAAGAAATGAAAGTACAATAGATTGTCCGAAGACAGGTTTTGCCGGACAGGGGAAAAGAAAGGCAGCGGCAGGTAAAATGGAAAATGTGATTTTAATAGGGTTTATGGGGAGCGGAAAGAGCAGCCTTGGCGTGAAACTTTCCTACAGAATGAAGATGCCTCTTCTGGATACGGATAAAATGATAGAAAGAAAACAAGGCTGCACCATATCCGGGTTGTTTCAGGAACGGGGGGAAGAGGCGTTCCGGGCAATGGAAACGGAATGTATCAGGGAAATAGGAAACCAGAAAGGTTCCTATGTGATCTCCACAGGCGGCGGACTTCCGGTCAAAGAGGAAAACAGGGCGCTTTTGCAGGAACTGGGGACCGTTGTTTATTTAAGGATCAGGCCGGAGACCGTCTATGAGCGGTTAAAGGAAGATACTACAAGGCCTCTTTTGCAGGGAGAAGATCCTATGGAAAAGATAAAGACGTTGATGGAAGAAAGAAAAGAGGCGTATGCAAACTGTGCCGAACTGATCATAGACGTGGACGATGTGGAGACGGAAAGTATTTTGGGACAGATTACCAGATATTGCAGAAAGAAGCAGTATGCGGGAGTACAGAGACGGAAAACGGCGCCGGGCACGAAGCTGCTGGTGATCAACGGCCCTAACCTGAATTTTTTGGGCATCCGGGAAAAAAGCGTATACGGGACGGAGGACTATAACTTTTTGCTCCATATGCTTGCCCAAAAGGGGAAAGAGGAAAACTGCCGGATAGAAGTGTTTCAGAGTAATCATGAAGGGGCGATTATCGACAGGATACAGGACGCATACTTTGACCATACGGACGGGATCGTGATCAATCCGGGAGCTTTTACACATTACAGTTATGCGATCCGCGACGCGCTGGCAAGCATTACCGTTCCCAAGGTGGAAGTACATATCTCGGATATTACAAAAAGGGAAGAGTTCCGAAAAATATCCGTGACAAAGGAAGTCTGTGACACGCAGATCTACGGACAGGGACTAAAAGGATATTTGATGGCCGTAGACTATATTTTAAAGGAAAAGCGGACAAATTTCAAATAAGTGTTGAAAAATAGAAATTTTTAGTATAAACTATTAAAGAATTATAACGTGATAAATTTTAGGAGGATTTTTTTATGATTTCTGCAGGTGATTTCAGAAATGGTATTACTATCGAATTAGATAACAACATTTACCAGATTATTGAGTTTCAGCATGTGAAACCGGGTAAAGGCGCGGCTTTTGTCAGAACGAAACTTAAAAATATCATAAACGGCGGCGTTGTGGAAAAGACGTTTAGGCCGACTGAAAAATGCCCACAGGCGCGTATTGATAGAAAAGATATGCAGTATTTATACTCTGACGGGGATTTATTCCATTTTATGGATGTTGAGAACTATGAGCAGATTGCTTTGAATGCGGATGCGATCGGGGATGCGCTCAAATTTGTAAAAGAGAACGAGATGTGCAAGGTTTGTTCCCATAACGGAAACGTATTTGCGGTAGAGCCGCCTTTATTCGTAGAACTTGAGATCACGGAAACGGAACCCGGTTTTAAAGGCGATACGGCGACGGGAGCTACAAAACCTGCCGTAGTAGAAACGGGAGCTACCGTTTATGTACCTCTTTTTGTAGATCAGGGTGATAAGATCAAGATCGATACAAGGACGGGAGAATACCTTTCCAGAGTATAAGGATCGGAATGCATATAGGATCGTAAGCTTATAAGACAATGGATTTATCCGTTGTCTTTTTGTGTTTCCGAAAGGATAAGACTTTTTCGAAAAATATTTTACACATCGGAGGGTACTTATGGAGTTTTTAAAATTTACGGAAACAGTGAAACAGGGGCTTGCGGATTATTTCGGAGAAGGGGCGGATATCATGCTGACGCCGGTGAAAAAAAATAACGGCGTTATCTTGAACGGCGTCGTCATTAAAGAAAAGGACAGCTATATTGCGCCTACGATTTATTTGGAGGGTTTTTACGAGGAGTACCGGAAAGGAAAAAGTTTGGGGGAGACCGTGCTTAGGATCATAAAACTTTATGAACACAGCAGAGTGGAAAACGGGGGCGATTTGGAATTTTTTAAGGAATATGAAAAAGTACGTAAAAAAATTTATTATAAACTGATCAATGCGGGAAAGAACAAGGAACTGCTGGAAGAAATACCCTATATCCCATATCTGGATCTGGCGATCGTGTTCTATTATGACTGTAGCGGCGATTTGTTCGGCAACGCGGCGATCCTTATCAAAAACAGCCATTTAAAGATGTGGGGAACGGATGTGTATGCAGTTTACAAAGATGCGGTGGTCAATACGCCGAAGTATAATCCTTGCGAGATCAAAACGATGGAGGAGGTTATGAAAGAGATCCTTGTCGCCGATATGAAGGAGGAACTTTGGAACAGCATGAGGAACGAAGCGGCGTCGGATTGCGTACCGCTTTCGGAAGAGTGTATGGACCAGCTCGCAAGGCAGATGGTAAAGCAGATGGAGGAAACGGAAGAACAGACGCCTATGTATGTGCTCAGCAATACGGAGCGGACCCATGGTGCAGCCTGTATTCTTTACGGAAATCTTTTAGAAGATTTTTCAAAAAGGCTGAACGATAATTTTTATGTGCTGCCCAGTTCGGTCCATGAAATGATTCTGATCCCCGCCGCATTTGCCGGAAAGGCGTCCGAACTTAAGAGCATGGTGTCGGAGATCAATGAAACGCAGGTGGAAGAAGAGGAAATCTTGTCAAATTCCGTTTATTTTTTTAATCGATTGACAAAAAAATTGGAGTTGGCATAAATTGTAACAAGCATATACTAGACAAAAGAATTCATTTATGATATGATAGGCAAAGTGATGTAACAAATTTGTAATATATCGTGTCGGGTGGGATGCGGATTTTCCTTTCCGCCCGATGCGGTAGCCTAATGATATGCACCCGTAGTCTAATGGATAGAACGGAGGCCTCCGACGCCTTTAATGCAGGTTCGATTCCTGTCGGGTGCATCTTTTACAAGCAGATCATTATCTATCACAAGCAGATCATTATCTATCAACAGAGAAAATGGAGATTATTTTATATGGCAGGTAATTTGAAGGTAATATTCCGTTCCGTCAAAGAATGGATTTCAAGTCACAGTAAGATCGTGCTGCCGATAATTGTTTTAATATGCGTAGCGATTACGGCAGGCGTCGCGCTGAATGCGAATAAGAAAGAAACGGAAAAGCAGCAGGCGGTGACGGCGGAAGCGATACAGGAGGAACCGCAGACAGAAGCGGAGCTGGAAGTGCCGCAGGAGGCATTGGAGGAAAATGCTTATCCTGATATCAATGCACTCATCAGTACTTATTATTCGGCCTTGGCGGAAGGCAATGTAGAAGCGGTGGAGCAGATCAGCAACTACATGGAAGAATCGGAAAAGATCCGTATTGTGGAGATTAGTAAATATATTGAGAATTATCCGGTCATTGATGTTTATACGAAAAAAGGGCCGGTAGAAAATTCTTTTGTAGTCTACGCTTATTCCAGAGTGAAATTCAAAGACTATGAAAATACCGTACCCGGAATGCAGGCGTTCTACATCTGCAGGAACGAGGACGGCAGTTATTATATCAACGAAGGGGAAGAGGATAAGTCGGTTTTGGACTATATCGGAAAGATCGCCCTGCAGGACGATGTGATCGACCTGAATAATAAAGTGGCGGTGGAATACAATGACTTATGTGCAAACGATACCGTACTTAGCGCATTTTTGAAAGAGCTGGACAGCCAGATCAAAATTTCCGTAGGAGAGATTTTAGCGGCGTCGGCGCAAAACGACCAACAGGCCGGAACGGAAGGAGAAAATCCGGAAGGGGCCGAAGGGAATGCAGGTACGGAGGGAGCGGAAGGCTCTGCCGAAGGCAGCACAGATACGGAGCAGCCTGCCGAGGGGAATGAGAACGCCGATCCCCAGCCCGGAACGACCGAAGTACAGACGGTGCGCACAACTGACGTAGTGAATATAAGGAGTTCTGACAGCCAGACTGCAGATAAACTCGGTAAGGCGCAGAAAGGCGATACATTTACTCTTTTGGAAAGTAAAGTAAACGGATGGAGCCGGATTAAGTATAACGACGGTGAAGCCTATATCCGTTCCGACTTTTTGGAAGTGGTCAGTACGGAAACCGTGAATCATGACGCGCCTCCGGCAGAAGAAACAAACGGCTATGTTACGGTGATTGAGAACGTAAATATCCGTTCGGCCGAGAGCGAGACAAGCGAAAGGCTGGGAGTAGCATATCAGGGCGAAAAGCTTGAACTGATCATGAAGCAGGCCGACGGTTGGTGTAAGGTCAAGTATAACGGTCAGACGGCCTATGTGAAATCCGATTATGTGGAATGATCTTTTTCATGCCGTCAGGATTCGGCGGGGCAGCGGACGGAGCTTTTTGCCGCCGTATGGAAGACTGGAAATGATTAAACAATAGAAAATAAGAACATTCTGTTTTTTTGAGAAAAGATGTAGTATAATTTTTCAAAGGACAGAATGTTTTTTTAGTCTTACATATGCGTATGAAAGTACGCGGATAGGAGTGGGTATGTTTCAAAAGATAAATGTAGGGATCATGGGGACAGGCTCCATTGCCTGCACTATGGCACAGACGCTTGGAAAAATGAAAAACATAAGATGCTATGCGGCTGCATCAAGAACAAAAGAAAGGGCGGAGGCTTTTGCCATCGGTTACGGATTTAAAAAAGCGTACGGTTCCTATGAGGAGCTTGTAGCGGATAAAAAGGTAGATCTGGTCTACATTGCCACGCCTCATTCCGAGCATTATGAAAATGCGATGCTCTGCCTGAAAAACAAAAAGCCTGTGCTTTGTGAAAAAGCGTTTACGGTCAATGAAAAGCAGGCGAAGGCTTTGTTCGATCTGGCAAAGGAGGAAAACGTATTTATTACGGAAGCGATCTGGCCAAGATATATGCCGATGCTTAAGACGATAAAGGAGATTGTAAACAGCAATGCGATTGGGACGCCGGTCATGCTGACTGCCAATCTGGGATATCCGATCAGAACGGCGCCCAGAATGTATACTCCCGAACTTGCAGGAGGCACGCTTTTGGATCTAGGGATATATCCTTTAAATTTTGCAGCGATGATCTTCGGCACGGAGATCGAGGAGATACGGTCGGTATGTACTTATACGGATACCGGAGTAGACGAACAGGAAAGCATTACCCTGATCTACAAGGACGGCAAGTGCGCGGTCTTAAATGCGACGATGCTTGCAGCTACGGACAGACAAGGTGTGATCTACGGTACCGAAGGCTATATGATTGTCGAAAATATCAATAATTTTGAAAGCGTCAGTACTTATAATAAGGATCATGTAAAACTGAATACCTATAAACGTCCTAAACAGATTTCCGGTTATGAATATGAAGTGGAAGCCTGCGTCAGGGCACTGAAGGAGGGATGGATACAATGTCCCGAAATGCCCCATGAAGAAAGCCTGAAAATGCTTCGGATCATGGACAGGATCAGGCAGGACTGGAAAATAGAATATCCCTTTGAGAAAGAAGAAAAAAGAAATGTATAAAGGTACTGATTTCGGCAACCCTAATGAAGAATAAGAAGTAAGCGGAAAAGGAGTTGTATAGGGTGCAGAAACAGGATTTGGCTATTTACAGGGAAGTGCAGAAAAATGCAGAAATGGGGATGAAGGCGATTGATATCATTTCGGATAAGGTGCATGACGGGGAACTGTCCAGACAGCTCTCCAAGCAGTCGCTGAAATATTCGGAAATCAGGAACCGGGCCGTGGATAAGATCTTGGAAAGTAAGGCGGAGCCGTACAGAAGTACTTATATGCAGGATATCATGCTGACTACCGGGATACATTCCGGGACTCTTCTGAATACGAGTACGAGTCATATTGCGGAAATGGTGATTCAGGGCAGCAATAGGGGGATTACGGATATGTGCAAGTCGTTAAACCATAATAAGCTGGCGGAAAGCGCTTCCGTAGAGCTTGCCAAGGAATTGATGGATTTTGAGGAAAAGAATATCGAAAGGCTGAAACAATATTTATAGCAAAAAATTACGGGTAATTTTATACAATTTGCCTAAAAATTTTAAAAAAACTTTTACGATTTAGTGCGGAAAAGTACTTGTGAATTTAAAAAACAGCATTTATAATGTTATGTGGACAAGGAAATCTGTCACGCAGGGGCTTTGTACCCTGCGTTTTTTCATGATGGCCCTGACGTCACATTGAAAATGGATACATATTTTAAACCAAAGGAGGACATGACAATGTCATATGTAGATGAAGTCTATAGCATGGTGGTAGAGAAGAACCCGGCACAGCCGGAGTTCCATCAGGCAGTAAAAGAAGTTTTGGAGTCTCTTCGCGTTGTGATCGAGGCAAATGAAGAAGCATACCGTAAAGACGCGTTATTAGAGAGGATCGTAACGCCGGAAAGACAGTTGCTTTTCCGTGTTCCGTGGGTAGACGATAACGGACAGGTGCATGTTAACAATGCATTCCGCGTACAGTTCAACAGTGCGATCGGACCGTATAAAGGAGGACTGCGTTTACATCCTTCCGTAAACTTAGGTATCATTAAATTTTTAGGCTTTGAGCAGATTTTCAAAAATTCCCTGACAGGTCTGCCGATCGGCGGCGGCAAGGGCGGCTCCGATTTTGACCCTAAAGGAAAATCAGATCGTGAAGTAATGGCGTTCTGCCAGAGCTTTATGACGGAATTAAACAAATATATCGGCGCGGACACGGATGTTCCGGCAGGCGACATCGGAACAGGAGCAAGAGAGATCGGTTATATGTTCGGGCAGTACAAGAGGATCCGCGGCGTATATGAAGGCGTGCTTACTGGAAAAGGGTTATCCTACGGCGGTTCTTTGGCAAGAACGGAAGCTACCGGTTACGGCCTGCTGTATTTAACGGAAGAAATGTTAAAATGTAACGGAAAAGATATTAAGGATAAGACGGTAGTGATCTCCGGTTCCGGAAATGTAGCGATTTATGCGTGCCAGAAAGCGCAGCAGTTGGGAGCAAAAGTAGTAACGGTTTCCGATTCTACGGGCTGGGTATACGATCCGGAAGGCATCGACGTTGCCCTGTTAAAAGAAGTGAAAGAAGTAAAACGTGCGCGTCTGACGGAATATGCCGCTGCAAGAAAGAGCGCGGAGTATCATGAAGGCAAAGGCGTATGGACGGTGAAGTGCGATATCGCCCTTCCTTGCGCAACGCAGAACGAACTTCTTTTGGAAGATGCGAAGGCATTGGTTGCAAACGGATGCTTTGCAGTTGCAGAGGGTGCGAATATGCCTACCACGATGGACGCAACGGAGTATTTACAGCAAAACGGGGTACTGTTCTGTCCGGGTAAGGCGGCAAACGCAGGCGGCGTGGCGACAAGCGCACTGGAAATGAGCCAGAACAGTGAGCGTTTAAGCTGGTCCTTTGAAGAGGTTGACAGCAAATTAAAGAACATCATGGTAAATATCTTCCACAATCTGGATGATGCGGCAAAGAAATACGGTATGGAAGGAAACTATGTGGCAGGCGCAAACATTGCAGGATTTTTGAAAGTAGCAGAGGCTATGACTGCACAGGGTATCGTATAATATAGGCCGGTTTGTAATCGGAAATTCATTAAGCGTGTAAAGAAAAGCGAAAATCCGATTGAAACGGATGGAAAAGATAGAAAAGACCTATAAACAGATCGAATTTTTGTATCGATCCTGATTTATAGGTCTTTTTGTATTTGATCTGCGGTATGATAACATATCCGGTCAGGGCTGTACCGTGGTCATAACTTCGCTTACATCCACGATCTCCGGTGCATCCAAAGAAATTTCTTTGGAATCTGCAACTTCGGAAGGATCGGGATTTTCCGGTGCATCCTTATCATCGTCCCATAAAGAATCATATTCCGTTTTTTCTTTATTCTCATTCATGACAGCAAGGTTTTTGGCGGACATATAAAGTTCCATGCTGAATTCCATCAGTTTTTGTTCGTCGGAGGCAGGGACTTTGTCGCCGTTGGCGATCCTTCTTGCGACTTCCATGACTTTAGCAAGATCTACCGCATAATCGGCCATGGCTTCACCCTGCTGTCTGGTAGCTTCGGCGTTAAAATAAAGGGTGTGCATTTCCGTTAATTTTTCCATAAAGTTTTGGTATTCGTCATATTTTTCACAAACTGCGTTATAAGATAACTCCAAAGCTACGCCTTCTTTTTCGTAAAGTTCCCTCCCGTTCGGAACTGCCTGCATTTTTTGCGCCAAGTCTTTCCGCTGTTTTGCCAACGCTGATTTCTGTTCCTGATAAGAACGTAATTGTGCAGAATAGATCTGCCTTGCTTCTCCGATTTTCATTTTGATCCCCCATTTCTTACTGTCGTATTTGACGAAATATGACCATGCCCTGAATGAAATGTTCTTTATTTTATATATCGGCAATATCCTTATAAACATTAAAAAAAGCGTAATAATACGCTTCTAAAAAGAAAAATCCGAATCAGGCATGATTCGGATTAGCGGAAATAATATCTGCAGCCTGTACAACAATCTGCAGAATTTCCGTGTCGTCTTCTTTTTCATCGGAATCCGCGACAGGAGAAACGGCCCCTTCCTGAAGCAGTATATAATTCGGCGTCACACGGCTTAAAGTGTAAGCGGCTACATCCGCTTTGCACCGGTCGCAGGTACAGCAGCCAAGCTGGGGCAGCGTATCATTGATCGCGCGCATGACTCTTTCTTCCATTACATTTACAAGTTTATATTTCATTCTTTCTATTCCTCCAGTTTGTACAATATGTAAAAATAACAATGAATCAGGCATGGCCTTTCGGTTTTCCGATTGTAGAAGCGGCCTGCGCTATTTCCAAAATCATCTTCATGTCAAATTCGGCGCTCATATGATTTGCTTTTGTATAAAGCGCTCCCTTTTCCGTATCTACGTATTTAGGGGGGATTCGATTCAGAACATATGCTGCAAGTTCGGCTTTGCATTTATTGCAGGTACAGCAGCTAAGCTCGGGTGCAGTCTTATTGATAGCGAGAACGACTTTGTCTTCCATGATGTTAATAAGTTTATATTCCATTATAACTCCCTCTTTAAAAAAATATAATATTAATATATAATCTACACGGTTCTATTATATATTGTTTTTTTATAAAAATCTACAAAACAATTAAAAAATTGCAAAAAAAATTACTAAAAAATGCGAAAACCAGAAAAGTTTGAAAAACAAATATAAATTTTTAATAAAAGTAAAGTTTATTTGGAACAAAATTGGTAAAATGCTAATGTATAGAAAAAACGTCTACAAAAGAGGACAGATAGGAGTAAGTATGCAGGGAAGTGAAGGATTAGAACTGGCGGCTTTTCTGAAAGACGGAGAAGCGGAACAGATCTTTCAGGAAATGAAACCGTTCAGACAATTAATGATGCAGTACGAATGCGCGCTGCAGGAAGTAGAGACAAAACTGAATGTATTGAATACGGAGTTTTCGCTGGAATATGACAGAAATCCGTTCGAGACGATCAAGACCCGGATCAAGAGGCCGCTCAGTATATATAATAAGATGGAGCGGTTAGGAGAGGCGATCACGGTTGAAAATATAGAAAGCTGCTTGAACGATGTGGCGGGGATCAGGGTGATATGCTCGTTCCCGGAGGATATTTATACGATTGCGGAACTGATATCCAAGCAGGACGATATTAACGTACTGGCAAGGAAAGATTATATTAAAAATCCGAAAGAGAACGGATACAGGAGTCTGCACCTGATCTTGGAGATCCCGATTTTTTTATCCAATGAGAAAAAATATATGAAGGTGGAAGTGCAGTTTAGGACCATTGCGATGGATTTTTGGGCGAGTGTGGAACATAAGCTGAAGTATAAGAAAAATATTAAAAATCCGCAGGAGATAGCGGAGCAGCTAAAACATTGCGCAGATACTATCGCGGATGTGGATTTCAGAATGCAGGAGATCAGGCACCACATTGATAAAATAGCGGAAACATGTAAGCTGGAATGAGAGGCGGGGCGGAATATGAAAATAGCGGTCATCAGTGACATTCACGGAAATTATAAAGCGTATGAGGCATGTATGGAATATTTGGACAAACATCCGGTAGAAGTTCTATTCTTTTTAGGCGATTATATTACGGATAGTCCTTATCCGGAAAAGCTGCTCTCTTTGTTTTACGGGACATTAAAAGAAAGGCGGTGCTTTTACGTCAGGGGGAACAGGGAGGAATATCTTCTTGCCCATCGAAAGGGAGAACAGGAATGGAAAAAATCTTCCGGAACGGGAACGCTGCTTTATACGTCGGAACATCTGACTGATGAGGATTTGGAATTTTTTGAACATTGCGGCCGTACGATCCGTCCGGATCTTAAGGGGATACCGGAGACTACGCTCTGTCACGGGATACCGGAAGATACCAGAGGAAATCTGGGAGAACAGCCCGGGCTTTTGGAAGAGGCGCTGCGGCAGGCAGGGACCGGATGGCTATTCGGCGGGCATTCCCATAAACAGGAAATAAGAGAAGGAAGGGGAGGCGTTTACATCAATCCCGGTTCGCTGGGGATCGCCATAGACGGGATAGGGAAACGGGCGCAGTTTGCTATTGCGGAGACGGACGGGAGAAAGTACAGGCATGAATTTGTCAGCATTCCTTATGATGTGGAAGGATTGCTAAAGGACTTTACGGACAGCGGGATCGAAGAGTACGGCAAGGTGCAGGTAAGAAGCGTAAGGAAAACGCTGCTTACGGGCGTAAACTATTTTTTCCATTGCGTCAGTCTGGCAGTAAAGATGAGCGGTATGAGAACAGATCTGATACCGGAAGAGATATGGGAAGAGGCGGCGGCAAGGCTTGGCATTGAATAAAGAAGAAAAGGAGGAAAGATCATGTTCAGATTATTTAAGTATTTGGGGGAACATAAGGCGGCTGTTGTCGCCGTGATCGTATTGCTTGTCATACAGGCTTACTGCGATCTGTCCCTGCCTTCTTATACGTCCGATATCGTGGATGTGGGAATACAGCAGAAGGGAATTGAGTATGCCGTACCGGAGGTGATGAGGGCCGATACGATGGAGCAGATCGGTTGGTTTTTAACGAAAGAGGAAACGGAACGGTTAACGGCTTCTTATGAACAGGGAGAGGAGGGGATACAAAGGCTTGCCGTGAAAGACGAAAAGACGCTGAAAGAGCTTGAAGATCTTTTGGGTCTGCCCTTCGTCATTCTTTTACAGATGGGCGAAAGCGAAGAAATGACCCCGGAAATGTTAAAAGCGATGATAGACGGAAACATGATAGATAAAGAACAGCTTCTTCGGATCAGGGAAGAAGCGTCCTTACAAATGGCGGACCAAAACGAGACGATGGTCAGGCAGATGGCGGCGCTTGCAGTGGAAAAAGAGTATGAGGCGTGCGGTGTGGATATCGGAAAGCATCAGACTTCCTATCTTATCCGGATAGGGGCGAAAATGCTGGGATTGACGCTTCTGATGGTAGCGGTGGCGATTGCGGTAGGGTTTATCGCGTCAAGGGCTTCGGCGCAGATCGGACGCGATCTAAGGGGAAGAGTGTTTGATAAAGTGATTTCCTTTTCCAATAAAGAGATCAACGAGTTTTCGACGGCTTCTCTGATCACAAGAAGCACCAATGATATCCAGCAGGTGCAGATGGTTTCCGTTATGATCCTGCGTATGGTGATCTACGCGCCGATCATAGGGATCGGAGGAATCGTGAAGGTTGCAAGGACAAGAACGGGGATGGACTGGATCATTGCCGTGGCGGTCGTTGTCATCATCTGTATCGTGGCGCTACTGATGGCGGCAGCGATGCCGAAGTTTAAGCAGATGCAGACGCTTGTAGACAGACTGAATCTGGTATCCAGAGAGATCCTGACCGGTATTCCCGTTATCCGTGCGTTCAGCAGGGAAAAGGTGGAAGAAGAACGTTTTGACAGGGCTAATAAAGACCTGATGGGAACACAGTTGTTTACAAACAGAGTGATGACGGTCATGATGCCCGTTATGATGCTTATCATGAACGGCATCACGGTAGCGATCGTATGGTTCGGTGCGCAGGGTATCGATGCCGGAAACTTGCAGGTAGGGGATATGATGGCGTTTATTACTTATACTATGCAGATCGTGATGGCATTTTTAATGATCACCATGATCTCCGTGATGCTGCCCCGTGCGGGCGTGGCGGCCGATCGTATCGAGGAGATCCTGAATACGGAGCCGGTGATCTGCGATAAAGAAAAGGTGGCGGACGGCCGGATCGGGCAAATGCGGGGAGTACTGGAATTTAAGGATGTATCTTTCCGTTATCCGGGGGCGGATGAAAATGCGCTGGAACATATCAGCTTTAAAGCGGAACCGGGAAAGACGACGGCCATTATAGGCAGTACCGGCTGTGGGAAATCCACATTGATCCAGTTGATACCGAGGTTTTATGATGTGACGGAGGGACAGATCACGGTGGACGGCATTGACGTCAGGGATCTGTCGCAGGAAAAATTAAGAAGCTGTCTGGGCTATGTGCCGCAGAAAGGAGTTCTTTTTTCCGGAACGATCGAGTCCAATCTGAAATACGGAGGAGAGGAGATCAGCGACGAGACGATGAAAGAGGCGGCAAGGATCGCGCAGGCGGAAACATTTATAGAGGAAAAACCGGAAGGATATGGAAGCGAAATTGCGCAAGGCGGCACCAACGTGTCGGGGGGACAGAAGCAGCGCCTGTCCATTGCAAGAGCGATCGCCAAGAAACCGGAGATCTTTTTATTCGACGACAGTTTTTCCGCATTGGATTATAAAACCGACGCAGCCTTACGGAAACAACTGCATGAAAAACTGCAGGATGCGGCGATCGTCATTGTGGCCCAGCGGATCAGTACGATCCTTCATGCGGATCAGATCATTGTGCTGGACGACGGAAAAATTGCAGGGATCGGCAGCCACGAGCAGCTATTGAAAGAATGCGAGGCTTATCAGGAAATTGCCAGATCCCAGCTTTCGACAGCGGAATTATCAGGGAAAGGAGGATTCTGATCATGGCGGAAGGAAAACATATGTCAGGAAGGCACCATCCGGGACCGGGCGGCGGCATGATGCCCGGTGAAAAAGCGAAGAATTTTAAAGGTACGGTGAAGAAGCTGATCGCCTATATGGGAAAATATAAGACTGCGCTGGTTGGAGTCCTTATTTTTGCAATAGCGGGTACGGCTTTTAATATCATCGGGCCTAAGATACTCAGCAGGGCGACTACCGAGTTATTTAACGGTCTGGTTGCGAAAATATCAGGAACGGGAGCGATCGACTTCGGTAAGATCGGCAGGATCCTGTCAATCCTTTTGGCGTTATATGCGGCAAGCGCGGTTTTTTCTTTTATACAGGGATTTATTATGACAGGGATCTCTCAAAAGATGTGTTTCCGCTTAAGAAAAGAAATCTCGGAAAAGATCAACCGTATGCCTCTCGGATATTTTGAATCTAAGACGGTAGGGGAAGTGCTGTCCAGAATCACAAATGATGTGGATACTTTGGGGCAGAGCCTGAACCAAAGCATTACCCAGCTTATCACGTCGGTGACGACGATCACCGGCGTATTTGTCATGATGCTTTCCATCAGTCCGCTTATGACGTTGATCGCCCTTGTCATCCTTCCGGTATCGGGAATCCTGATAGGCGTGGTCGTAAAACATTCCCAAAAATATTTTGTGGACCAGCAGACTTATCTGGGGAAGATCAACGGTACGGTGGAAGAAGTATACGGCGGGCATAATATTGTAAAAGCTTTTAACAGGGAAAGGGCGGTAAGGGAAGAGTTTAACAAAAACAATGACATACTTTATCAGTCCGCATGGAAATCCCAGTTTTTTTCGGGGCTGATGCAGCCGATCATGACGTTTGTCGGCAATCTCGGGTATGTTGCCGTGGCGGTGTGCGGCAGCGTCCTTGCCGTAAATGGGACGATTCAGGTAGGGGACATCCAGGCGTTTATCCAATATGTGAAAAGCTTTACCCAACCGATCATACAGGCGGCGCAGGTGTCCAATATGCTGCAGTCCATGGCAGCGGCTGCGGAGAGGGTCTTTGAGTTTTTAGAGGAACAGGAAGAAGAACAAACGGTACAGGAGCCTGTCAGGATCGAAAAATTTAGGGGAGAGGTATCTTTCGAACATGTACAATTCGGCTACACGCCTGAAAAGATCGTGATCCATGATTTCAGTTGTCAGGTAGAGCCGGGACAGATGGTCGCTATCGTAGGGCCGACGGGAGCCGGTAAGACGACAATGGTAAAATTGCTGATGCGGTTTTATGACGTGAACCAAGGATGTATCAAGGTAGACGGCCACGACGTAAAAGAATTTAACCGCAGTGAACTTCGGGAATCCTTCGGTATGGTATTACAGGATACATGGCTGTTTAAAGGCAGCATTATGGAAAACATACGTTACGGCAGGCTTGACGCCACGGACGAAGAGGTCGTAGCCGCAGCCAAGGCGGCTCATGCCCATCATTTCATACAAACCCTTCCGGGCGGTTATCAGATGGAATTAAATGAGGACGCCAGCAATGTATCGCAGGGACAAAAACAGCTTTTGACCATTGCGAGGGCGATCCTTGCGGACAATAAGATCATGATCTTGGATGAAGCGACCAGCTCGGTAGATACAAGAACGGAACAGAGGATCCAAAAAGCGATGAACAATTTAATGAAAGGAAGGACCAGCTTTGTTATTGCCCACAGGCTGTCGACGATCAAGGGGGCGGATCTGATCCTTGTCATGAAAGACGGCGATATCATAGAACAGGGAAAGCACGAGGAGCTTCTTGAAAAGAACGGATTTTATGCGGAATTATATAATTCCCAGTTCGAGGCTTGATCCGCAGGGATACGGATCAAAGAACGTTTTCTTGTTATGAGCGGTAAAAAACTCTGATTTTTTGCATTAAAAATAGGAAAAATCAGAGTTTTTTGATCAGTTTTAAAAATTTTTCCTTTTACAAGGTTTAGTTTTGTGATACAATATATTAGAAATTTATAAGCCTATAAAAAGGAGCCATATGTGATGGTGGAAGCTCAAACGCAAGATGTACGACGGGCAGACCGCAAAAAAAGAGTGCAAAGGCTTAAAAAAATCATTATTGTAACACTGATCACCGCAATGATATTTCCTACCGTGCTGAGTATTTTTTTACTCATAAAAACGATGCGGTTGGAAAAACAGATAGAGGAATTGAAGCAGATCGTGCTTTCGGAAGACGCAGGGAAAAAGAATGCCGGGGATAAAGGCGGCAGAGACGAGGGAAAAGACGATACGGAAGAGATAGCGGCCATACAGATGGAAGGAGCGGATGCCCTTTCAGATACGGCGCAGGAATATCAGGAAACAGCAGCAGAGATACCGGAGGAGGAAGGGCAGGAAGAAGAAAGTACGGAGCCTGTAAAAATGCGGAACGTATATCTGACCTTTGACGACGGCCCCAGTGTCTATACGGGCGATATTCTTGATATTTTGAAAGAGTATGACGTAAAAGCGACCTTTTTTGTAGTAGGCAAGGAAGGGGAAAAGAACGAAGCGCTTTATAAACGGATCGTTGAAGAGGGACATACTTTAGGGATGCATTCTTACAGCCATCGTTACAAAGAAATCTATGCGTCGGAAGAAGACTTTGCAAAAGATTTTGAAAAACTGCAGGATTATCTGTATGATATTACAGGTGTGGAGAGCAGGTTTTACCGTTTTCCGGGAGGAAGCAGCAATACGGTGAGCAAGATAGATATGAGTACTTTCATAGATTATCTCGATACGCAGGGGATCGCCTATTTTGACTGGAACGTTTCTTCGGGCGACGCTTCAAGCGGAGGGATAAGCGTAGAGCAGATCATTGATAATTGTGTCGGGAATGCGGAGTATTATAACAATATGGTGATTTTAATGCATGATTCTCAAGAAAAAAGAACGACGGTAGACGCGCTGCCCGGTGTTATAGAGAAGCTGCTTGCACAGGAAAATACACAGATTGTACCGATAACCGATGATACGGAGCCGGTTCAGCATAGGAAGAAATAAAAGAATGGAGGAAAAAGGATGGGCTTTTTTTCAGACTTAAAAGAAGACTTGTCGCAGGCAGTAAGCGAATTGCTGCCGGATGAGGATCAGTCCTTAAAAGAACAGAAAGAAGCGGAAGTTGGCGATACGGCGGGAGACGGGAGGGAGGCGGCGATTCCTAACGATGCAAAGAGTCTGGAGCTGCTTTTGGAAAAGATGGATGCGGACGAACTTTTGACTGACGCAGTGGAGGAAGGATTCCCGATTGAGGATAAAGAGGAACCGGCGATCGGGGCCGGAAGCTATTTTGCTTCTGTTTTAGGTCAGGAAGAGGAAGTATCTTCCGGAGGGCTGTTTGAGGAACCCATACAGGAAGAGCAGCTTGAGGAGATCATATTGGGTAATCCGGATTCAGAAGAGATCACGCCGGAAGACCTGATTGGCGGTGTAGAGGAGCAGATACCGGAAGTATCGACCGAAGAAGCAATGGAAGGGGCAAGAGAAGAGGAAATAGAGGGGAAAATAGAAGAACCGTCTGCCGAAGTGCCGGAAACGGCCGGAATGGAAGACGTATCTATAGTATCGGCTGCAGAGAGGAACGAAGCGCAGATTTCCGTTATGGAAACACTGCCGGCGGAAATGTCTGCGGCAGGAGGAGCGGAGGAAACGGCAGTTCTGGACGCAGCCTTAAGCGATGGGAACGATGCGGAGGTAAGCAGGGAAGAAACCGCATCTTTTGCGGTGCAGACCGATTCCGAAAGCGGACAGGGCGCAGAGCCGGAAGAACCAAAAGAGATAACAGCAGGATCGGCAAAAGAGCCTGAGATGTTAGATCATAAATCAGAGAATGAAGAAGCAATGGAAGGATTGCAAGAAAACGAAGAGGAGACAGGAATCATGAAAATGGATGCAGAAACTTTAGAAAATGTAGTGGAAGAAGCGCAGGGCGCAGAAGAAAACGGCGGGGATAACGGAGGATTTGGTGTAATGGATTCACAGTTGGCAAACAAGAGCGCAGTAGACGAGACGGCTGTTATTACGGCCGGCATGACGATCAGCGGCGATATTATTTCGGAAGGTTCCATGGAAGTAATCGGAACGATTGTTGGAAATATCGATATCCTTGGAAAATTAAATATCACGGGTTCCGTTCAGGGAAATTCTAAGGCGGCAGAAATTTACTGTGAAAGCGCTAAGATCACCGGGGAGATCGCAAGTGAAGGTTCTGTAAAGATCGGGCAGAGCACGGTTATTATCGGTAATATTTCAGCTAACAGCGCAGTGATTGCAGGCGCGGTAAAGGGCGACATTGATGTGCATGGTCCGGTAGTACTGGATACTTCCGCAATCGTAATGGGTAATATCAAATCCAAATCCGTACAGATTAATAACGGTGCAGTAATCGAAGGTATGTGTTCACAGTGCTATGCGGACGTAAATCCTTCTTCCTTCTTTGAAGATCTGAAAGTAATCGGAAAAGTAAAGGGCAACAAATAATAATTTTAATGCGAGGCGGACTGCATGAAGAGAATTTTACTCAAATTAAGCGGAGAGGCGCTTGCGGGGGACAAAAAGACAGGTTTTGATGAGCCCACAGTAAAAGGCGTTGCATTACAGGTGAAGCAGTTGGTAGATGATGGGATACAGGTTGGGATTGTGATTGGCGGCGGAAATTTTTGGCGCGGACGTTCCAGCGAAAGCATCGACCGGACGAAGGCGGATCAGATCGGGATGCTGGCAACGGTCATGAACTGTATTTATGTATCGGAAATTTTCCGTTCCGTGGGGATGATGACGAATGTATTGACGCCCTTTGAATGCGGTTCTTTTACCAAGCTTTTTTCCAAGGACAGAGCCAACAAATATTTTGAAAAAGGGCAGGTCGTATTTTTTGCAGGAGGGACGGGGCATCCTTATTTTTCAACGGATACGGGCGTCGTGCTTAGAGCCGTTGAAGTAGAGGCGGATGTGATCCTTTTGGCAAAAGCCATTGACGGCGTATATGATTCCGATCCTAAGATCAACCCGGAGGCGGTAAAATATGACGAGATCACGATTGACGAAGTGGTCGCAAGAAATCTTCAGGTAATGGATATGACAGCGTCCATTTTGGCAAGAGACAATAAGATGCCGATGTGGGTATTCGGGCTGAATGAAGAAAACAGTATCGTAAATACCGTCAAAGGAAAGTTTAACGGAACAAAAGTTACTGTTTAACGGGAAGATTTAGAAAGGAGAGCTTGTATAACAATGGACGAGAGATTAAAGCAGTTTGAGGATAAAATGAAAAAGGCATATGAGTTTTTGGCAGCGGATTTTGCGACGATCCGTGCCGGACGTGCCAACCCTCATGTACTTGACAAGATAAAAGTGGATTATTACGGAACGCCGACGCCTATCCAGCAGGTAGGAAATATCAGCGTGCCGGAGGCGAGGATGATTCAGATCGCACCTTGGGAAAAGAACCTTATCCGTGAGATCGAAAAGGCGATCATGGCGTCGGACGTGGGGATCACTCCCTCTAACGACGGCAGCATTATCCGTCTTGTATTTCCGGAACTGACAGAAGAGCGCCGTAAAGAGCTGGTTAAAGAAGTGAAGAAAAAGGGCGAGGAAAGTAAAGTGGCAGTCCGTAATATCAGACGCGACGGAAACGATACTTTTAAGAAACTTGCGAAAGAAGAAGTTTCTGAGGATGAGATCAAACAATTAGAGGATAAGCTGCAGAAACTTACCGATAAATTCGTAAAGGATATTGATGCTTTGGTAGAGGAGAAATCCAAAGAGATCCTTACCGTTTAAGGGAAAGGGAGCGTTTGGGCCGGCGTGAAATCAAGGATTTCACGATTCTGATCCGGATGCCTGCTAAAGCGGGAAAACAGGAGTTGTTATAAGATGAATAGGGGGCAGGCGGTGAAGCTACGGTTGTAGCGGGCTTGCCCTTTTGGTATGTATGGAGTTGAAGCTTGTTACGGTAGGCGGGCAGCGAGGAAGGGAGGATCTGCATGAATATTCCAAAGCATGTAGCGATTATTTTGGACGGTAACGGAAGATGGGCAAAGTCAAAGGGAATGCCCAGAAATTACGGACACGCGCAGGGAGCCAGAACAGTGGAAGTTATTTGTGAAGAGGCTTATAAAATGGGCATACAATATTTGACCGTTTATGCATTTTCTACGGAAAACTGGAGCAGGCCGCAGGATGAGGTGGACGCTCTTATGAAGCTGCTTCGTAATTATATGAAAACCTGCTTAAAAACAGCGGAAAAAAATAATATGTGTGTCAGAGTGATCGGGGACAAGACAAAGCTGGACGAAGATATCAGGAACCGGATCGCTGAATTGGAGAACGCTACGAAAGGGAATACGGGACTTCATTTTCAGATCGCGCTGAATTACGGCGGAAGGGATGAAATCGTGCGTGCGGCGGCAAAGCTTGTAAAACAGGCCGAAAGCGGGAAGCTAACGGCAGGGCAGGTTACGGAACAGCTGCTTTCGGATACGCTTGATACGGCGGGGCTTCCGGAGCCGGATCTGCTGATCCGTACTTGTAATGAGCAGAGGATATCCAACTTTCTTCTTTGGCAGCTTGCTTATACGGAATTTTATTTTACGCCGGTGGCATGGCCCGATTTTACAAAAGAAGAATTAGAAAAAGCCATAGAGGCATATAATCATAGAGACAGAAGATACGGGAAAATATAAAATCAGGAACTGATATGAGAGGAACAAAAGGATTGGAATGTGAGGATGATTTATGTTTAAGACCAGATTATTGAGTGGGATCGTGTTGGTCGCGGCGGCGCTTGTCACGATCATATCCGGCGGGCCTGTTTTGGCAGGAGTACTGGCAGTCATATCCATGATAGCTTTTTTTGAATTATCAAAAGCAGTGGGTCTTCATACGGAAGGACAAAAGGGAAACGGAATGGAAATTGCAGGGGGATGCGGGATACTTCTATATTATGGAGTATTGATTTTGGTATCCTTTAAGCCGGAGCTGATCGTTATATCCAATGCAGGCATATGTCTGACAGCGATTATATTTACTTTAGTGCTGTTTATGTTTGTGTATGTATTTTCTTTTCCGAAGTTTAAAGCGTCCCATGTGATTCATGCATTTTTTTCTTTTGTGTACGCACCGGTCATGCTGTCCTTTCTATATCTGACAAGAATGCTGGAATCCGGAAACTTTATTGTATGGATGATATTGATCAGCGCATGGGGCTGCGATACCTGTGCCTATTGTGTAGGCGTCCTGATTGGAAAACATAAACTTGCGCCGAAGTTAAGTCCTAAAAAGTCGATAGAAGGAGCTGTAGGCGGTGTGATCGGCGCGGCGGCGCTGGGGGCGCTTTATGGCTTTCTGGTAGTGGAAAGAGTAATTCCTGATAAGCGGATCGCGGCGACCTTTGCTGTGATCGGCGGGACAGGCGCAGTCATATCTCAGGTGGGAGATTTAGCGGCTTCCGGAATCAAAAGAGATCATGGAATCAAAGATTACGGAAAGCTGATACCCGGACATGGCGGAATCATGGATCGTTTTGACAGCGTGATCTTTACCGCGCCGGTTATTTATTTTTTGGCGCAGATGATGATAAATTTGTAAAGGACTTGTACGGTCTGAGAAAGGATATGGGGTTATGAAGCACTTGACGATACTTGGTTCTACCGGATCGATAGGGACACAGACGTTGGAGGTAGTGAGAGCATACAGAGAAGAATTTTGTATAACGGCGCTGGCGGCGGGAAGTAACGTTTCACTCATGGAGGAGCAGATCCGTGAATTTCATCCTAAAAAGGCGGTCATGTGGACAAAAGAGGCGGCAAGAGAGCTAAAAGAACGGGTAAAAGACCTGTCCATAGAGATCGGGGTCGGTATGGAGGGGCTTTTGGAAATATCTACCATGCCCGAAACGGATGTGGTGCTTACGGCAATTGTGGGAATGATAGGGATAAGGCCTACGATTGCGGCCATTGAAAGCAAAAAGACGATCGCTCTTGCCAATAAGGAAACTTTAGTCACTGCAGGCCATATTATCATGCCGCTTGCTAAAAAGGCGGGAGTTTCCATTCTTCCGGTAGACAGTGAACACAGCGCCATTTTTCAATCTATGAACGGAGAAAAGAAAGAACAGGTAAGTAAGATCCTGCTTACGGCATCAGGCGGCCCTTTCAGGGGAAAGACGAGGGAAGAACTGTCGGGGATGACTGTGGAGGACGCGCTGAGGCATCCGAACTGGTCTATGGGGAAAAAGATCACGATTGATTCTTCCACGCTTGTCAATAAAGGATTAGAAGTTATGGAGGCAAAATGGCTTTTTGACGTAGGGCTTGACCGGATACAGGTAGTGGTGCATCCGCAGAGTATTATTCATTCCATGGTAGAGTATGCGGACGGCGCTATTATAGCACAGCTTGGGACACCGGACATGAAACTGCCGATCCAGTATGCGCTTTTTTATCCGGACAGACTGCCGATGGAGGGAGAGCGGGTAGATTTTTATGCGCTTTCGCAGATCACATTCGAGAAACCGGACGAAGATACCTTCAGAGGGCTGAAGCTGGCTTACAGGGCGGCGGCGGCGGGCGGCAGTATGCCGACCGTATATAATGCGGCAAATGAAAAAGCGGTAGCGCTGTTTCTTGACAGGAAGATCGGTTTTCTTCAGATACCGGAGATCATTGAAATGTCGATGGAGCATCATAAGGTGATAGAAGCGCCGGATGTGGAACAGATCTTAGCGGCAGAGGCGGAAACTTATGACTATATTATGCAGAGGATGGAACTATAGTGAACGTTTTAGTTAGTATTATTTTATTTGTGATTATTTTCAGTATTATTGTGATCGCCCATGAATTCGGGCATTTTATTCTGGCAAAGGCAAACGGGATCCGGGTCTTGGAATTTGCAATAGGGATGGGGCCTGCTGTTTTTTCTTTTACGAAAGGAGAGACGAAATATTCTTTAAAGCTTTTGCCTTTCGGCGGCGCCTGTATGTTTGACGGAGAGGACGGAATGAACATGGAAGAGGGGAAAGCGCCGGAGGAGGGTTCTTTTCTTGCGGCGAACGTATGGGCAAGGATATCCTGCGTATTAGCAGGGCCGCTCTTTAACTTTCTGCTTGCCTTTCTGTTTTCCCTGATCGTGGTAGGATATTGCGGTTCCGACCTTCCGGTATTGGAAGAAGTTACGGACGGCGGCGCTGCGCAGGCGGCTGGGCTGGAAACGGGAGACCTGATCAAAAAGATCAATGGGGAAAATATTCATCTGTATCGAGAACTTTCGCTGATTTCTATGGTGAATCAGGGAGAGCCGCTTGAAATCGTATATGAGAGGGAGGGGCAGAAATACGAGACGACGCTCCAACCGATCTATGATGAAAATGACGCAAGATATTATATGGGCATCCGGGGCAGGGGAGAATATATCAAATGTAAAGGTTTTGAACTGATCAGGCGCAGCGCTTACGAGGTACAGTACTGGATGAGAGCGACTTTCAAAAGCCTTTCCATGATGATCCACGGAAGGGTGAGCAGGGACGACGTATCGGGTCCGGTCGGTATTGCGCAGATCGTCGGGGAAACCTATGAGGAAGTGAAACCTTACGGAATATCTTCGGTCATCCTTTCGATGATGAATATTGCAATCTTACTTTCGGTAAACTTGGGAGTATTGAACCTCCTGCCCCTTCCGGCATTGGACGGAGGACGTCTGGTATTCATGTTCATAGAGGTGATCAGGGGAAAGCCGGTTCCGCCGGAGAAAGAGGGAATGGTGCATTTTATCGGGCTGGTCGTTTTTATGATATTGATGGTGTTTATTATGTATAATGACATTTCCAGACTGTTCCGGTAAAGGATCGCTTTCGATGAAATAGGGTAATTCAGCGTATGCAGAGAGAAAACGTGGATAAGGGATTGTCCGGGCGCAAAACAGTAAGAGGCATTTATGAAAAAAACAGTGATATTTGATTTGGATGGAACTTTGATCGATACGGAGAAATACTTTAAGCGATTTTGGCGCGAGGCTGCGGCAGAATTTGGTTTTGCCATGAGTGAAGGGCAGGCATTGGAGCTGCGCAGTATGGGAAAGCCTTATGTGCTTTGGAAGGTGAAGGAATGGTTCGGAGAGGAATTTGACTACATTAAGATACGGGATCGCAGAAGAGAACTGATGCAGGCATATTTGGAAAAGACGGGAATAGAGACGAAACCGGGAGCCGAACAGGCGCTGCGCCAGTTAAAAGAAGAGGGCGCGGCAATCGCTTTGGCGACAGCAACGCCTACGGAACGGGCAAAAGAACAGTTGATGCAGGTAGGTTTGCTGGAGTATTTTGACGAAGTGGTAAGTACGGTACAGGTAGAGCGTGGGAAACCTGCGCCGGATGTTTATTTTTATGTCTGTGAAAAGCTGGGGACGGCGCCCGCAGAGGCATTTGCGGTGGAAGATTCACCCAATGGCGCTATGTCGGCGATCGCGGCGGGACTGAAGGTCGTTTTCATACCGGATCAGACAGAACCGGAAGGGGAAGTGGCGGAGAAGATCTATGCCTGTATTTCCGGCTTGTCCGAACTGCCGGAACTTTTAAGAAGAGGATAGAGTACATGACGAAAAATATACAAATTACACAAAAAAATCTTGAATAAGAAGAAAATATATGATAAGATAGCTAAAAATAGAAAAGTCCGATAGAATCTAGAAATTTTAACGACGCAATGGTGCGAAACAGGTAGTCACATACTTCAATTTCTAACTGGATGGAGTACTGGTATCCTTTTTCAGAAAAGCATATTAGAATGTTTTTCTGAAAAGGGAATCATTTAATAATGCATTGATCCAGTCATGCATTCATTCAATAATATAACAATTCAGCAATTCACGATTCAGTGATTTATCAATTCAGTAGTTGATAGGATCTATCAATTTTATTTTCCCAAAAATCAAAACAGGTCATGATGACGGATAGGAAGGACAATGGAGATTACAACAGCATATTTATGGGAACGGGGAGAGTGCGGGAATAATGAGGACTCTTTGGTTCTGCTTCAGGCAAGGACAAGAAGGGGAACCGTTTTGGCTGCGGCTGTCTGTGACGGAGTCGGCGGTCTTTCGGAAGGGGAGACGGCCAGCGGCTATATGGCGGAAATGACGGCAGTTTGGTTTCACAAAGAACTGCTGCCTATGGCAGAAGCGCATAAAAGCCGTAAATGTCTGTACCGGTCGGCGGTCAGGCTTCTTTATGAGACTGACGAGAATTTAAAAGAATACGGGAGAAAGAAAAAGATCCGGCTAGGGACGACGGTAACGCTTCTTTTTACGATCCACGACCGTTTTTATTTGATCCATGTGGGAGACTGTCGTGCCTACCAGATTGGAAAGAAAACCGTGCCGCTGACAAAGGAGGACGGAGAGGGCCGTTTCCTGCACAAATGTATCGGTGCGGGTATATGGGAAACACCCCAGTGGAAATGTGGGAAACTTAAGAAACGGACCGGTTTTCTTTTATGCAGCGACGGGTTTTACAAAAAATTGCAGGAAGATGAGCTTGCCGTCTGCGCGGAGGGAGGGATAGAAGAAAAAATTCTTCAAAAGCGGCTTGAGGAGGCGGGAAGACGAATCGGAGAGAGGAAAATGGCGGATAACGCTTCGGCAGTCAGTATCAGCGTACAATAGGAGGACAGGGATGGAAAAGCGTTACGAGATCGTGGACAGGATAGGAAAGGGAAAAAACAGTGAAGTTTATAAAGCGTTTGACAGACGTTTGAACCGTTATGTTGTCGTCAAAAAGCAGCGCAGGGAAAACGGCGCTATTCTTTGGGAGGCAAACGTGCTGATGAAATTAAAACATCCGGCGATTCCGGTCGTGTATGACGTATACGAGGAAGAATGTTGCATGATCATGGAATATATGGAGGGAAAGAATCTGCTTTCCTTAGTGGAGGAAGGTCCCATGTCAGAGGAAAATGCGGTCAAAATAGGAATTAAGATTGCAGAATGCCTGCGGTATCTTCATGGCCTTCCGGAGAAGATCATCTATAGAGATCTAAAACCGGCCAATATTATTATAGATCAGGAAGGAAAGGTAAAATTGATCGATTTTGACAGCGTTTTTGTGGAGAAGGAAAAAGGGGTAAAAAAGATATGGTCAGGCACTTACGGTTACAGTGCGCCGGAACAGTTTGAAGCGGGACGGGAGATCGACGAAAGAAGCGATGTTTATGGATTAGGCACTACGCTGTATCATTTGCTGACAGGCAGGAACCCGTCCCAGCCGCCCTATCATTTTTATAAGATACGGAAAGTGAATCCGCTTATTTCGGAGGAATTGGAAAAGGTGGTGGAAACGTGCATGGCGGAAGAGAAGGAAAAGCGTTATGCTGATATGGACGAAGTACTGGAGGCATTGAATAGTTGTGAAAAATTGTCTAAAAAAGGCTGGCGCAGGCATAAAAGCTTAAGGAAAAAGTATATGGTGGAGCAGGAAAAGAATGTGCTTTTCACTGAAAAATCAGGCGGGGGACTGTTTGTTATGCTGGTTTTTTTGTGTGTCCTGACTTTTTTTACGGGATTTAGTTATGGGAAAGAACAGGGAAAGACACTGCCGGAAACGGTATATGCAAAGGAAGATACGGATATCCTTCCGCTTATCACTTATAACGGAAAAAGGGAGAAAATCGTTATAAGAAACGGTTCGTTTTATGAAACTGCTCAGGATTTCCATATGGCTCTTCCAAAAGAGTGTCTGGGAACGGAGGGAGCGGAAGTGACGGTCATATGCAAGAAGCTGGAAAACGGGAAAAAGAGCGAGAGGGTGCTTTTATTGAAAGAAAAAGTATTTTGAGGAGACAGGTATTTTTGAACATACTTTGGCGCGGAAACTATTTAGAAAAGCGGACTGTTTGATCCGGCAGCCTTTCTTGACACCCAATAAGGGGAGTGTTACACTTTTTCTTATACAGAAGTATTATGATTTTGAGTGTGCGTCCGAACGGCTGCGGCGTAGAATAGCAGACGTATGAACGGAAACAAAATGGGATCGTTACGGAATTTGAAGAATAGGATTTGCAGAAACGGAGGATTTACATGTATCGGGATAGAACAAAGGTAGTACAGATCGGAAATAAAAAGATAGGCGGTGGGAATCCGGTTTTGATCCAGTCGATGACGAATACAAGGACGGAGGACGTAAAAAAGACAGTGGAACAGATTCATAGGCTGGAGGCAGCGGGATGCGATATCGTCCGTTCTACCGTGCCGTCTATTGAGGCCGCAAAGGCGATCGGGCAGATCAAAAAGGAGATCGGCATTCCGATTGTTGCGGATATACATTTCGACTATAAAATGGCGGTTGCGGCAATAGAAAACGGGGCGGATAAGATCCGTATCAATCCCGGGAATATTGGAAACCGGGAGAAGGTGGAAGAAGTAGTCCGGGCAGCAAGAGAAAGAAATGTTCCGATCAGGGTAGGGGTAAACAGCGGTTCCCTTGAGAAGGAACTGGTAGAAAAATACGGCGGCGTGACTGCAGAGGGAATTGTAGAAAGCGCATTGGATAAAGTCGGAATGATCGAAGAGATGGGATACGATAATCTTGTGATCAGTATTAAATCTTCGGATGTTTTAATGTGTGTCAGGGCGCATGAGATTCTTGCAGAAAAGACCGTTCACCCGCTGCATGTGGGAATTACCGAATCAGGTACGGTGATAAGCGGGAATATTAAATCGGCTTTAGGGCTGGGGCTTATTTTAAATCAGGGCATCGGCGATACGATCAGGGTTTCTTTAACCGGGGATCCGGTAGAAGAGATCAAGTCCGCGAAAATCATCCTGCGGACGCTGGGGCTTAGAAAAGGAGGAATCGAGATCGTATCCTGTCCTACTTGCGGAAGGACGAAGATCGATCTGATCGGGCTGGCAAATCAGGTGGAAAATATGGTGGAAGATATTCCGCTGGATATCAAGGTGGCAGTCATGGGATGCGCCGTAAACGGACCGGGAGAGGCAAAAGAAGCGGATATCGGTATTGCAGGCGGTATCGGAGAAGGGCTTTTGATCAAGAAAGGCGAGATCATAAAAAAAGTTCCTGAGGAGGAACTGCTTAACGTACTTCGGGAAGAGCTTTTAAACTGGAAGGATTAAGATAAAATGGCGAAGAAGTTTTTTGAAGTATTTCCTGCATTGAAACTGGATAAGGGACTGCAGGACTTATTCGAGCAAGTGACGGTAGAAAGAGTTTCCGCAACGAAACGCAAAGATTTTATCCGTATTTATATATCCTGCGACAGACTGATCAAGAAAGAATTGATTTTATTGGTAGAAAATAAGATCAAAATGAATCTGTTCCCCAATGCGGAACTTACGATTAAAATATATGAAAAATACCGCCTGTCTTCTCAATATAATCCTGAAAAACTGATGAATACATATAGGGACAGCATTCTGCTGGAACTACGGGAATACGATCATATCGAATATAATACTTTTAAAAATGCTTCGGTGACTTATCCTGATGAGAAAAGAGTCCTGCTGACGGTGGAAGATTCTGTGTTGGCACGGAGCAGGGAAGAGGATCTTATCAGGGTATTAGAAAAAATCTTTAATGACCGATGCGGATTTTCCTGTATGTTTATGATGGAATATAAGGAAACGGAAAAGAAGGGCAGACGGGAAGAGGACGAAAAGAAAATTGCCATGCAGGTCGCAGAGATCGCGGCCCGCGCTAACAGGGAAACCGACGAGACAGCATCGGATACGGTGCGGGATAAGAGCGGAGAAATAAAATCCACCGCGCAGGCAGAGGAAAAAAAGAATGCGGAGAGACAGAACCAGGGGGCGGCAGGCGTACCGCTAAAAACAAGAAGAGGATTTGGAGACAGACAGGGCGGAGCCGAAAAAGGAAGAGGAGGATTCGGCAGGCAGGCAAAGCGGTCAGACAACCCTGACGTACTTTACGGAAGAGATTTTGAAGAAGATGCGATTGCCATGGAAGAGATCATGGGTGAAATGGGAGAGGTAGTCATCCGGGGCAAGATCTTAAATCTGGATAAGCGTGAGATCCGTAATGAAAAGACCATCGTCAGTTTTGACATTACGGATTTTACCGATACCATGACCGTAAAGATGTTTACCAGAAACGATCAACTGGATGAGATTCTTGAAGGAATCAAGAAGGGAGCTTTCGTAAAGATCAAAGGCGTTACGGTAATCGACAAATATGATAACGAACTTACGATAGGTTCTATTGTGGGGGTAAAAAAGATCCCTGATTTTACGACGGGCCGGGTGGATAACAGCGTAAAGAAGAGGGTAGAACTGCACTGTCATACTAAGATGAGCGATATGGACGGCGTATCCGAGGCAAAGGATATTGTAAAACGGGCATATCAATGGGGACATCCGGCGATCGCGATTACGGATCACGGCGTAGTGCAGTCTTTTCCTGATGCCAATCATGTATGGGAAGATCTTTGGAAGGCGGAAAAAGCAAAAAGAAAAGAAGCAGGTGAAAAAGAACCGGACAAGCAGGACTTTTTTAAAGTAATATACGGTGTAGAAGCTTATTTGGTAGACGATTTAAAGGAGATCGTAACGGGGGAGAAAGACCGTCCTTTAGAAGGAACTTATGTGGTCTTTGATATAGAGACTACCGGATTTTCACCGATCCAAAACCGGATCATAGAGATTGGCGCGGTCAAAGTGGAAAATGGTGAGATCATAGACCGGTATTCCGCTTTCGTAAATCCGGACGTGCCGATCCCTTTTGCAATCGAAAAGCTGACAGGCATTAATGACAATATGGTGGTTTCAGCGCCGATGATCGGGGAGATCCTGCCGCAGTTTCTGACATTTACGGGGGAAGCCGTTTTAGTAGCGCATAACGCCAATTTTGATATGAGCTTTATCATGGAAAATGCAAAACGGCTTGGATTGGAAAAGGAATTTACTTATGTAGATACGCTCGGGATAGCGAGAGTGCTTCTGCCGAATCAGAATAAGCATACGCTGGATGCGGTGGCAAAAACTTTGGGCGTTTCGTTGGAAAATCATCATAGGGCGGTAGACGATGCGGAGGCGACGGCGGAAATTTTTATCAAGTTTATTCCGATGCTTCAAAAAGAGGGGATAGAAACTTTAAGCCAGATCAATGCGCTGGGCGCTTCAAGCGTGGAGGCGACAAGCAAGCTTCCTTCTTATCATGCAATCATTTTGGCGCAGAATAATATCGGAAGGATGAACTTATACAGATTGGTTTCGGAGTCCCATTTGTTATATTTTAACCGCAGGCCCAAGATTCCCAAAAGTCTTTTTGTCAAATGCAGGGAGGGTCTGCTTTTGGGGAGCGCTTGTGAGGCGGGAGAGCTGTACAGGGCATTGCTGGAAGGAAAATCCGATACGGAGATAGCCAGACTTGTAAACTTTTATGACTATTTGGAAATACAGCCTACAGGGAATAATAAGTTTATGATCTCTTCGGAAAAACACCCGAATGTCAATTCGGAAGAAGATATACAGGCGTTCAATAAAAAGATAGTAGAATTAGGAGAGCAGTTCAAAAAGCCGGTAGTAGCTACCTGCGACGTACATTTTTTAGATCCCGAAGACGAAATTTATCGAAGGATCATCATGGCGGGAAAGGGGTTTGCCGATGCAGACGATCAGGCGCCGCTTTATCTTCGGACAACAGAGGAGATGTTAGAAGAATTTGCTTATCTGGGCAGCGATAAGGCGGAAGAGGTAGTGATTACGAACACCAATCTGATTGCGGACACAATAGACTGTATTTCTCCTGTGCGGCCGGATAAGTGTCCGCCTGTCATAGAGGACTCCGACAATATTTTAACAAATATCTGTTATAATAAGGCGCATGAAATGTACGGTAAAGAGCTGCCTGTCATTGTGGAGGAAAGACTGAAAAAAGAACTGCATTCCATCATTACGAACGGATTTGCGGTAATGTACATCATTGCCCAGAAATTAGTATGGAAATCCGTAGAGGACGGATATTTAGTAGGATCGCGAGGCTCGGTAGGGTCTTCTTTCGTCGCGTTTATGGCAGGGATCACGGAAGTAAACGCTTTAAGTCCGCATTATTATTGTCCGCACTGTTTTTATAGTGATTTTGATTCTCAGGAGGTGCGTGCCTATGCGGGAAAGGCGGGATGCGATATGCCGGATAAGGATTGTCCGGTGTGCAAAAAACCGTTAAAGAAGGACGGATTTGATATTCCTTTTGAAACATTTTTGGGGTTCAAGGGAGATAAGGAACCGGATATAGATTTAAACTTTTCAGGTGAATATCAAAGTAAGGCGCATAAGTATACGGAGGTCATTTTCGGTAACGGCCAGACTTTCCGTGCGGGAACGATCGCGACGCTGGCGGATAAAACGGCGTTCGGATATGTTAAGAATTATTATGAAGAGAGGGGAAGGCATAAGAGAGTTTGTGAGATCAACCGTATTGTGGGCGGATGTACGGGAATCAGGCGCAGCACCGGACAGCATCCGGGCGGAATCGTGGTGCTTCCTTTCGGAGAGGATATTAATTCTTTTACGCCGGTGCAGCATCCGGCTAATGATATGTCTACGGATATCGTCACCACGCATTTTGATTATCATTCCATCGACCATAACCTGTTAAAACTCGATATACTTGGGCATGATGATCCGACCATGATCCGTATGCTGCAGGATTTGACGGGAATCGATCCGGTGCAGATTCCGTTGGATGATCCGCAGGTAATGTCTCTGTTTAAAAGTACGGAAGCTTTGGGGATCACGCCGGAGCAGATTGGAGGATGTCCCCTTGGCGCTTTGGGGATACCTGAGTTTGGAACCGAATTTGTTATTCAAATGCTGATCGATACGAAACCTTCTTCTTTTTCCGATCTGGTCCGTATTTCCGGGCTGTCCCATGGAACGGACGTGTGGCTTGGCAATGCGCAGACGCTGATTGAGGAGGGAAAGGCTACTATTTCAACGGCGATCTGTACCAGAGATGATATTATGACTTATTTGATTGGAATGGGACTCGATTCCGAGGAATCTTTTAAGATCATGGAGGCTGTCAGAAAGGGAACGGTGGCAAAGAAGAAGTGCGATAAATGGGAGGAATGGAAGGCAGATATGGCAGAGCATAACGTACCTGACTGGTATATCTGGTCTTGTGAAAAGATCCAATATATGTTCCCGAAAGCCCATGCGGCGGCCTATGTTATGATGGCATGGCGTATCGCCTACTGTAAGGTCAATTATCCGCAGGCGTATTATGCCGCCTACTTCAGTATCCGTGCGTCTGCATTTTCTTATGAGATCATGTGTCAGGGGCAGAACCATCTGGAAAATGTCATGGCAGACTATAAAAGGCGTCAGGACAGCTTGTCAAAAAAAGAGCAGGATACATGGAAAGATATGAAGATCGTACAGGAGATGTATGCAAGAGGATATGAATTTGTGCCGATCGATATTTTCAGCGCACAGTCCAGATTATTTCAGATCATGGAAGACGGAAGGATCATGCCTTCCCTAAACAGTATCGACGGTCTGGGAGAGAAAGCGGCGGATGCGATCGTGGAGGCGGCAAAAGACGGGCCGTTTTTGTCAAAAGACGATTTCAGGCAGAGGACAAAGGCTTCAAAAACGATCATAGAGCTTATGGACAGTCTGGGGATTTTGGGAAATCTGCCGGAGTCCAATCAAATCAGCTTGTTTGATTTTGTGTAAGATCAGAGAAGGGAGACTAAAGCGGATGCGGATAGGAAAGCATTGGCCTGACGGTCCGTATCCGTAAATTAGAGGAGATGCAAGTCTGCGTCATAGTGTTATAATATTAAGATTTGGTATGCGGCGGTGGAGGAAATAAAGATTTTCAGATCCGGTGGTCTGTAAGTAAACAGTAAAAAGCAGAGAAAGAAAAGACACACCAGAATGCACAGTAATCCGGCATATGGCTTTAATCTGCAGGACAGAGTCAGGCGGTAAGCGCTCCCAAAAGGCCCAAATAACGCTTAAGGCAAAAGTCGCAATATCCAATGCCAGTACATTTTTGCCGAGAAGAGACGTATAGGCATAGAAGAGGACCGGAATGAGGAGCGTACCCGTCAGGATGCCAAAGCATAGAGAAGAGGCAAGGCAGTCATAAGATTCTTTCGAGGCTATGATCAAGATCAAGGAATAGAAAAGCATGGGGAAAAACAGCAGTTTCATATGTTCCCATACCGATTCGTTGACCGGCGTAAAGAGTCCGGCTAAAAAAGAGTTTCCTGTCCATTCATATAAAAAATGGGAAAGGACGCCTGTTATCAATACAAAAACAACCCCTATAATCATGTTACGCTTCAACCGGTTCATGCATTCACCACCTCAGGGATAGTATATGCAATAGGCGTTTAGGTATGTATGAAAGCGTAATATAAGTTTTACAGTAAAAATTGGCTATCTGGCCGTTGACGGCTTGCATTGATACCGGCCTCGCCTATGGTTTATTTAATCCATGTTTCCGCCTCAGGGGCCAGTGTCGTTACCGTCCGGCCATATTTCTGGTGCTTTTCAATATGCAGGCCGTGGGCCTCGGCGGTGGCCTTAAACTTCATATTGTGATAATAGCCGTTGTTGTTTACGTCCTGAATGTCATGTACCAGATTGTAAAGGTGGGCCATTTCATGTGAGAGGGTGGCCGCCAGCTCGAAGATGGGCCGGTCAAGGTATTCGGCGCAAAGATTGATTTCCCGGTACTTCTTGCCACTGGCGTTCCAGATTTCATTGATACTGCACCAGCCGTAAGCGCCGCGTCCGCCGTCCGGGGATACTGTGATGGCCGGGCGGGTTAATTCATTGTCATAGAAATGCTCATTAAACAGGTCAAACATTTCCTCGGTTTTCTTTACGATTTCAGATATTTGCAGCATGGCCGGGGTCGCTTTCCCTATTTATTCCCGCTGTCGCGGTTTGCCTGATAATAATACCTGTGGCCGGTTTTCTCGTCGTCAAAGGTAAACTCGCAGATTTCATTATACATAGAACCGTCATGGTTCAGGATATAGGTCTGGAAGTCATAGGCGAAGGTTCTGCAGGTTTCCGCCCGGCATGGCGCGTCGTTTCCGTCCTCCGTCCGGTCATTGTGATATAGCTGGGTTTCTTCGTATGTTTCCAACTCGTCTGTGTAATAGTATCTCGTAAAGCCCTGCGAGGTCTGATAGCTGGCAATTTTGCGCCGGTGGTTTATCACTGTCCTGTAATCCGGCAAAATGGCATTTTTTCTGGCCGTCGATTACGGTATATCTGGAACTTTCGGGGCGGTACGGG
>CAJTWM010000011.1 GCA_910579805.1 uncultured Lachnospiraceae bacterium | reverse complement strand
TGTCCATTCTAAGGCATTTTCTTCCTTTAGCCGTTCCGTTATGCCCTGTGCCTGTTTCATGCCCTCTATGAACCGTTCAAAGCGTTCCTGCGCCTGCCTGTCAATATCGGCAAGATAAGCGTTAAGTTTGCCGCTTGTGAGAAGATTGGTGTATGTAACCTTGCGGTACTGCCTTAGATAGTCCGGATGCAGCTGTCCCCATGCGCCTATCGGCTGTTCTTCTTCGGCGGGTAATCGTAAATCTGGAATAAACTATCCATTTTCTTCGTGATATGTGCCGTCTAACTGTTCAAATAGCGATTTTGTCATTTTGTAACTCCTCCAAACAAGATATTCACTCCACATATTTGTATCTGCTGTCTTAAACACAATTTTTGAGTTTTATCCTTATCTGGTTTCATTCATAAGTGATTTGGCAAAACATATCGGTATAGGGCAAGGAACTCTGTATGTATATTTCAAGTCAAAAGAAGAATTATTCAATGAAATATATGCTTTAACAAATTACAGCGAAGATATAAAAGAACTGAAGATTCTTGCACATTTGCCTATATCAGCTAAAAAAAGATACGCCAACTCTCCAAAAGCATAATGACTAATCTTATGCAGGATGAAAATCCATAATCTATTTTGTCAAGGATATTATGAACGCTTTATCAGGTCTTTTCTCTTTGCAAAGTAACAGAAGCGCTCATTGACTAAAAGCCAATCGCAAGATAATGAAGCGGAATCATAATCCCGTTACGATTGAAAAAGTTCAAATCTTACGCAAGGACATACTTTTGATTTTTGCTGTCAGGCTTATCGGGAATCATTCTAAGCAGTTTTTGGGATTCAGGTATGTGCATGTAAAATAGGTCAGATTATTAAATCCGAGATGTTTACATATTTCACGTTTGTTTCTTGGTTCTTCGCAGAATTCCAGAATCTTCCTGATGTCGTTTCCACGGCGTTCCATCAACTTCATTCGACGGAACAGATCGACAATTACAGGATTGCGGCGCACAGAATTGATTTCATCCGGGCCGCACTCTTGAACCGGCTTACCACGATACACTCCGCCGGGAGAGTAAATCTCCAAGTGATCATCGTACATATCAATATGGACTTCTCTGCCTGAGACCGCAGAAAGTTCATAATGGGATAGATCTGCTTGTTATTGCATTTGTGATAGAATATAATGAATGAGAGAAGGGGGCAGTGATGACTGCCCTTACGGTGTGATAACAGGGATGGAAACTTTATAAAAGGAAGAGGAGACAGGTTCATGGGAAGAGGGAGAAAACGGCTGCTGGCAGCATTGCTCTGTGTGATTTTGTCGGCGACGGCAATTATACCGGAAGGATTCAGCGTTTCGGCAAAGCAGCCGGAACGGGACGGGCAGACGCCTGCGTCGGAAATAGCGGAGCCGGAGGGGCTTCAGATAAAACCGGAAACTCCCGGGCCGGAAGAACCGCAAACCGGGCCGGAGGAACTGCAGACTGATCCGGAAGATCAGGAGAAAACGAAAACGGAGACGGCAGATTCCGGTACGGAATCTTCAGAATCTCTATTGGAAACAACAGAAGCGGAAACCGGGGAAACGGAAAATGATACGGAAATAAGGGAGACGGTGGCGGCGCAGGAAGAGACGGAAAGCACGGAGGCGGAGATAATTTCCGACAATATGCTGCCTGCAGCGCCGGAACAGACCGGCGCCGGGATACATGCCAACACCCTGATTCCGTTTGAAATAGACGGAACGGATATTTATGCCGGTTTTGGAAACGCTTCTTTTTACGGCGTATCCAAAGCCGACATCACTGCGCCCCAATACGATCCGCGTATGAAAGCGCCGGAAGAGATGACATCAGTCAAAAATCAAAATCCGTGGGGGACATGCTGGGCCTTTGCCACGATGGCGTTATTGGAAAATTCCATGATCAGGCAGGGACTTTCTGACAATTCGATCGACCTGTCGGAACGGCATTTGGCCTATTTTTCCAGAAATACGGGTTCGGACATGCTGGGAAATGCAAGCGACGACAGGATCACTTCTTCACCTGACAATACTTATCTTATGGCAGGGGGAAACGCCTATATGTCCGCAATCAGGCTGATGAACTGGCAGGGGGCTGCCATAGAGTCTGCTTATCCGTATTCTAACGCTTCTACGGCGCCGGAAAAAATAGATGCCTCTTATGCGCAGGACACGGCGGTTTTAGCCCATGATTTTTATTTTGTCCCTACCAAAGAAGCGAGCCGGGAAGAAAAGATCGATGCGGTCAAAAAACTGATCGCAGACTATGGGTGCGTGCAATGGTCTTATTATGATGCGGACCCTTACTTTAACGACGATACGGACGCTTATTATAATCCGAACGGTTCTTCTACCAATCATGCGGTTACGATAGTAGGATGGGACGACGAGTTTCCGGCCGGGCATTTTGGGAACAGCAGATATGAGAATGTTTATAAGCCGGAAGGCGACGGTGCGTGGATCGTAAAAAACAGTTGGGGGGAACGGTTCGGCGAAAACGGTTATTTTTACATTTCATACGAAGACCAGTCTTTAGGCAGCGGGAATCCTGCGTCCGTTGCGGTAGCCGCCGCTGCGGATACCTATGACCATAATTACTTCTACGGGAATACGACCTACTTTTCCGCTCTCAGATTCGGGGGAGCCGTCAGGATAGCGCAGGTTTATCAGGTAAAAAGCGATGGGGAAAGTCTGGCGGCAGTGTCTGTGATGTTAAACTCCGATAAGGTGGATTATCGTATTCAGGTCTACAAAAATCCTCAATTGGAGGACGGCGTCGTACAGGATCCGGAATCCGGAGAGCCGCTGCTTGAGACGCCGGTCACGGGTACGACGGGCTATGCCGGCCTTTATACGATAGATCTGCCGGAAACGGCTGCCTTTGCAAAAGGCGACTATATGGCGGTAGTGATAGGCATTCCTGCGTCTAAAAGCATCAATATAGACGGGACGGGTGCGGACCGGGCCGTGAGCAGTTCTTTTCAGGTGTTATATGAAAATCAGACTCATTTAGGGCAGAGCTTTTGGTTTAACGGACGAAAATGGATCGATACGGCCGATCCTGCCCAAAGCGCGTCCCTTTATAATTTCCGTATCAATGCCCTGACTGTCGACATGGACGATGTGGAGCCTTTGGCAGCGCCGGTCTTTACGCCTGCTCCCGATACGGGGATACTGGAAGAAGGACAAGTTATCACAATAAAATCAAGCGAAGGCGCAAGGATCTATTACACGCTGGACGGAACCACGCCGACGGAAAACAGCGTCAGATATAGGGAACCTTTTACAGTCACAAAAGACGTAACGGTCAAAGCGGTAGCGGTCAGGGGAGAAGAGATCAGCCCGGTGTCGGAAGTTTCTTATCGGTATTACGGCATGAAATTGGAACTGGCCAAAGCAGACTTTGAACTTGCCAGAAACAGGGTGTGTAAACTGCAGATCGTAAAACGGCCCGCGCTGCCCGAGGGCGCGGCAGCGACAGTAAGCTATGAAACTTCAAACGAAAAAGTAGCGACGGTGACACAGGACGGCCTGATTACCGGAACCGGCCAGGGGAATGCCGTGATTACAGTGAAAACGGCGGATTATAAGGGAAATCCTGTAACGGCGGTCTGCAATGTAAAGGTAACGGAGGAAGAGGATATTGCAGGCGGCAGTTATGAAGACCTGATATGGTTTATCGACCAAAACGGAAAACTGACCGTGGAAGGGACCGGAGAATTTGCACCTATAAGCGGGGCATACGATACCATAGCATACAATGCCATGGCATACAATGCAACGGCATATAATACCACGGCAGGCTATAGGAGCGGCGCCGGAAGAGCGCCCTGGCATCCTTATGCGAAAACGGATATCCTGTCGGCCGAAATCAATGTGACGGGCATGACCGATGCAAGCGGGCTGTTTTACGAATGCCATCGTTTGCAGGCTGTGGATCTGGATGGGTTTGATACAAGCAATGTAACCAATATGGCGGGGATGTTTGCAGGCTGTTCTGATTTAAACGATCCGGATCTGAGCGGATTTGATACGTCCAATGTAACGGATATGCGAGGGATGTTTCAGGGAAACACCCGGCTGCAGTCTTTGGACCTGAGCCATTTTGATTCAGGTAACGTAACGGATATGACCGATATGTTCGGGGGATGCACGCAGTTGGCTAAGATTTATACGCCCTGTAATGTAAAATATGCCGTTACGCTGCCCGCTGCGGACGGAGACATATGGTACCAGCCGGATGGGACGGCAGTCTCCGTACTGCCGGAAGAATTGGATTACAGTATGCTGATCCTGAAAAATAAAAAACCGGAGGTATTCTGTCTGATCGTCCGGAAGACAAAAACAGACTATGTGTGCGGGGAAGAGTTAGGTCTGGACGATCTGTCGGTGACTTATGTGAACGGTAAAGGCGTATCCGCAGAGCTTACGGCCTCATCCTATACTACCAACGCCGATGAGATTGATATGTCCTTACCGGGGACGAAACGATTGGTCATAACTTATAGGGATGGGGAGACGGGAAAAGAGATCAGGGCGGAGATCGAACTGAAAGCTGTTTATATCCTAAAAGAAGATTCGCTAAGTATCCGGTTGTCCGACGAGAATCCGGAGGGGGAATGCGTTTATGACGGTACGCCCCAAACGCCCGCCCTTGAGGTGAAACTTGCGCGGACGGGTACGGTACTGACGGAAGGAACGGACTACACGACGGTTTATGAGAATAATATTAATGCGGGTACGGCTTTTGTGACCGTGACGGGAAAAAAGGATTACATAGGTACGGCCACCGGTCAATTTACGATCCGGAAGGCGGCAGCGCCCGAAGGACAGACCCTTGCGCTCACATTTCCTTGCGATAAAGCGCAACCGGCCCGGAGTCTGGATGTGGAAAGCCGTTTTACGGACTACGGAGAGATCACGGATTACCGTCTCAGCTATACTGCCGGCGCTGCCGACGGCAGAGAGTTCTTTTCCGAAACGCCGTACCTTGACGGAGGCGTGCTGCACTATGGCACGAACGCCGGAAAAGAAGGCGATCAGGCGCAGATTATCGTAGAGGTTTCCTTTTCTAATTACGAAAACGCCGTCCTGATACTGAACCTAAAATGTATGGACGAAAGGATCATTTATACAGTCACTTTTGATATGTCGGGCCATGGCGCGGCAATCCCTCCGGCGGTAGTTTCGGGTAAGGGGGGAAGGATCGAAGAGCCGGTCCGGCCTCAGGCGGAGGGATACCGTTTTTTGGGATGGTATAAAGACGGCCTTTGTACTGAAAAATGGGATTTTGATGCGGACACCGTAGAGAGAAATATGACCTTGTATGCGGGCTGGCTTGTAGCGCCCGTCAAAACAGGCATGGAGTTTACGGAACTGCAGGTGCAGGAGATCAAAAATCAGACGTATACCGGCAGCCCGGTCAAACCGGCGATTCAGGTATATGCGCCGGATCAGACCGGCGCGGATATCGTATTGCTGAAACAGGGTAAGGACTATACCATAAAGTATCATAATAATACGAATGCGGATACCGTTCAAAAGACAGGCGGCACTTGCGCGACGGGCGAAGAGGGGGATAACGGTTTTACAAAGGATCTGCCCTATGTGACGATCACGGGAAAGGGCAATTATCAGGGGACGGTATACAGGAATTTTCATATCGATCCGGTCAGCATCGCCGCCGCCGGTGGGGAAGGCGGGACGGAGCCTGCCAAGGGATTTACCATAAAATATTCGGAACAGCTGACCGTAAATGCAAAGAACGGACAAAAGCCTTTCGGGTCTGTCAAATATAAAAAAGCGATGAAAGCCGGACGGGATTATAGTTTGAGGCTTTCTGAGGCGGTATACGATCAGGAAAAAGAGATTTGGACGGCAGGACGCGAGCTGGGAACGGCAGGTATGGGTCGGGAAACGGTAACGATGCCGACGATCCCTGCCGGAGCCGAAGGCACCTTTTTATTGACGGTCACCGGAAAAGGAAATTACTGCGGTTCGGTCAGTAAGGTCGTTTATGTGTCGGACAAAGCCCGCCTGATGAAAAACGCTTCCGTGACATTGGGGAAGAAGCAAAAAAAAGCGGAGTATACGGGACAGGAGATCCTGCTGAATCCGGGCTATTATGACGTTTCTGCAAAGAAGTATTACGGGTTTACAAAAATCGGCGGACAGATCGTAATGGATACGGCAAACGAGGCAGACAAAGAAGAGGTCTTTACCGTAAAGATAGGCGGGAAATATTTAAAATACGGAGAGGATTACAAGGTAAGTTATCAGGACAATCAGGCTGTCGGAACCGCCGTTCTGATCTTGGAAGGCGTGGGAAAATATAGCGGAACGAAGAAGCTCACATTCCGCATTACGGGAACGGCATTTAACGCAAAAAACATCCGTGTGGATGGGCTGGAGGATTTTCTGGACTATACGGGAAAGGCGCTGACACAAAACGGAGTCCTGCTGAAAAGTACGAAAGACGGGGCGGCGCTTACTTACCGAAAAGATTATACGATCAGTTATAAGAACAATCTGAAAAAGGGAACGGCGTCCATGACGTTTACGGCAAAGCCTTCTTCCGGCTATACCGGAAGTTTCAAAAAAACCTTTCAGATCCGTCCCACAGAACTTTTCGCACAAGGAACGGAAAGAGATACGGTTACGATTACAGCGGCGCCGGGCGCAGAGCAGGGAACTTTGGAGGAAGGCGGTGAAAACGGCGGTATCGAATACACGGATAACGGAATGCGGTTTACCGGAAAAGTATGGTATACCAAAGAGGGCGCAAAGATCTCGGACCGGATAATACTGAAAAACAAAGAGGGCTTGACGCTGAAAGAGGGAAGGGATTATACGGTAAGCTATGGCGGCAATAAAACGATAACGAAGGATGGTATCACGCCCCTTCCCGTCATGAAGATCAAAGGGAAAGGAAACTACACGGGCAGTCTGGAGATCGCATTTAGGATCGACAAGGCGCCGTTAGAAGGAAATGAGAGTTTAGCGGTTACTTCGCAGGCGATAGCTTTTGACCGGACCAGAGCGGACGGATACGAATACCGTCCGAAAGTGAAAGCGGTGGACAAAAAGCAGGCGTTACATACGAAAAAGGACTATGACGTCGCTTACTATCATTGCACCCAGACGGAAGTAAAGAACTACCTTACAGCCTTACAGGAAGCGGCGGAAGGAACCGTTGCACAGACAGAGACTGACGGGAAGAGACCCTACGCGGTAATCACGGCAAAGGAAGAGAGCGGCTACGAAGGAAGGATTCGTGTGGATGTAACGGTCTATCAAACGAAACTGACGGAAAATCGTCTTTATGTTGTGATTTCCCAAGAAAAAGAGCAGCTTACTTATACCGGGGGGCAGGTAAGGCCGGAGGTAACGGTTTACTATGGAGACGCGCAGGCAGTAAAGGCGGCAAAGCGGGCAGGGATAAGGGAGGAAAATACGCTGGTGCAGGCCTATGGCCTGAAGAAATTGCGAAACGGTTCACAAAGTGGCCAAAACGCAGAGGGCGCGGCAGAAAATGCCGGAGATTATACGCTGGCCTACGGTGCGAATGTGACGGCAGGGAAAAATAAGGGCAGCGTTACGGTAAGCGGAACCGGTCTGTATGGCGGCAGTGTTACGGTAAAGTTCACGATAGTAAGAAAAGAGGTTTATACGGTTATATAAAAGCGGACGAAGAGACCCGGAGCGGGGAAACGTCCACTTCTATTTGTATATCTTTCCATTTTATACTATAATGTAACTACTTGTATTTTTAAGGACGGTCATAAAAGGGAATACTTGGGATAACCGTCTGGTCACCCGGTATCTTTATGACGGCTGGAGCCGGCAATTTGTCCGGTGCAGTAGGAATACGGTAAATGGCAGAGAGGGCATTTTTAAAAAAGCGGCGTCGCTGCCTTAGAAATGCCAAGTCTGCAAAGCGGAATCATGGGGGTTATCATGAGAGATAAATTAAGAGAAATAGAAGGCCTTACAGTTGCAAGAAGCGCGGCTTTTATCACGGTAATGTTTTTGATCACAATATTGGCATGGAACTGCGACGACGCTTATCATGCTTATGTGATGGCAAAAAATCTGGTAAACGGAAACGGTTTTGTATACAATATCGGTGAAAGGGTCAACGCAAGTACCTGTCCTCTTTTTACACTGCTGGTAGCGGGAGTGTATGCGGTTTTTGGGGATATGTATTTAAGCGGGATATTGACTTGTCTGGTCTGTTCGGGCGCGGCGGTATGGTTCGTATTTTTTAAATTTTGTAAAAATTACCAGTCGGTTCTGTTCACGCTGCTCTGTCTCGGCGGCGCCAGCGGTTTTGTCACTTACGCCACGTCGGGGCTGGAGAATTGCCTGTTGTTTCTTATGACGGCTCTTTTCTATTTCCTTGCGGTAAGAAAAGAAGAATACGGAAAACGGGATCTGTTTTTTATCGCTTTTGTGATCGGCGTACTGATGGGAGCCAGAATGGATAATGTCCTGATTGTGGCTCCGGCGGCCTTTTCCATTTTCTTTTTTGCAAAAAAAAGAAATATTTCCATAATAAAATCGGTCGGCGTCGGGATAGCTGGCGTATTTCCTTTTTGGATGTGGGAGATTTTTTCCGTGGTCTATTATGGGTTTCTTTTTCCGAATACGGCGTATATCAAGCTGGGAACCGGACTTCCTTTCACCAATTATCTTTCCAGAGGGATATCCTATATGATCACCGCGCTTTTTAACGACCCGATCCTGCTTTTGGCGCCGCTTCTTTACGGTATTCTGGCTATTGCGAAGAAAAGCAGGAAACATATTCTTTTTGCAGCGGGAGCATGGTGCTATCTTGCCTATGTGGTTTATATCGGGGGAGATTTTATGCTGGGCAGGCATCTGACCGTGCCGTTTTTTTCTTCTGTATGCGGGCTGACGGTATTGTTTGGGGAAGAAACACGGGAAGAACGGACCAGAACGCTTATGACGGGCGTAAATATGGCGGCTGCCGCATGTATTTTGTTTGCCCTGTCTTTTGGGACGATAGAGGGAAAAAGATATTTGTGGACGGGGGATAAATACCTGATGCAGTGTATGGACGTGGCGGACGAAAGAGGATATTATATTCCTACAACCGGTCTTTTGGCATATCTGCAGACAAAAGACGGAGATTATGAAGGCGCGGTCACAAAGACGTTCAATACGGTAGAAGTGGAAGAGATGTTGTCGAGGGAACATCCGGGCGGCGAGCTTTTACGCGGCGCATCCGGTATTTTAGTGTATTACTATCTGGAAGGAGTGCATGTGTATGACGCCTACGGTCTGGCCGACGCTTTTCTTGCCAGACTTCCGGCAGTTTATGACGAACACTGGAGGATCGGCCACATGCAGCGGCAGATTCCCGCGGGCTATGAAGAGACGGTAGTGACCGGAGAAAATTGTATCGAAGATGAAAATCTCCGTCAGTTTTATGATGCCCTCAGTATTGTGATCAAAGGCGATCTTTGGTCGTGGGAACGGTTTAAAATGATCTGGAGGATGAATACCGGATATTACGACGATCTGTTAGGATATTGATATTTGTGAAAACATAGACCGATTGTTGCATGGATGGAAACCGGCAGGGACCGGGCCGTTACAGGGGAGGAGATATGGGAAAAGAAAAATATAAGTATTTGATTCTGGGGGCGGGACCTGCGGGGCTTAGCTTTGCGAACCGGCTTTTGGAACGGGGAGAGACGGATTTTTTAGTACTGGAGAAGGAAAATGAGGCAGGGGGGCTGTGCCGGAGCATGACGGTGGACGGGAGTCCGCTGGACATCGGCGGCGGTCATTTTTTGGACGTGCGCCGTCCGGAGGTAAATGCGTTTTTGTTCCGTTTTATGCCGGAGGCGGAATGGGACGAATATGAAAGAAATACAAAGATACAGTTAGGGGACGACCGGATCGGTCATCCAATCGAGGCGAATATCTGGCAGATGAGTCTGGAAAAGCAGGTAGCTTATTTGAAATCTATCGCCGTAGCAGGATGTAACCTGAACACGCCCATGCCGCAGGGGTTCGTAGAATGGATCTACTGGAAACTGGGGGAGCGGATCGCAGAGGACTATATGATCCCATATAACAGAAAAATGTTCGGGGAGGAACTTGACCGGTTGGGTACTTATTGGCTGTACAAGCTGCCGAATGTTTCTTTTGAGGAAACCCTCCTTAGCTGTCTTACGAAAAAGGCGTATGGAACCCAGCCGGGCCATGCCCGGTTCTATTATCCTAAGAAATACGGTTACGGAGAGTTGTGGAAACGGATGGCGGAAAAGCTGGATGACAGGATATGCTACAATACCGACATTCGTGTCATAGACTTTTTGACTAATACGGTCAGAACCGGTGATCCGGCAGAAAACCGGAACAATGGTCCGCAGAAGGCCTATCAGGGAGAAGTAGTGGTCAATACGATACCGTGGACAGAATTTCAGGAATTGAACGGCATGCCGGAAACTTTGCAGGAAAAGATCGGGACGTTGAAGTATGGCGGCATTGTCGTGGAGTACGTTCCCGAAAGGCTGGAAACGGAAGCACAATGGATCTACTATCCGGAGGAAACGACTTCCTACCATCGCATTTTGGTGCGGCACAATTTCTGCCCGGGATCAAAAGGGTACTGGACGGAGACCAATAAAGTCAGGGCGGTAAAAAGGGAAGACCGTTTTTCTTATGTAAACCAATATGCCTATCCGTTAAATACCGTAGAGAAACCGGAAGTTATGAAAGAAGTTTTGGAATGGTGCGGGAAGAGAGGGGTGTTCGGACTCGGAAGATGGGGAGAGTGGGAGCATTATAATTCCGACGCGGTAACGGAAAAAGCAATAGAACTGGCGGATTCTTTTTTTAACGCTATTAAACACTTTTAGCTTGAAAGGAACTTGTATTTTGGCTGAAGACTGAGTATACTTTATATTTAATAAAGAATGGCGGTGTAGATCATGCGGAGTATGGAATTTAAAATGGAAAGGCAGGGACTGCTTACGGCCGGACAAAAGGTAACGGTAACGGAGGGAGTGCTTCCAAGCAATTACTATTATACGATAGATCCGGCTCTTGCCATGTCGGGGAATTTTCCTTTCCGTGAAAAACTCTATGCGAGAGAGGGGATCGTAACGGACATTGTTAAAAACGAAAGAGGCTTTTACGTTACCGTTCAATTTGACGAAGATCCGCCGAAAAAGTAACATAAAAAGATGGAAGGCTGATCGTCTTCGACAACGGGTTTGGGACTGCGCGCCGCTTGGCCAAACTTCCGCTCCGTGATAGGGAGCTATGCAACAGAGCGGCGCAGAAATGGAGAAAACTATGAAAAAAGTAACGACGGATAAGGCTCCGGCTGCAATCGGACCCTACTCACAGGGGATCATTGTAAACAATATGCTATTTGCTTCGGGACAGATCCCGCTCGATCCTGCTACGGGAGAGATCAAAGGCGGTACAATCGAGGAACAGGCAGAACAGGTCATGAGAAATATCGGCGGTTTATTGGAGGCGGCGGGAAGCGATTATGCCAAAGTCGTAAAAACCACCTGTTTTTTGGCAAATATGGAGGACTTTGGAGCGTTTAACGGCGTATATGAAAAATATTTTACGGAAAAACCGGCTAGAAGCTGCGTAGCGGTAAAAGAGCTCCCCAAAAAGGTGCTTTGCGAAGTAGAAGTGATTGCGTGCGTGGAATAGGCTGGGAAGGGCATATTTTAAAATGGGAAATATTGTATTGATAGGAATGCCCGGAGCGGGAAAAAGTACGGTAGGAGTGGTGCTTGCAAAAAGCTTGGGGATGCGCTTTCTGGATTCCGACCTTCTGATTCAGGAACGGTATCAGAAACTGCTTCATGAACTCATCGAAGAACGGGGAACGGAGGGGTTTCTGCAGGCGGAAGACGAGGTAAACGCTTCGATAGAAACCGATAACGCCGTTATTGCCACAGGGGGCAGCGTCATATACGGAAAGAATGCAATGGAACATTTAAAGCGGATCGGAACTCTGGTGTACTTAAAACTATCCTGTAAGGAACTGGCCGTAAGGCTGGGGGATCTGAACGAGCGGGGCGTCGCGATCAGGGACGGACAAGATTTAGAGGGACTTTATGCGGAAAGGATTCCTTACTATGAAAAGTATGCGGATCTGACAATAGACTGTGAAGATAAAATGATAAGGGATATTGTGGCGCAGATCAGATCCTGTGCCGGACCCGGTAAGACAAAACCCGGCAGCGAGACCGAAAAATAAAAGATTCGGAAACAGGAACGATAGGGATTGGAAAACGAAAAACCCGGAGAACAGAAATGACCGGCAGGGGCGAAAGGAGGCGGCAGGAGTGGAAATGCGGAAAGCGAACAGAGAAAACATATTTGTATGCGCGGCTTTTGCCTTCTTTTTCTGTTTTAGCTGTTATAAGCTGACGGCTGCGCCTTTGTGGTATGATGAGGCGATAGAATTTTATTTTTCCAAATATCTGACGGGGCCGATCGAAAATGTGACCGATCTGGGTAATCTGTATGAACGGCTTGTATATTATGGTTTTCAGCCGCCATTATACAATCTGGTCATGTGGGTGTGGCTTCTGTTCGGGGAATCGGAACTATGGTTTCGGTTTTCCTGTGTGGTCTTTGCCGCCGGAAGCGCGGCAGGGATTTTTTATACCGTTAAGAAAGAAAACGGCAGGAGCGCGGCCGCGGCCGCGGTCTTTATCTATCCGCTGGTCTATGAGATCATGTACTATTTCAGGGAGTGCGCCGAGTATGCGCTTTTATTGATGTTCCTTACATGGACGGTGTATTTTTTCAGCAGGGCATTGGAGAAATGCGGAAATAAAGAACTGCTTATTTTTACTTTATTATGTGTTCTTGACGTATACAGTCAGTACGGGGCGGTATTTATTGTTGTGCCTATGGCGCTTGGCGTCTTGATCGAAAAATGGAGAAAAGAAAAAGAAAAATTGAAAATACTTCTGCCCGCTTACGCGGCGGCGGCAGTTTGCGGCGGATTTCCTTTATACTGGTGGTTTATACGGGTACAGCTCAGCGTACAGGAAAATCATATGATCCATTCGACGGTATCTTTTTTAAAAGGAAATCTGTTCTATGACTTTTTTAAAAATCTCAGCCTGACTTTTAGCTGGTGCCTGATCGATAATGAGTCCATAGAGCGTTTTGAGATATTGACGGCGCTGGGGCTTGTTGGGATCCTTGTTTTATCAGTCTTCGTAGTGGCTTTTGGAAAAAACAGGATTTTGAAACACCTGATCTTTGTCAACGCCGCCTCATGGGTATTGTATTATAGTCTGGTCAAGCTTAATATTTATGCTTACGGCGGTTTCGGAAACCGTTATAATGTATTTTTTGTGCCGGTATGGTTCGTTTCTATGGTATTGATTGTCTGCGAGAGCGGGAAGATTATAAAAGAAAGATTTCAAAAAAGATATGCGGCTTATGCCCTGATCACGGTTTCCCTGCTCGCGTCGTTGTTCCTTGCGGCTTTGAATCTCCGTAAAATGCCGCATATTTTTGAAAAAAGCCATACCAGGGAAGCCGTGGATGTATGGTACGAGCTGGAAGGATATAAGGCGTTTACTTACGTCTGTTTTGGAGAAAACGTGAGCTTTGAATATTATCTGACCCATCATGAGGAATATGAAGAAGGGTATAAGGACCGCATTTTTATGGAGACAGGAAACGAAAATGTAGATACCAGCGAAAAAGAGCCGGAGGAATATATCGCTTTTGTGAAAGAAAAATGCGGCGGCGAGCTGCCGGAGCAGATGTTTGTTTCTACCGGAAACAGGTTCGGCATCGTCCGGGCATTGGAGGGATGCGGGTATCAGATCGACAGCGTGTATGAAACGAATACGACGCTTTATCATATTTATAGGGACGGTCAACAATAAATTCCGTATAGAATAAAAAACGGTATAGAATAAAAAATTTTGTATAACCTAACAGGTGGAAACACCTGTTTTTTTACTTTATTAGGAAAGTTCGTCGCAGGACGGAGTCACTTTTTTTATGCGCAGGCCCGTACCGATAAAATATGCCGCTAAGGCGGCGCACGGGTCTTACGGCGGGTAAGGGAAAAGGATTTTCCCCTGTCCGGTCGTTTCGGAAAGGAGCAAGATATGGATTATGTAAATGCATTCTGGGTAGGCGGATTGATCTGTATGCTGGCACAGATCCTGATGGAAAAGACAAAAATGATGCCGGGCAGGATCATGGTACTGCTGGTATGTCTGGGCGCCGTGATCAGCGCTTTCGGATGGTATGAACCTTTTGCGGAATTTGCCGGGGCCGGAGCAAGCGTCCCTCTTTTAGGTTTTGGCAATATTTTAATGAAGGGGGTAAAAGAAGCGGTGGATGAAGCCGGATTTATCGGTCTGTTCCAAGGCGGATTCAAGGCCGGTGCGGTAGGCAGTTCGGCAGCTCTTGTTTTCGGCTATCTGGCAAGCCTGATCTTCAATCCCAAAATGAAAAAATGATTTCTTTATTTTTCTTCGAAATCGATGCCGGCATTTTCAAGAAACAGCTTATTGTATTTGTCCCAAAAAATGTCCAAAGATCTGTCGGGTAAAAAAGTAGAAAGAGAAGTCCCGGTCGTTAACGTAAGGCCGGAAGAATCATACTTTAATGTGAGAACCAGCGCACCGATCAACTCGAGGGGGACGCTGACAGAGCCATCTTTTAAGATGGACTCTACATAAGCCGGGATCAGATGAAACACGAATTTAAAGCTTACCGGCGTCCGTCTTCCCTTAATGAGCTGGAAACAGATCGTCCGCATATCTTTCCACATGGAGAAGTCGTAAGGGCGCACGGAAGGTTCCCGCCATTCCTCGCTTGTATAAAATTCCTGATTCTGGCGTCCGTCAATGATAAACGTATTGTAAGTGGCGATCGTGGCTTCGGACAAAAGGTAAGCGTCAAATAGATCGGATGTTAATAATTTTCCCATAAAGTTTTTTACGTTTTTAATCTGTAATGCAATCATTAGAATCCCTCGCTTTTTTTCATGCATCCATTATAATATAGATTTATGCTTATGAAAACTGTTATTGGGAAAATTGTGAAGCTCTGCCGCAACAGGTAAAGAGCAACAGGCTGTAAAGCAACAGATTAAACGAAATTATACTTTACAACAAAAGGTAATACATGCTAATATAAGTAGTAATAAAAACTATATTATAAAGTAAGATATATATCGGCGGCATCATTGACCGGCGGTGCTGTGTGCCAGTGGCGCACGTCCGGTGCGAAGCGGAGCGTAGACCGGCGCGGCAGATGGAAATGCAGACAAATCGTTTAGTGAGATATAAGTAGGAGTAGTTATGAGCTATAAGATCGTAGTTGACAGTTGTTGTGAGATACCGGAAACATTAAAAAAAGATGAAAGGTTCGAAATCGTGCCGTTAGAGCTTGTCATAGGGGACTATCGGATCATGGACGACGAAGCTTTTGACCAAAAGGATTTTTTGAAGCGGATCGCGGCTTCGCCTGTGTGCGCGCAGACTGCATGTCCGTCGCCGGAAAGATACAGAGAGGCGTATCATGCGCCGGCGGACGATATTTTTGTGGTGACCTTGTCTTCTAAGCTGAGCGGAAGTTACAACAGCGCCGTGTTAGGAAAGAACTTGTATTACGAAAAATACGGAAAGAAAAATATCTATGTCTGCGATTCCCGGTCGGCCTGCTGCGGGGAAACACAGATCGCATTTAAAATAATGGAACTGGAAGAGGCGGGAGCCCCTTTTAAAGAGATTGTCAGGCATTTGGAAAACTTCAGGAATGCCATGCATACTTATTTTGTGCTGGATAATCTGGAAACCCTGCGAAAGAACGGACGCCTTACGGGAGTGAAAGCGCTGGTGGCTTCTACTTTAAATATCAAACCGGTGATGGGTGCGCAAGAGGGCAGCATCATTCAGAAGTCTCAGGCAGTGGGAATCAAAAAGGGACTGGCGAAGATGGTGGAGACCGTTTTAAAAGAGGCGGAAAATACGCCGCAAAAGAATCTGATGATCACCCATGTGAACTGTCCGGAACGGGCAGAAAAAGTAAAGCAGATGCTGCTTGAGAAAGCCGCTTTTAAGGGCGTTTATATATTGGAGGCAGCCGGAGTCAGTACGGTTTATGCCAATGACGGCGGCGTTGTGGTGACTGTATAAAGGACAGGGGCGAAAAAGGCATTCCGGATCGAAAAATATAAAAAACATTCCGGTATGCCTTTTTGGCTTTACATTTGAAAAGCGGTGCAGAGCGGGAAAACAGTCCGTCATTCCGTTTCAGGGAGCGCTTTTGTCTGGACGTATTCTTTCATAAGATGACGCGCATATTTATAAAACGCCGGATGTAAGAAAAACCTGCGTCCGTCTTTCGTTTGTATGGATAGCGGGGATAAATGGGATACATAGGCGGCATTTAAGACTGCCTTGTAAGACACGGGGAAAAAGCAAGGCATATTGCGAAGTTCATCATAAAAATTGATCATACTGTCGGTGATTTCTAAAATCCGTCCGTCTTTTAAGTAGATCTGCGTATGGGCGCTTTGGACGAAGTACATGATATCCTGTTCCGATACATAGTGGGTATCTGTTTCTGTGCGGATCTCAATATGGGGAATCTTGTTGTCGCAGGAGGTGATCAGCATTTCCAAAGTTGCGCAGAGTTCGTCTACGCGGATTGCTTTTTGCAGGAAGAAACAATTTTCGGACAAATCGAAATTCCGGTAATCGATCGTGGAAATACAGAGAATGATAGGAACGTTGACGCCTGCCCGGATCAGTTCCATGGCCACTTCATAACCGTTTTTGGGGCCGGTAGTCATATCGATAAAGAATGCGTCGTAAAGCATGGGGGAGCGCATAAGCGCCTCCGCATTTCCGTAACTGTCGATATAAAAAGGTTCTCTGATACCGTATTGTTTGTCTGATTCTCTTTTTAACAGACGTTCTAATTGCTTCCGGTCAGCGACATTGTCGTCACAGATTGCTATATGCATGGATATGGCCTTCTTTCTTTATGATTTAAGATGATTTCTAATAACTATATCAATAGTACCAAAAATAGTGTCTGAAATCAAGCTGTCAAGGCCCATACGGTAAATTAAATTGTCAGAAATTCAATAGGAGCGTTTAAAAGCAAAAGGATCAGGACGACCTGAAGAATCAGTATGGCAGGCATGCCGTACACAAAGTTCCAGTATCTGGTTTTGTGCCGGAAAATCTGCATACCGAAAATACACCCGATGCTGCCGCCGATGACGGCAACGATAAAAAGAACGGCTTCAGGAATGCGCCAAAGATGCTTGACGGCTTTTCGTTTGTCAATGCCCATTAGCGCAAAGCCAAGTAAATTTACAAATATAACATAAGTAATGATTAAATTGATCGCGTTCATAAAATACCCATCCGTTGTTTAGTAGATATATTCTAAACAATGGATGGGTATTTGTCAAAGCCTATTTGCGCTATGTTTTAAACGGCTTTTACTTTTGACTCGTTTTAAACGATTATTTTGTCTTTTCCGCTTCCTGCATTTTCATGGCGCGCACTTTGCAGGAAAGGCCGAACAGATTGATGAATCCTTCCGCATCGTGGTGGTCGTACAGATCGCCGGTCGTAAAAGAAGCGATGCTTTCATTATATAAAGAATAAGGAGAAGTCGTTCCGGCTTTGATGATATTGCCTTTATAAAGCTTAAATTTTACTTCGCCGGTCACATAAGTCTGGGTGGATTCGATAAACGCCTGCACTGCTTCGCGCAGCGGGGTGAACCACTTACCTTCGTAGACGATCTGAGCCAGCTTGTTTCCCATATCTTTTTTCAAAGCGTAGGTATCCCGGTCTAAGATCAGTTCTTCCAACTGCTGGTGAGCCTCCATTAAAATGGTTCCGCCGGGAGTTTCATATACGCCGCGGGACTTCATGCCTACAACACGGTTTTCCACAATATCTACGATACCGATGCCGTGCTTGCCGCCGAGCGCGTTTAATTCACGGATGATATCGGAAACTTTCATGTTTTTGCCGTTCACGGATGTGGGGATACCGGCTTCAAACGTCATGGTCACATATTCTCCTTCCTCGGGAGCTTTTTCGGGGGTCGTTCCGAGTACGAGGAGATGGTCAAAATCCGGTTCGTTTGCAGGGTCTTCCAGTTCCAGACCTTCATGGCTGATGTGCCAAAGGTTACGGTCGCGGCTGTAGGAGGAATCTGCGGAGAACGGAAGGTCGATACCGTGCGCTTTACAGTATTCGATCTCGGATTCACGGGAATCCATCGTCCATTTGTCGTTTCTCCATGCGGCGATGATCTTGATATCGGGCGCCAGCGCTTTGATGCCGAGTTCAAAACGGATCTGGTCGTTTCCTTTTCCGGTAGCGCCGTGGCAGATCGCAGAAGCCCCTTCTTTTCTGGCGATCTCTACAAGCCTTTTGGCAATGACGGGACGCGCCATGGAAGTACCTAACAGGTATTTGTTTTCATAAACGGCGTTTGCCTGCACGCAGGGCATAACGTATTCGTCGCAAAATTCGTCGATCACGTCTTCAATATATAATTTAGAAGCGCCGCAGAATTTCGCGCGTTCCTCCAGACCGTCCAGTTCTTCGCCCTGTCCGCAGTCGATGCAGACGCAGATGACCTCATAGTCAAAATTTTCTTTTAACCATGGGATGATCGCGGTAGTGTCCAGACCGCCGGAATAGGCTAAAATTACTTTTTCTTTCATAATGGTATCCTCCTATCATTTTGTTTCTGTAAATGTTCTTCAAACAATATACAACATAATACATGAGAATGCAAGTGAAAAAATATACATTTATTAAAAGGAATAACGCATAAAAATAATAAAATTAAAAAAATGATTGAATATTATGCGAAAATGATGTATGCTCATGCAAAAGAAAAGGATTACGGGGGAAGATTTGGGAAAAGACGCGTCAGCGCGCTATGCTTCTTTCCGTTGGTACAAATCTTCTGTAAATTGTGGCGTATATTTAACGGAAAACATTTTTACATTTTTTAGTTGCTTACGACGCCGATTAGTGTGATAATAAAAAATGTATGTCTGCATAACATCCACAAACCTGTTATGTGCAGACAGATAGGAGCAAATATGAGTGATAAAAAAACAAAGATCTTTATTGACGGGAGCGAAGGAACGACCGGACTTAGAATATACGAGAGATTTGAGGCAAGGGACGATATTGAGATCCTGCCGATTGAGAGCGGACGAAGGAAAGACGTGGAGGAGCGGAAGAGGCTGATCAATGCCTCCGACATCACTTTTTTGTGTTTACCGGACGCAGCGGCAAGGGAATCGGTGAGCCTTGTGGAAAATCCTGCGGTCAGGGTGATCGATACTTCTACGGCCCACCGTACCGAAGAAGGATGGGCCTATGGTTTTCCTGAACTTTCCAAAGCCCATGAGACGGCGATACAAAAAGGAAACCGTGTGGCGGTACCGGGATGTCATGCCACCGGATTTATTGCTTTGGTATATCCGCTGGTTGCGGGAGGGATACTGCCTGCCGATTATCCGGTGGCGGCATTTTCGCTGACAGGGTACAGCGGCGGCGGCAAGAAGATGATCGGGGAGTATGAGGCGCAGGACAGACACGGAGATCTATCGGCGCCGAGAGAGTATGCGCTGACGCAGAACCATAAACATTTAATAGAAATGAAGCAGGTGACGGGACTTCTGAGAGAACCGCTGTTTTCCCCTATCGTAGCGGATTATTACAGCGGCATGGCGGTGTCCGTTCCCCTTTATACGGAATTTCTGAGGGATCATAAAAATCCGCAGGCCATGCAGGCATATTTTGCAGAGTATTATAAAGATAAGAAGTTTATCCGGGTGGAGAACGGTACGCAGGATCTGTACGGCGGTATGATTTCGGGCGGAAGCCTCAGCGGATGGGATGGATTGAAGATCTACATAACAGGAAACGAGGAACGTCTTGTGCTGTCCGCCCAGTTTGATAATTTAGGAAAAGGCGCTTCCGGCGCGGCGATCCAGTGTCTGAATATTATGCTGGGATGCGAAGAGGATAAGGGACTGCAATTGAAGCTTTAAAAAAGGTAAGAGAGGTTGACCTGATGATACGGGAGATGAAAACAGAGGATTACAAAGGAGTATACGCGCTTTGGATGACGATCAAAGGCTTTGGGATCAGGAGCATGGACGATTCCCGTGAGGGTGTGGAGAGGTTTTTGAAAAGAAATCCCGGGCTGAGCACGGTGGCGGAGGAGGACGGCCGGATCGTAGGCTGTATCCTTTGCGGGCACGACGGCCGGAGAGGCTGTCTGTATCATGTGTGCGTGGCGGAAGACTACCGGATGAGAGGGATCGGGAAAGCCATGGTCGTAAGGTGCATGGAAGAACTCAGGAAAGAAAAGATCAATAAAGTCAGCCTGATCGCTTTTACCCAAAACGACGTGGGCAACGCTTTTTGGAAAGAAATCGGATGGCTTAAGAGGGAAGATCTGAATTATTATGATTTCGTATTAAACGAGGCCAATATAACGGCATTTAATCATTAGGACAAGCGGACGGGAGCAGCGGGATTTGTGCCTGTACGCTGCAAAGCGATAGACAGTCTGACACAAACCCGTGATCCATTTATGGATTTGCGCAGAGGGCAGCGCGGAAATGAGGAAAAATATGAATATTTTAAAAGAAGGCGGTGTTACCGCAGCAAAAGGATTTAAGGCAGCCGGCACCGAAGCCGGGATCAAGTATAAGAACCGTAAGGATATGGCGATGATCTACAGTGAAGCGCCTTGTAAAGCGGCGGGTACTTTTACTACCAACGTGGTGAAAGCGGCGCCTGTTTTATGGGATAAGGAAATCGTGGAACATTCGGATTTTGCACAGGCAGTCGTGGTCAATGCAGGAATTGCCAATGCGGGTACGGGAAAAGAAGGATACGCTTACTGTGAAAAGACGGCGAAAAAAGCGGCGGCGCTTTTAAAGATACCGGAAAACGCCGTATTGCTGGGATCTACAGGCGTGATCGGGATGCAGCTTCCGATAGAGAAAATAGAAGCCGGAGTGGAAAAACTGGCCGGCGGCTTACAGGCGGCGACAGAAGCGGGGACGCAGGCAGCGGAGGCGATCATGACGACGGATACGGTGTCAAAACAGGCGGCCGTTACTTTTGAAGTGGGAGGAAAAACCGTGACGGTGGGCGGTATGTGCAAAGGTTCCGGAATGATCCACCCCAATATGTGTACAATGCTTTCCTTTGTAACGACGGACGCCGCCATTTCCAAAGAACTGTTGGAAGAAGCGGTAAAAGAGGATGTAAAGGATACTTATAATATGATTTCCGTGGATGGGGACACTTCCACCAACGATACCCTTTTGGTACTTGCCAACGGTCTTGCGGGCAATGAAGAGATCGTGGAAAAAGGAGAAGATTACCGGAAGTTCTGCGAGGCCCTGCATTATGTAAACGAAACGCTGGCAAAAAAGATGGCGGGCGACGGAGAAGGCGCTACCGCCCTGTTTGAAGTCAAAGTCATCCATGCAAAGACCAAAGAAGAGGCGAAAATACTCAGCAAGTCCGTGGTCTGCTCCAGCCTGTCCAAAGCGGCGGTCTTCGGGCATGACGCCAACTGGGGAAGATTCCTGTGCGCGCTCGGATATGCCGGGGTAGACTTCGATCCCGAGAAGGTAGAACTTTTCTTTGAAAGCAGATCGGGAAGGATTCAGATCTATAAAGACGGAACATCTACGGATTACAGTGAAGAAGAAGCCAGTAAGATCCTGTCGGATCCGGAAGTGACTTTTTTGGCGGATATGAAGATGGGAGAGGCAAGCGCCTGCGCATGGGGATGCGATCTGTCCTATGACTATGTGAAGATCAATGCGGATTACCGTTCTTAAAATAGGCGGCGGAAGGGAAAGGAAGAAAGGATGTACAAAATGAATCAGAAAGATATGAAGCAGGTAATGGAAAAGGCGGAAGTATTGATCGAAGCCCTTCCTTATATCAAAAATTTTAACCGGAAGATCATTGTGGTAAAATACGGCGGAAGCGCCATGAGTAACGAAGAACTGCAAAAAAACGTGATCAAGGACGTTACCTTGCTCAAACTGGTAGGTTTTAAGCCGATCATCGTACACGGCGGCGGAAAAGAGATCAGCCGTTGGGTGCAAAAGGTAGGGAAAGAAGCGGAATTTGTAAACGGCCTGAGGGTCACTGACGAAGAAACGATGGAAATTGCCGAAATGGTGCTTTCCAAAGTCAATAAAAGCCTTGTGACGATGGTGGAAGAACTGGGAGTGAAAGCGGTAGGCATCAGCGGAAAAGACGGCGGGCTTTTACAGGTGGAGAAGAAATATTCCGATGGGAAAGATATCGGTTTTGTAGGAGATATCAAAAAGGTGGATCCCAAGGTGCTTTATGATCTTCTGGAAAAAGATTTTCTGCCGATCGTAGCGCCTATCGGATTAGACGATGCATTTCAGACTTATAATATCAATGCGGATGATGCGGCCTGCGCCATCGCAAAAGCAGTGAGTGCGGAAAAGCTGGCCTTTTTGACGGATATCGAAGGACTGTATAAAGATATGAACGACAAGAGTACCTTTATTTCCAGACTGACGGCGGACGACGCGGACAAGCTGATCGAAGAGGGATATGTGGGCGGCGGTATGCTGCCGAAACTGAACAACTGTACGCAGGCAATACGCAACGGCGTAAACAGAGTGCATATTTTAGACGGGCGGATTCCCCATTGCCTGCTTTTGGAAATCTTTACCAACGAGGGGATCGGCACGGCGATCGTTGCCGACGAAGAGCAGCTTAACAATATTTGATCGTGTGCCGGGGCGCACAGACAGGAGCGGTTATGAAGATGCAGGAATATATCGAAGAGGCGGAAAAAGCGCTTCTTCATACATACAACCGTTATCAGGTAGTACTGGAGAAGGGTGACGGCGTTTATTTATACGATATGGAAGGAAAAAAATATTTGGACTTTGTTTCTGGTATTGGGGTGTTTGCGCTTGGATATAATAACAAAGAGTACAACGACGCCTTGAAAGGGCAGATCGATAAGATCATCCATACCTCCAATTATTATTATAATATTCCGGCCATTCAGGCGGCAAAAAAATTAAAGGAAGTTTCCGGCATGGACCGGGTCTTTTTCACAAACAGCGGCGCGGAGGCTGTGGAAGGCGCCCTGAAGGCAGCCAGAAAGTATGCGTATCTGAAAGACGGGACGACGGATCATGAGATCATAGCTATGAACCGTTCTTTTCACGGCAGAACTTTCGGCGCGCTTTCCGTGACGGGAAATCCGAAATACAGAGAAGCGTTCGAACCCATGATCGGAAATATCAAATTTGCGGAAATGAACGACTTGGACAGTGTAAAAGAATGCATGACGGATAAGACCTGCGCCATTATTTTGGAAACGGTACAGGGAGAAGGCGGCATCTGGCCGGCAGAGAAGGAATTTTTAGAAGGGCTGCGCGCTCTTTGCGACAGCAGGGACATGCTGCTTATTTTGGACGAGATCCAGTGCGGCATGGGACGTGTGGGAACGATGTATGCATGGCAGAAATACGGGGTGAAGCCCGATATTTTAACAAGTGCAAAAGCGCTTGGCTGCGGGATTCCCGTAGGGGCGTTCCTGATGACGGAAAGGGTCGCCGCTTCTTCTCTGACAAGCGGCGACCACGGGACGACTTATGGTGGAAATCCCCTTGCGGCGGCGGCCATCGTAAAAGTATTGGAGCTGTATGAAAAAGAACATATTCTGGACAGGGTAAAGGAAACCGCTCCTTATCTGGAAAGCAGACTGGACGCACTGGCAGAAAAATATGACGTCATCGAAACGAGAAGAGGGATGGGGCTGATGCAGGGCCTTGTTTTCCGTAATCCGGTGGCGCCCGTTATCAATAAAGCGTTGGAAAACGGACTGATTCTGATCAATGCGGGAACCAATATCATACGTCTGGTGCCGCCCCTTATTATTTCCAAAGAAGATGTGGACCGTATGGCGGAGATTTTGGACAACAGTATAGCGACGGCATAAACACGGCACGTCATCATAGAATAGGACTTGAAGAAAGGGAATTTGTTACGTTTCGAGAAAATTGGGAGAAAATAAATGAGCTTTAGAAAAAGACTGGCTGCAGTATTGTCGGTAAGCATAGCGGCAGGTCTGGTATGGTATGCGGGGATCAGTAAACTGACGGTAAAAGAAAGAGAAGAGACTTCTTTTTTCGTTCATAAGGACACCCTGAATCTTTGGTACACGGACGAAAACCTGACCGATTATCTAAATAGCGCGGCAGTGGCATACAATGAGAAGTACAACGTGCGGATCGTTCCCCGTCTGGCTACGGGACGGGATTATTTGGAGGAGCTGAATACCTATTCGGTGGAAAATAAAGAAATGCCGGATCTGTATATTGTCAGTAACGATTCGCTGGAAAAAGCGTGGCTTGCAGGACTGGCAAGCGAGATACAGGACGAAAGAGGAGTATGTACGACGCAGTATTTTCCGCAGACGGCGTTGGATGCGGTTACCTATCAGGGAAAGATGACAGCCTATCCGTTTTATTATGAGACCAGCGTATTGCTGTACAACAAAACCTATTTAAAACAGCTTGCGGAAAGCCAGCTTCAGGCGGAAAAAGACGCCGAAGCCGGCGAAGCGGCAATGGAGGCTATCGAAGGCGCCTCCGACGAAGAACTGGAAAATGCCCAGGCAGGCGGGGACGACGGCGGGACGGCATGGGAAGAGGGAGAACTTTCGGCCGCGGCAGAGACGCGGGTAGCGGAAATGCTTCCCCGGAATATGGACGAGCTGCTTGCCTTTTCGGCCGATTATGACACGCCTGCGGAAATGGAAAGCATCTTTAAATGGGATGTGACGGATATTTTTTACAGTTACTTTTTTTCCGGGAAGTACATGATCGTAGGCGGAGAAGCGGGGGACAGTACCGGAAATATCGATATTTATAATCAGAATACGATAGACTGCCTTAAAGTCTATCAAAACCTGAACCAGTTCTTTTCCATCGATACAAAGGAAGTGGACTATGCGGATATTCTGCAGGAATTTATAGAAGGAAAGATTTTATATACGATCGTTACTTCCGACGCGGTAGCGATGCTGGAGGCGGCCAGAGAAGAAGGGAAATTTGCCTATGAATACGGGGTGACCCTTGTGCCGAATCCGAGCGCGCAGCTGGAAGGCCGTTCCCTTTCCGTTACCAATGCCGTGGTAGTAAACGGGTATTCCCTGCAGAAAAAGCAGGCAAACCGGTTCGCGGCCTTTTTACTGACGGAATTTTCCGAAAGCCTATATGACAGAACCGGAAAACTTCCTTCCTGCAAAACGGCGCAGGAGACTTATGACAATGAGAGCCTGAACGTCTATATGCAGGAGTATGAGCGTTCCATCCCTATTCCGAAGATGATAGAGACCAGTAATTTCTGGGTCCAGCTTGAGATCGCTTACACGAATATTTGGGACGGGAAGGAAGTCAACGGAACTTTAAAAGCGCTTTCCGAACAGATCAAAAGCCAGCTGTCGGGAGAGCCGGTGACGGAGGAATATATTGAAGAACCGGAGGAGACGACGGAAGAATACTGGGAGGACGAAGAAGGAGAACCGGTATACGGCTAGAAAAAAGGATGTAAGCCGGGTCCGAAAAGGGAAAAGCCCGACTCAGAAAGAACATGGGCGGGACGGCAGCAGGGTTGAAAATAGACTTAAAGAGAATAAACGGTCCTCGTATGGGGAAAAATAAAGGAGAAAGGAAACTTTCTCCTTTTTCTTTTGGAAATGTCAGGAGCCGTTTGCAGACGGCGGGCGAAAGGGAAAAGAAGGGAAATCAGGAAACGGGTTTGTGTCCGCGCTGCGTCCGCAAGCCTGCGGTCCCTTTACGGACCGGTAAAATAAAGCGGCGCAGAAATGAGGAGAATATGATAGGAATCTTGATCGCTCTTTTATCCGGCGCTCTGATGAGCGTACAGGGAGTATTCAATACGGGAGTCACAAAAAATTCGGGGATATGGGTGGCCAACGCGTTTGTACAGGCGACGGCTTTTTTGGTATGTCTTGTTATCTGGGGATTTTTTGAAAGAACGCCCGTTACGGAGGTTTTTAAGGTAGAACCGAAATATATGCTTCTTGGCGGAGCCATCGGTGCGTTTATCACATATACGGTCATTAAAAGCATGGATATGTTAGGCCCGGCCAAGGCCGTGATGCTGATCGTGATCGCACAATTGCTGGTAGCCTATGTGATCGAGCTTTTGGGATTGTGGGGAACGGAAAAACAGGTTTTTGAGATCAGGAAAGCGGTGGGAATGGCGGTTGCGATCGCGGGAATCGTTATTTTCAAATGGAAGTGATCCAAAAACAGTCCGAAAAATAAAAATTCGCCTAAAATTCCAAAAAGTTTGCTTGCGCTTACCGTGTATTTAGCATACAATGAAAGAAATGCATGAGGGGCCTTTTCTCGGAACGGAGAAAAGAAAATGCACGAAAGAAATATAAAGTTAAGTTACACAGCTTCAAAACCGGCAGTAAAGAAGAAAATAACGGCGGCGATGCTGTCTATAGTCATATCGATATGTCTTTTTGGCTGTCAAAAAAAGGATTCCGCATATTTTTTGGAGGAGGCCGCGTCTGCGTCCCATAATACAAAAATGCAGGAGACGGAAACACAAATGACGGAAACGCAGGCGGCGGGAACATTTATAACCGGAACAGACCGACAGCAGGAAACCCAGACTGCTGTATTCTTTGTTTATGTCTGCGGCGCGGTGAAGGCTCCGGGGGTCTATAAGCTGGAGCAGGGCAGCAGGGTGTTTGAAGCGATCCTGCTTGCGGGAGGATTCTGTGAAGACGCCTGTGAGGAATATGTAAATCAGGCGCAGGAGATCGCAGACGCCATGAAGATCTATGTTCCTACGGCTGCTCAGGTTGAAAACGGGGAATGGGGCCCGTCAGAAGGAAACCTGCTGCAGACGAAGGAGGAGAATGCCGGAAAACCTGCTTTGGTCAATATCAATACGGCGGACGCCGCAACGCTAACGACGCTGCCGGGGATCGGAGAAAGCAGAGCGGAGGCGATCGTGGATTATCGGGAAAGCAGCGGAGGATTCGAAAGGATCGAGGATATCATGAAGGTTTCGGGGATCAAGGAGGGCGCATTTCAAAAGATAAAAGATAAAATTTGCGTAAAATAACGAAGATCAGGAAAGAAACAGGGATTTTTGTTATTTGGGATATATAGGGTTAGAAAGGGGCATGGAATTGTAGTATGGGAAAGAGAGTCTTGGTGGTAGATGATGAAAAGCTGATCGTAAAGGGAATCCGCTTTAGTTTAGAGCAGGACGGTATGGAAGTGGACTGCGCTTACGACGGGGAAGAAGCGCTTGCGTATGCAAGGGAAAAGGAATACGATATGATATTGCTGGATGTGATGCTGCCTAAGATAGAGGGATTTGAGGTATGCCAGCAAATCAGGGAATTTTCGAATGTGCCGATCGTTATGTTAACAGCGAAAGGAGATGACATGGACAAGATACTGGGGCTGGAATACGGGGCTGACGATTATATTACCAAGCCTTTTAATATTTTGGAAGTGAAAGCCCGTATCAAGGCGATCATGCGCCGTACTATCAAGAAAGAAAATGTTAATCTGCCCAAAACCGTCGAAAACGGAGATATGCGTCTGGATTGTGAGAGCAGGCGCGCCTATATTTGCGGGAACGAAGTGAATTTAACGGCAAAAGAGTTTGAACTGCTGGAACTTCTGATCCTAAATCCTAATAAGGTGTACAGCAGGGAGGATCTGCTGAAACTCGTTTGGGGCGCGGATTATCCGGGAGATGTGAGAACCGTGGATGTACATATCAGGAGACTGCGTGAAAAGATCGAGTCCAGTCCCAGCGATCCTAAGTATGTGCATACAAAGTGGGGCGTAGGCTATTATTTTAAGGCGTGAAGGGAAATCATATCGTGTGGGATAAGGTAAAAGCAGGACAGGCGCTTTTCCTTTCATGGAAGAGTCTGAGATTACGGATATTTTTGATCATCATTGTTACGGGAGTCATTCCCTGTATCCTGATCAAAGATGGAATTTTGAATAATTATGAAGAGAGAGCCGTTTCCCTTAGGACGTCGGACGTACAGACGCAGGTCAAGATCATTGCGGATCATCTGCTGAATTACAATTATCTTCAGGAAACTTCTTCGGAAGTGATCAATGCGGAGATCGATCAGCTTTCCAACCTGTATGACGGAAGAGTCCTGATCATTAACAGTAACTTTAAAGTGGTGAAGGACACTTATGATATCAGCGTAGGAAAGACAATGATATCCGAAGAGGTCATGAAATGTTTTAAAGGGCAGAATACGGCCAACTATGACGAGAAAAACGGCTATATTGAGATCACCACGCCTATTATGCAGCAAGGCGTGGATAAGAATAAAGACGGTCAGACGGAAGAAAGCGTAATAAGAGGCGTTATGTTAACCAGTGTGTCTACGGACAGTATAGCCGCTACGATGGAGATCCTTGGAAGAAAGGGCAATGTGCTGGAAATCCTGATCGGAATGGTCATTTTCGGTGTGGCGGTAGTGTTATCCAATATTCTCGTCCGCCCTTTTGACAGGCTGACCGACGCTATAAATGAGATTCAGGAAGGGTATACGGGAGAATTGATCTCCGTGCCGGATTATGTGGAAACGGTACATATCGTAGACGCGTTTAATCAGGTGCTGGCGAGGATGAAACGGCTGGATGATTCCAGACAGGAATTTGTGGCCAACGTATCCCATGAGCTTAAGACGCCGATCACTTCGGTGAAAGTGCTGGCGGATTCCCTGCGGGATCAGGGAGAAGTCCCGGTAGAGCTGTATAAAGAATTTATGGAAGATATTGCGGAGGAGATCGACAGGGAGAATAAGATCATCAACGATCTTTTGGCGCTGGTAAAAATGGATAAGACCGCCTCCGACCTCAATATCAGCGTAGTGGATATCAATGAACTGACGGAGATCATTTTAAAAAGGCTGCGCCCCATTGCGCGAAAGAGGGATATCGAGGTCGTATTTGAGAGCATCAGACAGGTTACAGCCGAGATCGATGAAGTAAAGATGACGCTGATCATTACTAATTTAGTGGAAAACGCGATCAAATATAACAGAGAGCAGGGTTCTGTGAAAGTGGTGCTGGATGCGGATCATCAATTTTTTATCTTGCAGGTAAGCGATACGGGGATCGGTATTCCGGAAGAAGCGATGGAACATATTTATGAAAGATTTTATCGGGTAGATAAATCCCACTCCAGAGAGATCGGTGGGACTGGTCTGGGGCTCGCGATTACGAGGAGCGCGGTGCTCATGCATCGGGGATCGATCAAGCTGACCAGTGTGGAAGGGGAGGGGACGACCTTTGTCGTGAGGATACCTCTTAACTATATTGCGTCATAAAAGGAGACGGCGGAATTGAATAAACGTAAAACGGTATTTTTTTATATATTGACGATGTTTTTGCTTACGTCCTGTGCCGCTCCTGAAAAAAAGCAGGAGGGGGATTCCTATCAGGTATATTATGTCAACAAAGAACAGACCAAAGTCATTTACAACGACTATGTTACGCAGACAAAAGGAACAGAAAGCGTGCTTACGGAGCTGTTAGAACAGCTTGCACAGGTTCCTGAGAAGTTTGAGTATAATCCGCCATTGGCGGGAAAATTTGAACTGCTTGCATATTCTTTGGATAACGGGACGATCACCCTGTCTTTTGATGAGCATTATAAAGAACAGGACGCAATAGAAGAGGTGCTTACGAGGGCGGCCATCGTCCGGACTCTTGTTCAGATAGAGGGGATTGATTATGTAACGATGCAGGTGCGGGGAGAACCGATCATGGACAGTCTTGGCATTGCCGTAGGGGCAATGTCCAAGGATACCTTTATTGACAATGCGGGAAACGAGATCAATACCTATGAAAATGTGAAACTGCGGCTGTATTTTGCCAACGAGACGGGGGACAAGCTGATCGAAACGAACCGAAGGGGGTTTTACAGCAGTAACATCGCCATGGAAAAACTGGTGGTGGAGCAGTTGATCAAAGGCCCGAACGGGGAGGGCATTTATCCTACCGTCAACGCAAATACAAAGGTTATCAGTGTGAATGTAAAAGACGGGACGTGTTATGTAAATTTAGATGAGAACTTCTTAAAACAGGCGGCGGGAGTGAGCGCGGAAGTTACCATCTACTCGATTACCAATTCCCTGGTGGAACTGCCCAATATCAATAAAGTCCAGATATCGGTAAACGGGGATACGAACTATATGTTTTGTGAAAGTATCAGTCTGACGAATATATTCGAAAGAAATCTGGACATTGTCGGCAGTGTGGATTAGAGCGTGTTTATATTATGGGAGGAGGATCTATGCGAAGGCCATTGTGTACGGTATGCCTTGCCTTTGTCACTGCCGTCTTTCTGACCGTGTTTTTCTGTCCGCCCAAACAGACGGATTTCGGAGAGTACGAAGGAAAGACGGTGTGTTTGACAGGCAGGGTATATCAAAAGGAATATCGTAAAGCTGCGTTTGGCAGCGATCATTATGTAATCTATCTGGATCAGATCGCCGTTTCAGGCAAAACCTATTTCCCAATTGAGACTGCAGTTGAAAACAAAGGGTTTTCGGCTATTGATTTTGATTCTTCTATGACGGAGGCAGGGCATCAAAACAGAATACAAGGCGTTGTATGTTATATGGAAGAAGATGTGGAGACGCCTCTCGGAAGTACCGTGACCGTGACGGGAGAACTGCAGGAATTTATGTCCGCGTCTAATCCGGGAGAATTTGACAGCAAGGAATATTATAGGATTTTAAAGCTGGATTTTAAGTTGAAAGATGCCCGGCTGATCAGGAAGTCGGAAACGTATGACCGGTTTCATGAGCAATGCTATAAAATAAGGACGTTCTGTGCCGGAATATTGGGGGATTGTTTTGACGAGGAGGATGCGGGGGTCATGAAAGCGGTGCTTCTCGGGGATAAAAGCAGTCTGAGCGAGGAGCTGAAAGAATTATATAAAAGAAACGGGATCATGCATATCATGGCTATTTCGGGTCTTCATATCTCGTTTCTCGGAATGGGGATTTACCGGATCCTCCGGCGACTGCGGCTGCCTGCCGCTGCGGCAGGCGTTTTGTCCGTTGCGGTCATATGGAGCTACGGGAACATGACCGGAATGAGCGTATCGGCGAACCGGGCCGTTTTGATGTTCGGGATAAAGCTGTTAGCGGAGATGATAGGCAGGACCTATGATATGCTGACGGCCTTGTCCCTGTCGGCAGCGCTGCTTTTGGCGGAGCAGCCACTGTATGTAAGGCACAGCGGTTTTTTGCTTTCCTTTGGAGCCATTGTTGGGATTGGTATTGTCCTGCCCTTTTTGGAAGAAGTTTTTTGGTGTGAAATGCGGTGCAAGTCTTGGGAAGAAGGGAAAAAGAAGGCCGGGATCTATAAAAAGCGGATCCTCTTAGTAAGGGAACGTCTGCAAAAAGGTATTTTATCAGGGGCGGCCATATTTCTTGTCACATTTCCTATTCAGATCTATTACTACTATCAATATTCAGTCTATTCTGTTTTTTTAAATCTCTTTATCGTTCCGTTGATGACATTTGTTATGATAAGCGGTCTTTTGACCGTGTTTCTCGGGACGGTAAAAATATTGTTTTCCTTTACGGCGGCGGGCTTTTTACAGGGCATAGCGTCGGCAGCCGGCCATATGATTTTGAAATTTTATACTTTTTCCTGTGAAGGCGCGGAAACCCTGCCCGGAGCGGTATGGATCACCGGACGTCCGGAGGCCCTCAGGATAGCTTTCTACTATGGGATTTTATGTGCGGCGCTTTTATCGGGCCGGTTCGGGATTCAGTCATTGGGAAAAAAGGGGATTCGGATATTATACGTTATGATACTGATTCTCGGGACCGGACTGCTGGGCGCACGGACAGAAAGGGGACTGGAGATCACCTTTTTGGACGTGGGACAGGGGGACTGTATTTATATCAGGACCGACAGCGGCAGCAGATACTTGATAGACGGCGGCAGTACCGGTAAATCCCAAGTGGGTAAGTATCAGATTACGCCTTTTTTAAAAAGCAAAGGCGCAGGCAGTCTGGAAATGGTTTTTGTATCCCACGGTGATAAAGACCACTATTCAGGTATCGGGGAGCTGCTTGAAAATACCGCGGCGGACAGGATCCGGATCCGATGTCTCGTGTTGCCGCAGGAAGGATGTGAAATGCTGGAACAGCTTGCGCAAAAGCAGGGAATCCGCGTGGTACATATGCAGGCGGGGGATAAAATAACTTCCGGCATGATCCGGATGGCGTGTTTAAATCCCGTAAAAGAAACCGGAGACACAGAGGATAAAAATGGGCAGTCTCAGGTCCTGTATCTTACTTATAAAGAATTTTCCGCATTGTTCACGGGAGATATTACGGGAGAGAACGAGAAGAAGATGCAGGAAAGGCTGGAGGAGATCAGAGAGAACCGGCCGTTGACAGTTTTAAAAGTGTCCCATCACGGTTCTAAGTATTCTACGGACGAAGCCTTTTTACGGAAAACGGCTCCGGCTTTTTCCGTGATTTCCAGCGGCAAAAAAAACAGCTACGGACATCCTCATAAAGAACTGACGGACAGGCTGGAAGATTGCGGTACCAGAATCTTCCGGACGGCAGAGGGCGGCGCGGTCACGATATGGACGGACGGAAAAAGGGTGGAAGTGCAGAGTTTCCGGCAGCCGCAGGTCAGATGACGGTTTCTGCGGTTGGATCAGGACGACCGATAGGGAAGGAAGAGGAAGCAAACGATATACTTGACTGAAAGGAAAGAAGAGATTAAGATAGAAATCAGGTTGTCCGGGGAAACAGGTGGGAATCCTGTACGAGCCCGTCGCCGTAAGGCGCATAGATACCGCGTATCTTACCTAAAGCCACAAATTAGGGACAGGTCATTGGAGTTTTCTGAGAAGGCCGGTAAGCGGAGCGCCGAGTCGAAATATCCGGACGCCCCAATCCTCTTAGCAGTGACCGCGAGTGCCGGTTTACATGAGGAAATAAAATCAAAGGAGATTACAAGTATGAAAATGAAACACAGTGGAAAACGATTCCCAGTCATCTTTTGTATGGCGCTTATTGTGGCTATGGCGCTTACTGTATCGGGATGCAGCAAACAGGGAAAAGAGCAGGATAAAGGTTCGGTGCAAACGGACGCGCAGACGCTACAGACCGGGGAAGGACAGGACAAGGCGGACCAGACCGGCGGAAACGTGGTGGGCGAAGGCAGCAACGTATTTATGCTGACAGTTGTGGATAAGGACGGAACGGAATCACAGTTCGAAGTCCATACCGATAAGGAAACGGTAGGAGAGGCGCTGCTTGAAGCGGGGCTGATTGACGGCGAAGAAAGCGAATTTGGCCTTTATGTAAAGACGGTCAACGGGATTACGGCGGATTACGATGAAGACGGCGTTTATTGGGCGTTTTATGTGAACGGCGAATATGCGTCTTCCGGTGTGGATACTACGCCGATCACGGAAGGGGACAGTTACTCGTTTAAGGTGGAATAAAGGCAAGGAGGCAGATGTGAAGCTTACGATCAGGGAAACGGTGGTATTTGCAATGCTTGGAACGATGATGTATGCTTCGAAGATGATCATGGAGCTGCTGCCTAACGTACATCTGCTTGGCGTATTTACTATTGCATATACGGTCGTTTACAGAAAGAAAGCGTTGTATCCGATCTATGTTTATGTACTGCTGAACGGGATCTTTTCCGGATTTGCAGCATGGTGGATCCCGTATTTATATATATGGCTGGTTCTTTGGGGCGCCGTTATGCTGCTGCCGAAGAAAATGCCGGTCTTGATAAGGCCTGTTGTCTATATGGCGGTATGCGCGGCCCACGGTTTTTTATTCGGGACGTTATATGCGCCGGCACAAGCGCTTTTGTACGGACTGAGCCTGAAAGGCATGGTGGCCTGGATCATAGCGGGACTTCCGTGGGACGTCGTTCACGGGATAAGCAACTTTTTCTGCGGTTTTTTGATCGTACCGGTCGTTTCGGTGCTGCGGCTTGCAGAAAGAAATATGTGGAAGGAATGAAAAAGTATGCAGCGCATTAACGAGGATATTAAAAACAACAGATTCAGCCAGACGTACCTTCTGTTTGGAGAAGAGGCCTATTTGAGAAAGCAGTATAAGGATAAGCTGAAAGCGGCTTTATGCGCGGACGGGGATACGATGAACTATCATTATTTTGAAGGGAAAGCAGCCTCTGCCGGAGAGATCATCGATCTGGCGGAGACTATGCCCTTTCTGGCAGAACGCAGGGTGATCGTACTGGAGAATACCGGATTGTTTAAGCATGGCGGGGAGGCGTTGGCGGAGTATCTTGCTTCGCCTGCCCCTACGGCGTTTTTTGTTTTTGCGGAAACAGAGATAGATAAAAGGAGCAAACTTTATAAAACCGTACAGGGGAAGGGAATTGCGGTAGAATTTCCGGTTCAGGATGAAGCCATATTGAAAAAATGGATATTGGGCATGATCAGACGGGAAAATAAAAAGATATCCAGAAATGCGCTGAATGTTTTTTTGGAAAAAACGGGAACGGATATGGAAAATATCTGTAAGGAGCTGGAAAAGCTGTTTTGTTATTGTCTGGATAAGGATGCCATTACCGAAGCGGATATTGAAGCGGTCTGTACGAGAAAAGTGAGCAACCAGATCTTTGAAATGGTGAACGCCATTGCTGAAAAAAAACAGAGCAGGGCGCTCTTTCTGTATTACGACCTGCTGGCCCTCAGAGAGGCGCCGATGCGGATCCTGTTTTTGATCGGCAGGCAGTTTCATATCCTGTTTCTTGTAAAAGATATGAAAAAAAAGGGGTATGACAATAAGAGCATTGCTTCGAAAGCGGGAATACCGCCTTTCACGGTAGGGAAGTATGCGGCGCAGGCTTCTAAATTCAGAACGGTGCAGCTTCGTCTGGCAATGGAAGAATGCGCGGCGGCGGACGAGGCGGTAAAGACGGGACGCATGAACGACAAAATGAGCGTAGAACTGCTGATCGTAAAATACAGTTCGTAAAGCATGGGCCATAACATGCGGGCCGTAAAATAGGGCTTATCAAATATCATGCATAAGATAGGGCTTATAAAATATAATTCAAGAAATATGGATATTTATGGAAAGGATAGGGGCGTTGGGTATGAAAAGAAAAGTGATGACATTATTACTGGCATGTTCCATAGCAGTGTTTTCCATGACGGGATGCGGAAATGACGGCGGTAAGCAGGAAGAAAAGCAGCAGGTAAAAGAGCGTACAGAGGAAACGGAGCGGGACGGCATGACGGACAGGGATCAGGAGAGCGTACCGGAAACCGATAACGGACAGACTGCACAGGATGAGGCGGAAACGGCGGATAAGCAGCCGGAGGAAACCGAACAGGCAGCCGTCCGTGTAGGTTCTCTAAAAGGCCCTACGTCGATCGGTCTGTTAAAACTGATGAAGGATGCGGAGGAAGGAAATACGGCGGACGCTTATACCTTTACTATGGAGACCGCAGCCGACGCGCTGCTGCCGATGCTCATTCAGGGAAAGCTGGATATTGCCCTTATACCTGCCAATGTGGCGAGCGTACTCTATCATAAAACGGAGGGGGGAATCAAGGTCATAGATATCAACACTTTGGGAGTTCTTTACATGGTGTCGGCGGACGTTTCGCTTGACGGGATAGAAGCGTTGAAGGGAAAAACCGTCTATCTGACGGGAAAGGGAACGACGCCGGATTATGTGCTGCACTATATACTGGAGGAAAACGGTATTCGTGAAGGAGATATTACGTTGGAATATAAATCCGAGGCGGCTGAGGTTGCGGCGGCGCTTGCCGGTGAGCCGGAAAGTATAGGGCTTCTTCCCCAGCCTTTCGTTACGGCGGCATGCGTACAAAACGAGAATCTTCAGGCGATCTTTGATATGACCGAGGAATGGCGTAAGCTGCAGGGAGAGGGCGGGAGCCAGTTAGTTACCGGCGTGACTGTCGTAAGAAGCGCATTTTTAGAGGAAAATCAAGAGGCAGTGGACCGGTTTTTGAAGGCTCATAAAGCAAGCGCAGAGTTTGCCAATACGCAGGTTGAGGAAACGGCGGAATTGGCGGCGGAAAAGGGGATCATAGAAAAGGCTCCGATCGCGGTAAAAGCAATCCCTGAATGTAATATCACTTATATGGAGAAAGAAGAAATGCAGGCGGCTCTTTCGGGATATTTGGAAGTATTGATGGAACGGTCGCCGGAGAGTATCGGCGGAAAACTTCCCGAAGCAGATTTTTATTATTAAAGCAATTTTGATATGGTGTTTCGCAATTTTTAGTGATATGATAATAGTGTGAAATTAGAAATTTCACAATCCTGATTTGTATGCCTGCTGAAGCAGGCAGATGGGAGTTAGTGTGAAATTAGAAATTTCACAGTCCTGATTTGTATGCCTGCTGAAGCGGGCAGATGGAAGTTGGCAGATAAAGACGACGGATAAAAATATTTATAAAGAGAAAAACGTTTTCTGAAATAATAGCAAATCACCTTATTATTATATTAGTATGAAATGGAGAGTGTATGAGTACATATTACGAAGCATCTATCGCTCCGGTAGTGGAGGATCTGATTGGTAAAAGGCAGGCGAAGCGGTTTACGATAGTCAGACATTACAGTACGTTCGAGATCACAGAGTCTGATGCGGAAAGGATCAAGGAAAGCTATTCCGGACTGCATGTATGTTATGAGAATTTTAACGGTTATAAAATGATAGAAGCGTTTGCTCCGTTTTTATCTATGATAAAAATGTTATACGAGACTTACGAACGGGAGAAGACGCCGGAGCAGTTTATTTCGCAGTTCCCGATCTATCCCCTGCAGAGATCCGTTTTTGAGGCGATCCTTGTTAAGCCGGTATACAGACGGGTGGAAGAGATCCTGATGGATGAACTTGTCTACGAAAAAGAGCAGATGATAAAATCTATAGCGGCGGTGCTGACGGCGCTGTCTGAGAAGTATCCCATGTTCTTTGTCCTGAATAATCTGAATATGGCGTCTCAGTCTACGATTTCGCTGCTGCTTAGATTATTTGAGGAGGGCTGCGAAAATATATATGTTTACGGCGCCTTTAACGAGCTTTATGTACAACTGCCCCACATGGTGAACATATGGGAAAAATGGGTGGAAACCTTGGAGGATTATAACTGTATCGTGGACGGCGGCGTGGAAAGCCAGATCAAAACGGAAGAGGGCAGTTATTTTCATTTTACAAGGCGCGATATCGACGAATATCTGCAGAAACTGAGCAATATGTATTATCTGCTTGATTTTGAGCAGGCCCAGTATTATTTAGCGATCATTTACAGGAAGATAGAAGTAGAAAAGCTTTCCATCAACGAGGACAGGGCGTTTGAATTTTTCGCGCTGTATGCGCTGATCTCTTTATCTTCCGACGTACCTAACGCTTTGCTTTTGTGCGATAAGCTGCTGGCGCTACAGAAGAGAAACGATTCGACCGAAAGAAAGTTCATGTACCAGTATGTGCTGGGACAGACACAGATGTTCAACGGTAATTTAAAGGCGGCAAAGGAATGCGCCAATGCCTGCGCCGGGCTTGCGGATCAAGGGATGAGCGGTTTGAGCAGGTTTAAAGCCGAGCTTTTAAAGATCATGGTAAGAATGTCGGGCTGGCATAACATTTTCTTTTGTAAGACCAACACGGAGATCACAGACGGATTTATTGAACGGGCGATAGAATACGGTTATGAAAACCATTTGGCTTATACTTATATTTTTGCCTTTGACAATGATGTGGACCTTTTCAGGGGAGAAGGGGAGATCGGGGAAAATCTGACCTATTTTAAAAAGGGGATCGAGATTGCAAAGAAGCTGGGCAATGAAAACCTTCTGATGATCGCCTATCGGAAAAATATCATGCTTTCTTCTTCCCACGGCATATTTCAGGTAACGAACCATTATTACTATAAATCGATGGAGATCGTCGGGGACAGCGATCCGTTAAAGCTGGCGGATATCTACAATGGTCTCGGATACAGCAGCTGCGCTGCGGGACAGTATGAAGAGGCGAATAATTATTACAATAAAGCGATCGTGATCTATTACCGCCTCAATATGGTGAATTATGTGGGCGAGACATTGTATAATATGGCAATGAACTGTATCCTTGCGGGAGAAAATGAGGCGGCGTACAATTATCTGCTGACTTGTATGAAGATCATCAATATCCTGCATTTAAACGATCTGCGGGTCTGCAATATTTCCAAGATCTTCGGCCTTTTGGCTCTTAGCAGCTACAGGGTCGGCATGGAGTATAATACAAGGATCTATTTGGATAACAGCAAACAGTTTTTGGGACATATTTTGAAGAGGAACGGTCAGGAGGAGATACAAAGTCTGGATCTGTCCTATACGGCCTGCGACGACGATATTTTTCTCTATTATTATGTCAGCGCATTGGTGGAAATGAATAAAAATAATCTGGGGCAGGCGCTCATTTTTATGGAGAATGCCAGAGGGTATATGGAACGTTCCGTGGGCAACCAGTTTTTCAGTTTGGTCCAGTATGAAATTTCCATGGCGGGGCTTTTAAAACGGCTGGGCAGGGAAAAAGAGGCGGAGGAAGAATTAGAAAAAGCGCTCCGGTATGTGGAGCGGTGTCAGGTCGCGGAAAAGCGGGAAATGGTAGAAGCCGCCTGCCGCGGCGAAGCATATGAACAGCAGCACAAATCGGTAGCGGAGCTTTCGGACGTCACCCTGCTTGAAATACAGACGGCGACGAAGCAGGCGGGAATCGCCAAAAACTATGAAGCCCTTCAAAAGAAGATGGAGTTTATTTCCGTATGGCAGAAGATCATTGATATTTCGGGCAAAAGTTTTTCTTATCTTGTGGAAAACGCTTTGAACACGGTGATGTCAAACTTTAGTATCGACGAGATGGTCTATATCCGTTATCAGGAGGGAAGGCCCCAGATCATATTCGATACGAAACAGGTGATCCTGAGCGACAGAGACATTCAGGAGATCACGGAGTATTTTTCGGATCATCGCTCCGGTTTTGTGACCTCAAAGCTTCGGAAGAACCATGGGGAATACAACAGGATCATTTCGATCTTCGGGACGACGCAGGTCTGCTCTATGGTAGGTCTTCCGTATTATATCAACGAAGAGCTTAACAGCGTATTTATCATGTATATCCTTATGAAGGATAACTGGAACGCGCCGGTCACAAAGTTTATGCTGGACGAAAGCGATATGGAGTTTTTCAATCTGGCGCTTTTACAGCTCCAGAATGCGATCGAAAAACTGGAAAGCGAAGAGCAGATCAGGAATATCAATAGCAGGCTGGAAAAGTCCGCTATTACGGATTATCTGACCGGACTGAATAACAGGGACGGTTTTTACCAGAATATCAAGGAATGGGTAGAGAGTAAGATAACCAGAGACATTACGTTCCTGTATATCGATCTGGATAATTTCAAATATTATAACGATACGTTCGGCCATGCTGCCGGCGACCGTATTCTGCAGGAAGTGGCTGAGATCCTGCGAAGCGGGGCGAAAGACAGGGGATTTGTGACAAGATACGGGGGAGACGAATTTCTGATCAGCCTGTCTTATGTGGATAAAGAGCGGGCCATGGCGCTTGGCAGGGGAATACTTGAAACGATCAAAGCAAAACGGGGATTTGTGGAGATCATTTCGGAGATGTCCGGTAAAGAAGTTTGTATTCCAAAGGAAAAAGAATTGTCCTGTTCGATCGGAATCGCGGCGGTTACTGATATTACGGACGAGGAGAAAATCACATTGGCGATCCAGAAAGCGGACGCCGTACTTTATACGATCAAGCATTCTACTAAGGGAGATGTGAAATATTCCGATTAGGCGACAAAGACAGAAGAGAAGAAATTTTTAACGCAGACAGGTAAGGAGAATCACAGATGCGGAGCAGGAGGAAAAGGGCCGGAGGGCAGCGGTATTCAAAAGGCGGAGCTTTGTCCGGGAAAAAGGCCGGAGCGGATCAATTTGATAAAAGGATCAAAGCGGCGGTCAGCATTGTTTTCTGGCTGGTAGTTTGGCAGGTCCTGACCCTTTTCCTCCATAATTCCATCCTGCTTTCAGGGCCTTTAGAGGTGTTGGGTTATTTGAAACATCATATCCTCACGGTTTCTTTTTGGAAAACCGTGGGGAATTCTTTTTTTCATGTTTTCTCCGGATTTTTTCTGGCTTTTCTTACCGGGCTCTTTTTGGGGTGTCTTTCAGCGGGACATCGGTTTTTAGAGACTTTACTGTCTCCCTTCCTGCAGTTTGTAAAAGCAGTTCCGGTGGCGTCCTTCGTCGTGCTTTTACTGATTTTTATGGGATCTAAAAGACTGTCCACGGCAGTGGCTTTTCTTATGGCGCTTCCGATCGTTTATCAGAATGTGCTGGAAGGGATCAGGAATACGGATACCGCCCTTTTGGAGATGGCGGAAGTATACCGGATGTCTTTGCATGACCGGGCCTTTTTTATTTACCGTCCGTCGCTCATGCCGTTTTTGGTAAGCGGATCCAAAGTGGCTTTGGGAATGAGTTTTAAAGCGGGCGTTGCGGCGGAAGTGATTGGTACGCCGGATTTTTCCATCGGGGAACGGATCTATATGTCTAAGATCTATCTGGATACGGCGGGACTGTTTGCGTGGACTTTTGTGGTGATCCTTTTAAGCTTCGGTTTTGAAAGATTGTTCTTAAAGCTTCTTACGCTGTTTAGCGAATGGAAGGCCGGAACCCGTCCGGCAAAGACTGCTGTCAGGAAAGAGACAGAGGAGGATGTTACGGGGGATATTATAGTAGAAGGGCTGAAAAAGTACTATGGAAGGAAAGAAGTGTTTGCCCGGCTGTCACAAAGGTTTCAGGAAGGAGGGGTTTATGCGGTTATGGGAGATTCGGGTTGCGGAAAGACTACGCTGTTCCGTATTCTTTCAGGGCTGGATGAGCCTGACGGAGGAAGGCTGGTCCTTTCGAAAGGCAGATGCGGCATGGTTTTTCAGGAAGACAGGCTTTGCTTAAACGAAACGCCGGTGGGGAACGTCCGCATGGCGGCAGGAGGAAGGACAGAAGAGGAAATAGAGGCATGCCTTTCGGAGATTCTTCCCAAAGAATGTTTGCGGCAAAAGACGCAGACGTTGAGCGGCGGCATGAAAAGAAGGACGGCGGTCGCAAGGGCGGTTCTTTGCGAAAGCGAATGGCTTTTGCTGGACGAGCCGTTTACGGGACTGGACGAAGAAACGAAAAAAAAGACAGCCGGTTTTATCCGGAAATACCGAAACGGCAGGACGATTATCTTTTCTACCCACAGTAAAGAAGAAGCGGGGATGCTTTCGGCTGCAATCGTACCTTTTGGGGCAAAAGTTATATGAAAGTTATTTTTGTACCGTAGACAATTTATTTTTGTTGTGTTATAATCGTAAAATGACTGTGAGTATGGATAATTTTATATGACAGATATCCGATTCAGATAAATAGGTTTCACAGAAGGCGATTAAGGAGGAAGAGGAACATGAGTTTACAACTGGAAAGATTAGAAAATAATATGGCGAGACTGACCATTGAGGTTCCGGCGGAAGAATTAGAGGGCGCAATCGAAAAGGCATATCAGAAAAATAAGAACAAGATCAGTATCCCGGGGTTCAGAAAGGGGAAAGTTCCGCGCAAAATGATAGAGAAGATGTACGGAAAAGAAGTATTTTATGAAGATGCGGCCAATGAACTGATCCCTTCCGCTTACGAGAAAGCACTGGACGAATGTGAAGAAGAGATCGTTTCTTCCCCTAAGATCGAAGTAACCCAGATCGAAGCAGGAAAGCCTTTTATCTTTACGGCGGAAGCGGCGTTAAAACCGGAAGTAAAACTCGGAAAATACAAAGGCGTCAAGATCGATAAGATAGAAACGGAAACGACGGACGAAGAAGTAGAAGCGGCGCTGAATAAAGAAAGAGAGAACAATGCAAGAACGATTTCCGTAGAAGACCGTGCGGTAAAAGATAAAGATATGACGGTGATCGACTTTGAAGGTTTTGTGGACGGCGTGGCATTCGAAGGCGGAAAAGGCGAGAACTATCCGCTTACCATCGGTTCGGGCGCGTTCATTCCGGGATTTGAAGAGCAGCTTATAGGTGCGGAGATCGGAAAAGAGACGGAAGTGAACGTAACTTTCCCGGAGGATTATCATGCGGAAGACCTGAAAGGAAAGGCGGCCGTATTTAAATGTACGGTAAAAGAGATCAAAGAAAAGGAACTTCCTGAATTAGACGACGAGTTTGCAAGCGAAGTTTCCGAATTTGATACGTTGGCCGAATACAAAGAGGAGCTGAAGAAGAAACTTTCCGAAAGAAAAGAATCGGAAGCAAGAAATAAGAAAGAAGACGCGGTGATCGAAGCTATCGTTACGGATTCGGAAATGGAAATCCCGGAGGCGATGCTGGAGACGCAGACGAGACAGATGGCAGACGAGTTTGCGGGAAGATTACGGATGCAGGGGCTTTCCGTAGAGCAGTATTTCCAGTTTACCGGTTTAAACGAGCAGTTGATGTTTGAGCAGATTAAACCGCAGGCGCTAAAGAGGATCCAGTCCAGACTGGTGCTGGAGGCAGTTGCCGAAGCGGAAAAATTCGAAGTGACCGACGAAGACTTAGAGAAAGAATATGCGAGAATGGGCGAGATCTACCAGATGGAGGTAGAAAAGGTCAAAGAGATGCTGGGTGATAGCCATGTGGAGCAGATCAAAAAAGATATCGCGATCCAAAAGGCGGTAGACTTTGTAGTGGAGAATGCCAAAGAAGGAAAAACCGCTGCAAAATCGGCAAAAGCGAAAAAAGAGGATCAGGCAGAATAGAGACGAAAATTCCGAAATCTAAAAAAGGAATTAAAAAAGTCTTAATTCCTTTTCCAATTTATTGCAAAAGAATCCGGCATAGGATAACATAAGGAAAATATATATTAGGTATCATATGTAATTTTATATGATACCTAAGGCTGTTTTTAGAATGGAGGATGGAAAATGAGTTTAGTACCTTACGTCATTGAACAAACAAGCAGAGGAGAGCGCTCCTATGATATTTATTCAAGACTGTTAAAAGAAAGGATCATATTTTTAGGAGAAGAAGTAAATGACACAACGGCAAGCCTTGTAGTGGCGCAGCTTCTGTTTTTGGAAGCGGAAGACCCGGAGAAGGATATCCATTTATATATCAACAGTCCGGGCGGTTCCGTAACGGCGGGTATGGCGATTTACGATACGATGCAGTTTGTGAAATGTGACGTATCTACCAACTGTATCGGCATGGCGGCAAGTATGGGTGCTTTTTTACTTGCAGGCGGAGCGAAAGGCAAACGGTATGCGCTTCCCAATGCGGAGATCATGATCCATCAGCCTCTTGGCGGCGCGCAGGGACAGGCAACCGAGATCGAGATCGCAGCAAAGCATATTTTGCAGACAAAGCAGAAGTTAAACCGTATTTTAGCCGAAAACTGTGGGAAAGATATAGATGTGGTATCTGCGGATACAGAAAGAGATAACTGGAAGACTGCGGAAGAAGCCAAAGAATACGGGCTTATCGATCATATTTTTACAACCCACGGCGAAGCGGAAAAGGGGATAAAGAAATCCTAAGGGATAGGATGGATCCGTAACGGGAAAGAAACGCGGACAAGGAAATCATCACGAGGTATAGATGTAAAGTGGAGAGGAAAAGAGATGGCGGGGAAAAATTCCGACGATAAAATAAGATGTTCATTTTGTAATAAGACTCAGGGGCAGGTAAGAAAACTGATCGCAGGACCTGCGGGGATTTTTATTTGCGACGAGTGCGTAGATATCTGCGCCGATATTATTGAAGAAGAGTACGAAGAGGAACCGGTCAGGGAAGAACTGGATATCAATCTTTTAAAACCGGTGGAGATCAAGGAATTTCTTGACGAGTATGTGATCGGACAGGAAACGGCAAAGAAGGTTTTGGCGGTTTCCGTATATAATCATTATAAACGGGTCATGGCGGAAAAGGACATTGATGACGTAGAACTTCAAAAGAGTAATATCATCATGGTCGGGCCTACCGGTTCAGGAAAAACATTTCTTGCCCAAACGCTTGCGAAGATCATTAACGTACCTTTTGCGATCGCGGATGCGACTACATTGACAGAGGCGGGGTATGTGGGAGAGGATGTGGAAAATATCCTTTTAAAGCTGATCCAATCTGCCGATTACGACGTGGAACGGGCGCAGTTCGGCATCGTTTATATTGACGAGATCGACAAGATCACAAAGAAAAGCGAGAATGTTTCCATCACAAGAGACGTATCCGGAGAGGGCGTGCAGCAGGCGCTCTTAAAGATTATAGAGGGGACGGTTGCCAGCGTGCCGCCGCAGGGCGGAAGAAAACATCCCCATCAGGAGCTGATTCAGATCGATACCTCCAATATTTTGTTTATATGCGGAGGCGCTTTCGACGGTCTGGAAAAGATCGTGGAAACCCGTCTGGACCGTAAATCCATTGGATTTAATGCGGAAGTTGCCGATAAGTCCACGAAAGAGATCAGTGAACTTCTGAGCGAGGTGACGCCTCAGGATCTGGTGAAATTCGGCCTGATCCCGGAGTTTGTAGGGCGCGTGCCGATCACCGTTACTTTAGAAGCGCTTGATAAAAAGGCGCTTGTGCGTATTTTGAAAGAACCTAAAAACGCTTTGGTCAAACAATATCAAAAACTGTTTGGCTTTGACGATGTAAATCTGCTGTTTGATGAAGATGCGATCGAAGCCATTGCGGATAAAGCTTTTGAAAGAAAGACCGGCGCAAGAGGATTGAGATCTATTATGGAAAGCGTCATGATGGATGTGATGTACCGCATTCCTTCGGACGATACAATTGAAAGCTGTATGATTACCAAGCAGGCGGTGGAAGGAACCAGTGAACCGCTGCTGATACACCGCGAGGTAATGAGAAAAGTAAAATGATTTTCGAAACGCCGCCCATTTCAGGCGGCGTTTCCTGAAATTAGCTTTCAATTTTTATACCTGACATTCGCAGGCGGAGCAAGAACGGGGAGTGAAATGGAGGAACAGATGAGTATAGAAGAACAGAACGAGGAATTAAATAAAACGGTCATTTTACCGTCGGTTGCCCTAAGGGGACTTACGATCCTGCCGGATATGATCATACATTTTGATTTAAGCCGTCCCAAATCCATTTTGGCGGTAGAGAAAGCGATGATGGGCGACCAGAGATTGTTTTTGGTGGCGCAGAAAAATCCCGACGAGAAGGAACCCGGGTTTTCCTCCGTTTTTACGGTAGGAACGGTGGCCGTTGTAAAGCAGGTCACAAAACTTCCGAACGGGATCGTCCGCGTACTTGTGGAAGGGACGGGACGCGGAAGGCTGCTTTGCTTTTCGGAAGAGGAGGAAGAGTTTTTCCTTGGAACGATCGAGTTTATAGGGACGGATAACGATCTGGATATGAATGAAGAAGAGGCGATGCTGCGCCGGCTGAAAGAACTTTTTGAAAATTACAGCGTGTACTACCCTAAGGTGGGTAAGACGATGCAGAGGCATTTTTCCGATGTACCGGATCTGGAGACATGTATCAATCAGCTTGCTTCCAACCTGCCTTTTTCTTATGAAGAGAAACAGCAGGTGCTGGAAGTGGACAGTCTGAAAGAGCGCTTTGAGACTATCGCTTTGATCCTCAGTAACGAGATTGAAATTGCGAAGGTAAAGAAAGAAGTAACCGAAAAGATAAGGGGGCGGGTGGATAAACACCAAAAGGAATATCTGCTCCGGGAGCAGCTTGGGTATATCAGACAGGAGCTGGGAGAGGACGACGAACTTTCGGAGGCGGAACAGTATGAGGCGGAGTTAGAAGCCTTAGAAGCATCGGATGAGGTCAAAGAAAAGATCGCGCGGGAGATCGCACGGTTTAAAAATCTTTCCGTGAGCAGTTCGGAAAGCGCCGTGGAACGCGGTTATATTGAAACTATGTTGGAACTTCCGTGGGACAAGGCTTCGGAAGATAATGCAGATATCGCTCATGCGGAACATATATTGGAGAACCAGCATTACGGATTGGAGCAGGTGAAAAAACGTATTTTGGAATTTCTTGCGGTCCGCACGCTCAGCAAAAAAGGAGACAGCCCAATCATCTGTCTGGTGGGGCCGCCCGGAACGGGAAAGACTTCGATTGCGAAAAGCGTTGCGGAAGCATTGGATAAAAAATATGTGCGGATCTGTCTTGGAGGCGTCAGGGATGAAGCGGAGATCCGGGGACACAGAAAAACTTATGTGGGAGCGATGCCGGGAAGGATCGTTGCGGGACTGAAGCAGGCAGGGGTCAAAAACCCGCTTATGCTTTTGGATGAAATAGATAAAGTCAGCAGCGATTACAAAGGGGATACTTCCGCCGCCCTGTTGGAAGTTTTGGACAGCGAGCAGAATAACCGCTTCAGGGATCATTATGTAGAAGTGCCTATCGATTTGTCGGAAGTTCTTTTTATCGCTACGGCAAATTCCACTTCTACGATCCCGGGGCCGCTTTTGGACCGTATGGAGATCATTGAGGTCACGAGTTATACGGCGAACGAAAAATTTCATATTGCGAAAAAGTATCTGGTAAAAAAACAGTTGGAAAAAAACGGGCTGACGAAAAAGCAGCTTTCCATCAGCGACGGCGCGATCAAGAACATGATCCAGTATTATACGAGGGAGGCCGGGGTCAGAGGCTTGGAACGCAAGATCGGCGAGATCTGCAGGAAAGCGGCTTGGGAGATCGTAAAGGAGAAAAATATGGAGAAAGAGATCCGTATCTCCGGCAGCAGTCTTTCCAAGTATCTTGGGAAGGAAAAGTACTCTTTGAATAAGGCAAATACGGCGGACGAAGTAGGGATCGTGAGAGGGCTTGCGTGGACGAGCGTAGGCGGGGACACCCTGCAGATCGAGGTCAATGTAATGCCCGGAAAAGGTGAAGTGGAATTGACCGGACAGATGGGAGACGTGATGAAGGAATCGGCAATGACGGGGATGAGCTATGTCCGTTCTGTCAGCAAAGAGTATAAACTGAAGGCGGAAGTCTTTAAAGAAAATGATTTTCATATCCATATACCGGAGGGGGCGGTTCCGAAGGACGGCCCCAGCGCGGGGATCACGATGGCTACCGCGCTGCTTTCCGCAGTAACCCAGATTCCGGTCCGGGCGGACGTGGCAATGACCGGAGAGATCACGCTCAGAGGCAGGGTGCTGCCTATCGGCGGTTTAAAAGAGAAGATGCTGGCAGCCAAAACGGCAGGCATCAAATGTGTGCTTGTGCCGAAAGAAAATGAAAAAGACGTAAACGAGATCGCGAAAGAGATTAAATCCGGCATGGATATTGTTTTTGTGGAAAATATGAAAGACGTCTTGTCGCACGCTTTTGTTAAGACACCGAAAAAGGGCGTTTCCCGATCCTGACCGGAAGGCAGGATGCGGGATGAAGCAAAAGCCGCCCCTTCAGAGGGCGGAAGGAACTGGAGGATAAGGACAAGAGAAGAGGGGGTATCAGCATGGTAATCAAAAGTGTCAATTTAGAAACGGTATGCGGGATCACAAGCACGATCCCCGATAACGGGTATATTGAGATCGCTTTTTCAGGAAAGAGCAACGTAGGGAAATCCTCTCTGATCAACGCGCTCATGAACAGGAAGTCCCTTGCGAGGACAAGCGCCCAGCCGGGAAAGACCCAGACGATCAATTTTTATAATATCAACGAAGAACTTTATTTTGTGGATCTGCCAGGGTACGGATATGCTAAGGTCAGCGCTGCGGAAAAGCAAAAATGGGGTAAGATGATCGAAAATTATCTTCACAAATCGAAAATGCTCAGAGCCGTTTTTCTGCTGATTGATATCCGGCACGAACCGTCGGCCAACGACAGGGATATGTACGAATGGATCTTATATCAGGGTTATAAGCCTATTATTATAGCGACAAAATTAGATAAAATCAACCGCAGTCAGGTACCGAAGCACATAAAAATGCTGAAAACGGGACTGCAGGTGGAAAAAGATACGGTAGTGATCCCTTTTTCGGCACAGACAAAGCAGGGAAGAGAAGAAATCTATGAATTGATCGACGGATTGTTGGAACAGGCCCATATGGGAGATGAGACGGATATCCGGAGGGACGGGGAATAGGAAAAGAGGCGGATAACATATGGGGAAGTCGAGAAAGAAGTATTTAAAGGTATTTTTAAACTTAGGGATCGCCGTAGGGATCCTGTTGCTGGTAGTGTTTCTTTTGCCGAAAGTACTGGTGTTTTTTTCACCTTTTTTGGTAGGATATATCATTGCCCTGATTGCAGGCCCGCTTGTTAAATTTTTTGAAGAGAAAATGAAAGTGCGCAGAAAAGCGGGAACGGTCTTTGTCATTATCTCGGTGCTGGCTATCGTAATCGCTTGCGTCTATTTTATAGGGGCGAAGCTTGTGGAGCAGGTGATAGGGCTTACGACGGCGCTGCCGGATATGTGGAACGGTATGGAGGCGGACTTAAAGCAGATCGGCGCTAATATGGAAGTATTTTTTAAACGGCTGCCTATGGATATGCAGGAAACGTTGAACGGTATCGTTTCCCAGATGGACCGCCTGATCGCGGAGGTGCTCAGCAGTATCAGTACGCCTACGATCTCCGCGGTAGGCAGTTTTGCCAAGCAGCTTCCCAATATGATCATAGCCGTGATCATGTGCCTTCTGTCGGCTTATTTTTTCATATCCGAGAAAGATTATATGAATCATTTTGTAAGAAAATATATGCCGGAATCGATCTTAAACAGGTGGGATCTGCTAAAACGGTCGTTAAAGCGGGCGGTCGGAGGATATTTTAAGGCACAGTTTAAGATTGAGATCTTTGTATATATGGAACTTTTGATCGGCCTGTCCATTCTCGGCATCGATTATGCAATATTGATCGCGCTGGGGATTGCGGCGCTGGATTTCCTGCCTTTTTTTGGTACGGGAGCGGTCATGGTGCCTTGGGCTGTCATCAAATTTCTAAGTTCCGATTATAAAATGACGATCGGCCTTTTGATCATCTGGGGAGGAGGACAGCTTTTGAGGCAGGTCATCCAGCCCAAGATCGTAGGCGACTCCATTGGCGTGCCTCCCATCCCGACTTTGTTTTTGCTCTATATCGGTTACAGGGTAGGTGGTGTGATCGGCATGATTCTGGCAGTGCCGATCGGAATCATTTTACAGAATATGAACGAGGAAGGGCTGTTTGATACGACAAAGAACAGCGTCAGAATCCTTATCGCGGGAATGAACAATTTCAGGAAATTGGAGGATGAGGACCTGAAAGGGATCGTTTTAAAAGAAAAAGAGCAGAAGACCGAAAAATAAAGCGGTCTTTTGACGGAGGACAAGCATAATTGTACAATTATAAAATTATACTACAATATGAGGGAACCCGATATCAGGGGTGGCAGAGGCAGGACAGTACGGAAAATACGATTCAGGGGAAATTAGAAGCGCTGCTTACGAAAATGTGCGGGGAACCGGTAGAGATTCAGGCTTCGGGAAGAACGGACGCGGGAGTCCATGCACTAGGGCAGACTGCGAATTTTCACTGTAATACGGAAATGGAATGCGAAGAGATCTTGGAGTATATGAACCGGTATCTGCCGGAGGATATCGGCGTCGTCAACGTGGAAAAAGCGCCGGAGAGATTTCACAGCAGACTTCATGCAAAAGGGAAGACCTATCGTTACCGGGTGATGACAGGGAATGTTCCGCATGTATTTGAGAGAAGATATGTCTATGAACATCCGGGGGATCTGGATCTGGAGGCTATGCGCAAGGCTGCGGAAAGGCTGTGCGGCGTCCATGATTTTAAAGCATTTACTTCCGCAAAAAGAGGAAAGAAATCAACGGTACGGACGATAAGTTCCATTCTTATAGAGCAGAATAAGGAGGAATTTGTATTTACTTTTACAGGGAACGGTTTTTTGTATCATATGGTGCGTATTTTGGCGGGCACGCTGATCGAGGCGGGCGAGGGAAAACGCACTCCCGAAGAGATCGGGGCGGTTTTGAAATCGGGGCAGAGGGAAAGGGCCGGCGCATTGGTGCCTGCGAAAGGGCTTACTTTGGTTGCAGTCTACTATGATTAACGGATGGCTGAAAAGCTTGGAAAGGGAAAAGATCATAACTATGAAGCTTACCGACAAACGTAAACGTCAAATACTGTTTGCGGTTTATATCTTATTTGTACTAAAGGTAATCATTTTTAAATATCCCTACGAACAGCTTCGCGGCATTGTGGACACATGGAGCCGGGAGGTAATACTGGAAGGGCTGGACAGTGCAAATTTTACATTGTTTCGGACGATCAAAATGTATATCGATTATGCGGACCGGCTGAACAGTTTTGAAAATCTTGCCGGAAATGTGGTGGTTTTTATGCCTTACGGCGTATTTTTGCCGTGGATATGGAGACGTTTCCGGAATTTTGCGGATACGCTGCTTGCGGCGTTCTTATTTTCGGTGTCGATAGAAGTCTTCCAGTTGTTCAGCGCTTTCGGCGCTTTTGATGTGGACGACGTATTGCTGAACTGCATGGGCAGCGTCGCGGGATATCTGGTATTTATGGCAGGGGAGAAATTAGGGTTTTGGATTACGAAAGAAAAGGAGAATATGGAAAAATAAAAATCTGTCGGCAGGGGCAGATTTTTTTATTCATTGGTCGGGGAGAAAAATCTTAATAAAATTTAAGAAAATTTTTGCAGTATTTTTGCAGGGTAAGGGATCTTATATATATACGACTAACAACGATGACACAGGGGCATCCTGATTGATATGTCTGCAGGGCGGCATATGGGAGTGAACATGACAAAAGAATACATGCAGGAACGAATCGACCTGTATTCGGATATGCTTTATAAGATCGCATATTTACAGCTTAAAAACAGCGAAGATGCAAAGGATATCGTACAGGAAGTATTTTATCAATATATCAAGAGTGAAAAAGAATTTGAAAGCGGCGAACACGAAAAAGCGTGGCTGATCAAGGTTACGCTGAACCAATGTAAAAAACTATGGCGATCCGCATGGTTCAGACATACGGAGGGCCTCCCGAAACAGGATCTCCCTTCCGAGAACAGGCTGGAGGCAGAGGTCATAGAAAAAGAAAGGCGGCGGGATTTGGCAAAAGAAGTGTGGAGACTGCCGCGGAAATACAGGGAAGTCATTCACTTGTTCTATTTTGAGGAGATGTCCGTAAAGGAAATATGTGAGGCGACGGGAAGGAGGACTTCCACGGTCACTTCCCAGCTTACAAGAGGGCGGGAACTGCTGAAAAAGAGACTGAAGGAGGAATATCGGTATGAATGATTTTAAAACTACATATCGGGATGCCGTGTCGGGTATTGAAACTGTTCATATCGACGTCGATTCCGTGCTGGATGAGGCAAGGCGTAAGCGTCTCAGGGCGCACCGCAGCAGGCAGAAACTGATAACAATGGCGGTCATGGGCGGGATTTTATGTATCTGCACCTTCGGTACCGTACAGGCGGCAGACTATATTAAAACGGTCATCAAGGTAAATGCATACGGATTTGAGTCCGCAGATATGGTCACCATATCGAGGAGTGAAAAAGGCGTGGCAGGACAGGGGGAGGAAGGGATCGCGCCGGCAGGGGGACTGACGGAAGAAGAAGCGGCAGCGTTGGAAGAAACGAAAAAGATGGCAGACGACGAACTGGTGATTGAGGCATTGGAAGATACGACGCAGGAGTATGATTCCGTCGAGGCGTTCAGAAAAGAGAACCCCGCTCTCTTTGTGCTGCCGGATCTGGAAGGATTGGGATACGGGGTAGATTCGGAGAAGATCTGGGTGAACGGCAATTTTATTTCCGCCCAGTTAAGCGGTAAAGACAAGTATATTTTCTTTGACCGGATGGATTATTCCGACGCGAAAGAAGGACATGCCAGCAGTACCGTATATGCAGGGGGTGTGTACAACGAACGGAAATTTACGACGGAGTCGGGGTACGAATATATTTTGGTGGATTCCAAGGAAGAAGCGCAGTCAGATGAGGTTGTGATACACGCGGCCATATCGGTGGGATACTATGAACTGTATGCGGATTTTTACGGTTATGAGGAAAGCGAGGTAATGCAGATTTTGGAAAGTATGGATCTGTCGGTATATGAACCGGGTGCAGAGTAAAAGGGAAGTCAGGGTGGAAAGAAGTTCTAAGTTTCATCCTGATTTGAGTCGCGGCAGAGCAACGGCATGGAGGTTAGTATGAAAGAAATTTTAATTTACACGAAAGCGGCAGCAGAAATGGAAATGTTGATGTTGTTTTTGGAAGGAGAAGGGTGTTTTGCGGATCAGGTAAAGGAAGAACGGGAAGTCATAAGACGGCTTTCGGATAATGTGTTCCATGCGCTTTTGATCGACGGCAGGGCAAAGGAAGGAGAGTGTTTTAAGCTGATCAGGGAGATCAGGAAAAGCAGCACGATCCCGATCCTCGTTATTTCGTCAAGAAACACGGAACAGATCATAGTAGAGGCGTTAAACGCGGGGGCGGACGACGTTGTGGCGTATCCTCTTCACATACAGGAGGTCGCGGCCAGAATACGTTCGCAGATCCGCCGCTATACGCAGCTTACGAATCTGTGTGAGAATATCAATCACATCTACAGAGTCAGGGAGCTTGTCGTTGACGACGTTAGGAGGAAAGTAACGGTAGGAGGCAAAGAAGTGCGTCTTACTCCGATAGAATATAAAATATTGAAACTGCTCGTGCAGGATAAGGGGAAAGTATTCAGTATCGATCAGATCTATGAAAATATTTGGAATATGCAGGCAATCGGAGTGGACAACACCATAGCGGTGCATATCAGGCACATCAGGGAAAAAATAGAGGAAAATCCCAGAGAACCGGAATATTTAAAAGTAGTTTGGGGAACCGGATATAAAGTAGGATAATGGGATAGCCTTTTCTTTTCGATTGGGGTATAATAGAGGAAAAGCAGATATTTTCAATCGGCAGCCATATCGTCTTTGCAGGAGGGAAGGAGGCAGGCTGCGGAAAAGAAAAGGAGAAACGGAGTAATGGAAAACTTTCTAAAAAAGGTAAAAGCAAATTATATGGTGAGCGCCGCTTTATTGGCTCTTTTCGGTCTGGTTCTGCTCATATGGCCCAAGACTTCTACTACGGTGATCTGCATTGCTTTAGGGTGTGTGCTGATCGTCAGCGGTGTGATACGGCTTACGGTATTTTTTTTGAACCGTGACGACAGTTTGTATTCCACTATGAATCTTTTATCGGGTATCGTGCTTTTGGCCGTAGGGGTGTGGATCGTCGTAAAGCCGGAAACCATTATAGTCATGGTACCGGTCGTGATAGGGATCATTGTGATCTTTCATAGCTTTCATGATTTTGGGCAGGCTGCTGCGCTCTACAAAGCGGGATATGAGAAATGGTGGGTCGCCCTGCTGCTTGGGCTGATCACGGCGGGATTGGGGATCCTGCTGGTGGTGAATCCTTTTGAAGCGGTGGAGACGATAGTACGGGTGATCGGGATCTGCCTGATTTACGACGGCGTTTCGGACATGTGGATTGTATCCAGAGTGGCCAGAACCGTAAAGCAGGCAAGGCAGGAATTGGCGGCATTGGATGCGGATTATGTGGAAACGGATAAAAAATGATGAAAAGCGCTCTTTATAATCTAGTACTTTAGTCCGATATATATAATACAAAGAAACCTGTTGAAATAAACATCAGGGGAGGGATCGACGCATACGGACAAGAAAGCAGTTATAAGGTTCAATCGGTAGTATTTATACCGAAGCTGAAGGATGCCACAGCTCAAAAAAGGCATGCAACCGAACAAAAGAGTATGGGAACGTCAGCATTTGGGCAGATTTTCAGAGAAGCATGTGAGAACAGGAAAGAAGAAGTAAAGCAGCCTCAGGTAACCAGGTGCTACACATGCGGATATACGAAAAAGGCACAGCCGTTTATCTATCAGGTAGAATCGAGAGAATACTGCTGAGGGTGACGTATCCGGGAAAAACGGAGCAGAGAAAGCGGAAAGCGGTCTGCTCCGTTTTCCTGTTCCATGAAGTTGCACTTGCAAGAAATGGATAAATTTGCTATAACATCATTGAAAGGATATAAGGGCCGTATCAAAATCATACGGAAGAAACGGAAACGGTAGAAGGAGGAAAGCTTGGTGGACAGGATTTCTATTGTGGCGCCTTGCTACAATGAGGAGGAGACGTTAGATTACTTTTACGAGGCGATAACAAAGCTGGGAGAGCGGTTAGATCAGGCCGAGTTAGAGATCATATTAGTGGACGACGGTTCGAAAGATCATACTTATGAAAAAATGTGCGCCCTGCATGAAAAGGACGATAGAATAAAATGTATTTCTTTTTCGCGGAACTTCGGAAAAGAAGCGGCAATATTTTCGGGACTGCGCGGCGGGAGCGGCGATTGCTTTGTCGTGATGGATGCGGATCTGCAGCATCCGCCCGAAACGATCTTACAAATGTACGCTTATTGGAAAGAAGGGTATGAGGTCGTAGAGGGAGTCAAAAAAAGCAGGGGAAAAGAATCGGGATTTCACAAATGTCTGGCGGGAATCTTTTACGGTGCGATCAGCAGGATCATGCATGTAGACATGCGTAATTCTTCGGATTTTAAACTGATGGACAAGAAGGTGGCCGAGGCGGTCTGTTCCCTTACGGAAAAAAATACGTTTTTCAGGGCGCTTGCTTATTGGGTAGGGTTTAAGAGTATTACCGTATCTTACGAAGTAAAAGAAAGAGTAGCGGGTAAGACAAAGTGGTCTTACATGAAACTTTTTGCGTATGCGCTGAAAAACCTGACTTCTTTTACCAATGCTCCCTTGCAGATCGTTACGGTCATCGGCGCTTTGTTTTTACTGATCGGGTTCATATGGGGCGTGGACGCCGTTTTAAGTTCCATACAGGGAAGGGCCGTAGGCGGTTATCCCAGTCTGGTACTGCTTATTATCATTGCGACGGGAGGCATTATGGTAAGCCTTGGGATCATAGGGGCTTATATTGCGAAAATATATGATGAGATTAAAAACAGGCCACAATACATTATCAGAGATAAGAAGGACTAGCGTTTTTTATGGGGCGGCTTTTTTTCTGTCCGCCGCACTGATGCTTGGGCTCTGTGTCATAATGAAGATCGCGCCTTTCGGAGAAGGTTCGTTTCTGATCGCGGATATGCAGAAACAATATTCGGACTATTTTGCTTATTATAAAACGTTGTTCAGCGGGGAAAATAATATTTTTTACACCTTCTGTAAGTGTCTGGGCGGCGATATGATCGGGTTTTTCACCTATTATCTGACAAGTCCCCTGAATCTTTTGTTTCTTTTTATGGAGAACGGGCAGATCCCTGTAGGGATCACGGTCCTGATCGTTATAAAGACGGGGCTTTGCGGCGTTTCCATGGCTTATTATTTAAACAAACGGTTTTTAGGGCAGGCTTCGCCCGCTGTGCTGCTCTTTTCTGTTTCTTATGCCATGTCGGGGTATCTGATGACCAACAGCTTCAATGTCATGTGGCTGGATGCGCTGATCTTTCTTCCGGTCGTGCTTTGGGGCATAGAAAAACTGCTTTTGGGAGAAAGTCCGTATCTCTATATTGCGGCGCTTTTTATGGTAATCTTCTGCAATTATTATATCGGATACATGGTCTGCATTTTCTGCGTGTTTTATTTCGGCTGCCGTCTGCTCGTGCTTGGAGAGAAGGAGGGGCTTTTTAAGAAATTGTGTCGTTTTGCCTATTCGTCGCTTCTGGCTGCGGGGCTTCTGGCTGTTTTGCTGCTGCCTACGCTGTGTACGCTGCAGGGGAGCTTAAAAGACGGAAAGGATCTGGACGCGGGGATCACGCTTCCGAATCTAAATCCCATCAGAGTAATGTCAAAACTGTTTACTATGGCCTTTAACGAACATGAACTGATGAACGGTATGCCCAATATTTTCTGCGGCCTGCTGATGTTTGTGCTGACGGTCCTGTTTTTCTTTAATAAGAAAATCCCGGTGAAAGAGAGGCTTTTATCGGGAATCCTGATGGGGGTGGTCATGGGCAGCTTTTGCAGGGCGGAAGTGGACTTTGTATGGCATGCTTTTATGGAGCCTTCGGGATATCACTACCGTTATGCGTTTTTGTTTGTTTTTTTAATGATAGTTTATTCTTATCAAGGATTTTTGCAGCTTGAAGAGGGAGTGGAGAAAAAACGGTTTTTCTATGCGGCGGGAGTTTTTCTGCTGCTGTTCGTTTTGATATTCCGCCATCGTTACTCCTATCTGGACGTCAAAAAGGCGATGCCGGATATGATTCTGATCCTTGGGATGCTGCCTGTTTTGTTTTTCATGAAAAAGAAAAAAGCGTATAAAGGGCTGTTTCTTTTACTTGCGGCGGTACAGCTTTTTGATCTGACCCTGAACGGCGCCTATGTCTATATGAAACTTCGGAATGCTTCCTATGTTTCGGCGGCTTTTTACAGACAGGAAGACGCCCGGATCGCTCCGGCAGCAGAGGCGGTAAAAGCGGCTGACAGCGGCGTGTACCGGATGGAAAACTTAAATCCCAAAAACGATAACGATTCCATGCATTTTTCTTATGCGGGGCTTACCCATTACAGTTCAAATGAAAAGAACTTTGTATTGTTCTTTTTGGAACGGATGGGATTAAATTACAATAGATTGTACGCGGAATACGGTACTGGGACTACGCAGACAGTGGACAGCCTGTGCGGAGTGAAATACCTGCTCGGGACGAAAGAGAGCATCAATAAGCCTTATGCGCCTATATCGGAACATACGGGAGGGCTGACCGTTTATAAAAATCCTTACGCCCTGCCGTTAGGGTTTCTTGCCGATCCGGGAGTCCGGCAGACGGATATGGGTAAAAAAGATCCGTTTGCGCTGCAGAATGCCATGTACGGCGGGGCGGCAGGCGGAAATAAAGATATTTTAAAAGACGCCCTGATAAGGAACAGAAGTTTGGAAAACTGTACCGAGGAAAGGGCGGAAGGAGTCTCTTATTTTCGGAGAGAAGAGGACGATCGGCCTGTCCGCGTGACCTATGAAATGGAGGCGGCGGCAGACGGCAGGATTTACGCTTATCTTACGGCAAAAGAGATCGTGCAGCCTGCGGAAGTGTATGTAAACGGGACGTTTTTATGCGGCTATCTGAACCGTTCGAACTGGAAGATCCTGAATCTGGGGGAATATAAGAAGGGAGAGAAACTTTCCTTTACCATACAGACCGGCGCGGATACTCTGGTGATCGAGGAAGCATATTTTGCGACGGAAGATGAAAGAGCTTTGAAAGAAGCGTATGAAAAGATCATGTGCGATCCGGTATCAGTCGTAAGAAAAAGCAGCTCAAAACTGGCAGTGGAGACGGAAAGCGGGGAGGATAAGCTGCTGGTCTTTTCCATTCCTTATGAGGAGGATTGGAGGATTAAAGTAGACGGCAGACGGGCTGAGCCGGAAAAGGTTTACGATACTTTTCTGGCAGTTCCGTTAAAAGCCGGCAGCCATAGAGTAGAGATCAGTTATATTCCGAAAGGATTTTTGGCGGGAGCGGCGGTAAGCCTCATATGCGCAGGAATCCTTTTGGGGATGGCCATAACGGAAAAGAAGCGGATAAGGTGCGGGATGACGTTAAAGGAAGGGGAGAGAGAAGAAAATGACAGATAAATGGACAGATATCCATGCGGATGATTTCGGAGTGTCCGTACATGCCTCAAAAGAGATTTTGAAGGCGTGGGAAGACGGCGTCCTCGACAGTATCAGTGTGATTCCCAATATGTCCTGTTTTGCGGAATGCGTGCGTATGTACCAGTTCGCAAAGACGTCCGGTAAAAGGGAGCCTCTTATCAGCGTACACTTAAATGTTTTGGACGGAAAAGCGGTATCGGACAGGGAAAAAATACCGGATCTGGTAGATGAAGAGGGGTTTTTTTGCCTTACATGGGGAAAGCTTTTTCTCCTAAATTATGGGGGAAGGAAAAAAAGAAAAGAAATCGGAAGACAGCTAAAAACGGAATTTACGGCGCAGATCCGGCTTGTGCAGGAGGCGCTGGGGTTAACCGGACTCCGGCTGGACAGCCATCAGCATCCCCACATGATCCCGTTCGTTTTTGACGTCCTTATGGAGATCAGTGAAGAGAGCGAGATTCCCGTCCGGTTTGTAAGGCTTGCGAAAGAACCTGTCGTTCCTTTTCTGAGACAGGCGGCGTTTTACCCTACTTATTCTCCGGTAAACCTGATCAAGAATGTGATCCTGAATTTCTTTTCGGCCACGGACCGTAAAAAATTGGAAAAGAGGGGCATTTCTTACGAACTTTTGTGGGGGCTTTTAATGAGCGGCAATATGGATATGAGAAGGATTTCGGAGCTTTTTTCTTATATGGTAAAATATGCCGAGAAAAAAAAGACGAGGTTGGAGATCTTATTTCATCCAGGAAGAATGCGTAAGGAAGAGATAAGCGGAGAATACAGGAAAAAGGGGTTTTTGCGCTTTTATCTCAGCCCGGATCGTAATGTGGAGAGGGAATCCTTATATTCTTTAAAAGGGAGGATGTCATAAAATCTTGTAACAGTTCAGCCGTGCCATTCATAAGTTGCCGGAATATAGATTTTTACCAACAATCATTTCTGTATGGCTGAACTGTTACAAAATCTCTCTGAAAAGCTGTATTAGTTACTTGGAAAAGTCTCATACTTATGGTAAAATATAGTGAGCAAGAGGAAGGGTGAGCTACAATATAAAGAAATAGGGGGAAGTACGGTATGAAGAAAGTATTGGCTACCGACATTGTACAGGGAATGGTAGCGGCGAAGGACATTTACAACTCTCAGAATTTATTAGTGATACAGCAGGGAACGGTATTTGATGACAGGGCGATCTCGAAGTTGATGGTGCACGGCATTATCAGCGCGATGATTGTAGATGAGAAAGGCCCGTTTCGCCATGCGCCAAAAGAACCCTCTTACTATCAGAAGGTGAGGGAAAGCAAGGAATTTAAGGAATTTAAGGAAAGGTATGATAAAGAAACCGTCGCTTTTACGGAAGAGCTCAACCAGATCGTGGAAAAGGGTAAGGCAATAGACGAAGAGAAACTTTTGGATTTTACCTATAATATTGTGGGCGATAAAGAAGTAAAAGTTACGCTTTTTGATACGCTTCAGAATCTAAGGGACTATGACGACGCGACATATGTACATTCCGTGAACGTTGCGCTGATTTGCGCCTTGTTTGCATCGTGGCTCAAGCTTTCGCCAAAGGAGACGAAGATCGCTATGATGTGCGGCCTGCTTCATGACGTAGGCAAGATCATGGTGCCGGAAGATATTTTAAATAAACCGGAAAAGTTAAGCGAATTGGAATTTGTCCGTGTCAAATCCCATCCGATGGACGGCGCAAGAGTGCTGAAATTAAAAAAAGTGGACAGTCATATCGTAAACGCCGCGCTGCAGCACCATGAGCATTGCGACGGTTCCGGCTATCCTCAGGGACTGAAGAGCAGGCAGATCGACCCTTATGCAAAGCTGGTCGCTATTGCGGACGTTTTTGAAGGAATGACGGCGGCAAGGGTTTACCGCGAGCCTATCTGCCCGTTTACGGTAATAGAGCAGTTTGAAGAGGAAGGGCTTAGTAAATACGAAGTAGAGTTCCTTTTGCCGTTTTTAGAGCATATAGGCGGTATCTATATACAGAACAGGGTGCGTCTCTCAAACGGTATGGAGGGAAATATCGTATTTTTAAATAAAGAAAAGATTGCAAGGCCGATCGTGCAGTGCGGAAAGAGTTTTATCAATCTTATGGAGCACAAAGGCCTTACGATAGAAAAAATCTTATGATCAAAAGCCGTGGAGGAAAGGTCATGAGACTTAAGGGAGGTCTTGACGGGAGACCGCTTTGCCGGAAACGGGGAAAAGGAGCTGTGGGAACAGCTCTTTTTCCGTTAAGGGCAAAATGCAATCTGTGGGAAAGAAAGTAGGAATCTGTTGTTGAAGAGAATCGAATGGATAGACGTATGTAAATTTATAGGGATCTTTATCATATATTTTTGGCATTTGGGAGAAGGGATCGGAAGGAGTTATCAGTTCATCCTTATATATCATGTGCCGCTGTTTTTCTTTTTATCCGGCTGCACGGAATCGCTCCAAAGTGAAATATCATTTTCCGACTATGTGAAAAAGAAGGCGAAAACTATCTTACTCCCTTTTTTTGTGTTTGCCCTTTTGTCCATGCTGCTGGTGATCTGTTATGAGAGGTGCGGCGGGGCGCTGATCCTGCTTATGGTAAAACAGATTTTGATGGGAGGGATGCGAAACAGGATCTTTGCATATTCTCTCTGGTTTCTTACCTGTCTTTTTGTTATGAGCCTGCTATTTTTCTTTTTGAAAAAAGGGAAGAGGCGCAGCCTTATTTTTCTGACCGGCGCGGTGCTTTATGTGATCACGGCGAGAGTCCTGCCGTATAAACCGAACCTGTTCCCTATGCTTCCGTATAACGCGGACTGCGCTCTCTATTACATGATCTTTTACTGTACGGGGTACTGCCTCTTCCCTAAAATGCAGGAACTTTTACAGGAGGAGGGAAAAAGCAGGAATATCGTTCTGGCGGCAGTGGGAATTTTGGGCGGCGTCTATGCGGTCTGTCTGTTTTTTGGAAAAGACGGTTTAGCGGCGCTCCTGCGTCTGCCGGTGATCCGGATCTTTCATCCGTATCTGTCGGCAATGATCCTGATCCTGTGGAATACAGCGCTGGCTTTTTTCCTGCAAAAAAGCGGGCTCTTGCAAAAGCTCGGCCGGGAAAGCCTGTATCTTTGCGGCAATGAGTTTATTGTAAAAACGGTGGCGGCGGCCGGGGCGTCCTGTTTGGGGATTGCGGTACCGCCTGACAGGCCGGTTTTCTGTGCCGTTTATGCCGCGGTTCTGCTTTTGGCCGCGCATTTTGTACTGATTCCTTTGGAAAAACGGATTGCAGGGCTGTTACGGTTTTTTCTTAATATTTTTTAAAGATAATTTACTAATCTTACAATATGGCGTAAAATATACTAGATGTGGTATATTTTGTCGATTTTAGAGGAAGATGTTGAAATGATAAAGGAGTGTTTGGATGAAACGTCAATTTTTATGTAAAATGATCAGTTTTACGCTTGCAGCGGTATTGACGGTAGAAAACAGTATGACGGTATTGGCGTCACAGACAGCGCCGGAGGCGGCGCAGTGGGAATCCGCATTTTCGGAAAATACGCCGGCGGAAGAGGGAGAAGGAATCGTACAAGAAGGGCCGGAAACGCCGGATACAGGTGACGCCGGAACGGTGCTGGACAATACGACGGGAGAACCGGAATCTTCCACGGGGGCAGGTACGGAACCGACGACGGAGCCTTCCACGGGGCCGGATACGGAACCGACGACGGAGCCTTCCACGGGGCCGGATACGGAACCGACAACGGAGCCTTCCACGGAACCTACAACAGAGCCGGGTACGGAGCCGACGACAGAGCCGGAAACGGAACCGGAATCGCCGCCTCAGGAAGAAAAACCTGCCGCGCCGCAGATTCTTACGCCGGTTACGGTATCGCTTCAGGGCCAGGTGTCCTTTCGCTGGAACGGGGTTGAAAAAGCGGACGGGTATCATGTTTACAGAAGCGAGGGAAAAGAAGGGGAGTGGCAGTTATGCAGTCCGGAGACGATCGTGGGGCCGGAACAGGAAACGGAAAGCGGATCGGAACCGGACGCAGGGCAGTTTGTCTTTACGGACCGGGCTGCACAGCTTGGAAAGGCCTATTATTATAAAGTATGCGCCTATATTATGACGGAGAGCGGGAAGACGGAAGGCGATTTTTCCCAGGTAGTCGACAGCAGGGTAGAGCTTTTGGGAATTTCTTTTGCTGAAACGGAGGTTTCCGTGAAAAAGGGAGAGACGCTGCAGCTTTTGCCAGAGTTTGCGCCTGTGAACGCAACGAGAGGCGAGGTGGTGTGGACGAGCGCCGACGAGTCGGTAGCGGCCGTATCTCAGGACGGAACGGTAACGGCAGTTTCTATAGGCAGCGTGGAGATCAAAGCTTCGGCCGGAGAACTGACGGCAGCCTGCACCGTGAATGTGCTGACGGACAGGGAACTTGTTTTAAATCAAAGCGAACTGACCCTGAAAAAAGGCGCAAGGGCCAAACTTACAGTAGTATCGGGGGCGGAAGACGATCAAGTAATCTGGAGCAGCGCCGATCAGAATGTTGCCGTCGTAGACGAGGAAGGAATCGTAAGCGCGCAGGGCGGCGGTGAAACGGTCATTACGGCACAGGCGGGCGAAGCAAGCGTCCAGTGCAAGGTGACAGTTGTTGTGCCGGTGAGCAGGGTCATTTTGGAAAAAGACAGGATTGAACTTGCCAAAGGAGGAAAAACGAAGGAGATCGTCGTCAATTTAGCGCCGCAGGACGCTACGGACAGGACGATTACCTGTAAATCGGAAGACGAAAGTCTGGTGACCTGCAGCGTGGCGGACGGCAAAGTGACTTTAACTTCCGGAAATAAATTGGGAAAGACGACGGTAAGCGTTACGGCGGGAGAGCAGACGGCGACGCTTACGGTCGACGTTGTGGAAGAAGAATATGAAGTCGACGACAAATCCGACCGGGTTCCGGTGGGAATGGTCAGATTTATCGGTGAAAAAGATAAACCGCTTACGGAGGCGGAACGGATCGTCACGTTAAGGGCCGGAGCGGGAAATGCCAATACTTTCCAACTGACGGCGGAGGTGCTGCCGAAAAACGCCACCAACAAAAATCTTACATGGGAAACGTCGGATAAGAGAGTGGCCGTCGTATCGGAATCGGGGCTGATCGAAGCAACGGGCCGGGGTATGGCGCAGATCACCGGTAAGGCGGAAAACGGCGTTTTTGACAGAGTAACGGTGATCGTGCAAAGCGATGTGGAAGAGGTGAAGATAGACGGCAGCGGAACGACGCTGTATTGCAACGCGGAGGCGTTTGATTCTAAAGAAGAGGAAGGCGGCGCCCAGACGGGAGGCAATGTAAAGCATCTGTTTTCCACCTATCAGGTGAGGATGACGGACACCAGCCTGATTTGTACTTACCGCTCCAGCAATGAAAAAGTGGCGACCGTGACGCCGGACGGGGAAGTAACGGCGGTAGCGCCCGGAGAAACTTACATTGTGGCTTTAAACGAGGAGAGCGGAAAAAGCGACGCCATTCCTGTTAAAGTCGAGAGATTGGTCGAGAAGATTGAATTGCCCTTAAGCGAAACCAAGGTAGTGGTCGGCACAAGAATGCAACTGGAGGCAAAATGGTTCGTCTCCGAAGAGAAAGCAGCGCCTACCAACAAAGCGTATAAATGGAAAACAACCGATACTACAAGGGCGACTTTTGATTCGGACGATCCTAATATCCTGATTGCAAAGAAAGCGGGAACCGTAACGGTCACGGCCACGGCGGCGGATGCGGGGAAAGCCTCCGCGTCCATGACCATACATATTATAGATCCGGATCAGAGCGAAGCGGCAGGCAAATTATCTTTATATTACAGGGATGATAAGGGAAAAGACAAGACAAGCGCTACGATCAGGAGCGGAACGGGAATATCTTTAAGGCCTGTCATTAAAAACAAAAAGAATGAGGATCTGCCGTTGTTTGACGAATTTGACCGGCAGCAAAAATATATCGCATATAAAAGTTCGGATGAAAAGGTAGCGGTAGTCGACGGAAACGGCAATATAACAGGTATTGCAGGGGGAAAGGCCAAGATCACGGCAACGGTTATGGACGGGAGCAACGTAACGGCCGGCTTTTTAGTGACCGTAGAGCAGCGTCCCGAAAGAATTGGCTTTTCAAGGGACGAGTACTTGGTGGCGCCGGGAAAAAGCGTTACTTTAAAGCCCGTTCTGTATCCGGAAAAAAGTAAGGATAAAAAAGTAGCCTGGGCGTTATGGCAGGCGTTTGACAAGGACGGAAACGAAATATCGTTAAGCACGGCAAAAACCTATGTCAATGTAGGCACGTCCGGTAAAATAAGCGTAACGGCGGGAGCGCCTGACGGAATGACGGCAGTGATCCGGTGCACAAGCCGGGCATACGATCCGAAAAAGGAAACGCCGGTATATCAGGATGTTACCGTCCGTGTAGGAAAGACAAAGGTAACCAAACTCACCCTGAAGAAAAAAAGCATAGAGCTTGCGGGAATCGGCAGCGAGGCGGTGATACAGTTTACGGCCAAGGGCGCCGATGCGTCGACCTCCTATACATGGACCAGCGATAAAGAAGAAGTGGCGACTGTAGACGGAAACGGAAGAGTTACGGTCAAAGGATACGGAACGGCAAAAATAACTTTGTGTGCGGACAATGCGATAACCGTCACCTGTACGGTCACGGCCAATCCGGTAAAAAAAGCGGATGCGATCGCCGCCGCTTCAGGCAGCTATGGTATCGAGCAGGCGGCAAACGACGGCAACGGTTATGTACAGCTTTCCTTTATCAACCTGACGACAAGGTCCGCGCTGGATGCGGAGCTGTTTACCTTTACCAGCAGCGATCCGAAGACCGTTTATGTGGACGAAAAAGGAATCGCCTATGCGAATCCCAAGGCGCAGATCAAGGAAGACAAGAGTGTGACCGTTACGGCCGTTCTGAAAGACGATCCTTACAAGCGCAGTGCCACGACACAGGTGACCGTCTATAAAGACAAGCAGGTTAAAAATATTGAATTCCAATATTGGGGGCTGAACAAAAAAGAAGCGGAAAGCTTTAACGATAAAGCGGAAGAGGAATTTAAAAAGAACGGCGAGCTAAAGATCAAGGCCCATGCATTTGACGCGGAGCATAACGAAATGAAAAACGTAAAACTGAGTTTCTTTATTTCGGACAGTTCTCTTGCCGATATTGTCATAGATGAAAAGGACAGGACGGGGCATACGCTTATCGTTAAGCTGAAAAAGCCGGGCAGATTTTATATTACCTGTATGGCTGACGACAATATGCACAGGAACCGCAAAGCCGTGTTCGGTATTTATTCGGGCGCGCCGATCCTGAAGGAAGGTACGCTTGGTACGGTCAATAAAAAAGGAAAGATCGAAGAGGTGAGTGGAAGCCGGGTACCGCTTATATTCAGCGATTCGACGTTTACCCTGACAGGGGCGAACGGAACGGAAATCCCCGAGTACGGAGTAAGCGTGCAGTCGGCGCGGATACAGAATGAGGACGGGACTTATACGTCTATCCCGGGAACAAAGTTCCGCATCCTTCATGAAGAAGACGGAAAATACCGTCTTGCCGTAAGTAAGGAAGAATTGGACGGCGCTGTTTCAGGTACTTATGAGATCACTTTAAGCGCGGAAAGAACTTCCATGAGCATTGAAAACAATGCGGATATGGCAAGAGAAGAGATCAAGACCAGTTTCAAGATCGAGGATTCTGCGCCAAGCGTAAAGATTGCAGGCGTTTCGGTCAACAGTTTTGAACGGGGGACTTGGACGAAGCTCAATATTACGACAAAGGCGGAGATTGAAAATATCGTTGCGAAACCGTCCGGCGATCTGGCACGGTTATACGATATAGCTGAAAAACAGGACGGCTGGTATATTGCCATTAAGGAGAGTCAGTTTGATTCCTCCGAATTTACGGGCAGCAAAAAGACGCAGGGAAGCTTCTTTGTAACGCTGAAAGGATACGAAGAACCGGTCAGCGTCAGCACAACGGTGACTGCGAAACCGACCAAACCTTCTTTCAAGCAGCTTAGCGTACCGGATATTCTGACCAGACAGGGAGATACGGCGCAGATTACGATCATTGACTCCAAAACAAAGAAAAACCTGACAGGTTATCATGCTGCGGTTTCTGTAAAAAAGGAAAGCGACAAGAAGTGGGATGTGGTAAGCGAGGATGTGGCCGATCAGATACAGGTGCAGTTATTGTATCCTAATGTAAATAAAGCGGCTTCTTATAAGCATAAAGTAGTTATCAGCAAAGACGGATGGAGAAGTCCGGTAGAAGTGAGCCTTACGGTGAAATCCTCGCCGGATAAAGCCAGCCCTGCCGTTAGTTTTGCAAAGTCGGCGGTTACTTTGAACACGGCCGCGAAAGCCGAAACGTTCACGATGGAAGCGAAGACGAATAAGAGTAACGCGACCTTAAAGAACGGAGAGTGGCAGTTTGCGAACACGGCGTATGCAGAATTGTTTACGGCTGTGTATAAGGACGGGAAACTGACAGTAGGATTGAGGCCGGAAGCCGTGGAGAAGGGACAGATCACTGCAAACCAATATCATCTGCAGTTTACGGACGTATTCAATGAGAGCGGATATGAGGACGTAAAGACGAAAGCTTTAAAAGTGACCGTTAAGAAGACTATGCCGACGGTGGGCAAGATCAAACTGAGCGGAAAGCTGGATCTTATCAACCGAAAAAATTCTACGTTAACGGGGACGGTCAAGATAGCGGGATTAAATGCGCAGATCGATAGGATCAGCTTGTGCGACGGAGACGAAGCGGGCTTTACGAAAAATTTTTATTGCGTACAGAATAAAGATAAATTTACGGTATATGCAAGAAACGCGGCGGCGCTTTCGGTAAAAACTTATAAAGGGAAAGTGCGGGTCACCTTGCAAAACGGTACGGAACTGTTTCAGGACATCAGTTTTAAAACTTCGCAGGCAGTGCCTAAATTAAAGGCGATAGAGACCCAGACGATCTATAAATCAGAGGAAAACCGTATCGCGGATTACGATCTGAACGCCGCCATGCCGGAAGGGGTACGGATCCATGAGATCGTAACCCGCTCCCTGCCTACGGGACTTGGGATCGAGTATGATAAGGGACATGCATATGTGGCGGTCAGTGACGACACGATAAAACAGGGGACCGTAACGGTCACGGCGGACGTATATTTTAAGGGCGCGCAGGAAGAAGAAAACAGTGAGCTTGGCAAACCGGTGCGGGTGAGCTTTAAAGTGACCGTAAAAGAGTAAACGGCCGACAGGAGATATCCGGCCGGAAATAGGATTGCAATGGATTTATAAGGGAAAGATCTTTACGAATGCCGGAAATGAGGCAGACGTAGAGATCTTTTCTCAATTTATGCATAGAAAACCGGAAATTTTGAATCTTATAGCTTTGCATCTTAGAAATATCTTATAAATAAAAAGAATGGGGATTGACAATAAAAAAATGGGTGATATAATGAACATATGAACATTTATTCATATGTTTTAACTATGCGGAAAACGTATCCGTAAGGAAGGCAGAGAGAAGGGATGTGAGGCAATGGAAAAAAAGAAAGAAGAAATCGAGAAATGTGATTTTATCTGTGTTCATGAGGAAACCGTCCGCAAGGTGAACGAAAAGATGCCGGAAGAAGAAAAGCTTTTTGATCTGGCAGAGTTTTTTAAGATCTTTGCAGATACTACGAGGATCAAAATATTATATGTGCTTATGTGTTCCGAGATGTGCGTATACGATCTGGCACAGCTTTTGCAGATGACCCAATCGGCCATTTCCCATCAGCTCAGGATCTTAAAGCAGATGGATCTGGTAAAGAACAGAAGGGAAGGCAAGAGTATTTTCTATTCTTTGGCAGACGGACATATTAAAACGATCTTAAGTCAGGGACTGGAGCATATCGAGGAATAGCGGGGCGGCAGAAAATAAGAATCAGAAAGGATTAAAGGAGGATTACGGATATGAAAAAGACATATATTTTAGAAGATCTGGACTGTGCGAACTGTGCGGCAAAGATTGAAGAGGCGGTAGGAAAACTGGACGGTGTGAGCAAAAGCACGGTGACGCTTTTAACGCAGAAGTTAGTCGTTGAGGTAGAGGAGGGGAAAGTTTCCGGACTCCTGAAAGAGATTAAGCGGATCGTGAAAAAGTTTGAACCGGATGTAGAAGTGATTGAAAAATAAGATTATGGAAAGCAAAGCGGCAGGACTGGAAGGGAGAAAATTCCTATGACGAAGAAATTAAAAAAGAGAATAAGGCGGGTAGGGACCGGAGCCGCGTGCTATCTCGGCGCGGTACTTCTGGATAAATTAATCCTTGCATATGCGCCGGGCATACCTTTGCCCACTGTTTTTATCCTGACATTTTTGGGAAATGTGTTTTCCGATCTTAACGGGCTCATCAGGTTCGCAGCATTTTTAACCGCCTATATCATCATCGGCGGGGACGTGGTCAAAAATGCGGTTAAGAATATAGGACAGGGGCAGGTATTTGACGAGAATTTTTTAATGATGATCGCGACGGTGGGGGCGTTTTTTGTAGGCGACTATCCGGAGGCGGTAGCGGTAATGCTGTTTTATCAGGTAGGCGAGTGTTTTCAGTCTTACGCCGTCAATAAGTCGAGAAAATCGATTGCCGCGCTGATGGATATCCGGCCGGATTATGCCAACGTTTTAAGGGACGGGGAAGAAAAAGAAGTAGATCCGGAAGAAGTAGCCGTGGGGGAAACGATCGTTATAAAACCCGGCGAGAGGATTCCTCTCGACGGAACCGTTCTTACGGGCAACTCGGCTTTGGATACCATGGCTCTTACGGGGGAAAGCCTTCCCAAAGACGTAGCCCCGGAGGATGAGGTAATCAGCGGCTGTATTAATTTATCCGGCGTATTGGAAGTAAAGGTAAGCAAGGAATTTGGCAGATCCACGGTCGCTAAGATTTTAGATCTGGTAGAGAATGCCAGCAGCAAAAAGGCGGAATCGGAAAACTTTATTACCAAATTTGCAAAATATTATACGCCTGTTGTGGTGTTTAGCGCGCTGGCGCTTGCGGTCATACCGCCGATGGTTTTGGGGGGAGACTGGGGGAGCTGGATCTATAGGGCGCTTACCTTTCTTGTAATATCCTGTCCCTGTGCGTTGGTGATCAGTATTCCGTTAAGCTTTTTTGGCGGATTGGGAGGCTCTTCCAAGGCCGGGATCCTGATAAAGGGCAGCAATTATTTAGAAGCGCTGGCGGATGCGGAAATTGTCGTTATGGATAAGACCGGTACGCTGACAAAAGGAAATTTTGCAGTGGCTAAGCTTCTTCCCGGAGAGGGAGTAAGCGACGGGGAACTTTTAGAAACGGCGGCCTATGCGGAGAGTTATTCCACCCACCCGATCTCTTTGTCACTTGTAAAGGCATATACGGACGCCGGAAATGCTGTTTCAAAGGAACGTCTCGATAAAGTGGAAGAGATGGCCGGGCATGGCGTGAAAGCGGTTCTGGACGGCATTTTGGTACTTGCCGGGAATGAAAAGCTGATGGCCAAGGAAAAAATATCTATTGGCAGCGGTGGGAATGGGGAAGACGGGGCCGTAGGAACCTTGGTTCATGTGGCAAAAGGAGGAAACTATCTTGGCGCGGTGGTGATAGCGGACGAGATCAAGCAGGATGCGGAGAATGCGGTTACCGGAATGAAAGAGATGGGAGTAAGGCAGGTTGTTATGTTAACCGGAGACCGGAAGGAAGTGGCGGATCATGTGGCGAAGAAACTCGGTATCACGCAAGTATACGCAGAACTGCTTCCGGGAGATAAGGTGGACCGGGTAGAGGAACTTTACCGTACAAAATCGGAAAAAGGGAAGTTAGTCTTTGTAGGAGACGGAATCAACGACGCGCCGGTACTGGCAAGGGCCGATATCGGTATCGCAATGGGCGGCCTTGGCAGCGATGCGGCGATCGAGGCGGCGGACGTGGTCATTATGACGGACGAACCTTCCAAGATCGCAAAGGCGATGGAGATTTCAAGGAAGACCTTAAGGATCGTAAAAGAGAATATCGTGTTTGCCATCGGAGTGAAGGTACTGGTGCTGGTTTTGGCGGCTCTCGGTATGGCAAATATGTGGGCCGCGGTATTTGCAGATGTGGGAGTCGCCGTGATTGCCATATTGAATGCGATGCGGGCGTTACAGACGGATAAATGATAACATAACTGTGCAGGGCAAGGCGGAAGTCCCTACGGAACGGACTTCTGCCTGCGGAGCATAGGAATAGGAGAATCTATGAAAATTGCGGATTACTATAAAAAGAATAAAAGAACCCTGTCTTTTGAGATTTTTCCGCCTAAGAAAGACAGCGAGCTGAAAAATATTGATGCAACGTTGGAGATCCTCAGCGAATTAAGACCGGATTTTATCAGCGTGACTTTCGGCGCAGGCGGCAGTTCCAACTGCAACCGGACGATTGAACTGGCAAAGAAGATCAAAGAGGACTATCATGTGGAACCGGTAGTTCATCTGACCTGCCTCAGCTATGACAGATCCGAGATCGACGAGTTTTCTAAAGTGTTGAAGAGCGAGGGGATCGAGAATATTTTGGCTCTTCGCGGCGACAGGAATCCCGATCTGCCGGAAAAAGAGGATTTTCGGCACGCGTCGGATCTGACGGCTTATCTGAAGGAGAAGGAAGACTTTTGCATTGCGGGGGCCTGCTATCCGGAATGCCATCCCGAATCGAAGAACAGAGTGGAGGAGATCCGCCATCTGAAAACAAAGGTAGACGCGGGAGCGGAAGTGCTGCTTTCCCAGTTGTTTTTTGATAACGCCTGTTTTTACCGACTAGTGGAAGACTGCAGGATCGCGGGGATAGAGACGCCTGTGATACCGGGGATCATGCCCGTGATCAACGCGGCGCAGATCAAAAGGATGGTAACGATGTGCGGGGCGTCTTTTCCCACGCGTTTTGAGAAGATCATCCATAGATATGCGGAGAGCAAAGAAGCGTTGTTCGATGCGGGAATGTCCTACGCGCTGACGCAGACCATCGAACTTTTGACAAACGATATTCAGGGGATTCATTTGTATACGATGAATAATCCTGTGGTGGCGGGCAAGATCTGTGAAGGGATCAAAAATATCATAAAAGTAGAGCAAAGATAGCAGACGGATGCACGTTGGATCTTAAAATTTCCCGGTAAGGCAATGCGAAAGGGGAACAGGCGGTTTAATCAGGAAGGACGTGCCGTTTTAAAAATTCTTTCGGCGGGATTCCGTATTCTTTTTTAAATGCCCGGTAGAAACCGGAATAATCGCCGAAGCCGAAGGAAAGGCAGGCTTCCGTGATATTGCGGCCGCCAAGAAGGGCGTCCTTGCAGAGAGTGAGCCTTTTTTGCAGGATGTACTGATGAACGGAGATACCGAGGTTTTCTTTGAACACATGGGCAATGTGGTATTTGCTCACAAAAAAGATCCGGGCCAGTCTGTCGAGGGACAATTCTTCTTCCATATGGTTTTCAATGTAGCTTACTACATTCTGGTACAGAGAAGTCCCGGTATGTTTCCCTTTGGGATAGTTTCTTTCGTGTACCATGCGGTTTATATGAAGGAGCAGGCCGTTAACGCAGAGCGGGATCTGCGCCCCCCGTCCGAAACGGTCGGAGTGCAGTTCTTCCAGCAGACGCAGTATCATGGACTGTATGGTATGAAATGAAATCTCATCATTGTGGAAGATATAAGTTTTGTGGATCTGCACATACTGTAAGAGATAGCCGTAATCGGCGGAGAGGGCGATCAGGTCGTTGCAGTATTCCTTGCTGATCCATAATACGAAACGGCGGTAGGGAACCGTTCTGTCATGGATGACCGGACGGTGGGAAAGCGCAGGAGGAAGAAGAATGATGTCTCCGAAATGAAGGGGAAACGTCTTTTCGCCGATCTGGATACTTACGCTGCCCTCTAAAAAAAAATAAAATTCATAATAATCGTGGGTATGGAGGTCTACTTTTGGCAGACTGTGGTCATTATAATAATAGATCTCAAAATCTTTTGAAAGCATATATTGTCTTGTCTGGAAGGCAGTCTGCAGTGTTTTTTTCATATTGCAAAGTCCTTTCTTTGAAAATAGTAAAAGTATAGTATTTATCGGATATATTATAGATTTACAGTAGCACAATACCGCAAGTTTTGCAATGTATACCGCAAGCATGTCAATGGCAATGCAAGGGGGGAATTTATATAATGAAAAAAGAAGACAAAGGGTCAGGATACCGAAAAGCAGACTGATATATAGTGATGTTAGCAGCTGATAAAACAGGATCGTGAAATGAAAACAGGAAGAAGGGAAAAGACTATGGAAATGACATTAAGATGGTATGGGAGCAAATTTGACACGGTTACGTTAAAGCAGATCAGGCAGATACCGGGAGTAACGGGAGTGATCACGACGTTGTATGACACTGTGCCGGGAGAAGTGTGGAGCAGGGAACGGATCAGGGCGCTGAAAGAAGAAGTGGAGGCGGCAGGGCTTCATATTGCGGGGATCGAAAGCGTAAATGTCCATGACGCCATTAAGATAGGAATGCCGGAGAGGGAAACGTATATTGCCAATTATATCGAAACGCTGGAGAATCTGGGCAAGGAGGATCTTCATTTGGTATGTTATAATTTCATGCCGGTATTTGACTGGACGAGAACGGAGCTTACCAGAGTGCGGCCGGACGGTTCCACAGTGCTTGCCTATACGCAGGAGGCGGTAGACGCGCTGGATCCGGAAAAGATGTTTGCGTCCATTGCGGGGGATATGAACGGTACGGTCATGCCGGGATGGGAGCCGGACAGGATGGAGCATGTGAAAGAATTGTTTGAACTGTATAAGGACGTGGACGACGAAAAATTGTTTTCCAATTTAAAATATTTTTTGGAGAAGATCATGCCCGTATGTAACCAGTATGATATAAAGATGGCGATTCATCCTGACGATCCGGCATGGAGCGTATTCGGCCTGCCCCGTATCATCACGAACAAGAAAAATATCCTGCGTATGACGGAAATGGTGGACGATCCGCATAATGGGGTGACATTCTGTTCCGGTTCTTACGGAACCAATCTGGAAAACGATCTTCCGGATATGATCCGCTCTTTAAAGGGAAGGATCCATTTTGCCCATGTGCGTAATCTGAAATTTATTACCCCAACCAATTTTGAGGAAGCGGCCCACCTTTCTTCAGACGGAACTTTTGATATGTATGAGATCATGAAAGCTCTTTATGAGATTGGATTTGAAGGCCCGATCCGCCCCGATCACGGACGGATGATCTGGGACGAAGTGGCCATGCCGGGATACGGGCTTTATGACAGGGCGCTTGGAGCGGCCTATTTAAACGGGTTATGGGAGGCAATCGGGAAAGGGAGTAAAGTATGATGACGTTAAACGAAAAAGGATTGGAAAATCGTGCGGAATGGAAAGAAAAAGGATACGAACTGCCTGAATTTGACAGAAAAAAGGTTTTGGCTGCCACGAAAGAAGCTCCCTTTTGGGTGCATTTCGGGGCAGGGAATCTGTTCCGGGCATTTCAGGCGAATGTAGTGCAGCGGCTTCTGAATGAAGGCGTATTGGACAGAGGGCTGGTCGCAGTGGAGGGATTTGACTATGAGATCGTGGAAAAAATGTACCGCCCCCATGACGATCTGCATATCCTTGTCACGTTAAAAGCGGACGGGAGTATAGAAAAAACAGTGGTGGGGAGTATTTTGGAATCCTGCGTGCTGGATTCGGAAAACGGAGCGGAGTTTCAAAGGCTGAAAGATATGTTTCAAAAAGATTCTTTGCAGATGGCCACGTTTACAATCACGGAAAAGGGGTATAGCCTGACGGACGGAAGAGGAGAGATGCTTTCTTCCGTAGAAAAGGATTTCAAAGCGGGACCGGAAAAAGCAATGAGCTATATCGGTAAAGTAGCGTCCTTGCTGTATGAACGCTATCAGTCGGGAAAAAAGCCGATAGCCATGGTCAGCATGGATAATTGTTCCCATAATGGGGACAAGCTGTATGCGGCGGTACATGCTTTTGCAAAAGAGTGGTCGCAAAATGCTTTGGCAGAGGAAGGATTTTTAGAATATATTGAGGATAAAGAAAAAGTAACTTTTCCTTGGACGATGATCGATAAGATCACGCCAAGGCCGGACGTTTCCGTAGAAGAGATCTTAAAGAAAGACGGGATAGAAGGTTTGGAACCGGTGATCACGTCTAAAAACACCTATGTAGCGCCTTTTGTCAATGCAGAGGAATGCGAGTATCTTGTGATAGAAGACGCGTTCCCGGCAGGAAGGCCCGGGCTGGAAAAGGGCGGATTTCTGTTTACCGACCGGGAGACAGTTGACAAAGTGGAAAAAATGAAAGTCTGTACCTGTCTGAACCCGCTGCATACCGCCCTTGCCATATTCGGCTGTCTGCTTGGATACCGGAAGATCTCCGAGGAAATGAAAGACGAAGAACTGAAAAAACTGGTAGAGATCATCGGTTATGGAGAAGGGCTGCCGGTAGTGGTGGATCCGGGAATTCTGGATCCGAAAGAGTTTATAGATACGGTTTTGCATGTCCGGATCCCCAATCCTTTTATGCCGGACACGCCTCAGCGTATCGCCACCGATACGTCGCAAAAACTGGCGATACGATTTGGCGGGACGATCAAGGCATATCATGCCTCCGAAACGCTTGCGGCTTCGGATCTTGAGATGATTCCGCTTGTATTTGCAGGTTGGCTGCGTTATCTGATGGCAGTGGACGACGAAGGGACTCCCTTTGAATTAAGTCCGGATCCCCTGTCGGAAACGCTGCGTCCCTATATCGGCAGATTGAAACTCGGCAGTCAGGACGGCGTGGAAGAAGCGGTCCGGCCAATCTTAGAGAATAAGACAATTTTTGGAGTGGATCTGTATGAGACCGGCATGGCGCAGAACGTATGCGGATATTTATGCGAAATGATCGACGGGACAGGCGCCGTCAGGAAAACGTTGAAGGACGCTCTGGGCAAAAAAGGATGAGCACCTTCTCTCCAAGAAGCAAAACGGACGGCGGAATACAAAATTAACATGATCAAAAACAAAATTAGTAAAAAAAGCGAGAGATTCTATGATATAATAGTCTTGATTTATATTTGCTCCCATCGGTCCGCTTTCGCGGACACTCAGATCAGGGAGGCTGAAAGTGTATTTTATTCAGCTTTTTCCCTCTCTTGAACTTCCGTACTGTCAGGGGCGAATAAAAGATAAGGAACAGGAAGGTAAAGTGTTATGGAGATAGCAGTTTACGATGATTGTTATGAAGACGCGTTATATTTGAAGACCTTTTTAAAAGGGCAGTCTGTAAGGATTTATTCCGATTCGGACTGCCTTATTTTGGATATAAAGGAAAATGGCAGGCATTTCGATCTTTATCTTTTGGATATTTTTATGGAGAGAGCTATGAACGGGATCGAGCTGGCGGGAAAACTCCGGCAGATCGATGAGGAAACGGCCATTTGCTTTATTTCTTCCAGCAATGCATTTTACAGGGAAGCTTACGACCTATATGCGGTACAGTATTTATTAAAACCGGTGAAGGAAGAGAACGTGCGCAGCCTGTTAGGCAGAGTATCCAGAAATCTGCTTCGGGACAGGGAGAGAAGCCTCAGTTTTAAGTGGAGGGGGCAGGTCGGATCCATTCCTTATGGCAACATTCTGTTCATCAGCAGCAGGGAGCATACGGTTTCTATTTATTGTAAGGACGGGACGGTGCAGGAATGCAAAGGGAAACTCAATGAGATTTCGCTACAAGTAAGCGAAGATATATTTGTACGGTGCCATCAGAGTTTTCTTGTCAATATATATCAGGCGGACAGTTTAAGGGGAAACGAACTGATTGTCTCCGGATGCAGCGTTCCCGTATCCAGAAGGTATTACGCTGAAGTGAAGAAACGATATCAGGAGATCCTGTTTGAGGAGGTGGATTGATGGAGATATTTCGGGATCTGTCTCTGTTGTGGTCGCTGTTCCATATTTTAATATTGTTTATGCTGTTGTACCGTTCCCGGTATTCCGTAAGGAAAACGTTTCTTCTTACCGGACTTACGATGGGGCCGTTGATCCTGTTAAATATAGCGGGAGTGGCGGTCTATGGTACGGCGGTTATGGGAAAGATTTTTATTTTTACCTGTACCCTGCCGAGCCTGCTGTTTTTTTGGTTTGTTTCAAAAGATAAGAAAGGAAGGTTTTTCTTTACTTTTTGTCTGGCAGATACGGTGGCGCTCTGGATTATTGCCGTAACCAATCTGGCGGATTTTTATGTCGGGGGAGGCCAGTATATTCTGATGTTTATTGGCAGGCTGCTGCTGTTTCCCCTTTTGGAGTGGGCGGCGGTGAAACGGTTAAGAAAACCTTATCTGGAACTGCAGGGGGCGGTAGCAAGAGGCTGGGGGATCGTTGCCGGAATGACAGCGCTTTATTATATACTGCTTGCCGTAATGGCGGATTATCCGGTTCCCATAACGCAAAGGCCGCAGGAACTCCCGGCGTTTATTTTAATATTGGTATTGATGCCGATGACTTACGCTACTATTTTTATGGCGCTTTATAGTCAGCTTTTACTTTATAGAAAGCAGCAGAGCGAACGTATCCTGCAGGAACAGAAGAATGCGTTGGAAGCGCAGCTTGACAACCAGCAGCGTATCCGTAGGATGAAACATGATATGAAGGGGCATACGGCTATGCTTTCAGGATTGCTTTCAGCCGGAAAAATGCAGGAGGCGCTAGGTTATCTGCAAAGTGTGGAAACGGAGATGGACAGTCTGTCGGGACAGTTTTGCGCCAATCCGTACCTGAATGCCGTATTTGCTTACTATTTTGGCAAATTACAGGAAATGGGGGCGGAGTGCAGGACGGACATACAGATCGGGGAAGAAGAACTGCCTTATATGGAACTGTGCCAGATCCTTTCCAACGGACTGGAAAATGCATATGACGCCTTAAAAGGGATGGACCGGGAGGAGCGGAAAGTTTCCGTGCAGATGAAGTATAGCAGGGATTGTCTGTTAATGCGGATCAGAAACCGGTGCAGCGAAGAACTGACTGTAGAAAAAGGGACGATACCTTCCACAAACAAGGAGGGATATGACCATGGCTTCGGGCTCGCCACGATACAGGAGGCGGCGGAGCGGTTGGAAGGCGAGATGTTCTGCTATACGGAAAGCGGGAATTTTGTGCTGGATGTGATGCTGTCGTGCCGCTCTTTCCGGAAAAATACGGCGCAAAGGTAACGGCGTTTTGGGAGGAAAAGAAAATACAACGAGAAGGAGAGAAAACAAATGAAACAAATGTTTACAAAGAAGCTGTTCTTATATATGCTGGTAGCGTTTATCGTTACCATTTCAGGCGTATTTGTTTTACAAACGGTGATCATTCAAAAAAGCAATGTGTCTGCCAGCGAGAGCAAACTGGCGGATGTAAAGGAGAAGCTGGAGGCAAATAAAGAGAACGTGGCCACGCTTACGGAAAACCTCAGCGCCGATAATCTTGCAAAGGCAAGGGCTTTTGCGGATATTTTGGCGGAAAACAGATCAATCGCGGAAGATAAGAAAAAATTGGAGGAGATCAAGGTCAGGCTGCAGGTAAACGAGCTGCATATCATAGACGAAAAGGGAATTATTACAAGCAGTACTATCGATGATTATGTCGGATTTGACATGAAGAGCGGCGAACAGTCTAACGCTTTTATGGTGATCGTTGACGATCTGGCCATCGAAATCGCTCAGGAGCCGCAGGTAAATGTGGCGGAAGGCGTTGTAATGCAGTATATCGGCGTAGCCAGAAAGGATGCGAAAGGCTTGGTACAGGTAGGCGTCCGCCCGGAGGTGCTGGAGAAGACGCTTGCCAGTACGCAGGTGGATGTTGTGCTGAAAGCCGTCGATTTCGGCGAGAACGGATATGTTTATGCCATTGATTCTAAAGATGGGACGATTCTGGCTCATCCGAACCAGTCCCTGATAGGGAAAGCGGCTGCAGACGCCGGATTTCCGGAGGATCTTACCGGAAGGGGAAAGACGGTGATCGACGGAGTAAGGGGATATTATCAGGCTGAGGAATATGAGGACCGGATCATAGGGACTTTTATGCCGGCCAAAGAGTATTTTTCCGAGCGGACCAATCAGACTGTGGCGGTATCCGTCAGTATGCTGATCATATTCGGGGCATTGCTGGTCATGATCAATTGGATGGTGGACCGGGAGATCGTTCAGGGGATTTATCATATTGCCAATTCCATGAAAGAGATTTCCGACGGTAATTTTGGAATTACGGTAAATGAAAAGGGAAATCCGGAATTTACCCTGCTCTCTGAAAGTATCAATAAAATGGTGCAGAACATCGACTGTAATATGCGGGAAAACGAAAGGCTTTTGGAGTGTCAGAAAGAGGATGTGGAAAATAACCGGAATATGATCAGGAATGTAAAGAGTATCTGCAGGGATCTGGAGGGGGTATCGGAAGACACGCTGGAGAATGCCGATCATATTTATCACGGGACGGGAGAACAGGAAAAGGCGGTAGGCGATCTGAGACAGATCATGGGGCAGTTGACGGAAGAACTGAACCGGAGCGTCGACGTATCCGAGGACGTATTAAAGACAACGGGAAATACGGTAGAAGAGATCGTACGGACACAGTCGCAGATGAACCGGTTGAAAGGTTCTATGCAGGAAATCAGTAGTATGTCGATGGAGATCGAGAAGATCATTGGGGAGATCAATTCTATCGCCGAACAGACAAACCTGCTTTCGCTGAATGCATCCATAGAAGCCGCAAGAGCAGGAGAAATGGGGAAAGGGTTTGCGGTTGTAGCGTCGCAGGTAGGAGAGCTGGCGGCCAGAAGCGCACAGGCGGCGAAGGAGACCAACGAACTCATTACCAATTCCATAAAAGCAGTGGAAAACGGCAAAGAAATTACAGATCAGACGGCGGAGGATTTCGGTTCCGCCGTAGCGAAGATAGAAAAAGTGAGCGGCGACGTAGAACAGATCACCGGCATGGTAAGACGGAATGTGGATATTGTTGCGGACGCAGTGAATCAGATGAGCAGAATATCCGACGTGGTAGAGAAAAACGTACAGATATCGGAAAATACCAAGCAGGTATCGTCCAAGATGGCGGACATTACGGGAAAACTGCTGGAGATCGTAGAGTAACGCCGTACGGAGTGTTTTCTTTAAAAACGGGAAAAATGTTTTATGATAAGCGCCGCTGCAGGCGGCATGACAGGAAGTCCGATAAAAAAGGAAGTAATTTCAGATTAGGCAGTATAGCCCCGATTACGGGAGCCGTACTGTCTTTTCTGTTTGAGGTAAAGCTTAGGTACGCGTCATTTTTTAATATTATGCTTGACAATTTATTTTTTGGGAATAAAATAGTTCTAAAAAGAACAAAATAGAGCACATCTGAAAAGGAGGAGGGAAATGATTCCGGTAAATCCATGGGAATACCAAAATGCTATTAAGACGTTATATGCGCGGTGCGTAGGAAGAGTCTGTATGAAACATGAACTGACCAGAATGGAGTTGGACATTTTACTTTTTTTGGCCAATAACCCACGTTACGATACGGCGACGGAGATCGTGGAGATCCGGTATCTGTCTAAATCGCAGGTATCGGGGGCGGTCAGGCTTTTGGAGGAGAAAGGATTTCTCAGAAAAGAGTATACGCAGAATAATAAAAAAACGGCGCATTTAAAAATATGCGGAGCAGCTTTCCCGATTATTACGGACGGAAGAGCGGCGCAGGAAGAATTTATTGCAGTTTTAACGGGGGGATTTTCAGAGAAGGAGAGCGAGGGGATGAAAAGATGTCTGGAGCATATCCGGAAAAATATTGACAATTACTTAAAGGAGGAGACGGAAGTATGTTAAAAGTTATCGTTTGTTTTATTGCGGGAATCGGCGCCGGACTTGGGACGGGCTTTGCAGGAATGAGCGCGGCGGCGGTGATCAGCCCGATGCTGATCACGTTTCTTGGCCTGCCGGCTTATGAAGCGGTAGGGATCGCGCTTGCCAGCGACGTTCTTGCCAGTGCGGTAAGCGCTTATACTTACGGAAAAAATAAGAATCTGGACATCCGTAACGGGACGGTAATGATGGCGGCCGTTCTTTTGTTTACTCTTGTCGGCAGCTTTGTGGCAAGTAAGGTTCCTAATACGACAATGGGCAGTTTTTCCGTATGTATGACCTTGCTTCTCGGCATTAAATTTATCTTAAGACCGGTGATGACGACTAAGGAAACGATGAATGCGGTGAGCCGCGGAAAGAGGACCGTGCAGTCCCTTATCAGCGGAACCGTCGTCGGGTTTATCTGCGGTTTTATCGGTGCGGGCGGCGGAATGATGATGCTTTTGATCCTGACCGGCGTATTAGGATATGAATTAAAGACGGCGGTGGGAACCAGCGTATTTATTATGACGTTTACGGCATTTACGGGTGCGGTCAGTCATTTTGCCATAGGCGGTATACCGGATCTATGGTGTCTGCTTTTCTGTGTGGCTTCGACGCTGCTATGGGCAAGGATCGCCGCCAGATTTGCAAATAAAGCGAGCGCCGTCACATTGAACCGGGCGACGGGCGTGGTGCTTACCGTTTTAGGCGTGGCAATCCTTGTGGTAAATTATATTAAGTGATATAATAAAAATGTTTTTGTTGGGAATCATGATAGAGATGAGAGATCGGCTACGAAGGAAGGGAGAAGATACATGAAGATAGCGGCAACTTTTGAAAACGGAACCATATTCGGACATTTCGGGCATACAAGGCAGTTCAAGGTATACGACGTTGAAGCGGGAAAGGTCGTAGGAGAGCGGGTCGTAGATACGAATGGCAGCGGACACGGGGCGCTTGCAGGTTTTTTAGCTGATCTGGGGGTGGATACTCTGATCTGCGGCGGAATCGGGGCAGGCGCACAGAATGCACTGGCAGAGGCCGGAATACGACTTTACGGCGGTGTGACAGGCAGTGCGGATGAAGCGGTAAAGGCGCTGCTGGAGGGAAAACTTACTTATGATGCGGAGGTTCACTGCGATCATCATGATGCAGAGCATCAGGGCGGGCATTGTGGGGAACATAAACAGGAATGTTCGTGCCATTGAGCAAAGTGCGTAAAGTTTTCTAAGCTGTCAAAGTACGCAGGCTAAGATTGTTTGTGCCATTTATGGCACTGACGCCGTAAGCGGCATGACGGGAAGAGGGAAAATGAATCAAAAAGTATATGAATATGAAGCGTCAATTTATGATGCAGAACAAAAAGGCGGCGCGTATGTGCCTTTTCCTTATGATATCAGGAAAGAGTTCGGCAGGGGGAGAGTAAAGGTACACGCCACTTTTGACGGAGAGCCTTATGACGGCAGCATCGTAAATATGGGAATCAAATATGCGGACGGCAGTATCTGCTACATTATCGGCCTGCGTAAAGAGATCCGTTCTAAGATAGGGAAACAGCCCGGAGATAAGGTTCTTGTGACGATAAAGGAACGGGAATAGGGTTGCGATATACAAGGGAGTATTATGATGAAAACAATAAATATATGGGCGTTATGCATGACAGCGGTTTTTGTTTCTTTTTTGGGGTTTGTAGTGGAAAATCTATGGCTGGCCATAGCGAAAGGTTATATGGATAACCGCAATATGTGTTTTCCGTTCCTGATCGGTTATGGCATTGCAATGCTGCTGGTGTTAGGGGTACTTGGAACACCGAAAAGGCCGTGCCTTTTTGGGAAACGTATTTTGGTGAAAAGCAGGATGGTAAGGATTTTATTTTATTTTGCGGGCGCGATGTTATGCGTCTGCATCGGCGAGATCCTTTTGGGGAAATTAGTGGAGCATACCTGCCATTTTTACTGGTGGGATTATTCCAAGATACCGTTACATATCACAAGATATACATCCATACCGACGAGCGCCATGTTTTCGGCGGCGATCACGGTTTTCATGGATGTTGTACTGAAGCCTCTGTACCATTCTTTCCAAAGGTGGAACGGCGGGGTACTGAAAGTGGTGGTCATAGCGGTGGTTTTGCTGATGGCCGGCGATTTTCTTTATAATGCCTATAAGATGTATAAAAGGCAGGGTATGGTACGCAGATGGAGGATCGATACTACGGCGGGCTTTTTGTATAAGCGGCTTCATGCCCAGCAGTAAACCGGGCGGCCGGCGTCAGAGCGGACAAAGGAAACAGGCGGAGCGGCGTTAGAGATTTCCGGATAAGGAGAGAAAGGATTTTTCATGTATCATATCGCTATTGTGGAGGACGAAGTTGATTTTTCTACGCAGCTTCGGTCTTTTTTAGAGCAATACCAAAAAGAAGAAAATACGCGGTTCAAGGTTTCTGCTTTTTCTTGCGGCGAGGAGATCCTTCAGGATTATCAGCCGGTTTATGATGTGATCCTGCTGGATATCGAGATGCCGGGGATAAACGGAATGGATGCGGCGGCAAAGATCAGGGAGAGCGATCAGGATGTGGTGCTGATGTTCATTACCAATATTGCTTCTTATGCCATCCGGGGATATGAAGTAGGGGCTCTCGATTTTGTAATGAAGCCGATTACTTACTACGCATTTTCCATGAGATTTACAAGGGCTTTGAAACGGGTGAGGGCGAGGCTCGGTCAGGAGGTCTTACTGACGCTTTCCGACGGGGTAAAAAAGCTGGAGGTCCAGCAGATCTACTATGTGGAGGTCCAGAACCGTATCCTGCATTACCATACGGACGAAGGAGAGTATTGTATGCGGGGGACGATGCAGAGCGTGGAAAGGATTCTGGCGCCGCATCCTTTTGTAAAGTGCAATCACTGGTATATCGTAAATTTAAAGCATGTATCAGAAGTCAGGCAGAATACGGTAATAGTGGGCGGGCATGAATTAGAGATCAGCAGGCGGAACAGGACACCGTTTTTAAAGGCGCTGGCGGATTATGTTGGAGGGTAGTGTGATGGATACCGTAAGTTATTGGATTGCGGCAGCGGCGCTTTTGGGCAGCGGGATTATTTATGTGCATACGATAGAGGCAAGGGTGAAGAAGGGAAGAAGGCTTCTTTTGGTTATCCTTGCCTATTTTCTATGTGCGGCGGTAATCAGCGGTCTGCGGCCCGGCGCATTTTTTTGGACTTATTTGTTACTGCAGACGGCGGGGTTTTTATTTTTGGTCTGTATTTTGCATATAGGGCGGGTATTGTCTTGGACGGCGGCAATTTATTATGCGATCTGGGCGTTTATGTCATGGCAGTTATTGTTGGAGCTGTGTCTGGTCTACAAACAGTATACGATCTCCTTTCAAGAAGGAAATCGGTTCACTTTTTTAGCAGGCGGGAGTCTTATTTTTGCCGGGGGTCATATCGTTATGGCGTTTACCGTGGGAAAGTGGCTGCCGGAGCGTGGAAAAAAGAAGATCGGCCCAAGGCAGTTTACGATGGCGGCTTTGACGTTTATGATATTTCAGATGCTGATTTTTGTGCCGGAAAACATGGAAGAGATGTTCAGGGAGGGGAGCTGGATCTCCAGATATTTGATACAGGTACTGCTGGCAGTGGTTCTGTACCTTCAAAATGAGCTGTTTAAAAAAAGTGAAATGCGGAAAGAACTGGAGATCATGAACCTGCTTTGGAAGACGGAACAGGAACAGTACCGGATCGACAAGGAGAATATTGCGCTCATCAATCAGAAATGCCATGACCTGAAACATCAGATCTATGCGCTTCGGAATGTAAGCGAAGAGGAAAGGAACCGTTATTTGGACGAGATCGCGGAATCCGTACAGATTTACGAGGCAATGGTGAAGACCGGGAATGAAGTACTGGATACGATCCTAACGGAGAAAAGCCTTCATTGTAAAGAAAAAGGGATTACCGTTTCCTGCGTAGCGGACGGCAGTCAGATGGATTTTATCAATACGGTAGACCTGTACGCTATTCTGGGAAATGCGATAGATAACGCCATAGAGGCGGTGGAAAAGCTGGAAGAAAAAGAAAAACGGCAGATCGACGTATTGATCTACCGAAAAGAGCAGTTTCTTGCCATTCATGTCATCAACCCGCTGGCGGAAAGTCTCGTGTATGAAGACGGGCTTCCGGTTACGACGAAGGAGAATAAGAAGTTCCATGGATTTGGGTTAAAGAGCATCAAGTACATGGTAAAGAAACGGGACGGGATACTTAGCATCCGTGAAGAAGCGGGATGTTTTTCCTTAATGATCCTGATACCGATTCCGCAAACCACTTGAGCCGTTTTTATGACCAGTTAGGTAAAATGCATTGTAAATAAGAAAAGAACCTTGTAAATTTTAATCATAATATACAAAGTTCTTTTTTTATTGCGCGTAAAAATCGTGAAAAGTTCTAACAATAAGAGGGAGTAGAAAGCAGGAATAGGGAAATCATAAAGGTAAATTTAAGTAAAATTTTAGAAAGGAGGATCTATGAGACGGACGGAAAAACTGATGGAGGATTGGATGTTTTATAAAAACGGAGAAAAGCGGCCGGTAGATCTGCCTCATACATGGAACGCATTGGACGGGCAGGACGGAGGAGACGATTATTTCCGAGGCGTCTGCATCTATGAAAAGCAGGTGCCTAAGCCGGAATTTCGGGAAAACGAAAGAGTGTATCTGCAGTTTTGCGGCGTGAATGCCAGCGCCAATGTGATCTGGAACGGAAAAAGTATTTGTACCCATCACAACGGATACGCTGCTTTCCGGATAGACGTGACGGAGGAGATGAAGGATATAAATACGCTGCGGGTAGAAGTAGATAACGGCAAGAACAGAACAGTCTATCCCCAAAGAGCGGATTTTACGTTTTACGGCGGAATTTATCGGGACGTGGAATTTCTGATCGTACCCAAAATCCATTTTGATCTGGATTATTATGGAGGGGAAGGGATACGCGTTACCACAAAGGTAAAAGAAAAAACGGGAATCGTCCATGCCAAGGCTTATATCAATATGGAAGATCTGGAGGCGCACGGGTTAACGACGGAATTTGAACTTCTTGATGCGCAGGGAAACAGGGCGGGCGGCGCCGTAGGGAACGAGGTTGTAATAAAAGTACCCCATGCCCGTTTATGGAACGGAAGAAAAGATCCTTATCTGTACCGCCTTTTTGCCCGGTTAAAACGGGGAGAAGAAGTGGTGGATGAGATTAGGGTAAACTGCGGCATCCGTACTTTTTCCATTGATCCCAAGAAGGGATTTTTCTTAAACGGCGTTTCTTATCCCCTTCGCGGCGTTTCCAAACATCAGGATTTTAAGGGGATCGGTAACGCGGTTTCCCATGAGCAGATGGAAAACGATATGGAGCTGATCCGTGAGGTGGGGGCGAATACGATCAGGCTGGCCCACTATCAGCACGACCAATACTTTTACGATCTGTGCGACCGGTACGGCATGGTAGTGTGGGCGGAGATCCCTTATATTTCCGAACATATGCCGGAGGCGAGAGAGAATACTTACTTCCAGATGAAAGAACTGATCGTGCAGAATTTTAACCATCCCAGTATCATAACATGGGGCTTGTCCAACGAGATCACGATTTCTACAAAGAACAGGGCGGATATGCTGGATAATCATCGTAAGCTGCAGGCGCTGGTGAAGAAGATGGATCCCACAAGGCCGACCACGCTTGCCTGCTTTGCCATGTGCCATCCGTTTCATCCGGTCACGAAAATTTCCGATCTGGTAGCCTGGAATCTGTATTTGGGATGGTATGTGCCGGGTCTGTTTTTAAATGACTGGTTTATGGACTTCTATCACCGGAAATATCCCCATCGTCCGTTGGGATATTCGGAGTATGGAGCGGAGGGGATGCCAAATCTTCACAGTTCCAAACCGAGGCGCGGAGACCACTCGGAAGAATATCAGGCAAAGTATCATGAATACATGTTAAAGTGTTTTGACAGGCATCCTTTTTTGTGGTCAACCTATGTGTGGAATATGTTCGATTTTGCCGCGGATGCCAGAGATCAGGGCGGAGAACCGGGAATGAACCATAAAGGGCTTGTGACCTTTGACCGTAAGATCAAAAAAGACAGTTTTTATATTTATAAGGCATGGTGGAGCAGCGAGCCGTTCCTGCATTTATGCGGAAAGCGGTATAAGTACCGGTCGGAGGAGATCACGGAAGTAACCGTATATTCCAATCAGAGAGAAGTATCGCTTTATTGCAATAAAAAATTAGTGGAAACGAAACGGGGAGCACATGCATTTCATTTTAAGGTGAGACTGCAGGAGGAAAATCATTTGGAAGCACGTTCCGGAATACTTAGGGATACGGCGGTCATTTATAAGACGAAGCGGCCCAGACCCGAATATAAGGTGAAAAAAGGAAAGAGCCAGAACTGGATGTAGAAAAAGAAAAAGCGTGCAAACCGGATAAGGGAGGTAAGGTTATGGAAGAGAAAAAGGAAATGAGGGCGAAAAGGAAAGCTTACAGAAAAGCGAGAAGCAGGGCGGTCCGGCCGTGGAAATGGCTGACCTGGTGCAGTCTGCCCTTTGCGATAGTACTGATCATCGCCGCGGTTTTTACAAGCATATTTGACAATTCCCTTTCTATTTTCGTAGGCGGGACCTTTAATCATTTTGAAAAAGATCCGGATGCGGTTTATCATACGTCCGATTTTGCGTCGGATGAGGAAATGATCGCTTACGGGCTGGAACTTTGTGAACTGGTAGAGGCGGAGGGCGCGGCGCTTTTGATGAACGAAAACCATGCCCTGCCGTTAAAAGAAGGAGAAAAAGTGAGCTGCTTTTCCAACTCTTCGGTAAATCTTGTCTATGGCGGTACCGGTTCGGGAAATATCGACGCGTCTACGGCGAACACCTTGAAAGGGGCCTTGGAAGACAGCGGTTTGGAAGTGAATCCGGTTCTTTGGGATTTTTACTTAAGCGAGGAGAATGAAGAGTATAAGAGAAAGACCGGCGGTATGGTTTCTTTGGAATCGGCAAAAGTATCCGAACTTCCGTGGCGGCTCTATACGGACGAGGTGAAGTCTTCCGCAGGAATATACGGGGACGCGGCGATCGTTACTTTCTCCAGAGTAGGCGGCGAAGGAGCGGATCTTGAGTTTATAAAAGAAAATTATCTTGCACTGAATGCAGACGAAAAAGAAATGATGGAAAACCTTGCCGCTATGAAGAAAGAAGGAACGGTCAAAAAGATCATTGTCCTGATCAATTCGGCCAACGCCCTTCAGGTTGATTTTTTAAAGGAAAACGAGTACGGCGTGGACGCCTGCCTTTGGATCGGCGACGTGGGTATTTCGGGAATCGACGCGGTAGCGGATATTTTGACGGGCAAGGTCAACCCTTCGGGAAGTCTGGCGGACACTTATTGTTACAATAATTATTCTTCTCCGGCAATGGCGAATTTCATTCCTACCGTTTATGAAGGGTATCAAAAGGGCGTCGTTCCAGAAAACGCAAGCACTTATATGATCTATCAGGAGGGGATCTATGTAGGGTATAAGTATTATGAGACCCGTTATGAAGATTTTGTAATGGGCGCCGGAAATGCCGGGGATTATGCCTATCATGATGATGTGGCGTTTCCTTTCGGCTACGGACTCAGCTACACGGATTTTTCCTATGACAATATGCAGGTGAGCTTTGACGAAGCCACCGACCGGTTCCATATTCGGGTGGATGTGACGAATACGGGAGATAGGGCGGGAAAAGAAACGGTACAGGTCTATGCCTCCAGCCCTTATACGCAGTACGATCGGGAGAACGGCGTAGAGAAGGCGGCTGTTTCATTAGTCGGATTTACGAAAACGCAGATACTGCAGGCGGGAGAAAGCACAACGGCCGAATGTTTTGTGGACAGGCGTGATCTGGCGGCTTTTGACGCTTACGGCACGGGTACTTATATTTTGGACGCGGGAGATTACTATCTGACTTGTGCCACGGACGCCCATGACGCAGTCAATAACGTACTGGCGGCGAAAGGATATACGCCGTCGGCCACGGAAAACCGCATGGATGCGGAAGGAAACGCTCTGCTCACTTATCAATGGAACAACCCTGCTTTGGATGCGGAAAGCTACTCTGTGGCGGCAAACGGTGTCCGGATCGAAACAAGGCTGTCCGATTCCGATATCAATCTGACGGAGGATGTGACGGAAAAAATCACATGGCTTTCCAGAAAAGATTGGGAGGGGACTTTTCCTAAGGAAATCCTGAAGCTGGCTTTAACGGACATCCTGACGGCAAAATTACAGGATATTCAATATAAAGCGGAAGATTATGAGAAAATGGAGATGCCCACGCTGGGCGCAAAAAACGGCCTGAAGCTGGTAGACATGATCGGGGTATCTTATGACGATCCGAAATGGGAGGATTTATTGGATCAGATGACTTTTGACGAGATGGTTTCCCTGATTGGCGATTCTTTTCACTGGACTATGCCTATCGAGTCGGTACAAGCGCCGGGAACCCGTGACGAGAACGGGCCGCAGGGGCTTACGGCATCGCTGTTTACGACCGATGTTTCCGACGGGAAAACGGCAATAAAGGCCACGGCTTTTACTTCCGAGGACGTGATGGCGGCCACTTTCAATACGGAGCTTTTGTACGAGGTCGGAAGAGTGATCGGCAACAACTGTATTGCGGCGGATATCGCCTGTCTGTACGGGCCGGGCGCCAATACCCACAGGACGCCTTACGGCGGGCGTAACTTTGAGTACTATTCGGAGGACGCTTTCCTTTCAGGAGAAATGGGAAAACAGGAAGTGCAGGGAATGGCGGATAAAGGAATCTTCGTAGTGCTGAAGCATTTTGCATTAAACGACTGTGAACAGGACCGTATCGGATTGGGCGTATGGCTGACAGAGCAGGCGGCGCGGGAGATCTATCTGAAAGCTTTTCAGGCTCCGGTAGAAGAGGCGGATGCAGGCGTTATGGTCGCTTATACCCGCTGGGGGGCGATCTGGTCCGGCGGAAACAAAGGGCTGATGACCCACATCCTCAGGGAAGAATGGGGAAAGATCGGGCTGAATATTACGGACAATGTATTGACTTCCTATGTGAACGGCGTGGACGGCCTGATGGCAGGCGGCATTTCTACCTTTGACGCAATGCTGCCGCTTGTGACTAACCTGCTTCCCAAATATAAGAAAGACGCGGTCATTGTGAACGCCATGCGGGAAGCCTGCCACCAGAACTTGTATTCGATTGCAAATTCGGCAGGAATGAACGGTGTCAGCGCCGACACAAAGATCAAAAAAACGGATATTTTGATTGTGAAGATCTGTAAGACGGGCGCTCTTATATTTAGCCTGTTGTTTGTAGCATCGCTGGTATTGTGGATCGTGAAAAAGCGTAAATTTAAACGGACGAAAGCATATACGGAGTTTGTGGAGTATAAAAAACGGTATAAGGCCCGGAATGTCTAGGGATTGTACGGGGGATCTGCGTAAAACCGGTTAGACGGTTTCGGAACGGACGACGGGCCGTCCGGCAAAATTGCGGGACGGCATGGCGGCCGGGAAAGGATTGTAAGATGGGTAATGAAAAGAACGGAACGAAAACGGGATCAAACAGGGCTAAGGCATATCAGCTCATTCTGTTTCCTATGAATAACGGCGCGACCAACGTTTATTATATCCTTACCATGAATTTTATCGCGTATTATGCAAATGGTGTTTTGGGGCTTGCCTTGATGTTTGCGACCACAATGGTTACGGTCATGCGTCTTTTTGACGCGGTGACCGATCCCATTATCGGAGCGCTGATCGATCGTACTTCGTCAAGGTTCGGAAAATTCCGTCCGTACATGATACTTGGAAATGGGATTATGATTCTGTCCTCCCTCCTGCTTTATTTTGGGACACGGATCATTTCGGCGGATATGGCATGGCTTAAATATGTGTGTTTTGTATTGTTTTATGCGCTTTATGTGATCGGGTATACGTTTCAGACAGCCTGTACAAGATCGGGACAGACCTGCCTTACCAACGATCCGGAGCAGCGGCCGCTTTTTACGGTATTCAATACGGTGGCAAGCCTGATCGGTATGGGGCTGATCCAGTTTTTAGCCCCGATTATTGCCGGAAAGCTCGGCGGATACAACAGCGCGGCATTTTTCAATGTGATGATCCCCATGTCCGTGATCCTATCGGCAGTATTGACGTTACTTGCCGTGATCGGGATCTGGGAGAAAGACAGGCCGGAGTTTTTCGGTGTGGGCGGTACGAAAGACAAGGTGAAACTGAAAGAGTATGCGGCGATCTTAAAGGCCAACAAAGAACTGCAAAGGCTGATGGTCGCAGGAGCAGGATGCAAGCTTGCTTTTTCCATTGCTACAAATATGACGGTGCTTTGTATGCTGTATGGGGCGATGATGGGAAACTACGGCGGACTGTATCTGCCGATGATGGTGGTAGGATATGTATTTTCCGTTCCCTTTTTTTTACTGACAGTGCGCACTTCCCAAAAACACGGACAGAAAGCTTCGCTGGTCCGCTATACCAAGCTGGCTCTTGTGATGTATGTGGGAGTGCTGGCGCTTTTGTTTTTGTGGAAACCGGAGGGCGCGGCTTTCCGTTTAAGCCTCGGACCGGTCAATCTTTATACGATCCTGTTTGTACTCTTTTTTGGGATCGGATACGGGGCTTATTATGCCACGGCGGATATGCCGATCCCTATGGTGGCGGACTGTTCGGATTATGAAACATACCGTTCGGGCAATTATATTCCGGGGATCATGGGAACGTTGTTTTCTTTGGTGGATAAACTGGTGAGTTCCCTTGGCTCTACGATCGTAGGGGTCGCCCTTGCCCTGATCGGGATTCATGTGCTGCCGGACGGGAACACGCCTTATTCGGAGGGGATGCACGGGGTCGTCATGGTGCTGTTCTGTGTGATCCCAATGACTGCCTGGGTCGCAACGCTGATCGCCATGAAAGGATACACGCTGACGGGCGAGAGGATGAGAGAGATTCAGGAAACGAACGCCAAAAGAAAGGAAGGAATCGCAGAGGGGCTGACGCTGGAAGAGGCAATGGAAAAGTGGCGGTGACCTGTCTGCCCGCTTCAGCGGGCAGACAGGAGCCGGAGCGTGCCGCTACGGCTCTTTTGTGAGAAGAAAGGACTGTCGGGAAAGGCTTGCCGGCCATTTCCCGGCAGTCCTTTGCCGTATTGCAGCGGTTACCGGCGGATGCACCGGTTTTCTGCACGCCTGTTATCCTGCATATTTTTCAGTATCAAAAGGGAGAGGATGAGTACCAGAGGGAAAACGCATCCGACAAGCATTCCTTTTTTCAAATCGTTATCTGCATTCTGGGTAATATTGCCTACCAGTCCCGGACCGAATGCCCCGCCCAGATCCCCTGCCATGGCAAGCAGGGCGAACATGGCTGTTCCGCCGTCCGGCAGCCTTCCGGAACAGATGCTGATCGTGCCGGGCCACATAATGCCCACGGAAAAGCCGCACATAATACAGCCGGCCAGCCCGAGAAGGGGGTTAGCGGAGAAAGAGGCCGTTATGTAGCAGAGCAGGCACAGACTGCCCGATCCGATCATAAATTTCATCAAATCCAGTCGGTCTCCGTATTTTCCGAAAATAACGCGGCTGATCCCCATGGTGACCGCAAACATACAGGGGCCGGCCAGATCGCCCGTCGCTTTTGTCAATCCTAAAGCCGACTCCGCATAAGCAGAAGCCCATTGAGCCATGGAAAGTTCCGAAGCCCCTGCGCAGACCATAAGGAGAATGGATATCCAAAATAAGGGAACATGGAGCAGATCCCTTATTTTCATGCCTTTGCCGTCGACAGCAGGGTGTTCGATGGGGCAGAAGGCAAAATTATAAATGTTATAAAGCGGGATGACTGCCCAAATGCAGGCAAGCCATTTCCAACTGCTGATGCCGAAAACGGCGAAAAAGGCGGTGGATAATAATATGACGCCTACCGAACCCCAACAGTAAAAGGAATGCAGCAGGCTCATGGCAGCCTCTTTGTGGTCAAACGGACAGGCCTCTACGATAGGGCTGCCCAGTACTTCGATCAAACCACTGCCCACCGCATAAACGATAACGCTTAGAATGATGCCTGCTAACGGGTCGGGAAACAGATCCGGTAAAAAGGCAAGTCCGATCAGTCCTGCGGCAGAGCATAATTCCGAAGCTACGGTGCATCTGCGGTATCCGATCCGGTCTGCAAAATAAGAGCATAATACGCCCACAATCAACTGCGTGAAAAAAAATACGGTGGAGATCAGGGCGATTTTTCCCAATGGAATACGATAATCATAATGAAATTTTAGAAAAAGCAGCGGGGCAAAGTTTGCCGTGATCGCTTGTGTGATAAAGCCCAGATAACAAGCCGTCAGCGTTTTTTTATAGTTTTTGTCCATATTGATATCCGTTCCTTTCTTTGCTATAATAAATTGCATTATATGGCAGAAATCAATGGAAATCAATGTAATATTTTGCAGACTTATTGTGCTGAATTTATTATGCAGTATCGTAAAGGGGGATATCGTAATGGAGGGGGTTCCCTGATATTCAGGGAAGCGGGAAAGAACAACGGACGGAAGAGCTGACCGTTTAAAACGGTTTAAGAATGGGAGAGTGATTGGATTATGATGCAGACAGAAGAGGAAAATAGAGGGCTTGCGCTCTTAAAAAAAGGGCAAAAGGGGATCATACACGCGATATTCAGCCGTTTCGGGCTGATTTTACTCTTATTTTTGGCGCAGGTATTGCTTTTATTCAACGTCCTTATCAAGTTTGAAAAATTCCTGCCCCATATTATGGGGACGGTGGTCTTGTGTTCCTTTATCATGGTAATATATCTGTTAAACAGCAGGATCAATCCGGCGGCGAAGATCACATGGCTGATCGTGATCGTACTGATGCCGGTATTCGGAGTATTTTTGTTTGCTTATACGCAGAGCGACATCGGGCACAGGGCGTTGAAAGCGCGGATGCATCAGATCCTTTCGGGAACAAAGGAGGAGATCATACAATCTCCTGACGTATCAGAACGGTTTTCCAAAGAAAATCCGGGGGCGGCGGCTCTGGCTCATTATATGAGGCGCAGCGGCTGCCATCCGGTATATGAAAAGACTTCGGTCACTTATTTTCCTTTAGGTGAGGATAAGTTTGAAGAAATGCTTAAGCAGCTTGAGGCGGCGCAGCATTTTATTTTTATGGAGTATTTTATCGTAGAAGAGGGCATGATGTGGGGAAGGATATTGGAGATCCTTGCCAAAAAAGCAGCGGAGGGTGTGGAAGTCAGGATCATGTACGACGGCTTTTGTGAATTTGCCCTGCTGCCCCACGATTATCCGAAACGTTTAAAAGCGTTGGGAATTAAGTGCAAAATGTTCGCTCCCATCACACCGTTTGTATCTACGCACTATAATTACCGCGATCATAGAAAGATTCTGGTCATCGACGGACATACGGCTTTTAACGGCGGAGTGAATCTTGCGGATGAGTATATCAACCATAGGAAAAGGTTCGGGCATTGGAAAGATACGGCTGTCATGCTAAAGGGGGAAGCGGTAAAAAGTTTTACCCTGATGTTTTTGCAAATGTGGGGAATCGATGAAAAAGACAGTGAATACAAGAAATTTCTTTCCTATCCCGCTTATCCGGCGGAGGCGGCGAAGGGGTTTGTGATCCCTTACGGGGATTGTCCGCTGGACGAGGACAGAGTGGGGGAGCGGGTCTATATGGATATTTTAAACCGGGCGGTCTCCTATGTACATATCATGACGCCTTATCTGATCTTGGACGAGGAAATGGACACGGCGCTGAAATTTGCTGCGGAACGGGGCGTGGAGGTCGTTTTACTGCTCCCCGGCATTCCCGATAAAAAGATTCCTTATGCGCTGGCCAAAGGGCATTATGCTTCGCTGCTGGAGTCAGGGGTAAAGATTTATGAATATACGCCGGGTTTTGTCCATGCAAAAGTATTTGTCAGCGATATGCGGGAGGCGGTAGTGGGGACGATCAATTTGGATTACCGCAGTTTATACCATCATTTTGAGTGCGCGACTTACTTGTATGAGACGGACTGCATTCAGGATATTGAGAAGGATTTTCAGGAAAGTCTGGCGAAGTGCAGGCAGGTTACAAAGGAGACGGTGAAGAAGGAAAAATGGAAGGTAAAGCTGCTTGGCAGGCTGGTAAAGGTGGCGGCGCCGCTGTTGTAAAACCATCCTGACAGGGGACACATGGTTTCAGGTCTGGGGCGGGCGAAAGGAATGGGTAGTAAGATGAAAAAAATAATAGACGACATCCGGCGGGGATTTTTTGAGAAAGAACATTTTGGGAAACGGCTGATGATTGTGATCGCGGCTGTAATCATGATGGGATTTGCCCTCAGCTTTTTGATTTTGGCGGATTTGGGGACCGATCCCTGTACGATGATGAACAGGGCGATTTCCGCTAAACTGGGCATGAGTTTTGGAAATTGGCAGGCTCTGCTCAATACGATACTGCTTGTGGCGGTGGTCCTCTTCGGAGGCAGAAATTTGGGATTCGGGACATTGGCCAATATGTTTTTAGTAGGGTATTCAACGGATTTTTTTTCGTGGCTGATTCCTCAGGTGATTCCGGTGGAGATCTTTAGGGCGGCGTGGGTGAGAGGCGTGGTATTCGTCCCGGCGCTGGTTCTTTTTATTCTTGCCGCGTCTGTTTATATGGATGTGGATATGGGGACGGCTCCCTATGACGCTATTTCCTTTATTCTGTCCGAACGGTTAAAGAGGGCGCCGTTTACGATTATCCGTATCGCCTACGATTTTCTTGTGATCGGTATTGCACTTTTATTCGGGGCTAAACTGCAGATCGTAACGGTATTGATGGCGGTGGCGTTAGGGCCTGTGATCAGTTTTCTGGGGCCGAAATTAGAGAGGTGGATCTATGTTACGGAAAATAAAGGACTATGAATTTGACCGGTATGCGGAGTTTGCCTATCGGCTGGCGATGGAACCTGCATGTTCCGGCTTTCCCTTATATACGGACGGAATCAAAACGAAAGAGGATTTTCTGGAAAGAAGCCGCAGGGGACTTTGCCGGGAGGAGGAAGAGCTGCTTTTGTTCGAGCGGGAAGGGAATGTGCAGGGATGGGTGCATTATTATGTTATAAAAGAAGACTGTTATATTGGGATCTGTAGTCTGCTGATCGGAGACGGGCAGGAGAGTGCGTTGGAAGAGCTGATGGCGTATTGGAAACAAAGGTTTCCCGGATATGAATGGAGTATGTATTTTCCGGAGGAAAACAGAGAGGCGCTGTCTTTTATGAGCAGGCGCGGCTACCGGGACAAGGGGAAAGAGGCGGTTAACGTACTGCTTTTTAAAGAATACCAGACGAGGGAGGAAAGCGGTTTTGTCTTTCCGGTGGGCCGGGAAAATTTTGATCTGTTCCGAAAGATCCACGCAGGTTTCGAAGCGGAGATGTACTGGACCAGCGACAGGATCTGGGAGGACTTGGAGAACTGGGAGATTTTTGCCTATGTCATACCTGAGGAAGAAAAGGTTTTTGGCGATACGGCAGTGGATCCTGCGCCTGTGAAGGCAGGAAAAGGCTGCTGTAAAGGCGTGATCTATTATAACAGGCAGACATCCAAAGATCTTGAGATATTTGGGATCGATGTGCCGGATCTTTTGGGCGGGGTCGTGGAAGCGCTTTTGATAGCTTGTTTGAATAAGGCAAAAGAGGCCCATGCGGAAAGCATGTACTTTTTTAATGAAAGATTTCCCAATGAAATACCGGAGGGACTTGGCTTTCGGCGCATCACGACCGCCCATTATTTTGAAGAGAACCTTTCGGAAAAGAATCGTCCCGATTCATGTTTCTTCTGATTTTGGTTTACGGGCTCTGCAGGAAAGGGGGCTGCTCCTGTTTCCGGTATTCGGAAGGAGAGACGCCTTTGCATTTTTTGAAAATCCGGCTGAAGTATAAGGGATTATCGTACCCCACAATATTTCCAATCTCCGTTACGTTGTAAGAGGTAGTTTCCAAAAGCATCTGCGCGTTTGTAATGCGCATGGAAACAAGATACTGCATGGGCGTGGTATCGGTATACTGTTTAAAATTACGGATAAACCAACTGATGCTCATACCTCTTGACGCTGCATATTTTTCAATGTTTATTTCCGAATTATAATTTTCGTTAAAATACTGAATGGCAAGTTCCATTTCGTTGTCTAAATAATCATTTTTCAGTTTATGATCTTTTGTGAGCTGACGGTGTATATGGATAAAGATCTGATGCAGCAGTAAAGTCAAAAGTTCTTTATAATCCGCTTTGCACTGGTGCAATTCTTGTATCATTTGTTTAAAGATTCTTGTAAGTTCCAAAGAAGTACCGGTATGGAAGACTTGCATATCATCGCCGATCCCATAGCTGCGCAGAATATTTTTTACATTATTTCCCGTAAAGTGGACCCAGTATACTTCCGCCTGTTCGCTGCCATAGTAAACATATTTCTGGGGCTCTTTCGGACGGTAGATCACCATGTTTCCAGCGGTTACGACGGTATCTTCTTCTCCTTTTCCAAAGTAAAAATGCGTTTTACCCGAGGCCACATACAGTAATTGGAAGTCAAGACGCCCTTTGGGGCGGTGGGTAGGCAGTTTGGGGCGGGTAAATAAATGGTAAGTGCCGCAGCTCCCTACAATGAGAGGCTTGCTCTTATCCATAAAGTCGATCAGGGAATTGTTTAAATAAGCGCAGTTGATATACATAGGGGTTTCCTCCGTTTCCGTTTGCCCGGACTATTGGTTGCACCCGGCTGGATTTGTGCAGTATGATCAATATTTTGATTACCGGTTTGTATTTATTGTATAATCTATCATATATATTGTACCATTTTGTGCATATTTTGTTCAATGTAATTTATGGACGCGGACGAAAGAAAAAAACTATAATGGACGCATAAGATCATTATGATCCATAAACGAGTCTCTTAAATATTTAAGCATGCTGAAATCCGGAAATAAATATTTGAGAGCGGCGAACTGCTTAAAAAGGAGAGTATGCTTATGCAGGAAAAAAAGTATTTAAAGTGGTACAACAAAGTGGGATATGGTTCCGGAGATATTGCGGGAAACGTAGTATATGCGCTGTTATCTTCTTTTGTTATGATCTATCTGACTAACACCGTCGGGTTAAACGCGGGTATCGTAGGTACGCTGATCGCGGCGTCGAAGTTTTTTGACGGAATAACGGATATCTTTTTCGGGACAATGATCGATAAGACAAAGACCAGATTCGGAAAGGCAAGGCCATGGATGCTTTATGCATATATCGGCTGTGCCGTGACGTTAGTGGCGATTTTTGCGATTCCTGCCAATTTAGGGAAAACGTCTCAATATGCATGGTTTTTCATCGCTTATACCCTGTTGAACGCGGTATTTTACACTGCAAATAACATTGCCTATTCCGCGCTTACCGCGCTGGTTACAAAAAACGGCAAAGAGCGGGTGCAGATGGGATCTTACCGATTTATTTTCGCATTTGCAACCAGTCTTCTGATTCAGTCGGTCACGGTCAGGGCGGTGTCGGTATTGGGAGGCGGCGCATCCGGCTGGCGGGCGGTAGCGGTCATTTATGCGCTGATTGGTTTGGCAGTCAATACGGTTTCCGTATTTTCCGTAAAGGAGTTGTCTGAGGAGGAGCTTGCGGAGGAAACGGCAGGAGCATTAACAGGAAACCAATATCCGAAAGAAGAGGATGGGGAAAATTATAATCTGCTTGAGGCGGGAAAATTATTGATTTCCAATAAATATTATTTGATGATCTGCGGGGTATATATTTTACAGCAGATTTATACGGCTATGATCAATATGGGTATTTATTATATGACCTATGTCCTGAAGAATGAAAACCTGTACGGCGTATTTTCATGGGCAGTCAATGTGCCGCTTATTATTACCCTCGTATTTACCCCCATGCTGGTAGCAAAATGGAAGGGAATGTATAAGCTGAATCTCAGAGGATATATGCTGAGCACGCTGGGACGGGCGCTTGTCATCGTGGCAGGATATCTGGGAAATGTGCCGCTCATGCTTTTCTTTACTGCGGCAGCGGCGGTGGGGCAGGGACCATGGCAAGGGGATATGAATGCCGTGATCGCATCCTGTTCGGAATATACTTATCTGACAAAGAAAAAGAGAGTGGATGGAACGATGTATTCCTGCACTTCTTTGGGCGTAAAGCTGGGCAGCGGGCTCGGGACCGCCGTAGCAGGCTGGCTGCTTGCAGCCAGCGGGTTTGACGGAACGGCGTCGGTCCAGCCGGAGTACTGCATCAGCATGATGCGATTTATCTATCTTTGGCTTCCGATGGTCATTAGTTTCGCTATTATGGTGATCCTTTCTAAAATGAATGTGGAAGAGGCAAACGCAAAATTAAAAATTTCCCGGTCCTGATTTGAGCCGCGACATGGAGGTTAGAATAAGAGCGGCTTTCTAAACGGATAAAAAAAGACTGCTGCCGGTATGGTCTTGATCGAAGATCACCGGTAACAGTCTTTTTGTAAAGATATCGTTATGTTGGATTTACCAAACGAGGGGTTTTTTACGGATCGTGAATTTTACCGTAACGCTGCCGCCGTAATAGGGACTTGCACCGTTTATCGTAACGCTGCCTTTGTTAACGCCTGATGCTGTGTTTGCGCCGTAGGTCAGGGTATAATCTTTTTCCGCTTCCAGTTTTACAAGTCCCAGGGCTAAAATATCACTTTCTTTGGTCAAACCTTTCGCTTTTGCCGTAATTGTGCTGTCGCTGCTGTAGTATACGCTGACGGCAGGCGTGACCTGAGTACCGGAATATATGGCTTCGTCTATGACCACATGGAGCTGGTTCTTTGCCAGTTTCGTTTCATAGATCGGAAGAGGAAACCGCATTTCCCCTGACGGGGAGCCAACCGTATAATTGCCGTTTTCCCGTGGCCTGATCACGACGGTAGGACGGTCTGCCTCGGCAGCGGTACCGTTTTTCAATTTTTCCATATAAGCTTCGTAATCGGCCTGCGTGTTTTTCAGATAAACGATCTCATAATCGGTGGAAGCATTGAGAGCGCTTTTTCCCTGTTTCAGCTTTATGGAAGGCTTGTAGGCATCATCCGGCGCTTTTTTACTGTTGTAGGCAACCGGAGTTATGGTTTTGGTAATATCCGCCCCATCCAGTATTCCCGGAGCAATGGTAAAAGGGATCTCTTCTATGACACCTTTGTAATTGCCTTTTCCCTTTATGGTCATGAAGGGCTTAACGGGATCGCTTGCTGCCGCCACGGTTTTATTATTGGCGTAGCTGACGGTATAGTCTATGCCGTCTTTTAATCTGATCCCGGCGGCGTTTGTAAGGATCACCTGATCGGACGGTCTGGCGCCTGTCTTTTCGTAGCTGACGGATATATTTTTCATACTTCCGGCCTGTGTCACCTGACCGGTATCTGCAAGGTCTGCCGCTTCGATTTTAAACGTCTTATTGAAAGAGCCGCTGTAAGGCGAACCTTCCATTGCCTTAAAAGTCATGATGGCAGTTCCTTTATTGATATTTTTCTTATAACTTATCGTGTAGTCGACGCCGTATACTAATTCCTTGTTACCGTTGGCGTCTTTATAGGTGAGCGTAATATCGTTTTGTGTCACTGCTTTTCCGGTGAAAGTTTTGTTTACGGGTTCTGCGATAACAGAGCCTGCCTTGAGGGGAATGCCCTTGATCGTAAACGAGACTGATTTACTTCCCGAATAAGCTCCGGCGCCGGTAACGGTCAATACGGCTTTTCCTGCTCCCGTGTTGTGTTCATAGGCCACGTCAAAATCTTTTTGGTAAATAAGACTTGTATTTCCGCAGGAAACGGTGAATACGTCCGCTCCGCCGACTTCTTTTGAGGTTACTACGCCGTTTTGTACAAGATAGTACTTTTTCGACGTTTTGTCATAGTAAGCGGGAGTGAGCGTAACGGCTTTTCCGGTAAAGCTGCTGTTTTTGATATTTTTCCCTAACGTGATCTTAGCATTTTTAAGCAGTTTGGATTTGTCCGCCACATCGATCTGTTTTTTGATCGTTCCCGTATAATTACCGATCCCTGTAACAGTCAGTTCGAAGCTTCCGCTATAGCCGGCAGGAATCTGCGCGTTTGCAAGTTCTGCGCCGTTATCCAGTTTATGTCCCGTATTGTCGAAAGCATGTAAGGCGGTTAGAGAAATTTGATAATCCGCATCCTGCTTCATGGCTTTTTTATATTTGATCGAGCGGAAAGGCGCCATGGCTTTCTTCCGGTTTACCGTCAATTGATCCGTATATTGTAAAACGATTCCCGTTCCCGGATTTCCTTTGCCGTCGTCTATTGCCGCCGGTAAGATATTGAAGTTAACGGACAGGGTATCGTCGGAATAATTTCCCTTTCCGGAGATCAGGACGGAGGGCAGGGAAGGGTCAAAATGACTGCCTGCGCCGTTTTCTTTCTTGAGTGTGGTATTGATATCCGTATTATTCGTGTAAGAAATTTTGTAATCTTTGTTTGGCTTCAGCAGTTTTTCACCGTCATATACGCTGATCACAGGTTTACATGCTTTTCCTGTATAGACGATGTCGGCGATCTCCTGAACGCGGAAACTGCTCTGTGTGAGGATGTTCCATTTGGCGTAAAGCGTCGTATCCTTTTGGATAATATCCGTTTCAAAGTCCCACGCCTTACGGCAGGAAGTATCCTGATACCAGCCGTCAAATACATAACCCTGTGCGGCAGGATCGGCAGGAGGCGAGATCGTGTCCCCTGCTTTTACAATGCCGCGGGCGGGAGCGGTACCGTGTCCCTGTACGTCGAAAGTGACCGTGTAGGCGATCCGTTCTTCGGCGATCACAAGCCTGCCGTTGCGGTAGGAAATTTCTTTTTCATAATTTGCATTTGCCATAGCGCCGCCCGGAATGATATCGTATATCCCTGCGACGGCAGTATTGGAAACATTGCAGGTGAAAGCAGGTTCTGCGAGCAGCTTTTCACCGGATGCCAGTCCCGAAACTTCGTATTCAAACCGGGACGGAAGGGAATCGCCAAGCAGCAGATTCCTATCCTTTGCCGTGATCGTCAGTCTGGCCGGCCGGATCGTAAATTGTCTGGAAAGACTGCCCTTATAATAGCCGATTCCGTTAACGGTTACCGTCGCCGTTCCGGCATTTTTATTATTTTGATAGCCTAGCCGGTAATCTTTACCCTGAGTCAGTATGTGCCCATCCAGAGAAAGCGTCACATCCGGCTGGCGGTAAGCGCCGTTATAAAGATAAACGTCATTGTTTAAAGAGACGTCCGCTTGATTTTCTAAAGAGCGGAATACATCGACCTGCGCTTCTAAACCGGTAAGTTTTTGGAATTTTTCCAAGTTACCGGGAGTAAAATCAATTTTGAATTTATGGTTTCCCGCGTCGCCTGTTTTTTGAGAGGCGTCCGGCCACTGCCATGTTCCGTACTCGTTTTTCGGAAGGGAAAGCTGGGATAATGTCTGTCCGTACTGAGCGGACAATTTAGGGGTTTCTATGATCAAGGTGTCAAAAGAAACCGAATAGCCGTCTTTGGTTACCTGTACGGTAGAAATTCCTGGCTTTGCCGAATCAAATCCGCTTATCATGGATTGTGTGATGGCATAGGAGGCTCCGGTAGACAGGTTCGTTATCTTTCCTCCTGTCAGATCGAGCTGCTGGCCTGTCAGATAAGTGGTTTTGGAAGGAGCCTGTATCTTCAGCAGGTTCTGTCCTTCTTCATATACGGTAAGCTGTGTTTGTGTTTGTTCTTTTCCGGCGGTTACGGAGATGGTTACGGTGCCGGCTTTTTTTGCCGTTATCATTCCGTTTTGGTCTATGGAGGCGATGGTTTCATCGGAAGAGATCCAAAGGCCGCCGGCTTTTACGGATCCGGTATAAGTCCTGGTATTTTCGTAGATATCGGGATAGCGTACCGTCGCCTGTAACGGAAGACGGACGGCGCTGCCGATTTCTATATGGGAGGGCATGGAATTTTCAAACTTTAATGCCGACACATGATTTCCCTGTACTTCCATAGGTTGAATGCAATTTCCGGAAGTATCGTTCTTTTGGGAATCCATGGAAGGCTCCATGCTGAATTCCTGTGCGACCGAATACCATCCGCCTCCGGGAAGTCTGAAAGCGCCGACCCCGACATAACGGTAACGGGTGCTGATGATGCTTTCATAGTGTCCGGTCTGTCCGGAGCCATGATTTACCCAGTCGCTTTTTTCTTCATACCACTGCCTGATGCCTTCCATCAGCCCGGAGTAGTTCCATGCGAGATTTTCCGCATAAGATTGCACTCCTTTGGTGGTCTTTGCCGTAAAGCAGCTTTTGCCGTTCGGTCTGGTGTGGCCCTGTGATACGGTCGCTTCCGCAGCGCGGAGTCTGGCGATCGCCTCCAGGGAGGAAGACCATTTTAGAGGAATATAATCCGCTTCTGTCAAAGGATTTCCCGTATACGGATCCGTAACTCCTTCCCTGCACGCTTCTAAACGGATTGCATTCAGACGATTTAAGATCTTATCCGCCGTTTCCGTATAATAACTGCCCGGGAGTCCTAACAGCAGGTTGCCTTCCGACAGCGTCATATCTATTTCCGGCATTTCGGCGGGAGCGGGCGCGGTATTGCAGTAGGTGTTTATGTTGGCGGCGATCGTAGCGCCGGTACAGGCTCCGGTAGTGATGTGCCGGAACTTATTGTTGGCATCGATATAACAGATACCGGGAAAACTTCCGAAATTGAATCCTGCCGCATCCACATAGTCCCATAAGAAATTACTGCTTCTGGAGGAAGTATCGTAGCAGAAGACAATGTTTCCGTTTCCGTAAGCATCTCGAAAGGCAGTTACTTCTTCTTTTGTATGCTGCTGTATTTCGATGGCATAAATGTCCACATCGGAAAAGTCGTACCGGGCGATGCTTTGAAGCGTTGACCGGCTGTTTCCGCAGTTTGTGCCGAAAAAGACGAGCAGCTTTGTTCTGCCGTCTGCATCGGAAATCACGATTTCATCGTCGACAGTCGTAAAGAATGCGGATAAATTATCTAAATTCAGGGAGGAATTGTCCGTATTGCCGTTCGGCTCCCACTTTGCATACAGTATGAGATTTCCGCAGTTTCCGCTGTCGATCTGCGTCACCCTTTGTATAAAACCGGCATCAAGATACCAACCTGCAAAAGTATAGCCTTGTTTTGCAGGATCCTGCAAAACAATCGTATCCGAAGTTGATTGGTAGGTTTGGGGGTTGCCGGCATGGTTCATGCCTCCGTCCAGTATATAAGTAATGGTATAGGTTTCCGCTAAAGGAGCGCTGCAGTAATGAGCAATATCCGCTTTTATATCTTCCGCACTGCGCAGCGCCTGAGTCGTGTGCTGTAATCTGTTATTGGAGTCGATATAACAAATAAACGGCAGGGTGAAACTATTTGGCGAATTAGTTGCAGTTATATATGTGCTTAAGTTCAAAATGTTGTCAGTTCCGGTATCATAGGAAAACTTGATTTTGTCGCTGCCGCAGGTATCTTTGAAAGCAGTCACGTCTTCTTTGGACTTTTGGCTCATTTCAATAGCATAGATATCCACGTCAGGAAAATCGGCGGCAGAAGCAATGTTCCTGATTGTGTATTGGCTGTTAGTGCAAGTGGTCCTGAAAAAAATAAGCAATTTCGGTTTTCCGTCTGCAGCGGAAGTTATGGTCGTTCCGTCAAGGGCCGTAAAACTGACGGCAGGATTGCTGAGATTTAAAGGAACGCCGCTTTCCGCCATGTCATTGTGAGGAGGTTCGGAATCTGTTTCCTGCGTTTGATCCGGTTCTGTCAGCGTTTCCTCCGGTTCGGTTTCTGTTTCCGGAATGCCGTCGGGTGCGGCAGAAGGATCGGTTTCCGTCTCCGCAGCGTCGCCCGGTACGGAGGAGGAGTCAGTTTCCGTTTCCGTGGTGTCGTCGGGGACGGCAGAGGAGTCGGTTTCCGGAGTGCTGTCCGGTGCAATGGAAGGGGCGGTTTCCGTTTCTGCGATGCCGTCGGGGACGGCGGAGGAGTCGGTTTCCGGAGTGCTGTCCGGTGCAGCGGAAGGGTTTGTTTCCGTTTCTGCGATGCTGTCGGAAGGAATAGTTTCCGTTTCTGCGGTATGATCAGACATGGCAGAGGGAATGTTTTTTGTTTCTGGCCCGGTTATTTCCGCAAGGTCAGAAAATGCTGCGGCCTGCAGATCCATGCCGGACGTCAGCAAAATCCATGACAGTAGTAAACACAGTAGGCGTTTCAGTTTCTTTTTTTTCCTTTTCATAGTCTTTTTATTACTCCTTTTCCCGTTTCAGTAGCGATAAATATATGAAAAAACGCTTTCTTTATATTATAAAATGAAACCCCGTTTCTTTCAATTTATTTTCTGATGCAGCTTCTGATTTAATCATAAATTTTGCCGGGGGAATGCGCTGCAGGAGGGCGGTGAGCGGAGGGATGAGATTTTGGTCATTGTATAGGAGACGTTTTTGTGATAGACTAACCTATATTTGAAAAAGCGCAGACGGTCGAACCGGCCGCGGCGGCAACGGAATAACGGAAAGGATGGAACGAGCGATGAATGGGATAGAAAGTGTCGAATTGATCTTTGGCGCAGAGATAGTGCCGGTATTTGTTGAAAATAACGCATATATGGGAATGATGGATGACGTCAGGAAAAAATATAAAGAACAGGGGATTGACTTTCCGATCGTAAATCTGCGAGACGATCTGAGACTGGCAACAAAGCAGTATCAGGTGCTGATCAATAAGGAAATCGTGTTTGACGGAGTGATTGGGGAAATCGGGGACAAAACCATGTGCGAGGAGCAAATGATCCGGAAAGTGAGCGATTCTTTTTACGATTATTATAACCGGCATTTTGAAAAGGAATAGGGCGGCCCTATTCTTTTTCAAAATATGGCTGGCAGCTTTTATTCTAATTTAACTATCGCGATATGTTTATACGATCATATTAACCTTTGGCATTTCATTCTATGAATGTATTGTGTATGATACTCAATTCCCAACATTAACTTTTAGTGTACTCCAATGTTTGCCTCAATTTTTAGCAATTGTTTTGAAATTATCAGTTGTAGTTTTGCTGATGACTATTTCCGTATCGCTGGGAGGGATGCCTATGTTTTTAGCTTTGCTTGTAAATGTGGCGGCTGATCTTTTGTGGGCAGTTGGAAGTTGGGTATAATACATAATTTTTATGTAAAATCCAAAATGTATCTATTATAAAATTTTTTAATAAAAAAACTATATTTACATTCCAAAATGTAAGCTGTTCCTGTATGTTTTCTATGACGAAGCAAGTCTATAAAGTTTTGATATCATAGCCGGATTTTTGGCGGATCTTTTCCTGTGTTTAATTGTATCAAATTATTGTGTGTGAGTAAAATGTTTTTTAATTATTAAATAGTTTATTAAACAGTTAACTCAAATGTAAACACTAAAATTGTAAAGTTTTCCAATTACTTCATTCTATAATATGGAAAAAGAGTGTATATGTTAAGTTATATATTAGAGAATTTGAATGTAAAAACCTATAGTATTTTTTTAAAATAATGTGTTGACGATATCTATGTTTCATGATAAATTTTTTATAACTTCTCGGAATCTCAATGAATGTGATTCTAACTGAAAATTGACAACTGAATATCGTGCAGGAAAAGAAATTTGAGAAAAATGGACATAAACATTGGACATAGCGGGTACTATGCCTTGAAAAATCTTATGGAATCGCTTAAGATATCATTATTAGGCGGTCAATCCTAATAATGATTCTTGAAATGCCTCAGCAGAGGGCATTTCCCAGGCATCAAGATGCTGTAACATCATGATGCCGTAGAGGCGGCAGTACCACATCTTCGTCGAGCGGTGCCTGCC
>CAJTWM010000010.1 GCA_910579805.1 uncultured Lachnospiraceae bacterium | reverse complement strand
ATACTGCATTTTCGTTAAGGAAAATTCATTATTTAAATATGAATGTATCGCCGACAAACGCTGCAAGCCATCTATGACATTTTTATTTCCGTCACTATCCTCATCTAGATAAAATGCTGGTATTGGTATACGAAGCAATAAAGATTCAATCAATGCACTTTTTCTTTTTTCGTCCCATACCAAATTCCTTTGATATTCTGGCGACAAATTTAACCTCGCTCCATTCTCCGCAGAAATCCAATGTTCTATTTGGAACACAGTTATCATTTTCTGAGTGACACGAATGTTCTGAACTTCATACGGGACATCTGCTTCACTGCCTTCATTATCATCATTTTCCTCTATTCCATTATATTCCGACTCAACCTTTCCAGATAATTTTAGATATTCTGTTATCTCCGATTTTTGCACATCCATTAACAGGAACCTCTTTTCATTCATCTACAACAATGCTTATCAATACACCATCTAAAAATCACAAGGTTATCTTATATTTATTTAGTATTCTAACATATAATTGCCATAATATGCTATATGAAAATGTTTTTTAAATAATACACCCATTTCCATAAGCATAATCTATTTTCTGTTTATCTTTAATCAGTTCATGCAAAAATGAAACCTTGCATAAATTCAATACAAGGTTTCATTACATGGAAAGCCACAGCTTTACCCTCGCTTTCGTACATCCCGCATATATTTTTTCTTTTATAAATATTCTATATTACCATTCCTGTTTTATATGAACCAGAATGAAAACCATCCATTTCGTGTAAAAAACAGCTAGATTTCTAACAAGTGTTACTATTTCATTGAGCTATCAAAGTATATCCTTTTTCGGTTAACAGTATATTGCCTGCCAAAACTTCTTCTCTCTCATCCTCGGATACGCAAAACCCGCAAACATCACTGTCTGCGGGTCTTTTCAAGCTCCCCGAGTAGGGCTCGAACCTACAACCCCGCGGTTAACAGCCGCGTGCTCTACCATTGAGCTATCGAGGATTATTCTTAACAAATTTAATTATAGTAATCGGTTGAAGAAATGTCAATACTTTTCAGCAATCTTAATAGAATCCTGTTCGACACCATTCGACGCCGCCTCTTTTTTATCCCTCACTTATACTAACCCGTTTTCCGATATTTATTCTATTTTTCCTCCTATTTCAAAAATAACCTTTTTCCTTACAGGAAATCCACCAGACCGCATCCACAACGCGCAGACCAAACAAAAGGCACATAACAGTCTGTCTGTTATATGCCCTAATCTGTTTAAAACCGTTCCATGAATTACCGGCTGATTACGCAATCTTGGATTTTGCAAGCTCTGCCAGAGATTTAAATCCTTCCGCATCGTTTACGGCTAACTCTGCCAGCATTTTTCTGTTCATGTCAACGCCCGCTAACTTCAATCCATACATAAATTTGCTGTAAGATAAACCATTCAGTCTTGCAGCCGCGTTGATACGCGCGATCCACAGCTGTCTGAACTGACGTTTTCTTTCTTTTCTTCCTGCATAGGAAGAAGTCAAAGCTCTCATTACAGACTGTTTTGCGATTCTATACTGTTTTGATCTTGCACCCCTGTAACCTTTTGCAAGCTTTAATACTCTGTTATGTTTTCTTCTTGCGTTCATGCCGCCTTTGATTCTTGCCATTGTCTTATTTCCTCCTTCTTAACCAGACTTATAAATAAGGTAAAATCTTCTTCATATTCTTAACATTCGTTGCGTCCGTAATAGCCGGCTTTCTAAGATTTCTCTTTCTTTTTGTCGTTTTCTTGGTTAAGATATGGCTTTTATAAGCTTTACTTCTCTTTAATTTACCTGTTCCCGTTACTTTAAAACGTTTTGCAGCTGATTTGCTTGTCTTCATTTTTGGCATATCAAGTTCCTCCTAATCCTTCTAAACTAAAATCTATTTTAACTGTACGAACTAACGCTTTTCAGTTAAAAACATTGTCATGCTTCGTCCCTCTACCTTCGGCGCTTTTTCAACTACCGCAATATCCGAAAGTTCTTTTGCAAAATCATCCAAAATATGCTTACTATTGGCCATATGCGCCATCTCACGCCCGCGGAAACGGAGTGTGATCTTTACCTTGTCTCCTTTGGAAAGGAATTTTCTGGCCGCATTCATTTTGGTATTCAGATCGTTCGTATCAATATTGGGAGAAAGACGTATTTCTTTGATTTCAATTACTTTTTGCTTTTTCTTTGCTTCTTTCTCTTTTCTGGTCTGTTCATATTTGAACTTACCGTAATCCACGATTTTACAAACCGGAGGCTTTGCCGTTGGTGCGATCTTTACCAAATCAAGCCCTGCGTCCTCCGCTAATTTCATAGCATCTCTTGAAGACATGATCCCTAATTGTTCCCCGTCTTCTCCAACCACTCGTACTTCCTTGTCTCTAATCTGTTCGTTAATCATTAAATCGCTAATTGCCTTGCACCTCCATAAGATTGTACCATTCCGTTATTTTACATAAATCAGGTAAAGGGAACCGCTTTTCCCTTCCTGCTGCGCGACCCGTGCGTCGCTTTAGCGGCACATTTCCCCTGCAGGGGTCTGCGCAAAAAAAGCGGATAGCATAACTATCCACTGACATAACTCTACACCAATCTGTACTAAATATCATAAAGGTATTAGAACTATAAACGCCTATAAGCCCGATTGCCATAGGGTGAGAGCGGATACTCTGCTTGCCTGTTTTGTGTGTTCCCATCACACGCTTTATCAGAATACCACCATCCCCCTTCATTGTCAAGAACTTTTTCTTGACTTTTCCGGGACTTTTTCAGCAACGACTTTTTCACCGGACTATTCACGAACCGACTTTTTCACGGACAACGATTCCCGAAACAAACAGCGCCGCCGCTCCCAAAAGCCAGAATATCCACGTTCCGTAATCCCCTTTCATCATCTTAAACAGAGCAAAGTTCCACATTCTTTTCCCTCCGCCTATATTCACTGCAAAATAGATCACGGCGACCATATACCCGATCACTACCTGATTCGTCACCGCCGAAGCAAAAAATCCGATACTCCCTAAAAAGAAGATCTCACAGCACGCTCCCCTGAAAAGGCGCGCTGCATCAAACATACCGCCCCCTTTCACCATAAGTCCCAAAAATAAGGATATAACGGCTATACATACGATAAGCGCCAACAGCAGACGTGGAAGGTAGACCTTCCACATGGACGTCTTTTTGCTCCTCTCAAGGTTCCAGATCTCCTTATCCTGCTCCGGCATAAAAAGCGGAGTAAATAACAGAATCCCCGTAAACGCCACATACATTTCCATTACCTTGGCCGCCTGCACGCTCTCCAATCCCTTAAAACTTACAAAACCACCTGAAACGGCCACAAATAAAAGAGTCAGTAAAAGATGAGGATAATATTGCCTTTTTACAAAACTAATTGTCAGCTTTCCGTATTTTTCCATATATAGTTTCCCCCTTTTTCCGTTTTCTTTCATAGACCAGCACAGTCAGCAGAATGCAGACAAGCGTTAACAAAATATAATATCCTTTATTGAGCAGCAGGCTTTTTTCCAATGAAGCATAAAGTCCGCTCTGTCCAAGCGTGTTCCACCTTGTGATCAGCTTCAGGCCAAAGTCCCCGACCAGTACATTCCCGCTGAAAAGGCTTCCGATCCCCCACATGACCTGAATAAATACTGCCAGAATGCTGTCCGTAAACTCTGTGATCAAAAACGACAAGGCAAGCACGATCATGATCTCCGGCAAAAGCCATAAGCAAGGGACTGTAAAAAAGGCAAAGATATCGCCCTGTATGCCATAGGTCTGCGCTTTATAATAATACGGCTGCTGCAATAAAAATGCCGTAACGATCACAGGAATCATGATCATGACCAAATTGGCAAAATAGCGGCTCAATATAATCCTGACGCCGGAAACCGGTTTTGAAAAAATAACCTGCTGCACTTTTGCCCTTTTATCCCGAAGCGCTCTGGATACCCCGATAAAGATCGGCAAAATAGCAAGTACGATCCCCGCATAATCACAAAACATACGCATATATGCTCTTGTGAAACGGTCCTGCGTACACAGGGCGTCAAATTCCTCTTTTGCCTGTTCATAAGTCATCGGGACATAGACTTGGTTCTCATAGCGGGATTTTTCATAAGAAGATCCTTTTCCCACTATCTTACAGACCTCCTGCATTGCCGCCTGAAATTCTTCGTAAGTCAGATCTTCTTTTACAGGTACTTTATAACTTGACCTTGCCGCCATGGCTTCTTCCGTCGTGCGCTGTTCATATTGCTCAAAATGCAGCAGCATTTCTTTCTCCAGCGTCTCAAAGCTCTTTCCCGTGCAGCGTTCCAGAATTTCTTCCATTTGTTCTTTTTCACTGTCGGTAAGCGTAACCCCTTTATAAAACCCAAGCGGATAAGTAGCAAAAGAACCGTGATAAACGTCCTGCACCAGGCCGGCCAGCGTCTGCTCCATGATCGGCTTCTCATCCTTCGTGGCCCTCTCTCCGTAATAGGACTGTCCGGGCTGCGGCTTCTGCAATTTTTCGAAACCTTCGCTGCTCATCTGACTGGTTATAAACAATACAAAAACCACGACGTAAATATAGTATACCAGACTTTTTAAAACCTGCTTACATTCTTTCAAAAATAATACTCCAAACATAATTTCCTCCTTGCTTTCATACAATCTTTATCCACCTGCTACCAGATGCCCAGATCCGGATAAAAATGCCCAGACTACTTATTGTGCATCAAATACATATAAGCGTCCTCTACATCCGGCTGCACCTGTTTCGCTTCCGGAAAAGGCTGGCTGTCAGCTATTATTTTTACGTTTGCAGTACTTCCCGTAGTAAGTATTCCGGTTACCATATATTTTTGTTTTACTTTTTCCAATTCCACGGCGGCAATTTCCGCAGAATACACTTTTCCCTCTACCAAAGAAAGCAGTTCCGTTACTTTACCGTTAAAGCAGATCTGTCCTTTGTTCAATACGGCGATGTTTTCGCAGGTTGCTTCAATATCGCCTACAATATGGGTTGAGAGCAAAACGATCCTGTCCTTTGCGATCTCGCACAAAAGGTTCCTGAACCGCACTCTTTCCTCAGGATCCAGTCCTGCCGTAGGTTCGTCTACAATGATCACTTTCGGATCGTGAATGATAGCCTGCGCGATGCCAAGCCTCCTTTTCATGCCGCCCGACATGGATCTTACTTTTGTCCTCCGTTTTTCCAGCAGATTGACCTTTTCCAGCATTTCAGGTACTTTGGCCTTTCTCTGCGCCTTACTCATTCCTGAAAGTACTGCCAGATAATCTAACGCTTCATAAGCGTTCATATTTCCGTACATGGAAAAGTCCTGCGGAAGATATCCCGTCATATTCCGGATCTGCCTGCTGTTCTCTACAGGTATCCCGCAGATCTTCACTTCGCCGTCCGTTTTTGTAAGCAATGTGGTCAATACTTTCATCAACGTAGTCTTTCCTGCGCCGTTCGGCCCAAGCAGTCCGAACATTCCCTGCCGGATCTCCAGATCTACCCCTGATAACGCCTGCTTTTTTCCGTAATTTTTAGTTAACCCATGAATTTCAATCGATACATCCATTTATATTGTCATTCCCCTTTCCGGTACAAGGCATCGTGTCCATCCCGTACCTCTTTCCTGTACTGCTATGAGTATAAAAGGAAAATATCTATAAATTCACTACATAAACTTAAAAAAATCTAAGGAACCGCTAAGTCTTTTTGAAAGATTGATATACCTGACGGACAGCCAGAAGTTCTCAAAGATTCCCGCTCCCTGCAAAAAAGGAAACCGCCGTAACGGCCCCGCCCTCAATACTGTTAAAAAGCTTCAGCTCTCCTCCGTGCTTCTCACAAAGCATTTTGGTAACGGAAAGGCCGATGCCGAAATGTCCTTCCGCCTTATCTTCCTCTTTATTTTCACTAAAATAAGCTTTATCCGCTTCTCTGAGCGCCTTCGGAGAAAATCCCGCTCCGTCGTCTTTGACATAAACGAACAACGCCTGCCCTCTATATTCTTCCGTGATCTCAATTTTTTTCTCCGCATAGCGCAGCGCATTTTGAAGTACGTTTTCCACCGCCTCCAAAACCATCTCCAGATCTATCGTAAGAACCGGATTTCCTTTCAGACGGTCCGTAAAGGAAATCGCTATCCCCTCTTTCTTCATCCCTTCTGCAATCTCCCTGATACGGCCTTTTATCGCCGCCGCATCCTGCTGCCTGCAGTGGACTTCTCTTTGTTCCATTGTCTGCAGCGTAGTCATTGTTTTGGAAAAAGAAAGCAGTCTGTCGCCCTGATAAGAGATCCTCTCCAGTTTATCAAGAAGCGTCTGCTCCGTTACCTTTCCGGCAGGCACATATTTTATCAAAAATTCTGAATATCCTTTCATCACCGTAAGCGGCGTCCGGATATCATGGGCAAAAGCTGCGTTGATCCTCCGCTGTTCTTCCCCCATTCTCCACTGGTCAAGTTTATCCTTTTTTAACAGTTCCCTAAGCTTGGTCAGGTCATGAAAAAGCGGAGCAAATTCGTCGCCGCTTTGCCATGCCGCTTCAAATCCCAGATCCCCCGCCGCCATATGGCCGACCGCCAGCCTGAGTTCCCCGATCGCCGCTCTTATCCTGTGATCCGTATAGTGTCTGCTTGCAAGAAGGATCGCTGCCGCCATATAAAGATACGGACACCACTGCCGCATTTCGTTCAGGACAAAGACCACCTTATCCGGAGAAGGCGTCCGCTCCGACAATACGTTGATCCATATCAGCAGCAGATTTGCCGTAAACATCGTGCAGGCCACGCTTCCCAATATGGCGATAAGAGCGTACACCATCGCCGCTCTTGCCAATGATGTATTCTTTATGTACCGTTTTATTTTTTCCTCATATTCTTCTAACCAATCCATCGGTAACCCACGCCCCATACCGTTTCTATATATTCCTGTTCCTTTCCGTCGCCAAGCTTCATGCGTATCCGCCTGATATGCTCTGTTATGACCGACGAATCCGCTTCTCCGTCATACCCCCGCACTTTTTCATAGATCCCTTCTTTCGTAAATACCTGTCCTTTATTGGTATACAAAAGTTCTGCGATCTGAAATTCCATTTTTGTCAGCCCGATATCCTTACCGCCTTTTAATATCCGGTATCCCGTAAAATCTACCGTAACCGAACCGTCCGAATACTCCCTGCTTTGCGTTTCCCCGGTTTTGTTTCTTTCCTCCCTGCGAAGATGCGCCTCGATCCTTGCCGAAAGCTCCTCCATACTGAAGGGTTTTAAAATATAATCGTCCCCACCTGCTTTAAACCCTTTGATCCGGTCGTCTTCCTGCGTCCTCGCGCTCAAAAACAGGATCGGTATCCGCACGGATTCCCTGACCTGTCCGCACCAAAGAATACCGTCCCGCCCCGGCATATTGATATCCAGTAAGATCAGATCCGGCTTTTCTTTAAGCGCATCCTCCGCCTCGTCCGCATTCGCCGCCGTCCATACCTGATATCCTTCCATTTCCAGATATTCTTTCAGCATAATCCTGATATCCGCTTCATCGTCTACGACCAATAATTTCTTTTCCTGCATTCTTCCTCCACAAAATCCCCTCTCAAGCCACGGCCGGATTCGCCGTACTCAAAAGGGGATCGCCTTCTATCTTTCCTTAAATGTGTTGCATAATGTCTCTTTGCAGTCTGCAGCGCCGCATCCGCTGATATCCACATGATCTGCATGACATCTTAAATCTTTATTGTATACGCAGTTACTTGCTTCACAATCGATGCTGATCGTTTTACACGGACGGTCCAAAGCATTCATATAAGAATCCCTCTGACTGTCACGGAAACTTTCACAGCAAGTCTCATCCGACGTGCAGGCGCATTTACCGCCTACGGTAATATCGCCTTTACAGCAGCAGTGTTCATTATTATATCCGCAATTTGTTACGGAACATTTTAATTCGGCCATACTAACTTCTACCTCCATTTCATTGCTATCCTGATAAAAAGATACCCGCCCTTCAATCTTGTAAAATCATTATCCTGCCGAAAGCGTAACTTCCCGCGTTTTCAAGGACGGATACAAAGTTAGTATCTGCCGTTCTTTTTATTTTATTCTAAAGCATTTTTATGATTTTTTCACCGGATCCGCCGGTTTCTCTGTTTTACCGCTTATTTTTCCTCCGTCACTTCCTCCTTACGGATCGCTTTTGTACGGATCTCTTCACAGACGTCGGAAATAAATTTTTCCAAATCCATCTGTCCTTCGTCGCCTTTAAAACGGCTTCTTACGGAAACCAGATTTTCCTCTTCTTCTTTCTGCCCTACCACGAGCATATAAGGAACTTTGGCCAGCCTTGTCTCACGGATCTTATAACCGATTTTTTCGGAACGTCCGTCTACCGTAGTCAAAATACCGTTTTTCTTTAACTGTGCCGCCACTTTTGCCGCATAATCCGCATATTTATCAGAGATCGGGAGGATACGCACCTGTTCGGGGCAAAGCCATGTAGGGAATTTACCCGCATATTTTTCAATCAGCCACGCCAGCGTTCTTTCATAGCATCCCATGGAAGTTCTGTGAATGATATAGGGACGTTTCTTCTCTCCGTTCTGATCGATATAATACATATCGAACTGCTCTGCCAGAAGCGCATCCCACTGAATCGTGATCATGGTATCCTCTTTACCGTATACGTTTTTGGTATTGATATCCACCTTAGGCCCATAAAACGCGGCTTCTCCAATATCCTCCACAAACGGGATCTCCAGTTCCATCAGAATCTCCCTGATATGCTGCTCTGTTTCCTTCCAGACTTCAGGTTCGCCGATATATTTTTCCCTGTTATCCGGATCCCACTTGGAGAGATGATAAGTTACATCCTCTTCTACCCCTAAGGTCGTCAGGCAGTGCTTTGCCAAAGCCAGACATCCCTTAAATTCTTCTACCATCTGATCCGGCCTGACAATCAAATGCCCTTCCGAGATCGTAAACTGGCGCACACGGGTAAGTCCATGCATTTCGCCGGAATCCTCGTTTCTAAAAAGCGTAGACGTCTCGCCGTAACGCAGCGGCAGATCCCTGTAGGAATGCTGCGCCGCCTTATAAACATAATATTGGAACGGGCAGGTCATTGGACGCAGGGCAAAAACTTCTTTATCCTTTTCTTCGTCGCCTAAGACAAACATACCGTCGGTATAGTGATCCCAATGTCCTGAAATTTTATAAAGGTCGCTTTTTGCCATAAGCGGCGTCTTTGTCCTGACATATCCCCACTCGTTATCCTCCAGATCTTCGATCCAGCGCTGCATCGTCTGTATCATCTTAGCTCCCTTGGGCATCAGAAGCGGAAGTCCCTGTCCGATCACGTCTACCGTTGTAAAAAGCTCCATTTCCCTTCCCAGCTTATTGTGGTCGCGTTTCTTAATATCCTCCAAATGTTCTAAGTAAGCGTTCAGTTCTTCCTTTTTGTTAAAAGCGGTACCGTAAATACGCTGTAGCTGCGCTTTGGAAGAATCTCCCCGCCAGTACGCCATGGAAGAACTGATCAGCTTAAACGCCTTGATCCCCTTGGTGCTCATTAAATGGGGACCTGCGCAAAGATCGGTAAACTCTCCCTGACGGTAGAAAGAGATCTCCGCATCCTCAGGAAGGTCACGGATCAGTTCCACTTTATAAGGCTCATTTTTCTCTTCCATAAACTTGACAGCCTCTTCCCTTGGCAGGGTAAATCTTTCCAGCGCAGCCCCTTCCTTGATGATCTTTTTCATTTCCGCCTCTAATTTGTCCAGATCTTCTCTGGAAAAAGGCGCATACTCAAAATCGTAATAAAAACCGGTGTCGATGCTCGGTCCGATTGCAAGTTTCGCATCCGGAAACACCCTTTTTACCGCCTCCGCCAAAACATGGGAGGCAGTATGGCGCACAGTCCTAAGCCCTTCTTCGTCGTTCGCCGTCAGAATATTTAACTCGCAGTCTTTATCAATCACGGTCCTAAGATCCGCCGTTTTCCCGTCGATTTCTGCCGCTGCCGCCATTCTTGCAAGCCCTTCGCTTATATCGGCCGCAATTTCAATTACCTTTTTTGCCTCGCCGTACTCCTTGCAGGAGCCGTCTTTCAATGTGATCTTCATAAATTTTTTCATCCTTTCCTCTTTTTTCCGCAGCGATCCGGTCTGCCGCCTTAGCGGCATATTTCGCCTGCATGGGGCTGCGCATAAAAAAATCCCTTACGCTAAAAAGCGTAAGGGACGATTACTCGCGGTTCCACCCTGCTTGCTCTGTGCGCAGGCTTTATGAAACCATAAAGCTACGTCTTACCAAAACCTCTCATAAGATGATAACGGAATCACCGGACCGGATTAGGGCCGCTCAGAGTTCGTTTTCGGATAGTTCCGATAAAGGCGCTTTCAGCACTGTTGAAACAGGCGCCTCTCTCTGCTGTCTTTCCTATCGTACTCTTCTCTTCTACGCGTTTGCAAGATTCATTTTTATGCTCTTATCTTATTCCAACTTTTCTAATCTGTAAAGAGGTTTTTTATAACTTTTCGTAAAACTTTTATTTTTTTAAGACGGCGGCTCCTGTTCCCTCCGGCCCGCTACCGTCCTACTGCCTGATATCCACATATCCTATCGCCAGATCTTCTTCCGTAAACTCATAGGGATTCCCATTGAGATTTAAGTACAGATATTCAAGTTCCCGTTCCGGTACGACCCACGCCAGATGCACGACGGCAGTTTCACCCGGCCTTAAACTGTCAATGTAATTCTTACCTTCTCTTCCAAAAACATCCGTATAATACATTTCCAAAAAGCCCGCCGCTCCGCTTATTCTCGCTATATCCCAGTTATCACTCTCTCCCGGCGTTTCTCCCTCATAGATTTCCACCTTTCCATCCTTCTCAACCAGTTTCATCAAGCCGCACATATAAAGAATATCCTGCATCGCGGCGTCACCGTTGTTCGTATACTCCAAAGTAATATATACCAGCTTTTGGGATATCTCCTTTGTATCCACGATTTCCGTTAACGAATCCGTACTGTTTCCGTTTTTGATATACTGGATCGTACCGGGAAGAAGATTGCCCTGCGCATCCGTCTCTTCTGCCAATTCCTTCTTTATATCTGCGTCTTTAGACAGGTCCAATACGCTGATATTGTCAAATACCTGCACATCCGATACTTTTGCGGTCAACCCTTCATACCCTTCCCAGGATATCGTAGCCTCCACGGAAAAGCTTTCCCCGACGGCATGGGCGTTACCCAGCGCGCTCTTCTCTACTTGGGAAATAAAATCATATTCCATGATTTCCTCCCTTTCCTCCTTAGAGGCAAGATATTCGCTCCACTTATATCCGCTGATGCAATCGTCTCCCTCGGAAACAGGCGTGAACCGGATACTTTCCGCCATCTTCACCGCATCCTCTTTTGATACGTTTGACGATACGAACATCTCCATGACATAATGAATATCCGGATATGCCACATAGATCCTTTGGTCATACGCATTTTCCTCTCCGAGAAGATTGGAAAATTGCAAATAAACGCCGTCATATCCGTTTATTTTCATATCTTCTCTGGAAACGACCTCCTCAAACGACATTTCAAACAAATCGTCTCCCATATCCATTTCGTACAGAGAAACCGTAACCCCTCCGTCATAGGGCGCGTCTTCGTATCCGAATTTTCCTGACCGTTCCGTCTCCCTCAGCCCTTCCGGCAGATAAGAAACCTCCATTTTTACCGGCCTGATGTCCGTCCCCGTTTCTGCCGGAACCGTTTCCTCCGATTGTCCGCCGGAAATCTTTTCTGCTTTTACTTCCGCCCCAAAGGTGCCGTTCTGTTCGCTTCCCATACGATAGACCGTTCCTGCAAATACCGTTGTTCCCAACGCCATCGCCGCCGCAAGAGCCGCAATAAGGAGCTTTCGTATTCTCCCCTTTCTTTTCGGCGTACCGGCCGCCGTCGTATTCAATTGTCTTGTCACTTCCTGCTCTACCATTGCCCGTATTTCATCCGGCATTACCGGAAATTCCTGTTTAAGGTTTTCTATTCTTATATTTTCCGATCTCATATCAGTCTCCATTCCGCCGCCCTTTTGCGGCACAAACTCTGCGGGTCCTTTCTTTCACACCATCCCGGCGGCTCTGCTCTGTGCGGCAAAGCGCCCTTCTCTCCGGACGTTTCCTTCCAATTCGTCTTTCAATGCCGACCTCGCTCTGGCCAGCCGGCTTTTCACCGCACTTTCCGTTACATCCATGATCTTCGCGATTTCTTTTACACTGTATCCTTCTATATAATAGAGCGTAACCGAGATCCTTGCCGTTTCCGGTAAATGGCTGAGCGCTTCGTAAAGTTCGGAATAATCTTCCGTCTCCTTTGCCGGTTCTTCCCTTGTAAATTCTTCCAATGACACCACTCGTTTTTCTCTGCGCATGATTGCATAGCATTCATTGAGTAGGATCCTTGTCAGCCACGTTTTGGCATAGGCGTCCTGTCTTAGCATATGCAGATTGGAAAATGCCTTCACGATTGCCTCCTGTATGGCGTCCGCACAGTCTGCATCACTGTAAAGCAGCGTCTTTGCCACGCGGTACATCATATCTTCCGATTCGACGATCAGTTTTCCTAATTGTTCTTTTTTCATAAATGATCCTTTCTGCCGGCACTTTTACTTCTCATTTTATCGCGCAATAAAATTTCTCCGTTAAACCGTTATAAACAGGTATCACCCGTTTACATTGATTAGATGCATAAAGGAAACGATCGGTCGCAGAAAATGAAAATTTTTTTCCGTAAGCTACCGGTAAGTCCTCTCTGTTTCCCTTTTAAGCAGAATGAAAAAACAGAGCCTGCCTTAAAAAGCAGACTCTGCCCTGACCAAAACAAACGGTATTTACAAAAAAACGCTTTTGTTCCGGCTGCACAGTTTCGTGATCTTCCCGTCCTTGATAAGACTGGCCTCGCCGTACACCCATTCCCTCCCGTTCTCGGAGAAAATATAACTGCCATCGCTCAATGCAATAAATTCCCTTCCCATGCTGTCCTGAACCGCAATGTCTTCTATCACCCTCATGCCGTCTAACTCTACCTTGTCAAGCCACTGATAATGAGGGATGATCATACGTTTCGTAAGCCCCAGCCCGTCTATAAATCTGCGGTAGGCTGCGTCCGTCCCTTCCCCGCGTAATTCGGGTATGGCGTAGACCGTTTCCGCACAGTTCATGGAACCTGCGCTCAACGCCATAACGATGCCCTCATAATCTGACAATGCCTGCCTTAAACCGATTTTTTTGAAAAACGCATTCTGGGTAGGAACATGGCCGCCTCCGAATAAAAGCGCGTCATACTCCTTAAGCCGTGAAACTGCCCCTTCATTTCTGCCGTCGCAGATATCTACTCTGCCGATACTCAGCCCGCTCATAGGAAAAATTTTACTAAAAGCATCCTTAAGACCGTCATTGTTTTCAAAATGATCCGGAGCGGCCGTTAAAAACAGTATGTCAGACTCTTCCTTCCAATACTTTTTGAGCCGTTCCACCATCCCGTTTTCTTCGTTCAGGCAGACCGGGAAAAGGCTCCCGCCCGTTTCCTCCAAAATACCGATATCACTTGTTAAAAATAGTATCATTACAGCATTTCCCCGACGATCTTATTCACCAACGCTCCGTCTGCTTTTCCTTTCACTTTCGGCATAAGCTCTTTCATGATCTTCCCTTTATCTTTTGCGGAAGGCTCTACGATCCCTAAGTCCGCAAGCACACCCTTTACTACTTCCCGGATCGCTTCTTCTCCCATTTCTTCCGGCGCAAACTCTTTTAATACGGCAAGACGTTTTTCACATTGCTCTATAATATCCGTCCTGTCCTTTGGCGCCAGCTCTAACGTCTCCTTTGTCTGTTTGATCTCTTTTTTTACTACTTCAAATTCTTCTGCCTCCGTCAGATCCTCTCTTTTGTCGATCGCTTTATTTTTCAGCGCGGAAAGCAGCATAGACAAGCTTTCCTTTCTTTCCTTATCTCCGCTTTTCATTGCCGCTACCATCTGTGCGCGGACTTCATCGATCTTACTCATCATTTTTTCCTCTCTTTCTTCCCTATTCACATGATTCACATTCCGTCATCATATTACAGTTTCATACTAAAACTTTGTATTATAAAAGTGTCTCTTCAATAATGGACGCTGCGTAGGCGATCAGATTGCTGCAGGGGCGGGTCATATAATACTGCGCCGTCCTCTCTTCCGGTTTTGCGCTCTCTTCCCTTTTTACATTCAGGCCAAGCAGCTCCCGGCAGATAATGCTTTTCTTTTCCGCTTCGAACTTATCGCTCATTTTACGGACAAGGGCGTAAATTTCTTCCTTCTTTTTTATATCCTCCGGATCCGTATTTCCGTATTTCAGCCCTGACAGCATTGCCATCGCCGATACCGTTCCGCATACTTCGCGCATTCTGCCGATCCCCGCTCCCATGGGGCTTGAGATCTTAAGCGCCGTTTCCTTATCCATTCCAAACAGATCCGCGTAAGTTGCAAAGACCGATTGACAGCAATTATACCCTGATTCAAACATCTCTACCGCTTTCCCTACTCTGCTCTCCTGTTTTTCCATCACAAACCATTCCTTTCTTCACTGCGCAGCTTTTCTTTTCAGATGTTTCCGTATTCATCCCCAACGGTACGGAACCGCAGACTTCCAAAGCATAAGCCGGCGTTTCTTTCCGGTTCTGTCAAATGCTCTTGCTAAACTTATCGATATTATCCACTTTTCCAATCACAATGACCGCGTCGCCCTTTATCAGTTTGTATTTCGGCCCGATCTCAATATTCGTAGTGCCGTCATTTTCAATAGCAATGATATTCAGCCCGAATCTCTGGCGTATAGCGATCTCTTCGATCGTCCTTCCTTCCAATTTATCCGATATCTCGATCCTGCCGATCTCTATGCTGTTGTCAGCCGACAGATAATCGAGAAAACTTGCGGATATCAAACGTTTGGCAAGGCGCAGCGCCATATCCCTTTCCGGATAGACCACCTCCGCGCCGATTTTCGCCAAAACGGCGCCTTGGTCGATGCTCTTTGCTTTGGCGATCACACGCTTTACACCCATATCCACAAGGTGCATGGCAGTCAATATACTGGTGTCGATCTGCTCTCCGATCCCCACAATGACCGCGTCGCAGTTCTGCATTCCGATCTCCGACAATGTCGCTTTGCTCAGGTCGTCCGCCACAAATGCGTTCTCCGTATACTGCCGCATCGCTTTCACCGTGCTTTCGTCTTTATCCACAACGATCACTTCTTTCCCTGCCTCCGCCAAAGATATGGCAAGGGCCATTCCAAAGCGCCCCAGACCGATGATACCGAAAGATTCCGCCGTTTTTCTTTTTTTCATATTTGCTCCCATCTGTCCGCTTTTGCGGACGCTCAAATCAAGGAGGTTGAAAGTGTATTTCCTTCAACCTTCCAAACATATTATGATTTGGAATTGTTTGCGCCATTTATGGCGCTGAAGTCTGCGGCTGACGCGCCAGCCGAAAGCACTCAGCCGATCGTCAAAGACTCTTCCGTATACCGGGCGTTTTTTTCCGGCCGGTTGATCCAAATCGACAAAAGCGTAAACGCTCCCAGCCTGCCTATAAACATTAAAACAATAACGACCAGCCTGCCCGCCGTGCCAAGATCCGGCGTGATGCCCGTAGAAAGTCCCGCCGTACCGAACGCGGATACTACCTCAAACATAATCTGTATAAAACTGTATTCCGGTTCCAGTACGCATAAGAAAAAAATACCGCAGAATACCACTACCAGCGACAGATTCACGATCATGTAAGCTTTCGACATCGTCTCTCCCGGTATGCTCCTATGAAACGCTGAAAGACGTTTCTTCGATACCACGCACCTTACTCCCTGCATTAAAGTAAAAAAAGTGCTGGTCTTGACGCCGCCTCCCGTGGAACCGGGAGAAGCGCCGATAAACATTAAAATGCACATGACGAAGAGACCCGCATTCGTAAATTCTCCCATATCATATGTGGAGAACCCCGCCGTTCTCGCGGAAACGCTCTGAAATACCGCCCCTATCCATGTCATATCTTCCGTCGCTTTAAAAAGGAAACTCCCCGCTGCAATCAGGAAAAGGCTTGTGGAAATTGCCACTTTTGAATGCAGGGACAGTTTTTTAAAGTTTTTACATTTTATAACATCCAAAATAACAAAAAACCCCAATCCGCCAAAAATAATCAGCCCACAGGTTACCGCGTTCAGATAAAGATTGTCCCTGTAAGGCGTCATGCTCCGCATCCCCCCGAAAATGTCGATCCCCGCATTGTTAAAAGCAGCAATCGCATGAAAAATGCTGACTCCGCAGGCACGGAGAAAAGGATATTCCTGACGGAACACAAAAAAGCAAAGCAGGGCGCCCACGCCCTCAAAACACAGCGTCAAAAGCAGGACAAATTTTACCAGCCTTACGATCCCCTTCGAGCTGTCTACATTCATGGCCTCTTTCACAAGCAGCCTGTCTTTGATACTGATCCGTTTTCCCGCCGCTAAGATCAGCCCTACGCCGATGGAACTGACTCCCAGACCGCCGATCTGGATCAGTACCGCCACAACGCCCTGCCCGAATGCCGTAAAGCTGTCCGCCACGTCCACCACCAGCAGCCCGGTCACACAAACCGCGCTGGTCGCCGTAAATAGCGCGTCAATAAAACCGACCTGCACCCCTTCTTTAACGGAACAAGGCAATAGCAAAAGCGCCGTTCCCAATAAGATCATCAGGGCAAATCCTAACGTGATCAGTCTGCCTGAAGACTGTTTTCTTAAAAACTCCATTTTTCGCTCCATACCCGCCCCGGAACGTGTTTAAAAAACGTCCTGACGGACCTCCTTTAATAACTTTAGCGTCGGCAGCCGCCATTTTGGGCTTACCGACGCTACTTTTCATTACAGCCAAATTTTAACCCAACTCCCGTTTATCCCGCTTTTAACTTTTCCAAAATCAGGTTTATTTATTTTTACCGCAGCATTTTTTATATTTTTTACCGCTGCCGCAGGGACAGGGATCGTTGGGATATATCCTTTCTCCTTTTACGATCGTAGTAGAAGACTTCTGTTCTTTGTAAAGCTCTTTCCGTTTTGTCTCGTCAAAAATCGCGTTCCATTCCTCTAACTGATACAGCCAGTCCGCATCTGCAGCCACCATGTTTTTATAAAGAAGCTCTTTATCAAAACCGAGATTGACTCTCGTATCCTCTTCCATTTCCTCAATCGGATTCTGATCGATCAGACTGTCGTTGATGCCGTCCAAAAATCCCACCATCGTCATAAGCGGTACGCCGAATTTCTCCGCAAGCTCTTTTACCGTCCCCTCTACCGTTTCATCGGGATTTTTTAAAAGCTCTGCGTAAATATCCCGCTCCTCCTGAAAATAAACTGTCCACAATCTCTGCAGATCCGCTTTATTTGCCGTTTCATCATACGCTTTGTTTCTCCACTGCTCTAATAATGCCATAATCTAAAATCCTCCGAAATAATTTCGTTTTTCTTTTGGTTCCCTGCTATAGTATAGCAGGGAATTTTAAATTCGTCCATATTTTCTGTATAAACTTCTTCTTTCATGTACATACTTTTAATAGTCATCGGAACCCCCTCCTTTGACCGTTACACAAGACAAAATAATACAATCCTCCCCGAAGGGGCTGCGGCGCGTTCAGACGCCTGCAGCCCCTTATTATATTTTGCCAAAACGGTCAACGGGCTATGTCATACACACTCCTGACTCTGTGACCGGAAGCCTTTCCTTCTATGATACGGATCTTCTTCTCTCCCGCGTTCATATCAAAATAATTATCCTCTAACCGCACGTCACCATCCGTTCCTTCGATCTCAACTTTCTGCGCATAACTCCTGGCGGCCACAACAATGCAGTCCCCTTCCTTCCTGACAGAAAGCTGCGGGTCCTGAAAGCGGAAATGCTTGGGTGTGGTAAACAGACAGGTTCCTTCCGATACCGTTTCTCCCTTTATCCTGAATTCATAGCTGACATACTGTGTAAAAATATCACAATCGCTGCAATTCTGTTTTTCCAGCCATACGCCCGAAAGCGGCGGCGCCGTTACGCTCTCTTTCTTCTCCCAGACCACGCTGCCGTCCGCATTCCGAAGAGCCGTCACCGCTTCGCCCGTGATTTCTTCTCTCGTCTCATTGGCCACATGCAGCCTGACCGATTTTTCAAAGTCCTGCTTTTCCATAATGCAATAAGGCCGCTCCGTCAGCTCGCCGTTTTCTTCACAAGAGACCATAACAGGGGCAAACATACGTTTTTCCGCGTAATGAAGCGCTTTCCATCTTCCGTAATAGTCGATGCTCGCCCACGACGCCACCGGCCAGATATCGTTTAGCTGCCAGACCACCGTTCCCATACACCTGCCCCGGTGTCTGCGGAAATGCTCCACTCCGTAGCGGATAGCGTCCGCCTGCAAAAGCTGGGAGGCATAGAGTAAGGAATCGAAATCCTTCGGATAAAGATAAGTAGCGGAAAGATAATTCAGGATCTTGCCGTTTGCCGCCCTGTTTCTCTGATGCATCTCCATGATTCTGGAGAAAATATTCCGGTCTTCCTTTTCGGTAAATGTCTCCACAGTTTTTAAACAGGGAAAAGACTGAAACCCAAACTCCGATAAATAACGGAAATAGAATTTACGGTACTCGGTAAAAGGCTTGTCCCCATGCCACACATCCCAATAGTGGGTATCCCCTGCGTTCTCATCCCAAGGGTTTTCAAAATTCCCACCCGAAGAAGGCGAGGAAGGCCAGTAAAAGGTATTCGGATCTTCCTCCTTTACGATCTTGGGAATAATGTATTCAAACAGCTTGATATAATCATATTTCTGCTTTTCAGACGGTTTCCATACTTTGTCCAACGTCTGCGTCTCCATCTCATTATTGCCGCACCAAAGCCCCAGACATGCATGGTGTCTGATCCTTCGCACATTTTCAACGGTTTCCTGCCGGATATTTTCTTCGAACGCGTCATCCAGTTCATAGCTGGCGCAGGCGTACATAAAATCCTGCCATACCAGCAGGCCAAGCTCGTCGCAAATATCAAAAAAATAATCGTCCGGATAATAGCCGCCGCCCCATACGCGGATGGAATTATGGTTTGCCGCCACGCAGTCTTCCAGCAATTTTCTTGTCCGCTCTTTCGTGATCCTTGAAAAAATATTGTCCTCCGGAATATAGTCCGCCCCCATTGCAAAAATCCTGATTCCGTTCACTTCATGGGCAAAACAGTTCCCCCATTCGTCCTTTTCGGTATTCACCGTCACGCTGCGCAGGCCGATGCGCCTCTCCCAACGGTCCAGCTCTTCTCCCTGCCCGTCATACAAAACTGCCTGCGCCAGATAAAGGGGCTGCTCTCCATAGCCGTTAGGCCACCAAAGCCTCGGGTTTTCTATCACGACCTTTTCCTCTTCATCCGGCAGGTATTCCCTTCCCTCCGGCGAATACACTTTGACTTTCAAACGGCCGGCCATGTGCTCCGCCGTCCCTAAATCTCCATTATCCTCCAAGGCGGCGGTTCTGTCACTTTTGTCCGGCGCCCCGTAAAATTCTTGCGGGAATAATGCTATCGTGGTATCGAAATCAAGGGTTACTTTATTTTCTTCATGGTACTGGGTAATGTATACCTGTTCGATCCTCGCCGTCTTTACAAAAAGAAGTCTGACGCTCCTGAAGATCCCTGCGTCGGGAAGTCTCGGCCCCCAATCCCATCCGAACATACAATGCGCCTTTCTAAGATGCGGAAACCCTTCCATAGCGTCCGCGGAACCGCCCGTATAGATCTTTTCATTCTCTTCCCTGATATAACGTATCGGCGAATGCAGCGTTACCCGCAGCGTATTTTCTCCGCCCTGCAAAACGTCGGAAACGTCAAATTCCCATGTCCGGTGCATATTGTATGCCGTTCCGATCTGACGGCCGTTCACATAAATATCCGCAAGCGTATCGATCCCGTCAAATCTTAACAAGACCACATCGGCATTTTCCTTATCTTCTTCTAACCAAAAGCTCCTGACGTACTCAAAATCATTTTCCATCAGTCTGGTAGCCTGCAGTTCGTTATCACGGTAGTAGACATCGGGTATCTTTCCCTCTTCCATCAGCGTTCCATACACGCTTCCCGGCACTTTGGCAGGTATTTCCTCCTCCCCGATCCCATATACATTTTCACCCAATACTTTTAAACTCCAATTTCCGTCTAAAGAAATCTCTTTCATCCCGAATCCCTCTCTTTCCGTAACGGTCCGCCTTTCCTGTCCCCGGCTGCCGTTGGCAGACGCCACATTTAACCGGTTATCATAATAAGATCATAACGTATCGCATTTTGAGTCTGTTCTGTGTTATAATAAGTCAAATATATCGTTCAAGAATGTTGCCTGGTATGCGTGCCAAAACATGCAAAAGTGTCTACATCCGGCAGTAGCTCCCGGACTGCTTATGAGCGGGCTTATTGTTTGTGTCTGCGCGCTGTCTGACACAAACTTGCGGTCCATAATATGGATCTGTGCAATAAGGCAGCGCAGAAATGAGGATCATAAAAATGAAAAAAAAGAAAAATCCGAAACAAATTGCCGCCATCGTCTGTCTGGTGCTGATTGCCCTTTCTTATATCGCCCTGATCGTCGTATCGCTCTTAGACTCTTCGAAGTCCGGCGAATTGTTTCAGGCCTGTCTGATTGCCACCGTGTTTCTCCCGATCCTATGCTGGATCTATATCTGGCTCTATGGCCAGATAAAACAAAAACCTACGATCGCAGACCCTGATATTTTTCAGGCCAAAGAAGATTCCGGAGAACAGGAAATCGAAAAATCATAGCGCAGTTTCTGCCATACGGACGGTCAGTATGCGACGCCCAAATCATGCAGCTCTTTTTCAGCCTGTTCTTTATCACGAAAATGAATCCCATGGATTCCGGCTTTTTGGGCCGCCTCTACATTGACGAGAGTGTCGTCCATAAACACGCATTCTTCCGGCACAAGACCATACCTTTCCATCAGCAGATCATAAATTTCGGGCTGGGGCTTGATCACATGGTCTTGATAGGAAAGTATCCCTCCGTCCGTAAAAGGCAGAAAATCCAATACCTCCCCGCAGTCCGCCACCGCCTTGTGGGAAAAGTTAGACAGTACGAGTACCTGATATCCGCTCTGCTTTAAAGCCTTGACCCACGGGATGGCATAATCATAGCGCACCAGCATACCCGATATATTGTTTAACGATTCCCGCAGCTCTTTTTCGATTCCCGGATCGTTCTTTATAAAAGCTTCTACCACTTCCTCATCACTTAGATTTCCCCTGTCATACTCGTTCCACACCGGACTCTGCACCGTCGCCCTGCCGATCCGCTCCTTCACTTCCTCACTGTAAGAAAACCTGTCAAAATATTCCTTCCAGGCAAATCCTGCCAATACGTTTCCGATATCAAAAATAACTGTTTTTATCATATCCGTTCCTCCATTCCTTCCTGCCCGTATACCGCCGGAAGGCTCAGTATTAAGCGTGAAATCGCTTTACAGATCCAATATATCAATCAATTTCTTCGCCGCCGCCGAAAGGCCGCTTCTTTTATCCGTCACTACGCAGAACGACCGTTTCGGTATCATTTTATTAAACCTTAATTCAAACAAAAGGCCGCTGTCCAAGGCTTCTTTGGCAAAATCCCTTACCACGCATCCGACGCCTAAGCTCCGCATTGCAAACTGTACTACCATATCACTGGTCGCAAGCTCAAACTCGGGATTTACCATGACGTTATTTTTCCGCAGAAAATCATCCATATACATCCTTGTGCTTGTGGCTCCCTCTAAAAAAATAAGCGGTAATTTCTCAAGATCTTTAAAATCCAAAGTCCTGTTTTTATAAGAGATGAATTTTCTTCCCGCCACAAAGATATCGTAGATTTCTTTTACTTCGACAGCCTCCAGCCCGTCCTCTTTTTCAAAAGGCGTGCTTATCACGCCGAAATCAATCTTTCCTTCCTTTAAAAATTTCAGCGTCTCCGGCGTAGGACCATTCGTAACGGTAACCTTGATCGCAGGAAAGCTTTCATGGAATTTCTCAAGAAAAGGAAGCAGATAAAAACGGAGCGTCATATCGCTGGCCCCGATCCTGATCTCTCCCAGTTCCAGATTCAACATCTGCGATAACATTTTTTCTCCCGTTTCTATCTGCTCATACCCCTTTTGTACATAAGAGAACAAAAGCTCTCCTTCCGCCGTCAGCCGCACTCCCTTTGCCGTCCTCTTAAAAAGCACTGCCGAAAGAAGCGTTTCCAACTGCTTTACCGACTGGCTGACTGCCGACTGTGACACGGAAAGCTCCTTTGCCGAAGCGGTAAAGCTTCCCGTTTTTGCCACATAGTAAAATACTTTATAGTATTCTAAATTCGCTACCATGAACGCGTTCCTCAATCTTTGTCACGGTAAATAATATCGTTTCTTCCCGGACCGTTGGATATCATAGTAATCGGATATCCCAGTTCTTCTTCAATAAATTCAATGTATTTACGGCAGTTTTCGGGAAGTTCCTCATAAGTCCTGATCCCTCGTATATCCGTCTTCCAGCCGGGCAGTATTTCCAATACCGGTTTCGCTTTTTCCAATTTTGCCGTTACCGGAAATTCTGTCGTCACTTCCCCGTCGATCTCATATCCGACGCAGACCGGAATCTCATCCAGATAACCTAACACATCCAGCACGGTAAAAGCAACGTCCGTTGTTCCCTGCAGACGGCAGCCGTATTTTGAAGCCACACAGTCAAACCACCCCATCCGTCTCGGACGTCCCGTGGTAGCCCCGTATTCTCCTCCGTCGCCGCCGCGGCGTCTCAGTTCGTCCGCCTCTTCTCCGAAGATCTCCGATACAAAAGCGCCCGCCCCTACTGCCGAAGAATATGCCTTACATACGGTAATGATCTGTCTGATCTCATAAGGCGGGATGCCTGCGCCGATCGCGCCGTATGCAGCTAAAGTGGAAGAAGACGTAACCATCGGGTAAATACCGTGGTCAGGATCTTTTAACGTGCCAAGCTGTCCCTCTAAAAGCACGGTCTTTCTCTCTTTGACCGCTCTGTCCAAAAAAGAAGATACATCGCAGACAAACGGCTCAATCATTTCCCTGTATCCGTGTAATGTTTCAAGCAATTTCCTGGGATCGAGCAAAGGTTTGTGATATAAATGCTCCAGCAGCACGTTTTTAGCTTCACAGACACGTTCCGTTTTTTCTTTTAATAACGCTTCGTCAAAAAGCTCGCTCACCTGAAAGCCGGTCTTTGCATATTTATCAGAATAAAAAGGCGCAATACCGGATTTTGTAGAACCGAAAGACTTCCCTCCCAGTCTCTCTTCTTCATACTGGTCGAACAAAATATGGTACGGCATAACGATCTGCGCCCTGTCGGAAACTAAAATTTTAGGCGCCGGCACTCCTTTATCGGTGATCGACTTGATCTCCTCCATAAGCACCGGAATATTCAGCGCAACTCCGTTGCCGATCACACTGGTCGTATGTCCGTAAAAAACGCCCGACGGCAAAGTATGGAGCGCGAATTTACCGTAATCGTTTACGATGGTATGCCCTGCGTTTGCACCGCCTTGAAAGCGCACGATAATGTCCGCTTCTTTTGCCAGCATATCCGTGATCTTCCCTTTCCCTTCATCACCCCAGTTTGCACCTACTACTGCTTTAACCATAAAATACCTCCATTCTTTCTGCATCTGCGTTCTTAACAGACGCGCTCCACGATCCGCAAAAAGCGTCGCGGATTCTCTCCAAAAGAAAAAAGCAGGCCGTAAAAAACCTGCTTTCCCTGTTCTTTACTTATTGATTATACACCTTTTATTCCTATAAGTAAAATCAATATTATTTATATTCTGTATAAGTTCTGCTAATATATGATCTCGCCTTATTTTCTTGACGTCGTTTGTCCTAGTGTCTTGTCTTGTTGATATCTGGCAAAACTACGCAGGATATTCGTTCATCTGCAAGGCAGATTTTCGACGGCGCAGCGGTGGCTGCGACCGGAAGATCTAACGCCGCAGATGGCCAAAATCCTTTAATCTACCGACTTAAGCGATTCCGCCATATTGATCTTATCCAGCTTGCCCGACATGATCCGGTTTACCACCCATGTAAACAAAAAGGTAAGAATCACACTCAGAAGATAACTGACAGTCCTCACATGAACGTCGAAAGACACAAGGTCGATATCCACTTCATGCATCACATAAATATGCAGCAGTTTTCCCAATAGAAGTCCTACCGCACAGCCGATCGCCGTAAGCGCCATATTTTCACGGAATACATAAGAAGCCGTTTCATTCCTGTAAAATCCCAGCACTTTAATGGTGGCGATCTCCCTGATCCGCTCAGTAATATTAATATTGTTCAGATTATAAAGCACGATAAAGGCCAACGCCGCCGCGCAGGCGATCACCACGAAAACAATATAATTCATGCTGCTCATCATACTGGAAAAACGTACCAGCATATCTTCATTAACGGATACGGCAGTCACATTTTCCGCTTTCATGACAGCGGCGCCCGCCGTATGGACGTCCGAATCCTCAGACACATTGGCGTAAATATTCTTAAAGGCCAGTTCTCCCATCGCCTCTTTATAAGTCTCTGCATTCACATAGGCATAATTATAAATATAATTTTCACAGATACCGCTTACTACCGCCTCGATCCGGTTCTGCTCCTCGTCATACAGACATATCGTATCGCCTATTTTCAGATGGTGTCTTTCCGCGATCTTTTCGCAGACCACGATCTTTCCCGTATCCGGATACTCGATCTTTTCTCCCTCCGGAGTATGCAGATCAATATAGTTCCCGATCTGTCCGGTTTCTCCGACGGCTACCAGATTTACTGTTTTTAAACTGCCCTCCGCCTCTATATCCATCGTCGTTTCCAGTACGGGGATCCATTCTCCTCCATAAGAATCCAACACCTGCGTCAATTCTTTGACGGAAACCGCCTCCCTGCCGTCGATCCCGTCCTTTAATGTGATCCCAAGCTGGTAAGTCTGGATTTCTTTAAACTGCTGGTCCGCAATATTGGTAACGGAATCCTTTACGCCGAATCCGGTCACTAAAAGCGCCGTACAACCGCTGATTCCAATAACCATCATAAAGAAACGTTTCTTATATCTGACAATATTTCTGACGGACACTTTATACAAAAATTTAAGCCGTTTCCATATAAAAGGAACCCGTTCCAAAAACACTCTTTTTCCTGCCTTCGGCGCTTTCGGGCGCATCAGTCCCGCCGCTACTTCCTTCAGTTCCCGCCTGCAGGATACCCATGTAGTCCCCATGGAGCATAACAATGCGCACACCAGACATACCAACGCCGTGACGGCGTCAAACGCATATACGATATCGCCCAATTGATACATCATCCCATAGGCTGTCCAAATGACCAGCGGGAAAACATGTATCCCGAGAAAATATCCGGCGATACAGCCCGTCAGCGCCGCGCTTCCCGAATAAAACAGATATTTTCCCATGATTTTTCCTTCTCCATAGCCCAGCGCCTTTAACACGCCGATCTGCATTCTCTGTTCCTCCACCATACGGTTCATGGTAGTCATACAGACCAATGCCGCTACCAGAAAGAAAAATACCGGAAATACATTGGCGATCCCCTCTACTATACTGGAATCACTTTCAAAACAGGCATAGCCGATATTGGTATCCCTGCCAAGAACATAGGTATCCGGTTTTTCTATCGCCTCGATCTCTTCCCTTGCCTCGGCAAACTCGGCTTCGGCGTCCCCGATCTTTTCTTCAAATTCCGCATAGGCGTCGTTATATTCCGCGAAGCCGTCCTCAAGTTCTTTTTTAGCTTCTTCTATCTCCAGCCTGCTTTTTTCCCATTCTGCTTCGGCCTTTTCTAACTGCAGTCTGGCATTCTTCAGTTCCGCTTCGCCCTCGGCAATCTGTGCCTCTGCACTTTCCAACTGCTGCAGAGCCGCCTGCGCCTGCTGTGCCGTCATGCCTGTATAGCCTTGTACCGGATGGTCTCCTGCAGACCCCTGTCCCATTGCCCCAAGAGCCGCCTTTTGCTCTTCCAAAGCGCCTCGCGCCTCGGAAAGTTCCTTTTCTTTCCTGTCAAGAAGGGTTTTATTGTCCGCAAGCTCCTTTTCGCCGTCTTTTAACTTTTCTTCTCCGTCTGCAAGCTCGGTTTCCGCTTCGGAAACGATCGCCTGATATCTGCGATTCCCCTGCTCTTCACAATAGGTTTCCCAAAGCTTGTCTTTCTCCTCTATATAATCGTTATATTCTTTGGAATAGATCGGATAGTCCTCGTCAAATTTTACATAGATCTCCGTATAATATTCCGCCGCAAATCCCTCCGGCAGCAAATACATAAAACCGCTGACCCTGCCGTTGCCAAGGGACGTAGTCCCCCTTTCAAACTGGATATAAGCAGAGGATTGGGCCATGCCCACAATGGTATATTCTTTATAGGCAAACCGTTCCAGATCTTCCGTTTCGTTATTTTCCGAAAGCACAATCTTACTCCCGATCGCGCTTTCTTCATAAAGATTGGAATCCACCACGCACTCGGTCCCTTTTTCCGGCAGTCTTCCCGCCGTGACCTTAAGTCCGTTTATATTTTTCAACAAAGAATGGGCTTTGATAACGTCTTCGTTTCCCTGACCGTTCACATAAAGAATATCCGCATCTACGGCTCCCTCCGCGGCGCGCACGTCTTCTTTCGCCCGAAACGCCTCCACATCTTCTTCCTCAAAACCAAGGGTAGACAAGAGACGGTAGTCATATAACTGATTTTCTTCCAAATACGCATCCGCCGACTCTACCATGACCGTTTTTGTGATCTTTAATCCTGCAAAAAAGCCGACTCCCAGCGCCACGATAGCAAAAATAGCAAGATACCGCCCTAAACTCTGCCTGATTTCCCGTAATGTTGTTTTTCCCATCATGGATCTCATAAAGAAACCTCCGTTCTCTCTCGCTGACCTACCACTCAATATCCTCTACATGAACGATATTATCATTTTGAACCATACTGACGATGGTACCGCTCTTTACCGTAATGATTCGGTCCGCCATTGCCGTAAGCGCCTGATTATGGGTAATGACTATGACCGTCTTCCCCTTTTCCCTGCAGGTATCCTGCAATAATTTCAACACCGCTTTTCCGGTATTATAGTCCAACGCTCCTGTAGGCTCGTCGCATAACAGCAGTTTAGGATTCTTGGCAAGCGCCCGGGCGATGGCCACGCGCTGCTGCTCGCCGCCGGAAAGCTGGGCAGGGAAATTTTTCATCCTGTCCTCCAGCCCCACTTCACATAAGACCTCGCCTGCATCCAACGGGTCGATGCAGATCTGCGCCGCCAATTCTACATTTTCAAGCGCCGTAAGATTCTGTACCAGATTATAAAATTGAAATACAAATCCTACGTCATGCCGCCTGTAACCGGTAAGCTGCTTCTTGTTATAAGCGGAAATCTCGTCTCCGTCCAAAAACACCTTTCCTTCCGTCAGCGTATCCATACCGCCCAAAATATTCAGTATCGTCGTCTTTCCGGCGCCCGACGCGCCCACGATCACGCAAAATTCGCCTTTTTCGATCTGAAAATTTACATCGTGCAATGCCTTAATAGACACTTCGCCTGTCTGATATATTTTACTGACATCTTGAAATTCTACGAATGCCCCCATGTCTCCTCTCCTTTTCCCAATCCGGTTTCCTATGATGACCGCTCTGGCCGTTTCTTCTTAAGACCAAAGTTAGCTAATCCCAATACACACAGCCGCTTTCCTGTTATTAAATTTAATGCTAAAAGAATCTACCTCTTTCTATAGTATTATCATAACATGAGGAGACAACCTCTTTCTATAGTTTTATATTTCTTTTATGATTTCCTCCGCCCCTGAAACCGATCAAGTGTCCCCTCCTTCTCCTAATTTCATATGATATATTAAATGCCGTTATAAGGAATCCGCCTATGTATCTTCTTTTTGCAACTGCCCTCCTTCTCCTGTTATTGTTTTTCTCTTTGCTTCATTTTCGCAGCAAAGCCATCACTCACAAAATATACCGTATGCATACGGAAGAAAAAGCAGGACTTTTAACGAAACTGCTTCACTCCTCCGGTTATTCCTGTCTGCCCTCCGGCGATCTTTTGTCCGCCTGTGCCTCATCCGGCTTGCCTGACACCGAAGATTCCGCACACCACATTTTTCCCGGGCCGCTGCCGTCCCGCCCGAACATGGCATTGGATACTTTACAAGTCCGTTTTGCCTATTTGGAAAACATCTGGACGATGGAATTTCATAAGGGCCAATACGGATTTGCCGTCTGGGGATCGATCCTGATCCGCCATACGGATAACGTGATACCTGACTCCCAGCGCCCCTTATCCGCATCCTATGACAGGGATCAGGCGTCTTTGCCCAAGCCCGCCTTTTCCCTGTATTCCGGAAAAGAAAAACTTCTGGATCTATCCGGCGGGTGGGGCCGGCTTGCCGGATTTAAAGCGGTCCGCTTTTTTGCCCCCGCGGATTTGTCCATGCAGGCTGCGCTCTCCTTCTCTTCCCATGATATGGCAATGGCTTTTGCCGAAGGATTGGTCGCCACCGGCTATGCCTGCGACGACGTCTGCGTCTGCGACGGAACCGTTACGTTTACGTTTGGTACTCCTGTCGTCATCCGCAATCCTTTCCGCAGGCTGAAAAAGAAAGCGGCGCTGTCTGCAAGCCGCTTTTGGTACCGGGTCTGTTTCCTGACTACCCGCCGTTTTACCTCCCTTTCGGACAAAATTCTGTATTTATACTATGATCTGCCGTTTCTCCTGTATAAAGCGATTCCGGTACGGAAACAAATATGATCCCCAATCGCGGCCCCACGGTTGACACTTCCTCCCATGTCTGTTATATTGTTTCCAACACAGTACTACATGATGAACTCGGTCAACTTAAAATAGGGGTAAAAAACATGGTTTCCATTCCAATGATATCAGGCGGCGCCGTCGACAGACAGTCCGTTTTATCTATCAATCAGAAAAAAATACAAAAACCTTTATCGGCGCAGACCATCGCCTCCGTTAACCAAAGAGGTTCCGCCCAGACGGCAGCCGCCGCTCCGGTATCCAAACCGATGCCGCCCCTTCTTCATACCGTACAGAAGGGGCAGAAGATTCCCCTTAAAACGCAGGGGGCGCTGAACAGGCTTAAAGTATGCCTTGGCTGGAACACAGGAAACGCCGCCTGCGATATCGACGTTTCCGCTTTTTTGTTAAACGGTCTTGGAAAAGTGACCGACGACGCATGGTTTGTTTTTTACGGACAGACAAAGAGTCCCGACGGCAGCACAATATTTATGACAGATCAGGGGGCGGACAGGGAGTGCGTCGCCATCGACCTTACGAAGCTGGATGCCGGCGTAAGCAGGATCGTTTTTGTTTTAACAATCCACGAAGCCTTAGAAAAGAATCTTCATTTCGGCATGGTCAGGGACGCCTATGTCCGGATCATGGATGCGGACTCCCAAAAAGAGCTCGTCAGCTTTAAAATGGAGGAATATTACTCCAACGTTATTTCCATGATGATCGGAGAGATCTATCGGCACAACGGCCAGTGGAAATTTAACGCCATAGGCAACGGCGTGGCAAAGGATCTGGCAGGTTTATGCGCGCTTTACGGAGTAGAAGTCACTTAAAGGACGGACGAAAACAAAACTGTCCCATATAAATATACGGAGGATAACGCCATGTTAACATTTGAAACTGTCAACGAATTAACGCTGAAAGTTACCTGCACCGGAAACGATGTCCTTTTTACAAAAGCGGGCGCGTTTATTGCCGGTGAAAACAGCGGCCCGAAAAATTATAAATTTGAAAAACTGCTGCTAGGGCCTCAGAACAACTTTGCACAGGCTGCCTTAGGATCCCTTGTCAGACGAGTCACAGGCGAAAATATCCCTTTGATGAAAGTCTCTTTAAACGGCAGTTCCACTACCTATTATGCCAGCTATGGGCAGCATGTGGTCATTTATAAATTGGAAATGGGAGAAACCATTTCCGTTGAATCCGAAAATATCCTTGCCTTTACACAGGACTGCGACTACAGCGTACGTTTTATCGGCTGCGGCGTTCTTTCCCAAAAGGGTCTTGCCACCTCTACCCTGACGGCCCAAGGAAACAATGCCTGCGTCGCCGTATTGTCCGACGGTAATCCTATCGTTCTCAGCAACGTTATGTCCCGCAATACCATTTCCCTTGATCCGGACGCCGTGATCTGCTGGATCGGGAACGGCCCCTGCGACCCGCAGATCAAAGCCGACGTATCCTGGAAAACTTTTATCGGACAAGCCTCCGGGGAATCCTACCAGTTTGAATGGAGCGGCGGCCAGCCCGTAACCGTCATTGTCCAGCCTTCCGAGCGGCGAGGCGGGATCAGTATCGGGATCGACTGACAAAGGCTGGAACCAGTGTACTGACATATTCATATTTGGTAAAACTCCGCAGAATATTTTTCTGAGAGTGCTGCTCCACAAACGCAGGCACAGCGGTGGCTGCGTCAAGGCCAGCCTCTTATTACTTTATTACAATATGACAGCGCATATTCTGAAAGCAGTTCTTTTTCCCCTGCCTCCTCCACGTCAAAACCGATCCTGTATTTTTCTTTGAACCCGAAAGGCGCGATCCCGATATCGGCGGCTTTTAGCATAGGAATGTCAAACCCGCTGTCCCCCGCAGCCATGACTTTGTCCGCCTTTATAAACTTTTTGAACCGTTCCACCGCAGTTCCTTTGTCCAGATTCACAGGAACTACATATACCTTAGCCCCGTTATGAAACACATCCACGAAAGAAGGATCCAGTTTTTCTTTTAAGTCTTCCGCCACCTGCCGGGGCTCAATGCATTTTGTAAACAGAAAAAGCCGTTCAATGTAACGCAGTTCGAATATCCTTCTTTTATCCGCCTTCAGCAGTTCTTGCGCCGTCTGCATCTCCTGAAAGCTTCCGCTTATCATCTGAAGCGATTCCCTGTACCACCCTTCTTCTCTTTTTCCGTCCACCAAAAGGATTCCTCCGTTGCACACCAATGCATACGGGAATTTCCCGACTTTCAGGTCAATCCGTTCATACTGCTCAACCGTTCTGGTGGAAGTGGGAACCAACAGGATCTTTTGCCTGAGCTTTTTCAATAGCCCGTATGTTTTTTCCGTCATATAAGAAACTTCCCTGCCGTCATAAAGCTCCACGGTTATTTTGTTTACGCCGATATCATGCTTATAAGAATAAATGAGCGTATTATCCAGATCCATATGTAAGATTGTCATCCGTCCGTTCTCCCAAAAAGGCGCGGCACAAAATCTGTACCGCGCCTTTGCAATTCCTTTTCTTATTTTTTCGATGCGATCAGTTTCCTGACCATATCCACAGGTATGATCAAAAGAGCCAGCGCCATGGAAACCAGTAACGCCGTCACATTCAACGTCGTAGTACTGAATACTTCGCCGCCGATCTCGATCATAACAGTCTGCAGGATGAATATCGCGCCCATGACAAAGATAAAATTCTTATTCTCGCCAATGTGTTCAAATAAATGCAGTCTTTCCGATCTGGTGTTCAAACTGTTGAAAATGATCGAATAGATAAAGAACGCAAACATAAACGTCTTTTTGTACAATTCCGGATCCATGCAATCCGCCGGGGTCACAAAGTCCGTAATACCCGCCACATTTTCCAAGATCAGGATCGACCCTAAGGTAATAAAAACAGCGCTCGTCCCAATCGCAGACTTGATATATGTGGTCAGGATATTGTCCGTCCTCTTCGCCGGCCTGTCGTTCATATAGCGCTTCAGGATCGGTTCGCCGCCGAAAGCCATCGCCGCCAGCGTATCCATGATCAGATTGATCCAAAGGATCTGCACGATCGAAAACGGCTCCGTCCATCCGAGCACCGGCGCTATGATATTCATCAACAGCGTGCTTATATTGACGGTAAGCTGGAAAATAAGGAACTTGCCTACGGATTTAGCCATTGTCCTGCTGTTGAGCACACAGTCTTTGATAGAGGTCAGACTGTTATTCAGAATGACCACGTCGCCGGCCTCCTGCGCCACCGCAGTGCCGTCTCCCATGGCAAACCCGATATCCGCCTGTTTCAAGGCGGGCGCGTCGTTGACGCCGTCTCCGGTCATACCACAGACATTATCCAACTGCTGGGAAATGGAAACCAGTCTTTTTTTGTCTAACGGTTTTGCCCTGCTGACTACGCGCAGATCGGGAAGTTTTTTCTTCAATTCCTCGTCCGGCATACTCTCCAGTTCCTCATGCGTCAGAACCACATCCGTCTGCTCGTTTTGCAGGATTCCTGCCTCTTTTGCGATTGCAACCGCAGTTTCTTCCGCGTCGCCGGTGACCATTACCACCTGTATGCCGGCATTGTTTAAGATCTCCACCGTCTCTACCGCATCGGTCCTTACGTTGTCCCGCAGACAAAGTACGGCCATCAACGTGGTCTTAGAATCGGCGATCCTTGCTACGGAAAGCAGCTTCATCGTCCTCTTCGCTTCCTCCAGCATCTGCGCCTCAACCGCAGCCTTATCCTTGGAAGTGAACTCTTTTACCGTTCCGTCGGGCAGCATATAATGAGTTACCTGATCCAGAATATTTTCTGTCGCGCCTTTCCAGTAGATGCTTCCGTCCTTCAGCGTGACCGTGGCGCATTTTTTCTCCGAATCAAATCCACTGATCTCTTTTACTTTTTCAAATTCGTTTCCTAAACCGTCAAATCCTTTACTCATGGCATAGGCAAGAAGCGCCCTGTCCATATTGTTGCTGCCGATCGGTTTTCCTTCCGATATTTTGGCAAGATTATTTAAGGTGATCGCTTCTATAAAATCTTTATTTTGGATGGAATCCACAATCTTTCCTTCACCGGTGATAAATTCCACTAACGACAGGTTTCCTTCTGTGATCGTACCGGTCTTATCACTGAACAGCACGTTCATATAAGCCGAATCGGAGAAAGCCGCCTTGTGGCTGACAAGGATATTCTTCTTATACATGGATTCCGTATTCATGGACTGAACCAGACTGTTCATCATCGGAAGGCCTTCCGGCACCGCCATAATGACGATTGAGGCCATAAGCATAACCGCTTCCGCGATCAGCAGTATCACAAATACAGGCGTAATATCCGCATCCGTGCGAAACAGGGTCAGGCCTACCTGTAAGACGCCTGCAATGGCTGCCGCAGACACGCCCAGTTTACCGATACCGCCCGCAACCACTTCCAGTTTCAGGCTGGAAGTATCTTTCCTCTCTTCTTCCGCATCGTCGGTCAGCGCCTTATTAATCTTTCCGAGTTCGGAATCGTCTCCGATCACGGTAGCGACCATATACCCTTCCCCGCTCGTCACCACGGATCCCATAAACACTTTACAGGAAGATCCGTAATCCGTACTCTCCGCTTCTTCCATGGAATCCGCCGCCGTTTTTGTCTCGTCTCTGGATTCTCCGTTTAACGCCGCCTGCGATACTTTAATACTGCCTTCAAAGATCAGGCCGTCTACAGGCACTTTATCTCCTGCCTGAATGAGCACCGTATCTCCCTTTACGATCTGGCTCGTCAAGATATTTAACAGTTTCCCGCCCCTGATCACTTTGGCAAAGGTTTTGTTATATTCTTCCTGCAGCGCTTCGCTTCTGGAACTGTTTCGGTATTCCGACAAAGTACTGAATCCGGTGGCCAGTGCGATCGCCAAAATGATACTGACGATCTCCACAATATCGTTTTCCCCTGCCAGCGCCGGGACGATAACGCCCAAAACGGCCAGCGCGATCTTTAATGCCAGTGCCCCGCACAAAACTTTAATCCATATATCGTCAAATGCGCCCAGAAACATGGACCATAAAGATTCCTGTTCCTTCTTTGCAAGCTGGTTGATACCATGCTCCTGTTTGCTTTTTTCTACCTGAGCCTCGCTAAGTCCCCGCTTCAGCTCTTCTTTATTCAAATCGTTCATCTAATAACGACCTCCTATATTTATCTGTTATGTAGTAATGTATTCCTCTCAGATTTTCCCACTCCAGTGCGCCGGCCTGATTACTTTCAGCCAAACAGCACAGAAGGGATTTTCAGTCTGCAAGGCGGAGGAAAAAGGCAATACGGCAGCTTCGTTGACCGCCGGAACACGGCAGATGAAAATGCATGCCTATGCCCCGTCCCTCTATCCGCAACAGAAGAGAAACCATAACCATAGTTTCTCTTCTTTCGACAGGATTATTCTATGTTATAAGTACCTTCTTGTCAATTCTCCAAGTCCGGGATCGTTTGTTCCCTGACCGATGGCGCTGAATTTCCACTCGCCGTTATGCCTGTAAACTTCTCCGAAAATCATGGCCGTCATTCCCGAATAGTTTTCCGTAAGGTTATATTTACACATTTCGTTGTTGTTCCTTGCATCCACAAGACGGATAAACGCATTTTGGATCAATCCGAAATGCTGGCGTCTCTGTACCGCCTGATAAATATTTACCACGATCACGATCTTGTCGTAAATCTGCGGCACATTGGCAAGATCGATAATGATCTGCTCGTCGTCTCCTTCCCCCGCTCCGGTCAGATTATCTCCCAAATGCTGCACGGTGCCGGTATGGTGGCTGAGATTCCCGAAATAGACCAAATCTCCCTTATCCACAAATTTTCCGTTCCTCAGCATGATCGCCGAAGCGTCGCAATCGATAGGCTGAGGCTTGGGCGCGAAAAATCCGCCCTTTTTCTGTACTTCATCCCAGCCAAGCCCGACCAGAATCTTCCCTAAGCCCGCATGGTCTTTCGACAGACTCACTTTCTGTCCTTTTTGTAAACTAATCGACATCCTTTCGTCCTCCTGTTTTTTCAAAAATCCCCTTCTGCGTGGAAAGGGCAAAGCCGTCTATTCCACGTCTACTCCGTAATTTGCGCATAAAGCCGCCAAACCGCCCTGATATCCGCTGCCTATGGCATTAAATTTCCACTCGTTCCCGTTTTTATACAATTCGCCGAATACGGCTGCGGTTTCAATGGAAAAGTCTTCGCCTAAATCATAGCGCAATAATTCTTCACCCGTTTCTTCGTTATAGATACGGATAAACGCATTGTTGACCTGTCCAAAATTCTGCCTTCTCTGCTCGGCCTCATAAATCGTTACTGTGAACGCAATTTTCGTAACGGAGGCAGGCACTTTGGACAGATCCACTTTGATCTGTTCGTCGTCCCCGTCTCCCGCTCCGGTCAGGTTATCTCCCATATGCTGGGCGCATCCCGACGGATGCGTCAGATTTCCGAAAAATATAAAATCTTTGGAATCTGCAACCTTCCCCGAATCCGTCAGCAGAAAGGCGGCGGTGTCCAGATCGAAGTCCCCGCCTGTATCAAACTGGTTCACATCCCAACCCAGTCCCACTACCACTTTTGTCAGCCCCGGATTTCCTTTCGTCAAACTTACTTTCTGTCCTTTTTGTAAACAAACCGGCATATCTTTTTCCTCCTATGCTACTTCGATTCCGTAGTGTCCGCAAAGCGCTGCCAGACCGCCTTGGAATCCGCTGCCAATCGCATTGAATTTCCATTCTCCGCTGTGTCTGTATAACTCTCCTACTACAACCGCCGTTTCGATCGAGAAGTCCTCGCCCAGATCATATCTGATCAGTTCCGTCCCCGTAGATTCGTCAACGATCCTGATAAAAGCGTTGGAAACCTGTCCAAAGTTCTGTCTTCTTGCCTCCGCCTCATAAATGGTGACCGTAAACGCGATCTTTTCCACATTTGCCGGAATCTTGGAAAGATCCACCTGAATCTGTTCGTCGTCTCCCTCTCCTTCACCGGTCAGATTGTCCCCCATATGATTTACGGAACCGCTGCTATGCTTTAAATTGCCATAAAAAACAAATTCCTTATCGGTAGGACATTTCCCGTTTGCCCCAAGCATGAACGCCGCCGCGTCAAGGTCGAAATCCGCGCCGGAATCGAACGCATTTACATCCCATCCCAATCCTACCATAATGTTTTTCAGTCCCGGATTGCCCTTCGTTAAGTCTACTTTCTGTCCTTTTGATAAATTGATCGGCATAATAATACCCTCCTTATGATTTCCTTTTTATATGAAATTTTTTATATAAAATAATGAAAGCTTACCCGTTTATAAAATCCCCGGCAATGAGTTAGCGTTTTGACGGCGGCATATGATACATTTTGTTGAAATCCTGTTTGATCGTTTCCAACCTCGCCTGATCCTCCACGCGTTTCTTTCTTGCCTCGTCCTGAATCCGTTTCGTCTCGTCGATACCGTTGACGATCGTCCTCCATGTGGTCTCAAGAGTCTCGATCTGGATAGAGCTGCCTGACGCCAGCTTCGCCGTCATCTTGGACGCTTCTACCGTATTCTGGGCGTTCTTAATCAGCATTTCATTCGTCTTCTTATCCAGCGCCGCCATGGATTCCGCCTGAATCTTTTGTCTCTTTAACATAATAGCCTGCGCAAGAGCCTGCTTAAATACCGGAAGGGTTACGATAAATGCCGAATTGATCTTTCTTACCAAATTATAATTGCTGAATTCCATCGTCTTTATCATCGGGATAGACTGCATGGCGACATTCTCCGCCGTCCTAAGATCCTGCGTGCGCTGCTCCATCATCATAAGCGCCTGATTCAGGGAGGTAAGTTCAAACTGGATGGAACTGTCTCCCGTCCTTTCCATATCCGCCTGTCTTTGCGCAATATAAAGTTCCAGCTCTTTGCACGCCTGTTCTCCCGCAAGAATATATTTCACCAGCTCATGGTAAAAATTAACGTTCGCTTCGAACATCTGGTTCAGTTTACGGTTGGACTGCTTGATCTCGGATTCATACTGCTTTAACTGTACATAGATCTTATCTACCTCTTCGCCCATAGTATGATATTTGGCAAGGATTTTATCCAACTGTTTTTTCAGATTCCCGAAAAGTTTTCCGAACAGGGTAGGATTTTCTTTGATCTCTTCAATATCAAATTTATCCATGATCTTGGCAAGCGCATTGAGCATCTCGCTGGTGTCGTCCAACTGCGACATATTCATGCTGTTGAGTACCACGTCGGAGGCTTTGGAGATCTCTTCCGCTACCCCTGCCCCAAAAGAAACGATCGTATCCAGATTGTTCACTTCGATCGTACTCACGATACGGTCCACTTCCTCGGAATTGACCAGTTCATTGTTCATCTGCTGCCTGTCGGCAACGATGTCATAACTCTCCACTACCACGATCTCATTCTTTACATCCGGTTGTCCCGCGGCCATACTGGCCGCTTCGGTCTGCGATTTCGTAAAATCAAGTCCCATAATCAATTACCTCTCTTAAAAATTTTATCACGCCAGCTAGGACGCGTACGATTTAATGAAAGACTGTTCAAGTCAGGGACCTGTAAATCGTATAGATATTCCCCTATCTGATGCTCTTCCATAATCTTTTGGTTAAAATGCTTCTCTATGCTCTGATATCCGGTGGGAACGAAGAAAATCACATCGAATCCGATCAGGTTCAGAAAAGCCGTTAAAATAGAATCTTCCAGTGAAATTACCGTTTCCGCCGTATTAATATAGATCAGTTTGGGATTCTTCTTCGTAAAATCAAACTTTTGAATCAGCCTCACCACATCTTTCGGCAGGTTCAGCGCCGTGGCCACGATCGTGTACTCCGTCCCGTTTTCAAAAGTGCCTTTGATCAGCCTCTGATCGATCAGAAGCTGCAGCTTCTCCAAAAGAAAATCCTGCACTTCATCCCTTAAGATGCCATACTGATAACTTGCATGATTTTTTATTTTATTTTTTTGGAGCTTTCCGTTTTTATAAAATTCCGCTGCATAAGCCTTCATCGGATTTGCCGCCCTCGTTTCGATATAGGGCGCCTTTTTGACCAAAATGGTATCTTCGGTGACCAGTTCCCTGACCGACAGCCAATAATCCGGCAGACGTCCGTCTTTCACACCGGATACTTTTGCAAAAATGACAGGGATGTTCACAACGCCGTCCACCGTACTGAAATTGGGCCTGTATTTCAGTTCCTGATCCCAAAGGATCCTGATCTCTTCATACATGGTCTGTAAACTGATCGCATTTGCTTTTGCGTACTGCCGGTTCCTGTACATTCCGGAATCCTGATACATCAATGTATCCAGTTCCCTTTCCGCATGAAACGCGGCCGTTCCGATCCTGACCTGAGAATTTTCCTCGGGAAATCTGTCAAGCGCTAAAGACTCGCTGTAATTGACTTCATATAGCAGCTTGTCCTCCAACCGGCACTTTCCGTTCAGGTTCGGGCATAAGATCAGTACATCCACCGGAAGTCTTGCCAGAAACTTTACAAACATCGCTTCCGTCTCATTTTTGCAGCCTCCCAGATAAATAAAGCAGGAAATATCCGGCTGTTTCCAATTGGAAAATAAAAGAGGCTGGTATCTTTTCAGAAAGCAGAGCAGATACACCGCCTGATTCGTCAGCTTATTTACATTTCCCTTCTCCTGATCGGTTTCCATAAGGAGCACGTCGACAAATGCTTTCTTCATCAGCCTTTGTAATTCTATGTTGGCAGTATACTGTATATTGGCGGACAGATCCATGATCATCTGCTCCCGTCTTTCATAATGGTTCCAACGGATCCGGGACAGCTCGTCAGGCGAAGGTTTGGGAATCTCTCCGTTCACAATGACGATCTGCCTTTTGGCATTTTTAAGTTCCTGCCAGAATTGATATAGCTCATTGGAATACGTCAGCTTGTCCTCTACCCCGTTGATCCGGCAATAACAGTTGTAAAACAGCTTCGGGTCATTCCCCCTGAGGGTAACGCTCTCCCTGATATCATCCAGTCCCTTTCCTTTTACCCAAACGTTGGTGCCATTGACAAGGGACGGTTTTGTACCGTAAAGCCGTTCCGTCTCCAGCTCGCTCCTCATCTTTTCCCTGATATATTTTAAACTGAAATCTGCCGGAAACTGCTTCATGCCGTTTACCTGCAGTTCATCGGACAACGCCGACTGTGGGTCTATATTCAGATATCCTTTATCGCCGTGGTACTGGAGCAGTACGACGTCGCATCCCGCCTTAGAAAGTATCGATATGAGCATCAGTTCATAATTGCCGGTTTCCCCTTCGTACAAGATCTTGGGAATGTTATTCTCCCCAAGCTGGCTGACGATCCTTTCAAATTTATAGTACAGCCAGCACATAAACTTGATATAGGCGTTCTTTAACATATTCTCCGTCTTCCCTGCCTTACGCATGGAATCCAAAGAGTCATAGATAGAAGCCGCTACGTTTGACCTTTGGTAATCGTTCATCCGCGGCAGCCACTTTTTTAAACCGGATGTGATAAAGCCCGAATCCATTTGAAACTCCATCCCCATGATCTCTCCGTAATAGGAAAGATTCTTTTCGTCCGGATTAGGGATCCTGCCTTCGATCACAACGCCCGCACGTCTGGCAGCATCATAATATTTTTTGATAAACCGTTCTATTTCTTCCGAATATCCGTTGATCCGGTAAAAATATACCCCTCTATCCGGCCTGTCGCTTAAACTGACAAAATAGTCTTCCAAATCCCGGATTTTTTTATGTTCTAACATGGAAAGTTCTCACCTTCAATACTTGTTCATTTTGTTTTTATGCATCACAAACCCTAAGCCTGAACCTACAAGCCCGCCGATGATATGCGTAAGATTGGACACATTATCGCGGATAAAAATACCGTCGTACACCTGCCCGCCAATATAGATCAAGGCGACCAGAATAAACGTAAACGGAATCTTTCCTTCTTTCATGCTTGTCAGCGAAGAAAGCAGGATCAGCGCAAATACTACGCCGCTTGCTCCAAGAAGCTGGACATGGGGGAAAAAGATAAAATGAATGATACCAGTAACCAGCGCCGTCGCCAACATAACAAAAAGTATATTAAGCGAACCGTACTTTTCTTCAAGCAAAGGCCCGACTACCAGTATGAGCATGATATTTCCGATAAAATGATCCCAGCCCGCATGTCCCAAAACATGGCCGAACAGACGGACATAAGTCAAAGGGCTTAACAGGGAAGACCGGTATACGCTGAAAAAAAGGTTCGTAGTCCCTTTGTTCGTTATCCCGTCCAGTATCAGCACGACGAAACAAACTGCCGCAAACCCTACGATCACAGGCGAATTAAAAGAAATCTGCACCTTTTTCCCGATTTTTTTCAACTTCTCCACTTCCTTTCGCTTCTCTTTCACTCATTTTATCAGATGAACCCGTATTTTACAAGTTTTGTACCCATTTTGTTTAATTCGTGCAAAAACGGACAAGAACCAAATCTCAATGTCCCCGGAATCCTTTTACAAACGGCAGTATGCTCTCGTAGCCGACTGCCAGATTGATATTTTGTCCGCTGTCAACTCCGGCCGTACTGATACCGATCACTTCCCCCTGCATATTCAGTACCGCGCCGCCCGAGCTGCCGTGAGAAGTAGGCGCCGTAAACTGGATCATATCCACGCCGTCGATCTTGCGGAATCCCGAAATAATGCCGTCGGATACGGAATTAAAAAATCCCAGCGGGCTTCCGATGGCCACCACTTTCTGTCCCCGGGCTAACCGTTGTTTCCCCTCGTAAATATCGAGAGGCTTTAATTTTTTATCGATCCGGATCACGGCAAGATCCAGATTGGAGTTATATTTGATCACTTCATCCGTCGAATAGACCTGATCGTCTTCCTCAATGCGGACGGAATAAAAACAGCCTCCCGCCGCAACATGGTCGTTGGTCAGGATAAAACCGTCCGTACCGATCATAATTCCCGAACCGGTTCCGATCACATCGCCGTTCTTATCGTGGACGGCGATCATCACAATGGAAGAGGCCAGCCGGGCCAGTTCTTCAAACGTTTTTTCCGCCTGCCCTGTACCGCTATCGGTTTTATTGGTATTGCTTGTACGCCTTGGCCTTCTTTCCGGAAGCGTTATTTTAATATTGGTCTCATACTGCAGCGCCTCCTCTTCCTCCGGCGCCATATGTATATGCAGATCAGGCGGAACATACGCTTCCGTTTCCGCTGTCCCGTAATCTCCTAACCGCACCGTACCGGATAATTGTTTCAGCCCTTCGTCGATTTCCGCGTCCTTTTTATTTTCCACCACTAAAACGTCGCATCCTAATAACGTTAAACAATAATAAAACAAATATTCCTGCTCCTTTACTACATTTTCGGCAATGACTTTGATACAGCTCCTTTCATTCCACCCCTGAAAGGAACCGTCCATAAGGCAGTCCAGCCAGTATAATACTTTGATCCCGAAATTCCTGATCATGGACTCCGATATCCCGTTTTTGATCGTTTTGTACTTTTGGACCGTCTCCCGATAGGCATCCTCCAACATTTCTGCAAAACGGTCCCCAAACTGCATTTTTTTTAATGTCAGCTTACCGCCTGCCCTCCATCCGTCAAACGCTTTCGTATAAAAAGCGGTTTCCTCCACATCGGATAACCGGGGCAGCGGCTTGGCCCTGACATAAGTAAGGCGGCCGCTTTTCATCTCCCGGTCCATCCGCTTATCGATCTCGGCCATCTTTTCCACATACCGTTCCGGCTCGCCCAGCCCCCTGATAAAATATACGTCCCTGAGATCATGGTGAAATCCGCCCTTTACGTTTAAAAAAGTTTCGATAGAATCGATACGCATCACATTATGCCTATACGATACTTTTCCCCCCACTTGCAACCACCTCGGCTTTTGTAATATATGATTTACTAAATACTGCTTCTCATTGTCTTTCATTTTATCACAGATGCCATTTATTATCTATCTTTTTTCCAATTCCAGTGATATAATCGTAGCAGTAACGGTTGTTACTGTTCTGTAATAAAATAGCAAGTGTTTCTTGTCAGGAGGCTCAGAAATTGAAAGATAATATCCTATACTACAGCGTAGGTCCGCTGCTATATTGTCCCGCAAATAAACCGTCCATCGCCGATTCCGTCATCAATGGAAAATTAGGTTCTACCTTTTCATTGGCGCTTTGTCTGGAAGATACGATCAACGATAATTTTGTGGAAGAAGCGGAACAAAACCTGATCCGTTCCCTGATGCAAATCTATGACAGTTATCAAAAACAGATCTTTTATCTGCCTAAACTGTTCATCAGGGTACGAAATCCTAAACAGATCGTCCGTTTAACAAAAGCCCTCGGCCCAAGCATCGAGTTTATAACCGGCTTTATCATTCCTAAGTTCTCCGTTTCCAACGCGGGAACATATATAGAAGAGCTTATAAAGGCCAACGAATATGCGGCCAAAAAAATATACATGATGCCTATTTATGAAAACGCCGCCATGATCGATCTAAGGAACCGTACCGATATCCTTTACGAACTGAAAAGTACGCTGTCTGCCGTTGAAGATCTGGTATTAAATATCCGGGTAGGCGGAAACGACCTTTGCCATCTGTTTGGTTTCCGGAGACATTCCGATGAATCCATCCACCGCATCAGGCCGATCGCAAATCTTTTTTCAGATATCATCACCGTATACGGAACGGACTATGTGGTAGCCGGCCCGGTCTGGGAATATTATTCGGGCGAAGACTGGGAAAGCGGGCTTATTCAGGAAATATCCGACGATAAGCTGTGCGGCTTTATCGGTAAGACCGTGATCCATCCCAACCAGATCCCCGTCGTAAACCGCTCCTATCAAGTATCCAAAAGCGATTTTAACGATGCCCAGGCCATATTGAACTGGAATCAGAATTCCAATGAATATGTAGCCGGAAACTGCGCCAAGGAAAGAATGAACGAATATAAAACCCACAATAATTGGGCAAGGCAGATCCTTTATCTTGCCGAAGCTTTCGGAATCAAAGAGTAATATAAAAGGCTGCCGGAAAACACGGTAATTTCCGACAGCCTGCCCTTTCTCACAGATCCTGGATCATCTTAAAAGATCATTGATCTTATCGCGATACTCCTCTTTGGAAATGATATCCATAGCAAGCTGTATTTCGATCTTTCTGATCTGTTCATAATGATCAAGCCTGTTTTGTACAATATGCATTTTTTCGCTATACTCTTCTTCAGAAATAATATCCATAGCAAGCGCCTTGTCCAATTTCGCTTTTTCAAAATCAAACTCGTCCTGCGCCTTTCTTCTTGCGCGCTCTTCTTCCTCTTTCTTGATATTCATTTCCTTTTCTGCGATCATTTCGTCGATTTCCGCTATTTTTTCAAGATTAGGCTGCATCTGCTCCAAAATATCGGAAACGTCAAATGCCATGTCCCCGCTTGAATTTGCCGTATAATCCACATATCTCTTTCCGATCTGCGCATAAGCGTCCTGAAGCTTACGCTCGATCACGGATTTCTGCACCTTTAATCCGGCTGCTTCTCTCTGCTCCTTTGTGGAATTATAAATACTGCTCCCAAAATTTTTTGCCGACCCAATCACGGATTCCCCCGCATTTTTAACCGCCTTTGTCGCCTTTTCAAACATATCCATGTAAGTTTACCTCCTTTTACTGAATCAAAAAACAATCTGTGATAAACTGATTGTATCATATGATCCCGCCAATAAAAAATGATATTATTATAAATTTGATAAATTTGGTATAAATTTATTTACCGGTTTCCTCCTATTTATGGGATAAAAACTCATCCCTCGGCAGCCGGCGATTATTTTCTATACAGAAATAAATAGGATCGCCGGAAAACGGGTATCATCTGTTACAATAAAAGAAACATACACAATAAATCGTAATACTAACGGAGCAATGCCGATGAAATATATAAATGCAAATGATATTTTACCCGAACAATTACTTTCCATGATTCAAAAATATTATCAAGGCGGCTATTTATATATCCCGAAAGAAAACAACCATAGGATAAGGCGGCAGACCGATTATAAGATCGAGTTAGCGAAACGCAATCAGCACATTTATTTAAAGCATCTTGAAGGAACAACAAACGGACAGCTTGGAAATATCTATCATTTGTCAAATGCAAGCATCCGGAGGATTCTTGCAAAAGAAAAGGAGCGATATCAGAAAATGAAAGAACTTATCGAACAGATCCTGCCTTTATGGGGAATGGAAAACAGGAAAATACGGCAAGTATATCCCTCGGCATGGGAAATCGATCACTCTTACATCATAAAAACCTATGAAAACAAAGAGCAGTTGGAAAGAAACGTAAAAATTTCAGAAATATTATCCGATTGTAATATCCCCGTTGCACAGATCGTCCCAACTAAGGCCGGAGAAAAATTTGCCGGACATAAGGATCTTTCTTTCCTTATGACCAAAAAATTGCAGGGAAGTAATATTGCCTTAATAAAAGACAGTAAAACGATCCGTAAAATGGGATGCGCCATTGCAAAACTGCATAAAGCGTTCCTGCAATGCGAAAAATCAATGACATTTTGGGATAATAGTCTGTTAAAAGAAATGAAAGGATGGGTACGGGATATTTTAATACAAAATAAATGGCAGTTGATCAATGAGACGGAATATTCAAAAACACTGGACGCACTGGAAAAGGGATATGACCAATTGCCCCGGCAGTTGATCCATAGAGACGTACATTTCGGAAACTTCTTATTCTTTGAAGACGAACTTTCCGGATACCTTGATTTCGATCTGAGCCAGCGGAATATCAGAATCTTTGATATTTGCTATTTTCTGACAGGCTTGTTGTCAGAAGAGACCGAAAATCCCTTTACCCCAAAGGAATGGATCGAAAATGTGAAATCGGCGGTCGCCGGCTATGAAAGTATCCTTGCTCTTTCGGCGGCGGAAAAGAAGGCAGTCCCTTGCGTGATGGAATGTATTGAAATTCTATTCGCTGCCTATTACATCAGTACGGAAGATAGCAAACATGCCAGCGACGCCTGCCATGTATTCCACTTTGTGCAAGGCTGCGAAAGCAGTCTGCTGAACGCACTATGACAATCGCTGTCTTATTTCAAATCCATACGGAGAATGACCGCATCAGAGTATGATGACAAATCTGCTTAGGCATTCTCCTATGTGAGACTTAGTACTTCCAAGGCAGCTATGCTGCCTTTGTGAAACAGCCTCTGCTGTGAGAGGCCGGAAGTACCTTTCAATCTAACTCCCATCCGCCTGCTTCAGCGGGCATACAAATCAGGATGGGGAAATTTTATATTTCACACTATGATCTGCGGCATTTCTATATAAGAAACTACCTTTTCCACCGGCTCGTAAGCCCACTCCGTTTCCCTGCCTAACAATAGATTCAATGCGATATTCGGAATATTGATATTTTCCGCCACGCTGGCCATCCATAGCCCGCCCGACATCCTTGTATTAACCTCTAACAGATACGGGATCTCTCCCCTCATCTTAAACTGGATATTACAGGGATATTTCAGTTTTACCTTGTCCATAATTGCCCGCGTCATGCCCAGAATCTCTTCATCAAAAATGATATTTTCATGTCTTGACGCACTTTTAAACCGGGGAATAGCGATAAGCCCTCTGTCCGTATTCAGACAGTCCACGCTGATCTCCTGCCCGGAAAGATAAGGCATTACCATCAGATCGTCAAAGCTTTCCGCCTCCCGCAGCGTAGAAAGATACACATCAAAAGGAACCTCCGCTCCCGGATACACCCGTAACCGGCTGAAACGATCCACCTGCTCCACGATCCTGCGGTAGCTCATAGCGCCCTCGTCCTTCACAAATTTCACGCAGACCTGTTCGCAGTCCGTCCGCAGTCTTCTATACGCTTTCTCAAATTCCTCCGCCCGGTTCACAATGGCATAGTCCGGAATATGCACGCCCTTACATTCCTTCAACAGATCATAAGCGGCCGCTTTGTCGTTCAAGAGACGGAGTACGGCATAATCGTCCACCATGACCTTTACGCCGATCTCCGAAAACCGTCCTATATTTTTACTGATCTCCACCATCTTCCTTCTGGGAACAAATACATCGATCTTATGTTCCTTGCAAAAAGAAAGACAATACTGTATATAAGCCTCGCCTTCCGCCGGAGAATCCGGATACCACTCGTCGCATACCTTTTGAATGACCGAATCTCTCTGACTATTACTCCCGATCACACAGATCTGCCCGGAAACATCTTTTTTCATCAACTCTATCAGTCCGTACGATGTACTGAACCAATGATTAAACCATATCCTTATCATACTCTTTCTCCCTGCCGCCGAAAGCCCGCAAATTGCAGGCACGGGCTTTTCTATTTTAAATCCCATCTCAAATCCGTTGGGAGAATGCCGCTTTTTAGGCATTCTCCAGCGTGAGACTTAGAACTTCTTAGGCAGCTATGCTGCCTTTGTGAAACAGCCCTTGCTGTGAGCTTTAGAAGTTCTTCTCACACTAACTCCCATCTGCCTGCTTCAGCAGGCGTGCAAATCAGGATTGTGAAATTTCTAATTTCACACTAAGCATCCGCAATCTTCTTAATGATCCCGCAGCACTTATAATGTTTCAGCGGATAAGCTTCAACCGGCACATTTTTTTCCTCTGCAAGGCGGCGCAGATGCCGCAGTTCCCTGCTGTCCATATAAACCTCGTTGATCAGAATCTTCCACGGCACTCTGCGCAGCAAGACCCGCGTGGCTTCTCCAATGCCCGGTTTTATAAAATTAATATCGCTGATCCCGAATACTTTTGCAATTTTTCGCACTTCTTCCATGCCAGTTCCGCTCCTGACCGCTTTTCTTTCCTTTGGTTCTTTCGTAAAATGACTTTCTATCGCGTGGATGAAATCATAAGACAGATCGGAACTTTCTAACTCTTCATAATATGCGGCGCCATGGAAATCTTCTTTTCCAATGATGTCGTTCCTTAAAAATGTCCGGCTGATCAACCCCGAAACCGTACAGTTTAAACAGGAGCTGGGGATCAGGATATCTTCGTGGGTACCGCACAGCTTCGTCACATTGGCAGGGTCTGCCGCCACTGCGATCTCCGAAGAAACGCCCTGATACTCTTCCATGTCCTTACGCAGCTCATTCAGGATCGCGCCCTTGCCGATCCAGCCGTCCACAAAAAGCAATTGTTCCGGCCTGAAACGCGCAAGCAGATATTTCATAGCATTACCGTCTATCCCTTTTCCCCTGATAATGGAAACGGAATAATGGGGCACGTCGATCTGGTATCTGTAACGAATATATCTTTTCAGTAAAATCCCTATCGGTATTCCGGCCCGTGCCAAAGACACGAGGACCACGCCCTTCCCTCTTTTTCCGATCACCTTCTCTGCCAGACATCCTATCGCGTCCGCATTGGACGCCGCAAAGATTTCCAACGCCTCCTGATACGCCTCCATATACCTGTCCGTCGGCACATATTCTATAGGGAGCATTTCACTGTAATGCTTTCCCGCCTGAATCAGCTTTTCACGCTCTTTGGTAGACTGGGGCTCCACTGCGCCCGTAATATCCTTCAATAACAAAACAACGTCCTTTTCCAAATATGAACTTCTCAAATCAACACCACCTAACCGTCAGGATAGAGCCGCCGGTATCCGAAAGCGCCTGATATAACGAACAGACTCCCTCGCTCTCCTCATTCTGGGCGTCCGTTAATACAAGTACTTTATCATACTTCCCTATCTCGTAAAGATACGTTGTCCTTTCCTTGTCGTACAAGCTTTTCAACTCGTATCTCGTATGCAGCGGATATGCCGCCTCACTGCTTACCATGATAGGGCTTCTCGTGGTGGAATGGGTTCTTACCCATCCTCCAAGCTCCTCCATTTTCTTTCCCACATAAAGCGCAGGATACATAAATTCTTCGGTTCCGACCACCAGATATTTTTTCCCGCTTTCTATCGGCATTGCCTTTTCTATTACTTTCCAAAGTTCTTCACATGCCGTCTGATACCGGTTGGCATCAACCAGCCTGCGCGCGTTCATCCATCCGGCTGCTTTGATTGCTGCGGGTAAAGAACTGCACGTTGTCTTTGCCTCCCTATACTTTCCGTCGTCCCCGAATTGCTCCGCCGCTTGGGGATAACCGCTATGGTCGGTCTTGAGGATATAATGCAGGCCTGCTCCCCTGTCCTTGTAGGACGAAAGCGCCTCTTCGTCCATCCCGTTCAACAGGGATGCGACCGAAAACTGAAACTTACGGGAATAAGTCCTTTCCATGACATCCATTATATTCAATATAGTATTCCCCGTAGTTACCTCGTCTTCCACAAAAAGAATCCGGTCGATTTGGGGCAGGATCTCATCCATATCTTCTTTTACCAGCTTCTGTTCTGTCGCATGGCTGTGAGTCTCCGAGAAATACAGATAATGTACCCCCGGAATTTCCTCCCGTGTAGTCTGGATATAACTCGTCCCCAGACAGGACGCAACATGCGCGCCAATCGCCGTTGCCGTCTCGGCAAATCCTATCGTCAACAGTTTTTCTTCTTTGTAAAGATCCTTTACCTGCCGCGCCAACTGTCCAAAAAGCTCCAGCGCTTCGCTGGGGGAAACGGGAATATGTTTCCCCTGCCGCGGATTTACCACCAAATAATTCCTTTTTTTATTGTTTTCCCTTTTTGCTATTCTGACTAGCTCTTTTTCTGAATACTCCAATATTTCCAACCTTCCTGTTCCATCGTTTGTTCCTTCTCCCTTTCCGGAATCTGTTCTTAACAAAATTCCTTGGCGGAAAAGATTTCACACTTATACAAGAAAAGCAGCCGCAAGCCATACTACCCGCAACTGCTTTCCTTACTCTTCCTATAAATTCTTTCATGCGGCCTGCTGGCCGCTTGGCACTTGCATGAATTATGCAGAATGAATTTCCAGTCTGTTATGCCTTAAAATCAAGATTTCCGCCGTTTGTCACTGCGTTTTGAGTCTTTACTTTATCCCAGTCTACGTTTTTGATCTTTGATAGCAGCTCTTCCGGCGAATCCGCCCAAACTGTCGTCTTTTTATTTTGAGCAAACTTATCGTATGCCGCCGTCTCTTTGTTTTCCGCTTTCTTTTCCCGCTCCGCTTTTTCTTCCTTTTTGTCTTCTCTTGCTTTTTCGATGCGCTCCCTCTGTTTCTCGCCCATCTTTTCCAATTCTGCAAAGTAAGAAACGCTGCCGTCTTTGTCAATAGAAATGCCCAGACGCGTCACATCGTTTCCCTCTTCGCCAAGCTGTTCTTTCATATCGGTAAGGCTTTTCGTCGCTTCTTCCAGTTTCCCGATATATTTTTCTTTTACATCGGCGTCTGCCGCCATTGCCTCTAAGGTTTCCGGATCGATCAATACGCTGTATTCTTTCGTCCCTCTGTTCAGATAGCTTGCAGCTTCTTCCTCCGTTTCATAGTCCGCCACCATAAAATCCATATTTTTATAACGCTTCTGCAATTCTTCCAAAAGTTTTTTGGCTCTGCTGCTCAGACGTACCTGACCGTTTTTTTCACTTTTTCCCGCTTTGGATGTCTTTTCTTTCTCCTTTGCGGACTGTACCGAATTTTCATAAAGACTGTTTTGATAAATACCGTAACTTCCTATTTTGTTCATCTCTTTGCCCTCCATTGCAACCGCTATGTACCAAAATTTTTCCTGTAGGAAATTTTTAATTTCACGATATATATCGTATAAAAGTAAAAAAATAATAACCCGTTTGGGGTAAAATTCAGACAATCCGGCCGTTCCCGGTAATCCTCCTGATCCACAGCCCCTTATTTTCCCGCGATCACCACATCTGTAAACGCCATATACGGCAGCACTTTGTCGCCGTCCGCTACCGTCTCTTTGGAAATTCCGACAAGGTGATTCAGAAGTTCGCTCAAATTGCCGCTTATCATCACTTCGGTGACCGCGCCTTTTATGTTACCGTCTTCAATCAGAAACCCGTTTTTCGCCACGCCGGAAAAATCTCCGTTTACGCTTGGCTGTCCGCCGGAAAAGCCGCCTACGATCATACCGCTTTTCACATTCCTGATCATCTCTTCATAGGACATATCCCCGCCTTCTATTACAATGGCGTAGGATGTATTCTTCGCGCGCTCAAAGCCGGTCTTATTCGCCACATACAAAGAAAGCATAAACGACTGTAACACGCCGTTCTTTATCACATCATAATTTTCCGCCAAAAATCCCTCCTGCGTATACCTCTGTCCGCACAAGATCCTCTCGTCTAAAGGCGCCGCTGAAATAGTAAGCCTCTCGTCCGCCACCTTTTTACCAAGCTTATCCATCCATATACTGGTCTTTTCCAAAACGGCATGATCCGAAACGAAATTACTGATGACGCCATATAGCAGTTCCGACAGACATTGGGGCGTCAGGATCAGTACGCCGTCTAATTTCCCTGAAAGCGAAACCGGGCCAAGCTGTGCCTGCGCGTCCTCCAGATCCTTTTTTAAAGAGCCAAGGCTGATAAACGGTTTCTCCAAACTCTCCGTTTTAAATTCGCTTCCGCAAAGCGAAGTCGTCTGCTCCCCTTCATGCCCCGCAAATCCGAGAGAAACCGAATACGCTCCGGAATAAGTCTCAAATTCCGTACCGTTGGTATTCCGGTAAACCGAATGATATTTCGTATGGCTCAGCACGATACTATGGATCAGAATCTTAGGAAACTGCTCTTTCACATCCTCCATCAACTCTTGGGAACGGGCAAAGAAACGCTCGATATCAGGCTCATATACGCCCTGCCGGAACACTTTCTTTTCCTGCTTCGGCGCAATACCGTGATCGGGATCCGCAATGCCCGACTCGGCGGATTTTAAACCATTTTCCACGGCTTCTCTGATAGCCGGCTCTTCTAACCGGTTGATGGTAACGACGCCTTTTTTCTGATCCTTATAAACCGTAATATTGAGATCACTGTCATACAGGGTACGAAAAAGCGAAAATTCCCCGCCCTCCACATTAAACTCCCGCATCTCTGACGAGGATACCGTAAAATATGCCATCTGTACGTCTTTTTCCTTTAAGATCTCTTCTGTTCTATCTGCAACGATCTGAATATTTTCCATAACTAACGACCTCCTACCATAACTTGACAGCGAAGCGCCGGGCCGCCCATTCCTACCGGCATGATCTGTTTTTTACCGCAAAATCCCGAACTTGACCAAGTTACACTGTCCGAAACCATATCTACCGTCTTTAGCATCTCGAAGGCTACGCCGGAAATCGTCGTGTCTAAAATGGCGCGGCCCAGTTTTCCGTGCTTGATCTCATATCCCATGGTAGTACCGAACATAAATTCTCCTGTCAGATCTGCCTGCCCGTTACCGGCATCGGTCAGATAATAACCGTCCTCCACGGAGGCGATCATGTCCTCCAGCTTGTCTTTTCCGGGAAGAACCGTCGTATTGCGCATACGGATCAAAGGTTCGTCCGAAAAGCTCCATGCCCTTGCATTCCCCTGCGGCTTCATGCCAAAATGCTCCGCCGTCTCCCTGCTGTTCATATATCCGGTCAGAATACCGTCCTTTATTAAAACCGCATCCTCTGCGGGCGTGCCTTCATCGTCCAATAACACCGGAAGGGGCGCCGGGCCGAAAGGAGTAGTATGGGCATAATCCACCATTGTTACAAGATCGGAAGCCACCCTTTTATTTAACGCCGGGCCAGCCACGGAACCGCCAAGCACAATATCCGCCTCCACCGTATGTCCCACTGCTTCATGTGCCAGCATACCGGATAAAAATCCTCCCAAAACAACTGTTTTTTGTCCGGCCTCGGCATAAACGCCTTCCCGCTTATGCATCAGTTTTTCGTAAAGTTCGTCGATCTTAGGATAAAAAAACGCCGGATCGGTAAAATGATCCTCAAAATTGCCGAACCCTCCCGCTGCCGCACAGAAAAGATCAACCGGAATCCCCGCGTCCGTCTCCGTGTTTAAAAACAGATAAACATGTCCTCTCGGCAAAGCAATATGGCCGCTGTAACCGTCCGAAGTAACGATCCGCTTCTCCATAGAGTCCGCCATAACGGAGATAGTGCGGCTTGAAAGCTTCGGATATTTTTTAACGATATAGGAATCCAGTTCTCTTGCAAATTCAATATAACTCTTCTGCCCGGCATCCGTAATCTCTTTATTCAGCAACACATTTCCTGAAGAAATGGCAGGGAGATTTCCCTTTCCTTTCCCAATATGTCCATCCATAAATACCGCGTTTTCGGTGGCCGCCTTTAAAACCGTCTCCGCCGCCTGCCCGGAGCACTCCGCCATTGAGGAAAAACCGTAAACGCCGTTTTTGTAAACTCTTGCCGAAACCCCGGCAGTTTCCGTCCTGCTATTCGTCGTCAGGTTTCCCGCCGCAAGAGTCACCTTTCTTTGCCTGTTTTCCTGCGCACGCAGTTCCGTATGCATCCCCGCGGAAAAAAGTTGTCTTTTTTCCGATATAAAATCACCCAACATAAAAATTCCTCCTTCACTCTTATCGCGCTCTTCCGCTACACCACCAAAGCAGCGCAGAAGAAAAGCGCCTATTGGAACGCTCATGGAAAACCTCTTACACGTTGATCTGCGCTTTCACGCCGAGCAGTTCCTCATTTTCCGCAAGTACCGGCCGTATCACCTTTTCGAGAAAACTCTCCACCTGCTCCTTGGAACGTCCCACATATCTGGAAGGTTCCATCGTTTTCTGCAAGTCCTCCAATGTCATATTAAATGCCGGATCTGCCGCGATCAGTTCCAAAAGGTTATTTTCCTTTCCTTCGACTTTAACGTTTTTTCCCGCCTCCATGGAAAGAGTACGGATCTTTTCATGCAGTTCCTGTCTGTCCCCACCTAATTTGACCGCATCCATCATGATGTTTTCCGTAGCCATAAAGGGCAGCTCGCTCATCAGGCGCTTTTCAATGACCTTCGGATAAACTACCAATCCGTCCACAACGTTCAGACAAAGATCCAAAATGCCGTCAACGGCAAGAAAACCTTCCGGAATGGAAAGACGTTTATTCGCGGAATCGTCCAGCGTCCGCTCGAACCACTGGGTAGCGGAGGTAATCGCCGGATTCAGAGCGTCTATCATCACATATCTTGACAGCGACGCAATCCTTTCGCTGCGCATAGGATTTCTCTTATACGCCATTGCGGAAGAACCGATCTGGCTTTTTTCAAAAGGCTCTTCCACTTCTTTTAAGTGCTGCAAAAGACGGATATCGTTGGACATTTTATGGGCGCTTGCGGCAATCCCTGCCAGCACGTTTGCCACTCTGGTATCCACCTTACGGGAATACGTCTGTCCCGAAACCGGAAAACACTCCTGAAATCCCATCTTCTCCGCAATCATCGGATCGATCTTATCGATCCTTTCCTGATCCCCGTCAAACAGTTCCAAAAAAGAAGCCTGCGTTCCCGTAGTCCCCTTCGATCCTAACAGCTTCATCTGGGAAAGCACATGATCCAAATCTTCCAAATCCAAATAAAATTCCTGCAGCCAAAGAGCCGCCCTTTTTCCCACGGTAGTCGGCTGCGCCGGCTGGAAATGGGTAAACGCAAGGGTCGGCTGGGCTTTATATTTTTCGGCAAAATCCGCAAGCTCCGCGATCACATTCACCAGCTTTTTTTTCACCAGTTTAAGCGCCTGCGTCATCACGATAATATCCGTATTGTCTCCCACATAGCAGGATGTGGCCCCGAGATGGATAATGCCCTTTGCTTTCGGACACTGCGCGCCGTAGGCATATACATGGCTCATCACATCGTGGCGTACCTGTTTTTCCCTTTCTTTTGCCACATCGTAATTAATATCCTCCGCATGGGCTTTTAATTCCTCAATCTGCTCGTCGGTGATCTTCAGTCCCAGTTCTTTTTCCGTCTCCGCCAATGCGATCCATAGTTTCCTCCACGTCCGAAACTTCATATCCGGCGAAAAAATATACTGCATTTCCTTGCTCGCATAACGCTCGGAAAGCGGACTCTGATATCTGTCTGTACCCATTATAAATCCTCCATTCTTTTCAGTCTGCCAATTCGGGCGCGCACCCCTTCATAGCAGTTTGGCCTCCCCTGTTAACTACAGTGGGAGGCTTCACCGTTACTTTCTTTATGCTTATTTCTATTTATTTTTCAAATTCTCCTCTGATGTCTTCTTCAGGAGGCTCGATCGGATACCGTCCCGTAAAACACCCGGTACAGATCTCCAATCCGTCCACGATCTGAGACAGACGTTCTATCTTTAAATATCCTAAAGAATCCGTACCGATCAGCCCGCTGATCTCTTCTATGCTTCGGTTATGGGCGATCAACTGCTCCTTCGCAGGCACGTCCGTGCCGAAATAGCAGGGCCACAAAAACGGTGGGGAGCTGACACGCATATGCACTTCTTTCGCGCCCGCTTCACGCAGCATCCTGACGATCCGGTCCGACGTAGTGCCGCGTACGATAGAATCGTCGATGATAATGATCCGCTTGTCCCTTACCACTTCGCGTATGGCGTTTAACTTTACCTGTACGCTGCTTTCCCTTGTTTTCTGCTTGGGTTTGATAAAAGTACGCCCTACATAAGTATTTTTTACGAAAGCGGTTCCGTAAGGAATCCCCGACTGCAGGGAATATCCCATTGCCGCACAGTTTCCCGATTCCGGCACGCCGACTACAAGATCCGCGTCCACCGGCGAATCCATGGCAAGGAACTTTCCGGCCAAAATCCGGGAATTATATACGCTGACATTGTCAATATAGCTGTCCGGCCTTGCAAAATAAATATATTCGAATACGCATCTTGCGTGTTCTTCTTTTTTGATACAATGGCTTTTGTCGGACTCCAGCCCCTTCTCAGGTGAAATGATAACGATCTCCCCCGGCTCCACGTCCCGTACAAAAGACGCGCCTATCGTATCCAGCGCACAGCTTTCCGAAGCAAGAATATAAGCGTTATCCCTTTTCCCGATACATAACGGCCTGAACCCGAAAGGATCCCTTGCGCCGATCAGTTTCCTCGGAGACATCACGATCAGGGAATAGGCTCCCTTGATCTTATCCATAGCCCGTCCTACCGCTTCTTCCACCGTCTTTGAATTTAACCGCTCCCTTGCGATATGATAGGCTATGACCTCGGAATCGATAGTCGTCTGGAAGATCGCGCCGGTATATTCCAATTCTCTTCTCAGTTCCGGTGCATTGATCAGATTTCCGTTATGGGCAAGCCCAAGCGTACCCTTTACATAATTAAGCACCAAAGGCTGCGCATTCTCTCTGGTACTGCTGCCCGCGGTAGAATACCGCACATGTCCGACGCCGATATCGCCCTTTAATTTTTCCAGCGTTTCCGGCGTAAAGGCTTCGTTCAAAAGCCCCATATCTTTATAACTCGCTACTTTGCCTTTAGGCCCCATCGTATCGCTGACCGCGATGCCGCAGCTTTCCTGACCTCTGTGCTGTAAGGCAAAAAGCCCGTAATAGATTGTAGAAGCCACGTCGTTTCCGTCGAAATCGTACATACCGAAAACGCCGCACTCCTCTTTTAACTTATCTTGGTTTTCTGTTTGAATAGATTGATTCTTTGGCATTTATGCTAACCCCAGACGTTTAAATACTTCGTTATATGCTTCTTCTACATTTCCCATATCCCTGCGGAAACGGTCTTTATCCAGTTTTTCATTTGTATGTGCGTCCCACAGACGGCAGGTATCCGGCGAAGTCTCGTCGGCAAGGATGATCTGCCCATGATAACGCCCGAACTCGATCTTAAAATCGATCAGCTTGATATCCGCCTGTAAAAAGTACGCTTTCAGCACTTCATTCACTTTAAACGCATATTTCTTGATCGTTTCGATCTCTTCCCATGTAGCAAGCCCCAAAGCAACCGCAAAATAGGAGTTGATGAGCGGATCGCCTAATTCGTCGTTTTTATAGCTGAATTCAATCGTAGGCTCTTTAAAAGGAGTGCCTTCGGGAACGCCCAGCCTTTTTGAAAAACTTCCTGCCGCCACGTTACGGATAATGACCTCCAGCGGTACGATCTCCACTTTCTTTACCGCCGTCTCCCTGTCGCTCAATTCCTCTACTAAGTGAGTCGGGACTCCCTCTTTTTCCAGGATCCTGAATACATGATTGGTCATACGGTTATTGATCACGCCTTTTCCCATGATCGTTCCCTTTTTCTCTCCGTTAAATGCGGTCGCATCATCTTTATAATCCACGATCAGCACGTCCGGATCCTCGGTGGTAAATACTTTTTTTGCTTTTCCTTCATAGAGTTGCTCTAATTTTTTCATCTCTGCCTCTCATTCTCCCTTACGTCCGGGTATTTAACTTGCAGCATAACGGGCGTCCTGCGCCTTTCCTCTTATGCCTGTTCACGCGCACATTATATCGCACTCATAATAAGAAGTCAACAACGCTTCTTTTTCTTCCCGTCAAACTCTTTGCACAAAATTTATGCGCTTTAAGAATATGCTTTTTCATATTCGCTTACGATATCTACGATTTCCTGTGCATACTGGGGGTACTTATCCACAATATCTTTGATCTCATTCTGTGCCGTCTGGGCAATGCCGGTATTATAATCCATCTGTTTTCTGATATTCTGCCTTCTCTCTATCAGACCGTGACGGATCTCCACCATTTCCTTATTGTCTATAATGGCGATCGCCTGATGCGCCCACACGTTTGGATCTTTAAGATGATACTGCCTGAGCGTCTTTAAAAGCTCTTTCTGATAAAAATTATATTCCTCTTCCGTCTCCGCTATCTTTCTGCGCTCTTCCACCTCTTCCCTGTATTTTTCCCATAAAAGATCCAGTTCCGAAGCGCTTCCTACTTTATATTTCAGATAAAGATAGTCCAGTAGATTTTTATTGTTCACATACCGGATCTTTACGGTATTCTGTAACAGGATCAGACGATTGATGCCGGAATTGACTCTCTGCAGCTCTTTTTCCGCATCGGTATAACAGATATAGAAGTATGTGACCGCCGCCGCCGTCAGCGCTGCGATCAAAATATAGCCGATCTTTACGTTCATCTCCAATGCAAACTGCAGTATAACCAACATCACCAGACAGGCCGCCGCTGCGATCATAAAGATCTGGGACAACCCTCTCGTATTATCCAAAGTGCCGTGCAGTTCCGCCCTGCGGTACTGGTATGCATGACGCTCTCCGTCCAGTTTCTGCAGATCCTGCTTTACTAACGTCCTGTATTCTTCCGCCTCTTTGATCTTACGGTATCCGTCCTGTATTTCGTTTTCCATTGCCTCCATCTGCCTGAACTTTACGTCCGTGATCCTTTTCGCCGTCTTTGTATAACCTTCCTGCACTTTTTCCAGATTCACGATCTTTTCCGCATATTCGTTGATCTCCTCACGCTGTTCGAGGGGAAGAGCCTCCAGTTCTTCCATATCTTTTAGATAGGAGGTCACAAGGCCATATTCGTAAGTCAGGTTTTCCATTTCCCTCGAAGCGTCCGCGATCTGTTCGCAGCAGGTGCGAAGGTATCTTTCCCTGTCCTCTTCTTTATTGATATCGATCCGTTTTCTCTCTACGACGGAATCGTCCCATTCTTCTTCATATTCCTCCGGATCCTTCTCCTTTTTTTTCCACCACATCAATTTCCGAAAAAATCCCATATCGCTCCTCCAATCCTTATCTGCCCGCACATTCTCTGTATTCCGCTTTCAGTTCGTTTATTAATTTCTCCACTTCCCTGTAATAAAGATTTTTGTTGCCGTTTTCTTTATATTGAAGCAGTACTTCCTTGTACTCCCATCCTTTCGTTCCCTGCCACCGCTCTCTGATCTTATTGAGCTTCTTTTCCAGCAACAGGGACGCCGCGTATCCTTCAGGATTTTCCGCAATAAAGCGAATATAATCTTCCTCTTTCATGGAAAGCCGCTTTGCCGCAAGATACGCCATATAATCCTCTTCCATGCCGTTGATCTCATACGCCTTGTAAAATCCGCCTGCGGCATAGGCATAGGCGAACAAATTCGCCTGCGCTACGGCCTTATTATGATAGATCTTTGCCAAAAGCGGCGGATCTTTGCCGTCCAGCTCCTTTAGCAGGCTGTCGTATTCTTTGATCGCCGCGGCATATTTCCCCCGCTGCACCAGACAATCCGCCTTTGTTTTTTTCCGTTCATAGAGCGTTAAATTCCTCCCGTTTTTCAGGATCTCCTCGATCTGGGCGCTCTTTTCTTTCGGATAATACCCGGTATAATCGAAGACCGTACCGACAAATGCGCTCACCGATACTTTTTTGTTGATCAGCGTATATAACGTCTTGGAAAGCTCGTGCAATCCGCACTCCTCTTCGACCCATCCGGCCAGTTCCTTATCTTCTATATCCTCGTCCAGTATATACGCATTCTCTCCCAGCACATAGCACAGTTCTTCTATCGAATATATATTCTGTCCTGTTTTTTCAAAAAAATATGGTTTTTCAGCCCTTTTCCCCACACACAACAATACTCTTCCCACGTTATTCCATCTGCCTTTCGTCCTGCCGTTTGAAAGTCCCGTTCCTTTTCAGACCTCAAACTCTTCCCTCCATACCTGCCCTGATCCGGCAAATAATTCCCCAAATCCCAGATCCGTAAACTCTGCGGTCACCGTATGCTCCCCGTTCATGCTAATTTTCATAAGAAGCCTCGTAGTCCTTTCGGGGCGCTCCAGCATTCCGTCTAAGTGCAGTACCACCTCCCGTATCTGTTTCCCGTTAAGGGGCGTGACCAAAACGGACACCTCGCTGCCGCTCTCCAATAAGATCTCATACTCTTTTTTGGCGTCAAACCAACTGATCCCCGCATCTAACAGCGCCAGATAAGAATCTTCGCCTTTTCGCAGTACCCGCATACCGACGTTGGACTTTAGCTTATCGTTCCCCAGAAATACGTGGGCTCTTCCGTTCTCGCTGGGATTTATTTTTTCCAGTCCGCTATAGCAGGCGCCCTTGCTGTAAAGATTATTGCCCTGAAATACCCTGCGCTTTTTACAAAGAAGTTTCAAAGATTCTTCCATCCAGCCTTCTTTGAACCCTTCTCCGATCAAATAAGCGGAGGATACGATATGATTCTTTAAAGTGTCCTCCACGATCTTGGTAAAACGCGCGTCCGTCCGTTCCATAGCCCGTTTCTTTTCCTCTTCCTCTTCGGGAAATTCCTCCAAGAGCATCGTTTCATATTCGGCCGTTTCAATAAAAGCGACGACCGGAGTGGTCCTTCTGTTGCATTCCATACGGTAAGTCTTCATATGCCCGCCACAGAAATCATACAACAAAACCTGATATTTCCACAACTCTTTTGGCTGAAAAATCGTATAATAGTAAAAACTTTCCATATGGGACTGGAAATAAATCTTTTCCGTTTTTAATCCGACCCCCGCCACTGCACGGTTCAGCACATCGATCATATCCCTATCCAGTTCTTCTACCGTCACCACAAATACTTCTATTTTATCGATCGGCGCTATCATCGTAAAAAGCGACATCGTCCGTTTCATAAAAAGCGCGAGCATGGCGGCAGGTTCAAAAGAATTTCCTTCGATCGTTACGGATTCCTTTTCCTTTGCCAGCCGGAGCAGTTCCCCTACCAATATCCCTTCGTCGTCCTCTGCCGCCTTGAGCGCCTCTTTTCCGTAAAACCACTGGTTCACATTCCGTCTTTTTGCGAGTACGGTAGGAATATTATAGTTTTCTCCTCCCGCCACCGTAGAGACCGTCTCCGGTTCTTTTTCCCCAAGAAGGCTGTAACTGATCTGGGATACCGAGTTGCCCAGATCGTAGCCTACGGCAAATCTTGTACTGTTCTTCCTTTCCGAACCTTCTCTTTCCAAAATCATACCCTTGCCATGCCTTTCTTTTCCCATTTCCTAAGATGACGCCTTAGAAAATCTTTACACACTTGGCTGCAGACAGAATAACTGCGAATTTTCATATTCCTGCCAAAGATATTCTTCTATCAGGGCGTCCACCGTATCATAATCCTGCAGGGTCTCGCTGATCACCATATCGTTGATCATGGAAAATTTAGTCTGTACGCTCTCCTCCATGATATCGCTCTTCTGCAAAGAATTGCTTTCGGTAAGCTGCTGTCTGCCTTCCCATTCTTCGATAATATAATATTGCAGGTTTTCGCCAAAGAAAAGGACAAATTCTTTGGTACATACCCCGCCGAATACCGGTTTCATTTCTTCCGTATGGTATTCCGCCTTCTCCTCTTCTTCTTTTTCAATCATATAATGGAGTATGACTTTGGCGTCGGGATGGGTCCTGTACTCGATCACCAGTTTATCGCCGCATTGCTTCGCCGCCGGAAAAATGTCCGCATATTCCTTAAGGCAGGAAAGCACCGCTCCCCGCTCTACCAGCTCTGAAACAAAATCCCCTAAAGCCTTTCTTTCCGGCTCACGGTAAACCTTTTCCCATCCCAGTTCATTTTTATTTTCCGCATAATATTTCGTCAGGGCAAGTTTACAGATAAAGGGGATGTTTTCCGAAAGCCCGTACAATCTTATGATCTCGTCAAACAAACCGTTGTCCGGTATTCTTTCTTTCACAAAATAATCATAAGAGCCCTGTGCCAGAAAGGCCGTCTCTAACTGCGTCTTTCCGTTCTTTCGCACATAGGATCTGAATATCTCTTCCTTTTCCCCTATGTAGGAGCCGGTATATAAAAGCTGTAAAATAATCCTTTCCGAAAAAGAATAGGTTTCCAATTCAAAAGACTCCGCTGCTTTCCATATATCCCTCAGCTCCTTTGTCATGCCCTGAAATTCCCGCATCAGATAAGTCAACAGCGCCTCGTCGTATTTTCCATACCTGAAAGCGCGCATAATAAGGGCGCACATCAGCGGCTCTCCTACATATTCTTCCCGTTCAAGCAGCCTGTCGCACAAGCGGACTAAAATCTTAGCGTCCACCGTTTCCGCTCCGTAGCCTCCGATCCACCCGTATGCCTTTTCATAAAAACCGCGCATCACAAGAAACTGTATCATCTTCCCTCGTTCTTTCGGTCCGAACAAAGCCGGTTCCACCGCCTCAAGATATTCGTCCAGTTCCCTGATCCTGTCCGCATCATAATAAAACTGTACTAATTTCAGGCTGACCTCTTTTTTATAGCTTTCTTCTATTTCACCGCTGTTTAAGATCTGTAAAAAGAAAAATACATTCTCTTCGGTAATATTGACATAATGATTGCTGCATTCGCATACATACGCCGCATATCCGATCCGGTCCCTGACATAAGGCGCTATCATTTTGGCATGCTTGCCCGGAATCATAAATTTCTCCATCGTATAAGGAACGCTCACCTGATAGCGGTTTTGGTCTCCATCCTCAAAGAGCATGGTATAATTACTGTCAAAAAGCGGCACCAGCGCTTTACCGCTGCAGACCGGATAAATTTTTTCTTCCGCCGCCCTCGCATGGTATACCGCCACCTGTCTGATGTCCGACCGCCTGATCTCGATCTGGTTAACGAATAAAAGCGTCGACAATGCGCCCGCTGTTTCCTCGTTTATCATCTGCGGCGTCAGATACTGTTTATACAGATAAGACAGATTCCGGTTTATATGCTCCTTTAAGATCTGCTCCATCACGAATTTTTCTATATTCGTCTCATAGGCTTTGTATACCTCCGGAAAAAGCTCCCTGTTTTTATGGACGTTGGCATATAAAAATGCGTTTCTCTCATAATCAAGGTCGCTGTGATAAGAAAAGTACATGGCAACCGTTTTCGGCAGAGGCTTTTCACTGTTCAGGTCTATGGACATCATATAATATTCATAAAGCCTTGTGACCCGTAGCTGACGCTCCACCGCCTTTTCATACCAGCCAAAGTACTTTTCTCCCCTTCGCCCGTCTTTGATGAGCGCCGTACAGATGGCCAAAAGCGTCTCATCGTCCGGCCTCACTTTATAACAGGATGTAAGCAGGAAAAAAACGCGCTCTTTATATTCTTTCGTCCTCTGTACCAGATATTGGATCTGCGTCACGATTTCCAGATTCAGCGCCCCGTGCTTTGCCATGTAATTCAATACCTGCAGTTCAAACGCATCCATTTTCATCAGGAGCGCCGGATTGCCCGTCACAAGCTGCGCCGCCTCCGCATAAATAATGGGGCTTCTGCAGCCGTAGGCAAACTGTTCCTCCAAAAAAATCCACTTTTTCTGTACGCTCCTGCTGTATTCTTCCGACAGATACAGTAACAGCCACGCGATCCTCCAGTTTCCGGCATGTTCCCGGTAAATGGCCTCTACTTCTTTTGCGACTTGATTTACATAAGCTTCTTCTCTGTTATAAAGCGTATTCAGATACAGATAATAGCAGTAAAGCACCGGCCCGGCGTCCGTATACTCCAAATAGGGGCTGAGTCTGTCCAATATCCACTTTGCTTCGTTATACCGCTCTCTCGTGATCAGAAGCTGGGCCTGAAAAAGGCGGGATGCCAGATCTTTGTCGTCAAAAGAAAGCAGTTTTTCCACCAGATTCTGCGTCTCAGTGAGCCATATGCCCGTCCCGATCTTTTTAAGGCGCAATGCCTGATAATACCGGATCATCTGGCAGATCACCTGCTTTTTCTCATATTCCCTGCGTTTTCTGCCCCGGTAATTTTCATTTTGCGAAACACACACTTCTACGGTCAGATCTGCGTAGGCGTTATAAATATGTATCCTGCCGAAATTTTTTCCTCCATGCAGCCGGCCCGCGTCTATATAATACGGCAGCCGGCAATAGTTTCCAAAAAAATCATCATCCGTCAGGTTCGATTTTTCCGTATAAAGAAAGTCCCCTTCCGTCTCCACGTTCAAAAGAGTATATCCCCAGCCGTTTTTTGTGACGGAAAGTATTTCTTCCCTGATGCCCTCCGGATTTTCAATATGGATCTCCGTCTCCGGTATCAGATATTCTATTTTCTGTTTTTTATTGATGACGATCAAAAATTCCTCTAAGTTCTGCCCGTTTCCTTTATATTTGGAAAGCCCTTCGTATACTTTTAAGAACTGCCTGTCGTTTCCCGTAAGGATCTGTTTAAAACAGGGGGAGTAAAAAAGCTTCAGCGCCTCCGCCATATCCGTCTTTGCCAGATTGGCAAAATGGAACAGGTTCTTGATTCCGCCGAGGGAAGATTCCAATACGCGGTAAGCTACCGTGACCACATACGGCAGGTAATATTCTCCCTGATTGGAAATCACGAAAAATTCTCCCTTTACCACATCCCCCTCTTCCATTCCTTCCGAATGGAAACAATATTGTATCTGTTCTTCGTTTCCGCAAAACTCAGGCGTCAGGCATTCCATCCGCATATCCGAGGTGGTGATACGCCCTTTCGTAAGTTTTCCCGGAAGGCCGTACACCGTAAAACTGCCTTCCGCCGTTTCTCCTTTTTCAATCGTCAATTCTAAACGGGGGCAGGAAAAGTCCAAAGAGCCTCTTTCATAATCAAACTCTTCTCTCAGCAAACGCTCTATGACCTGTTCCACATACCCACCTCTTTTCTTCTGTCGATTTTTATACAATCAAATCAATTATACCATCAACATTCTTCTTTGTGCAATAAATGAAATTTCCTATTGACTTTTTTTTAAAATGTTATATTATTGTATTAATTAAGTAATACAACATCATTTTGACACTTACCAAGCAAAAGAAAGGAAGCAAACTATGGCATGGAATTTAGATTCTGACAGACCGATCTACGCGCAGCTCGTAGCGATCCTGAAAATGCAGATCGTATCCGGCCTGTATCATCCGGGCGACAGACTCCCCAGCGTGCGCGATCTTGCGCAGGAGGCAAACGTCAATCCCAACACGATGCAGAAAGCTTTTTCGGAGCTGGAGCGCAGCGGCCTGATCATCACCATGAGAACAAGCGGAAGAATAGTAACGGAGGACATCAATATGATCAAAGGAACGCAGTTAGAACTTGCGAAAGAAAGCATAAAAGTATTTTTGGAAAATATGAAGCAGCTAGGATATACGGAAAAAGAAATCTTAACGCTGCTGAAAGAAATCACGGATTCCGAAACGGTAAAGGAGGACACCGACCAATGAGCGCATTAGTAGAAATCAGAGAATTGACAAAAGCATATCACGCAAGAGCCGTCGCCGTTAATAATCTGAATTTAAATTTGGAGAGAGGAAAGATCATCGGACTTTTGGGGCCAAACGGAAGCGGCAAGACCACTCTTATCAAGATGATGAACGGACTGCTTACGCCTACTCACGGACAGATCCTGATAAACGGCTGCGAACCGGGCATACAGACAAAGGCGGCAGTTTCCTATCTGCCGGAGCGTACCTATCTTTCCAACAGCATGAAGGTTTATGAACTGGTAGATTTTTTCTGCGACTTTTATGCGGATTTTTCCAAAGAAAAAGCATACAGTATGCTTTCCTCTTTAAATATAGACAGCAGCGCCAGATTAAAGACTTTATCAAAGGGCACGAAAGAAAAAGTACAGTTGATCCTTGTCATGAGCAGGGCCGCGGATCTTTATATTCTGGACGAACCGATCGCGGGAGTGGATCCTGCCGCAAGAGACTATATTTTAAAAACCATTATCACTAATTATAATGAAAACGCCACGATCCTGCTTTCCACACATCTGATCTCCGATATTGAAAATGTACTGGATGAAGTCGTGTTCCTTCGCTACGGGCAGCTCCTTATGCATACCTCGGTAGACGATATCAGGGAAAACAAAGGAAAATCGGTGGACGCTTATTTCAGGGAGGTATTCGCATGTTAGGAAAATTGATCAAACACGAATGGCGGGCGGTCTGGAAAGTGCCGGGATTCGTTAACTTATTTTTATTGCTCTACACTTTTGCAGGGATCCTGTCCCTTCACTCTTCTATATGGGAAAGCGACAACAAGATCATAGAGACCCTCCTGATCCTTGCCACCTTCTTTTATTTTATTTCCATTATCGTAATCAGCTTTATTGTAATGGTCTACATCACCGTGCGCTTTTTTAAAAACATTTATACCGATGAGGGCTACCTGATGCACACGCTTCCGGTCTCCCAGAAGGGACTGCTCTTTTCCAAACTGCTGGTTTCTTTTACTTGGATGCTGATCACAGGCGTTGTGATCTTTATCAGTATTTTTTCTATCGTGCTGACCAGTTTATCTATAGGAAATAATGGAATCCCGATATCCAAAATATGGGACCGTTTTATCTTCCCCAGCTTGCAAATTTTTTTATCGGAAGCAAGCGCTATGCTCGGAATCAGCATTTTCCACATAATCATGCTGTCCGCGGTCATGGTCCTTGTGGGGATCATTTTCAGTATCCTGATGATCTATACTTCCATCTCTTTGGGACAATTGTTCCAAAAGCACAAAATATTCGGTTCTTTTCTCGGATACATCGGACTCCATGCCGGTCTGCAGACTTTAAATTCTCTTGCAATGGTGTCCTTAATGTCCAAAACATTTATGATGGTAAAGGAAGTCACCGGTTATATGTTAAATTACACTTACTTTACCTTGTGTGAAAGTATCGTTCTTTGTATTGTCTTTTTCTTCCTGACAGAATATCTGATGAAGAAAAAATTAAATTTAGACTAAAAAAGAAAGAGTACGCATGGTTTTTTACTCCATCGTACTCTTTTTGATTTTATCAATTTCCTGCTTTTTACTTTTCCTGTGCCTGCCGCAGCTCCTCTTTCATGGCAAATTTCATTTGATACATATTAGCGTCGGCCCGGCTTCTCGTATCGCTCAGTTCTTTATCCAATTCTTTATCAAAGATCGCATAACCGTACGCGATATGCACTTCGTATTCCCTGTTCTGCGTATTGATTTCTTCTACTTTTTTATCCAATTCTTTCAATGCTTTTTCACAACGGGGAAGGTTTCTCTCCTCAATGATCACACAAAACTCATCTCCTCCGATCCGGCAGCAGGTACCGATGTCTTCAAATACTTGCGATATCATCTTTGCGCACAATACGATATAATTATCGCCTGCCTCATGACCGTACACGTCGTTGCATTTTTTCAGGTCGTTCAGATCGAACATCACAATGACGCAGGAGCTTTTTTCCACATTTACGCCATTCACAAACTCTTCATAAGCCGTCCGGTTATATAGCCCTGTCAGTTGATCGTGATACGCCAATTCCTCATAATGTTTTGCCAGCTTCGCCCGTTTCCACATCCGATAAGTCCGGCGTACCGCAAAAGCGCCGCATCCGGTCAGCCATATCAAAAAAACGACTGCCGCCGCTATCCGGGTAGCGCCTCCCGCACTGTTATAATAAAAAATAATATCCGCGATTCCCGCCACAACGCAGGACAGCAGGCCAAACAGCGTAACTTTCATCCTATTGCTGAAACCTACCGTTACAATCTCTTTTATCAAATGATATAACAGCAGTAAAAGCACTGCCACAATCATAATATGGGTCGTAACCAACGTTTCCCTTAGATCCCGGATATTAAAGATCTGTAAAATAACTGTACCCACACTCTGTATCAGACAGCAGGAAAACAGGATCTTCCAACTGCTATGTTCTTTGTTGTTAAACTGCTCTCTCACATAAAGGATAAACGACATCGGCAGGAGCATCAAGGAAATGTACGAAATATAACTGCAGAACAAATTGCCCGAAAAAATCAGCTTCGTAGCACGTCTTTCGTTTAACAGCCAGACAGATAAAAAAATGGCAAACATCCCCAGATAAAAAAGATCGCTGACCTGTCTTATCTTCGAATAAGCATAAATTCCTATCAGCATCAGCACAATGCCCACTGCCAAGATAGAAATTCCTATCGCGTATGCGGCAAATTCTTCCCGAATGATCCCCGTGCAGATCGCGGACTTATCCCCCATGAAAATACTAACCGGACTTTTCACGCTGTCCTCATACGGGGAGGTCACATAGATAACCGCCTCTTTTCCCATATCTTCTTCAAGCAGCCCTATAAAATTCCAACGGATACCGGGAGATTTACCAAACGCATTTCGTCCTTCCATATGCTGCAGACGGTATACCTCTTTATCGTCTATCCACACACGGATATTCTGATGATGTGAAAAAACGGCAAGATACTGTCCCGTATATGCCTCTTTCGGCAGCGGGACATGGTATACATAGGTATCTTCCCCGTATCCCTGCTCGCCGGCGTTCAAAAATTCGCAGGTATAGTCCAAAAGCTCCGTATAGTCCTTTGCCGTTCCCTGCCCTTTCTTTTCAGCGGAAAATGTATGACCGATATAGGTCAGCAACCCAAGACATACGATCAAAACCGCTGTCAATCCAAAAGATGTTCTTTTCCTCATGTCTGCACCCGCCTGTCTACGCCCTGCCTCTCGTCCCTTTCATTGCAAATTTCATCCGATACATATTGGCATCCGCACGACTCCTCGTATCGCTCAATTCCTTATCCAGTTCTTTGTCAAATACGGCGTATCCGTAAGCAATATGTACCTCATATTCCCGTTCCTGCTCATTGACCTCGTCCACCCGCTTGTTCAGGTCACTAAGAGCCTTTTCACAATACGGAATCTTTTCTTCCGGAACAATGGCGCAAAATTCATCCCCGCCGATCCGGCAGCAGGTACCGATATTTCCGAATACTTCGGATATCATTTTTGCACACAGCATGATATAATCATCTCCTGCCGCATGACCGTAAATATCGTTGCATTTTTTCAAATCGTTTAAGTCGAACATGATAATGGCGCACCTGCCTGTATTGATATCCACGCCGTTTATCAGTTCTTCATAGGCCGCCCGGTTATACAGGCTGGTCAACTGGTCGTGATAGGCCATCTTTTCGTATTGATTTGCCATTTTTCCCTTTTCCAGCATGGAATAAGTTTCCCGTACCGCCATAACGCCTAAAATGCTTACATACACAAGAAACGTGGTTGCACAGAACAAAGTGATATTTTGTCCCCTGTCTTTAAACATATAATAAACTACAATATCCAAAAGTCCCGCCGCCGCGCAGCAGGTAATTCCCGCAATGTTCAGCTTCAGCCGCCTGTTAAAGCCGATGGTTATGATCTCCCTGACGATATGATAGATCGTGACCAGAAAGACCGAAAGGATCATAATATGCGCCAGCACTACCGTTTCCCTGAAATCTCTGATATCGAGCACCTGCAGTACCACGGCTGCGCCGATCGCCGCTACGCTGAGCGCATACAGGATCTGCCAGCTCTTGCTGCTCTTATCGTAAAACAGCTCCCTCGCACATATGGTAAAGGGAATCGGTAAAAGCATCAACGAGATGAACGAAATATAAGAGCAGACTAACGGGCTTGCTAAGAGCAGCACGGTAGACTTCAATTCATTCAAAAGCCATATAGCCAAAATAACCGAAAATACGCCAAGATACAGCAGATTGCCGTTCTTTCTCGAATTTCGGTAAGTCACAAACCAAAAGGCCGCCAAAATGATCCCCATCAATAAAATGCCTATACTGATAAAGAAGGCATACAGGTCCTTCTTTACAATATCCGCCACTATCGCTTCTCTATTTCCTATGTAAAACTCCGGCTCTGCCGTCAGTTTATCCGGATAAGCGGGCGTCACATACACCGTCGCCTCTTTCCCGCTGTCCTTTTGCAATATATCTATAAAACTCCAATGGATCCCCGGCGTTTTTCCGAAAGCGTTCCGCCCTTTCTGCCACTGGATACTGTAGACCTCTTCCTCCCCGATCCGGACGCTGATATTCTGATGGATCGTATAAATGACCAGATCCTCTTTTCCCACGATCTTTTCGGGAAGACGGATATGATAGACCGCTGCGGCCCGATCGGCTCCTTCTTCTCCCGCTGCAAAGATCTCTCTCGTCCAGTTGCTTACCTTCTCAAACCCCTGTTCCGATCTGGGCATATAGATCTCTACGGAAAAAGTAATTCCTATATAAAAAAGAAGCGCCAAAAACAATAATATAATTGCAGAATATATATAAAATGTCTTTTTACCCATGTCTATACCTCTCTGCCCTATTATTTAAAGTCCGTTTTTATTATGCAGTTTTTCAAATAAATTGTCAAGAAAACGCACCTGTCCTGAGCAAAATAGTTTGAATTTCCTTTTCCGCCAGACACCCTCTAGTTCAAAAATGCTTCAATAATGACCTTTTCCGCTTCTTCTTCCGTCATCCCTAAAGTACGCAGTTTTAAAAGCTGTTCATTGTTGATCCTGCCGATCGCCGCTTCATGGATGATCGCGGCATCGATATGCTTGGCGTCGATCTCCGGAATAGAAGCCACCTGCGCATGTTCCATAATGATGGAGTCGCACTGGATATGGGCATGGCACAAATTGGCGCCTACAGCCCTTGGATGAAAAGTCTGTCTGCTCGCTCCGTCCGCCACGGAACGGGAAATGATCTGCGCGCTGCTCTCCTCCCCGTTTAAGATCACATCCATATCCGATACCGCGCATTGCTCTCCATGGGTCATCAGCTTTTCCGTTGCAAAAAACCTGCTCCCTTTCCCAAGCACTGCTTCCGTCTTTCTGTTAGTAGAATCCACCCCTTTGATCTGGGAAGTATCCAAGGTAAATACCGCATTTTCTTCCAAAATGATCTTGGTCACCGGATTTAAAATATTATCGCCCGTGCCTTCCCCTTCTCCGTAATGCTTTTCTTCATACCGCACGTTGGCTCCTTTCCCCACATGAAAAGTATGGATGCCGTCATGCCTCGTATCGTTGCAGCCCACATTATGAATGCCGCAGCCTGCTACGATAGTCACCTGAGCGCCTTCTTCCACATAAAAGTCATTATATACCACATCCGTCATTCCCGAAGCGGATACCACGACGGGAATATGGAGCTTTTCTCCCTTTGTCTCACCGCTAATATAGACGTCGATCCCGGGATTCCCTTCTTTTTTCCTGATTTTTACATGCTCCGTATCTCCGTGGCAGAGAGACTGGCCGTTATATCTGACATGATAAGCGCCCTCTTCTTTAAATTCTTCTCCGTTTATAAGATCCAGTACAGCCTTTTCCGTATTCTCCAGTACCATAGTTTCCTCCATTTCCAGTTTCCTGTCATGCCGCTTACGGCATCAGTGCCATAAATAGCACAAACAACGCGTGAGAAAAATGCATGTTTTTGGCATTCTTCAGTGTGAAGTTTTAGAATTTCTTAGTCTGCATACCGTGCCGGATAAGATCCGGCAGCAGGCTTAGAAATTCTCTTCATACTTTGCTTACATACACCCGCAGACAGGTGAATCCAAGAAAAGTCCCTGCAGCATTTCGTCTCTGTTTCCGCTCTTTTCCACTTTTCCGTCTTTTATGACCATGATCCGGTCCGCCATATTAATAATACGTTCCTGATGGGAAATAATGATAATACTTTCCTTTTTTTCCTTATGGAGCTTCTCAAACTGTTTGACCAGCATGGTAAAGCTCCACAGATCGATGCCTGCCTCCGGTTCGTCAAAAATACATAATTTATGTTCTTTGGCCATTGCCGTTGCGATCTCTATTCTCTTCATCTCGCCGCCGGACAAAGTAGCGTCTACCTGCCTGCCTATATATTCCTTGGCGCACAGCCCCACATTACTCAATAATTTACAGCAGACCGGTGTAGGAAGTTCCTTCCCCGCCGCCAGAGAAAGCAGTTTTTCCACCGTCATCCCTTTAAATCTGGGCGGCTGCTGGAATGCAAAGCCAATCCCTGCATTCGCCCGGTGATTAATATCATATTCCGTAATATCCTCGCCGTCCAAAAAGATTTTTCCGGAATCCGCCGTTTCCACGCCGATCAAAAGCTTTGCAAGGGTAGATTTCCCGCCCCCGTTAGGCCCTGTGACCACCAGTAATTCTCCGTCCGCCACTTCAAAGCTGACAGAATCTATAATCTGTTTTTCTTTTCCCTCTTCTAAGATCCTGAAATTTAAATCTTCCACTCTAAGCATCTTGTCTTCCTTTCTCCGTAAAAAAGTCCGGATCATATTCTTACGATTATTTACATTATACATGGAATTATGCAGAATGCAATGAATGATTGATACCAATTATCATTCAGACACAACCGTCTTTTTCATGCATATCATAATGGTAAGTAAAATACAGAGGTTTTCTATGTCTGTTTCCAATCATTCAACTTATGCCGCGCAAATAGATGCTTCCAACGAAGGCGGACTGCGTATTCAGGTAACCTCCACGCTCGGAATGGTTCCCGTTCCGGATGCTTCCGTTACGATTTATTATGCGGATAACCCCGAATCACCGATCCAAACCCTGACTACGGACATTTCCGGTCAGACTCCGATCATCGAATTACCCGCTCCGCCCGTCTCATACAGTCTGGAACCCGGTTCCCCAAGACCGTATTCGGAATACGCGATACAGGTGATCGCTCCCGGATACGAAACGGTAGTCATATCCGGTTCCGAAATCTTACCCAACGTGACCTCCATCCAGCCGGTGGAACTGCCTCCTTTGGAGGTATCAGAAGAGGATACGGAAGAAGATATCAACATCGGCCCGCACACCCTATACTATGATTATCCGCCGAAGATCCCCGAAGAGGAGATCAAACCGATGGACGAAACCGGCGAGATCGTATTAAGCCGTGTGGTCATTCCGGAATTTATCATTGTCCATGACGGCGTTCCCGACGATTCCACCGCCCCTAACTATTACGTCCGATACAAGGATTACATCAAAAACGTAGCCTCTTCCGAAATCTATGCTACATGGCCGGAAAGCGCCATTTACGCCAATATTCTGGCTATCATGTCCTTTACTTTAAACAGGGTGTACACGGAATGGTACCGGGCAAAAGGCTACAATTTTACGATCACAAGCTCTACCGCCTATGACCAGAAATGGATCTACGGACGGAATATATTCGAAAATATCAGTTATCTCGTAGACTCTGTCTTTGCCAACTACCTGTCCCGGCCGGGCGTGCGCCAGCCGATCCTTACTTCCTACTGCGACGGCAAGCGCGTAACCTGCAGCGGCTTAAGCCAATGGGGCTCAAAATATCTTGGAGACGAAGGCTATTCGGCGATCGAGATCATCCGATACTATTTCGGCAACGACATGTATGTCAATACCGCGATCAGCGTTTCCGGCGTTCCGTCTTCCTTCCCCGGATATAACCTGACTATCGGCTCCTCCGGGGACAAAGTCCGCCAGATCCAGCAGCAGCTCAACCGCATCGCCCAAAACTATCCGGCGCTTCCAACCGTTTCGGTAGACGGGATCTACGGTCAGGGCACTGCCAATGCGGTACGCGCCTTTCAGCGGATCTTCAATATTCCTCCCACGGGGATCGTGGATTATCCCACATGGTATGAAATTTCGAATATTTATGTGGGCGTCAGCCGTATCGCCGAGCCGAGCTGAAATTTCCGGCAGCAGCCTTACGGACGACTATCTCTCTGCAATAAAAAAGGGAATCTCCAAGCCATATCATGACTTGAGGATGCCCTTTTTATTTACGTCCGCTTTCACAAACCTATAAAAGCTTTATTGGATCACACGGATCCAGCCTTCCGGCGCTTCGATCCTTCCCATCTGTATTCCGGTCAGGGTATCGTAAAGCTTCTTCGTTACCGGCCCCATTTCCTCCATACCGCTGGGCAGACAGATCTCTTTTCCGTGGTCTACGATCTTCCCTACCGGGGAAATAACCGCCGCCGTTCCGCAAAGCCCGCATTCCGCCATATCTTTTACCTCTTCCAGCAGCACTTCCCTCTCTTCTACTTCAAGTCCCAAATATTCTTTCGCCACATACATGAGGGAACGGCGGGTGATCGACGGTAAGATGCTGCCTGATTTCGGCGTTACTACTTTTCCGTCTTTTGTTACAAAGAGGAAATTCGCCCCTCCTGTTTCTTCTACCTTTGTTCTCGTACCCGGATCCAGATACATATTCTCGTCATAGCCTTCTTCATGGGCAGATACGATCGCATGTAAGCTCATGGCATAGTTAAGCCCCGCTTTGATGTGGCCGGTTCCGTGAGGCGCCGCACGGTCAAAATCGCTGACACGGATCGTAAGAGGTTTTGCGCCTCCTTTAAAATAAGGGCCTACCGGAGTCGTAAATACGCGGAACTGGTATTCGTCCGCAGGTTTTACCCCGATGACCGGATTAGAGCCGAACATATAAGGACGGATATATAACGTGGCGCCCGAACCGTAAGGCGGTACATATGCCTCGTTCGCTCTTACTACCTGATCGATAGCGTCCAAAAATCTCTCCTTCGGAAATGCCGGCATTTCCAGCCTTGTTGCAGAAGCTTCCATACGCTCTGCATTCAAATCGGGACGAAATGTCACGATGTGTCCGTCGTCCGTCGTATATGCCTTCAATCCTTCAAAAATCGTCTGCGCATATTGGAGTACGCCCGCGCATTCGCTGATCACTACAGTATCATCCTCTGTCAGTACGCCGCCGTCCCAAGCCCCTTCTTTATAGTTGGAAACATATCTTTTCTCTGTCTTGATATAGCCAAAGCCAAGGTTTTCCCAGTCGATGTTCTTTTTTTCCATAATATCCCACTACTCCTCTCATTTCATTTTCCGGCAGTCCGGCCGGCAGTAAAAAAACAGACAACAGACCGAACTGTTACATTTTTTACAATTATTATACTTTTGGTGCTAAAAGTCAATAGAACTTCGACGGTATTCCACAAATTCGTAAGCAATATCAAAATAAGTCTGTTCTTCGCTTTCTGCCGTTACCTCCCATCCGCCGTCCCCGTCCAGATCCGGAAAATAGCGGTCCGCTTCATACGTCCTGTCGATCTTCGTCAGATGGGCCGTGTCGCAGTAAGGCAGCATCTGCCTGTATACGCTCTCCCCGCCGACAATATAGATATCCTTACTGTCATATTTTTTTAACTCTTCCAAAAGCTCTTCTATAGAATGCACCACAATGGCGTCTTTTACTTTGTAGTCCCTGTTCGACGACAGGATGATATTCGTCCGGTCCGGCAGGGGAAGGCCCTGTGGAAATGTTTCCAGCGTTTTACGCCCCAGCACGACTACCTTTCCCGTCGTTGTCTGCCTGAACATCTTCTGGTCGTTGGGAATCCTGACAAGAAGCTGGTTCTTACATCCGATCGCCCAGTTTTTATCTACTGCCGCTATGATATTCATAAAAATCCTGTCCCCTCTTTTCTGCTTCAAAAAGTTTCTTTTTCTTTCCGTACCTCTTTCCCTTCCCCATAATGCCTGCACACCTCTTCCATCTTTTTACACGACATCCTGCCCTCCGGACACCTGCCCATCACATAGCAAGACGGCCCAAAAAGGTAAAACAGCACCGGGTGTTTCCGGCGTAGAATAGATAACAGCTCATCCGCGTATGCCTTGATCTCCCATTGCGCGCGGTTACACGTTCTTAACCGGATGAAAGTATACAATTCGTTTGCATTCATCGTGGTCATGACCGGTATTTCTAAACCGCTTAACAATAAATATACCTGATCAAAAGGATCGAAGCCCTTTTCTTTCAGAATACATACCAATTCCCTGCTCTTATCAAATACCTGACGGTATCTCGTCTCCAATCCCAGTTTTACGATACTTTCCGGTAATACATAATGTTCAAAATCACAGGTGCTTACATAGTCAGGGATCACGATGGACTGCATTCTGTGCCGTACCAGATGCGTAATTCCCGCTAACGATACGCGGTGGAAGAGAATAGAAAAATGAACCTGTTCCAGTTCCCTTTTTCTTGCATTTTTGAATAATTCGGAAATGATCTTTTCCTGCTGTTCCTCCCTGTCAAGATCGACGGCCGCCCATCCTGCAAAGCCGCTGTTCAAAGCCGCCGCCCGGCATATGATCTGTTCCGGATGCTCCGGTCCGTAAAGTAAAGTAACCGATTCCACCGCCTGTCCAGACGCCTCGTTTCCTGCTTGTCCGCCCGCCTCTCCGCGCGCATACTCCTGCTCCAAGTATTTTCTGATTTCTTCTCTTGTGTCTTCCTGCGGTTTTTCTATGTTAAGATAAGGAAGATTTTTTTCACACTGCAAAAATAAAGACTTCCCTAACATCACTAACTCGGGGAAGTTCTTTCCTCTTCCATAAACCATTTCATTCACGATCTTTATCAATTCTCTCGCATTTACCGTACAGTAAAAATTACTCCTGAAACCATACGGAAGAACAAATCTTGCATCCTCTTTTGGCACTCCCGCCTGTACAAAATAGTTATATTCGTCAAACAGGTAATCCATATGTTCCGTATACAGATTCTCCAATGCCTTCCGATCCTGTCCGTCATACTTTGAAAAATCCGGAGATACATACCCTGCTTTGCCAAAATCCACATATCTTCTGGACTTGACCGTAAAGGACGCCAGCCTGAATTCGATCATAAATTGTTCCACATAAACCGAAACGTTGTCAAACGATATATTGACCATAATATGTTCCAATACCGACTCATGCCCTGATGACAATATCTTCCGAATCAGATTTACATTGACCTCATCCTCATTATGAAGCGATCTATCATAAATCTCATCTGCGCTTCCTTCCGTAGTCGAAAGCCTTCCTGCCGCCGAAACAATACCGTGTGCGTTTGCATTGTAGTTGATTATCGTCGCTGTCCCACGCATTTTTTATCCTCATCTTTCCTAGAGCGTGTTTGGAAAAACACGCTCTAATCTTTCTAACTTCCTGATACGATTCCCTTTTATCCTTCCATTTCCTCTTACACGAACTTCCATAATCCTGCTTTGCCGGCCTTTCAGCCTACTCCCATTTATCGCAAAGTGAATTTACCTGATCCGCAAACTTCGCAAGCTCTTTATTTGCCGCACCCTCGTGCCTGTGTATAATAGCGATAAGTCTCTGTCCTGCAGCCAAAAGCCTTGCAAATACATCGGAAACGATTCTCTTCTTCTTCACAACAGGGATAGGCTCCGCTTCGTATTCCAACGTATTCGTCAATAAGTTAAAACAAGTGCCGCTATAGGGCGCATATGCATTCAGCCCATGCTCCATCCGCAGCGTTTCTACGAAAGACTGGCAGACGCTGTCCTCCCCATGTACAACGAAGACTTTTTTCGGTTTTTCTTCAAATCCTTCCACCCACTCGATCAGCCCGTCTTTATCCGCGTGCCCGCTCATGCCTATGATCTTCCTGATTCTGGCCCGTATCTCGATCGTCTCGCCGAAAAGCTTCACCTCATTCGTCCCTTCCACGATCGCTCTTCCCAACGTGCCGTTCGCCTGATATCCCACAAACAAGATCGTACATTCCGGACGCCAGAGATTGTGCTTTAAATGATGCCGGATACGTCCTGCCTCGCACATACCCGATGCGGAAATAATGACCTTCGGCGTCTCGTCAAAGTTGATCGCTTTGGACTCGTCGCTTGTAATGGTAAGCTGTAATCCCGGAAACGTCAGAGGATTGATATTCTGCTTTACTAATTCCAGCGCTTCCCCGTCAAAGCACTGCAGCTTATTCTTATCAAAAATTCCCGTCGCTTCCACTGCCAGCGGACTGTCCACATAGACCGGAAAACCGTCGTGTCCGTGTACCAGACACTGCTCTTTTATCTTTCTTAAGAAAAACAATACCTCTTGCGTGCGCCCCACCGCAAAGGAGGGGATCACTACGTTTCCGCCTTTGTCAAAAGTCTCCTGCAGCACTTCTGCAAGTTCCTTAACATAATCCGGCCGGTCCACGGAATGCAGCCGGTTGCCATAGGTTGACTCCATTACCACATAATCCGCTTCTCTCGTCAATATCGGACTCTTGATAAGCGGCTGGTTCTTATTTCCGATATCACCGGAAAATACCACCTTCTTGGTTACGCCTTCCTCCGTCATCCATACTTCTATACTGGAAGAACCGAGAAGATGCCCAATGTCGGTAAAGCGGATCTCTATCCCTTCGCAGAGCGTCAGCTTCGCCCCGTAACTGCAAGGTACGAGCTGCCTGATGATCCCGTCCGCATCCTCCATCGTATAGATCGGCTCATACGGTTCGATATCGGAATGCCGCTTTGCCTTTCTGTTCTTCCACTCCGCCTCATGCATCTGTATGTGCGCACAGTCTCTGAGCATGATCCGGCACAAATCTGCCGTCGCCTCCGTCATAAAAACCTGCCCTCTGAATCCCTGCGCATAAAGCAACGGCAATAGACCGGAATGGTCAATATGTGCATGCGTCAAAAGTACATAGTCAATCTGTGCCGACGGAACAGGCAGATCGGCATTTTCAAAATAATTGACGCCCTGTTCCATTCCGTAATCTACAAGGATATGCTTTCCGCACGCTTCAATGTAGTGACAGCTTCCCGTTACCTCATGGTCAGCCCCGATAAAAACCAGTTTCATAAGCATCTCTCCGTTTCCATAAAAAGAAATTACCTGCATTGACATTTCATGATATTATAATTATACCATTAAACATCGATGCAGGTAACCCCCTGTTTCATATTTGCACGCTTTCCGTTACCATCCGTCTATGGATGCCAAAATCAAAAGACGCAGAAAATAAGCCTCCTTCAGTTTGCACTTTTACTGGACTTACAGTTCATTTTATAGGAAGGTATATTATTTAAAAAACATTCTACCATCCCATACCGGTCTCTCACCACGCACTCAAATAATTCTTTGTCTTCTTCATTATTGATATCACCGTGAAAAAAGAAGACATTTTTTGCACACTCTTCACCAAGTTCTTCCATCAGTGATCTGCCGGATGTTTTGTTAATGTCGATATACGCCACTTGTCTTCCGCTCTTCGCCCACTCTTTAACGTATTTCCTACCCACACCACTTGCACCGCCAAATACTACGCATACACCACGACCAAGCATAGGTCTCCTCCCATATTTGTATTTTGTTGTCGCTCCCTTATCCGGATTTAAAAGTTTGCACACTTTGTCAGCTCCACCGTTAAAATTCGTGTTTTTTGTCTGAATTTGTCCCGCTTTGTCTGACATACTCTTATTGTATCGAATTTAATCGCTAAGTGCAAGAAAAAAAGGGGCCTGCGCGATAACTTACATCCGCGCCTGCCTCTCCTGTTTCTTCCTTACGCTGCCTTTCTGTTATTTCAACTCGTTTGCCGTGGTATAGAAATGATAATAGATCCCCCGTTTTTCCAACAATTGTCCGTGATTTCCCTCTTCCACGATTCCTTCTTCCGTCAGCACTAAAATACGGTCCGCATTTTTTATGCTGGATAGACGATGGGCTATCGTCAGAGTCGTCCTTCCCTCCGAAAGTCTTGCCAAAGACTTTGCCACTGCAAATTCACTTTCATTATCTAACGCGGAAGTCGCCTCGTCCAATATGATCATGGGCGGATTCTTCAAAAATACCCTTGCGATACTGATCCTCTGCTTCTGGCCGCCCGAAAGCTTCACGCCTCTTTCTCCCACATAGGTGTCATATCCGTTTCCAAGTTCCATGATAAATTCATGCGCCCCGGCCTGCTTCGCAGCCTCTATGACCTCTTCTCTTGAAGCTTCAGGACGTCCGTAAACGATATTTTCAAAAATCGTTCCGGAAAACAAATAAACATCCTGCTGTACGATCCCTATATTTTTTCTCAGGCTCTTCAGCGTAAATGCTTTTACGTCCTCCCCGTCTATCGTGATCTTCCCGTCCGTCACATCATAAAATCTCGGGATCAGATTACAAAGCGTCGTCTTTCCGCCGCCCGAAGGCCCTACGATCGCCACTTTTTCCCCGGCCGGAATATTGAGATTCAGATTCTTCAGCACAATATTATGATCGTCCGGATATTCAAAACTCACGTTTTCAAACCGTATGCCGCCCTTGGGATCTTTCATCTCCCGTGCGTAAGGTTCGTCAAAAATCTCGATATCCGCATCTATGATCTGCAAAAAACGCTCGATCCCGGTGATCCCCCGCTGAAACTGCTCGGCAAACTCAATAATCCTGCGTATCGTCGCGATCAACGTGGAAACATAGAGCATATAAGCGACCAGATCGCCCACTTCTATCATACCCCGGATCATAAAAATACCGCCTATGACCACAACCGCCAAATACATGATCCCGTCGAACATTTTCACTGTAGTATTGAACGCCGCCATATACTTATACGTTTCTTTCTTGATCTCCAGAAACTGCCCGTTATCCTGCTCAAATTTTTTATTTTCCATTTCTTCATTGGTGAAGGCTTTTACCACCTTCTGCCCTAGCAGGCTGTCTTCGATCCTTGCGTTCAGCTCCCCGATCTGGTTGCGCTGTTTACGAAAAGCCCCCCGCATCCTGAAGTTCAATGTCATACAGACGCCGATCATAACCGGAACAAACGCAAAAATAATAACGGTAAGCCCGAAATGTATTCCCGAAAGGATCACAAAAGAAATGATCGTTTTTATAATGGCAATAAAAAATTCTTCCGGGCAATGATGGGCAAATTCCGTTACGTCAAACAGATCGTTGGTGATCCTTCCCATGATCTGCCCTACTTTCGTATTATTATAATAAGTATTGGACAGTTTCTGTAAATGCTCATAGGCATCCCTTCTCATATCCGTTTCAATCTTCGCGCCCATAACATGTCCCATATTCGACATATAATATCCGGCAATACAGTCCACGATGCGCAGCAGCAGGTATAAAGCCCCCAATTTTCCGATTACCGCAACAGACAGGCTTGCCAGATCGTTCAGACCTTCATTCGTAATGTATCGCATGATAAGAGGCAGCACTAATTCGCATACCGTCGTCAGAGCCGCACAAAACAGATCTAAAAACAAAGTTCCTTTATACTTTTTGAAATAAGGCGAAAACCGCCTGATCAGCTCTAACGTCGTATACTGCCTTTCCGTATTTTCCCGTTTCTTTTTCATTTTTGCTCCCATCTGTCCGCTTTTGTGGACACTCAGATCAGGGAAGTTGAACGTGCGTTTCTTTCAAACTTATGTCCCTGCATATCACGAGTTTACTTGCGATACTGTCTCACTTCATATATCCGCACGCACGGTTACTAATTTCCGTACCCGCCCTGACCATGTATCCTGTTATAGCGGTGATACTGCAGTACGATATACAATTCCGTATCCGTATAAGCAATATAAGGCGCTACATAAAAGACAGATAATATACCGCAGGTGCATGCCGATAAGATCGCCCACCCAAAGAAAGACAGATCCAATATAAAAGCATCCCATTTTTGTCCGTCCATAAGTTCTTTGCTGATACGGAATGCTTCATTATAATCCATTCTCGGATCTTCTGCCAAAAGGTAGGGTATCATTCGATACTCGTATGCTTTTATGATACCCGGAATCACAAAAAGCAGCGACCACAAACTAATAAACAGAGATCGTAAAAATTGTACTTTCACAACATTCCAATAACCGTTAGAGAATGCAAAGCCCATTTCATTCAATTCTGTTTCCTGCACCCTGCTCAGCATAAAAAAGCGTCTGCATCCTATTTCGATCGGCGCAAGGAAAAAAACTCTGACCGCAATGGCAATCAACGCAATGACCAGTATAATAAATAAAAAGATCAAAACTGCCATGATTGAAATATGTCTTACGTATGTGTAATAAATATAATCGCTTTCTTCCTCCAGCCTTTCCCGTATTTTCTCTATCCGCGCATTTATTCTTCCACCTGAACTGCCTCCTGAAACGATGCTCAGAATAAACGCTGTTAAAACTGCTTTCCAGTAACAATGATTCAAATTTTGCTTTGCCCTTGTTTTTAAATCAGCTCTTGACCACATAATCTCTCTCCCTCGTCTATATCTCAATATATGTTCTCTTCTACTATAATATAATTTACAAAAATCGACAAGATAGGAAATGGTTCTTTAAAATGCTTTAAAATACTGTAAGGAGCGCTCCTTTTATGTGAAGCGCTCCTTACGTCGGACTCTTTTAAAAATATCTTAAAAGCAGGAAGAAAATGACATGAACCATCTGATATCCGCAAGTAACATCAACTACCCATCTCACTCCCTTCCCGCTTGTCTGTCTGAACTTCCGGACATCTGTCCGCTGCCGTGACAAGACGCAGTCAATCTGAAAAGAAAGCACCGGCAACCTATCAGCTATCAGTTATATGCGCCGTAACTGTAAATATCCGTCGCCGTTTCCAGCAGTTTATTTCCCTGATATGCTTTTACCGTAAGATAAAGTCGGTAACTGTAGCCTTTAGCAATGGCGTATCGCTCATATACTGCTGCAAAAGTAGCTTCGGGTTTATCACTCCATGTCTTAATGGTTTCCCATTTTCCGTCTTTATATCTCTGTAAATCTACAATCAATTCCACGGAATCTGCCGAACTTGTTATTGACGATTGCCCCGATGCGCTTATCGTAGCGATTCCCCATTTGTCTACTTCCATTCTTGATGAAATCGTAGATACATCCGTCCAGTGAGGCATGATACCCGCATTTTCTCCCCCTGCTGCAAATACTGTTGTTACATTAGACATTAAAATGCATACCGTCAATAACATTCCAAATAATCTTGTTCTCTTTTTCATTTGTCTTCGTGCTCCTTACATACGCGTGCGACGCGTTCTTAATCAGTAAGTTGAATACGCTTATTTATCCAACTTTTTTAACCCTCTACTATATATAACGAAATGACTCCGCAAAACCTTACAAAATTTTGCAAACTTTTTTAAAATTTTTTCAAAAAATTTTTAAGAAGCACTTTATCATTTATTTCCTCATCGTACTATACTGGAAATATTCATTGATTTTTGTTAAATGCTATCTAAAATTTTTCCTAATTCAGATAATTCCATATTACTTTCAATAACATATCTAGATTTTCCTGTATTAAATTCTATCCACACTCTCCCGTTCTTTTCTACCTTTACAACATCATATTTTCCAATTTTTTCTTCCGACACTTCTCCCTCTTCCGTATCAAATGCTATTCTTGTATCATTAATATAAATTGTTATATTATATCCTGAACCATCTATATGTCTATACTGCAAACAACATTTTTCATCATCCCCATAAGCATATACAAGTTGATAACCCTCTAGCACATACTCAGGTACATATGCTTCATACTCCACCGGCACTTCCACGGCATCTTTTCTACCGCCAAAATCAATAACGGAATATTCCTTTCCCATAAAAAAATTCTGGATCGGCACTCTCAATGCTTCTACATTCATAGTCAGCACTCCTGTTGCCACAACCGCCGCCAAAATAGCTGCCGCCGCTATCTTTACCTTTTTATGACGGTTCTCCTGTGCATCTATTTTTCTCATAAGCCGGTTCATCTTTCTTTCAAAAGACTTGGAGAACTGATGTTTGGTATCCGGTATGTTCTGTTCTTCTTTTTCCAGCTCTTTCAACATATATTCATATAATGCAGGTTTTAACATTGCTTCAAACTTCTGCTCGTTCAATTCCTCTTTTACCGACACGTTTTTTCTCCTTTTTCCACGATCACTTTCAGCGCTTTGCTTCTTTTTCGATCTGTCTGATCTTTTCTTCCGGCACATCCGCTATTTTAAGCCACTTTGCTATAAGTTTCTCCGTTTTGCAGCATAGAAAGGATCATTTCCTCCCTGCCCCTTGCGATTCCTATCTCCATCCCTTTTTCCGTTCCAATCTCAAGAATATTCATCCGTACTTCCTCCCATTCCTCCGATTGTTTTACTTCTTTTACAATCCTGTCCGGTTCCAATATCCGCTCATCCTCTACGAAAATCTCACCGTTATCCATAGTCGGGTTTTTCATATACTGCAATAAACTGATCAATTCCGGAGATCTGTTTTTGCTTGCCATGTTCAAAAATATCTTTCTGGTTCCGTCCTCCAAAGGAAGATCCGGTACTTCTTCGCACCATTCGCTAAAAGTGTATCTTGCGACGCTGCCTGTTTTTCTCATCCACAGCCCATGCATCCAAGCGGATCGCACGTTTTCCGGACCTGTTTAAAACTGCTTGTTCCACCTTTACGCTGGCCAGCTTCAGATCCGGCTCTTCCAGTATGATACTCAATACGCCTTTATACGCCCCCGGATCTTTCATGACTGACAAAAACAGCGCAAAATCGCATGCCCTCTCTTTCTTATGCGGCAGCGAGAAACATCAATACCCCGGTAACAATCAGAATAAAAATGCCGTATGAAAACGAACAGGTTCGCTTAGCATTTCTCCCACACTATACTTTAGTCAAATAACAGGTTTCTCGTTCCTCCCTGCCGATTATTCAGTTGGTTAAGCAAGGAGTTTACAGATTTTATAATCTGTGTCGATACGGGAGTAAAACGCTCCCGTTCAGATAATCAAGAATCATAGAATTGTTTCTTTGCTTAAGACAAGCTTATCATAACCGTTTTCTTTTTACAAGGCAGAACAAAAATAAATTTTAAAATAAATTTGACGTTAAAAAATATTCTTTCTAAGCCCCTTCGGATAATGGTTCTTCATGATACCGCCTGCCAGTTTCCCCCATCCGAGGCTATAACCGTCCACAGTGATCAGGTACCACCCTTTTTCCCCTTCCGCTGCAAAAGTCTGCCCCTCTATAAAACGGGCCGCTTCTTTTTCTTTGGAAGAAAGCGCAAAACTGTTTTTCGTATGAGCCGCATCGAATGCAAGCGCAAGCGCATGGGCAGGTTCAAAGCGGTTCTTTTTTGCAGCGCCTAAATGCAGCCCCGGCCGAAGCACTTTTAATCCCGCAAGGGAAGGCGTCCCTACCGGAGCCAGATAGAGCTGTTCCCCGAACCGCAGATAAATTCCTTCGGGCACTCCTTTTAGATTCTGTTCTGCAAAACAGGTAAATTCCTGATAGTCCTTCGGTAAAAGTCCTCTTTGGACGCCGTTTTTACAGGCCCCCCGAAAACGTTCCTGACACTCCCCGTCTTTTTCAAGAACGGCCGCAAAATGCCCTTCCCCTTTCATTTTGTGGGGAAAAATACGGATCGTTTTCCCGATTCCTTCCGCCGGATCTTCGATCCATTCTCCCCTGCCGCCTTCCATTCCCTCATACATGGGTACGGACACCGTATGAAACATAGGATTTCTCTTTAAGAACCGGCTGACGCTGCCCTCGTTCTCCTCCGGCGCAAAGGTACAGGTAGAGTATACCAGCCTCCCGCCGGGACGGAGCATTTTCGCGGCGCAATTCAGGATCTCATCCTGCCTGTCCGCGCACAGTTTTACATTCTCCTCGCTCCACTGCACACACGCCTCCCCGTTTTTCCGGAACATCCCCTCTCCGGAACAGGGCGCGTCCACTAAGATCTTATCAAAATATTCCCAGAAAACCGCCGTCAAATTCTGCGGCGTCTCATTGGTAACGACGGCGTTTCTGATCCCCATTCTTTCCATATTTTCCGAAAGGACTCTGGCCCGTTCAGGGTGCGGCTCGTTACAGACAAGCAGACCTTCCCCTTTCATCGCGGCCCCGATCTGCGTACTTTTTCCTCCCGGCGCTGCGCACAGATCCAAAACCCGCTCACCGGGCGCAGCCTCTAAGTACAAAGCAGGAATCATAGCGCTGGCCTCCTGAATATAATAAGCGCCCGCCTCATGCAGCGGATGTTTGCCGGGCCTGTCTTCCTCCCTGTAATAAAAGCCGTTTTTCTCCCACAAAACCGGTTCCAGTCTAAACGGGGCTGTCTCTAAAAACCGGTCCGCCCCGCCCTTTAACGTATTGACCCGGAGTGACCGTACCTCCTTTTCGTCGTAGCTTTTTAAAAAACTGCCGTATTCCTCTTTCAGCATAGCCTGCATCCGTATCTGAAATTTTTCCGGAAATCCGTTTCTTTCATTCACCGTCATCTGTCTCTTCTCTCTTTTCCAAAGATTTCCTGATCAGTTCTTCCATTTGTCCGCTCTTGGAAACCGTCGGTTTTTCCAAATATTCTTCCCTCAAAAACTGTCTTGTCCGCTCTATTTCCGCTTTCAGCTCCCTTGCCGAAAGCAGCAGACATCCCTGTCCTCTGATAATGATCTGTTCCAGCCCGTCGGATGTAGCGACCGTGATATTACATTTCCGGCCGTTCTCATGAGCAAACTGTTCGATAAACCGATCCGCCGTCTGGGCCTCTTTCGTATAAACTACATGGATATTATGATAATCTTCCACATTCGTATCATGCCCCTTTACCCGGTAGGCGTCAAACACCACAATCAGCCGGCATCCTTTCATGCCCTGATAATCGCACAAAATATCTAAAAGCCGGCCCCTCGCTCCGTTCATATCTCTTTCCGAAAGCTCTCTTAGCTCTTCCCACCCGAAGATCACGTTATAACCGTCGACAAGCAGGTATTCGTCTTTTTTCTGCACCGATGCCCGTTCCGCCGGCCGGGCAGGCGCTGCCGTTTGGGCAGGTAATATCGCTTTGGATCTCTTCCATGGCATTTTGGGCTTTGTGCCGGACTTATCCCTGCTGTTTGCATAAAAAGTCTGCTCCAAAATACGGTCTATCTCGTCCGTACCCATGCTTTCCCAAAGATGACTTTCCAGCCCCTCTTCGTCCCGCTTGGGCGCACGCTTTCTCTGTCCGCCGGCCGGATCCTCCGTTCCTTCTTTTTCCCTCTCCCTGTCCTGTAATAACACGCCGCTTTCATCCAACGGCAGGGCGCTCTCCACATGCATATACTCCCGGACCTTGTCCCATTCGACTATGAAACCCGCCCCATGGGCGCAAAAGACCGATCCGGTAGGATTCTCCTGATCCCTCTCCGGATCATAGCCCATCCGCTCTACGACCTCCTCTTCGTTATGACAAGGCGCATACCCTTTCAAGGACAGAAATGCCCTTCCTTGTCCTTTCGTATATGCGTTTACTTCCTTCGGATAGTCCTGCACAAGGGCGACAGGAGCCGTTCCCGTTAAGACTGTCAGATTGCCCTGCACTCCAAGCAGTTCAAAGTTCTGGCAAAATTTCTCCATATCCGTCATGGCTCTTCCGACCATTCCGCCCGGCACCTCAAGACGCACATCATAAAAAGGTTCCAGCAAAACGCTCTCCGCCGTTTTCAATCCCTGACGCAGCGCCCGGTACGTTGCCTGCCTAAAATCGCCGCCCTCCGTATGCTTTAAATGAGCCCGCCCTGCAACCAAAGTGATCTTCATATCCGTTATGGCTGAACCGGTCAATACTCCTCTGTGTTCCTTTTCTTCTAAATGTGTCAGGATCAAACGCTGCCAGTTCTTATCCAGCTCGTCCTCACTGCAGTCAACGTCAAAAACCAACCCGCTCTCCGGCTCTCCCGGTTCCAGCAAAAGGTGAACCTCCGCATAATGCCTGAGCGGTTCAAAATGTCCCACGCCCTCCACGGCATTTCTAATGGTTTCTTTATATACGATATGTCCCGTTCCGAACTCCACATCCACCTGAAATCTTTCCGAGATCAGGCGCTTTAAGATCTCTGTCTGAATCTCTCCCATCAGCTTGGCCTGAATCTCTTTCAGCTTTTCATCCCATACGATATGAAGCTGCGGGTCTTCCTCTTCGAGCTGGCGCAGTCTGGCAAGCATGACCGTCGGATCGCAGCCTTCCGGCAGCAGGATACGATAAGTCAGCACCGGCTCCAATACGGGCGCTTTCGAAGCTTTCTCCATTCCCAGACCCTGTCCCGGATACGTCTTTAGAGGGCCTGTGGCGGCATAGATCCCCCCTGCCTGCGCTTCGCTTGTTGTTTCGTATTTTTCTCCGGAGTAGATACGTAGCTGATTGATCTTTTCTCCCGTTTCCAATAAGGATTTAACCGGCAGGCTTCCCCCCGTAACTTTAAAGAAAGTCAGCCTGTTTCCCTGTCCGTCCCTTGCGATCTTAAAAACTTTAGCCCCGAACTCTCCCTGCCACACAGGCGTTTTTGTATAAACCTCAAGTCCTCTGAGAAACTCTTCCACGCCGTCCAGTCTGAGCGCTGAACCGAAAAAACAGGGAAAGAGTTTTCTTTCCCCTATCAGATCCTTTATCGTCTCCTCCGACAGTTCTCCCGTTTCCAGATATTCCTCCAAAGCGGCCTCTTTCGTCATTGCCGCCTGTTCATAAAATGCCGCTTTATCCCCGTCCGGAGCCGCCTTGTTTGAAAAGTCCAGACAGTTTTCATGTAAACGCGTCTGCAGTTCTTTAAGCAGCGCTATCCTGTCCGCCCCGTCCCGATCCATTTTATTGATGAAAAGAAACGTCGGAATGCGGTATCTTTTCAAAAGTCTCCACAAAGTAAGCGTATGTCCCTGTACGCCGTCCATACCGTCTATCACCAAAACCGCATAGTCAAGTATCTGCAGCGTCCTCTCCGCTTCCGCCGAAAAATCCGCATGACCGGGCGTATCCACAAGAGTGATGGCAAGTTTCCCATAACGCATCTGCGCCTGCTTGGAAAAAATGGTGATCCCTCTCTCTCTTTCCAGTTCATAAGTATCCAAAAAAGCGTCTTTTTTATCTACCCTTCCAAGTTTCCTGATACTGCCGCTTACATAGAGCATTGCTTCCGACAAAGTCGTCTTTCCTGCATCTACATGCGCTAAAATACCGATCGTCAGCTTTTTCACATATTAACTCCTATCTGCCCGCTTTATGCGCCCGTTTCCGACGCGCTGTTTTTCGCTACGTCTTTCTTCCTGAGCTTCTTTACTTCGTACAATTTTTCATCCGCCTGCATCAAAGCCTCTTTTAACGTCAGATGATCTTCCGGCCCTAAAAAGCTTGCTCCCGCGGAAACGGTCACATTATAGGGCTTATCGCTCTGGCTGTTGTAAACTTCAAATTTATGATACAATGACGCAAGAATCTCTTCCTCCGCGCTTCGTCCGTCATATTCTAAAATACAGGCAAATTCGTCTCCGCCGATCCGCCCTGCAACGCCCGCTTCACCGACCATTTCCTTTAAAAACCTTCCGATCAGTATAATGGAATGATCTCCCTCTTTATGTCCGTATCTGTCGTTGATCAGTTTTAAATTGTTCATATCGACGTAGATCGCCATGATCTTCTTCCCTGCCCTGCGTGCATTGGCTACCCGCATTTCCGCTTCCCCGTAAAAGCCCCGGCGGTTTAATATCCCCGTCATAACGTCCGACTTGGATATCGTGTCCAACTCAATATTATGTTCTTTTAATGCGGAAAGGTTTTCCTCTAACTGCTGCTGGATCGTTTCGTTATCCCTGAGCAGACTGATCATCTTTACGGCTGCGCTTACCTGATTGATGAAAAATTCTCCGTTGGCCCTCACTTCTTCCGTCATATCGCACAACAAAGCCCCGTATACCGTCTCCTTAAAAAACAGCGGCAGCAAGACGCATTCCAAACGCTCGCCTGAAGAAAACGCGCCCGAAAAAAGGTCTCCCAGCTCCTGCTTCTGTCTGCTCACGGAAACCGTTTCCACCTGCTTCTTTTCCAGTACCGCTTTTTTATACATCTCACCCGGCGTTTCAAACCCTTCTTTGAACAGTCTCAGGATCGGTTCCGGCAGCATATAGATACAGGCGTTTTTAATATTCATCCAGTCCAAATTTTCCAAAAGCGTCCCATAGCTTTGATCCCGTCCTTTTTCGAACTGCAGCATATTTTGAACGAACAATTTTATAGAATAATTCTCCGCTTCTTTGGAATCGTTCATCCTGCCGATCTGCGCATCCATAGCACGGATGATCTTTCTGTAAAGACTGCAGAATGCGCTGCGCATCTCCAGTTTATCTATCTCTTTCTCCTGCACCTCCCTAAGGCTCCTGTAAACCTCCTCCAACGTGGCGAGCAGACTATCCACATCTGCATACTCTACTCCGCCTGAGGCGATAAACGCCTCCATGCAGTGCATGATCCCGGTATTTTCTTTGGTCAGTTTTTCACCGAACCGCTTGGAAATGGCGTCGATCAGATTTTTATAACAGTGTTTCAGCTTCTCCATCTGCTCTTCCATCTCGTCATGGCAATACCGGTAGAAAATATCTTCGAAGCTGCCGTTTAAATCTTTCAGGGTATAAATCTCTCCCTCTTCTTCCGTCCTTTTATCCGCAACGGAATCTCTCTTGATAAACTGGGTTGGAATGACCCTGCTCTCGACCTTTTCTCCCTTCGCCATCTCTACCGCCATTTTCAGAGCCTCTTCTCCCAGCTTCGACGCATCCGCACGGACGGAAGACAGGGTAGGATTAGCTTTTGTCGCCGCAAGCGTATCGTCATACCCGATTACGAAAATATCTTTTCCGGCCTGCAGCCCCCTTCTTTGCAATTCTTCATACAGCCCGAACGCCGTATCGTCGTTTACACAGAAAACGGCATCCAGCTCCGGGTTTTCATCCAGCAGCCGTCTGTAAGCCGCTACGCTCCTTCTGCTTAAATCCCCTTCTACATACATCTTTTCCGTTACTTCGATCCCATGGCTGGCAAGCACTTCTTCAAAAGCCTGTTTTCTCTCGAAAGCGTCGGAATTTTCCATACTGCCGCCTATCATTCCGAAATGCCTGCAGCCGCACTCTTCTATCAAATATTCCAGCCCTTCCCTGATCCCCAGATAATTATCAAATCCCACGCTGATATATCCGTCCATCTTAGAAGCAACCAGCACACTGGGAATACCTTCATACTGCTTCAGCATAGCCTCCATACTCTTTTTAGAAGCAAAGCAGCCTATGCTCCCCGCGGATATGATGAGCGCGTCCACGTTTTCTTTCCTTGCATAAGAAAACGCCGTATTATATTGATATTCATACATCAGCTCTCTATTGTCGGACAAATCCCTGTCCCAATATTTTCCGGGAAATATCACCACATTCACATCCGCCGCCCTTGCCTTTTGAATCACTCCGCGGCACACATATTTTGTAATATCGTCCGTGATCCCACTTACCAAAACTCCGACCGTAAGCCTCTTTTTTCCTTCTACCATGCCTTATTCCCTGCTTTCTTTATCATTGTTCCTGTCCCAGTCAAAAATAGGATTCCGCCGTCCGCTTTTACAGAATGATCACATTTGCGCATCCCATATCGGTTGCAAGCTCATAGACCCGCCCTGTAGTAAGCCCTACCACTTTAGGCCGCAGCACATATTGGGGGCTGTTTTCGATGACCCTTGCTTTTTCCCCCGTACTAAGCTCCACATCGCAGCCTACCGGATACAAGATCACGCTCTCTAAAAAACTCTTCATCACATTGATATCCAGTTCTTCCGTCATCGCCATGATCATTTCTACCGCATCTCTTGGTGAAAATGCCTTTTTATAAGGACGTTCCGTTACAAGCGCATCATAAATATCCGCAACGGATATGATCTTCGCATACAGATCGATCTGCTCCTCTTTCACTCCTAAAGGATAACCGCGCCCGTTATTTTTCTCATGATGCTGCAGCACCCCCAGTTTTACGGAAATGGAAAGGTTATCCTTTCCTTTTAAAATCTCATATCCAAGCAAAGAGTGCTTTTTCATCAGGGCAAATTCTTCATCCGTCAGTTTTCCCGCTTTATTCAATACTTCGTTAGGGATCTTGGATTTGCCTATATCGTGGAGCAGTCCCGAAATGCCGATCTCATAGATCCGTTCCTTTGCCAGTCCGTGCTGTCTTGCAACGATCATCGCCATAGTCGCCACATCCACGCTGTGCTTAAACGTATATTCGTCGCTGACTTTCAGCGCGCTGATATCGACCGCGATCGCATCGTTATCGGAGATTGCCTTCATCAGGTCGTCCGTAATGCTCTTGGTAGCGTCGGTAAAGTTCTCCGAATCCGTATCGCTGTAAAGATACTGGACGCCTTCCGCCACTCTTTCCTTTACGCTTTCCTGAAGCCTTACTTTCGCCCTGTCCTCAACTTTCAGTTTTTCGATCTTTTTTTGAACCGCGGGCGCTACCACCGGCTCCGCCGCATCCGCTTTCTTTTCTTCGTCCTCTTCGCCTTCCCTGATATATACGCCGGGCACCCCCATTTTTCTTAAGGATGCGATCAGGTAGTCGTCCATACATGTACCGCGGGCAATCAGTACCCTTCCCGCCCTGTCCATGATCGACTGGTCTATGATCATTCCCGGCTGTATGATTCTTGCTGCAATGTATTTTCTCTTGATCAAGTGTTTATCCCCTTTGGTTTGTATTTTAACCTGCTATGATCTCTGCCATCAGCCTGCCGGCTCTCTTTCGCTGCCACTCTTTTTCCATCTGCCATAATAGTCCATTCCTATGATTATCATAGCCTTTCTTTCCGACTTATGCAATGATTTTCTCGCCACACGTTGTTAAGTTTTGGAAAATATGCTAAACTCACTATGTATAAAACAGAATCAGGAGGGGAATCACATATGTTAAACGAAGTGAAATGGAACGACCGGTATAACACTAACGTTGACATCATTGATAAAGCTCACCAAAAGCTTTTTTCTATCGTAGGCAAGCTGATCATTCTCAACGAAGATGAAACAAAACAGCTTCACGCCTGCAAAGAAGGGATCAAATACTTTAAAAGCTATACGTTAAAGCATTTTGCAGAGGAAGAGGCCTATATGCAGTCCATACATTACGGCGGGTACGAACTGCACAAAACGCTGCATGACGATCTGAGGGACAAGACCATACCCGCACTGGAAAAGGAAATGGAAGAACAGGAATATTCTAAGGAATCCGTTGAGCATTTTCTGGGCATCTGCGTCGGCTGGCTGAATGTACATATCGCCGTCGAGGATCAGGCGATCACAGGACGCGCCGTCAACAAGTGGATCCACCAGCCTTCCGAAGACATGCTGACCTCGCTGAAAAAAGCCTCTATGGAAGTTTGGGAAAATTTATTTAAATTATCGGTCGGCATCGTCAGCGAACGCTACAGCGGAGAGAACTTTTCTTCTGAAAATATACTCTGTTACCGGTTAAACTATCATAACGAAGCCGGCGAACGGCTTCAGGTCTTTTTAGCCTATGAAGAGCGGATGGTGCTGCACGTTCTGAGCTCTGTCATCGGAAAGCAGATCCCGAAAGTCGATAAGACCGTGATCCACGCGATCAAAATGATCTCACAGCAGTTTATGGCCTGTGTAGGAAAACATTTTGCACAAAAGGATGCCTATCGGCTGGATCGAAACGATATGCTCACTTTTGACCAGCTTCTGCGTACATTCGATAAGGAATATCCGCCTTACAGTCTGCTGTTCCATACGGACGGCAACGGTTACATGGCTCTTTGCATCAGGCATTTTGACGCCGCCTGAGCGGCATATTTCCTCTGCACACAAAAACAGACCGGCGTTTAAAATGCCGGTCTGCCCATTTTCATTTGTTTTTTATGCTCATACATCCTATCATCCGCCATCTGATAAACCTTCTCTATGTCCGCCTCCATTTCCAGACAGGACGCATACCCGCAGGCAATGGACAGATTCAGATCCTTGACCTGATCGTTTTTCCTGTGGATGTTCTGCTGAAACCGCTCCATGCATTCCGCAGCCTTATCCTTGTCTGCCGTATCCAGTACGGCAATGAACTCGTCGCCTCCCATCCTCGCCACGATCCCCTGCTTTGCAAAAGTTTCTTTCAGCACTTCCGCAGCGCTTTTGATCAATACGTCGCCCTTGGCATGGCCGTAAGTATCATTTACCGTCTTTAAATTATTCAGGTCGAAGCAGATCACCGTATAATCAGCGGCGCCTTCCTCCCGCAGTCTGTTCATATGTTCCATACAATAACGGCGGTTATAAAGCTGCGTCAGTTCGTCGGTATAAGCGCTCCTGATCAATGAATTCCTCTCTGTCTCCTGCATCATCTTCTGTGTGACATCAAAATAAAAAGAAAGGAACAGAATAAAAATAAGCACCATCACGCCGATAGACGACACCCCTTTGACCCTCGTAAGAATGCTATAACCATAATAGCGGTCGCCGCCATAACCGATCAAATCATAAACCGTACAGAAAATGATCGTCAACATCCCTATCATATAAAGCCTGTCCGTAGCCCTGCTGAATTTAAAGTTGATGAAGATCACGACGCTAAAATAAAACAGGCAGCAGACAATATTTCCCACCATGTAAGGCAGCATTGCCGCTAAATGAACAATATCCATCGAATGCAGCGTCAGCATCACCACTAAAGAAGCAATGTTATATCCCAGAAACACCCAATACAAATTCCTTAAGATCCGCTGTTTTAATTTCATCACGTCATCATACATATAGATGATCAACGGCAGCGGCGCAAGATAAAACGCAATATGTTCTATCAGCGAGACCGCATATACCGGAATCGCATAGACGGAAACCACACGATAATAGCACAATGTCCATAGTCCCATACAAAGGGAAAAAACCGATATACACAAAAGCCTGATATATTTTTTGGAAAATACCACTGCAAAAGTAGTCATGATACAGCCCGCAAGTCCGAATATAACCAAAAAACTCCCGAAGAAAAGGGGAAGTCTGTTCTCCGTCATAAGCACCCTGTAAGCGCTCTCCCACGGATAGACTCTGACGGTGTCCAGTTTCGTAAACGCCTGATCTTCCGCCACATCCAGACAGATCATAAGTTGTTTCCCTTGATAAACGCCCGGAAAATTAATGAATTGAATACCGCTGCCTACCGTTTTCTTTGCCGCGATCCTGTCATGGCCGTATTCATAGATCGTTTCTCCGTCAATGCTCACCGTTACCGCCGCCTGCCTGATATACAGGCGAAGCGCTCCTTCCACCACTTCCCAATCCTCCGGAAGCGCCCTCTCCATAACGATCCTGCTGCCTTTGTTCACCGCAGGAAACCGGAACTCCCTTAGATCCACATCATAGAAGCTCTCTCCGTCTATCGTAATATTCCAGAAATCGTCCAATGCAACATACTCGTTTTTGATTGTATCATAATCTTTTGTAAGTAACTGGTCTACCTTCGGCAGCCAGAAAGCCGTACTCAAAAGCGACCACAGAACCCATGCCGCTTTTAAAATATTTTTGACTGAAAGTACTTCTTTCTTCATAAATACCGCCCCTCTTTATTATTCCCCCGAAACGTTATCAGTCCTTTTTATTATATTGGTATCCTTCATAAATTGCAAAGGTTTTCACGATTTTGTTACTTTTTTTGTTTCTTTTTTTCATATGTTGCCATTCCGCGTTCTCTTCCTTGCATCCCCGCTTTATGATTGCTATACTGAATTTGAAACCGTAACGAAAAATATTACGCTCTAAAGCGGACAGGGAGGTATCTTTATGAGGATTATCAAAGCAGATCACTACGACCAGATGAGCCGTATCGCAGCAAACCACATTGCCGCGCAGATCATTTTAAAGCCGGACAGCGTGCTGGGGCTCGCTACCGGATCTTCTCCGATTGGCGCTTATCAGCATCTAATCAGTATGTATCAGGCAGGCGACCTTGATTTTTCAAACGTCACCAGTATCAATTTGGATGAATACAAAGGACTTTCTCCAAAAGACGACCAAAGCTACCGGTATTTTATGAATACTCATCTTTTTGACCACATTAATATTAATAAAGCAAAAACATATGTTCCGGACGGTTTAGAGGCTGATCCGCAAAAAGCATGTAAAGACTATGATAAGATTATAGAAAACTGCGGCGGTATCGATCTTCAGCTTTTAGGTCTGGGCAATAACGGTCATATCGGCTTTAACGAACCGGCCGATGCCTATGCAAAGGGCGTCCACTGCGTAGATCTGACTCAAAGTACCATCGAAGCCAATTCCCGTTTTTTTGATTCTTTTGATAAAGTTCCCAAACAGGCTTACACAATGGGCATCGGTTCAATCATGCAGGCAAAAAAGATTCTTGTCATCGTAAGCGGCGGTGCAAAGGCGGGGATCTTAAAAGAAGCCTTTTTCGGACCGATCACCCCAAAGGTTCCGGCTTCGGTCCTGCAGCTCCATAACGATGTCACCGTCATTGCAGACCAAGAAGCGGCGGCTCTTCTGGATCAGTAATGAACCAGCAGGCTCCCTGTAAACCAATAGGAGAAACACCCCTGCCTGCACGCGACCCGTACTCCGTTTTTGCGGCAGGACATCAATCTACCAAACTGGAGGAATTTTTTATGCTCATTCAAAACGGTCTTGTTTTTACGGAAGAAGAACGCTTCATGCCTCTGTCCATACGGACGGACGATGATAAGATCACCGCATTGATCAGCGAAGACGATAAAAAAGACGATAAAGAAGAAACGGATACGGTAATAGACGCCTCCGGCTGCTACGTCATACCTGGTTTGACGGACATTCATTTTCATGGCTGCGACGGATATGATTTTTGCGATAACGACTTAGAAGCTTATGAGAAGATCGCCGCTTTTTGTTTACAAAACGGCGTTACTTCTATCTGTCCCGCTACCATGACCATGCCGAAGGAACTTTTAAACGGCATTTGCGAAACGGCAGCCGCTTTTCATTCCATGCAGAAAAAGGGCGGACGCTTTTCGGACGGCGCCGATCTGATCGGCATCCATATGGAAGGCCCTTTTATCAGTCAGGCGAAAAAAGGGGCGCAAAACGCCGCTTATATCTGCGACCCGAACGAGGAAGACGTGGAGCGTTATCTTACGCTTTCCGGCGGACTGGTAAAGCTGATCTCGCTTGCCCCTGAACTTTCAAACGCCCTTCCGGTGATAAAAAAATACAAAGACAAAACCGCCTTTTCCATCGCCCACACCGAGGCGGATTATGCCTGTGCAAAAGCGGCAATGGACGCAGGCGCGCTTCACGTCACCCATTTATATAATGCAATGCCTCCCCTGCACCACAGGGACAGCGGCGTGATCGGGGCAGCCGCGGACACAGAACACTGTTATGTAGAACTGATCTGCGACGGCCTTCATATCTCCGCGCCGGTAGTCCGCGCCACGTTCCGTCTCTTCCCCGACAGGGTGCTCCTGATCAGCGACAGTATGCGCGCTGCCGGTAAACCGGACGGCACCTATACATTGGGCGGACAGGATGTAAGCGTACACGGCAACAAGGCGGTTCTTGCAGACGGTACGATCGCCGGCAGCGTAACCCCCCTCTTTTCCTGTATGCTGACAGCCGTTTCCATGGGGATCCCCCTTGAAAAGGCAGTTGCCGCCGCTACCATCCATCCATGCCGTTCGGTCGGCATGGACAGACTCTACGGCAGTATCTCTCCGGGAAAGAAAGCCCACCTGCTGCTCCTTGACAAAGAAAGCCTGCAGATCAGACAGATCCTGAAAGACGGAAAATGTATGAAACCAAAATGCGATAAGAGATAGCAATCACTGCGCTGACAAGCCAAAGCGCATCGTCCGAACAGGCGTCCTCTATTCCATGGATCATATTGTTTTTGTCAAGCTCCGGTATGACCGTCGGCGATTTAAAAGGCTTGCTGCCGCCCTTTTCCTCAAACCATTCCGGGGAGAACAGATGCAGTCCATATCCTTCCGAAACCAGCCCTTTTAATAACTGTATGATTCTCTTTTTGCACATCTCCGGATTGGAATGAGGAATCGTCATGGCGTCCTGCGCCGTATCCCTATAGCCCAGCCCCGTCCTTCCTCCTACTTCAATAAACGAAGCGAACCGGGAAAACATCACATTGATCTCCGACTGATACAATGTCCATGTATTGATCAGCGTATTCATTCCTTCATTGGGCGTGCGGATCTGCAGCTTGTCGAATTTCTCCTGCCAAAAATCTTTAAGACGTGCATAGGCTTCGTCTACCGCTCCATGGTTTTTGTATTTCTCCCGCATTTTCTTTCCCGCTTCTCTTCCGCCTTCCCCTAGCAGAAAAATCATGCGCCGTTTTTCTCCCGGCTGCAGGATCAGATTTTTTTGTAGCGAAGCGCAATGATTATTGCCAAGCTCCGACGAGCCGGAACAATGCCCTTCCTCCACCGCCGCTGGATTGTCTTCCGTATGATACAATCCGATAAAACGGTCTCTCAGACAGTCATATCCGTCCGGTTCAAAATCAGCCGTAAAATACTGATAGCCGAATTCTTCATAAAACAAATCATGTTCTATAATGCCGTCTTCATAAGAAGATCCGGCGCAATACATACTCATCTGAAAATTCTGGTTGTCGATCATGATATGGTGAAAAGAAAATTCCGCATAACTGAATACGCTCAAATCTCTGGCCTGATCGCTCTGATTTTCCAGCGTCACGTCCCAAATCTCCACTGTGTCCCCGATTGGAACCGACAGTTTCTGACTTGCCTTGATCCCGCTGTATTCGCACTCATATACGGTATAAGACATTCCGTGCCTGCAAGTATAGTTTGCCTGATCAAGCGGCTTTCCTACCGGCTGCCAGGATATACTGAAATAATCCCCCGTTTCATTGTCCCGGACATACACATAATGTCCCGGCCTGTCCATGGGGATGCTGTTTGCACGAAATCTTGTGACTCTGTGATACTCGGGCGTCTTATAAAACATATAACCCCCGGCCGTATGATTTACCACGACGCAAGTATCCTCTACTCCAAGATAATTTGTCCAGGAGGTAGGCAGATCTACTTTCTCGATCACATACTCCCTCCGCTCATTATCAAAATACCCATAACGCATCCCAAACACCTCCCTGTTGCTTTTTGCTTTCACTTTTATGTTTTCATTATAAGCAACAGGGGATTGTGTTTGTATTGCTATCTATGGCATCTTTTGCCTTATTTTGTTGGCTTGGACACCTCTTACTGTCCGCCCTTCCCGCCAAGCCATTTTACCAGCACGCTCTGTATCGCCTCCGGCTCCAAAGGCTTGGGAATATGTTCGTTCATACCGGCATCCATCGCCGCCTTTACGTCCTCTGCAAAAGCGTTCGCCGTCATGGCAACGATAGGTACGTCTGCATCCGTTCTGTCCAGACTCCGTATGGCCCTCGTTGCTTCATAACCGTTCATAATAGGCATCATTACATCCATAAAAATAATATCATAAGTACCCGGCGCGGTTTCCTTAAACTTTTCCACCGCCTCCTGCCCGTTCACGGCAATCGTAATATCCAATCCGCATTCCTGCAGGATATAGTGCGCAATCTCCTGATTCAACTCGTTGTCTTCTACGAGCAGCGCGCGTTTTCCGGTGATTTGGGCTTCTTCCGATTTCTTTTCTTCTTCCTTTTCCTGAGGAGAAGCGGCGATCTCCAAGGGCAGCATAACGTTAAAGACGCTTCCCTTATTCAGCTTGCTTTTTATTTCGATGACGCCTCCCATTTTATCCACCAGATTTTTGGTAATGGTCATGCCAAGGCCGCTGCCTTTATAGGTCGTTCTGGCGCCTCCTTCCTCCTGTGTAAAAGGTTCAAAAATATGTTTGATATATTCTTCCCCCATGCCGATTCCGGTATCGGAGATCTCAAAACAGATTTTCGCCTTTCCGTTCTCTTCCGATTCCTGATAGCATTTGAAATAAATACTGCCATCAGGCTTATTATATTTCACCGCATTACCCGCTATATTGATCAAAATCTGTTTAATATGCAGCGGGCTTCCCACAAAATATTCATGAGGCAGAAGCCCCGGCCCGGTGTAGTCCATCGTCAGTTCCACACCCCGTTCCGCGGCCTGACCGCCTACAATCACGGCGCAGTTATGCAGCAGTTCGCATAGGCTGAAAACCTCTCGGGCAAATTCCACATTGCCGCTCTCCAGCTTACTGATGTCCAGCACATCGTTGATCAGAGACAGCAGATGCTCCGCCGAGGTTTTGATCTTTGTCCTGCAGTCCTCCTGTCTCTTCAGATCTTCCGGATGATCCCCCGCAATATTCAGCATCCCCATAATCCCGTTTATCGGCGTCCGTATATCGTGGGACATATGGGATAAAAATTCCGTCTTCGCCTGATTTGCCCGCTCTGCCTCCCGTATGGCGATCTCCAGCTCTCCGTTCTTTTTCTCAAGCAGTACATAAGATTTTCTTCTCATATGAGAAAGGGAAAAACCGAATGCCAAAAGAAAAGCCAATATGACAATGGCGATAACGATCACGTCCTTACTCTGATATAAATAATCCCATAGCTCATATTCCTGATAAGGAATGTTCATATACTGATTGATAATATCTTCCTTCTCATCTTCAGTCACCAGCCTGAGCGCTTTCTCCATTACGCCGAACAGGGCCGGATCTATATCCCCGGCAGCAGCCAGCGTAGTCCCGGTCTGATATCTGTAATGATCCCATTCGATCAGATCGGAAAAACGCTCGTTTTTGGACTGATAATTATATTCTATCGTATTCAGCAGCGTAATATCCGCCCTGCCCTTCTCCAATTCCTTCAGACAATCTTTGGCGCTGTCACAAAAGGTCACATGGCCGGCCATTTCCATGCTGTCCGCCCAATAAGCCCTTCCGTTTGTCAATACCAGCGTCGCGTCCCCATAATCAAGCGCGTAATCGTTCTTAGAAACGATCACCGCATTATAAGACATAAATTCACTGGTAAGCCTGATTTTTTTATCCTGTGCCAGCTTCGTATTATTCGCTCCCACATAAAAATCGATCTCCCCCTCAAGGAGAAGGTCTTTCCAATACTCCGTCCTTTCCAAAGGACAAAATTCCATATCGATCCCGCTTCTTTCGGCCGCTTTCTTCAGGATCTGCAGATAGATCCCATCCGCTTCCCCCTTATCGTTTACATAGGCCAAAGGTCTTGTTTCTTTATAGAACCCGACCTTTACCGTTTTCCCGCTATGGATGAGCTGCAGCTCTTTGGCTGCAAAGCTTTCCCTGTGTTCTCCATAGTACCGCACCGTAAGTTCCTGATCCAATGCGGGAACGTCCATTTTCAGTCTTTCGATCCCCAGATTCAGTTCCGCCAGGAGAAGGTCGTTTCCCTTCCAGGTTATGTAATAAAAAGGAGCGTAAGAAAATTTACCCACCAAAGGCTGCTCTTTTTCCACTTCCGTCAGGGTATGCGCCGCCACGTCGATCTCCCCTGCCTGCAGCGCCTCCTGCAGTTTTCTTGTCGTATCATATTCCAGAAGATTGGGCCTGTCGATTCCGTTTAAAGCTAAATAGTCCAAAAACTCTTTTTTTCGTACATAGCTTTTTACAATACCGAATGTCATTTCTTTCATACGCCCAAAATCTTCAAAAGCTAAATCACTGTCCGCCTCTACAAACAAGCATCCGAAAGTATACCCGCTGGACAGAGCGGCATAGTCGAAAATTGCTGCCCGATCTTCAGAATACTGGGCGGATCCTACCAGATCCACTTCTTTTGCCTCAAGCTTTACAAGCGCCTCGTCCCAGCTTTCACAGTCCACATATTCAATATTCCAGCCGGTGTATCTGCGAAGCTCCGTCAGATAGGATACATCCATGCCTCCGTATCCGTCTTCCGTACGGACATGGAATCCTTCCATCGGAAAAAACGCCACCTTTACCGTACGGGGTTCTTCGGCCCGGACTATTTTGGGAAAAAAGACAATACCAAGCAGCACCGCCAGTGTCAAAATAAAGCCCCGTTTCCTCCTTTTCTTTAAAGATGTACACGTTTTATCTGCTTTTCTGATCCACGATTCCAATATTATGCTTTTCATTTGTCGTCCTAATCCCCTTTTACCATAGCACAATTTTTTCGTTTTTATTCTTATTCAAGTATATCATATCAAATTTTAAAGTCCAATATTTCTCTAAATTATTTTAAGGCGGCGTTATTCCCACCGCGGCCTTATCCGGTAGTTTTCAGCAGCCAAAAACGGCGGCCCCATTTCAAAAGCAGGGCCGCCGTCTCTCACTATGATACCGTTCTCTCCAATCATTTGCCGTATTCCGCAAACGTTCCTTTCGTACTGTTTTTCACTTCATAAAGGGCTTCATCCGCACGGTTCAAAAGTTCGGATATGCTGTCATCAGGGCCGTCAGTCCATGCAACCCCTGCCGAAGCGCTTATCGCTTTCGACTGTGTGTCGGAAAGCATGACCTTATTTTGTTTCAGCGTCTCATAAAAAAGATGCATATACTGCCGGATCCGGGACGGGTCTTCACAATCAAAAATCATCATGCAGAATTCGTCTCCCGAGCGCCTCGCAGACAAGATATGTTCTTTAGGCATACTCTGCATCACATCGGAAAATCCTTGCAGGTATCTGTCTCCGGCATCGTGTCCGAACGTATCGTTGATTGATTTAAAATGATCCAGATCGAGCATGACAATAGCGCATACTTTGCCTTTCGGCAGCTCGCGCAGATGTCTTTCCGCAAGCTGTTTAAAATGTTCCAGTTTATATAAGCCGGTAAGAGGATCATGAGTATTCTCATACTGCATCTGCTTCTTTTGCACTACGTCTTTCGTCACATCGGTAATGATGCCAAGATATCCTTCCGCCGACTCCGACATATGGATGCGGATATACTTTTCATCCCGCAGTTTAAAAATATCCTCTTCCCCCTCTATGGGATCTTTCACGATCTTCCGGATATACCAGTCAAAAAGCTCGGAATTTTTATAAAGCTCGGCAGCCTTTGACGCGGGGATCTCTAGCAAATCGCTTAGACCTGAGGTGGTGAATACATAATTGATGCCCCGCTCGTACTCAAAGGCTGCCAAGGGAATGCCGCTGATTTCTATGATCGCGGAAATGCGGTCGGAAAGGTTGACAATACTTTTCACCATCGTATTGATACCGTCACTCAATTTTTCAAATTCCCGGTTTCCTCCCACTGCCACCGTAGTATCCAGATTTCCCTTTGTGATGGCAGTCAGATTTTCAATGATATGGTCGATCCCGTTTATGATCTTTCGTTTCACAAGATAATTTAAAAGAAGGATGACCGCCGCCTCGATAAATAACAGATAAAAAACCGCTACCAGTACATTTTTCCATAATTTCTGCAAAAGGATACTTTGAGGCAGCGCCGCGCATAACAGGATATCGTCGTACTGTCTGCTTACCACATACATCTTCTTCCCGTTTTCTCCGGTCAGGTATGCGCCTTCCTTACAATCCAAAAGCCGCTCCAGCCGATAGCACTCCTCTTCAAACTTCCTATCCATCCCGTCAGAATGTCCAAGCACCGCTCCGTCAGCGGTATCCAGTACAAAAAGTTCTTCTCCGGTATCTGTAGGGAAACGGGAAAAAATATACTCGTAAGTATTTCTTGACATCGCGTCTAAATATCTGGTGGGTTTAAATCCCACCTGCACGATCCCCTTCTGTCCCTTTCTTGCAACGCCCACATATTTCATGACCTTTCCTTCGGCTGCATTGGGCCGTTCCTCCTGAATCAGATAAGGGTCTTCCTCTTCGCTGTCCAGCAGCGCTAAAAATTCTCTGGTCTGCTCATGATCGTCCATATCGATTCCCACATATTCGGGTACGGATGCGGACACAATGATCCCCTTTTCGTCAATGACATGAAGTTCATCCACATTGAGAAGATCCGCAAGATACTGCATCTGTTCCACGTCGATGGAGACTTCCTGCTGTCTGTCCATGACATAGGACGCGGCTTTGGCCCTTGTAAGATAATCCTCGTCTAAACTCTCATTGAGCTGGTCCAGTTCCTCCCTGTTATTTTTCAGCGTATGTATCATCTGTTCCGTCTTGGCATAAAAAGTGTCATACTGCTGCCGTTCCAGCATGTTAAGGTTAAACAGAAAATGCACGAATAAAATGAGCAGGATCGCTGTCGTTACAATAAAAAAGGTATATTTAATAAAGGTTTTCTGCATACATTGTCCCTCTTGCTTTTGTCATGGTATATTGTCTATTATACTGCTATCTTTTTCCCCTATCTCTCCCTTTTTTTCGCAAATCAGCCTAAAATTTCGCAAAAACAATAATGGAAAATACGCCGTTTTCACAAAAACAACCGATGTTTCCTCCTATCTTATCCGAAAATGCCGAAACGCTCTGCATTCCCAGCCCATGGTCTCTGCCTTTTTTACTTTTAGGAAGTCCTGTACGGGAATCAAATGCAATATTCTCTTTGCACTCGTTCCTGATCTCTATGAGCAGATGTTTCTCCGTACAATGGATTTTCGCGTCTATATATCTTTTTTCCTTCTCTTTCAGCTCTTTTACACAAATCAAAGCATTTTCAAGCAGATTAGCAAGGACCGCCGCCAATTCGTATTCGTTGACCAAAATCTCCTTTTGTATGTCCGCATCTAAACGGATATCGACATCCAACCGGCCCGCTTTTTCCATGATCTCATACAGAATGGACTGGATCACAAGATTGTCGCTGTATCTGACCATCTTATTTTCCTCCGTCACCCCGTTGATGTACGCCGTTATTTTCCTGATCTCGTCATATTCTCCCTGTGAGAGAAACGAATCTATCATTCCCGAGTAATGCCGCATATCGTGCCGCAGTATTTTCAGATTTTTTTCCGACTGCTCCACCCGGTAATACTGTCCTTCCAATCCCTTGATGTATGCTTCGAACTGGACGTTTTTCCAATATATTCCCTCCCTGTTCGACTCGCTTTCCACATACCGGAACACAACCGCATAAGATACGAACATCGTGATGATAAATATAATAGCGCCGAAACTGTTATCCGGATAATCATAAAGGGTATAAGGAAAAAAGGCGAGGCAGGAAAAGCCGCAATAAAAAAATACCGGGATCAGGCACAGTTCCCACCAGTCTTTCATATATTCTTTTTCGTAACACTGGAGCCATATCGTCCGGATCCGGACGCATAAAAACACTAAAATTCCGAGATGGACTATCGCCCCTCCTATAAGGGAAAAAAGCTGATCTTCCGTGTAGATATAAAAAACGGAAGAAAGGATGCTGCCGGCGATCACATAGTTAGAAGCGGTCAGGCCCATAAACAAAACCTTTCCGTCTCTCGTCTCCGATATAAAAATCCCGGTAAACTGGGTAACAAAAATCTGGAAAATGGTTACCCAAAAGTAGCATGTATCACTGTCCGGAAACAGATTCAGTTTCAGGCAATCCGATATTCCCAATATGAAAAAAGAAAAAATACAGACCAGCACTGTTTTTCTTTTAGAATAGCGGTGCGTCACAAATAAATAGATAAACGACATCAAAAATAAATGGCTTATCATATAAGAAATATTTCTAAAATAGTCCATGCCGCACCTCTACCTATACTGTTCGGATACAAACAGCAGATATTCCCTTTTCACAACCGCACTCCGTGCTTTACTGACAGGCACGCTTTTCCCGCTTTCCATAATAACGCTGTTCTGCGTCAGTTTTTTGACATAATTTAAATTGATTGCAAAAGACTTATGAACCTGCAGGAAACATCTGTCATGGAGCAGTTCCTCTATTTCCGCATCGAATGATTTTCTGATAAAAATACTTTTGATATCCGTTCCGTCCGCCATATGCACGTCCAATATTCTGGACGCATTTTCAATATATTCTATCCGGGAATACGGCAGGGATAAAAAACCGTCCTTTGTCTTAACCAGATAAACCGGACCTTTTTTTGTTTCCGCACAGGACAGGGCATGATCCAACGCTTCAAAAAACTCTTCTTCCCTGACCGGTTTTAACAAATATCTTGCCGCGTGGACGCGGTAGGCCTCCAGTGCAAAATCGTCCGAAGAGGTAACGTAGATGATTACGGCTTTTCCTCCTGCCCGCCCCAACAGGCTGCCGATATCGACCCCCGTTTTCTCCGACATGATCATATCCAGAACGTAAATATCCGCCAGTTCCTTTTTTTCTATCTTTTCATAAAGTTTTGACGGATCGGAAAACTTCTCTATCTCAAATTCATGCTCTCCGTCCGCCTTTATGTATTTTTGCAAAAGCTTTTCCGTTTTTATCAGATCTTCTATGTTATCGTCACAAATTACTATTTTCATGGGTTCAAGCATATCATAAGAATTTGTGAATGTCAAAGCTTTCGCAAAAAGCAGGCCTTTCGTTCCGCCCGCACTTCCCGTCATACATAATGATTTCTTTTACGCTTTTCACAGTCTGTCTGCGCAGGGTCGTCGATCAGATGCCCTTCCTTGTCAAAACGGGAACCGTGGCAGGGACAGTCATAACTGGCCGTTTCCGGGTTCCACTCCATCCGGCAGCCCATATGGGGGCAGTTAGGGACGATTTCCCCATCACCGCAGGGTGACAAGCGTTTTGCAAACCCTTTTACCGTATGCATCCCGTGGATAAAAAGTTCCTTTACCGCCCGTCCGGTCATCCTCCTCTGGGGAGAAAAGATATCCGCCTCTTCGCAGGCCTGCCCGGCGATCATGGCAGTCAAAATGCGGGCGCTCACCATCGCGCTTGTCATCCCCCACTTTCCGAAACCGGAAGCCACATACCATCCGCTTTTTCCCGCTGAAAAACGCCCGATATAGGGAACGCCGTCCAAAGTCATACAGTCCTGCGCCGACCAGCGAGCCGTTTCCCGACAATCCGGATAGTAAGCTTTTACTCTGTTTTTTAACATTTCATACTGTCCGCCCCGTTTGTTTTTTCCCGTTCTATGATTTCCTCCGCCGGCCAGAAGCAGTTCTCCCTGTGGGCGGAAAGAAAGTTCCAGAGGACCGGTCCCCAGATACATCCCCTCAAGCACAGCGGCGTCCTCCACCGCCATTACATAACTGCGTTCCTGATACATCCTTGCAAAATAATAACCGGGAACATTGATAAAGGGAAAATGGGAGGCAAAAATAATATATTCCGCACTTACCCTCCCTCTCCCGGTTTCAACCAGTCCTTCTTCCACTTTAAGCGCTTTGGTTTTTTCATATACGGTCACTTCTTCGGAAAGCCTGTCCAAAAATTTCAGGGGATGGAATCTTGCCTGATCTTCAAACTTTACCGTTCCCGCTACCGGAAAGGGCAGCTCGCTGTCTTTTTCAAAAGACGCCCTGATCCCCAGCGACTTTGCCGCCGCTGCCTCTCTTTTCAATAACGTTTCCCCGTTCTGCCTATCTACAGAGTACAGATAGGCGGGGCATTTGACAAAATCACACGAAATTTTCTTTTCCAGAATAAGCCTTTCATATTCCCTCAGCGCTTCTTCGTTCGCTTCTGCATAATGCGCCGCCATTCTGCCCCCAAAGCTTTCAGTCAGACGCGCATAGATCATTCCGTGCTGGGATGTGATCTTCGCCGTAGTATTCTTAGTCTGTCCGCTGCCGATCCGGTCCGCTTCTAAGACGACGGCCGGTATTCCCGCCTGTTTCAGATAATATGCCGTCAAAATGCCTGTCATTCCCGCTCCGATCACAACTGCCGGCGTTTCTAAATCGCCGGGCAGAGGATCCCGTCTTTGTATTTTTGTTTCTGCCGTCCAAATAGACTCCATGGTAAACCTCCCCGTCGTTTTGGATAGTATATGTCAAACTGCGGCGATTATGCGGCGGTTTCCCTCAACGATACCGTATCCGTTTACTAAAGCGGGAACATGGCGGGCGGAAATGCAGGCACGTCGTTTGGCAAAAGGTAACGATGCGGGCACGCCGGTCCGCTTGGCGGAACACGGCCTGCATCAGGCATAGAAGAAAAGAAACAGAAAAAAGTTTTCACCCCGCCATTTTCATTGTATAATAAAGCGTAGAAAAAACCGAAAACGTATATACGACGGGATGCCATAAAAGGGCTTTTTAAATTTGGGAAAACAGAGGATATTGCCATGCCGGAAAATAAATTAAACAAAGTGATGGATGCAGTCAACGACATTATCAAAGGGAAAGACGATATTGTAAAAAAGGTGCTTGCCGCCGTGATCGGCGGCGGACATATTTTAATGGAAGATATTCCGGGCGTAGGAAAAACGACTCTTGCCACCACCTTTGCCAAGGTGCTTTCTTTGGATTACAAACGGGTCCAATTTACGCCGGACGTCCTTCCAAGCGATCTTTTGGGCTTTTCCATGTATCACAATGGGAAAGGTGAATTTGAATTTAACGAAGGCGCCGTCTTCTGCAATTTGCTGTTGGCAGATGAGATCAATCGGACCTCCCCTAAAACGCAATCAGCCCTTTTAGAAGTTATGGAAGAACGTCAGGTAAGTATAGAGGGGGCTACCCGCGCCCTTCCTGATCCCTTCATCGTCATTGCGACGGAAAATCCGGCCGGATCGTCGGGTACCCAGCTTCTGCCTGAGTCCCAGCTTGACCGCTTTCTCGTATGCCTGTCCATGGGTTACCCCAAACACGAGGACGCCGTAGCGCTGTTAAAAGGCGAAGTATGGAAACAGCTTTCCCATGTTTCACCGATCCTCTCTCTTTCGGAGTTAAAAGAGCTGCAAAAGAGGACCGAAGAGATCTTTGTCCACGACTCGGTTTATGAATATATCGTCTCCCTTGTGGAAACAACGCGGAACGACCCGCTGTTTGCATCTGGCGCCAGTCCGCGTGGAGCGATCGCACTGCTTCGTATGTCCCGCGCCATGGCAATGCTTGCGGAAAGGGACTTCGTAACGCCCAAAGACGTGCAGGATGTGCTGGCCGACGTACTTGGCCACCGCCTGCGCCTAAGCGCGAGATCACGGGCTGAAGGCATTTCCATGTCCGAGGCCGTTGAAACACTGTACCAAAAGGTAAAAAACCCTAAACTATAGTAATATGCCTGCTAAAGCAGGCGGAGGGGAGTCAATGTGAAATTAGAAATTTCACGATCCTGATTGATATGCCTGCTAAAGCAGGCAGAGGGGAGTCAATGTGAAATTAGAAATTTCACGATCCTGATTAATATGCCTGCTAAAGCAGGCAGAGGGGAGTTAATGTGAATAAAAAGAATAAAAAAATACGGCTGTCTTTCCTGCATCTGGCAGTTTTCTTATCCGTCTGTTTTATCAATCTACTGTTTTTTTCCGCTTTCCGCAGTTACTTCTTTTTGATCACAGGCATCCTTTTCACTTTGATCGCCCCGCTGTCTTTTTATACGGCATGGAGGCTTACAGACTACATAGACGGAACTATCACGGCACAGCAGGAAACGGTCCGGCAGGGCGATAAAGCAAACGTCCTATTCACTCTCGTAAACCGCAGCTTTTTCTGCGCCCTGCGGGGAACATGGTTTCTTACGGTGGGAAACGCTTTCTATCAAACGTTTAACGACGAAAGGCTTTTGCTTTCCGTCCCTCCCCACGGGAAAAAGCAGCTTCGGATGACAGTCTCCCTGACGGACTTAGGACAGGCCGCTTTTATATGCAAAGAATGCTTCGTTACCGATCCCCTCGGTATTTTTAAGGTCTATACCGACTGTACCATGGGCTGCCGGATCTTCGTACTTCCCCGTCCAAAAGAATCTCTGCAAAAAGAACTGCCGGATGCCCACACCGGCGCGGCGCAGCTTTCGGAAAGCGTCCAAAAAGGAAACGACCACAGTGAAGTGAGCGATATCCGCGCCTATGCTCCGGGCGACCGTCCACGGGATATTCATTGGAAACTCTCCGCAAGGCATGAGGAGCTTATGGTAAAAGAACGGATCTCGCTTTCCGGCAGCGAGCATATCCTTTTGTTAGACCTTCCAAAAGATCGCCAAAACGCCGGAAAATTGTTAAACGAAGGCTATCGGAAAGTAAAGGCCATGCTGGATGAACACATGACCGTAAGGATACTGATCTGGAATGCGCCGTTGTCCGCTTTTGAAAGCTACTCCTGCTTAAGGGAAGAAGACTTGGACGCCGCCTTTTGCGAAATTTTCCGTACAGATCTGCTCTCCCATTACAGTGATCTGCTACGGCAATATATGAAAACTTGTTACCCGATGTTAGACAGCTATCTTTGCGTGACACAAAAAGAAGAAACCATACAATTGGAGATTTGTATCAATGGCTAGAAAAGAAAAAGAAGAACAACCGGATATCCTGCTGTCGGAAGGAATCCTCTTATCCGGCGGCTTTTACGAGCAGCGCGAAAAAAAATGGACAGGCTGGTTAGTCCGCGCCCTGTTCTTATTTGCCATCGTCACAGGCAGCCTCGGCGGAATGCTGTCCGCTTTTGACATTTCCTATGAAAAGTGGGCTTTTTTCCTGTCGGCGCTTTTGGCTTCGCTCTACTGCGCCTCTTTGTATGTAAACGTCTGGTGGGAAAATATCGGCTACATCCTTATTTTTGTCCTGATCTTAAATGCCGGATTAGGGCTTCAGACTTATATCAGCAGCGGCTTTTACGGAATCTTAAACGATATTTCTTCCGCTGCCATGGTATTTTTCGGCTCCACTGCCCAGATCAGCTATGCGGAACAGGTCGCAGACCACCGTCTGGCCGTCTCCGTCGCCATGTGCTATTTTGCCCTGATTGGCTGTATCTTTACAAATGGGCTGATTTCCCGCAAAATGCGGTACTTCGCTGCTGCCGTCCCGGCAGTTTTCTTTCTGCTCATACCTCTCTATCTGGAAAGAGAACCGTCGGGCGGTTATGTTATTTTGCTGCTCTCCGGTATCGTTACGGTTTACATATTAAGACAAAACCGATACACGTTCCAGCCCCCTAAAGCAAAAACAATGCAGAAAGCCGCAAAAAAACACTTGTATGCAGGAAACTTTTCCGGTTCCAGCGCTCTGCTCCTTTTCCTTAGCGCCGCACTTTTATGCAGCGGCATCGTCGCTGCGGCCGGACTGTTCTTTTTGCCAGACGCCTTTACGGAAGGAAGTAAAAAAAGCGCTTTCAAGCTTCGGACAATGGACCGGATGGAAAACCTTTACCTGCTCGGCATAATGGGACTTATGAATTTCTATCCTACCACCGGCGGGCTTGTGAACGGACGGCTGGGAGGCGTCAATTCCGTTCGTCTGGATTATGAAACAGACCTGACGCTGACCTTCGTGCCTTATACTTACGACAGAATCTATTTGAAAACCTTCGTCGGGGCCGAATATATCCCTTACGAAAACCATTGGAGCACACAAAACGGGCTGATCCGCGCCGAGGGTTTTTGTACCGATACGGCGGACCGCTTGGAGAGCGCCTTTCTTTCCGGCAGCCCCGGATATGCGAAAGGCATTATGAAGATCAGAAACACGGCGGCAATGACCGGCGTTTATCTGCCTTATTATTCCAAAGATACCGAAAAAACCATCGCTCCCGGCAGAGAGCAGGCATATACTTTTTATCCTTTGTTAACGGAAACGTTAACAGACGAAGCCGGAACGCTCCAAAATGGGATATGGCTTGAAATTCCGGAAGAGAATCAGGAAACGGTAGCTGCTTTTTGTAAAGAGGCAGGGCTCTCCGGCTCGGCTCAGGAGATCACGGACCGGCTGGGCGCATATTTTCAGGAGCATTTCCCTTATACGCTGAATCCCGGAATCACCCCAAGAAAACGGGATTTTGTAAATGATTTCCTTGCAGAAAAGAGAAAAGGCTATTGCGCCCACTATGCCAGCAGCGCCGTACTGATCCTGCGGTATATGGGGATTCCAGCCCGGTATGTGGAAGGGTACGCGGTGGACGCCGTAGAAATCGCCACGGATGCCAGACTGACAGAGGAAAACGTTTCCGATTATTATCAGGGTACGTCCCTGCTTTCACAGGCTTCCGTCGTGTCTTTTGATGTTTCAGATGAAGACGCCCACGCATGGGTAGAAATGTATGATGAAAAGACGGGATGGTATCCGGTAGAATTCACCCCCTACAGTACGGAACAGGAAAGCCGTCAGGACAGTTTATGGGATATGTTTCTAAAACTGTTTCAGACGGAAGAAGATACCGCCCCTGCAGACCGCAGCGGACAAACGGATCTTCCTCTTATTGGAAATACCGGCTTGTCCGTGGACAGGCTTGTCTTTTCCTTTATGATGCTGCTTTTGACCGCTCCGGTAGTCTTGTTTACCCAAAAAGGAATGCGGGTCTACCGGTACCTCCGCGCCGGCCGCAATGAACGGCTTTTGATCCGCTACCGGAACAGGTTCCATAGAACTTATGGGAAAAAACGTCCGGACAGCGGAACTGTACCTATGAAAAATTTTGAAGAACAGGTTTGGTGGCTTTCGGAACAAAAAATCCTGACAGCGGATGCCGCTTCGCTGGAATGCCTGATCCGGACATTAAACGAAGCCGCCTTTTCCAAAAAAGAGATCTCTGCCGACGCGTTTGCCTCCGCCTGCCGGTTACTCGGAGGTTTCCGTAAAGATCCGGGCCAAAATATCTTTTAAGACTAAAAATGAATCTTCCCTGCCATATCCATACTCACGCCGGAGCCGTTCCAGCCTTTCTTTCAATTGTCCGGTATAAGCTCCGGTGTCTACTTCCTGCTGGCAGGATGCCAATATGGGATATTTTTTAGCCCATATTTTTGTCCAGTCTGCTTTATTTTGTACCTCTGCGCTTGTTTTCCCGATCATCTCTTCGATCTCTTTTACTTCAATATCAAAGTCTATCAGTTCGTCCAAGGTTACATGATACAGCACGGACAGCTTTTTAGACTGGCATATATCAGGAAGGGTTTCGTCAAGCTCCCACTTTGAAATGGTCTGCCTGCTTATCCCCAGCTTTTCTGCCGCCTCTTCCTGTGATAAACCGCTTTTTTTCCGGGCATTGAATAAACTGTTCCCTAAACTCATTGATTTTCCCTCCTGTATCTTTTTGAATGCGCCAATCGGTATATGGACAATATAGGTTCGGCGTATGTTAAATATAAGTGTCGGGCGGCTGAGAATCTACCGATGTCCCCATGCATTTTCGCCCGTCTTTTTTACATTTTGCAGTTACCGGCAAAGCCGCAGCTTTATCCGATCCCGCCCCACCGTCCATGATACGCATAAAATAAAGTATGGGAATTACTTTGTGGCTGTTTTTACGATACGCTCTACTGCCGCCTCCGCATGTATAGGTAACAATTGGGCATCCGCTCCTGTCCCCGGTTCTTCCCTGCCCTCATAAAAAGTACGCAAAGCGTATCTGGCCATCAATCCCGATACCCGGCCTCTCTCAATGGAATCCTCCGTCCCTAACACAACGACAATCAGATCATGTCCTGTGGTTCCATCGTCTACCGACAAAGACGTGACCAGACAGGCTCCGGATTTATTAGTAGTCCCTGTTTTCAGACCCGTAACTTTTTCCAAATTATGCAAAAGAGGATTGCCGTTGCGCACTTCAAAGTTAATAGACTGTAAGACAGCCTCCTTTTGAGAGGTAATATCCGTAACCTGAGGGTAAATCCTTAAAAGGTAAGAAGCCAGCCGGAACATATCTTCTGCGCTCATACGATTTTGACGCTTTGCAGGAACAGGCTCTTCCGTATACGCAGGCAGACCGTTACTGTTAAAAAAAACGGCTTGGGAAAGTCCTATCTCCTGTGCTTTCCTATTCATCATCTGTACAAAAGCTTCTTCCGAACCGGCAATAGCTTCGGCCAGACACAAGGCGCATTCGTTACTGGAAGGCAGCAGAAGGCCAAACAAAAGATCCTGTACGGTAATCTGCTCTCCGGCTTTCAGGGGAATCACTCCGTCGCCTGAAGATGATAACTGTTCCACTGCATCGGAGATCGTAACAGACTCCTCAAGAGCAAGCTGTCCGGCTGCAATGGCATCCATGGTCAAAAGGCAAGTCATAAGTTTGGACGTGCTGGCGATAGGATACGGGATATCTGACTGATACCCATAATAAATTTCTCCTGTAGCGGCATCTCCTGCCAGCACACTGTTGACGCCGTAAAAATAACCGGATTTTTCCAAATCGGCAGGTGAGACGCAGAACGGTTCCTGCGTATGGATCTGCAAAGATCCTGTATCGGAAACAGTAATCCCCATGTCTAAGAGCATGGCCAGATCCGCAGCCATTATGAAACAATCGTAGTCTCCGGAAGACATTCCCGTAATCATAGTATAATAAAGCACTTTCTGCCCGTTTATCTCAAACTCATTCCGCCGTAGGACTCCGTCCGGATTTTCATCCTCCTCCCACGGAATATTTTCCGTTCCTACCGGCTCATAGCTATTTCCCGGAAAAAGAAAAACGGAATTCTTAGTGATCTTCAGAGAAAAAGATTTGTCTGTATCTTTAAGAATCATGGCCAGATCCCTTAAAGAAAAATAAGTATTGTTAACATAATCATGGTCCAAAATTTTAACGATCCCCGTTGTACCGGTGTCCGCCTGTACCTGACAAGTACCGGGAATCTCATACCCCGCCGATACCCTGACAGGTAAAGCGGAACATAGTATAAGTACAGACAGTATAAAGGGACATATTTTCCGTAATATTGTTTTCATCGTACCTCTCCTTTCCTAAATCTGAGCGCTAACATTACCGGTCTATAGGATGTTGTAAAGTATATATGATGGGATAAGAATCAAAAGAAGAATCAAAAATCGCAGAACCGCCTTCTCTTAACAAGACAAGATCCGTATCCTTTCTGATATAGCGCTCTTCCTTTATAGCGGCCGCTCCGCCGTCGCCAAACTGTCTGATCAGAACGTCTTCGACAATTTCATAAGTGCCGCTGCCCTCATATTGTGCCTGCAGATCTTTAAAAGAAGGCAGCAGGGCAGGGCCGCAGGACATCAGATAAGAAACGGTAGACATGCCGAAAGTCTCGGCTACCAAAGTTTCCATATCCTCCTGACCCGTACCGCCCGCATAGCCGGCCATACGAAGCCTCTCCCCCAAAAGCTCCCGGAATCCTCTTGCAAACGCTTCATAAGCGGCCTGATTGCAAGCGTCATAGCTGTCCGGCACGATATAGCATTGAAAAGTTCCTTTCGAACGCTCTGTTTCTTCCATCGTCATATTGACTTGTATCGTTAATTTTTGCATATAGGACTCCATTTCCTCCAAAGAGAGGGACACGGCTTCTATATCCTGCAGCCAGTTTAGCGCCGTAACAGCCGCCTGCTCCGTCATATCCAGATCCGTTGACCATTCTCCGGATAGATCGGTGTCGCCGGGTGCAAAAAAATGCAGGTATACTAAAAGCGCTGTGGAAATTCCCAATAACAGAAATAAAAAGATACTTATGGCATTTTTAATGATTTTTTTCATAGAAACGATTCCTTCATCTTTTTGTCCATATTATGCCACTATATGGATCATTTAGCAAGTTTGGTTTTTCTTATACAACCCTTGCAGCCTTATATGAAACGTAAGTTTATGAAAATGATTCTCTATCCTGAACTCCCCGCCTCTTCTTTCAAGAAAATCCCGGAAGTTCCCATATAGAAACCCCCGGGATTTTTACCTATACCGGCAATTCACATACTGCCGATCATTTTTATCCCACGTTATTAATTGATGCTCAAACCGGCGCTTGCGTAACCTGCAACCGTATTAACTAAAGACAATCCGCTTGCCGTTGCGGAAAAGGCCAGCATCAGCCGTGTCTGAGCCGTTACCGGAATATTGAGTCCTGTAAGCGTGCCGTTTAACAATGTTCCGATGGATATTATCCCGGTAAGCGACGGCGTCAGGTTGATCAGTGTTCCTGCAACCGGAGAAAATACATTGTTCGGTGTTGTAGACTGATAAATCTGCGCGTTTACCGTAACAGTAGAACCTACTAAAGAAAGCGCCGCCGTCGTACTAAAGAACGCGCTAAACGAGGTAATGATGCCAGCCCTCGAAACCTGAAATGCAAAGTTAGAAAGCGTTCCGGCAGCATTGGTAATGTCAATTGTTGATCCCAAAAGCGTAAGTCCCTGCACGCTGTTTCCAAAACCGACGAATGCGGGAAGTCCTGCAAGTCCTCCGACAACTGTCGTCAAAGCAACCGGAAGTCCCGATGCAAAAGGAATGATTGCTCCCGTCCCCGCTGCTCCGGTTGGGCCTGTCGCTCCGGTTGGACCCGTCGCTCCTGTTGCTCCGTCTGCTCCCGTCGGGCCTGTTGCTCCTGTCGCTCCGTCTGCTCCCGTCGGGCCTGTTGCTCCGTCTGCTCCCGTCGGACCTGTCGCCCCCGTCGGGCCTTCATCTCCCGGACAGCCTTTCGGACCCTGAACTCCGATCGGGCCGGTCACACCCTGAATGCCTTGCGAACCGGTCACACCTTGCGGACCCATAGAACCGGTCGGGCCTATCGGCCCTTGCGGCCCCGGAATCCCTCTAGGCCCCTGTGGGCCGATATCCCCCTGCGGGCCTTCGCATCCCGGATCTCCTTTAGGGCCGATGTCGCCGCGAACTCCCTGAATCCCTTGAATTCCCTGCGGACCTGCATACCCCCGCGGGCCTGCGTAACCTCTAGGGCCGGTATTACCCGTAGGGCCTACGGGCCCTGTATTTCCTCTCGGCCCTCTTGCGCCGGGAGCGCCGGGCGTCCCCTGTGGTCCCACTGGCCCCGGTTCTCCCCTGTCGCCCTTTGGGCCGGGACAGCCGGTATCCCCTTTGATCCCCTGCGGCCCCGCAGGCCCCTGATCCCCCTTGGGTCCTGCCGGACCACGCTCGCAGCAGGGCGGATGACACGGATTCTGACTACAGTTACATGAATTATTTTGATTCATCGAAACACTTCTATGAATTGTCCAAAACGGTAATGCCGACTACTACAAAATCCCTTTCATTCCCCATTTTATAACCTGTTTTTATCACCCCATTCACACATTCCGTCTAAAATAGGAATTAAAGACTTTCCACGCTCTGTTAAACTATATTCTACCTTTGGCGGGATTTGTGGATATTCTTTTCTATGCACTAATTGGTCTGCTTCTAATTCTTTTAAAGTGGAGCTTAAAGTCTTATACGAAATTTCACTGATATATTT
>CAJTWM010000009.1 GCA_910579805.1 uncultured Lachnospiraceae bacterium | reverse complement strand
ATTCAGGAAGAACTCACAAGGCTCTCTGTTGAGAAAAGGAAAACCCCGGTAATCATTATTGATGAAGCAAACTATATCAGTTCTGCCATTCTGAACGATTTTAAGCTATTGTTTAACTTTGAGATGGATTCCAGAGACCGTGCTGTTGTTCTCCTGTCAGGACTTCCATCACTTAATGCCACACTTCGCCTGAGTATACATGAGCCATTCCGTCAGAGGATCATCATGAATTATGAACTTCCTGCATTTACAAAAGAAGAAGGCAGATCTTATATCCTCGAAAAGCTTCAAGGAGCAGGTGCAGCCAGGGTAATCTTTGAAGACGCAGCACTTGAAGCCATCTTAAATGCATCTGATGGAACACCTCGTATTATCAACAATCTATGCAATAGTTGTCTTCTGATTGGAGACTCTGGAAAAAGCGGCATGATTACTGCAGAGATCGTCATGCAGGCAATCATCAATAATGAGATTTAGCAGTAAAAGCAGGGCAGCCTGCTTTTATTGTATTTCCCTGGATCTCTTAATCTGCATCATTTTTTATGTCGATCAGATAACTTGCAGATGTTGGGGCAGACAATCTGCGGATGCGCGGCATGCAAAGTCTAGATCAGACGCGACTAATCTGCATGGGGCTGGTGCATCTAATTTGACGGACAACAATATATATCAAATAAATTAGATTTAATTGTTTCATCATCTTCACCGTCAAATAATTGTTTCCATATCAGAACAGATACTTCATTATATGTAACATATAATTCTTGTGTTTCTTCATCAATAATCCATAATATATTATCAACTGCTTGCCATGATATTTTTCTAGCTATTCTATATATCATACTAACTCCCATCTACCCGCTTTAACAAATATACAAATCAGGAGAAAATGCCTCTGGTATAAGCTTTAAAATCATTTTCTTCATTAACTCTTATGCATTCCATAAACTTGCATATAATACTGCTTAATATAGAAATGTTCTCAACAATAGCTCTTTCATCATTTAAAATACCCATGTAATATCTAAATATGATTTTATTTTACCTTTTCATTTTCAAAAAGTCTGTGACGTTTTAAGAAAACTTACACTTTCTCATCTTTTCTTAAAACGTCACAGACTTTTCACAAAAAATATCCTAAACTATCATCAAAATTAAAATATTAAATTTCAGGAGGCTTAACAACATGAAAATGAAAATCAAAACTTTAATCGCTGCTATATTCTGTATCGCTTTATTCTCTGACCTTTTCCCACATATTTTGCCCGGCACAGATTCCGTACAGACATACGATTATTATACCGAACTAAAAGTCCACTAAACTCAATCTATTCTTTTAGCATACTTCTTTTCATATGCATCTTTAATCACAAGGCTGTCTTTTTCCAAATGATACAAAATCTGCAGCCAATAACTGTATCTCATGCAGCGTTCACAAATTTCTTCATCCTTTCTTGTGTTTTTCTTATCATACACACAAGAAAGGTTGCCTAAAAGCTTTGCCACCAAATCTCCCCTTTGGCTCTCCGCCATCAACCGCAGTCCCCTTTTTCCGATTTCTTCCGCCCGCTCCAGCTCATCCATTACTTCCAAAAATCCTGTATAATTAATATAAAGAAGCGACAGCGGCACGCTGTGATGGATCTCCTCCGTCTTACTTTCCCGATATTGCCTTAATAGCTGCTCATAGATCCGCTCTGCTTCTTTCTCATTACCTTTATACCGATTATAAATTGCCATACAATTTAATATAATAAATTCTTCCCGATAAGGAATACGGTAAATATCCCCTTTCGATTTGTCCATTGTATACTTTAAAATCCTTTCCAATTCTGATATGGCTGTTTCATAATCCATTTCCCCCTTTTCCACCTGTTCCGTTAACCGATTGCTTTCTATAAACTGTCTGTTAACAAGATTGCTCATATCCAATTCCGCCTCAATCTCATTTAACAGAATGCTTGCCTTATCTCTTTCCTTTCGATACCAGCTCTTTTTATATAAATTTACTTTCCTATAAACATCGCTGTCGTTTGTAATTACATATCCATAATACTTCTCCCGCTCTTCGCCCATCTTTTTCAAAAGCCCCTGCAGTTTCTCACGGTTAGGGCTTCTCTGTCCTCCTTCTATTCTGGAAAGCGTTTCTCTTGAGCAGACTTCATCGCATAGCTCCTCCTGAGATAATCCACAGAATCTCCTAAGCTCCCTGATCACCTCGTTACTGATCAATATTTCATTCCTTTCACTTGTCAGAAGCAGGCGTAAAATCTTCTCTTCCGGCAGCTTAAACTCGGCCATTTTGTATAAATCTTCCACTGCTTCCAACTGCCTTTTCAGCGTTTTTCTCTCGTTTTCCCTTCCCAGTTTCTTAAGACAGATTTCCTCCAAGACGAGCAATTTGTCCATGACGATAAGCGCCCCGCTTTCTGCCAAGCATTCTTTTCCAAGCTCGCATATTTTATAAGCTCTTTCTATCCAGCCCATCCTGACATAAACTTCTCCGAGCAGCCACGCGCACTTTGGATACAGCTTTTCCCGTTCCTGCTCATCTGTCATATTCCGGTCTATATATTTCCAAAGTTTTTCCAGCACGTCAAGCGCCCTGTCTGTTTCTCCCTCCTCTATCCATACACACCCAAGCATAAGCAAAATATAAAGCTCCTGCGTACAAATCCGGATATTTTCCCAGTTTTTCTGTTCCCATTTTGATGCCGGTACCGTGATCTCTAACGCGTCCGACAGATTTTTGATACAAGTCTTTCCATCCCTGTCTGCAAGATAATAGTTCACTGCTCTCATCTGCCAAAAATACTGCTCATGGATATGATTCTTATTTTCCGTCCGCTCACGGTACTCCTGCAACAATACCGCCGCCACAGGAAGATTTTTCTCCGTTAAACTCCTTATGATCAGATTCCTTCGAAGAACCATCTGATACTCTTCTGCCGAGGTAAAGGCTTCGAATTTATCCACCGACTCGCCCACACGCTGAAATAACGCCGCTAAAACGAATTTATCTTCCTCTCTCTCCCCGTTTTCTATTCTTGACACTCCCGCTATGCTCAAAATTCCTTCCGCAAGTTCATGTTGCGAAATGCCTGCCCTTTCCCGCAGTATACGTAGCATATCCCCAATAGAACATTTCATCTTCCGTTTTCCTTTCTTTTCCCCATCAGTTTAACATTCCTAAACCCAAATGCCGGTATGCAAGTTCCGTCGCCACCCTTCCCCTTGGCGTGCGGTTAATCAGGCCGTTCATCAAAAGATAGGGTTCATACACATCCTCAATAGTACCCGCATCCTCTCCAATGGAAGCGGCAAGGGTATCCAGCCCCACAGGGCCCCCTCCAAACTTCTCTATCATGGTAAGAAGTATATTCCTGTCAATATGATCCAGCCCCATCTTGTCCACGTCCATCAGATCCAGCGCCACATCCGCCACTTCTTTCGTAATCTTCCCGTCATACTTTACCTGCGCAAAATCTCTTACCCGCTTTAAGATCCGGTTGGCAAGCCTTGGCGTCCCCCTGCTCCTTCTCGCCAGCTCCGTCGCTCCCTGTTCATCGATCTGCACTTTCAAGATCCTCGCCGAATGTATGATAATTAACTTTAACTCCTCTACAGAATAAAACTCAAGCCTATGGATTACTCCGAACCGGTCCCTTAAAGGCGCCGTCAAAAGCCCCGCCCTTGTAGTAGCGCCTACCAGCGTAAACTTAGGCAGCTCCAAACGGATCGATCGGGCCGACGCTCCTTTGCCTATCATAATATCGATGGCGTAGTCCTCCATCGCAGGATATAATACTTCCTCTACCTGACGGTTCAAACGATGGATCTCATCCACAAACAGAAGATCCCCTTCCTGAAGGTTATTTAAAATAGCCGCCATTTCGCCCGGTTTTTCAATCGCCGGCCCGCTTGTCACTTTCATATTCACGCCCATTTCATTGGCTATGATTCCCGCAAGCGTAGTCTTTCCCAGTCCGGGCGGGCCGTAAAACAGGACATGATCCAAAGCATCCTGCCGTTTTTTTGCCGCTTCAATATAAATCTTCAGGTTCTCCTTCGCCTTTTCCTGCCCGATATAATCGTCAAGGCATTGGGGACGCAGGGAACCCTCGATTTTTATATCCTCCTCTATTAAATTTGTTTCTATCATCCTTTTTGCCATAACTTTTCCATCCTTCATGCTCTCAACATCCGCTATTCCACAAACATAAAACCTTCACAGGCATTCTTATCTTATAAACGTTTTCCTGACCTTAAACACAATTCAGAAGCACAATACTTAAAACAATTTCTTAAGGGCCAGCTTTAAGACTTCCTCCACGCTCAGTTCCTCTGCATTTTCCACTTGTTTTACCGCTCTCAATGCATCCGACGCCGGATAACCGAGGGCAGTGAGCGCCTCCGCCGCTTCTTGGGTCACTGTTCCCGCCGCTTTGCCGTTTCCTGAGCCTGCCTGATAACTTTCGCTTTCTTTATTCACAAAACTATCCTCTATAGATACCTTATCTTTCAAGTCCAGTATGGCGCGCTCCGCAGTTTTTCCGCCGATTCCCGGCGCTTTTGCGATGGCTTTTGCATCCCCCGAGATGATGGCAAACCGAAGCTCGTCCGCGTCCATCACGGAAAGTACGGCAAGCGCGCCCTTCGGCCCGATACCGTTTACCGTAATCAGAAGTTTGAACATCTTCAGATCGTCCCTTGTAAGAAAACCGTATAAATGGATAGCATCCTCCCTGACATAAGTATAAGTATAAATCTTAACCTCTTCTCCCGCTGCCGGCAGCATCCCCAGCGTCCTGCCCGTAATCTTCACATTATAACCGATGTCGTTCACTTCAAGAACCACATTCTCCTCCGCTATATCCGTAATTTTTCCTTTTAAATATGCGATCATAAAATCCCCGCTCCTATTCCGTATTGATTCATTCCGTATACATTCTTATTCAAAATCAAACTATGCGTTTGATACCGTTCCTTATTGCGCCTCACATATGTGTAGTTCATTGGTACTCTTATTTCCCATGCAGGCCGTTATGGGCAAGACGAGGATACGTCTGTCCTGCTATGATCCCGTTCAATCCGCCTGTAACCACGCCCATAACAAGAAGCGCAGGCGTATAATAAAAAATACCTTCCGTCCCGACTATGCAAAACGCCGTCAGAAGCTGCCCGATATTATGAAATACGCCTCCTCCCATGCTGACCCCCGCCATACTGAATTTCTTTGTCTTTTTCATAAACAGCATAATAAAAAAGCTAAATATGCCTCCCGCCATACTGTAAAAAAATATGGACATATTGCCGAACAAAAGCGAAGCGAGCAGTATCCTTAAAAAATTAAGAAGGAGCGCCTCCCGCCCTCCAAACAGATATAAAGCCAAAAGTACCGCCAGATTCGCCAGCCCCAGCTTCATTCCCGGTATGCCCGCAAAAAAAGGAATCAGGGATTCCACATATGACAAGATCAAAGCAAAGGAAAGCAGCAGCCCCATATATGCCGTTTTTCTCTTATCCGGTAATCCCGTCATATTCCGCCTCCTTACCATCGGTAATTCTGATCGCCAGCTTATGCGGCAGACAGATAATGCTCTCCCCCGTCCTCGAAACGGCTCTTTGCTTTACACAAAGCCTGTCGGGGCAATCCGCTGAAAGGACTGACGCTTTTCCTCCCTGTATACACAATTCATTAAATCCTTCACCCCCTCCATATTCCAGTCTGATGTTTCTGTCTTCATAAAGAGGATATCCCGCATAAAATGTCCCGTCTATTTCTACCTGCACATAAGCGCCTTCTTTTCCATATAAAAAGCGATAGCCGATAAAAACCAAAAATGCCGCTCCGATCACAGTCAGACCAAAAACCAAGTCATTCTTTTTCATATTTGCTCCCATCTGTCCGCTTTTGCGGATACTCAAATCAGGGAGGTTGAAAGTATATTTCTTTCAACCTTCCGGCACAAACAATGAGTGAGAAGAATGCATACTTTTGGCATTCTTCTCACTGCTTTAGCAGTTCGTGCAATTTAGAACCGCTTTGCACACTTTTATCTCATTAAATGCAATTTCTTTGCTACACGCACCAAAGCCGCTCCTTTAGGCATGGCTTTCAGCTCTTTCTTTGTCAATCCGCCTATCTTGATCAGAACTGTGAAATATACCAATACCGCAATGAAAACGGCCACAGCCAGCGACAGGATATTGATCCCCGACAAGTAATAAATGACGTAATACGTTCCCCCTGCTGCAATCCCCATGAGCACGGCTGCAAACATCGGCATAATATAAGTCTTTGCCACATCCTCCCTGTAACCAAGCGCTTTTTTTAAAGAATGTCCGTTTAGGACGCACATGGAAAAAGAATAGATGATCGTCGCGATCACAAGACTGTTCAGTTCAAAATCCGTATAAAGTAAAAGCGGCGCCAACACTCCGGTCTGGAGGATCAATGCGGCTGCCGCATTCCTGACCGGCAAATTGACCCTTCCGATCCCCTGAAGGATTGCATTGGAAAGAGTCGACAAACTATAAAAAATAACCGTCACAGCCAGATACATCAACAGACGGCTCGCAAGATCCAAAGACTCTTTTTGCGGAAATAATACCGACATGATCGGCTTTGCCAAAACACAAAGTCCGACCGCAGACGGTATGGAAATCAGCATAACGGTATGGATCGCCTGATGGATCTTCTTCTTGGCCTCTTTCCTTTCCCCCTTTGCAAAACTGCCCGATATACTAGGAATCACGGCGGAAGACATAGCGGAAGCAAAGGCCACCGGAATATTGACGACAGTAATCGCCTTAATGCTGAAAACCCCGTAAGAGGATAATACGTCCTTTTCTACGGCCTTTTTCACATTAATCAAAATATCCGTATACAGCTTTTGATTTAAAGAAGTGGAAAGATTATAAATAAATGTACTAAGTATGAACGGTGTGACAATGGAAACGATCAGTTTAAAGATCTCACTATAGCTCTCTTCCGCATGAATCGTATCTCTGTCGACCCTTCTTCGGATCATCTTCCTGTTTAACATATAGATGGCAAACATAAAGAGCAGCGCCGTCAAAACTCCGACGCCGGTTCCAAGGGCGCTCCCCATCGCCCCATAGATTGCTTTCGTCGTATCGTCTTTGTCCGCTGCTAACCGTATGAACAAATAGGCCGCCCCTATGCTGCATACCGCATTTAATATCTGCTCCAATATCTGGGATACGGAAGTCTGCAGCATCGTCTTATGCGCCTGAAAATATCCTCTGACCACGCCAAGCAGGCCGGAAAGAAAGATCGTCGGTGCAAATACCTGCAAAACCGCTATAGAATTTGGCGTTACAAAAAGACTTGCACCAAAAAAAGCCAAAAGGCTCGCCAGCCCTCCGACAACTACTACATAAACCAATGTACACTTAAAGATCCTGTGCGCATTTCTGTATTCTTTTAATTCCAGCTTCTGTGCAATCACCTTGGATATGGCGGAAGGAATACTATAAGAGGAAATCAGCAATATGATCGTATAAAAATTATATGCCGTCCCATAATAACCGTTTCCCTCGTCTCCGATCACACTTGTAAGAGGGCTTTTATACAAAAGCCCTATAATACGGCAGATGATTCCCGCCGCCGCAAGAATCCCCGCCTGCATGATAAAGCTGTCCCTTTTTCTGTTATTCTTTAAAGCACTGCCGTCTGCCATCTCATAAGCGCCTTCCTGATCCTCCGATAGATCCATATAATCGAACAGGGGAGTCCCCTTCCCCTGTATAGGGCTGTACACAAAACAGTCACCCGGCAAGTGCCACCGGGTGACTACAAAATTACTTTATCCGATCAGCCAATCATACATTTCCTGATATTTGTTCGCTGATACCTTCCATGAAAAATCTGCTGCCATTCCGCGGTCGACGATCTTATTCCACTCCCGCCTCTTATCATAATAAATATGTTCTGCATAACGGATGGTCCCAAGCATCTCATGTGCGTTATAATTCGTAAAGCTAAAGCCTGTGCCTGTGTTTTCATATTCGTTATAAGACTCTACCGTATCCTTAAGCCCGCCCGTTTCCCGAACGATCGGTACGGTACCGTAACGGAGCGCCATTAACTGGCTGAGCCCGCAAGGCTCAAACAGCGAAGGCATCAGGAAAGCGTCACAGGATGCGTAAATCTTATGTGACAGCGCCTCCGAATAATAAATATTCGCAGAAACCTTATCCCCATATTTCCAGTCAAAGTGCCGGAACATATTCTCATACTGCTCCGCCCCTGTTCCAAGTACCACGATCTGTACATTATCCTGACAAAGTTCATCCATAACATAAGCAATCAGATCGAATCCTTTTTGATCGGTAAGTCTGGATACGATACCGATCATAAATTTCCTGTCGTCCTGCGCCAAAGAAAGTTCCGCCTGCAGCGCCCTCTTATTTTTAATTTTCTCTTTTCTAAAATTAATCGCATCATAAGGATGCTCAATATATTTATCTGTTTTCGGATCAAACTCCGCGTAATCGATACCGTTTACGATTCCTCTCAAGTCGTTTTTCCTTGCGCTCAAGAGGCCGTTCAATCCTTCGCCGTAGAAGTTCGTCTTGATCTCCTCCGCATAAGTATCGCTTACCGTCGTAACCGCATCCGCAAATACGATACCGCCTTTCAAAAGGTTGGCATCTTTATAAGCCTCCATCTTATCCGATGAGAAATAATAATCTGCCAGTCCCGTGATCTCCTTTACTTCTTTGATACTCCACTTTCCTTGGAATTTCAGATTGTGGATCGTCATGATCGTCTTAATGTTCCAGAAAAACTCGTCTCCTCTGAAACGTTCCTTAACATATACCGGTATCAGTCCCGTCTGCCAGTCATGGCAGTGGATAATGTCCGGCTTAAATCCAATCTGCGGCAGCGCCGAAAGTACCGCCTTACAAAAAAACGCATATTTTTCAATTTCGAACAGAACGTTATCACTGTATGGTTTAAAACCGTTGAAATAGGATTCGTTATCAATAAAATAATAAGTTACTCCGTCTACCTGCGCTTCCAAAACGCCTACATATTCCTCTTTCCAATGGAAATCCATATAAAAATGCGTTTTATATGTCAGCATATCTTTCATCTGCTGAGTCATACAAGTATACTTCGGGAGTATCACCCGAACGTCAAAATACCTTTTATCGATATTTTTGGGCAGCGACCCTACTACGTCCGCAAGCCCCCCCGTTTTAATAAATGGCACACCTTCTGATGCTGCAAACAGAATATTTTTCATTGAATTTCCTCCAAGCTATGTAATTTTCCCAGCAAACCGTGCTGTCTGAACTCTTTCCCTGTTACCTATTATACATCATCGAGGAGTGTATTGAAAGTACTAATTTCCATTCATAAGACAAATTTAATCGCCGGATCTGCAATCTGTCCTCCTATGGCAGATAGCGTTCCAACACGCTGTGCTTCAATTCCAGAATCTGATCCAGCGTCTCCTGTGTGTCGCATAAAAATTCGCTATCCCCGAAATCATTGTAGGCGATCTGATTCGCCGGTTCATCTATAGGAAGGGAATAGTCGCTTGTGATATTAAAAGAGCCAAACAGAGAATTCTCAAAACGATACTGCTTCATTTCCGTATATTTATTTAGTGCCAACGGTTCTATAAAAATCAAATACTGATACTCAGAAAACAAAAGATTTCTCATCCCCCAAAATAAAGGGTTACTATTCTCAAAGGTATCTACCGGATTATGTTTTTGATCGTAAATACCTCCCCATTCTACCACTCGTATTATCTCATTTTTTGCATTTTTTCCTTTTACAATATCAATAATCTCTAACTCTTGAATCATAGTACTGTTATACTGTATTAAATGATTAGTTGGACGCACAATATATATTTCTGTTTGTTCTGATAAATTATTAAATTTTTTTTTACCGGAATTTACAAAAGATGTTACATCTTCCTTCGTAAATATCTGATTTACATTACAGTCCAATTCCCTGATATCTCCTATTGTACGGATATCCATAATGCCCTCGTCTCTGCAATGATATTTGAAAGCCATTCCGATGCATAAACTGACCGCCATTATGATAACCGAAATAAATCCGATTTTTTTCATCTACTTTGCCTCCAGCTTTCCCTGCGATATGGAAAATACCTCATCGCAAAGATAAGAAATATCTTCTTTGTTATGGCTTGCAATCATGATCAGGGCTCCCCTTTCCATTTCTTCTTTCAAAATATCCCTGATCAACCCTACCCCTTCTTCATCGAGGCTGTTTGTAGGTTCGTCCAGCAGCAGGATATCCGGCTTTTCCATAAATGCCTGTGCCAGCAAGATCCTTTGCTTCATCCCCAGCGAATATTTTTTTATTTTTCGCTTATCTTTCGGATCCAGCCCGACCCTTTCAATCGCGGCGCGTATTTCCTCATCGGTTATCTGTTTTCTGATCCCCGCCAGATATTTTAAATTATCAAAGCCAGTGAACTCCGGATAAAGCCCCATATTTTCTATGATGATGCCCATATTGGGCGGCATGGAAACATCCTGATATAAAACTTTCCCGTCGTACAAGATCTCTCCGGAAGTAGGCCTGACCAACCCTGCCATACACCGAAACAGCATCGTCTTTCCTGAACCGTTGATTCCTACGATACCATAGATTTTTCCCGTGCCAATCTGCAGATTAATATGATCCAATACTCTGCGGTCCTTAAATTGTTTGCACAGATCTTTGATCTCTACTTTCATTCCTATCCCCCTTGCGTACTTTGTACACATACCAATCAAAAATTCTTGACAGTAACATCCTGCTTTTAGATTTTTTTAGCTGGCGTTCTTTGACAGCTTAGAAATCCTTTCCGCACTTATTCCTTATTTTCAATACTGATGTCCATCCTTTTAATCAAAACATTGCCTGCTGCATAAGTGCCGGCGCATAATACCAAAAAATACGCCGCCGGCATAAGCCCCCGGCCGATTCCATCATTCCAAAAGACCATTAAATTGGCTGCCGGATTTAACTTTAACAGAATCCGGAACTGATTGATCACAGGAATCCCTTCAAAACCGATTGCAAGGGCCGTAAAAATCATAAAAATAATATAGTGAATCAGAAACGCTGTCACTGACCCGGTAAATACTGCCGTGATATTGATCATAAGAGTGATCCAAAAAGAAAACAAAGCGATCAAAATATAAGTGACCGCAAAAATTTCCGCTGTTTCAGTATCTATCCTTTGTCCCGTATAGAACCTGCATAATAAAAAAGTCCCTCCGACAAACAAAAGGCTATAAACTACGCTGAACAAAAATAATTCTGCCGCTCTCTTGGCATACCATCTGCTCCTGCTCTTTTGCCTGATAAAAATATAAACACTGTTTTCATACAAATCATGATAGAGATGCGCCCCGAACAACAGACTGAATATAACGATCTCCAACATCCCGGACATTAAAACCGTAATGTTGGTTTCTATTCTTAACGCATTCTCCATAAATATATTCTTTAAAAAAACTTCCTCCATAGGCAGCGTTTCCCCTGTAACCGGCAGCAATAAATTACATTTCCGGAACAATACGACAGGCAGGACAAACATCACTTTCCAAAGATCCCTGCTTTTTACCATAACCGCCCGCTCCTACTCCAACTGATCCCTGCGTATCTGCCAATGAATCCCCAATACTATAATAAATAGGACAGCCAAAATGACGGTGCCGATAAATAGAGGATCTTTACCATACCAGCCGTCAAGCATAAAATAGGACAATATAGAGTAACATAAATATGGCTCTCTTCCTCTATAGATCAGTTCTAACTTCTCAAAACAGGCTGTAATCAGATAAAACGGCAGCAGCAATATCAGCTTCGATCTTTTCAATGCAAAAGAAACTACATAAACAAACGTACTAAAGATCCCCATTTCTATCGAAAATAATATACAGAAAAGAAGGGTATATCCTTCCTGTGAAGCAAGAAACAAAGGCAAAAACCATGTTTTCGGACCTCTTGCCTCAATGGTAAGCCCTGCTCCCGTAACAAGCGAATCAAAGTTTATATCATAAAGATCCCCCATAAAAGTAAGACCACTGTCAGGAAACGTAACATGATTTAAGATAAAATTCATGAACAGAGGTACAAAAAAAGCAAGAAATCCTCCTATGAAACAGACAATCCCTTTGGCGATATAATAAACCTTGACTCCGCTCCTGATCTGAAGAGCGAACAGGATCAGATTTTTATTGTCGTCAATAAACGACATGGCAAACGGCAGAACCAGCAAAAAGGGGAGCAATATGATATAAATATGATAAATCCTGCTAATATTATAATGCCATACAATCGCCGACGTGCTGCCCGGCGAAAGGATCGTGGACACCTCATCTCCCCAATAGGCGCTTATATGCTTTAGGTAGACCAAGAAAACATATACTAAATTAATGAGATAAACCAACTGAAATTCTTTTTTATTGATCATCAGCCGAAACTGCATCCTGATCATATTTCTGTAATTTCCCACAAGCTTCCCCTTTCCTGCCAGCCCTAAGTTACTACAATAACTGATACATCATGACAATAAAATAATTTCTAAAAAAGGATACCTGAAACACTTTATGGTGTTAAAGACACCGTAAAATCAACAATGCAGTCCACACTCTTCCAAGTGCCAACATGAGTTGAGCTAAAGCTATCATGTCCCTTCTCATTATCTTACATCTCCGTCTTATATAAAGTATAATATCTGCCAAAATTTGTCAACACATTTTATCACCATCGCAAATTTCCCTAGGAGCTTCAAGTTTATTCCATTATAAAATACAAAAACAACCGTCCGGCATAAATCCAGACGGCTGTTTCCCTCACTTTTCACGATCATGACAAATCCCTGCATGACCCCATATGTAATACCTTTAATTCCTATACAATAACCGTATTTTATCCGCGATCAATGCGATAAATTCCGAATTGGTCGGTTTTCCCTTTCCTGTATTGATCGTATAGCCGAAAAGCGCCTCCAGCGTCTCCATTCTGCCTCTGCTCCATGCCACTTCAATGGCGTGCCTGATTGCTCTCTCCACTCTGCTGGGTGTTGTCTGGAATTTCTTGGCAATAGTCGGATACAAAAGCTTTGTAATAGAGTTCAACATATCCATATCTTCCACGGACATCATGATTGCCTCTCTTAAGTACTGATACCCTTTAATATGCGCCGGCACGCCGATCTCATGGATCATGTCCGTCACATCTTTTTCCAAATCCCTTTTGATTGGTTCGTTTTTATATTCCTCTTTTAATACGGCAGCGCCGTCATGTCCGGAAGGCACCGTGATCATAATTTGAAATTCTTTATCTGTATTTAGTAGATCCCCAAGAATTTTGTATACTCGTTCGTTGTCTTTTGTAGCTGAAATATTCAGCTGTTCCATGTCAAATCCTCCTCTACTCAGGCGAAAAAAGCCTTTTTCTGTTTTCAAATATTATATAAGAATGACGTTTTATGGCGCAAGTCTAAGGCATCGCAAAAAAAGCGCAAAAAAGACAGTTCCTTTCGGAACTGCCTTTTAGAACACTTATTGAACTTTTATGAAACTCTTATAAAGCTCTTTTATGCACTCCTATAAAGTCGCTGCCTCGTCAACGATCTTCTTCAATGCTGCAAGAGCCTCATCCGGAAGCTTATCATAGCCTTCCTTCTTTGTTGCAAAATCTTCTACTGCCTGTACACGGTTTTCCATAGCGTTCTTTAATGCCGCTACATATTCTTTATCAGAAAGATCCGGTTTGAAATCTCCGGTTTTTCCTGACCAGTCATACATGATCTCGATATCTTCAAAAGGACCCCAAGCTTCAAACTGTGCTTTACCTTCCACGATCGTCTCAAGGATTCCCAACGTATCTGCAGGTTTTACCTTTGCGCCCATGAAATCGCCCGTATTTACGATGTAGCAGTCTACGTTCTTCTCTTCTACCAATTTCTTGAACTTCTCATAGTCGTTTACCAACGGATAAGTTCTAAACGGATTCGCATAAGGAACGATACGAAGCGCATTCAGATCCGTACCTGCCGCTACACGCTCTGCGGTAGACGTTTTTGTAGCAAGCGTTGCACCCATAACGGATGCCAGTGCGGAACCTTTTAATTTTACTACCGGCGGAATGGTAGGATCTTTCATAATCCAGAAGATCGCATTTACCGGCGCGTCGATCTTATCTACACGGTTCGGGGACCATAATTTAGATTTAATGGCGCGGCCGTTACCGTTTCTGATGTCTTCCGTCACTAACTGGATCTTGCCCTCTTCATCCAAAGTACAGGAACAGTTCTGCGCAGACAATAAGTACTTGTTGTCAGGACAGCCTGTCGGATAATCCGCCGTCTTATCAAAATACGTAGGCTCCAAAGCTACGGAAGCGCAGGTATCCGTATTGATAATGAAAGCATCGTCATGAAGTACCGTGATCGGATATTTGCCGCCGTGTTTTGCATGAGTCAGCGTAGATTTACCTGAACCTGACAGACCGTAAACGGATGCAACGAATTTGGAGCCGTCCGGCAGCGTATACTCTTTCTGTCCGCCGTGGCATGCTGCATAACCGTTTCTGTTCGCAAGCGCCCAAGCCATCGTTAAAGTACCTTTTTTATGTTCGCCGAAATATCTCATGCCAAGGATCGCCGCACAGTTCTGGTTGGTATCAAAATAGCAGAGCGTCAAAGGATCGCTCAAACAGCTATAGTCTACGTCAGGGCGGTTACCCGGTATCCACTGGGGATCGGAGAAAATATAAATATCAGGCTCTTTACCGTCGCCTACCGGTTTGGAATCCTTATACATCTTAACATATTCATCCGACATATACTGGAAGTTGATCATCCAGTTATAAAGAATGTTCTCTTCTCCTTCCGGAATGAGGAGATGCGCTTTTACCATAAATTCCGGATCAAGACCTACGAAGCATTCCGCATGGTACATCGTTTTCCAACGTGTTTCATAAACGGCATCCATAACCACTTTATCCAGCTTCGTTTCGTCTACGCCCGGCTCGCCTTTAATACGGCGTGCCGCCGCATAACGGCCTGTAACGGCGCCGTCGTTAAACAAAAGTACCTTCGCATCTTTTTCAAGTCCGAATTCTTCTCCTCTGTAAACCGGCATGTCCGTTACAACGGTACCCGGTGAATTTTTAGCTAATTCATACGCTTCCTTTAAGGTGTTAACTTTTACTACGTTGTTTCCGTAAAAAGCAGCCTCAATAATAGAACGGGTCTTGGAAAAACCTACCTTTCCAGCGCCAATTTCCGAAATCGGATAATAAGCTTTTGTTGACATATTACTTCCTCCTTAATTTTAATGTGTATTAAAGACCGGCGTCTGCATAATATTTCTGACTGACAAACAAGCCTTTTGATCCTCTTAACAGCCGCCGGTTTTATGCTGTTTGAAAAATCCCCGATTTTTCATTTATTATCTCAAAATTAACGGCAAAAGTCAATGATTCTGACCGTGATTTATCATTTTTTAAGAGATCAGCTTTGCAAACGGAATTTACATCGGATATTGCTATAAAGGCAGGGTAACCTCCCTTAGCCACTCCGCTTCTTCTTTTGTAAGTTTAGGGGAGATCCGCCGGTATACTTCTTCATGATAGGCGTCGATCCGTCTGACGTCCGTCTCCGTCAGGTATTTTTTATCCAGCGCTTCCCTGTCGATCGGCACAAAGGTAAGCGTCTCAAAATACATGAACTGTCCGTCGCCGTTTTTTTCTCCTTTTCTGACAAGCATCACATTTTCCGTCCTGATCCCGTGGCTGCCCTCCCTGTAGACGCCCGGTTCGTTTGTGACGTTCATGCCTTCTTCCAAGACTGCCTCCGTCTGCCCTTCCGTATACTTCCAGCGTATCCCCTGAGGGCCTTCATGCACGTTCAGAATATATCCGACTCCGTGCCCCGTGCCGCACTTATAATCGATGTTCATCTCCCACATCGGCTCCCTTGCAAGAATATCCACGTTCCGCCCGGTACATCCGTAAAGGAACTTTGCATTGCTGAGCCGTATCATGCCCGCCGCTACCGCGGAAAAGTGCTTCTTTTCCTCTTCGCTTATCTCTCCCAGCACAATAGTCCTTGTAATATCCGTAGTGCCGCCCATATACTGTCCGCCGGAGTCCACAAGAAGCATTCCTTCCGCCCGGATCTCCTTGTTGTTCTCTTCCGTCGCCTCATAGTGCATCATTGCGGCATTTTCCTTATAACCGGAAATCGTCTCAAAGGACAGATCCAGAAAACCTTCTGCCTCCCGGCGCATACCGTCCAGTTTCATTGCCGCCGTATACTCGTTTAGAGGGATCTTGCCCGCATTCTGTTTCAGCCAGTAAATAAATTTCGTGACCACCACATTATCCGTTAAAAATACTTCTCTCATGTTCTGCAGCTCTACCGGATTTTTTACCGCCTTCATCAGTTCCGTAGGGTTCCTCTCGTCTATGCATTCCGTTTTGCCGCAGATCGTTTTATATAAGGCATAATTTAGATTTCCGCTGTCATACATCACTGCCCCGTGATAAGAAAAATTCTTTAAAAATTCTGCGATCTCAAAATAATCCTTTATAACGATATGGTAAGTTTCCGCATATGCTTTCAGTTCCTGCGTAACCGCTTCTTTCTGTATAAAGAGATACATTTCCTCCATTGTCAGGAAACCGTAAGAAAGAGCTACCGGATTGCATGCCACATCCTTTCCTCTGATATTCAAAAGCCACATCAGGTCATCCAGCTTGCTCAACAGAAAATACGCCGCTTTCTTTTCCTTCATTTTCTCTCTTACTCCGGAAACCTTCTCGGCGCAAGTCTGTCCGCAGATCTTTTCCGGCAAAAGTACGGCTTCATGATGCGGCAGCGCCGGTCTGTCGCTCCAAAGCTGCCCCGCCAGATCCGTTTCATATTGAATGGCGATCCCCTTCTCTCCCAATGCCTTTTCCAGTTTTTTTCCGAAACGGCAGTCTACCACCCTGCCGTCAAATCCTAAGACCTGACCGCTTTTCATTTCCTTTTCCAAATACTCCTGAATCGTAGGCACGCCTTCTTCTAACATTCTAAACAGCCTGATTCCCGTTCCCGCAAGCTCGTTTTCCGCCTGAATAAAATAGCGTCCGTCCGTCCAAAGGCCGGTTTCTTCCTCGCGCACGACCAACGTTCCGTTAGAACCCGTGAAATTCGAAAAATATTCCCTTGCTTTAAAATAATCGTCCACATATTCCGAATTATGAAAATCCGAAGTCGGGAGCATATAACAATCCACACCGTTAGCTTTCATCTCCTTTTTTAAAAGGGAAAGCCTTTCTTTTATGATCTTATTTTCCATCATGATATCCATTCCTTTCGCTGCATTCCGTTCCCTTAGTCACCCAATACCCCGGCTGCCGAAGAAGTCCCTATCCTGTCGCAGCCCGCATTTAAAAAAGTTTCCATATCTTCCTTCGTCCTGATACCGCCCGCCGCCTTTATTTTTACCCCCGGCCCGATATGCTTTTGAAACAGTAAGATATCTTCCAAAACGGCGCCCCCTGTACCGAACCCGGTAGAAGTTTTGATATAATCCGCACCTGCTTTGGTAACCGTCCTGCACATAGCGATCTTCTCTTCTTCCGTCAGATAACAGGTTTCGACGATCACCTTTAAAATACAGCCGCCGCATATCTCTTTCAGCATCCGGATCTCCTCTTCCACTTTTTCAAAGAGTCCGCTTTTTACATCCCCGATATTGACTACCATATCAATCTCTTCCGCTCCGTCTTTTAACGCCTCTTTGGTTTCCGCAGCCTTTGCCGCGGCAGTGCTGTAGCCTAAAGGGAACCCTACTACAGTGCAGATGCGCACACTGTCTTTATAAGTATCGTGTATTCTCTTAACATAAGCAGGCGGCACACATACGGATGCTGCTTTGTACCGTACCGCATCGTCACATAATGTTACGATGTCTTCCCACTTTGCAAATGCTTTTAACTGCGTATGATCCACATGGGAAAAAATTTCCTGTTTTGTCATTCGGCGTCCCTCCTCCTTCTTTCCAAAACTTATCTCATAATTTTTTCATAAAAGTATGTTGCCGTCCATACTTTTCTATTTTAATACGCAGCCGTCTAAAAATCCATATTCCTCGTATGAAAAAATAAATAAACGGATAAATTTTTTGTAAAATGTATCATTTTTCCTAATTTTTAGGCGGATTTATCTCGAAAATTTGTTAAAATTTTATTAACTCACTATTTTTGCTTGTCATAAGTAAATTTAACATGATATGATTAAACTGTTATGACTTTCACATATCACAGTAAAAAAGCATTTTGTGAAGAAAAGTCAAAACGAATCTAATAATGAAAGGGATGATTCCTTGGATCACAACAATTTTTCTGAAATTACACCCGAAATACTGCGACTTGCAAAATTGAGCGAACAGGCCGGCGTTATCGACTCTGAACTGTTCACCAAATATGAAGTCAAAAGAGGGCTTCGCGACTTAAACGGCAAAGGCGTCCTTGCAGGACTTACCAATATTTCCGATGTCAGGGCAACGGAAATGGTAAACGGCGTTTCCGTTCCGGCACACGGTAAACTGATTTACCGCGGCTATGATGTAAAAGATTTGGTTTCAGGCTTTACCAAAGAAAACCGCTTCGGTTTTGAAGAGATCACTTATCTCTTATTATTTGACAAACTGCCGACGAAAGAAGAGCTTGCCGGATTTGAAACTCTTCTTTCCCAATACCGGACCCTGCCTACCAGCTTTGTCCGTGATATTATTATGAAAGCGCCCAGTAAAGATATGATGAATACGTTGGCAAGGAGCGTGCTCACGCTTTATTCCTATGACGACAGGGCCGACGACACTTCCATTCCCAACGTACTGCGCCAGTGCTTACAGCTTATCAGCCTGTTCCCGTTACTGAGTATTTACGGCTATCAGGCATACAGCCATTATCATGATGGAAACAGTTTATTTATCCATCAGCCGCAGCCCGAATTGTCTACGGCGGAAAATATCCTTCACATTTTGCGGCCCGACAGCTCCTACACACCGTTAGAGGCAAAGATCTTAGACATCGCCCTTGTCCTTCATATGGAGCACGGCGGCGGTAATAACTCTTCTTTTACCACGCATGTAGTCACCTCCTCGTTAACGGATACATATTCTACCATTGCCGCTGCGATCGGATCCTTAAAAGGGCCAAGGCACGGCGGAGCCAACATCAAAGTCGTGCAGATGTTTGAGGAAATGAAGAGTGAGGTAAACGACTGGACCGATGAAGAAGAGGTCGGCGTCTATTTAAAAAAGCTTCTCCACAAAGAAGCGTTCGATCATGCCGGACTGATTTACGGCGTCGGACACGCCATTTATTCAAAATCCGATCCGAGAGCCGTAGTTTTTAAATCTTTCGTTGAAAAATTATCGGAAGAAAAAGGACTGCATAAAGAATTTGCACTCTACTCTCTGGTAGAAAAGCTTGCCCCGAAGATCATCGAAGAGGAACGGCAGATGTACAAAGGCGTAAGCGTCAATGTGGATTTCTATTCCGGTTTTGTATACAGCATGTTAGGCCTTCCGATCGAGCTGTACACCCCGATCTTCGCCATAGCGCGTATCACCGGCTGGAGCGCCCACAGATTGGAAGAGCTTGCCAATAACGGCAAGATCATCCGTCCGGCATATAAACCGATCGGGGAAGAACGCAACTATATCGATATGAATACCCGTTCTTAACGTTTACGGGCAAAAGCCAACGTCCTCCGGATATAAAAGATCCAAAGCAAGAAGCAACGTTTGAAAAAAGCGTTTCCCATAAACCAATGCCATCGGCGCCGTTTATGGGAAACGCTTTTTTAGAATCATTAAAAATATCATAATTATTATATAGCTTCCTCTTCTTCGAACAAAATACGTTCGATCTTCTCTAACAATACGTCCGGATCAAAAGGCTTGCGGATATAGTCTGCCGCTCCCATTTTCATCCCTTTTTTTTCTGTCTCACTTGTAGAATCACCACTCAAAAAGACGACCGGTATATGGGCATAATCTGCATTTTCTTTAATTTTGACCATGGTTTCATAACCGTCCATCCCGGGCATATAAATATCCAGCAAAATCAGATCCGGCTGGATCTGAGGCAGCAGTTCCAACGCCTGCTCCCCTGATTTTGCCATGGACATTCTATATTTTCCTTTAAGTACTTCCCCTTCACATTTCAGATTTGTTGACACGTCATCAACCACGAGAATATGTTTCTTTTGTTCCATACTTATTTTATCTCCAGAAAGTTTTTTACAATTGTTTTCATCTCGTTACGTTCACATACCGTCTTATGTAATACCTGCGCTGTCCTGATCTCTTCAATGGCGTTCGGAACGGATATATTTCCTAATTTTGCCAATTCGTCCACCAATTCAAAATCTTCCATGGAACTGTATTTAGGATCGATTGCTTCCATTACGCTCCTTGTAAATTTAAACGGGCTTGCCGTAGAAGCAATCACTGTTTTCGTCCCGTCCTTCGTCTCTTTTTTATACTTCCCGTAAACCGCTGCCGCAACGGCCGTATGCGTATCGATAATGTAACCGCATCGTTCGAACAGTGCTTTGATCGTCTGCCCCGCTTCCGACTCCGTAGCAAAATTTCCATAAAAATCCAAAAGCTCTTTTCTCATCACCTCCGTAATCTCATATTTTCCTTCTCCTGAAAGCGCATTCATAAGCTCCGTATTTTTCCCTGCGTCATTCCCTGCAATACGATAGATCAGCCTTTCCAGATTACTGGATATCAAAATATCCATAGAAGGCGAAGTAGTCAATACGAATTCCCTGTTTTTATCGTAAGCGCCGGTCTGAAAGAAGTCGTATAAAACCTTATTATCGTTAGAAGCACAAATCAGCTTCTCTATAGGAAGTCCCATATTCTTTGCGTAATAAGCTGCAAGTATGTTTCCGAAATTTCCGGTAGGTACCACTACATTGATCTTCTCGCCCTCTTTCAGTTCCCCCTCTGAGAGAAGTCTTGCATAAGCATATACATAATATACGATCTGTGGAACAAGCCTTCCAATATTGATGGAATTTGCAGAAGAAAATTGAAAACCTGCCTTTTCCATTTCCTTTGCCAGCTCCCGATCGTTAAAAAGCTGCTTTACGCCTGTCTGCGCGTCGTCAAAATTTCCGTGGATGCCTACCACATGCGTGTTCGCACCCTTTTGTGTGACCATCTGTTTTTCCTGAATCGGGCTTACCCCGTTCTTTGGATAAAATACGATGATCCGCGTACCCTCTACTCCGGCAAATCCCGCAAGCGCCGCCTTTCCCGTATCGCCCGAAGTCGCCGTTAAAATCACGATCTCATTCTTCACCTGATTCTTCTTCGCCGCTGTGATCAAAAGATGCGGCAGAATGGAAAGGGCCATATCCTTAAAAGCGATCGTCGCGCCGTGGAACAGTTCTAAAAAGTAGACGCCGTCCGCCTCTACAAGCGGTGCGATCACATCCGTATCAAATTTGGAATCATAAGCCTTATCAATACACGTTTTTAATTCTTCTTCCGTAAAATCTGTCAGAAAAAGCTTCATGACCTCATAAGCCGTTTCTTTATAAGTCATATTAGATAGCTCGGAAAGGCTCTTATCAAGCGTCGGAATATGATCGGGTACAAACAGTCCTCCGTCCTCGGACAAACCTTTTAAAATTGCCTGTGACGCCGTTACCGGAGTCCCGTCGCTTCGGGTGCTTTTATATAATACTTCCATAAATAAGTTTCCTTTCGTTTTCTCTATTGTCTTTTCATATCCGTCGGGCATATCATGCCTTTCGTTTAGGTCATTAGTATAACATATTTTTTTTTACACCGCAACGACTGGTAAAAAAAACCTGCAAAAACCTGCAAAAACCTATAAATCATCTGATAAACCGGGAAAGCCGGCTGTTTTTCCTGTTAATGAAAAAATTCATGTCCCCCGTAGGAAAACAGCATTTCCAAATGTTCGTCAAACCACTTCATCCGCTCCGGCGACGCGTTTTTTCTGGATGCAAAATAGAGGGCACCCTCGGATATATCTTCTCCGCAAAGAGCCCGGTCCACCGCCTCTATCGTTTCGTCGCTCACCTTCACCGAATAAAGTCTTCCGTCCGCTACCGGCGAAAATTGAAAAACGCCTTTTTCCTCCTGAAATACTACTTCCTTAACCGTATCCGGAAATTTCGGATGATTCACTCTGTTAAGGATCACATTTGCGACGAGCAGTTTACCGTCCTCGTCTTCTCCTCCCGCTTCCGACTCCACGATCTTAAGCAGGATATCGTAATCCTCATTCGAAAGACTTTCCCTCGCCGACTCTAAAACATTTACTTCCACCACCCTTTGGGGGGATACCGCTCTGCTCTCATCCATGACGACGCTTGTCTCGATACGTTCTTCCAAAGGCTCTTCCGCCTGAAAGGCCGGTTTGGAAAGCTGTCTTGCATCCGCTATTTTTTCTATGTTGAACCAGCATAGTGAAAAAATAACATTACATAAGAAAATAAAACAGATATATTTTTTATACATACTTACTCCCATCTTCGTGCTCTGACACGTTTTCCTCGTCCTAAATTGTGACTATTTTATTATCCTTTGTAATACTTCCTTAATATTCTATACAGGAATAAGTAAAAATATATCTAAATTTTTAAAATTTTTCTTTTTTTCCTAAAATTGTATTATGAATGCATTGCTGTTATAATGGAAAAACAGAGGGATTCCGATCCTTTTCGACAAATACTTCCAGTATAGGGCCGTAAAAATAAAATATGTTTTCAAATATTGACTGGCTCGCAAAAGCGGACAGATGGGAGCAAAAATGAAAAACAGACTTCCGGGAGTATATCCCGCAAAGAAAAAAAACGGCGACGCATATTACCGGGCTTCTCTGACATATAACAGAAAGCACATCAGCCTTGGCAGTTTTTCAGACGAAGAAACGGCTCATAAAGCCTATATCGACGCCTGTAATCTGCTGCGTACCGACGGCCTTTCCATAGAAGATCATAAAAAAAGCGCTACGCCTCTCTGCTTTGAAAAATGGGTGTGCCTCATAAATCTTAGGGACAATCATCTTTATTTTCATACGCCGATCTATCTGCGCCCTAAATTTTTTTATTATTATCTTTCCCGGACGGAAATATTAAAATTTGATTCTGACGACCTGTTTTACTACTCCTCCCACAAGATCATGAAGCGGGACGGCCATCTTTTCGTCTCCGACTATGGGATGCAGGTAAATATCATGAGCCGCTACGGAATCAAAAACTACGCCGTAGAAGGAAGGGATTACCGTTTTATAAACGGCGACCCCTCCGATTTCCGTTATGAAAATATCGAAATCATCAACCGCTTTTACGGCGTTACAAAAGAAGAGAAAAATGGCCGGCAGGTCTATTATACCCGCATCCATGTAAACGGTTATTTTCTCGTAGGCGTCTATCCGACAGAGCAGGAAGCCGCCATTGCTTACAACAAAGCCATCGATTATTTAAAAAAAGCCGGCGTTTCCAAAAAATATACGCCGAACTATATCGACGCGCTCTCTCCTGCTGCCTACGCCGACATTTATACTGCGCTTTCCGTTTCTTCCAAAATTAAAAATTACGTTGTTACGCCTAACGCATAAAAACCGGATTGCTGCACTTACGGACCAATGCCTTTCCAACAGGCAAAAGACCTGCCCATGGTTCAAAAAAAGCTTCTGCCGCAGCCATATGCCGGACAAAAGCTTTTCGTGTACCGCCCCTTTGTGGTCCAATAGGAAACAGTACTGCTTATTTTGCAGAATAATCAATAAAATTAACGCTCAGATTTGCATATCCTTCTATTCCGCCGATCTCTCCCGTGCTGGTATACTGCCACATAGTGAACCGATACGGATAATCCGGAATGTCCTCGTTCTGTGAAAGCCAGATATCATACTCCGTAAGCTTGGAAAGATCCACCTCCTTGATGAGCCATTCCTTCGTTCCGTAGACCATCGGCATATACCCCGCGTCTTTTACGGTATTTAAAAATGCTCTTGCCGCCATTGTCTTATCGTTTTTTGATAAACCGTCGATCCTTGCCTTATCGTTGGAGATCTTTTCCATAAAAAACGCAACCGGATAATCGATCTCATAACCGGCAATATGCTCAAGTACAAAATTCGCTTCTTCTACCGCCTCCGCTTCCGAAATGGCCTGCGAATAAAAGTAGACCCCTACGTCCAGTCCCGCCTCCTTGGCACGCACCATATTGTCGTCAAAATTATCATCCAATGTGATCTGTCCGGTACTGTAGCCTCTTGCCCCGACACGGATCATAACATAGTCCACGCCTTCGTTCTTTAATGTCTCAAAATCAACGTTTTCCTGATATTTAGAAATATCTGCTCCGACAAAGGATATTTTTTTCCCGTTCTCATAATATTTCATAATATTGGACTGACTGACCAGATTCGTAAAATCATAGTTGTTTTTCGTAAGATAAGGACTGATCAGCACCCACTCTTCACTTCCGTTTGCATAGGTGATCTTCGTATGCTTTCCGTCCAACGCCGGATCTTCTATGGACTCTTCTTCCTCCTCATACTTGTCCTTCTTTTTGTCTTTCTCTCCCGCCTCTTCCTTTTCCACCGCTGCGATCTCTTCCCTTTCAGGATACATATCCCAAAAATCCAGATCGTCCGCGGTCAGGGTACTGCCGCTGATATACTCGTCAAGGCTTTCTCTTTCCTCTTGCTTTACCGTTTCGTTCCCGCTTACCGTATCCGCATCTTTTCCACTTTTCTTATTATTATCGTTCTGGTTCATAAAGACCATAACGAGGGCCATAGCCATGATAGCGACGATGGCGATGGATACCGCTCCTACAGGCACCCCGCCCCGCCTTTCTTCGTAATCATAATCATCCTGCAATCTCATAAAAATCTGTACCTTTCTTATGTTCCGTGTTAAAATACAATAGAAAATTTCAAACTCTTACGCTATTTAATGTAACACGAATCCGAAAATCACGCAATCCTTTCCTCGCATCCGCCGTCAGGCTCAGGCTTTTACCGCCGGGCAAGGCGCCGGGCGCGCCGGATGCGTCAGATACCGGGACCTGCCGGAACATAGATCAAGAAAGGAATATGCCGATATGAAAAAAAAAGGAACATTTCTCCTCCTTTTTTTCCTCCTGACGCTTCTTTCAGGATGCAGCAGCAAACATACGCCCCTGTCAAAGACAGGATTTTATTTTGATACCGTCATCACGGTGACCATATACGATTCCTCTAAAGAAGAAGTTTTAGACGAGTGCTTTGCCCTTGCCGAATACTATGAAAACCTCTTAAGCGCCACAAAGGAAGGCTCCGATATCTGGAATATCAACCACGCCTCCTCCTCCCCCGTAACTGTCAGTCAGGAAACGGCGGCGCTTTTGGAAAAAGCGGTATATTATGGAGAGCTTACGGACGGCCTGATCGATCCCACTATTGCCCCGCTGTCCTCACTGTGGAATTTTTCTTCTGAAAATGCGCAGACGCATACCGTTCCCTCCGACCATGAAATCGCCGAAAAACTTTCTCATGTAGATTACCATCGTCTCTCCATAGACGGTCTGTCTGTCACCCTTTCGGATCCCGATGCCGCCGTAGACCTGGGATTTATTGCCAAGGGCTATATTGCGGACAGAATGAAAGAATGTCTGTTACAGCATCAAATAGACAGCGCCGTCATAGACCTTGGCGGCAACGTGCTCACTTTGGGAAACAAACCGGACGGTTCTCCTTATGTGATCGGCATCCAGACGCCTTTTGCCGAAAGAGGCGTCAGTTTAGGGACCGTCTCTGTATCTGACTGTTCCGTCGTCTCCTCCGGCATTTATGAGCGGTATTTTGAAAAGGACGGCATACTCTACCATCATATTTTAGACACGAATACCGGATATCCGATCGACAACGCCCTTTCCGCCGTTACGATCCTCGCTCCCTCCTCATTGGACGCAGACGCCCTTTCTACGGCATGTTTTGCGCTGGGTCCTGAGTCCGGCAAGGAACTGATCGAATCGCTGCCGGATACGGAGGCGCTTTTTATCACAAAAAAAGGAGAACGGATCGCCACCGACGGGTTTCTTCTTCGTTCTCCTTCTTATTAATACTGTTCAAACTAGTGCTCCATCCAGTTAGCAATTGGAGCACTAGCCTTTAAAGAGGTTTTCCGGCCAGTACCTCCTCATAATCAACCAAATTTTTCTGCAGCAGCGCCGGCGTATCCAGTCCATACGGGCATTTACTGCTGCAACTGTTACAGTGGATACAGTCTTTGATCTTCCTCATCTTTTCCTGTACTTCTGCAGTCAACTGCAGCTCAGAAGGCGAACGTCTGAGCAGCAGGGACATTCTTGCGCAGTTATTGATCTCGATCCCGGCCGGGCAGGGCATACAATAACCGCAGCCCCTGCAGAACTCTCCCAACAGTTCTTTTCTGTCCTTTTCGATCAGTTCTTCTATTTCTGCCGTCATTTTAGGCGGATTTTTGATATAAGACAAAAACTCATCCAGTTCCGCCTCTCTTTGTATCCCCCAGATCGGAAGTACCTCCGGAAATCGGGAGAGATAGGCATAGGCGGCGGCAGAATTGGTGATCAGGCCGCCGGACAGAGCTTTCATCGCAATAAAACCCATATCTGCCTTTTTGCACTTTTCGACAAGCTCCTTTTCTTTTTCTCCGGAAAGATAACTGAACGGAAACTGCAGCGTTTCATACAGACCGCTCTCTACTGCTTCGCGGGCTACCGAAAGCCTGTGATTGGTAATGCCGATATGTTTCACCATACCCTTTGCTCTGGCTTCGAGCATGGCCTCATAAACGCCGCTTTTATCATCCGGCTTCGGGCAAAACGAAGGATTATGGAACTGATACAGATCCAAATAATCCGTTTTCAGATGATGCAGCGTGGTATCCAGATCCTTCCAAAAATCTTCCGGCGTCACCGCCGCCGTTTTGGACGCGATAGTAACTTTTTCCCGCATCCCTGAGAAAGCTTCGCCCAGCTTTTCTTCACTGTCCGTATAGAATCTTGCCGTATCAAAAAAAGTGATTCCCCCTTCGTAAGCTTTCCGTAAAAGAGATACCGCCGAATCCCGGCTGATCCTTTGGACCGGCAGGGCGCCAAATCCGTTTTTGTCCGTTACGATCCCTGTTTTTCCCAGTCTGACCTGTTCCATTTTCTTCCTCCCTTTCCATTGCAGGAAATTTCCACTTGCAGGAAAAATCATTAAATAATGGCATCCTTAGGGCATTTTTCTTTACATGCCCCGCAGCCGGTACATTTGTCCTGATCGATGACCGCATGGAAATTTTCTATAGTAACGGCGTCCGCAGGACATACTTTTTTGCAAAGTCCGCAGCCGATACAGCCTGTAGTACAGGCTTTCATGGTCACCGGTCCTTTATCTTTGGAACTGCATGCTACGATATGTTTCGCGTCATAAGGCACAAGCGAAATCAGATTCTTCGGGCATACTTCCACACATTTTCCGCAGGCACGGCACTTTTCCCTGTCTACTACGGCAATGCCGTTCTCCACATGGATCGCATCGAAAGGACAGACCTTTACGCATGATCCGAACCCGAGACATCCGTAATTACAGGATTTCGGTCCTCCGCCCGGCACAAAAGAAAGCATCCTGCAGTCTTCTATCCCCGTGTATTCATAATCGAGAGTCGTTTTGCCGCAATCGCCCTTACAATGCACAAATGCCACCTTGTGTACGCTCTCTTCTGCCTCCACTCCCATAATGCCGGAGATTGTCTTTCCTACTGCCTCGCCTCCTACCGGACAGGCATTTACCGCAGCCTCTCCTTTCGCAATCGCCGCCGCCAGTCCCGAACACCCCGGATAACCGCAGCCGCCGCAATTATTTCCCGGAAGCGCCGCAAGCACCGCTTCCTCCTTTTCGTCCACCTGCACTTTAAATTTTATTGCCGCGGCTCCCAAAAACAGACCGATAAATAATCCGATCGCGCCTATGATCAGGGTCGCCGTCAATATACCAGTTATACTCATATCTGTTCCATACCCCCTTGCCTGCCCTTTCCGGGCATTCGTTCAAAGTCCAATCCGTCAGTTCCGGCGTCTTCCACGACCGTCATAAAAGTCCGGAAAAACCGCAGAATGCAATTGCCATAAGCCCTGCCGTTAAAAGCACGATAGGCATTCCCTTAAAGGCCTCCGGCACATCGTTATGTTCCATTTTTTCCCGCAGTCCGGCAAGAATAACGATCACAATGGTAAAGCCAGCCGCAGTAGCAAAACCGTTTACAATGCCCACGCCGATCCCGTACTCTTTCTGCACGTTCGTAATGGCGACGCCCAGTACCGCACAGTTGGTCGTGATCAGCGGAAGATATACGCCTAACGCCTCATATAAGGAAACGACGAATTTCTTTAAAAACATTTCCACGAACTGTACCAAAGCCGCAATGACAAGGATAAATACGATCGTCTGCAGATAAGTAACGTCCAGCGGTTTTAATACATACTTGTAGATCGCGCCCGTCACTGCCGTGGAAAGCGTGATAACAAAGATGACCGCCGCGCCCATTCCTGCAGCCGTACTGGTCTTTTTCGATACGCCAAGGAAAGGGCAAAGTCCGAAAAACTGGCTTAAAATAACGTTATTGATCAAAGAGGATGCGATCAATATGACAAGTAAATCTTTTACACTATCCCACATATCCTATTTTCCCTCCTCTTCTTTTCCCGCATTTTCTTTCTTTTCTCCGTCTTTCTTCTCCGTTCTTCTTTCTCCTGCTTCGGTATCATAAAAACGGTGGCTGCATCCGGCGTCTTCACAGCTCATACAATCGTGGGAACAGCCGGACTGTATTTTTGACATATCTTTTCCTTTTCTTTCTCCGATGATCTTTATTTTATTCTGTATCGCCGTCAGAAACGCCAATACGAAAAATGCTCCCGGCGCAAGGATCATAATACTCACCGGCACATAACTTTCGGGCATGATACCATAACCGAACAATTCTCCCGCACCCAATATCTCCCGCACCGCGCCGATCACGGTAAGCGCAAAGGTAAAGCCCAATCCCATACCAAGTCCGTCAAAGAAAGAAGGGATCGGCGGATTCTGATAAGCATAAGCTTCCGCGCGTCCAAGAATGATACAGTTTACAACGATGAGCGGAATGTAAACGCCAAGGGCGCTGTACAAAAACGGAATAAACGCCTGTAAAAGAAGCTGCGCCATCGTAACAAAAGAAGCAATGATCACGATAAAGGCCGGAATACGCACTTTATCCGGGATCACTTTTCTTAACAGGGAAATAAATACGTTGCTGAGCGCCAGCACTACCGTTGTCGTCAGTCCCATTCCGAGTCCGTTGACCGCAGATACGGTAACCGCCAGCGTAGGACACATACCTAACATCAAGACAAATGTAGGATTTTCTTTGACAATGCCGTTAACCAATCTTTCTTTTGCACTATTCATTTCCTTCACCTCCCGAAAGATAAGTCTGGAAAACCTTCAGTCCCGCGTTTACGCCGCCTGTGACCGCTTTTGTCGTGATTGTCGCGCCGCTGATAGCGTCGATCTGATTTTCCGATGCCGCGCCGCTCTTGGTATATTCGAACTCCGCCACATTTTTCCCGCTAAACTGTGGTTTTAATACTTCTTCCGCTTTCATCCCGAGTCCCGGAGTTTCTGAAATTTCCAGAATCGAGATCCCGTTCAGCGTTCCGTCCCGATCGATCCCTAATGTCATTTTAATATCCCCGCCGTATCCTTCATGGGAAGTAACGGTGATGCAATATCCCAGTAAACTGCCGTTTCCATCCAGCGCGCTTACGATCTCCTCTACGGTCACGCCGGAAATTCCGGCATCGGTAAGCGTCTTCACGATTTCCTCTTCCGCAGGCTTTTCTTTTGTCTCAAAGCTTTCCGCAGCCTCAAACACTTCCGCAAACGCCTCCTGCCGCGCTTTTTCTTCCTGTGCGGCAATGGGCTCCTTGGTAACCTGATATACCACGCCCAGCAAAAGACCTGCGAAAAGCGTGATCAAAAACAGGACCAACGTATCTTTCAGCATATTTTTCATCTCTTTTCTCCTCCTTTACCAAACGCTTTGGGAAGAGTCACCTTTTCGATCAGCGGCGCTAAAAGATTGCTTATGATGATCGCATAAGAAACCCCTTCCGCCGACGGCCCAAATAACCGGAAGATTCCGGTCAGCATTCCAAGCGCCACGCCGTAAACATACTGTCCCCTTTTCGTGACCGGCCGCGTCACATAGTCCGTCGCCATGAAAAATGCGCCTAGCATCAGACCGCCGCCTGCAAGCTGGGCGGATAAAAAGGCCGGATCCACTCCGTGCCCGCCAAACAGTACGACAAACAGCAGAAACGTAACGATATATGTACCCGGAATCCTCAGATCGATAATTCCGGTAAACAGCAGGATACATGCCCCGATCAGAATAGCGAGCATGGACGTCTCGCCGATGGTTCCCGCCGTTTTACCGAGAAACATATCAAGAATATTCACGCTGCCGCCTTCTTTCAAAACGGCTAACGGCGTAGGTCCCGTATACGCATCGCACTCGAAATCAGTCATAAGGGAGGTAAACGAAATCAGCAGAAAGCACCTTGCCCCCAGCGCCGGATTCATAAAGTTCTGTCCCAAACCTCCAAAAAGCATTTTTACCACAAGGATCGCAAATACGGCGCCCAGCGCTCCCATCCATAAAGGTACGGACACCGGCAGATTCAGTGCAAGCAAAAGTCCCGTCACCACGGCCGAAAAGTCTCCTATGGTAACCGGTCTCTTACACAGCTTTTCATATAGGTATTCCGTTAATACCGCGCTTATTACCGTAACCAGAATCAGCAAAAATGCGCGCATTCCAAAATTATATATTCCAAAACCGGTCGCAGGAAGCAGGGCAAACACTACCGTCAACATGATATTTCCCGTAGCGGCCCCTGACCGGATATGCGGATTTGATGATACTTTCAGTAATTTATTCATCCGTCCTTCCCCCTATTTTTTCTTTTTTGCCAATTGCAGCTTACGCATGGATTTGATGGATTGTGTCAGCGTCCTCTTTGCCGGACAGACATAACTGCAGCAGCCGCATTCACAACATTCCATCCCGTTCAGCTTTATAAAAGTCTCTTCGTCATAATGCTCCGCCGCAGTCGCTACTTTACTCGGAACAATCCTGCCCGGACACACTTCCACGCACCTGCCGCAATTGATACATGCCGTAGGCTGCATTTTAGAAACGTCGTCATGGGTCAGGCATAAAAGTGCCGAAGCCGTTTTGGTAGTCGGCACATCCAGATCAAATATGCCGAAGCCCATCATAGGGCCGCCGGATATGATCTTTTCGGGTTCTTTCTTAAATCCCCCCGCCTCTTCCAATAATTCATGATAGTTGGTTCCAATACGGATCTTAAAGTTGCGCGGATCTGCAACCGCGTCTCCCGTCACGGTCACGATCCTCTCCATTAACGGTTTTCCCTCCATGACCGCGTGATAAACAGCCACCACGGTATCCACATTATTAACAACGCATCCTGCGTCGGCGGGAAGTTTGGACGAATTGATAGCGCGCCCCGTCACCGCAAAAATAAGCTGTCGCTCCGAACCCTGCGGGTATTTTGTCTTTAACGCCTTTACGCTGATCCTGCTCTCGTCTTTCGTCAGGTTTTTGAGCAGTTCCACACAGTCCGGCTTATTATCCTCTACCGCCAAAACGCCCCTTGCTTTGTCAAACAGGCGCAGGATCACCTTAAGACCGGCAATCAGGTTCTCCGGCTCTTCCAGCATCCTCCTGTAATCGGAAGTCAGGTAAGGTTCGCACTCCGCGCAGTTGACAATGACATAATCGATCTTTTCCGGCTCTTTCGGAGAAAGTTTGATAAAAGTAGGAAAACCCGCGCCGCCCATACCTACGATCCCGGCTTCCTTTACTTTTTCTATGATCTCTTCTTTCTTAAGACTTTCTAACGACTCTGCTTTTTGATACTCCACTTCTTCATAAAGACCGTCGTTCTCCACGATGATACTCATAACTTTATCGCCTGTCACTACCCGTCTTTCTTCGATCGCTTTTACCGTTCCCGATACGGTAGCGTAGATCGGCGCCGAAACAAATCCCGATGCCTCTGCGATTTTCTGTCCCGTCAGGACTCTGTCGCCCTTTTTTACGATTGGCGACGCCGGCGCTCCGATATGCTGTGACAAAGGATATACCAGATCTCCCTTAGGTAACACTTCTTTGGTCGGTTTATCCTTGGATAAGTCTTTTCCGTCATATGGATGAATTCCGCCCACAAACGTTAATCTTGCCATTTGCTGCCCCTCTTTCCTTTCAAAATAGGTGATAAGTACCATCACCTCTGCTACATTTAAATATACTATTTTTCAACAAAAAAAACTACTGTATTTTTAAAAATTATGCTATGATTAGATATGTATTTGGAATTGATTGATTTGGATATCCGGTCAGGAGGATTTATATGAAAACCGTCGAACAAAAATTGGAAAATTTTACACTGTCTTATCCGCTTGAACGTATTGCGCCGCTTGAGAAATGTCTGTTTCTTGATATTGAGACTACGGGATTTACCGCAAAGTCCTCTTCTCTTTATCTGATCGGCTGCGCTTATTTTAAGGAAGGCTGCTGGTATATACGCCAATGGTTTGCTGAAAATCCAAGTGAAGAGGCCGAACTTCTGATTTCTTTTTTTGAATTTGCCAAGCCTTATTCCCACCTGCTCCATTTTAACGGAAACAATTTCGACCTTCCGTTTCTTGCGCAAAAGTGCCAATATTATCAGTTTTCCTATCGTTTTGAACGTTTTGAAGGAATTGATATCTATAAGCGCACCGCGCCGTATAAGTACTTTTTAAAGCTCCCCAATTGTAAGCAAAAGACGATAGAACTGTTTCTTGGCATCAGCCGTACAGACACTTTTCACGGTGGGGAACTGATCAGTGTGTATCACGATTATATCAAACGCCCGTCTTCTTTCGGCTATAAAGCGCTGCTTGGACACAATTTTGACGATATGAAGGGGATGCTCTCCATTCTCCCCATTCTGTCCTATTATGACCTTTTCAACGGCGGACTCCGCACGAAAAAGGTACAGGCAAACTACTATAGAGATTTTAACAATGAAAGACATCAGGAAGTGCTCATCAAACTAAAGTTTATTTCTCCTCTGCCGGCAGCCGTCTCTTTCAGCGCCTTAGGATGTTATTTTACCGGCGCGGGAACGGAAGGGACTTTGAAAGTGCCTCTTTATGAAGAAGAAATGAAATATTTCTATGCCAACTACAAAGATTATTATTATCTGCCGGATGAGGATCTTGCCATGCACAAGTCCGTCGCCGCCTTTGTAGACAGCAAGCATCGTATGCAGGCCGGCGCCGCTACCTGCTATACAAGAAAATATTCTTCGTATCTGCCGCAATGGGAGATCTTGTTCGAACCGTTCTTTAAACGGGAATATAAAAGCAAGGAACTGTTTTTTGAGCTGACGGAAGAATTTAAAAAGAACCGGGACGCTTTTACCGTTTATGCAAAACATGTGTTGGACATTCTTTCCACTTCTTATTAACTTTTAAAAAGGAAAAACGGAGCGGCCTGCAGCAACTCCGTTTTTCCTCTTTATGTAAGATCCGTTACAATTCCTTTTCGTAATAGAAAGAGTTTTTCCGTGCAAATCCGACTTCCTTGTGGTTAATGATCTGCTCCGTACTTCCGATGAACAAAATCCCTCCGTTTGCCAGAGATTTTTGATATCTACGGAAGATCTGGTCTTTAGCCTCTTCCGTAAAGTAGATCAGCACATTTCTGCAGACGATCATATGCCAGCCTGACTGATAATCGTCTTTTAAAAGATTGTGCTTTTTAAATTCGACTCTTGACTTTATTTCCGATGAGATCTCATAAAACGGGCCGTTCTTTGTAAAATATTTTTTCTTCAAATCATCCGGTACGGCAGCTATACTCTTTTCAGGATAGATTCCCGTCTTTGCCTTTGCAATGACCTGCTCGTCAATATCCGTTGCGTGAATCTTGATCTGGTTTAACGGAATATGTTTCGACAGCGCCATAACTAAAGAATACGGCTCGTCTCCGGTAGAACATGCCGCGCTCCATATTTTTAAATTTTTTCCGAATTTACCGATCAGTTCGGGAATGATCTGCTGATCCATAAGTTTCCACTGGTCGGGATTGCGGTAAAATTCCGATACGTTGATGGTAAGATAATTGACAAACTCGTCAAACAACGCTTTGTCGTCCTTTAATGCCTTCACATAATTATCATATCCGACAATCTTATGCTTCGCGATCAATGTATCGATCCGGCGCTTCATCTGTTTTTCTTTGTAGGCATTTAAGTCTATCATAGTAAGCTCATACACTGCTTTTTTTAGATATTCGTAATCATATGCCATAAAAATGATCCCCCATATTTTTCCTTATATGCCATTCATTCCTATATGAATACGCCATGTGTATACATGGCATATATCATATAGGAATGTTCAGATTTATTCCTCTGCACTTTCGTTTGCGATCACTTCGTCAATGTCTACGGAAACAACGTCAGCGTCCTCTTCTTTTGTTTCCTCCTCAGGCTCCGGTGCAAACATTGCTTTTATACTAAGGCTGATCTTCTTATCTTCTTCGTTAAAGTCAACGACCTTTGCCGTCACTTCGTCACCGGTTTTTAAAACGTCCGACGGTTTTTCCACATGGTCCTTTGCAATCTGAGAAACGTGGAGCAATGCGTCTACACCCGGCTCCAGTTCGATAAATGCACCGAAATCCGTCATTCTTGCAACTTTTCCGGTAACTACGCTGCCAGCCGCATATTTAGAAGCAGCGTCTTTCCAAGGATTGGCATCCTCAAATTTCAGGCTGAGCGCAATCTTGGTTCCTGAAATCTCTTTGATAAGCACTTCCAGCTTATCTCCGACTTTGAACACTTTCTTGGGGTTTTCTACCCTGCCCCATGACATTTCGGAAATATGGAGCAATCCGTCCGCGCCGCCAAGATCGATAAATGCGCCGAAATCCGTTACGTTCTTAACCGTACCCTCCACCACATCTCCGGGATGGATCCTTGCAAATAATTCTTCCTGTAATTTTGCTTTCTGCGCAGTAATGAGCTGTCTGCGGTCGCCGATATATCTTCTGCGCTTCGGATTATATTCGCTGATTACAAACTCAATCTCCTGTCCTGCATATTTGGACAAATCTTTTTCATAAGTATCCGAAACAAGACTTGCAGGAATAAAGATCCTTACTTCGTCAATAATCACGCTGAGTCCGCCGTCAAGCACCTGTGATACGGTAGCCTTTAAGACTTCTTTATTATTATATGCTTCTTCGATGCGTTTATTTCCTCTTTCTGCGGCAAGCCTCTTGTAACTTAAGATAACTTGTCCTTCTCCGTCATTTACTTTCAATACTTTTACTTCCATAACATCGCCGGGTTTTACAACGGCAGTCAAATCCACATTCGGTTCATTCGTGTATTCGTTTCTTGTAAGAATACCGTCTGACTTGTATCCGATGTTCAGGACGATTTCTTCGGGTTTCACATCGATTACTGTTCCTTTGACTTCCTCTCCTGCATGTATTGTCTTAAATGATTCTTCTAACATTTGTTCAAAAGTTAATTCTGACATAATTTTGAACCTCCTCGATAATATTATTGGGGGTTGACGCCCCGGCAGTGATTCCGATCAGTCGAACAGCTTTAGGTACTTCTAAATGTAAGTCACCGAGTGTCTGTATAAAATAAGTTCTCTCACATTCCTTGCTGCAAATCTCATATAATTTGCGAGAGTTTGAGCTATGAGCACCACCTATTACTATCATGACATCGACTAAAGCAGCTATCTCCTTTGCCTCTGTCTGCCTTTCTTCCGTTGCGTTACATATAGTATTCACAACACTAATACTATAACCTTTTTTTTGAAAAATTTCAACTAATTCTTTAAATTTGTTGTAGTTAAATGTCGTTTGGGAAACAATGCATAGTTTTTCCTTTTCTTCCGCCTGAAAATTTTGGGCCTCTTCAGCGTCTTCAATCACTTCCGCCCCGTTTACCGCCCATCCCTTTATCCCTTCGACCTCGGGATGGTTTTCATTGCCGATGATCAGGATACGTTTCCCTTCCCTGCTCTCTTTTTCCACAATATCATGGATCCTTTTTACAAAAGGGCAGGTAGCGTCCACACAGGTAAGCCCTTTTTCTTCTATGACGGCATAGATCTCTTTTGCCACGCCGTGGCTTCTTATAATTACGGTTCCCTCTGAAAGCTGCGCAAGTTCCTCTTTGGAGCCGATCACCTTAACGCCCTTTTTTTCCAGATCTTTTACCACCTCTTCGTTATGGATGATAGGACCGTATGTATATATTTTTCCCTTTTTTCCCACCTGCTCATACACTTGTTCCACCGCACGTTTTACGCCGAAGCAAAATCCCGCGCTCTTTGCAAGCATTACTTCCATAAACAAAATCCCCCGTTATTTACACAGAGCTATGATTTTTTCTGCTACTTCTTCTATCGTCATTTCGGAAGAATCTATTAACACCGCATCTTTGGCTTGCTGCAGGGGCGCAAGTTCCCTGGTCATATCCCTGTGGTCCCGCTCTGCGATATCCGCCTCTATTTTGGCAAGATCGCAGGTTTCTCCTTTTTCTTCCAATTCTTTATACCGGCGCATTGCCCGGACTTTTGTACTTGCAGTCAGATAAACTTTCACTTGTGCGTCGGGCAGCACACAGGTGCCGATATCCCTGCCGTCCATGACCACGTCCGCTTTTTCCGCCAATTCTTTTTGGATCTGAACCATTTTTTCGCGCACCGCCCGGTTGGGGCTGCTGACCGACGCCATATTTCCTACTTCTTCCGTGCGTAACAGCCCGTTTACGTTTTCCCCGTTCAAAAGAACAATCTGTTCCCCGTTCTGATATTCAATGGAGATCTGCGCTTCCTGACAGACTTTTTCGATTTTTTCTTTTTCCTCCGCGCCCACGCCTCTCCTGATCAAATATAATGCCATGGCACGGTACATCGCGCCCGTATCCACATAAATGAAATGCATCCTCTTTGCTACCAGTTTTGCTATGGTACTCTTTCCGGCGCCTGCCGGTCCGTCAATAGCTATATTATAACTCATATTCTTTCCTCGTTTCTGCGCGGCTCTGCCGCGACTCAAATCAGGATCGTGAAATTTTTAATTTCACGCTGCTTTCTCCCGCCAAATGTCCCGTGGACCATGCGATCTGCAGATTAAACCCTCCCGTAAGCGCATCTACGTCAATGACCTCGCCTGCAAAGTACAAGCCTTTTATTTTCTTCGATTCCATGGTAGACGGATCGATCTCTTTTACGTTTACCCCGCCCATCGTAACGATTGCTTCTTCGATTGGTCTGGTCCCCGTCACCGTCAATTGCAGGTTTTTGATCAAAAAGGCAAAGTCCTGACGCTCCTTTTTCGTGATCTCATTGACCTTTTTTTCAGGCGGGATCCCCGAAAGTTCCGTCATGACCGGAATCAGCTTTGCCGGAAACAGCCCTCCCAGACAATTTTTGAACCGCTTGTTTTTATTCTCCTCAAAATCCCTGAGAAGCCTTTTGTCAAGCTGTTCGGCGGAAAGAGCCGGTTTCAGATCAATAAAGAGCGAAGCAGCGCCGACCTTTCCCTTCACGGCACGAGATCCGGAATAAAAACTGCCCGCGCTCAGGATCAACGGTCCGCTGACTCCAAAATGGGTAAACAGCATTTCTCCAAAACCGGCATACAGTTCTTTTTTTTCTTCTTTTAAAACTACTGCAACGTTTTTTAACGACAGGCCCTGCAGTTTTTTACACCACTCCTCTTTTACGGTAAGCGGTATCAGCCCGGGGCCGGGGTCTTTGATCCGGTGTCCGGTTTCTTTTGCAAACCGGTATCCGTCTCCCGTAGAACCGGTGGAAGGATAGGACAGCCCTCCTGTAGCGACGATCACCGCCTCTCCTTCTTCCGTCGTGCCGTCCTCAAGTAACACCCCCGTTATTTTTTCATCCGCATATAAAAGGCGTTTTACCTTCGTATGCAGCCTGATCCGGACCCCTTCCTTCTTTAGTTTTTTTGTCAACGCCGCAATGACGTCGGAAGAATGATCGGAACAGGGAAATACTCTCTCCCCTCTTTCCGTCTTCAGCGGACACCCTGCTTTTTCAAAAAAATCCATAACGGCATAATTGTCAAACCCGTAAAAAGCGCTGTACATAAATTTTTCATTGCTCACCAGATTCCGGAACAGGGCCCCGGTCTCACAGGCATTGGTTACGTTGCATCTTCCTTTTCCCGTAATAAAAACCTTTTTCCCAAGTTTCTCATTCTTTTCAAGAAGAACCACGCCGCCTCTGTCCTCTGCATCCGGCGGGCCGCCCGTATCTGCTTTCTCTTCTGCATGCAAGGCGTTCGCCGCCGCGTATGCCGCCATCATCCCGGCGGCCCCTCCTCCGATCACGATTACTTTTTTCAACTTTCGGCCTCTTCCTTCCTGAGCGGATAGTTCAGCATGGCGTCTTCATCAATAAAATTGATCTCATCATTCAGGTAAACCTGATAATTATTCCACGCATATTCAAGCTGCTCTAAGTTATGTTTCACGTCCTCCGGACGTTTTAAGCATAGCGCTACGACAAGGGCGTTGATCACGCTTAAAGGCGCTACAAGAGAATCTACGATCGATACCATATCGCTCCTCGCCAAAAGATTGCAGGAAGAATACAGATTCATCGGCGAATGGATACTGTCCGTGATCGTGATCACCTTGGCGTTCCTGTCATTGGCAAACTCCATTGCCTTTAATGTCCTCATGGAATATCTGGGAAAGCTGATACCCACAATGGCATCCTTTTCATCAATCCTGATCATCTGCTCAAACATCTCGCTGACGCTGGTGGAACGTAAAAGCTGCACATTGCCTCGTATCATATGAAGGTAAAAATGCAGAAAATCCGCTAAAGGCTCGCAGCTACGCATCCCTACGATATAAATATTCTTCGCTTCCAGTATGATGTTGACCGCCGTTTCAAAAGCCGCCGTATCCATGTTTACGATGGTATCCTGAATTTTTTCAATATCGGCGTTCAAAACGGAGTTTAGGATCTCCGACTGTGAACTCCTTCCATATTTGGCACCCATTTTCTGTACGGTATTCAGTTTGTTTTTCACCCATTCTTCCAAGGCTTTCTGAAATTCAGGATATCCCTCATATCCGATCCCGGCTGCAAAACGCACTACGGTGGATTCGCTGATCCCTAAAGTTTCTCCCAGCTTTGCAGCCGTCATAAATACCGCCTGATCGTAATGTTCCTCAATAAATATGGCAATGGCTTTATGACTTTTGCTCATGCTGTTAAAATGGTCGTTGATCCTTGTGATAATGTCATACCGGTTTTCTTCCATGACCGTCCCCTTCCGTACTTTTGGGCATTCGTGTACCGCCCCGTCGCCCCTTACCATGAATGACCGGCGTACTATCCATGTAATTTAAACGCCTGATACGCATCCTGCAGCATCCTGCGCGTCTCTTCTTCGCTCACATCGTAGTCGCCCGTAATCGTCATACACGCCGCGCCGTGGATCAGGATCCACATCCTCGCAAACATCCCGCCCGGATCTTTACAGCCGTCCGCTTTCGCCTTTGTTATCTCTTTCACAACGGAACCGTTTTTTCCGTTTATGATTTCATAAAGACTCTTATTATGAGGGCCGGTATGTAAAAACAACAATTGAAAGAGATGCTTCTCCTCTTCCGCAAACTTAATGTAAACCATCCCCAAGTCCACAAAAGGAACGCTGTCCCCTTTCGGAAACTCTCCGTAAAAATGTTCAAAATATGCTACCGCATTTTCAAACAGGTCTACCCCCAGTTCCTCCATATTTTTATAGACCCTGAAAATCGGCTGGGTAGAACAGCCTGCTTTTGCCGCAAGTTTTCTTGCGGTCACCGCTTCGTAACCCTCTTCTCTTGTCATCTCGAACGCCGCTTCTAAAATATTGCGTATCGTAATGGACTCTTTTCTTGCCATTTCCTCCACCTCTCTTTTCCCTAACCCTGAAACCCTTCTCCTCAACGCTCAATAACATATGTTATTATACTATTGATCCAAAGATGCTGTCAAGAAGATTTCCGGTCCAGCCAAAAATCCCCTATAAAGGACGCCGTCTCATATGGATCGGCATATCCGTCCACTACGGCTGTTCCCTCTATTTTGATATGAACCGCCTCCTCCATATTTTCAACCCTGAAAATCCGGCCTTCCGTTTCTTTTACGCCGGCCTGTCCCGTTTCATGAGGGTTCACACAAATAGAAGGACCCACTGCATATTTTTCTCCATTTCTACACGGCTTTTGACTTAAAAAAGCGTTTATATGTTCCCTATGCCTCAGTGTATCAAATTTTCTGCCGGATTACAAGTCATGCGCCAAAACGTGAAGAGGCTGCCTTTTGCAGACAGCCTCCCAAATAAACCCTGATTCATTTTTTACTTCAGCTACTAGATCGGATATACGCCGTTCTTTGTGTCCGCCTGCGTCATATCCACCTTATCCTGCTGGGCCTGACGGTATTTGAAGAAGTCGGTGGCTACCTGCGGGAATAATGCATAAGACAATACGTCCTCGTCCTGCTGTTTCCATTCCTTCATCTCCGACTCGATCTTGTCAAGCTCATTCTCCAAAAGGTCTGCCGGACGACAGGTAATCCGTTTCTCGCCCGGAATGACTTTATCGATGATCTCCTGATTCATCGGTTTTACGGTCTGTCCGTATTCGCCGCGAAGCACCGCTTTCGTCTCTTTCGTAGCCATCTTATAACGTTCTCCCATCAGTACGTTAAATACGGCCTGCGTACCTACAATCTGGGAAGACGGCGTTACAAGAGGCGGCTCGCCCAAGTCCTTACGCACTGCCGGAATCTCCCTCAATACGTCGTAATACTTATCCTCGGCATTCTGCTCTTTTAACTGGCTCACCATGTTGGACAGCATACCGCCCGGTACCTGATACAATAACGTCTTGATATCTACGCCCATTACCTTCGGGTTCAAAAGACCGCTTGCAAGGCATTCATCCCTGTAAGGACGGAAATAATCCGCAATTTCCGCAAGAAGGTTCTGGTCGTATCCGGTATCATATTCCGTTCCCTTAAAAGTCTCCACCATTACTTCCGTAGCCGGCTGTGAAGTACCCATTGCAAAAGGCGACATAGCGCAGTCGATCACATCTACGCCCGCTTCTACCGCTTTCAAGTAAGTCATGCTCGCTACGCCGGAAGTATAATGGGTATGGAGCTGGATCGGAAGCTTGGTAACGCTCTTCATGGAAGAAATCAGCTCCGTCGCTTTATAAGGCACCAAAAGTCCCGCCATATCTTTGATACAGATAGAATCCGCGCCCATCTCCTCAATCTTCTTTGCCATATCCGTCCAGTATTCCAATGTATAAGCGTCGCCAAGGGTATAAGAAAGGGCTACCTGCGCATGGCCTCTTCCTTCCTGCTTCTTTACTCTGTTCGTCGCATTAACCGCCTCCTGCAGATTCCTAAGATCGTTCAGGCAGTCGAAGATACGGATAATATCAATGCCGTTTGCCACGGACTTCTGTACAAAATAATCTACCACGTCATCCGCATAAGGGCGGTATCCTAAAATATTCTGACCTCTAAATAACATCTGCAATTTTGTATTTTTAAATTCAGCCCTTAATTTTCTGAGCCTTTCCCACGGATCCTCTTTCAAGAAACGAAGGGACGCGTCAAATGTTGCTCCACCCCAGCATTCTACCGAATGATAACCGACCTTATCCATTTTCGCGGCGATCGGAAGCATCAGATCGGTAGGCATTCTGGTCGCGATCAGCGACTGATGAGCGTCACGCAATACCGTTTCCGTAATTTTTATCGGTTTTTTCACCTGCTCTGACATAACCTGTTTCCTCCTGTTTTCTATACGATTCCAAATACAGCCATAAAGGTTCCGGCTGCTACTGCTGTTCCAATAACACCTGCTACGTTAGGTCCCATCGCGTGCATCAGCAGGAAGTTGGTAGGATCGGACTCCGCGCCGACTTTCTGCGATACTCTGGCCGCCATCGGCACTGCGGACACACCTGCCGAACCGATCAGCGGATTGACCTTGCCGTGCGTCACCACGCACATGATCTTACCGAATACTACGCCTGCCGCCGTACCGAATGCAAAGGCAATCAGGCCCAGAGCAACGATCTTTAACGTAGTCCAGTTTAAGAAAGCCTCTGCGCTTGTCGTTGCGCCTACCGACGTACCAAGCAGGATAACTACGATGTACATCAATGCGTTGGATGCCGTATCCGTAAGCTGCCTTACCACGCCGGACTCTTTAAATAAGTTACCGAGCATCAGCATACCGACAAGCGGTGCCGTGGTCGGAAGGATCATGCTCACTACGATAGTAATGATGATCGGGAAAAGGATCTTTTCCAATTTAGATACCGGTCTTAACTGTCCCATCTTGATCTTACGTTCTTTTTCCGTCGTTAAAAGCTTCATGATCGGGGGCTGGATGATCGGCACAAGGGACATATAGGAATATGCCGCCACTGCAATCGGCCCGAGTAACGCCGTCTGTCCCAGCTTACTTGCAAGGAAGATGGAGGTCGGTCCGTCTGCCCCTCCGATAATGGAGATCGCCGCTGCCGCCATATCGTTAAATCCAAATGCAATCGCGCCGAAATAAGCTGCAAAAATACCGAACTGTGCCGCCGCACCGAGCAAAAAACTCTTCGGGTTCGCAATCAGGGGACCAAAGTCCGTCTGCGCGCCTACGCCCATAAAGATCAGGGACGGAAGGATCGCCCATTCATCCAAAAGATAGAAGTAATGAAGCAGTCCGCCCGCCGAGCCATCTTTCGGTTCCATCATAATATCCGGATAGATATTTACCAACAGCATACCGAATGCTATCGGGACAAGCAATAACGGCTCAAACCCTTTAGCGATGGCTAAATAAAGAAATACACAGGCTACCAGGATCATCAGATAGTTTCCCCATGTAAGATTGAAAAACGCGGTCTGATGAAGGAGATTGCCTAAAGTAGAAGTTATGTAATCCATTTTTTCTCCTATCCGTCTGCTTTAGCAGACTTTTTATTCAACTTAGCCTTTTTTTATCGTTAGTTCAGAGTCGCCAGTACCGCCCCTGCTTCGATCGCGTCGCCTACCGATACTTCAATACTTGCTACGGTGCCGTCCTGCGGCGCTACAACGGGGATCTCCATCTTCATCGCTTCAATGATAACGACCGCATCGCCGCGTTTTACCGCCTGCCCCACGTTTGCCTCGATCTTAAATACTTTTCCTGCCGCGCCCGCTTCTACTTTGATGCTGCCTGCGCCGCCGGATGCTTTGGGCGCTGCCGGAGCGGGAGCCGCTTTCGGAGCAGCCTTGGGCGCTGCCGGAGCGGAAACTGCGGGTGCGCCGTTTGATGCGCCTTCTTCTACTACTACGTCATATACGTTGCCATTTACGGTAATGGTATAATTTTTCATGTCTTATTCCTCCTATGATCAGGCTTTCTGCCATTTACTCTTATTTGCTTTACGGATGGATCTTACTACAAATCCGTCCGCGGTCGGGGCTCCTTCGCTTGCTGCGATCGCCGCCGCTATGACTGCCACTAATTCAAGGTCGTCCGTCAGATCCTCGTCCGGGAACTGGATCTCTTCTGTTTCTACCGCCGGTTCCGGCGCTCTTTCCGTCTTCGGCTCTTCCTCTTTCTTTTCGAATACGGAAATGAACCTGAAGCAGCTAATGAGCAGGCAGATCAGAATCAGTACCGCAAAAACGGTCCCCATGCCAAGCAGGGTGTTCAGTCCCGCTCTCTGCATGGACTCCCCGAAACTGTACTTCACATTGGTCGACATGCTCGCCAGCATATATCCTATGGAATCGCTTTCCTCGTAGATCACTTCCACGTTTGCATTCCGCATTTCTCCTTTGATCGTAACATTGATAACCGCTTCTTCCTCACCCAGCGTTACCACTTCGGAATCTATAGTCTCTACATAATTACCCATATCTTCTTTTGCTTTGCTAAAGCTTTCCACTGCCTTTTCCAGCACTTTATAGTTCGGATAACTTTTCAGTTCGTCCGGAATCCCCTGTGCTTCACATTGTACCAGCAATGAAATGAGCTGCTTCGCATTGTCTGCCGCTTCCTTTTCGGACATGATCGGTTCTTTTTCAACTTTCACCGTTCCGCAGGCAGTCAGACCAAAGAGACAAGTAATCATACCTAATACTAATAAATATTTTTTCATATTAAGTATCATCCTTTCTTAAACTGTGCCATGTTTTTTTGCCGGACGTTCTTCCCGTTTTGTAAACAGCATTTCGAATGCGCTGATCACATATCTCCTTGTATCGGCGGGAGCAATGATCCTGTCTACATAGCCTCTTTTTGCAGCGCTTAACGCGCTCGTCTGAAGGGCTTTATATTCCGCCGCTTTTTCGCTGATCACGTCGGCCCCCTGTCCTTCGTACATGATCTTAGCCGCAAGCTCCGCCTCCATCGTACCGATCTGGGCATTTTCCCATGCAAAGGTGATATCCGCGCCGATGGCCTTGGAATTCATCGTTACATAAGCGCTGCCGAAAGCTTTCTTAGTCACTACGTTTACTTTTGCTACGGTAGCGTTGGCAAAAGCATATGTAAGGCGCGCCGCCGCTTTGGCGATCTTCTTCTCGGCGTCTGTCGTTGCCAGAAAACCTTTTACATTTGTAAGCGTAAGCAAAGGAATGTCGTAAGCGTCACAGAATGTAATAAAATCCGCCGCTTTATCGCATCCTTCCGGCGAAAGCACCGCATCGAACTTCTCGGAAACTTTACCGTCTTCCCCGTAAACTTCCGTACGGTTTGCAATCGCGCCTACCGTCAGGCCGTTCAATTTGATGAAGGCTGTCACCATATCTTTCGCATAATCTTCTTTTACTTCGAAAACTTTCCCGCTGTCGGAGATCTGGGATAAAGCGAGAGCCGTATCGCCGCTGCACGCTTCGATGGATTCGCATACTCTGTTAAGCTCGTCCCCGCACTCTTCAAAAGGCGCGTCGTCCTCATTGTTTGCGGGGAGGAACGCTACCAGTTCCCTGATCTTTGCAAAGATTGCCGCCTCGTCCGCCACACAGTCAACGATTCCCGCTTCTTTGCTTTGGAAATCCGCTGCGGAAGTATCGCACTTCGTGATCACATTGCCGTCTAACGCATTGGGCGCGTTAACAAATAATTTTGCCTTGCTCTTTTCCATAAAGGTAAAGTCCGTCAAAGTCGGGATCAGGGCAAGTCCGCCGCCGCAGGTGCCAAAGATCGCGGTGATCTGCGGGATCACGCCTGATGCAAGCGCCTGACTCCTATAGATCTCGCCAAATCCGTTCAATGCGTCCGCCGCCTCCTGCAGCCTCAGCCCTGCGCAGTCTAAAAGTCCGATGACAGGCGCGCCGGTCTTCATTGCAAGAGCATAGAGATTTGCAATCTTCTTTGCATGCATTTCACCCACAGAACCATTCATTACCGATGCGTCCTGGCTGTATACATACACAAGACCGCCGTCGATCACTCCATAACCGGTCACTACGCCGTCAGAAGGAGTCTCTGTCTGTTTCATGTTAAAATCAGTAGTTCTTGCCGTTACAAGCTCACCGATTTCCACAAAACTGTTGTCGTCGAGCAAAGCTTTGATTCTTTCACTCGCTTGTGAAGTGTTACTCATATTTCAGCCCTCCATTTTATATTAATAAAATAATACCATCTTTACTGTTACGCCAAGCGTCCCAGCATATGTAACAAAAAAATTTTGCGTACTGTATCAGTATAACACAATTTTGGCAAGCAGTATAGAAAATTTCAGAAATTTCTTATCATTTTTTTCCGTGATTATTCGCCGTATTTTGCCGCCTGATCCTTGATCAGTTCCGCGTCGTCAAAATAGTTGATCCGCATGGCCTCTTTTACTTCACTCAGGGTCTGTGCGGCAGTCTCCCTTGCGGTATCGGAACCCTTCTTTAAAATATTGTAAATTTCCGGTATGTCTTTCTCGAATTCTTTTCTTCTGTTTCTGATCGGTTCCAACTCTTCCTGCATTACATGATTCAGGAACTTTTTGACTTTTACGTCGCCCAGACCGCCCCGCTTATAATGAGCCTTTAACTCATCCAGATTGGCATACTCGGGCAGGTACCTTTCAAAATGCTCTTCAAGGCAGAAAGCATCCAGATAGGTAAATACGGTATTTCCTTCAATATGTCCCGGATCGCTCACCTGCAGATGCTCCGGATCCGTATACATGCTCATGATCTTCTTTTTCACATCATCCGCCGTATCCGCAAGGTAAATACAATTTCCCAGAGATTTGCTCATCTTGGCCTTTCCGTCGGTTCCCGGCAGCCTCATGCACACTTCGTTTTCCGGGATCAGAGCCTCCGGCTCCACTAAAACTTCCGAATACACCGCATTAAATTTCCGCACAATTTCCCGCGTCTGTTCGATCATTGGGAGCTGATCCTCCCCCACCGGCACGGTAGTCGCTTTAAAGGCCGTAATATCCGCCGCCTGACTGATCGGATAAGTAAAGAAACCTACCGGGATGCTGGCTTCAAAATTCCTCATCTGTATTTCCGCCTTTACCGTGGGATTCCTCTGTAATCTTGCCACGGTGACAAGATCCATATAATAAAAAGTCAGTTCGCAAAGCTCACTGATCTGGGACTGGATGAACAGTGTCGACTTTGCCGGATCCAAACCGCAGGAAAGATAATCCAGCGCCACTTCAATAATATTTTGTCTTATTTTCTCGGGATTTTCTATATTATCCGTAAGCGCCTGCGCATCCGCGATCATAATAAAAGTCTTGTCATATTCTCCGGAATTTTGCAGTTCCACCCTTCTTTTTAAGGAACCCACATAATGCCCGACATGCAGCCTTCCCGTGGGTCTGTCTCCCGTTAAGATTATTTTACTCATTTTTATTTACTCCTTTCGCATTTTCAACCGTCTGCCATGGCGCAGCAACAACAAAAACTCTTATCCCCGCAGGACAAGAGTTCCTTTTACTTTGCCATCCATTTTATTGTTATCTTCCTTATCAACAGCCAGACAGAACAATTTACTCTCTCCAAGTCATTATTTTTATAAGGATCGGAGCAGACGTCAGCTGTCCGTCCCCGCGCAGAGGCGCAAATACGCCGCGCTCCAGCGTCTGTATTGACCTTAGTATAGCAAGAAATATAGGGATTTACAACCCAAAATTCCACAATACTTTTTCGATGCACCACTGAAGATCGATCTTTTCCACGCTGCCTGCCGTCACAAAGGTCACTGTCTTATACAGCCTGCCGTTTACGGTATACTCCGCCTTGCCTACCGCCGCGCCTTTCTCCACGGGCGCGGTAAGCCGGTCTTCCAAACTATACGAAACTTCTATCCGTTCATCTTTACGCATCAAAACCCCTGTTTCGTCTTCTCCCCCCTCTAACGCCTCCACACCGATATACGCTTTTTGCCCGATCTTATCTGTCTGCCCGTTTTCTACCAGAATCGGCACAAGTTTCTCCTGATCCAGCGGCGCCTCATCCATCGTATGATATTCGTAATTTTCCAGTCCGTAATTCATAAGCGTTTTTGTATCGCTCCACTTGTAATGCTTATTATTCGGCCAGCCGCACGCCAGAAGAGCCACGACAAAGGTCCTGTGGTCCCGCCTTAACGCCCCCACATAGCAATATCCCGCTTTGTTGGTAAATCCGGTCTTTCCCGACAACGCCCCCTCCATCATCGTTAAAAACGCATTATGATTATTGCAGGAAAAATAACGGCTCCCCTGACTCATTTCTCCGTCTTCTTGTTTTATGTAGTTGGAAAAACCGTAGGAAGGAGTCCTTGTGATCTCAAGAAATTCCTCTTTTTTCCCGGAAACTCCGATACAGTAGGACATGATCCTTGCCAGATCCGCCGCCGTTGTGGAATGGAACCGTTCGTTTTCCCCTACTACCGCGTCCAAACCGTTAGGCGTGATAAAATATGTGTCAAAGCATCCAAGATCCCTTGCCTTCTGGTTCATCATTTTGGCGAACCCCTCCACGCTGCCGCCCACATGTTCCGCAATGGCAACGGCCGAATCGTTATGGGATTCCAGCATCAAAGAATACAGCAGATCCCCCAGTCTGTAGTATTCGCCTTCCTGAACCGTCAGCTTTACTTTGGGCATCCTTGCCGCATACGAAGATACCTTAACAAAATCGTCCGTATTGGCATTTTCCAGCGCCACAATACAGGTCATGATCTTGGTAGTGCTCGCCATAGGCATGATCTGATCTTCGTTTTTCCCGTAAAGGATCCTGCCGGAATCCGCATCCATCAGTACTGCCGACTGTGCGTAAAGCTCCAGCTTCACTTGTGTATTTTCGTTTTCCTGTGCAAAACTATGTAATAAAAACGCCGGATGGGATACAAGGAAAATAGATGCCAGAATAACAGTCAATATGATTTTTCTCATGGTTATATACGCTGCCTTCCCGCTGCTTCAGTTTCATTATACTTTCTTTTCACTCTTTTTATGCCTGTTTTGCCCCTCTTGGACAAAGACAATCACCCTCTGGCCTGTCGTCCTTGATTCTGTATGTCATCTATTGTATGATATTATAAGTCTTCTTTATTATATAAACTATATAAAACGCCAAAAAAGAGGATAAAGAGGCAGGAAACTCCTGTTTCTTCAAAACGGCGCTGTTAAATAACACTTAATATGTTTAGATTGGAGAATATATCCGTGAAAAAATTTGTAAACAAAATCTGTAAATACTGGTATCTGATCCTAATAACCGGGCTGCTTTTTTCTCAAGCCGCCGTCTTTTTGGGTCTGGGTGATAAAAGTTATATCACTGTCCACGACAATCTGGATCTGTTCATCCCCCACCTTAGAATGTTAAAGCTCTCCGGCAGTTTCTTTACGCAAGGCGAAATTCTGCCGATCTTAGGCGGCGTGACCAGAAACGACTTCGGTTCGGAATTTTATCTTTACAACCTGCTCTTTGCTTTCCTTCCTGCTTACTATGCCTATATCGCAGGTTATTTCTTAAGCATTGCCGTTTCTATGGTTTCCGTATCCCTGCTGGCAAAAGACATTCTGCCGGATTACAGGACCTATAAGCCTTTTGTCCTGCTGTTTGGAATGCTTTACGGGATTCTGCCGGTTTTTCCCACATATGGCCTTGCTTTTGCCTCCATCCCCCTTGTTGTTTTCCTGTTGCGTAAAATCTACCATGGTAAAAACGTATGTTATTTTATTCTTCTATTTTTTTATCCCGTTATTTCATACTTTTCTTATTTTGGATTTTTCATTTTAGGCTATCTCGTCCTGTTCACCATCGGAGACTGGATACGGAAGAAAAAGCCGAATACCGGGCTGCTCATTTCCGTCCCTGTGTTATTTATCGGATATGCCCTTTTAGAATACCGTCTGTTTTCTTCCATGCTCTTTAGCGACACGGTTACGATCAGAAGCGCTATGGACATGGGCGACCTGAACCTGACAGAAATTGCGGGCACCATATGGGACGGCTTTATCAACAGTACGTTCCATGCCGGAGATTCCCATAAATATGTAGTACTTCCCCTTGTGATCTTTTATCTGCTGTTTCAAAACGTCCTTTATATCAAACGGAAAGAATTCAAAAAAATAACTTCCGATATTTTTAATCTTCTTTTCCTGTTCATTGTTTTTAACAGCGTGATCTACGGGCTCTATTATTTTAAGCCGCTGCGGGATCTGATCGCTGCGCTCCTCCCTCCCTTGGAAGGTTTCCAATACTACCGCACCATATTTTTCAATCCTTTCCTTTGGTATACGCTTTTATTCCTCATTATCAAGCGGCTGTATGACAAAGGACTGCGCACGGAAACAAAAAGATATCAGCGGGCCGGTATCTTCCTTTCCGTACTCGCCCTGCTTGCTGTCGTTTTTGTGCCTGCCAACTACAACGATTTTTATTACACATGTTATTATAATGTTTACCGTTTTGTAAAGCAAAAACCCGTGGACATGTTGAATTATCATGAATTTTATTCGGAAGATCTGTTCACTCTAATAAAAGATGATATTGATTATAACGGGGAATATGCCGCTGCCTACGGTTTTCATCCTGGAATCCTTACTTATAACGGCATTTCCACTTTAGACGGCTATCTCGGCATGTACTCTTTAGAATATAAAGAAAACTTCCGCAAAGTCATCGCGCCTGCACTCGAAAAAAGCGCTTACTACCAAAGTTACTTCGACACATGGGGCGCAAGGGCATATCTGTTCCCCGGTTTCGACCAAAATTCTTATCTGCCCTCGAAAAACCTGACCCTGCCGGATTCCAATCTTTATATAGATGCCGAAGCCTTTAAGGCTTTGGGCGGCGTTTATCTTTTCTCCCGTTTTGAGCTGTCCAACGCGGACGCTCTCGCCCTTTCCCTTGCCGGCGCTTACACGGAAGAAAACTCTCCTTACCATATATATGTATACCATGCGGACTAAAAGGTATTCAGAGCGTCGGGGCGCATTTGCCCACCGCTTTCATTGACAATATCATAGTAAAATGATATGATACATTTATTTAAGGGACTGCCTTAAAAACACTATGCCAAAAAGCGCAGAAACGAGGACTTATTTATGCCAATCAGAATCCATAACTTTGCTGGCAGGCTGGGATGGAATGCAAGAAAATACCTCCCCCGCCTATCCAGCGCCGGTTATTTGAAATTACAATTCATCACCCGTAGGAAGTCGCAGAAAAAATATATCGATTATTTTCTGCAGAACAAAGAAATACCAAAACCAAACGTTATTAATTTAGAAACGATCAACCGCTGCAATTCCACCTGTGAATTCTGCACGGCCAATAAAAATGCGGAAAAGCGCCCTTACAAGCGTATGGAGGACGAGCTTTACTACAGTATCATCGACCAACTGCGCGACTGGGATTACAGGGGACATCTGACGCTTTACGGAAACAATGAGCCGTGGCTTGACACAAGGATCGTAGAACTCCATAAATATGCGAGAGAACAATTACCGAACGCTTTTATCTTTATGTCCACCAACGGCCTTTTATTGGATATCGAAAAAACAAAAGCAATTACTCCTTATGTCAACCAGCTCATTATCAATAACTACTGTTTGGATATGAAGCTCCATGAAAATGTAAAAGAAGTATATGATTATGTAAAGTCCCATCCTGAAGAATTTAAGGACGTGGATATTTTGATTCAGATGCGTTATTTAAAAGAGGTGCTTACAAACCGCGCAGGATCTGCCCCAAACAAACAGGCGACAGAAAAATTGATCAAAGAAACCTGCCTTATGCCCTTTACCGATATGTGGATCATGCCAAACGGCAAATTGGGAATCTGCTGCTGCGACAATTTTGAAGTAACGGATTTCGGCGACCTGCATGAAATGTCCGTAAAAGACGCATGGAACAGCCTCAAATATCAGGAGCTGCGCGCCCAGATAAAAAACGGCAGACAGAACTATCCCTTCTGTAAGCATTGCGACTTTATTGATGCGGGCCTGCGCATGGACGCTGTCAACGACATTTTAAAAAATAACGAAAATCTCCACGGCGCCAGACAATCCATGTTTAAAAGATAATGCGGCGCCTATGAAAGCGATAACGGCAGATTCTATAAAAAAGCCTGTTGTCAGCTACAATAAAAAAGGGCTGCCGGTTGTATGCCGGTTTCAGCCCCTTTTTTATTTGCCGGAAAATTTCAGATCTATTTCCCGGCAGCCCCTTCTTCATGATACTCTTTTTCCGTATTTACGTTCCATATATTGGACTTGTCTTTCTTTCCGCTTAAAATATTTTTGACCGTTTCAAAAGAAGTCACCATGGAATGGTCAATATTATTGTATCTATGCTGGCCGTTACGCCCTACGCAGTATAAGTTGTCAATGGTATTCAGATAATCGACCAGCGTATCGATCTCTTCATAAGTATCAAAATAAGCCGGATATGCTTTTTTTACCCTTTCCGCATGGGAATCCATCACTAGTTCCTGATTGTCGATCAGCCCCATTTTCACCATTTCCGAAATGCCAAGCTTTGTAAACTGCTCGTCGGACAAATTCCAGAACTCATCGCCTTCATTACAAAAATATTCCAATCCTACCCAGACCGTATGCTCCAAATCTCTGATCATATAGGGCGACCAATTATTATAGATCTGAAAACGCCCCATCTTTACTGTCCGGTCGTGTACATACACCCAGTTATCCGGTACAATATTTCCGATCGTCTTTATCTTTGTCTTGTTTTTCAGATTCAATTTCGGAACCAGCACGCCCAATGTCCTGTAATCCCGATAAGGAAGTCCTTTGGCAATGCGGGCAGGTTCCGCCGGGACGTCGTTCATTCCGGCAATCAGATCCTTGATCGGCATGGATGAGATAACGATATCTCCTTCCACCTCTTTCCTCTCGCCGGCCTGCTCATACTGCAGACTTGTAATGACCTGATCTTCATTTTTTCGGATCCCTACCACTTTAGCGTTTCTTAAGATAGTCCCGCCCAGCTTTTCAATCTCCGAAGCCGTCACATCCCAAAGCTGTCCGGGTCCCAGCTTGGGATAGCTGAAAGATTCTATCAGAGAAGTTTCCACATGGCGGTTTTTCTTTTTCGGCAGCATCTTGGCAAATACATCCTTAACGATAGCCATGACGGAAAGGCCTTTGGCGCGCTGCGCGCCCCAACTCGGATCGATTCCGCTTGGATGACGTCCCCACAGATTTTCCGTATAAGTTTCAAAGAACATGGAGTACAGTTTCTTCCCGAAACGGTTAATGTAAAAGTCCTCCAACGACTTTTCCTCCCGTTTATGGATCACACTGCCCAAATAACTGAATATCGCCTGTACGGTATTCACAAATCCCATATTAATAAACAGCTCCGGTTTTAACTGGATCGGATAATCGAAAAATTTGCTTTCAAAAAAAATACGGGATACACGGTTTCTATGCAGCATGACCCGATCCGACTTTTCAGGATTAGGTCCTCCCGCCGCCAAAGGGATCTGACGTTCTAACTTGATATCGTCCCAAGACGGCGCTCCCTGCATCGGCAGCATGGACTCCCACCAGCTATTTACTTCCGGCACTTTGGAAAAGAAACGGTGGCCGCCCATATCCATCCGGTTCCCCTTATAATTGACGGTCTTGGAAATGCCGCCCATATCCCCGCTTTCTTCCAATACGGTCACTTCATAGTCTTCCTTTGCCTTACTCAGTAATTCATAAGCCGCCGTCAGGCCCGCAGGCCCGGCTCCTATAATCAATACCTTTTTCATTCCCGTGTTCTCTTTCCCTTCTTTGTCCTTATTTATCCTTCAGTCTTCCCTACTCTTATTGTTCCCTGACATCTTTCAAACAATCGCTCCCCGTTTATATATCAAGCTGTAATTCCACTTCCTCTTCCGCTTGATGCTTAAACTCTTCCAGCTGCACCGGATTTAGCTCCGGCAGCTCTTCTAACGACTGCAGGCCGAAACTGCGCAAAAACTGTTCCGTCGTTCCGAACAAAAGAGGCCTTCCGGGCGCGTCCAAACGCCCTACCTCTTTGATCAGGTCAAATTCGATCAGACGGTTTACCGCATGGTCACAGCTTACCCCCCTGACGCGCTCAATATCGAGCCTTGTTACCGGCTGCTTATAAGCCACGATGGACAGCGTCTCCAAAAGAGTATCCGTAAGCGTCAGTTTACGCGGCGCCTTTGCGATCTTAATGAGATATTCATACATATCGTTCTTTGTACAGAGCTGCACGCTCCCGTCCAACTCGATCAGAGAGAGGCCCCGCTCTTCTTCTTCATACTTTTCTTTCATTTCCGACAATATTTTTTTTGTCGTCTTAACGTCTTTCTCAATCACAGCCGCCAGCTTGTCTATTTCAACCGAATCGCCCATCGTAAAAAGGATCGCTTCCATGACCGCTTCTGCCTTTTTATTCTCCAAACTAATCCTCCATTCTTTTCCCTATGCCTGTCCCTGCATTCTCATGCTGATCCTGATATCGTCAAAAATGTTTTCCTGCACAATATTGATCTTTCCTATCTTCATCAGCTCCAAGATCACTAAAAAGGTTACGATGACTTCCATTTTACTATGCTGTTTCTCTAACAGCTTTCTGAAGCTGCATGTCCTGTGTTCTTTGATATAAGCCTCCACAAACAACGCTTTTTCATCCATATCGATCTCATCCTTTTCAATCTTCCCAAACGTACTTCTGACAGGATCGATCTTATCCGTCTGCTTCTTCACAATAGATTTAAAGATCTCATGAAGCTTATTCAACGTCATGTCTCCGATCAGTTCCTCATAATCGATAGGCGGCCGGTACTCTTCTATCTCTTTGGGCAGCGCCTGTTCTCTGTAAAATGCTTTCTCCGCGTCCACCTGCTTGTCCTTTAATTCAAAAGACATATATTTATACATTTTGTATTCCAACAGCTTTTGTACCAGTTCCGCCCTTGGATCTTCCTCTTCCCCTTCTTCATTTACTTCTTTGGGCAGAAGCATCCTGCACTTGATATCGAGCAATGTCGCCGCCATAACGAGAAACTCGCTCATCACGTTCATATCTTCTGTTTCCATCTGTTTGATATAGTCTAAATACTGCTCCGTGATCTCCACGATCGGAATATCATAAATATCCACTTTGTTCTTATCAATCAGATGTAAAAGCAGATCCAACGGTCCTTCAAATACCTCCAATTTCACCGGAATCGCCATAGAAACCTCCATTCTTACCAAACCCTAAACAGGCATACCATTAATTTTACTAATAAATAGCAATAATTTCAAGTACTCACGACATTATTCCTGAGATTATCCTGATTATTTATTTCTATTTATTATTGCCTCTCCTCCGTTTCCGGAGCCAAGATGCAGCACATGAAGCTCTCCCGGATTAAACAGGCGTATCGGGATGGTATGGGATCCCAGACCCCTGCTCAATATCATCATACTGTTTTTTTCTTTAAAGATCCCACCGTCATATTTGGGGAACAGGCGGCACGCCGGAGAAAGGACGCCGCCAAGGAACGGCAGCCTTACGATCCCTCCGTGTACATGGCCGGAAAGCACCAGATCCGCCCCCCATGCCGCGTAGGTTTCAAAATAATCGGGATTGTGGGCGATCAGTATGTTAAAATACTTATCCTCCGGTTCGCCCAAAAGCTTTTTCAGATAAGACGTCTCCATGTCGCGGATCTTAAACCGTTTATAAAATTCCCTGCCTATCTGAACGCCGTATACGCCGATCCCTTCCCTCGCAAACTCTATCTTCCGGTTCTCCAGTTTTATAATATTTTCCTCTTGAAGAGCCCCCCAATACGCTTCGTTCATGTTCCCATAAACATCAGGATACAGACAGATCCTGTGCTCATGATTACCGATTCCGTAAAGCAGTCTGTATTTTAAAGCAAGTTTCCGTAAAAAAGCCACGGTATCGGAAAAATCCGCTCCCGGTTTTGCATTCAGCATATCCCCTGCAATGAAAATCATATCCGGCCGTATCTCGTCTATTTTCTTAAGAAGCTTAACGTTTCCTTTTCCATAACACTTGTTATGCATATCCGACAGTACCACCGCCGTGACTTCTTTTTTTATTTTTTCCGACCGTATCGTAGTCTCCACCGTCACAAAACGATGGGTATCGTAGATCATACATCCCGTAAGCAGCAGACAGACCGACACGATCCCAACAATCATTCCCGTCATGCAGTTCCCTCATTCCATCCGTAACGGCCCGGCCTTTTCCTGCCGCCGAACCTAACCGTTATAGTATACCACAAAATCATCCTCTATAAAAGGAAATACAATAATCCTTCTTTTAAGTAATCTATATATTTCGCCTTTTCCACTTCCCCGTCAAAAAGGATCGGCACACTTCCAACCGCTTTTCCGTTCAGAAAATACACCGCCTCACCTGCGACCTGCCCCTTTGAAACAGGCGCTTGGACATACTCCGGAAGATGGACGATCTTTTCGATCTTCCCTAAATCGTTTCCGTCAATATCCACAAATCTGAATTCCCCTTCATAACAGAGGGGTACGCTCTTTTCCACGCCGCCTCTGACCTCCATATTTCCTACCGCCGTCTCATTCTTATCCACAAAAATATTGCAGACATTGAACCCGCAGTTCAAAAGCGTGACCGCGTCCTGAAAACGCGCTTTTGGATCCGGAGCCGCCATAACCACTGCGATCAGATCTACTCCGTCTTTGGACGCCGTAGCGGAAAGACAAAATTTTGCCTTACTGGTAGAACCGGTCTTCAGCCCCGTCGCCCACTCATATTGACGAAGCAGCTTATTGGTGCTGGAAAGCGTAAAAACGGAACTTCCCTGCGCAGTCACATGGGTGATATCTTCCATCCAGATCTGGGTATAATCAAAGATCTGCGGATATCTGGTCGTAAGTTCCCTTGACATAATGGCAACGTCTCTCGCCGTAGTATAATGGTCGTCGGAATCCGTAAGACCGCAGCAATCCACAAAATGCGTATTATTCATGCCCAGTTCTTTCGCCTTGGCATTCATTTTTTCCACAAATTCCGCTTCGCTTCCGGCAATATGTTCCGCAACTGCCACACTGGCGTCATTTCCGGAAGCTACCGCAATACATTTTATCATAGTATCCAAAGTCTGCGTCTCTCCCTCCTCTAAAAATACTTGAGAACCGCCCATGGATTTGGCATATGCGCTCGTCATAACGTCGTCTGACAATTTGATCTTTCCGTCTTCCAACGTTTCAAAAATAAGAAGAAGCGTCATGATCTTTGTGATACTTGCAGGACTGCGCTTGGAATCCGCATCCTGCTCAAAAACTACTTTTCCTGTAGAGGCTTCTATTAAAATTGCAGAAGGCGCGTCGATGTTTACCTGCGCCGCCTGTGTGTACAGACCGCACTGCACAAATAATACGACCGCCAGAAAACCTGCCGCACATTTTTTTAAAAATCCCTTTCCCAAATTTTTGCCCCTTTTATACACTCTTTACCTAATAAATATGTTTTTCTTTCCAAATATATACGGTTTTTCCACAAAAATAAGGAACGGTCCGCATTCCGTTCCTTATATATCCTTCTCCATGCCTGTATCGTTAATACCATCTTGCCTTAAAAGTCTGATATTTGTCAATCAATTTTTCTCTCTGCGCTTTGATCTGTACATGAAGCACTTTATAGAGCTGCATACAATAATCGATTGCCATGAGCAGCAATATGATCCGGCAGACAATAATCCCGAAAGTAGGATTATACCAGTCAATAAATCCAATGATCTTTCCATGCAGGAAAGTAATGATGATCACTGCATAAAATCCCCAGGCGACCGTGCTCTCCAGACAAATGATCCCTTTATAATTAAAAGGTTTGTTATTATAGTCCCACCATAATTCCCCTAACGTCCTGATCATTAGTTTCCCGACCAGAAATTCAAATGCCGTAGCCAAAAAAGCACCGGTAAGATAAAGCGCGACTACATTGTTATGTAAAGGATGAAGTATCAAATATCCCAGCACGCCTCCGAAACCATAGATCGGACAAAACGGCCCTTTTGCAAACCCTCTGTTGGTTAATTTCCTATTACAGAAAGACATATAAATAGATTCTACAAACCACCCTAATATACTATATACAATAAATGCCGATACAAGATGATATACATCCGTACCCAAGATCTCCCTTGTCCACATGTTTATCTCCCATCCTCTTTTGCCGCTTACCGACTGTCTCATAATAACAAAGTCTCTCACCGTCAGGGTCAGAGACTTGTCACACAATTAGTTATATTTACGTTTTCTTGCTGCTTCAGATTTCTTCTTACGTTTTACGCTAGGCTTCTCGTAATGCTCTCTTTTGCGGATCTCCTGCTGGATACCGGCTTTTGCGCAGCTTCTCTTGAAACGACGTAAAGCGCTGTCTAAAGTCTCATTCTCTTTTACGATTACGTTTGACATATCACACCTGACCTCCCTTCAGTCCCGCGAAGTTACTCGACTGATTGGGTTAATTTTATGCATACTGATACGGATACCCATCTGCACAATTTATATTATATCACAAAAACCCTATCCGTCAACTATTTTTTGAAAAATGTTTCTTAAGTTTCTTAAGTTTTAAGATAACTGAGCCTCCAAAACATGGGCCGTTTCCTTTACCGCCTCTGGTATTCCCGCAGGATTTTTACCTCCTGCCTGCGCCATATTCGGACGGCCTCCGCCTCCGCCTCCGACAAAGCCGGCGATACCTTTGATCAGATTTCCTGCATGAGCGCCCTTCTGCATGGCCGTTTCAGTCGCCATGGCAATCAGATTGACTTTGCCCTCTATATCCGATGCAAGTACGACCACGCCTTCTCCCAGTTTGTCCCTCAACTGATCGCCCAGATCCCGCAGACCGTTCATATCCACACCGGACACGCTGGCAGCAAGCAGTTTCACACCCTTTACCTCCGTAACTTTATCCAAAACGTCTCCTAAGGCTTCTTTCGCGGCCTTACTTTTTAAAGATTCATTTTCACTCTGCAGTTTTTTCAATTCCGCCGTTAAATGCTCTATCTTTTCCAGCAGGCCGGCAGGCGTTGTCTTCACTGCTTTTGCGGCTTTTTCCATGGTTTCTTCCAACTTTGCATAATAAGCGAATACGCCTCCGCCCGTCAGGGCTTCGATCCTTCTTACTCCTGCTGCCACGCCGCTTTCCGACACGATCTTAAAGGCCGTGATAGTTCCCGTTGATCTTACATGGGTGCCGCCGCAAAGTTCAATGGAAAAATCTCCCATCCTGACAACCCGGACTTTTTCCCCGTATTTTTCGCCAAACAACGCCATAGCGCCCGATTTTTTCGCTTCTTCAATATCGCAGATATCCGTTACGACCGGCATATTCTCCACGATCTTTTCATTCACCAGCCGCTCCACTTTATCGATCTCTTCCTTTGTCATTGCCGAAAAATGACTAAAGTCAAAACGCAGCCTTTCTCCGTCCACATAAGAACCTGCCTGTTCCACATGACTGCCGAGTACGGTACGCAGGGCTTTTTGCAGAAGGTGGGTAGCGCTGTGGTTTTTACAGATATTTGCCCTTCTCTGCGCATCCGCCTTTAATGTCGCGGTATCGCCGGCTTTCAGCATTCCCCTTGTCATCTTACCGATATGTCCTACCTTACCGCCCAAAAGCTTCACGGTATCCTCTACCGCAAATTCTCCTGCCTCTGTCAGAATCGTACCTGTATCCGCGCACTGTCCGCCCATGGTCGCATAAAACGGTGTTTCTTCCACAATGACCGTACCTGTCTGTCCGTCCGTTAAAGCATCCGTGATCTCGCTTTCCGTCGTCAGCACCGAAATCTTCGATACATGCTCCAATCTGTCATAACCTACAAATTCCGATGTGACGGAAGGGTCGATAGATTCGTATACCGTCACGTCCGCCCCCATATAATTGGTCGCTTTCCGAGCCTTACGGGCTGTTTCTTTCTGCTCTTCCATGGCGGCGTCAAACCCTTTTTCGTCTACGCCAAAACCTTTTTCTTCCAGAATTTCCATGGTAAGATCCAAAGGAAAGCCGTAAGTATCGTATAATTTAAAGGCATCTGCGCCGGATAACTGCTTTTTGCCTTCTTTCTCCATCCCCCTTTCCATATCTTCCAAAATGGAAAGTCCCTGATCGATCGTCTTATTGAATTTATTCTCTTCCTGTGTGAGCACATTAAAAATAAACTCTTTTTTCTCCTCTAATTCCGGATAGCCGTCCTTGCATTCCGCAATGACCGTAGCGCTCAGATTGGCAAGAAATTCACCTTCAATCCCCAGCTTTCTCCCGTGTCTTGCCGCCCGGCGGATCAACCTTCTAAGCACATACCCCCGGCCTTCGTTAGAGGGCATGATACCGTCGGAGATCATAAAAGTGGAAGAACGGATATGATCCGTGATCAGACGGATGGAAACGTCTTTTGCCTCTTCTTCCTGATATGTTACCGCCGCCAGTTCGCAGATACGGTCGCGGATCGCTTTCATCGTATCGATATCAAATACGCTGTCCACATCCTGTACCACAACGGCAAGCCTCTCTAATCCCATACCCGTATCAATATTCTTTTGGGCAAGTTCCGTATAGTTACCGTGTCCGTCGCCGTCAAACTGCGTAAATACGTTATTCCACACTTCCATAAAACGGTCGCAGTCGCAGCCTACTTTACAATCCGGTTTTCCGCATCCGTATTGCAGCCCTCTGTCATAATAGATCTCGGAACAAGGGCCGCAGGGACCCGCTCCGTGCTCCCAGAAATTATCGCACGCGCCGGTTTCGTCACGGTAAAACCTTGTAATCTTCTCTTCCGGCACTCCCACTTCTTTCGTCCAGATCTCATAAGCTTCATCATCCTCGCAATAAATGGAAGGATAGAGCCTTTCCGGATCCATACCGATTATTTCCGTTAAAAACTCCCAGCTCCACTTGATCGCATCCCGCTTAAAATAATCGCCAAAAGAAAAATTTCCGAGCATCTCAAAAAAAGTAAGATGCCTTGCCGTTTTCCCTACATTTTCAATATCGCCGGTACGCACGCATTTCTGGCAGGTAGTCACCCGCCTTTTGGGCGGAATTTCCTGCCCGGTAAAATAAGGCTTCAGCGGCGCCATACCGGAATTGATGATCAAAAGACTGTTATCATTATGCGGCACAAGAGAAAAGCTCTTCATCTTTAAATGCTCTTTACTCTCAAAAAACTCCAAATACATTTTCCGTAATTCATTTACGCCATATGGTTTCATGATAGTTTCCTCCAAGTTTCATTTCCATCGGATCCAATCCGTTTTCTATCCTCAAATGACTTTCGTTTTCCATTTTACGACCTTTAAAATGAAAATTTATCTGCAAAATATTCCTCCAGTTTATCGACGGAAATCCTCTCCTGTTCCATAGAATCCCGGAAACGTACCGTTACGCAGTTGTCCGTTTCAGAATCAAAATCATATGTAATACAGAACGGCGTTCCGATCTCATCCTGTCTGCGGTACCTTTTGCCAATATTTCCCCTGTCGTCAAATTCACAGTTATATTTCTTAGATAACTGCATAAATATTTTTTCCGCGCCTTCGTTTAACTTTTTAGAAAGAGGCAGTACTCCGATCTTTACGGGTGCCAGCGCCGGATGGAAATGCAATACGGTACGCACGTCTCCCTCTCCGATCTCTTCTTCATCATAAGCTGCGCAAAGGAAAGCGAGCACAACCCGGTCCGCACCGAGCGAAGGTTCGATCACATAAGGCACATATTTCTCCTTCTTTTCATCATCAAAATAGGACATATCCTCACCGGACGTATTCTGATGCTGCGTCAGGTCATAATCCGTCCTGTCCGCGATTCCCCAAAGCTCACCCCAGCCGAAGGGGAATAAAAATTCGATGTCCGTCGTTCCTTTGGAATAGAAACAAAGCTCTTCCGGAGAATGATCCCTTAAACGCATCTCCTCTTCTTTCATGCCAAGAGAAAGCAGCCAATCCCTGCAGAATCCTCTCCAATACTGGAACCACTCCAGATCCGTTCCCGGCTCGCAGAAAAATTCAAGTTCCATTTGCTCAAATTCTCTTGTACGGAAAGTAAAGTTGCCCGGCGTGATCTCATTACGGAAAGATTTACCGATCTGCCCGATACCGAAAGGAATCTTCTTACGGGAAGTCCTTTGTACGTTTTTAAAGTTCACGAAAATACCCTGCGCCGTCTCCGGTCTTAAATAGACCGTATTCTTCGCGTCTTCCGTCACTCCCTGAAAAGTCTTAAACATAAGGTTAAACTGTCTGATATCCGTAAAATTATGCTTACCGCATGTAGGACAGGGAATATTGTTATCTTCAATGAACTGTTTCATTTTTTCCTGACTCCATGCATCCACCGACTCTTCCAAAGTCATTCCCTTTTCTTCAGCAAAGTCTTCGATCAGCTTATCTGCACGGAAACGCTCGTGGCACTCCTTACAATCCATCAAAGGATCGGAAAAACCGCCCAAATGCCCGGATGCCACCCATGTTTGCGGATTCATCAAAATGGCGCAGTCCACGCCTACATTATAAGGGTTTTCCATGACGAATTTCTGCCACCATGCCTTTTTTACATTATTTTTTAACTCTACTCCCAAATTACCGTAATCCCATGTGTTGGCAAGACCTCCGTAAATCTCCGATCCCGGATATACAAATCCTCTCGCCTTTGCCAACGCCACAATCTTTTCCATTGTCTTTTCCATTTATCAACTACTCCTTTCAAAATCTGTTACGGTCTCTATCATCCTATCCGTCTGCCTGCGTATCTCCCAGTTCCTTTACTTTTCCCCCTTTACGATCAGGTAGGCCGGTTCCTCCGTGTCCGCCGAAACCCTTGCGCTTTTACCCGAAAGAAACTCCACGTTATCGCTGACATATAAAATCTTGGAAGGTGTTTCTATCCTGATCGAACCTTCTGTCTTTGATTTTTCCAAAACAAGGATACAGGTATCCTCTTTTTTCAGGAGTTCTTCCATTCCGTAAGATTCGTCGTCTTTTGTATGAAGCACGATGCCTTCCGTCTTGATGCCGGAACCGTAAAATTCTTTCATGGTTCCGTAGAAGAAAGTTCTCTCGTTAAATTCCTCGTAAACAGAAGCGTTGGCATAGGTCATGGCCACCTCGATCTGTCCCTCCGACGCCTCCACTTTGTCGATCGTGATGCTCTTTCCTCCCGTGGCGGAATTAAACGACGATACCTCGCTCAGCATCATGCTCTGTAGATCATCCGCACTATAAAGGGAGCCGTCAAAATTTTCTATGATAGTATTGGTGACCGTCCCGTCCTGTCCGACCTTTACGGTTGTTTCTTTCGTTACATTGGAATCCCGGCCGCAGGCACATAAAACCATACACAATATCCCTACTGCCAGAACCGCTTTCAGTCTCTGCCCTCTCATACAACCTGCCTCTCCTTAGTCTGCATCTTTTTCCCAATTCGAAGGTGGAAAATTTTCAATTCCCACCTAAATTTTCTTCATACTTAACTATCTATTATATCCGAGTTGCCTTGGTTTTTCAACAAGGTTTTTGTATTGTTTCCAAAACCTCCAGACTTTTAAATTTTTGATTCATAAATCGCTCCCGCAGTTTCCCTGCCGTATATTTCAATTCCGAAAGGACCTCTCTGGTAACGGTAAAAGTATACAGTTTGCCGATCTGCGACGTTTCAATAAAATGAAGCGCATAGACCGCCGACTCGGAAAACTGCCTGTCTGTGGGAATCCCCGGATATTCTCCGTTTACGGCGACCGCCTTGATCTCATATATGTAACGGATCAATTCGTTATCAATCCCTTTATGCTGCAGCGCTCTCAGGGACTGATAGACAAGCTTTAACATCTCTTTTTCATCATTATTTTCCCGTGCATAATAATCCGCGATCTCCATAAAGTACATTCCATAATAAGCCGCTTCGAAATCCTCCCGCAGTGTTTCAAAGTAATTAGATATGCAGGCCTCCATGATATTATAGGAAGTCCTTCCTTCATACAGATTGAACTCCCCGAAACAGAACGGGGTCGTTGCCGCCAGCAGTCTGCTGTTCGGCCTCCTTGCGCCTTTCGCGAAGGCAGATATCTTCCCTCTTTCTTTTGTCAACAAAACAACGCGCCTATCGAAATCCCCGATAGGCACCGTCTTTATCACAATTCCCGTTAGATTTACCGTTTCCTGCATATTCTTCCGCTCTTTCGGTTGTTTTTTCCTGCACGTCTCTCTCTTTTTCTTTAAAAGAAAGATAATCTTTCGGATTGCCCGTTTCCGTAAAATGCTGCCAGTAATTTAATGCTTTCATCCTAACTCCCATCTTCCCGCTTCAGCGGGCGTACAAATCAGGATCGTGAAATTTTTAATTTCACGCTAGCTCCCATCCGCCTGCTTCAGCAGGTATATAAATCAGGATCGTGAAATTTTAATTTCACGCTAACTCCCATCTGCCTGCTTCAGCAGGCATACAAATCAGGATCGTGAAATTTTAATTTCACATTATACCTCCCCAATAGATATCCTTGCCCTATTAGGGTTTGCTTTTTTCTTATTTCTATTCCGGTTTTCGACTTTAAAACATATCCATTTCTTTCTTGTCGTAACCAAAATTTTTTAGCAAAAAATCACTGTCGCGCCAATCTTTCTTAACCTTCACCCAAAGCTGCAGGTTTACCTTGATTTCCAGCATATCTTCTATTTCCCGGCGTGCCAGACTGCCGATCTTTTTTAACATACCACCCTGTTTTCCAATGATGATCCCTTTATGGGACTCCTTCTCACAGACGATCGTTGCATCAATGTCGCATATTTTTTTCCGAAATTTCATACTTTCTATGCTGACCGCGATTCCATGGGGAATTTCCTCTTCCAGACATCTGAGCGCTTTTTCCCTGATCAGCTCCGCCACGATCTGCCTTTGGGGCTGATCCGTAACAGTATCCTCGTCGTAAAACGCCGGGCCGTAAGGCAGATATTTCATGATACAGGCAATCAGCGTATCCGTATTATCCGCTTTCAAAGCCGACACGGGTACGATTTCAGCAAACTCCATTTCTTTACGGTAAGTATCGATAAAAAGAAGAACTTCCTCCCTTTTTACCGTATCCGTTTTATTGATCACGAGAATAACCGGCGTTTTTACTTTTTTTAACTCCTCAATGATATGCCGCTCACCCGCGCCGATAAAAGTCGTCGGCTCCACCAGCCACAGGACCACATCCACTTCCTTTAAACTTCTTTCCGCAATATTTACCATATAATCGCCCAGTTTATTCTTTGCCTTGTGGATACCCGGCGTATCTACAAAAACGATCTGTCCTTCCTCCGACGTATAAACGGTCTGTATCCGGTTTCTTGTTGTCTGCGGCTTTTTAGAAGTAATCGCTATCTTCTGCCCGATCAGACAATTCATCAACGTGGATTTTCCCACATTCGGTCTTCCGATCAATGTGACAAAACCCGATTTAAAATTTTCGTTCAAAATATCCCCCTTCCGCCTGTATCCGCCGTCAATGAAACAGCGGTTCAATATGCTCAAATAATTCCCTGCTCTCTTTGATCTTCTCTTCGTTTCCAATCACGCACAGACAGTCGTCTTCCATAAAAGCGCGGATATATGCGGCAAGGGCACGGATGTCTTCCGGCTGCGCTGAAAGAAGCTCGTCCCTTTCCTTCTGCATATCCTCATAGCTCAGACCTGTCAGATAAGCGCCTAAAGAGAACGTTCCTTTTGTGGCCGGCGTCATCGGCACATCCATATCGCTGACGGCCCCTATGACAAACTGGGTCATGGTACGTTCGTCCGCCTTGAAATTTTCAATATATTCCGCCGCCTGTTCGAAGACCTCTATCGTATTTTCCAGATTAGGGTCTCTGTAAGAAACAAAATAACTGTCCCCCGTCCTGCCAAATCCCGTCATACAGCCGTAAGCTCCGCCCTTTACCCTGATATTGAGCCATAAATATTCATATCCCATCATGACCTTCAATACCCGCAGCGCGCCCGTAGGCTGCAGGCCCTTCCTTCTGTAGTTGCCTGCGCGGCATACATACTGCACCTGTGAAGAAGAAGTAAATCCTTCGTTTTTTACGGAAAGCTCCGGCACGAACGCACCTGTCTTTGCAGGACAGGTAAATAACTTTTCTTTCAGCGCTTTTACAAGCCCCGGGAGAGGCCCGTATCCGTCTTCTCCCGCCGTATAATCCACCATCAGATTCTCAGGACGGAAAATACATTCGGCAAGCTGTTCCAGTTTACAGAACAATGTTTCCTTTTCCTCCCCGAAAGAAAGAGTCAGCTTCTCCACCAAACGGTTAAATTCTATTCCATTGAGCGTCTCAGATACCGCCGCCTGCGGAGACTGATAAGACATCGCCCTGCCGGATGCATAGGAATGCCCTGCGCCTAAAACCGCCGCCTGATTCTTGGAATCCAATTCGGATAAAAGCTCCGACAGTCTCTTCTCATCTCTGAATTTCGTTCCCAGAATCATTTCCTGCGCCAATAAAAAAGCATATTCCAAATTTTCGTACAAAACTTTAGCCTTGATCTCTAACGTCATTTTATACCGGTCGATATTCTGATTGTCCGTATAAATATTACTCACGACCGCCATGCCGCCCGTCCTGATATTCATTTCGTTATAAAGATCGCCGTAACCGTAATGTTCCGTATCCATCAGTCCGAGTACCGACTTAAAGATCCCCACATAAGGAAAGAGATCCGCCGGTACCTTTCCAAGGTCAAAGATCAGACGCAGATAACCGATTCCGTTTGTAAAAATATCGTGGAACAATATAGTCGTATCTTCCGCACTTCTCACTTCATTGACAGGTTTTTCCGCCTCCTTCTTTAGGTCTCCCCTTTGAAGCAACGGCAGTTTCGCCAAATTTTCTTCGCTTTCCTCTTCTTCCTGATAAGCTTTCAGCGCATGGGTATCTTCTACAATCTTTTGTATTTCCTCTTTTGTCAGAGAAGCTTTATAATCCGCCAGTTTCTTTGCCAAGGCCGCGTCTTCTTTTGCGCCAAGCCCTTTTTCCGGTTTTAAGACAAGCAGCGCCTTATGGGGATTTTCCATAAAACTTTTTCTGATCAGTTCTTCAAAATAGTCCGTATCCACTTTCTCCTTCAACGCCTGATAAGCGGCGTTGGCTTCAATATGGACAAACGGCAGGGTATCGTCATAAAGCCAGCTGTCGAGCATCCGCAGGCCGTACATCAGTCCTTTAGGGTGGGAGCCGTAATCCGCCTCCCTATACTTAAATTCATAAAAGTTCAGCCCCGCGCGAACCGCTTTTTTATCCAGCCCCTCTTTTACGATCTTTTCAAGGACCTCTTCCACGGTACGCACAAATTCTTCCTTCTGTTCCTGATTGGCATTCTTCGCAATAATGGAAAAATAAGGCTGTCTGATCCCATCCTCATACATACTGTACACGTCTTTTCCGATCCCCTTATCAATCAACGCCTGCTTTAGCGGCGCGCCCGGCGCGGAACAGACTGCGTAATCCAATACGTTAAAAGCAATAGAAAGCTCCCTGTCAAGACTGTCTCCCAGCATGATATTATAGGCCAGATAAGTATTGTCTTTTTCGGATTCCTCCTCCGTGATCGGATAAGAGATCTCAAGGTCGTTTCTCGTTGTAAAACGCTCCTGCATCCTGACCGTGGAATCGATTTCAAGCCGGTCATATTTTGACAGGTACTCTCTGTCTATAAAATCCAATTTTTCCGCCATGTCCATATTGCCGTAAAGATAAATATAACTGTTGCTGGGATGATAATAACGGCTGTGAAATTCCAAAAACTGTTCATAAGTAAGATCCGGAATGTTTTTCGGATCTCCGCCCGACTCCGTACTGTAAGTATTATCGGGATAAAGAGAATTCATGATCTGACGGTACAGCACATCATCCGGCGAAGAAAACGCGCCCTTCATTTCATTATAAACCACCCCGTTAATGGTCAGCTCGTCCTCCTCCGTTTCCATTTCATAATGCCAGCCTTCCTGCATGAAGATTTTCTTTTCCTGATAGATATTGGGATGGAATACCGCATCCAGATAAACATGGCAAAGATTTTGAAAGTCCGTATCATTACAGCTCGCCAGTGGATATACCGTCTTGTCCGGATAAGTCATGGCGTTCAAGAACGTATTTAAAGATCCTTTCACAAGCTCCACGAAAGGATCTTTTAATGGAAACCGCTCTGATCCGCAGAGTACGGAATGTTCCAGAATGTGCGCCACACCCGTACTGTCCTCCGGCGGCGTGCGAAACCCGATATAAAATACTTTATTTTCATCGTCATTGGAAAGCAGCGCCACTCTTGCCCCTGTTTTTTTATGCCGCAAAAGAACGCTTTCCGAATTCAGATCCTCAATCCTCCTTCTTTCGATGATCTCATAACTTGTTAATTCTTCCACTTTCATCTTCATTTATACTCCTATCTTCATTATTTTCTTTGTATGGATTTTCTATCCTGCCGAAAAAAGCGAAGCCTTCCATTCACCATTTTTCTATACTGAAAAGGTCATCAGCGCTAACTTGGAAATGCTGATTTCCTGTATCATCATCCCCTTTTGCCTTTTTTCCTCTTCGGACAGTTCCAAAAAATCGCAAATCTTATAAACTTTGTCCGTATAAGTTGCTTTTCTCTTTTCTTCCGCCCTTTTTCCTGTTTTTAATTCGCTTACCTTTACTTTCACTTTAAGCTGTTCATAAGTCCTTGCCGCAAACTCCTTCGGCTTCATATAAAAAAAATGGCTTTCCAGCGAGGTACCTACGGCGATATCCTTAAGGACATAATGCTCCATGACCGCTTTCATTTTAAAACTGACGTCTTCCCTGTCCATAATCTCTTCGTAAGTAAATTTTGCCCCAAGATAAATATTCCCCGTGTCCTGCATCACATATTTATAATCCTGATACGCAACCGTCTTTTCCGTTAATCTGCTCATCGATATCTCCGTTCCTTTCGTTTCGTCCAACGCCCAAAAGCTATGAATCCCCTGTCTTTTTCCCTTGTTTCCACATATGCAGCCTACGGAACCTTCTCCATACATGATGCAGACAATCTCTGGCTACTCGATAAACTCGATATTATGGCCGCTGATACGGACTGCTTCTACAATGTCCTCCAGCGCAATTCCTGTCTCCTCCGAAAGTTCCTTCGGCGTCACCTTACGTTTCAAGTCTTGCGCAAGTTCTTTTGCCTTTTCCGATATCCCGTTTACTTTTTCTACGATCTTTTTATCCAACTCATCCGTTTCCGCAGTCTCCGCAATATGTTCTTCCATGGCATCCATCATAAGCTTGGCCAGCATTCCCTCCGCTTCGCTTTGATGTTCCAAGCAGCCGAGCTGTGTCACACCGATCGTCACCGCCAGATTTCCTTCCCCGATCAGATCTTCAACAAAAACTCCCTGTCCGGCGTACAGCTTCGCGACTTCCACTACTTTAGGAATATAGATTTCTATCAGTCTTTTTTGGGCATCCCTGTCTCCTGCCATCGCCGAGATCGTAACGGCTTCTTTCTCCCCCTCCGAAGCGGGAGCGATCCCCTCCAGCTCTTTCAGATAATCGGCCAGATAATCCCTGTCTTCCTCTTTCAGATAGTCGTCGGGATCTACCGGCTCTCCGATGCCGATCTTATGCTTATGCAGATAATCGAAAATAAGTTCCATCTGCCCCTCAGTCAATGCCTGTGAAGAAAACGCCGTCTCCACTTCTTCTTTGCCGATACAATTCCCATTCTCTTTCGCTTTCTGCAAAACCTCCTGCAGCGTTTTGGCAAATACTATCTCTTTATCCATATTTTCTATTTCCTCATATATATTTATGATTTCTGCCTACCTTTTCACATGCTCGTGCGTGAATAAGTGGTTCTGACAGTATTCGTAATTCCCTTCACATTTGGAGCAGAAACGGAATTCCAGATCCGGACTGTCCTCTTCGGTTCTTCCACAGATGGCGCATTTGTGCTTTGTGATCCCCGCGCTCCTTCTTGTCTCACGTTTGAATTCCTGCCTGCGTCTCATCTGTTTCGGCGAAAGATGCACCCGGTTCCGCGACGTAATATAAAATACGATAAAATTCAGTAAAGAAGCTGCTATGACGATCTTATAGTATACCGGATAAGTTAAAAATTCATACAAGAGCAGCGCTGCATAGACAATCCCCATCCATTTTACCTTTACCGGAACGATAAACATCAAAAGTACCTGCACGTCGGGAAACGTAGCCGCAAAAGCAAGGAATATGGACATATTGACATAATAAGTGCTAAAACAATTGGCTATAGCCTGAAAATAAGACTCCGTGGTAAAGATATAATCAGAAACAACAAAATAGGATCCCTGCTTCAGAAAGAGGTAACTATATCCCATTAGCACAAAGCTTCCAAGGATCGTAAACAGCATCCCTGAAAAAATATAAAGATTATACCTATAGTCCCCCCATGTACGCTCTAAGGTAGTCCCCAGCGAATAATAAAAATAAAGCGTAATCAAAACAAAAAAGATATTGCTGTTAGAGGGCGGATATATGATCCATGTCACCAGCCTCCAGATCTGTCCATGCAGGATCTTATAAGGATCTAAAGTAAGGTACTGCAAAAACTCCGGAAATATGATTGTGATCAGATAGCCGCAGGCATAACACATAATCAGCATCAAAGATAGATTTTTTATTGCATATCGTCCAAATTTTCGTTCGAATTTACTCATACTTCAGGAAAACTCCTTTTCTTTCACTTTACTATCAGGCGCGGTCCGTCCTTGCGGCCTCCGTCAGCCCAAATACCACATTTCTTGTCATGCTCTTTCAAACAATTGAATATATTCTAACATCCATACCAAAAAAAGTAAATAAACCCGTTTTTAATTCATTCAATATTATAAAAATTTAAGATTTAGCGCATGAAAACCGGATCAAAAACTTTTCCCGCTTCCAAATACTTACGTTGCAATTTGCCGGATCGTGTCGTATAATGTCAAGTGGCTTATTAAAACTTATAAACACATTATTATAGTAGAAAAGGTGTGAATTTATACATGAATCAACAACATTATACACTTGGTATTGATATTGGTTCAACTACCGTTAAAATAGCAGTCCTGAATGAAAGTCGCAATATTTTATTCAGCGATTACGAAAGACATTTTGCAAACATAAGGGAGACGCTTTCCTCTCTTTTACAAAAAGCCCTCGGCCAGCTTGGGAATATTACGCTGCACCCAATGATCACAGGCTCTGGCGGCCTTACCCTTGCCAACCATTTAAAAGTTCCTTTTGTACAGGAAGTCATTGCCGTCGCCTCTTCTTTAAAAGAACTGGCTCCGCAGACGGACGTGGCTATTGAACTTGGCGGTGAAGACGCCAAGATTATTTATTTCGAAGGCGGAAATGTGGAACAGCGTATGAACGGGATCTGTGCCGGCGGTACAGGCTCCTTTATCGACCAAATGGCTTCCCTGATCCAGACAGACGCTTCGGGTCTTAACGAATATGCTAAAAATTACCGTTCGCTTTACACGATAGCGGCACGCTGCGGCGTTTTTGCAAAAACGGATATTCAGCCCCTGATCAATGAGGGCGCTACCAAAGAAGATCTGTCCGCATCCATTTTTCAGGCGGTCGTTAATCAGACGATCAGCGGACTTGCCTGCGGTAAACCGATCCGGGGACATGTTGCTTTCCTCGGCGGGCCTCTCCATTTTCTCTCCGAATTGAAGCAGGCATTTATCCGTACGCTAAAATTAGACGAAGAACACATTATTGATACGGACAATTCCCACTTGTTTGCAGCGATCGGCTCCGCCCTGAACGCCAAAGACGATGTTTTTTATACAATGGAAGAAATGGTCGGCAAACTTTCCTCCGACATAAAAATGGAATTCGAAGTAGAACGTATGGAACCTTTGTTCGCCTCACAAGAAGAGTTTGACGCCTTCCAAACGCGCCACTCTCAGCATCATGTGGCCACCGGCGATCTTTCAAGTTATAAAGGGAACTGCTATCTCGGTATTGATGCCGGCAGCACTACCACCAAAATAGCGTTGATCGGAGAAGACGGCGCCTTGCTTTATTCTTTTTACAGTAATAATGACGGCAGCCCTTTAAATACGGCAATCCGTTCTTTAAAAGAGATCTACTCCATTTTACCGGAAGGGGCAAAGATCGTGCGTTCCTGCTCTACAGGTTACGGCGAAGCGCTGCAAAAGGCCGCTTTTCTTTTAGACGACGGCGAAGTGGAAACCGTTGCCCATTATTATGCCGCTGCTTTCTTTAATCCTGACGTAGACTGTATTTTGGATATCGGCGGTCAGGATATGAAATGCATCAAGATCAAAAACCAGACGGTAGACAGCGTACAGCTTAATGAAGCCTGCTCTTCCGGCTGCGGTTCGTTCATAGAAACTTTTGCCAAGTCCTTAAATTACAGCGTAGAGGATTTTGCCTCCGCCGCACTGTTTGCGGCTCATCCAATCGATCTGGGTACCCGCTGCACGGTATTTATGAATTCCAAAGTGAAGCAGGCGCAGAAAGAGGGCGCAGAAGTATCCGATATTTCCGCAGGGCTTGCTTATTCAGTCATTAAAAATGCACTATTTAAGGTAATCAAGGTCTCCGATGCTTCGGAACTGGGCAAAAACATTGTTGTTCAGGGCGGTACGTTTTATAACAATGCCGTACTTAGAAGCTTTGAAAAAATTGCAGGCTGTGAAGCCATACGTCCCGATATTGCCGGTATCATGGGCGCTTTCGGCGCTGCCCTGATCGCGAGAGAACGTTTTCTTGCCGCTCCCTCCTATCAGACTTCCATGCTGTCCATCGATAAGATCAACGCTCTGCAGTTCGAAACAAGCATGGCAAAATGTAAAGGCTGCACTAATAATTGCCGTCTGACCATCAATAAATTTTCGGGAGGCCGCCAATATATATCCGGCAACCGCTGTGAAAGAGGCCTCGGGAAACAGAAAAACGAGAACGGTTTCCCGAATCTGTTTGAATATAAGATGAAAAGACTCTTTTCTTATGAGCCTTTGCCCGCAGACGAAGCAAAACGGGGCAGCGTAGGGATTCCCAGAGTTTTAAATATGTACGAGAATTATCCGTTCTGGCATACCTTTTTTACAGAGCTTGGATACCGTGTCGTCCTCTCTCCGGTCTCTACAAGAAAAATTTATGAATTGGGCATTGAATCTATTCCAAGCGAATCGGAATGTTATCCGGCAAAACTTGCTCACGGGCATGTGCAATGGCTGATCAATCAGAAACCGGATTTTATCTTCTATCCCGCCCTCTTTTATGAGCGGAACGAATTTGAAGAAGCGAATAACCATTATAACTGTCCGATCGTTACTTCTTATTCGGAAAATATCAAAAATAACGTAGAAGAAATCGGACGGGGTGAAGTCGTTTTCCGTAATCCCTTTATGTCCTTTTTAAGCGTCGATACGATAAGCGACGCATTGATCAGGGAATTTCAAGACCTTCCTGCCTCGGAGATCAGATCCGCCGTCCAAAAAGGCTGGGATGAGATGTCGGCAGCCAGACTGGATATGCAGAAAAAAGGCGAAGAAGCTCTGAAATGGATGGAAGAGAACCATAAACGCGGCATCGTCCTCGCGGGACGCCCTTACCATATCGATCCCGAGATCAATCATGGGATTCCCGAACTGATCAACTCCTACGATATTGCCGTACTGACAGAAGACTCCGTTTCCCATCTGGCCGCGCCTGAGCGTCCGCTCATCGTTTCCGACCAGTGGATGTACCATTCCAGACTTTACGCTGCCGCAAGTTTCGTAAAAACAAGAGAAGATTTGGATCTGATACAATTAAACTCTTTTGGCTGCGGGCTGGATGCCGTTACAACGGATCAAGTTAATGATATTCTTTCCAACTCCGACAAGATTTATACCTGTCTTAAAATCGACGAGGTCAATAATCTCGGGGCTGCAAGGATCCGTGTCCGTTCCCTGCTCTCCGCCCTGCGGGTAAAAGAACAGAAAGGAACGCCCCGCACGATCCGTTCTTCCGCCATTACTAAGGTACAATTTACCGAAGAAATGCGCAAGGACTATACCATACTCTGCCCCCAGATGTCGCCGATCCACTTTGAAATTTTGGAACCTGCTTTCCGTGCATGCGGTTATCATTTTGTCGTACTTCCAAACGATAACAAGCGGGCCGTGGACATGGGATTAAAATATGTAAATAATGACGCCTGCTATCCGTCTCTCATGGTAGTCGGTCAGATCATGGATGCCCTGCTTTCCGGTCAGTATGACTTAAACCGGACGGCGATCATCATGACTCAGACCGGCGGCGGCTGCCGTGCCACCAACTATGTCGGATTTATCCGTCGTGCTTTGGAAAAGGCCGGCATGGAACAGATTCCGGTCATTTCCTTAAATCTTGCCGGCATCGAATCCAATCCGGGATTCCATGTAAATCTGGATATGCTTATGCGGGCGGCTTACGGCGCAGTCTTCGGAGACATTTTCATGCGCTGCATTTACCGTATGCGACCTTATGAAAAAGAATCCGGAAGCGTGGAAGCTCTGCATCAAAAATGGCTGAAAAAGTGTCAGGATTTTGTATCCGCCAAACATATGAATTTCTTCACTTTTCAAAAAATGTGCCGGCAGATTATAAAAGATTTTGACGAAATTCCAATTACTGAGGAAAAAAAGCCCCGCGTCGGCATCGTAGGCGAAATTCTTGTCAAATTTGCACCTGCGGCGAATAATTATCTGGTTGAACTTTTGGAATCGGAAGGTGCAGAAGCAGTCTGCCCCGATCTGATTGACTTTATGCTCTACTGCTTCTATAACCAGATTTATAAGGCTGAACATTTGGGAACAAAGAAAAAAGCCGCTACTCTCTCTAAGCTTGGCATTTGGGGAATCGAAAGACTTCGGGGCGGCGCTGCGAAAGCTTTTAAGAAGAGTAAGCATTTCGATCCTCCCACCAGTATTTATAAAACCGTAGAGTATGCTAAACCAATCGTCAGCATCGGAAATCAGACCGGCGAAGGATGGTTTTTAACCGGAGAAATGGTAGAATTAATCCATGCAGGCGTGCCTAATATCGTCTGCTGTCAGCCTTTTGCCTGTCTGCCAAATCACATTGTAGGAAAAGGCGTGATCAAAGAACTGCGTAAGCAATATCCTCTCAGCAATATCGTCGCTATTGATTACGATCCGGGAGCAAGCGAAGTGAACCAGTTGAACCGTATTAAACTAATGCTCTCTACGGCCCAGAAGAATTTAAAAAAGAACTAGCTAAGAATAGATAAATAATATAAAACCAAAATAATATAAAACCGAAATAATATAAAAACACAAATTTATATATAAATGATAAGCAGCCGACAGACCGGATCGTTATATTGCCTGCCACATTTACCAAAAGCAAATTTATAGCATCCGGTCTGCCCTCTTTTAAAATAGTCAGTTACTAAACCAAAGAGCTTAAGGCTGCCTTTTCTCCTACTCTCCCAAAGAGCTTTTCTATGAATCAATGCCAGTATTTCTCTACATACTTTTCCGCTTTTTCCCGCGGTATCTGCATCTTTGTGATAATACGTTCCAAAGTTTCTTTTTGAGTATTTCCAAATTCCATACTTGTTTCTACTAAAGCTCGGATACCTTGTTCTATCCCAATCTCTCTGCCTTGCTCTATCCCAATCTCTCTGCCCTGCTCTATCCCAATCTCTTTGCCCTGCTCTATTCCAATCTCTTTCCCTCGTTCCATTCCAATCTCAAGAATATTCATCCTTACCGCCTCCCATTCCTCTGATTGTTTTACTTCATTTACAATTCTGTCCAACTCTACCAGCCGTTCGTCTTTCACCACGATCTCCTCATTATCCAGCGTAGTATTTTTCATATATTGCAATAAGCTGACAAGTTCCGGGGCGCCATTCTTGCTTGCCATATTTAAGAAGATTTTCTTCGTTCCGTCCCCAAGCGGAACTTCCGGTATTTCTTCACACCATTCGCTAAAAGTATATTTCGCCAGATCTTTGCCGAATATATCGTCCTGTGTAATAAATATAATGGTCGTAGACGGCAGGTTCTTATACCTCGTTTCCCTGCCGGATTTTAATACCGGCGTATCCAAAAGCCCCTGATAGAACCTCGCTCGTTTCCGTATATCATCGCTTGATGCGCTATTTTGCATTTCCATATCAAACTGGCGGTTATCCGTATCCAAGGCCCATGCATCCAAACGAATGGCTCGCTTTCCCGATTTATTTAAAACGACTTGCTCTACTTTAACATCGGCCAGTTTCAAATCCGGCTCCTCCAAGATAATGCTCAATACGTCCCTATAGGCTCTTGGATCTTTCATAACGGAAAGAAATAATGCAAAATCGCTTAAGTTTAGCTGATATTCCTCCGTTATCGTGAAAAGCCAAGGATCAATATTCTTCCCTTCTGTTAAATATGCTGCTTCTTGCCGCGCTGTTTTTTGTACTACATTGGATTCTCTCGTTTCTTTTTTCATGAAATTCCCTCTCTTTCTTTACGTCAGGGAGGTTTTCAACTAAAGCAGCCGTCTTTTCGTCCTCCCTGCTAATTATTCGGTTGATTTAAGCAAGGAGTTTTGCAGATATTATGATCTGCACCGATACGGAAGTAAGATAAGCGCTTCCGTTAAGATAATTTAGAATCTTAGAATTGTTTCTTTGCTCAAACTAAGCTTAGCACGGCTAAGCTGTTTTCGCAATAAAAATATCGCATCGGCTTTCACCAATGCGATATTTTTATTTATTGCTTTGTTATCAATCTTACCTAATGATCAAAAACAATTATTTTACAGTAATTGTAATTTTTGCGCTCTTTCCGCTCGGAGCCTTAGCCGTAATCGTTACTTTACCAGCTTTTATACCATAAACATCACCGTTTTCATCAATTGTAACAATGCCGTTCTTGTTTGTTGTAAAGGTTACTGATTCATAACCTGCTTCTGCCGTTTCACCAAACACTCTGTGAGCAACCTGATTTCTACCGCTGCCTGTAACAACCGCAACAAGATCCTTTAAGTTATGATTAAACTTAGCACCCGGAGCAATTGTAAGATCAGCCCTAGCTACCGTACTCTTAAGATCATCTGTCTTTGTAATAAATTTCACGCTGGTCGTCTTTTCAAGTACTCGTACCGTTGCCGTTGCAACAGCGCCATGCTCTGCCTCTGCTGTTACAATAGCATACTGACCAACTTTAGGATCTTTAGCCTGAATCGTTACATTGGCTTTCTTAAGATCAAATCCAATTTCCTTTCCTTCAACCCTTCCAGCCTTTAAGGAGAAGTTAGTCGCTTCAGTACCGTCAGCATTGTAACCTTTGATCGTCCACTTAATATTCTCTTTCGTACATTTTGCAGGCAACTGTTTTGCTACTTTCACACTCGTCGTAACAGGTTTTGTTGCATTTGTCGTCGGATTAATCGTAATCTCCGTCTTATTTAACTGAAGCGCTGTTACAGCCTGTTTGGAAGTAACGTTAACTTTTGCAGTGATCTTCTTTCCTGCAGTATTTACAGCGCTTGCCGTAACCGTTGCTTTACCGGATGTCAATGCATCTGTCTTTCCGCCGTTCACTGCTGCGATTCCTGACTTATTAGATGTCCATGATAATGCATTTCTTAAGTTAACAAGATCCTGACCTTCTTTATTAGCCTTATCACCAGTAATCGTATAAGTTGTATCTTTTCCTACATAAAGTGAGTCGTTTGCATTAGACTTATTATTATTGTTCGGATATTTAAACGTACCAAGTGCATCACTCTTTGCAGAAGCTACGGTAAGTTTTGTATCGGTAATTTCCGGAGCTTTTATCGTTAAGATAAATGAATTGTCTCCTGATGTAACTTCCTTATTCTCAGATACATTTTTACCTATTGCTTCAATCCTAACCTTACCGCCAACTACTTTCTTATCGCTATCCTTTACTACTTTAGTAGTTACAACGCCCTTGTTGTTAACAGCAACCAATGCCTTAGCGTCTCTACCGCTTACTGCAGTACCGTTTATCTCAAGCGTCGTTGCCTTATACTTCACTTTATCCGTGCTCTGAATCGGATTTAAAACTGTCTCTAACTGAATCGTCTGACCTACCCAGATTTCTGCTTCTTTTTCATTCGTTCCTGCTTTAACAACTTTATCAATGCTTGTTAAAGGAGCTTTTACCGTTACTGTATAGGTTACTTTCTTACCGCTGGCAGCCTGTGCAGTAACAGTCGTCTTACCAACTTTGAAAGGAACGATTTTGGCTGATATACTGCCATCATCATTTTTTACAACATTAGTAACCGTAGCAATCTGCGGATTCTTTGACGTCCATGTAATCTGATCTGTTGTATCCGCCGGATCCGGAACTACCGTTACGTCCCAAAATGCGTCTAAATCTGCTGTTGCATTCCTTTCTCTGCCCCAGCCAATCGTTTTCTTTGCGCTGGGTTTTTCGGATCCCTTGTCAACCAGTTTAGTAACCGGTTTTGCTTGTTTAATTACATCGTTGATCTGTAATTTTGCTGTCGCGCCCTTTTCTCCGACCGCCCGTACCCATATTTCATGGTCTTTATTGATCTTATCCAAATCTTTTTTCAGAACAAGAGTACCGTCTTCTTTCAGAGTTAAATAGCTTGTCGCTTTACCAACTTTGTTATTCTTGCTCTTATCTACGATATACGCTGTCCATGTAATCGTATCGTTTGCGGTAGCAGATACCTTACCGTCTTTACCATATCTGATAGCTGACAGCTTGTATGTATTCTTTAAGAACAACTCTTCCGGCTTCTCGATCTCAAGACCTGCAGAATATTCTTTTACGAATACCGGAATTCTCTTGGTGTATTCATACTCGCCGTCCTGATTGGTATCCAATCTGGCCTCGATACAAAAAGCGCCGCCGTGTTCACCACGGATTTCAAGCGTATCTCTTGCAATCGCACCCATACCGCCTGCTGTAGCATCATAGTGATACCCGACTTTTGCGGATGTAAGATCCTGACCTTCTCCTGCGAACTGGATCTTTCTGAAAGAAAGAACTCCTTTTAATTTATCGCTGGAAAGGATTTTTCCATTACTTGTATACACCGAAGCCTTTAAGATTTTCTTCTCACCGCCGGCAATTACATTAATTTCATCCTGATCGAATTCTACTCCAAGAACATAATCATCTACAACTAAGTCTTTTGACGGTACTTTAACGTCATCCAAAGTACCTGTGTTGGAAATGGATTTGGTTCCCCACTCTTTGTCCCAAGTAACTTGTACATGTTCACCGTTTCCTAATGTTACCGAATTCGTTCCGGTTTTTGTATGGGAATCCGGTTCCGATTCGTCACTGCTAGTACTATCAGCACTATAAATATGAGATAAGAATCCGTCATTTCCGGCAAAAACCGTTACCGGACTTGTAACGACCATCGCGGCTGCCAATGTACCTGCCATAAATTTAATTATTGGCTTTCTCATTTTAATCTCCTCCTACATGAATATCTAAGATTTTCTCTCCTACCTAGAATACTCTTTTCCATTCCATAATGCAAGCATTTTTTTATAAAATTTACATTCTTTTGTGTGTTATTTTCTTCCACCACACAATATTTGGCCGTTTTTATTTTTCTTGCAGGCCTTTTTCTTCTTTCACGTCTTCCTTTTTTTCCCCTTCCGCATCCAGAAGCCCCAATTCCAGCTTTTTCACACGGAACTGAATGTCTTCCAAAAGTTTTCTGTTTGCCGAAATAATATCCGCCTGCAGCCCCGTTACAAAAGTCTGGAACCCGATAATGATCAGCATTGTCGCGAGAATCAATGACTGGATATGTCCGTTTCCGTTCCCTTTGAAATAGAAGAATAAAAACCGGATTCCGATCCCTCCTCCCATCAGAAGGAGGATCATGCCTATTGTCGTAAAAAACTGCAGCGGTTTATACATAATGACCGCACGGATGATCGTGAGGATCGATTTTTTGATATAACCGAAAATGGAATTCATGAGTTTGGATTTACGCAGTTCCGGATTCGTCCTTACCGGAACGGAGGTGATCGCCATCTTATTCCTTCCTGCCTGTACGATCGTCTCTAACGTGTAAGTGTATTCATTATGTACGTTCATGCGCATGGCCGCTTTTTTACTATATGCCCGAAAGCCGCTGGGTGCGTCAGGAATATCCGTTCTGGATGCGATCCGTACCGCCCGGCTGCCCAAACGCTGCAGCCTCTTTTTCAGCCATGAAAAAGATTCGATATCATCGATCGGCCTTTCTCCGATCACAATATCCGCCTGCTTTTTTAAAATAGGCTGCACCAGCTTCTCTATATCCGCCGCACAATACTGATTATCCGCATCCGTATTTACAATAATGTCCGCGCCGTTTCTGAGCGCAAGGTCTATCCCCGCCAAAAAACCTCTGGCAAGCCCCAGATTTCTCTTAAAATGCACTACATGCTGGACGCCCCACTCCCTTGCTATTTTTTCCGTATCGTCACTGCTGCCGTCGTTTATGATCAAATATTCGATTTCGTCTATTCCGTCAATTTGCTTCGGCAGGTCGTTAAGCGCGATCTCTAACGTTTCCGCCTCATTATAGCATGGTATCTGAATGATCAGTTTCATTCCCCGTATCCTAACCTTTCTTCTTCGCTTTTCTTTCCAGCGCCACAAGCCACTGTAGCTTACTGCCGCTTTCTTCTATAAAAAGAAGCAGCCTGTTTATAAAAAATGTTCCCCTTATCCCCAAAAATTTCAAAGAACCATATAGAAATCTTCTGCGGAACACATTTTTCTTCAGATTTTTTAGAACGTCAAGCTGTTCTTTATATCGGTTATCTGACAAGTATTCTGTCAATGCCTTCCCACACTTTCTTTTTTCCTCTTTGGTTCCCGCATATGCCGCATTTCGATATCCTTCTTCAAAATGCCCGCATAGAGCAATCTTCCCATATTCCCGTAAAATGCTTTTCTCTCTAATCCTTTTTTCCAAACATGCCGCCACATAGTTGTCCAAATTTTTAAATCGCTCTGTAATATCCGGTATACAGCGTTTTTTATGAGACTCGGAAATACTGCTGACCCGCCAGTAATAACCGGTATCGCTGTTTGTTACAAGAGTATCCGTACATACGAGGGATTCCAATACAAACAGCCAGTCATCCTCGAAATTTACAAAGCATTTAAACCTGATGCCGTTTTGCATCAGAAACTTCCTATTATATACACATTTCCAGATCGTCCCATATAAATAATTATTACTCCGTACAAAAGGATACTCATATCCTCTGAACAGGAAAGGATAAAGTACCTGCTCTAAAATTTCTTCCTGCCTATAGCAATTGTCTTCCAGAAACTCGTATCCGCTTTTTTTTCCGTCAATCAGGCGTCCTGTGCTGCACATCCCCATAGGCGCCGTTTCTTTTATCATATGCTCCACTACTTTCCTGTACATAAACGGCTCTACCAGATCGTCCTGATCACAAAAGCAGATATATTCTCCAGCCGCAGATTCCAGCCCTTTATTTCTTGCCGCAGCAATACCTCCGTTTTCCTGTCTGAGGTATCGCAGTCTCTTATCCGAGGCTTCAAGTTTTCGGCATAGGAAAGAACTATCGTCCGTGGAACCGTCGTCTATCAGTAAAAGTTCTATGGGGGGATAGTCCGTATTTAATATATTTTTTACTGTATTTTCTATATGTTCCCCGCCATTATAGACCGGTACTACTACGGTCAGTAAGGGCAGTCCGTAATCTTTGTTCATAAATTCCTAATCCCTTGACGGCTCATACGCCCTCCACCGGTCCATAATCTTTCCTTCCTTATTTACGGCAAGTACCAAGGCGCCCGGTTTTATGATCACACTGCATTTTTCAAGCACCGCTTCACTGTCGGCATATTCTGCGCTCATAATGAAAAAGGCGTCTTCATCAAAAGAAATATGCGCCGTATCCGTGACGGTCAATTTTCTGTCCTGCATCATAAACTGGATTCCTTCCGCCCAGCGGTAATCATAAGTATCCGCCAGATAATACACATTTTCCGTTGTCGCAAGCATACTGACCCAAAGCGAGATCGTGGGCATCGTCACCGCTTGTTTCTCATTTCTTGCCACCACATAGTTATGGATGATCGAACTTGAAAGATAAGTCCACGCCACGATCGGGATCAGCAGCCCCACTGCAAATCTTGCCGCAGCCGCTTTGGGAAATTTGCTGCTCCCTGCTTTTACAATAAGCAAAAAGGATATTCCCAACGGCAGAACATATCCCGATATCTCTTTTACCTTTCCTGCCGGTACCTCCCAGTTCCAAAATACGCGCCCAAACATGACGCTGTGACTGAGTTCAAAGTCCGTCCGTCCTATCTCGTCAAACGCAGTCTGGCACAAAATCCCTGACAGGATATACAATACCACACAAATGCACGCCGTGCGCAGCCATTTTTTGTCTTTTAACAGACTATCCAAACTTATAACCAGCAAAATTCCTATCACATATTCATTATATCTGCCGTTGACCAAATCGTCTACTTTATAAAATCCTTCTTTATAAATAGCGCACACCATAAAAGTCGCCGCACAGGCAAAAAACACGCCGAGCCGCCAAATATTCTCAGGAGCGCTGATGTAAGCCGCCGCTTTCTTTTTCCGGTTTTCCGGATCCATTTTTTTATCTTTTGGGCACTCCGGTTTATGTTCTTCTACGGCCGCCTGTGTCTGCGTTGTTTCCTCTGCCAAAACACATTGGGAGGTTTTTATTGTTCTCCACAGGGTTTGTATGGAATATACGGCCATCCAGAATCCGTGCTTGATCAGATCTTTCATGCCGAAACAAATAATCAATCCGGTGGCAGCCGCAAGGTAAAACCACTTTCCGACCATGCTGATTCCCAATCTTAACAGACCGTTTACCGTAAAGATCCCTTTGATCTTATACCATTGACCAGAAAAGTCATTCGTCGAAAGCCGTTCCTCGCCGCCGTTTCCTAACATAACGCCGCCTATATCCCCAAAAATCAAAAATACCACGCCTATAAGCGCAACTCCGCCAACAAACCACAGCGCCAGTCTGGTCCTGCCTTTATCAATCAGATAAAGGCAAAGAAGCAGCGCCACAACCGCCGCCAAAAAAACCGCCGACTTCCTATTTAGTGCAAAGCCCAGCGTCGTCCTAAAATCCGCCGCCTCATTTCCCAGATAAAAATCGTTCTGGAGTTTTCCTTTTATCATAGAATGGACCAGCGTCCATAGATATATCGTTCCAAAAAACGCCGCCGTATGTTTCCACGCCCCCACCTTGAGAAACCTCATAAACAATATGATCAGTATTCCCGCCATCAGAATCGACAACGCCCTTTGATGTACCGTATATATATAAAACGCCGTAAAAGCAAATCCAATGTGATTCTTTACCGAAGGCTTGTCTATACAGCGCATCAGTAGATACAAAAACATCCAGAACAGAAAAGTCAGCGTACTTTCCGTCCATGTTATATGTGCATAGATCACATTGCTAGGATAGATTACGGCAGCAAAGCAAACAATGTCCCTTATGACCGGATGAAACGCATCGAAATATCTTTCGCTAAGTTTGGATGCCAGAAAAAAGCTGCCCACTAACATAAGCGCATTCAAGACTACCGCGGCCTCATACAACAACCGCCAATCCAGCATAAACAGATGGCCGACACACCGCACCAGTGCCAGCAAAATACCATAACCATAAGAATAATATGCAATATGGCTTGTAAGCGACGACCAATCGATCCCAAGAAAAAATGAGCTTGCAGACCAATATCCAAATTCATCATTAAACAGGATCGGCTGCCCTACCTCTTTCAAGCGGTATGTCCCGTACAAAAAAATGAGCAGGGCAAGGAAACATTGAAAAAGCTGTCCCTTATGGCCGCTCAAAAAGTTTCTCATTTCAACGATCTTTTCAGTATGCTTTGAAGTTATCTTCTTATTGGCGGCAGCCCCGCCTATCTGTTTTTTAGACATATCTCCCTCAATTCTGCACGATTTGGCACATTCCTTAAAATTGTAAGTTATATTTTACAACTTTTTTATAAGATAGTCAAAGCTCCGGCTCATAAACTATGATCTTTATTTCTCGGATTTACACGGATTCAGTTTAAAAATCTATATAGAAAATAAGACTTTGAAATCCCCTACAAAGTCTTATCTTCTCTTCCGCACATTTAACACGATACTATGCCGAATCCCATATAAACAGCCTGATCATTCCCATTCTGACTCCTGTCCGCCTGCTTTAGCAGGCAGACAAATCCGGATAAGAAGTGCCATATTAAAACGAAAGTACCATATCCGATGCATTTTATCTTTTGTATAAAAAATCATTTCTTTCTGCACAGGATATGATACTTTACTTAATGATTATATCATCTAAAGTTTGTCTAAACAAGGCTTTCTGTAAAAATAAATGTAACGATACTAAAATTCAAAATTTCAGCAGCTAAATATAATCCCCATCAAAGGAAAAAACACCAAGTCCCAACGCTCCAAAGAAACCTATTTTATGCCGTATATACCGGTCTATCCGCTTTATGCTTGTTCAAAATACAATGTCCCCTTTCAACCTCGTCAAGAATCAATTCACTGTCAAGGTCTTTCCTTTGGGAATCTCAAATCCTTTACAAAAACGGCTTTTATTTTACATTTTATTCCAAATATGCGTCGCATAAAACGATAAAGTCTGTTTCTGTTATATTAAATTTACTGATACCATATTCGGTTAATCTTTCTCCGCTCTCACTATATATCTCTTTGCATAGCTTCAATTCATAAAGCGTTCTCCAATCTACCGGTTGTTTTATGACATTTCCCGCTAAGTAAAATGTGCTTGTTTCATCCGTATATACTTCTGCAATAATCGCATTATCTTGCGTTATCAAAAATTTTTTATTACTTAAATCTTTTCCATTCTTATCCATTAAAGTAATGGAATATATTACTTCTGTTTCGGTATCCTGCCGATCCGCCTGTTCTGATTTTTCTATTGGATCCGATTCCTGTGCTTGTACCGGCTCCGTCTCAGGGAGCGGCGCCGATTCTGAAGATGTTTCAGTCACAACCGGCGGTTCAGACTCTTTGATATTATTTGATCCGGCACTATTCGATTCAATGCTGGGCTGAGAATCATCTGCCGTATCATCACCGATTGCCGATTCTGTATTCTCTTCTTCACTTTCCCGTTCAGCCTTATTATCAAAACGATCAAGATGATCGGAATGATCGTTTTCTTTCTTGACAACATTTTGTTCGTCCGCTATAGATTCTGTTTCTTCTTTGTTATAATCGTCAGTACTCTCGATAGTATAAGAACTTATTTCTATGTCGCTCCACCACCACAAAAACTTATTTACTGCGCAGACAGTTGTAGTTTCCGTCAAAAAAATGGGATTCCGGTATAGATTCCCTTCCTTAGGATTCGTCCCATCCGTTGAATAATAGACTTTAAACAAACCATTGGTTTCGAAAAAAACCATAACGCCCATTCCGTCATCCTGATAAATCTGTGTTGCATTATCTAACGGGAAAATAAACGGCTCAGGGACATCTACATTTACTAATGTAACAAGTGTCATAAGTGCGGAAAATATCGCCGCTGTGATACTATGTTTACCTTCTTTTTTTACTTTAGCTATTATCAAAAAAACTAATGATGATATTGCAAATAGGATTGGCATGATCAAAGTAAACAGGAACAACATAGGAATGATCCCTCTCTTTCATTAACCATATTTTAGTTATTGCAGCTTAAAATTGACAGCGCTAAATCATTTCCGCATCTATACACTATTTCTCGACATATTTTCTTTCTGTCCGATGCACGTCTGCTCTATCCTTTTCAGGTAAACGGAGGATTTCCTCCAACTCTCTGTAAGTTATCCTCAGCTCTTGCGTCTCTTCGGCGCCAACACAAAAATACTGCAATAATACCGTTTCCAAAATAGGTACGATCGCCCAAACTCTCTTATCTGAACTGCAGATCGTTGTATCCGGCGCGTCCAAAAGTAAAATCGTAAGGAATTTAAATATACTCTTATCCGCGCCTTCCGCCCTCAATGCCTTAGGCAGATTTCTAATCATTTCGTCCAGCCTGACTCTGACTTCATCTTTAACATAAAGTCCTCTCCGCTGCACAATCTCATAAAAAAACCGGATCAATTCCCTGCTTGGGCTATCTTCACTTGATATATATTCAGTCCTCTCCATAAACGGCCGGCTTTTATCCCGTTCCCACATATTCAATCGGTTCAGCCACTTATCCCTGTTTTTCTTCGATTCTGAACCACAATAAGATATCCTCACCCTCTCCCCTTCTTCTCCGTTCCTGAATATCTTATAAATGATTTCCGAATCTGAAAATTCTATTGTAAATACATATTTCATTTTTAATAATTTGGTATACAATTCTTCCGATTTGCGCATACCGCAAAATCCGATTGCATAGTATATGATATCCTGTAAATAAATCGCAGGAATTTCTGTTTTCCTTTTCTCCGAATACCGGATAAACTGGGATATCTGCCCGCAAAGGCTATCCGCGATCTTAACTCCTAACACGCGGGATCTGCTGTTAGGATCCTTATCAATAACATCCGACAGTTCTGTAATTTTTTCCCTCGCAACGTCTAATTGAAGCCAATTAGAGGGAAAATTCACGCTGATGTCACTATAACAATCATTTTCATATTGATTATATCTAAATTCGTTTTTTCTAAAATTATCCCGGAAAATTTCCCTTAATGACGCCCGTTCCACAGCGATTCCGGAATTTAAAACAATACTTTTACTTTTTTGACGTAAATATTGGGTTCTATGAATAAACAATCCATATTCATACTTCTCCATATACTGATTACTAAGAATATCCTTTACATAATCAACCTCCCCTATTTCTCCGTTCTCCAAAAAAGGAACAAAAAATTTAAACTCTTCCTCACTGCTCCGTTGTCTGATCGAATGGGCCGGAATAGCAGTTTGAATTTCCGCATGTTTTTCATTCAAATAGGCGATTTCTATCGGATACTTGATATCCTGCATTACTCTTCCAATATAATCAACAATTTCTTTATTGGAAACCGAATCCTCCAAATATAGTTTGAGTTCCGTACCTACATTCGCCGCTTTATCCAATTCAATAAAAAAACAACCGTCATAGTTAGGTATATGCAGTTTAAGTCCCTCTGAGCCGTCTGTATAATATTTCGTCCTGACGTCAATTTCGCGGCAGACCATAAAAGAAGACAAAAACCCAATCCCAAAATTACTAATTGGTTTATAACTAATATTTAAATCCTCATACTCTTCTCCGGAATAAAAACTGCGTCCGATACTGGTAAAATACCTTTCAATTTTGTACCTGTCCATTCCCGTCCCATGGTCTATGATCTTAAAATACCTTTTTCCGCCTTCATCCACTTTTATTTCTATTAAGATTTTTTTAGAAAAATCCTTTGTTTCTTTCGCTTCTCTTACAGATATTGCATCGATAGAATTTTGAATCAGTTCTCTTGCAAAAACCACCTTGGACGAATAAATATTATCTCCCGTCAGTAACGGTATCAATGTGGGAATATATGCTTCGAAATTGTAATTATCCAACGTATTTTTCATGCTGTCCTTGTCAATTCTGGGCAGTAAATAATACATCTTTAATCCTATGACTTTAAAATAATCCTCAAACTTATTCCTATGCAAATCAAATTCCTTGATAAACAAAACCGCCATTTTATGCGCCGTCGCCTCATTACAAAGCAGGTCAACGTACACGCTGCGTCTGTCGGCATCTGATTTCACCACAATGCGCGGAGCCGGCACATTTTCATGGAATTTGTTTTCTTCAATCCTGATATTGACTTTATGCTTGATGTCTACTTTAAAATCGTCCGCATATTTCGTTAATACTAAATATAAATCCGTAAAAAAGAATCCCAGCATAGTAAATGCTAAATAGATCTGCGATTTTTTGTTATCGATCCTGTTTAACAGCTGATCACAAAAAGAAGTTACTTTTTTAAGCTCTTTCTCCACAAACAGCTTATGATAGTCCTCTTTAGAGACAGTAAAAGCCGTTTGGCTCAAATGCATATCATAAAAGTCAGACCATATTTTTGACGCAAATTCATAGGCAGTTTCTTCCTTTCCCACTATTTTGGTATAAGAGATGAGCCTATAATTGATCGCATAAAAAAGAAACAGAATATAATTATAATCCTCTTCAAGATATTTATATATTTCTGTAAATCCTGTTATCGCTTCACTGACCCATGTTATAATCCGGTTACAGCTATCATAAAAACCAAATACTTTCGCAGCCGCTTCTTCATACGCTTCATACTTTTCAGGATCTAATTCATTTAATATTTCCAATAATTTTACCACCCGTCCTCTCAGCTTCTGCGGCGGTACTTGCTTTTTTACTATAGGCGCCAGATTTTCACCGTTATAAACAAATTTACTGTGCCTTAATTTTATTTCGTCTTTCTTCTCATATAAATCTAAAATACCAAAAGTGTGTTCCTCCTTTCTGTCGGTCCCGACCGATCCTCCCGCAAACACGTCAATAATATTTTCCGTAGATTCATAATAATCGTCCATAATAAACGGACGCTCTAATGCAAAATGCTTATGCCCATGCAAAACGACGCTTACATTCATGTACCGGAGCTGCTGTATGAACTCCGTATAGTTTCTGATCAAACTGCTGTCCCCATATTCTTTTGCCACTTCCGGAAATAGGTAAAAGTGATGGTGAAACAATGCCACTATCGTATAATCGTCCAGTTTTTTAACCTTACGCCTTAAAGGAGACACCTGTGCCAGCGGTATGTATCCATAGTCGTCATATTCGCTTGCTACCTCAGACTGCAGCACTTCGATCACCTTGTTTTTATCTATTCCATACTTTTCCAGACTGCTCTCCTGTACATGCTTTTGAAACTTATCAATATAGTTCTCATCGAAAAGATTCCTCTTTTCAATTTCACACGAGTTAAAGCCTACAAAAGCTATTTTGTGTTCCTTATATTCTTTCAGCAAAGAATAATTTTTCTCATCATAAAACGACGGAATGCCGCCATAAAATTTTTCTAAGAAATCATGATATTTACTCCAGCGTCCGACCAAATCATCCGTTCTTATCAAATCATGATTTCCCGGTATAAAAATCACATCCTCTTTTTGGATCTGTTCTTTTTCCTGATTGCTGTTTATTTCCGCAAGTAATGTTTCAAAAAAACCGACTGCGGCAACGATCAGGGAGTCGTTTACTCCCGCCTGACCGTCAAAAATATCCCCCGTAACTACGATGCAATGGATTCTCCCCAATCCGGTTTGATCAATGTCGGACGCTATTTTACAGGCAATGCTCTCCGGCTCTTTATACGTCCTGCCAATATGTATATCTGATAAATGTAGTATCCTAAACATTTCTTTCCTCCTGACGTATTATGATGTGCTATCTGTATTACAATTTGCATATATTATTTTTTTGCCTGAACGCTAAAAAGAGGATTCCCATCAATCCCCTTTTCCTTGGCAATATTAATTATAAATCACGATTTCGTCCAAAATGCAGTCGTTATAAGAACTGGACGCATTATATTCTATCGTTAATAAAGAACAATTACTGATCGGTATGTCTGTTTCACTAAAAGGCGCCGTCGTCTTTGTCAATACCGGCGAGGTATAAACCACCGTATCATCCGCTTTGATCGTCAAGACACCCGTCCGTTCCATATCTGCATTATCCCGAATCGCAATATTGCATTTAAGCAAAGAATATTCTCCATTCAGGTTATATATTATAGAGCATTGTCCACCGTCGAAAATCAACGCATTAGTGTGTACATTTCCGTATGAGTCGGTAACACTATTAAGAGAAACGGTATGTCTGCTATCCAACACCCATTCGTCCGACAAATAGGATTTTTCTTTTATAATTTTCCCTACATACATCCTATCGTCCTGAACGGACAGGTTTGTATCTGATCCGATCAGGCTCTTAATAAATTCTTCCGAATAATATGTCCTGTTATGGATGATTACCGACGAATCTACCGCGTTGATCGGAATGTCTTCTCCTTCTATCGATAATCCTATATTTCTAAACTGCACATCCGGTTTGTCATTTAACTGCTGCTCTAATTCCTGTACTTTGGAATCGGCCTGATTTTCGTATTCCGCTAATCTGCTTTTTGTTTCTTCCAATTCATTAGAATATTCTGTATTTTGGGAAACCAGCAGCTTGTTCTCGGCCGTAAGTTCTTTATACTCATTGATCAGATCGTCGACACTGTTTATCGTCACCGTATTATTATCGCCGTTTACATTGGCTATTTGGGAATTTAATTGATTGATCGTCTCCTGTTCTCCCTGATCTTTCGCCATAGCCGTAGCTGCCACTGTACCCGCAATGCTCAGAACTCCTGTTATGATCGCACCGATCACGGCACCTTTTATGGTAGCGTTCATAAATTGCTTCCTCCTCTTTTGTATTTTCCTGCTTCTTGCTGCAGGATTAGCCTTTAAAAGATTTTCATATCTCGTTTCCTCTAATACAATAGTTTTAATATATATTTTAATTTTACAATAATCTTTAACATTGTTTAATGAAGTTTTTGGAAAAATGTGACATTTCTCCACTTTTCCTGATATTTTCTAAAATACATTGGAAAATACTTTCTGCTTAGATACATCATCAGGATTTGTGAAAAGACCTATCTTCTCACAAACTTGTTATTTTACTGATTTTATGTTATTATGATAACGTTTTTACAATGACACCACAATTTAAAAAATCAGGAGATTTACTATCATGAAACGTTTCGGAATTGTTAGTTATAACATTTATTGTAATTTTACAAACTATGGCTCTGCTTTACAGTCATGGGCTTTATGTCAGGCTGTTGATCGGCTGGGCTGCAAAAATAAAAAATGGCAGGCCGTTCTTATAGACTATTGCCCTGATGTATTACAGGACAAAGACCCCTTGAATCCTTTAAAGCATATGTGGGATACTGACGAGGAATCAAAAATGATGTGTACGCTGAGTCTTCCCGCTATTCGGGAAAACGCGAAAAAATTTAATACTTTTTTTTCCTCCCGATTCTGCAAAACAAAAAAAACGTATACTTCTGCCAATTTTGAAAATATCATTGTTGATGAAAATATTGACGGTTTTATTTGTGGCAGCGATACCATTTTTTGTATCGATGAATTCAAGGGATTTGACGACGGTTACTATGCAAACTATCCTTGTATGAAAAACGGCTATTCTGTCGCCTATGCCGCCAGTTTTGGAGATTCCCATTTTACACCGGAAACCTATGAAATATTAAATCAACGCCTGCAAAATTTTAAGGCAATCGGGCTTCGGGAAAATGCGATGATCTCCTATGTCAAAGCCAATACATCTATTCCTGTGCAAAAAGTACTTGACCCCACATTGCTACTAACCTCTAAAGACTATGATACAATTGCTGCCCCTAACCAAAGTAAAAGACCATATCTACTACTCTATGCCAGACGTTATAACCCGCAAATGTCCGCCTACGCTGAAAGACTGGCTGCTGAAAACAATTGGGAGATTATCGAAATCAGTCTAAGGGCAACAAATGCAGAACATCACCGTATGTTTTATGATGCTGGCGTAGAAGAATTTTTGTCTCTTGTAAAATATTCTCAGTTCATTGTTACTAATTCTTTTCACGGAATGATCTTCAGCATCCAGTACTGCAAGAATTTTTGCATTTTTTCAAGAGAACAATGTGATTCTAAGATAACAGAACTACTTGACTTTTTTGGTCTTTCACAAAGACTAATGGTTACCGGTTTTGAAAAAATGTCTGTCGGCATTGATTATACTGATATTCATGAAAAAATAAATACTGCACGGACGCAATCCCTTGACTTTTTGAAATGCGAACTCGAAATGGATAATGAATAAAGGAGAAAATCTATGGTACCCAATCATTCGATCGGATATTTAAATTCAAAAAATAAAAATGAATGCTATGGATGTGAAGCCTGTGTGCAGATTTGCCATAAAGATGCAATTAGCATGAAAGAAGACTCCGAAGGTTTCCGCTATCCACACATTGATACCAACAAATGCATATCCTGCGGAAAATGCAATATGGTTTGTCCCTATGAACATCCTCCGATTTCCTCAGAACCCCGAATTGCATTTGGCGGATACCATAAAAATCCGGCCATTCAGCAATCAAGTACTTCAGGAGGCGCTTTTTCTGCAATTGTTGACGGATGGTGCGACAAAAATTATGTGATTTTCGGCGCCGCTGCAAAAGGACTGATCGTCTCACATAAATATATTACCGATAAATCCCAAATAAATAGTTTTCGCAAATCCAAGTATTCCCAAAGCAGCATAGGCAATTCCTACGCAAAAGTAAAGACTTTTTTGAAAGAAGGAAAAAAAGTTCTCTTTTCCGGAACTCCGTGTCAAATTGCGGGACTTAAATCTTTTTTGGGAAATACGGACCAAGAACTTTTATTAACAGTGGAAGTCATCTGCGAAGGAGTGCCCAGTCCACACTTCATGCGTAAATATGACTCCTATATGCAGAAAAAATACGGCAGTAAAATTAAAAAATTGGATTACCGCAACAAAAACAAGAGAAAATGGGATTTTGAGGTAATGTCTACCCTGCTCCAAAACGGACGTTATCTAAGAAAAGACCGCTGGTTCAATCCCTTTTGGTCCATTTGGCTTGCACACCTTATGAGTCGCCCCTGTTGTTACGAATGCTCTTTTGCAACGCTTCCCCGCGTTGCCGATATTACTTTGGGCGATCTTTGGGGCGTACACTTATACTGTCCTGAATTATACGGAAAAAATGGGGGGGCATCCTTAGTACTATGCAATACGAAGAAAGGAAAATCGGCAATGGCCGCCGCCAGACAATATTTATCCGGACATAAGCTGGATCTTGCAACAGCTTGCAAATACCAGTCCCCATTAAGAAAATCTATAGACAAAAACCCGCAGCGAAAAGACTTTATGGATGACCTCCTGATACTTCCATACGAAGAACTTTGCAGAAAATGGGCAAAAAAACCTACCTTTCAATTACTTTGGTCCAAATACATTTGGGGCAATCGGCAAAAAGTATTTGTATGGAATATTTTACATTCTAAGGTGAAAAAATAATTTTCCAAGGCTTCGCTTTGGGAAATTATTCCCAAAGCGGCCGGATCCTAATCGTATCTTTTTCATTGTTATACTCTTCAATTACCCGCGCTATGCCTTCTGATACGATTTCATCAATATTGGAACGCTCTTTTTTCATTTCTATCGCATGGACAAATGATACCAATTCATGGCGGATCCCTTCCCCGTCAAGCTGATAAAAATAGCGGCGGTTATTCTCACTATGCTCGAAACGAATTTCGAAATACTCTGTTTTCCACCACGGAGCCGGCACATATATATATCCTTCCGTCCCGGAAATGACCAGATTACCTTCCGCTTTTATCCCTTTTCCGACTTTTAAAGACGCAACTGCATCGGAATAAATAAAATCGATTTTCGTAAAATCATCATAGTGAAATTCTTCATCCCCAATACATGTAATAATCTGTTTGCTCTTATAATCTACGCCAAACATCTGAAAGATCGGCAGCATAGCCGTCGGTCCCCATGCGCAGATACTATTCCATGCACGCGACATCTTTTCCCTGTTATTTTTATCAATCTTCCTGATACTTGTACACGTCGCGTCAACAGACACCACTTTACCAATGATCCCTGTCTTTGCCAACAGCATCATTCTATGATATGCCGTAGAATACGCCGTTTTGATGGACTCCATTAAAATACACTGCTTTTCCCCTGCTAACTGAAAAAGTTCCTTGCATTGGGCGGCGGTCAATGCAACAGGCGACTCACACAGAACATTTTTCCCTCTCTCCAAAGCGTATTTCACACGCTCATAATGGCTTAAAGGACTTGAAACAATATAAACGGCATCTGCATCTTTTATAAGGTCCTCGTATGTTTCATATAAAAACAAATGGTTAAGAAAACTTGCAATATACTGTTTATCTTCCGTATAAATACCCGAAATCTGCATCCCGTTTACATAGGAGCTTTCTCTCACAAATTTTCTTAGTACATCCGCTTCCCCTACCAAGCCAAGACGTATCTTTCTCTTCTCTGTCCGTAAATTACTGCTGGATACGCCTTCTGTCCGCTCAAGGTAGACCACCCGGCAGTACTCGTTAAGATAATCGAATTTTCCAATCCAATCAGAACCAACCGTAAAGATATCTACGTCATATCTCCTGATATCATCTATCTTTTGCCCCTCATATTCTTCTATAATAATCTCGTCAGCCAATCCGGTTTCGCGAATTGCTTCTACACGTTCCATTAACGATTGCTGAACATTAATCTTCCCGCGCGTCTTATCAAAATCATCCGCCGTTACTCCAACGATCAGATAATCCCCCAACTCTTTTGCCCGCTCCAACAGTCTGATATGTCCATAGTGCAGTAAATCGTAAGTTCCATATGTTATTACTTTTATCATAAATGCCACCTATCATATACCCAATGATCAAACCAATCCTTTTCGCTGCAGATCCTTAAGTGCATCCACCAAAATTGAATTATCCTTCTTTGTCAATGCCCCAATATGACCTACCCTGAATACTCTTTGTGCCAGCTCTCCTCCATTTGGACAAATCCATATCCCGTACTCATCCTTGAGCATGGTAAAAATATCATAAGCAGATGCGTTTAATGGATGAAGCGGCGTAACCGCATTAGACATAGATTCCGAAAATATTTCAAAAGGCATCCCTGCTATTTTACTTCTAAAATCTTCCGCTAAATCCGAAATTCTTTGCACTTCGCTGTCTACTCCGCCTAAATCCTCTATTTCCCGCAGTCTGGCATTTAGCTGAAGTAAAATGCCAACCGCCGGTGTAAAAGGGGTCTGCCCCCGCTCTCCATCTTTTAAAGCATCCTTTAAATCAAAATACATACTTTTAACATTCTGGTTATTTATTCGCTCAACGGCATCTGCCGAAAGTACAATAGCCGAAACGCCCGGAGGACATGCCAGCGCCTTCTGCGAACCGGTAATCATCACAGATACATTAAAAGCCTCCATGTCAAAAGGATCCGCCAAAAAAGAGCTGATGGCATCTACTACAAGAAATAACCCATTCCTCCTGCAAAAGTTACTGATCAGATCCATATCATAATGAACCCCGGTAGAGGTTTCGTGAACATTTACTAAAAATCCCGTGTATCCTTTTTGGTCATAGGGTATCAGTTCTGCTTCTGTAAGCGCCTTCCCTTCTTCAAGGCCGATCACGGTATGCGGAATATCATGTATGTTGCAAAGACTTGTAAAACGCTTGCCAAAACTGCCGCCGTTTACAACAAGGACTTTGTCTTTCCTGCTAAACACATTCATTATAACGGCTTCCATCGAAGCTGTTCCCGAACCGGTAATAAATACAACCCTGCTATTTTCCCCTGCTTTAGCAAATTTTTTCATGAGCCGCTCATTTTCAAACATAATCCCTGAAAACTCCGGAGTCCTGAAATACGGAATCTGCATTCCGCCGATTTCCCTGACATTTTCTCCTGACTGCACAGGACCTACAGTAAAATTAATCATATTCTAATCTCCCATTAAAGTCTGAATCATGCTTACGCTTTGCGTAACCACCTGTTTTAACAATGGAAGATTAGTATGAATACTGTTTCAAGTTATCTTTTATCTATCTCCAAAAACGCATCCAAAAAAATTTTCATTGCATTTTTAGATCCTACAGAAACCCGTAAATAATCCTTTAATAATTCATTCCCGTATGAATGCACGAGAACTCTTTTTTCCTTCTCCAAACGATCCGCCACTTCCTGCGCAGGATTATTAGGCTTAACAAATATAAAATTCCCCCTGCAGTCTTTACACCAATAATGATTTTCCGCTAAAACATCCAAAACATACCGCTTGCCTTCTTTTTCAGTCTCTATCAGTTCACTGATCAATTCCGGATGTTCCAATAACCTTTCGGCAAAAAGCATTGCAATAGAATTTACGTCAAACGTAAGTTTTGCATTTTTTACATAATGAATCATTTGCGGATTACTTATAATAACTCCCAAACGACATGCCGCCAAAGACATCAGTTTCGAAAAAGTCCTTAATACAATTACATTTTCTTCCGATACGGCATAATTGATAAAAGTTTTATCATAAAAATAATGATATGCTTCATCCACAACGACTACCGCGCCGACTTCTTTAGCGCGGCCGATCACCTTGGTTAGCTCATCTTCCGAATAAACATTTCCAATTGGATTATTAGGGTTTAAAAGAACAATTATCCGTGTATTTTCACTAATTGCTTCCACTATTTTTTCAATTTTTATAGTCATGTCACGTTCATAAGCAACAGGTATATGTCTCAGACCAAGAATATTGCAATTCACCCCATACATCTCAAAGGAAGGAGTCACTGTAACAACTTCTTTTCCGCGTTCCCCAAAGGTTTCCAACACATACCTGATAGCCATATCAGAACCGTTCGTAGCTAAAATATTGTCAGTTGTTATTCTCCCCCCCCCCAAAAAATCTGCATATTTATTGGTAAACCTGTCAGGTTCCGGATATGTTGCTAAAAACTCAGGCGTAATTTCAGCCAAAACCGATTTCACAAATTTTTCCGGCAATCCTTCCGGATTTTCGTTCATATCAAAACGGTAATAGTTATACCTGTTCTGTTTCGGAAAAACACGGATCGTATTTTTAATACATTCATCTACATAAAAACTCATTTATCTAATATCCTCCTACATTTTTTAACTTTCCCATAAGTCATTATAGATATTTCAGATATTCTGCCTTATTAGCCTCTACGCGTTCAATTGCCTTTAAAATATACTCGGCGCCTATTTGACCGCTTTTTCCAATATTATACATTTCCTGTTCCCGCACTTCCATAATTTTTTCCTTATAAGATGCAGATGTCTCGATCAGTTCCTGAACAATTCCATTCACTTTTTCCATTTCACTTACATCTAAATCCATTCCAACAAGTTTTCTTGCGGCAAGGTCTAAAGGTTCTACCTGTATCTTTTCCCATTCCGGATTCGTCACTTTCATAGGTGTGTTAATAAACAAAGTCGGTTTCAATGTGGCAAACGAATATTCAAATGCAATACTTGACCAATCCGTTATAAGCAAATCCGCCCGAAAAACGGTTGCGTTAGAAGAAAAATCTGTCTGCAGTATAACATTCGTATAGGAAGAATACTTTTCCTTCAGCATAATGATCTTATCCATATCATAACGCAGATACTGCGGATGGGGCCGCAAAATAACACGATACCCTGTTTTTACCAGTTCATCCAGTAACGGCTCTATGCATATGTCCAAAATGTTATCTTCCTGCCAGGATGGCGCTATCAATATAGTTTTAACATCCTCATGTCTCTTATCCATCTTTTCATAGTCCCTTATCATGTTATCCAAAACACTGGATCCCCATTGGACAATTGTCTTTTCTTTTGCATTATGCAGCTTTTCAATTTCCTGAACTTCCCTCAAGGTTCGGGGTCCCGGCGCCAGATAAGTGTCAAAATAATCCAACGCCCCTGTCCGTAAAGTCATATTAGAACTGTTTACACCATGCGGACAGTATATATATTCAATGTCCTTTCTTACCAAAGACCTTTTAATATGGTACTTTTCCAAATCCGGTGTCGTCATCACTACAACATCCGCGTCCATTTTCATCATAAAAGAAATAATCCTTTTATTTCCAATATAATAAGTCCTAAATCTCTCGTTCGTCATTTCAAAAACGCTGTCTTTCGGATCATTTGTTACATAATCGATGATTACGTCCGAATGTTCCAGCAAATACTCAATAATATTTTGGAAATACTTATAAAATCCATTTTTTTCAGAATAGAACACCAACTGCTTATTAAATAATTTATAAAAATCCCTATAATCCTGCTTTTCTTTATCCCTGTACGGATCTTTCTCAAACAATTTCCTGTTTGCCTTAGAACGCCTTGATACTTTCTCCAGTGCGATCTTACTTTCTTCCAGTTTGTCGTAATCAATATACTTCTTCGGACTGATAACCGCATTCAAAAAGAATAACTGCAAAATTGCCAAAAGATTACCAGCCATCCAGTAAATACCGACTCCTGCCGGTACGAAAAATCCCAGATACAATGACAGTCCCACAGATAAAAGCATTGTAAACAATTTATTTACTTTTCCCTGTTCCGATTGAAGGACATTGATTTTATCCTGTACCATGCAAAGCAGCCATGCGCAAAAAGCCGCTAACAACGGAACTGCTATCAGTATCCCGCCTACCTTACCGGGAACATCCGCAAGATTGATTCCGGCAAAATTCATTTGAAAAGACTGCACCTCATTCATCAGGTCCGTCCCCAAAACAGCCCCCAGTTCTTCAAAATAGGTATTCTTTTTAATGCAGTCTACAATAGCGATCTGAATGGAACCAATCTCCGGACTCATGCCTGACAGCCCTGAAAATTTTGTGATCACTGTTGATAAAACATCTGACGGAACACGAAAAATATGTCTTAACGGTTTATAAATCGCATCAATTACCCCCATCAGCAATATAAGCTGAATCATCATGGGAACCAGTCCCAGCATAGGATGATAATTATATTTTTTATATAATCCCAATTGTTCTTCGCTGATTCTGTCCTTATCACCATAATTATTAGCCTTAATGAAATTTAACTCAGGCTGCATTTTCACCATTTTAATTGAATTTTTATGCACCATAATAGAAATTGGCAATAAGATAATTTTGGTAAAAAATGTGAAAATAATAATTGCAATTCCATAGTTTTTACTGATCCGATAACAGAATGCCATTAAAAATCCCAATATATTTCCCAATGTTCCTACAATAGCGTCCACATTTGTTCCTCCTGTGTTTGAAATAATCTAAAATAAATTATAAAAGAATGGATTATATCCATTCTTTTATATAGAGACTGATTGAATATCTATTTTTCCGTTTTACCTGACTTATCAATCTGATTTTGTTGATTCTTTTTTGCTATCCTTCCATAATACCATTTACGCCATGCAGCTTTAATCTTATGCCTAAAAATGGTAACCGCCGCTCCGATAGCAACCAATACACCCGCAACAGCCTGAATAACATATGTAACTGTTGAAGGATCAATATATGCATCTGCTTTTAAAGAAAATATTGCAAAAAAACAACTAAAAAAATAAACAAATTTAATCGACCTGCAAACTGCTTTTTTCATCATTTTATTTTCCTTTCTGCTAAGAAATTTTATGACCGTTCTATCCCCTGATTTTTAAAAATACACTTTTTAGTAAACCTATAAGCTAAACCCAAAAGTATTATAAGACCAAAAAGATAAAACGTCAACCAGTGTTTTCCCAGCAAAACACAATATCCTTACCAGGGCGTTGCCATTAGGACATTATCAGGACCCGCTTTCATCTTTTCCAAAAGTTCATCCTTATCTTTAACATAACTGTATTCATAGTAAACGTTGAACGAAGAATTTGTCACTGCCGGATAGTTTTCATCATTTCCACGCATGTACACCGTCCGGGCACGCTCATCGCCCTCTTTCCAATCAAAAATAGAAGTACCGTATTCGCTGTAATCTTCTCCAATCAATGATAAAATAGTTGCCTGAAAATCCCCCAACGAAACCGGTGCAGAATTAACTTTCATCTGTTCCTGCGTTTCTCCCGCTTTTTTCACGAATAGAATCGGCTGTGGATCATTTCCATACCAAGAACCGTGATCAGCAGTAATTATGACCGTTGCATCATCATATACCCCAAGTTCTTTTAACTGTGACAAATATTCTTCACATATGACTATTAATCCACGTATCGTTTCCTCTATTGTTGCTTCTTCTACAAAATTGGCATTTTCATCATTCGTATAAGGTTGATGCGTTCCAAACAAATGTTGGATAATGAATGCATTTTGAAGTTTTGAATTAACCGTCAATTTTTTTTCATTTAATGCCTCATAAAACTTAGCGTTATCGCCAATTATGCTTTCACCCTCTTTTAATGTAACAATATCATTGAACTGATGCGTCAAAATCTCAAAATAAGGTTTCATAATATATGGAAAATATTTATATATTGACATTTTCCCCATGGATTCCAACATTTTTCTTTTATCTATAATAACGTCTGCCGGTTTAACATTGTTAAATTTTTTATATAAATTATCAATATCTCCGTAAGTATAAATAACTGAACTTGAAGAATATAAACTGCATGTATATTGATTATTCCCTAAAATATCATAAAATTTATTAGCCTTGTCAGACTGCCAGCTATCATTAAGCCATTGGATAGAGTTTGAGTCGAAATCAAAATCGTTTCCTGTCAGCATATGAGTCATAGACGGAAATGTACAATAATAACGACAGTCTGCGTTATTATAAAAAGTAAAATCCGATAGCCCATCTAACATATCCGGATAAACCTTTAATGCATTTTCAAGCTGCGTATTACCCAAAGTGTCCAAAACCAATACAATAATATTATGATCCGCTGCGACTTCAAACTGTCCCTCTCCCGACATTCTCAAGTTACTTGTATCCTCCGTCCGCGTTACTGAGGAAATAAGTAAAAACACAACAGCTACTAATTGAATGACACTTAAAAAGGATGCTATCCCCATAGCGCATGCTGACCACTTCTTTTTCAGCGCTATGCTTAATATTATCGTAAGCAGTATAATTATACCCCAAATTACAATATTTAAATAGGAAAAAGATTTTAATGATTCCCAATCCATCCCGCTTCCATCTATTTCACTTAATTTTATATTCATAAACATATTTTGAATATAAGATGCCACACCGATCCCTAAAATAACAGCACATATTTTCTCATTAATTTTATCTTTAAATAACGCAAATATCAGACTGCTAAAAAGCCAAACGGCAACAGAGATTCCCAAAAAAAGCCAAATAAAATCCGTAAGTCCAAAAGAAAAATCTTTTTCGTTTCCGCAGTATATCTCTAAGGGTCCTAAAATGCCATAGGATACGACCGGGAACAGACAAACAATTCCTGTTCTTTTTAAACGTTGTATATAACTCATATCATTATCCATTTCCTTTCACTGATTAATATTATAAAAATTCCATTTTCTGAAATGGCAAAGTAAAAATGCCACCAGCAACCATTAATTATATACTATCTATCCCTAAAAATCAATCTGCTTTTGTACATAACCAGCGGCTGAACCAGCGGCTTTGCCTTCATTAAAAATGAAATTTTTTATTAAATATATATCCGATTCCCAATGATATACTTACGAAAATCAAGCAGCCTAACACATAGTATCCTTTAGTATTAAAATACTGTACCAAAGGTGTCTGTAATAAATTCTGAAGAATAGGGAAATGCAATAAATAAATTCCATATTCATTTTTGCCAATCGTATATAAAATTCCCCTCTTTTCCATTTCTTTTATTTTTCCAATGATGACCACTGTTATTGCAAAAAATACTGCCAGAAGACTGTGCCATGTATAACCTAACGGGTTAGCTACATAAACGCCTTTCCTAAATCCAATACTTCCCCAAAGCATCACGAATCCCATAGTTACTATAATGTACAGCGTTCCCTTTCCTATCGACAGAATCTTTTTACTTTCGCATACTATTGCCGCGGCATACATACCTAAAACAAAATTATCCAAAGCCGTAGGCAACTGTCTGCCGTATATAAAATATTGTGTCCCTGACAATCCAAAAGCGGGCATAAGATATTTATAAACAATAAATTTTATGGCAATCGTTAGGAATATACATATTAAAACCGTAATGTTCTTGTTTTTCTTTAAGCATTTATATAAAAATAATGCTATTAGATAAAATTGAAAAATAATTCCCATCGTCCACAGCGCGCCATTAATACTTCCCGAAAACCTGCCCGACAGATTATGCATGAACAAAATATGCATTACAATATCCGGCAAACCGCTTTTCGAAAAATAAGCGCCTCCTCCCGGAGTTAAAGCAATAATCAGAAAAATAGAGAAATAATACATCGGCGCAATTTTTTTAATTCTTGATTTAATAAAGGTTCCCCAGTTTATCCTCCCTTTTTCCTTTTCAAGCAGGCAATAAATACCGAAACCACTTAAAACAAAAAATAACGTAACGCCAAACTCCCCGCCTAAAAAGACAAACATACGAAATCCGTATAAGTTAATTGGAGGACTCCCTGACAATACCCAATAATGGTACACCATCACAAGCAGCAATGCCACACCTTTGCAATACTCAATATTTTTAAATCTCTTTACCATTCTACTCTTTCCTGTTTCCCTCTATATTGACACTACTCATCAAAAGCCGATCTTTTGGATTTTCCTCCAATGCTTCCCTTGGCTTTTCTTAAAAAGATATACCAGTTAGGATGTTTATTTTGTAAATAACGCTTGAATTTAAAAAAGCTGTCTGCTGGTTCTACTATATCGTTACTTTTGATCACATAGGATCCAGCAGGCGTTTCCTGTACTTTTTGTATGCTCCCGTATCCGTTGTAAATCAACTCATAATCAGGTAACGGATAAGTACAACTCTTATTCCATAATGTTTCATACATGGATAAATATTTACCTGACATCTGATCCACATCCGGAAACTGTATTTGAATAATCTCTTTTTTATATTGCTCCAACTGAGAGCTATTTCTTAACACATTATTTATTATTTTTAAAAAATCTTCTTTTGCATGATCGACGGAAATCGTCCAACCACACTTTATTTCATTCACACGTCTCCCCAAAGCGCCGATATCCGTTGCGATCACCGGAACCCGGTTTAAAACTGCTTCCGTAAGTGTATAAGAATATGTCTCCGGCCAAACCGATAAAATTCCTACAATATCTATTTCATGCACTTTCAACAGCGCCGGTAAATCTTCCGGCACATATTCTCCTGTTTTAACCAAATTATCCTGCTTTTGAACAGCCAGTCTTTTCACTCCGATTGCTCCAAAAATATACCAATTGACATCCTCTTTTAAAGCATCAATAATCTTGCTGACCAACACGCCCCCTTTAGCTTTATTCAGCCCTCCAATAAACGCTATATTTAACTTTTTCTGAGCCTTAGGAAGTTTGGGCGTCTCAAAAGTTTCAATGGCATATATCAGTTTCCCTTCGTCTTCCAATGCAACCCTTACTTTTAAGCTCCCGTCATCTAACATTCTTTGTGGTATTACACAATAATATCCTACTTCACACTTTGCATACTCTCCAATTACATCCGGCCTTTTTTCCCTTGCTGCCGGAACCAGTTCTTCCATACCGCTTTCATTACATATCTGTAAATATATTTTTTCGCCTGTATTCCCCTGTTTTTCTTTTAAATAGGCCCATCCGGTTATCTTGTATGTACCTCCTTCCCTTTCCACTTTGTCGTACATATTGATAACTTCATTCGAACATTCAATCTTACGTTCTAATTCTTTAACAGGATCATATCCATGCTCTATTACACAAAGTTTGTCTTTTATAAAAGGATAATAGGAGGATAAAATGTCTAATGCACTTTCATCCGGAACAATCACTTTTTTACAAATAGTTAATGCTTCCGTACATTTTTCTCTCCATATCCTTATATAATTAATCTGATCCGTAATCCCTAGTTGGGTTTTCAAACACTCTCTACAAGTAGTATCCGTATCTTTTCCAATACAGACTTCCGTATCCTCATTCAGCATTTTTACCGTCGGACATATAAAATAAAAATCATGTGCCGTAAAAACAACAGGGATTCCACACTCCTTTGCAACATAAAAAATATCAAAAGAAGCGTTAATAACATGGTGGACATGAATCAAATCTATACGAAATACAGACAATATATTTCTCCATAGCCTGTCCATCTCTTTATTCTTAAACTCATATATAGAATTTCTTTTGCCAATCAAAAAATGAAATTCCTTTTCTTCCTTTCCATAGTAAACCGTAAGATTAAGATATATCCCATTTCTTGCTGCTACAAACACATTATACTTCTTTCTTAATCCCGACATCAAATCCCTGACATGAAGCTGCGTTCCGCCAAGATTATCCGTTGCGCCCTTTCTAAAGTCTGACTGAACCACATAAAGGATATTCTTTCTTCCATTCTCCAAATCAAAATAAATCCCGACATTCTCCCCTACAAAACCATTAGGATTATCCCGTACATGCACGTCATTGCTATGCATCTGTTCAGGATAACGTTCCCTTAAAATTTTATCATGCTGCAAAATATACTTTTCTTTTTCTTTTGAAACAAAAGATTTTGTGCCACTATGATAAATATAAGTATTATCGCACATTACATGGTGATAACCTGCCTGTTCCGCCCTATTGCAAAAATCATTCTCTTCCCCATAACCGCGCCCAAAAGTCTCCGCATCAAAATAACCGATACAGTCGATCACTTCTCTTTTTACAAACATACAAAAACCGTGTGCCGTTGTAATTCTTGGGTATTTTTTCATGCTGCACCGCTCTACGATTTCACCTGCACGCTCTATACTGATGGTTTCAGGCAGCACGTTTTCTTCACAGAACTTTGGAACTGAACATAATGTTGCATTATTGGATAATGGTGTAACCGTTCCGATAGAGTCATCACTGTATGCACATTCAACTATTTTTTCTATCCATCCTTTTGTAACTACAGTATCTGAATTTAACAATAGTACATCATTTACGGAAGACTGCTGCATTCCAATATTAATATTATTAGAGAACCCTTTATTGCTTTCATTATGGACTACGATCACATTTTTCTTTTTCTGCCGGTCTAAATACGGCGCTATCCTTTCGTCAGGACTATTGTCATTGATTAATATCAGCCTGTTTTTTTCTAAATCCGTATTTTTATATATACTTTCTAAACATATAAGCAATTCTTCATAAGCATTATAAATCGGAATAATAATATCCACACTTTTTACATTATCCGCGTTTTTAAAATCTTCCATTATTATTTTCCCCCATACTATCATCCAATCGGATATCGTTTAATTTTATCTCATTTCTGCGCAGCTTTTCAACACAAGACAATAATCAAAATTTTCTGATTTTCAATCATTGCCTCTTATTTATATACTTATCACCCTCACTGTTATCCATACCAAAATCTATAATATATTATGCTGCAAGTATATATAAAAGCCATTATATAAAATATGAAACCCAGAATCCTATACATCTTTTCCTTTGCTTCCAGCAATTTAGGCATTGGCAGTAAAGCTAAAAGCAATATCGGAATGTAATATCTCCCCTGTCCTCCCCCAATATATGGTATCTGATATAGCGTATCATGCCAATCCAGCCGGACATTAATAGCTTCTGTTCCGTAAAAAAGCATTTTAGCAGTATGCGACACCATTGATAATGTGATAAGATACATATCTGCCATCCAGGTCAGACACATTATGACCCTGTCTCTTCCGCTCCAAACGCCCTGCTTTAAGGATACGGATTCGTTAAAATCTTTTGTTTCTTTTTTAACGTTAGTTACTGCCGTGACCATTACAAATACTATTCCTATTATCACAAACCAGAGTTCTGCCGGCGTATCCAGATATCCAAAGTTCCCTATTAATGAAACCATTAAATCTTTCGCAAATTTATTCCAGGTAACTCCAAATAAATATAAAGTTTGCGTAAACTGGCAGACACTGGCATATACAAGCTTTATCCACTGGTTTTCCCTGAATAAATATATCGCTGCAGCCATTATTGCCAAACCGGCAATGCCAAGCCCGTATCTCCACTTATATATCATGTCGCCTGTTATTTCATATTTACCTGCCCTTATATGTATTTTTTGTATGGGCAGAAGCAAAAATAATACGCCCAACAATGTATAAGGTATTTTCGCTATAGCAATACAAAATAATATCCCTAATAAAATACCCGATTCCCGTATTCCAATTTCAGACGCGATAAACTTCAGATGCATAATATAAGCGATAAACAAAAAACACATCGGTATCAATACCGCATCATAACTTAGTGAAGCCGCCTGTTGAATACACATCGGTAAAAGCATAACTATTTTAAACAGTTCTTTCTCATTTGGAACCAAGTGAAGCGTTATACAGCAAATGGCAATATAAAAAGCCAACGAAAAAAGTCTCCCCAATATAATAACCCAAAATACCGGCAATTTAAGCAATATCCCTAAAAGTACTCCAACTGCAGCCGGAAAATGTCTGATTAATTCTTTACTGATTCCTTTTGGCATACACTCGCCATAAGTATAAGAAGGCACTTTTTTTATTGCTTCTTTTATCTGTTCCCGGTCAATCTTTTCGTTTGGATGAAACATGATCCTTTCTCTGTCTAACGGCATCTCATCAAATAAACGACCGGATAAGTCTTTGTTCTGAAAACCTTCACAGATCATGGTTAAATGATTATACTCATCCGGCATCTGCCACGGAACGATTAAAAAAGTAAAGGCAACGCCCCAAATAAATGTAAAACCGGCAAAACACGCTATTGGGTTTAAATTACAAATATAACGAACTATACATACACCGTATTTCCAAAACAAATATGCAAAGCTGATTATGAATAACACACCCATGGTAATATTCAGACATCTTATTTTGTCTTCAGGTGATCCTGCAACATCAGTACTCAATTGAATCGACGACAGTTTAAAGCTTCCGCGTATATCAAAACGCAATTCCCTATAAGTATTTCGCGGAAAATTAATAATAATTTCACGAGTACCTTTTTTTGCGTTTTTCATTCTTGACTGTCCTTCCGTCAATTCTGCAGCCGAAAAATAAACCTGAATCGTTATATCCTTAGTCAACGGTTCCTCAAAAATTATCTTTGCAGAAGTCGCTAAAATACCATTTTCATCGATTATTCCTATCCAAGGCTTGTCAATTTCTGCACTAAATTCTGATCCATTAATAGAATATCCATTATCATAGGTGAAATCTCCTGAAAAAAACTCACAAAAATAATGATAATTATCATAAAAAATCCTTCCGTTTTTAAATTGCAGATTCCCCCATAACAAAATTCCAAGAGCAGTACACAATACCATAACAGGTACTATCAAGTTTACATAACGCTTAACTGGCATACTCTCTTTCAAATCATCTTCCATTTTTCACTCTCTCCTAAATCTTCATACCCCCAAAAGCTTTCCCAATTTCCGCAATATTCCCGTTGCCCTCCAGCTAATCGTCTGTTCCATTTGGGAACATCTCTTTTCCCATTTTTCTTTTTCAAGAATAATCTGTTTTTCCCTTTCTAAAACCTCTGATAAACTTAGTTGTAACTCTTCGCACTGTCTGACTTTTATATCCAAAAGCTCATTACATTTATTTAACTTCTGGTTAATCTCATCCTGCCTTCGCATATATTCAATAAAAATATTTTGCTTTTGTGCATATTCCATTCCCATGCCTTTTATTTCATCAAGCCCTTTAGCATTTCCATTGATACATTCCAATAACTGTTCCAGCGAAATATCTATTTTCTTATTGAAAGGATATCTGATAACCGCCTCCGGAAATTTGGTTCTTAACATATCAGCCGTAATACGGATCCATTGTATTCCCCTTTTATCTGTCAGATCAATGTAAATTTGTGGATCTTCTTCACAAAATACAATCCTGTCATTATCCCACATCCCATTAACCACTTTGTAATCTATAATTCCATCATTGCTCTCTATTTTTAGTTTTTTTAATATGCAGTTTTCTTCTTCTACAGGATCAAATCTGAGTGCCTTATATTTTGAATCTATTTTGATAGTTTTATCTATATGAATCCGTTCTGCGTCCAAACTATCAGAAGATAAAATAAGTTTATTATCCTCATTAAAACCCTCTCCATAACTATAGTAAATCTGATGCTGTATACTTATCTTACGTCCCTGCTCATTGATAAAGCGATATTTAAGGTCATCAATGCATCTGCAAATTAATCCTTTTATTTTTTCAGGATGTCTGCCCGTATATTTTTCTCCCAGCCGGTCGCTAATGCCCTGAAGCAGTCGCTCATCATTAGATAGCATCGTAAAAACCCGGTATGAAAAATCAGAATTATCATTAAAATATACATACTCTTCATACAGTTTGTCTATCTGTTCAAAATAATACCCTGCATTCCAAAGTCCGTATACTGTAAATAATGCTTTCATCATTTCTTCCCACAAGAAAATATCTCCGTGATAAAACTCTTTAAAAGAAATACCATCCTCCATAAGCATTGAAATTATTTCATCTATTTCGGGCAAACCGTTTTGTATATGTTCAATCAACCATTTATGATCTTCTCCATAAAGCATTTTATAATAACTGTTTATACGTTCTTCAGCATTTTCATTATAAGCCGTTTTATATGGAAAGCATACAATAGCCACATATTTTGCTACCCGGCTTACTTCATTCATAAACGCTTTTCTCTGTTCCTCAGGCACATGTTCCAGTACGTCCAATGCTATCACTAAATCATACTGTCCATTCGCAATTTCCGGCATATTACAGCCGTTTACCTGAATGAATCGTTTATCTGCCCTCATTTTTTCAGTTAAATAAATATCTGAATATTGAATTTCTTCATTTGGCAATACCTTTTCCAAATTGCATTCTTCATTTGCTCCTATTTCCAAAATGGTCAGTTTCTGCCTATTTATCTTTTCCTTGATTATATCGGTTATGACCTCAACAGTCTTATATCTCTGATATTGATCAAAAATCACTCTAACTCCCATCTGCCTGCTTTAGCAGGCTTATAAATCAGGATCGGGAAATTTCTAATTTCACACTAACTCCCATCTGTCCGCTTTTGCGGGCATACAAATCAGGATCGGGAAATTTTTAATTTCACGCTACTCTCCTTTTCTTTTAAACAAATCTGTGTTATTCGCCTACATTAATTCTCCACTTATGCTCCATGCGTATTGTGCCTATATCTTCGTAAAGACTATAGACCTCAAAATTACATACCGTGTCAAAATAATCTACCATATCGTCTATTCCTACGGCAATACATACATCTACATAATATTTCCCTTGCAGTAACTGGTTATTTGTAAATTCAATCTCAAAATATCCGCTGTTTTTCAAAGTAAATGTCGGAATCCCATCCGCTCTGGAATTACTGCCGTAACATCTGATGCCATCATTCCTGAATATACTTAATCCAAACAATGCATTTTGAACTTCTTCATATACTTCATAATGTACCCTGAACGTTATCGGTTCATCAGTAGAAAATACTTCCACCTTCTCTCCTCTTTTGTTTCGTGTTTCAATACAAAGTATTTTAGCTTCTCCCGTTCCCCTATGGTTGCCATCTTTCATATTTTCATCAGCCTGTTTATTTTCCTGTACAGTTTCCTCTTCATTGTCTACACTTTCCTGCGTACTTGCAATATTATTTAATACACTGATTTTTCCTTTTCTTATTTCTCCCATATATGTCAGATACTCTTTATGAACCTTTCTCGGAATACCTTCCGTCCTAATCAGTCCTTCATGTATCCATATACTTCTATCACAAATTTCTTCTATCTGCCCCATAGAATGAGACACGATTACTATAGTTGTACCCTTTTTTTTAATATCGACAAGTTTATTGAAACATTTTGCCTGAAAATTGACGTCGCCTACTGCTAATATTTCATCCACTAATAATATATCTGCATCTACGTTAATAGCAACAGAAAACGCCAGACGCATATACATTCCCGACGAATAAGTCCTGACCGGATTATCAATATAAGCACCCAGTTCTGAAAATTCTATAATATCATCAACCCGCCTGTCAATTTCCTTTCTTGAAAGTCCAAAAATAGATGCATTGATATAAATATTTTCACGTCCACTCATGTCGGGATGAAAACCTGCGCCCAATTCCAATAAGCTGGAAACTCTTCCTTTTAATTCTATTGTTCCCGAATCAGGATACATGATTCCCGTTAAAATTTTCAACGTTGTACTTTTCCCGCATCCATTATGCCCTATTAATCCGACCGCTTCTCCCCTTTTTACCTCAAATGAAATCCCATTAAGCACCCAATGCTCATCATATTTATTCCTTTTCCAAAAAAGGACTTTCTCTTTCAGCATTTTTCCTTTGTCATAATATATTTTAAACTTTTTGGTAATGTTCTTTACTTCTATCACATTATCATCCTTCATTTACAGCTCCTCCACAAAATGTCTTTGCAATATTGCAAACGTAACTTCTCCAATGCCCAAAACCAAAATGCCCAAAATAAAGGCATTCAGCAAGGTGTTCACTTGAGGTGCTTTGCCATAGTACAAAATATCTCTGTAAGCAACAATAATCGGAGTCATCGGATTTAAATTGAATATTGGTAAAAATTCCTCCGGTACAGAGGTAACATCATATAATATAGGCGTTAAATACATCCATGCCATAGAAATGATTCCAAGTATATGTTCCAAATCCCTAAAATAAACTGTTAATGCCGATGTTAAAAAAGTAACCCCCAACGCCAATATATACTCAATCAACATTACCAACGGTAAAAATATAAGTGCTTTAGCATGAAGCCCTATTCCACTGAAAAAAACTACTATAAATATAATAATAAAACTCAATATCATATTAACAAACTGACTTGTTGCAAATGAAATGGGTAATACCTGTCGGGGAAAATATATTTTTTTAACCATATCCTGTTGCGCAAAAATCACGGTTGTCCCTCCTGCCAAACACATACTGAAAAAAATCCATGGAACAAGCGCCACAAATAGGAATAAATAGTACTTCTCAATTCCCGATTTCATAATAACTGAAAAAACTGCCGTATAGACGCATAATTGCAATAATGGATTTAAAAACATCCATAAAAATCCAAGCACAGAGCCTTTGTAACGGCTTTTCAAATCTCTTTTTACCAAGCTTATAATCATTTCCCTATAATTCCACAATTCTTTTATTAGTTTCATAAATAATTATTCCGTCCTTACTGAGATATCTCATGATATAAATCTATCATTTTAATTACATGTTTATCGAAATCCCACTCTCTATCCCAATCACATATTTTTCTATTCATTCGTGACAATATCCTTCTATCATCATAGATCCTTTCTAATTCTGTTCGTAACCCTTCTTTCAAATTTTCAACTTCTATAACTATTCCCATTCCTTGATTTTCTTCCAATAACTCCTTTGCTCCAACATAAGATGAAATGATTACAGGTATCCCATAACTTAAAGCTTCTAACACAATCATTCCAAATGTTTCTTTACATATGCTTGGCATGACCAACACATCCATCCCCTTAAAAACTGCATCCATATCATTTTCCCGATATTGTGCATGGCTACATATGTAAGGACAATGTACATTCTGCGGATTAAAATAAATATGACATTCGAATCCGGTCATTCCTTTTTTATACATTGCCTCCAATGCCTCTTCCAAGTATGGATACCCCTTAAATATCTGCTTAGACGAAAGATACCCTATCCTTAACTTATCATCCTTAAATGTATAGATTCTTCGGTTATCCCTTACTCTTTTATTAGTGATCGGTATTACTTGTCCCCTTATTTCTCCTAAAAAAGATTCATATACTTCCCGTGACTGATTACTATTAAAATGATAATATGTTATATACTCATATATCTGCCGATAATATGCGAATAATGCATTATAGCCCTGTACTCCTTCCGTTTTAACCTGATTATTTTCCCCCTTATCCTTTTTGATAATACTTTTTATATATTTTTTAATTGGCAGCAATATTTTTGAGTACTCCATCCAATGATAAAACTTATTTTTCTTTATTTTATAATATATATCAGAATGTTTCCATTTTACTTTTTTTTGCGAGACTATATGCTCCATACACTGTGCGCACATTGTCCAGTTATTTCTATCGCACATCTTCCCGTTTCTCAATAAACTTATTTTAGGACAAAGTCCATAATAATCATGAGAAGTAAATAAAATTGGTATTGATAACTTCTTTGCCGCTTGGAAAAAAGCCAAATGTATTCCCATAAGACTGTGCATATGAATAATATCAGGGGAAATCTTTTGTAAAAAATTAATATATACATTTATGTCACCTGACTCTGCCAAGCATTCTACCCCGCTTATTCCCGCCCCCTCTGTTACCGGTAACGGATTAATAATATAATGGCATGAAAATTTCTCCCAGTTTTTTGAATGTATCCTTGTTCGTTTCTCAAACCGAGTAGTAAATTTCCCTGGTACTAAAAGATGAACTTCATTCCCCATCCTTTGTTCACCTTCCGCTAAATCTAATGCATATACTAACAGTCCACCGCCTCTGACTGGTGGTAAGCCATGTATATAATGCAATATTTTCACACTCTTTCCTCCAAATTTGTCTAACAATTTCTCGGAATCTTCAATTCAATAAAATCAAAATCTGCAGATTCCATTTTTATAAAAATCCCCCGTCTTCTATATAAACGCTTGACAAATCGCTCAAAATTTACAGCAAAGCCAATTGAATATATTTCATTTTCATCAACTGGAAGATTATTTTTATTACCTATTAATTCCGTCTATCAAACTTTTGTACTTGAAAATCTTCGTAAATATTATTCTGATTCTACTGCTTTTATTAAACCAACATAGAGTATCAGCGAACGTTGCTAATATGCTGACATATTGATATTTAAACAAATATATTTGGTAACTACTATCTTTCAAGGTGTCATAAAAGAACCGGTATTGCTTTCTATGAAATGAATTCATGGGAAAATATCAACACATGAACAGTGTACAAAATTTAACAGTATCCACCACAAGAAGCAGGGCGCATCATCAAAAACCGAAAATCCATTATATAACAAAGCATGGCATCTAGCTGGACATTGCTGAAATAATTTCTCTGCGCAGTGAACTATCAGCATGAGAAATGGAGAGAAGTACATCTTCGGTAAAATTTAACTGGCATTTTCAGACAAGTGATGCTCAAATAAAACTAAGTTCGTTGTACCCTGCACTTATACAGCTGAACTACTTCGCAGTAAATATTCTGTTTTAGCCCCTAAACCAAGAACTCTTTCCTGATATTATGCATCGTTCTTTTGTCCATTGATTTTAAAGTCCCTTCTCTTACTGATTCATCTGCATAGTTAAAATTCTATCTATACTATCTTCAGAAATTTTCACTTTGGTAATACTCCGGGTGTCAGTACTTTCTACGTCTTTTTTAACAGACATTCAGCCTTTTATTGACTTAAATAAAAAAAGTGAACTCAATGTGAAATATTTAGAAAGCGGCAGACACCGCTCATCTAAGAGGTAGTACTGCCGCCTATATCACATCCTATTGTTTCAGCATCTGGATGCATGGGATCTGCCCTTTAAATCCCCCTGAAAAAGATGATTTTAGAAGTAGCATAATCCTTCGACTATTATATACCGTTTTTTGGCACAGCGACAATGATGTCTATTTTCTATGATGTCCCTTTTTCTGGTCTGAACAATATTTACTTTTCAAAGTACATTTTCTTACTGTTGCTAATAATAATCATTCAAAATTCCAAGAAATCATTCTATTGCAAATAGATTTAATCGCTATAATATTCTATCATAGTTATATTTCTTTTTCAATGGCAACGACGATTTCATGTATATGTTGTAACAGTCCAGCCTTCCCTTGATCAAAAGGGAGAAATTTAAAAAATTGTTTTTCATGGTAATTGTCCACAAAGAAGTCAGGCATTTCCATAACCAGCTGAATCTCCCTGTACCTTGTGGATCGTTCTGGCAAAACACCCTAAACCCAGCTTTTGATTCATTCAAGCAAAAAGATTTCCGTATCAATTCCTGTTTCCAGAAGTACCCTGCACAGTCATTTTGACGGATCACTTTTAGAGGCGGATTTTCCTCTTCTTCCCTCTAAATGTTCATCCCCCAAAAAGTCTGTCTGATCTCTTCCCGATCTATAGCATAATGTCCAACGATCTGAAATCAGCAGTGCAAATCAGCGTATATCTTTTTGGCACAATCCATAAAACACTCTAATGCATTTTTATCACTAAAAGTTCTGTTAAATACATCTGCAATAATGCCTGCGATCTCCTCTTTTGTCTGATCACTGGAAATCTTACCGCTTATTTCCCACGATTCAGAATCAAATTCATCATCAGGCGCCCCATTTAAAAGTAACGAATAATAATCCATTTCATCAACATGCTTCTTAACAATCGCATATTTTGTCATTTACATTCCATTCCTTTTCCCTACGCTAACTAATTATTCCGATACATCATTCCCCAAACCCCAATATATCAAAATCCATACAATCAATATCTATGATTTTATTCCAGTCTCTTTCTAAAATAATATCATCAATTAGCTGTGCCGTATATAATTCATCCAATGCAGCATAAGCATATTCTCCGCTTTGTTGTTTAGCATTGCCGCATCTTTGAAAAGAACAGTGATCCTCATAAATAATGATCATATATTCATTGGGCCTGTCAGAAAATTTAAGACGTAATTCTGCTTCACATCCGTACTCGTTTATGCTTTTTACTAAGAATGCTTTTATTTCCTCAAATGTAAAGTCAGGCATCTTTCACCTCCCCACAAGGTATCGTATATGTTATCCTAAAACTCATAAGGCGTAACCTGATAACCATAATAAGATTGTGAATATGTGCCGTTCCAAATGCCCGAACTTCCTGTGTTTATGGCCCTTTTACATTTTAGTATGCGAAAGTACACCATAAATTGTCTATTAGGTTACATAAAATAAGGCAGGTACAAGTTGATTCACTCTATGCCATACTGATTTAAATAGACTTTTACCGCGTTTATTACCATGGATGCAGTTTCCACTTGTTCTTCTGCTTTTTCCTTTGATGCAATATAAAAATCATCATAATCACTTTTTTCTCTTAGCTGTTTTAGAGTTGCAAGTCTCACCTGACTTCTCCTGAAAAAATTTCTGTTGCCACATATTCTTTATTAAAATATGCAATCACATCTTTATTGCGTTTAAAATCAACCGTTCCTAATGAAAGTACTCCTTTTACTGCATAAAATGCTGCATAATATGAACGATTAATTGCATCTTTATAAAAATCATCCTTCAGACATTTTTTAGCAACCATAAAGAATCTTCTGCCTCCCTATATTGTCAAGTGATTTTCCTTAAAAATTCAAGGAATTTTTATTGTTACTCTCAGATAAATGAGCCAAGGAAATGGACATTTCTCTGTATCTGGTACGAAAATAGAGGATGTAGGGTACACGAAGTAGAACGTCTATCTTTTCGCTCTACATGGCCTTGTGTATACCCTTCCTTCTACCCGCCTGTCCATAACCAGGGTGCCAGCTCAGCTCCTAACCAGGGTCATGCCCTATGGAAAATATTCCTGCCGGCTACCGGCTCATTCTTTATATAAGTCTTACTGACCTGTATGTTTCCCTGACTGGCACCTTGCGGCGGACGTTTCCCCAGACTGTTCCACATACCTTCCAGCCTTTTCTGTCATGGCTGGATTCAGCTCCCGGCTCCGTCTCCCGGAGGCTCAGTCCAACCCTGACAGGGTATTGCCTGTTTCGATTCCAGCTGTTATGCCGTCTGTACCTGTGGCCTCCTGATGTCGCCCAGCAGCCTCTCAGGGTCATACTGGATGCCTTTGGTAAGGAC
>CAJTWM010000008.1 GCA_910579805.1 uncultured Lachnospiraceae bacterium | reverse complement strand
CTGTTGGGTCTGGAAGGGTTGCTACTATCATCGAGTAATTATAATTTATTCAGTAAAATCGGGGCTGTTGCAAAAGTAGATGAATAATCTACCGGAGCAACAGCTCCGTTTTTGTATCTAAAAACGCTGACTTGAATTTTTAAATTCCAGTGCAGAAGTAAATTCCACTGTAGTTTAAAATTTATATGAAAATAAAGATTTTTAGGAGTCAAAAAACCAGAATTCTGTTATAATCAGGACAGCTTCTTGCAAAATATCTGATTTTCGGGTATAGAAAACAGACCGCTGGAGAGTTAGTGTGTTGGACTAAATTCCACCGGCAGCATGGTAAAATGTGAAAGTCTGAATTCCATCCTGACAGCAGATTTTGTGAGAGTGTTAACGGTTATACTTAATCAGCTTAGGTGTCAGATTGACCTCATCCGGGTCAACCGGCCTGAGCTGAAGTGCTTTCAGGATATCTTCACCGTATGTTTCCAGTGCAGCTGCATAAGGTGTTTTTCCTGAAAGGCTTTCCCGTGGGGTGGAATTGATGTGGTTTACGATCAGGTTCACATCCCACTGGGTAAGGAATTCGAAACTGGTTCCTTTTGGCAGCACCATCCTGAGCATGGTGTGTACGTTTTCGACACCGCCTTTTTGGCCGCTGCGCATGGGGTCACAGTAATATATGTTCGTCCTCTCTATGCCGGCCATACCTGTTTCCAGAGCATCAGGATCACCGAACTCAGAACCCCTGTCAGTCAGGAGGATGCCAAAAAGGCACAGGAAATCATAAGTGCCCGGTTTCTTTTCCAACCGGTCAAAAACCATATGGACGGCACCTTTTGTACAACGATTCATAAGGAAAGCCAGAAAGAGCTTTTCCTGTTTTAAGAAGAACGTCAGAAGTACCTTTTTTGACTCATTTGAAGAGTGAACGGTATCCATCTCCGTCCAGTGTTCAGGAGACAGTGCCTGAAAGTCAGCATACATCCTTCCCTGGAATACAGTACGGTCTTTGATCTGTGTATTGTGGCATTTACGGGGCTTGAACTTCACTTTCCGCTTGAGGTCGATATTCCTTGCGGTAAAGAGGCCCTCATCCAGATAGGTATAAAGAGTCCTGACGGACATATCCAGTTCGGGGTGGTTTGTGATGATCTGGTAAGGGGACTGTCCCTGTGAGATAAGCGGGGAGATGACCATATCCTTCTGCCGCAGTTCATGCTTTGTCATACTGATGCCGGAACGGGAATCTGACAGGAGTTCCCGGTACTTCCTGTCTGCGAATCTTGCATCATAGCGGTATTTATGGGCGATGGTGCAATGATTTATGGCTTTAGGGCATCCATTACAGACATAAGGTGCCTTATCGAGGCGGTCACAGCGTTCCCTTACAAAGTCAGGACAGGTCTGGTTACAGGTGGGACAGGAAACACATTTCACATCACAGAGAATGAGCTTACGGCACACATTCGTTTTCCGACAATGATAGCGGTGGATACAGAAGTTGTGGGCGTTATAGAAAGTGCCTTTATGATACCAGTCACTAAGACGGTGAGCCCTGATTTCTTTGGAGATGGTGGTAGGATCTTTACACAGATACTTAGCGACCTCTTTGCGGAGGTAAATTCCACTGTATGATGGAGGAATGGAATTTAAAATTTTAATTTTCGTTCCCGGCTATTCTTTTCAAGTCGGTGGAAAAGTGTATGCAGATGTGCTAAAATTATAAAGATTAGTAAAAAGGAATAAGAACTTTTAGGGAGCAATTATAAAAATTTTATAGTAGTTATGTAGCATTATGAAATGAGGTAAAAATATTGGCGGAGATAAAATTATTCTCTTTGAATGAAGGTGTAAAGGAATGTACATCATCTGAGGTGGTTTTGAAAAAAGAAATTCAGACGTTGATAGAGCAGAACATTTAAATACACCAACTGTAAAGCCGATTATGGAAAGTGGTGAGGATGAAAATGGTACAAGAAATAATACACAGAAAACTCATTTGGAAAAATTGGCAACAATCTCTGAAAATATGAGAAATCTTTATCATTCCATATGTGGATTTATTGAATCTTTAGGAGATGATATTGTTTCTAAAGCTGAGTCCGGATACTGTCAAATTGGAAAACGGATTTACGAGAGATATGCGTAGCACTGGACATTATGGCACAGGAGATTTGCAGATAACGATTAAAGATGCAGCGGACTTTGAAAAGGCAAAGCCTCTATTGGAGAGAGCATATAGTGAGATATAATAATCGTGCGTGTTTTTAAAACGATTGGAGCGGACGGCTGCTGTTCAGACGATAGAATTGACTTGTTATGGGAATGACGACAATATTTTGGAACTGGAAATCCTTCATATATGAAGATGCCTGAAGATGTGCTAAAAGCAATGCTATGCCGGAAGTTTGCTATGGCGCACTCAATTTATATTTCATTTTGCCACATGGGATGCTCATGGACTTCCGAGGCAGATTTTAAGCGGTTCAGACAGTATTTTCAGATAGAAGGGAAATCAGAATATATTCATTTATTTGTAAACAGGAGGCATATTTGAATGAAATCTATTATTATTTATGAATCTACCCACCATGAGAATACAAAAAAACTTGTGGATGCGATTGCAAAAAAGTATAATGTGGAAACTGTCAGCATTGAAAACGCAGACGGCGTAGACTTGTCAGAATATGATATAGTGGATCTTGCTGCCGGGATTGCTTTTGGGAAGTTCTATAAACGTATGGAGGAGTTTGCCGCAAAAATTCCGTCGGGAAGCAGGGTGTTCCTTCTCTATACTTGCGGGAACCCAAGCGGTGGGTATGTAAAGAGCATTACAAGGACGCTTGAGTCAAATGGCGCGAAGATAATGGGAAACTATGGCTGCAGAGGTTATGATACTTATGGCCCGTTCAAGCTTGTTGGGGGTATTGCCAAAGGACATCCGACCGAAGAAGAGATTATTGGCGCGGCGGCATTTTACGATAAAATAACCAAAGGAGCTGCGATATGAATCTGACTCATTTTTTAAAACAGACGGATGCCCTTACGGCGCAATATTCGACAGAGCAGCTTATTGCTTTTATTCACGAGATCGAGAGGGTTTTTCCGGAGCATCGCAGGGAAGATTTTCTGGAAATGCTGAAGTCTGCCGGGAATAAATCAGGAAAAGCACCAAATCAAAATCAGGAAAAAGATATTGATTTCGATAAAATGTATCGTCATGTCAGAGACAATTTAAAGAGTATTGATTCACAGGAACTTGCGATTATCGGAAGGTTGAGTGAAGAATGCGGCGGCAAATGATATGGTATCTATAGGAATAAAAGCGATGGAGGCGATACCAAAGAAATATATGATACGCAGCAGGGCTGCCTTATTCTGAAAAAGAGATTGACGGCACTGTTAACGAATATGATCCGGATCAAGGCGCAGGAATTATACCAAGAAATATCACAGAAGCGGATGCAAAAGTGTTTTTCAGCATGTTTTGGGGACGCACGGATGTGTACAGCAAGCGCACCATAAAGAAATCTACAAGGGAAGTTAATTATTATACGCAGTGTTACAATTTTTGGAAAAGCGGCTGTCCGAGAGTTGCCGGCAGCAAAATAAAATGTCAGGATTGCGAAAGACAGGCATATAAGGAGTTAAAGAAAGAGCAGATCATCGATCATTTAAGGGGAGATTCAGAGGATGCTACAGATGTCATAGGCGTTTTTCCGCTTTTGGCAGATGATACCTGCAGATTTATTGTTTTTGATTTTGATAATCATGAAAAAGATGCGGAAAAAAATGATTTTGCTAACACCGACGATCTGTGGAAAGAAGAAGTAGACAGCCTGAGAAAAATATGTGATATTAACGGAATCAATGCGTTGGTAGAGCGTTCCCGTTCGGGGAGAGGCGCGCATCTTTGGATATTTTTTCAAAAACCGATAGAAGCCGTATTGGCAAGAAAATTCGGCAATGCGCTGTTAAATAAAGGGGCGGAGTCTGTAAATTTAAAGTCGTTTCGTTTTTATGACCGTATGCTGCCAATGCAGGATCATCTTCCGGCCGGCGGGCTGGGCAATCTGATTGCACTGCCTTTGCAGGGACGGGCATTAAAAGAGGGGAACAGTGCATTTATAGATGAATACTGGAATGCGTATCCGAATCAGTGGGAAGTGCTGTTAAGCAGGGAAAAGCTTTCAAAAGAGTTTGTTGAAGATAAGATAAAAGAGTGGACAGAGGGAAATTCTTATACTGTCGCAGACGGCATTGCCGTAAACGGCAAAGATATTTTTGAAAATGATAGTGAAAAGCCATGGGATAAAGTGAAACATTTTCAAAAAGAGGATGTTGAGGGGATATTACGAATTACATTGTCAAACGGCGTATATGTGGATAAAGCAAATTTACAGCCAAGGATACAGAATCAGATTCGGAGGATGGCGGCGTTTTCCAATCCCGTTTTTTATAAAAATCAGGCTATGGGATTGTCTGATTTTGAAAATTACAGATATATTTATCTTGGGAGTGACGAAGGGGTATTTTGGAAAATATAACGAAAGAGTGCGAAAAAGCCGGTATCGAATATGAAATAGAAGACAAACGGAGCATAGGTCGGCCAATCCATGCAGAATTTACTGGAGAACTGAAAGAATCACAGATATCCGCTATCGGAAAACTCCTCCAATATGACAACGGTATTCTGAATGCTGCCACTGCATTTGGGAAGACGGTTGTATGTTGTAATGTCATAGCGCAAAGACAGGTAAGCACACTGATTCTCATCCCATCGTCAGCATTGTTGGAGCAATGGGATGAGGCGCTTAAAAGGTTCTTGCATATTGATGAGGAACTGCCGGAATATGAAACGCCAACAGGCCGCAGGCGGAAACGAAAAAGTGTCAAATGAGGCATATGAAATCATCCGCAATGCGGCAGATTTAATGGAATGTAGGATTAAAAAATTTGTTGACTATGTAAAATTCCGTAGCCGAAAGAAACGGGGGAGATTCAGCTATGGGAGGAAACCCAAAATAAAGAGGATTACGATGGGAGAAACTCAGGGAATTGCAGAACAGGTATTGTGTGAGTTTTAGAAAATTTATCTTTTTTGGAATTGGGGTGGTATTTTTGAAAGGATTTGAACGGAAAATCAATTATTTTCTCTTTGCGGCTTAAATTGTGGGCTGTGTCCTATGCTTTTAGGAAATTACTGTGTGGCGGTTGCGGTAATGGTAATCAGTCATGTAAAATTGTGAAATGCAGCCTTGAACATAAAGAATTTCTTTTGTGTGGCAGTCAATTTATTAGAACTTTCAGAGATACAGGAAGCAATAAACCCAATACAATCAAATGATGAACTGCCTTCGCTGCCACTTAAGGCACGATGCCTGTATGTGGCAGAGGTATTTCAAAAGATTGCCGGCAGAAGAAATATAAAATTGAAACTTATCAAGAATAAGTAACAGTTTCCGATTTGCAGGGGCGTTGGTGCTGTACAAGTTACTCTAAACGGATGTCAGAATCTACCAGACATTTTTATGTTTAATCAGGATGGGAAGCAAGTATGAGAGAAACAGTTTTATTTATTGCAATGAGCCTTGATGGGTTTATTGCTGATCGTAGCGGAGGAGTCGGCTGGCTGCATGGGCAGGGCAGTGACAGTGAAAATGTAGATGTGTATTCTGAATTTGTGAAGGGTATTGACACAGTTTTAATGGGGTGGAATACATATTATCAGGTTACAACGGAACTTTCACCGACAGAATGGATTTATAGAGATTTTACAACTTATGTATTTACCCACAGGGAGATAGATTCTACGGAGCAGATTTGTTTTGTGAATGAGAATCCTGTCAGCCTGTTGGAAATGTTGAAATCAAAGGATGGAAAAAATATTTGGATATGCGGCGGGGCAAATTTGGTCCGCCAATTGATGCGTGATGACCTGATAGACCAATATTATGTTTCTGTCATTCCGACCATTTTAGGTGCAGGTATCCGGCTTTTTGATAATACGGAGAAAGAAATAAAATTGAAATTATTGAAAGCGCAGACATATAATGGGATAACCGATTTAATTTATATGCGCAGATAGACTGCAGTTGCTATGTCCTATATTCTTGTTGGTAATAGCGGATGGAGTGATATAATCAAATGGACGGTCGAAAGTTGTGGAGGGTGAACGGAATGAATGTTTTAGTGATGAATTGCAGTCCTGTCAGAAATGGGGCGACAGCAGAGATCGAGTGCTGCGATAGATTAGGTTTATGTGCAGTGGAAAACAAAAATGCGGCGGAACAAAGAAAAGATGAAATTATAGAATTTTGTAAAAAGATCCAACCTGATTCCTGATCCGTTTCATGGAGACTCGGGAGAGCTTTCCGAAAGGAGAGTTCCCCGACATAGGAATAATTGTTATATTAACTTAATCCTTATAGTAACTTAGCATATGTTCATAAATGCTTCTGGTCTGTTTTTCATCTCCCCATGATATAGGGTCGTCTGCATAGCATAGAGTCCAAAAGGGTTCTATGTTCTGAACGTTTCCGGGAAGACCTTCCCATAAGCTATACATTCGATTTGCAAAATATTCAATATCCGAGCAATTAACATAAATCTTTTCTAATTTGCTTATTAAAACTCTGCCAAACCGTTCAATGTCAAGATTTTTGTAATCAATATGCGTCCGCACATAAATAATAGCTTTTTTAATGTCTGTTTCCCATTCCAAATAAAGAAAATCATCGTTTTCGGGGTTGTTGAGGAATAATTCATCAAGCCGTTTATTGTACTCGTCTTCTGTTATTAATTCCTCATAAAGTAAAATGGCATAAACTAACAATTCCTCCATGATAATGTCCTCAATTCCTGATTTGTCTTATGAACAGTATAAGTATAAAAGAAATCTTATCTATTATAACACTGCACAGAATGTTATGTAATTCGCAAATATAAAAAACGTATAAAAAATATTAAAATAGTATCGACAAAATACGCAACGGGTAAGAGTATCAGATGAATCCAAATACGAAATGTATCATAAATAACATCTAACATTGCTTTCCATCATCATAGATTGTAAAATTGAAGATTTGTTAAAGTTTAATTTCTAATATGGAATTTTTATAATGACCTGTGCGCCCTTTGCCTTATCAGAATTTTTCAATACGAGCTGTCCGTTATGCTGCTTAATAATGCTGCTTGTAATATATAGTCCCATACCAAAGTGCATATTAGAGGTCCGGCTTTTATTTCCTATAAAGAATTGATCCTGTGCGTGATGTAAGGTTTCCGGCGTAAAGCCGCTTCCCTCGTCTGTTATAGAAATTTGCAAAAAATGGTCTGTTTTTTGCGTCGCTACATAAACTGTCCCCTCTGATGAAGAATAGTCTACCGCATTTCCTATCACATTTATAATTGCCCGTTCCAGTAGCAATTTATCCGCTTTGAAAGTTCCTAAATCTGCTCCTGTTTCCATGTGTAAACAGATTTCTTTTGTAAGGCATAATGAATTTGCCTGTGCTTCAATCTGTTCCATATAATCGGCTATGTCGATTTCTTCCAAATTGAGCTGATACCCGGCTGCTGTCCGGGATATACCGATCAGCGTCCTGATATAAACGCCCATTTGCCCGGAGCTTTCCGTAATATACCCCGCATATAACCGTTGTTCGTCGTCAAGCTCTGCTTCGTTTATCAAATCAATATTTCCCTGAATGACAGTTAAAGGCGTTTTCAAATCGTGGGCAAGCGCCGCTATCCTTTCCGTTGCTTCAAAAAGTGGGGAGAGCTGCGCCCGCATATATTTTGCAAACTGCGCTGTTAATATCACGCAAACTGCGATACAGTTTATCCCTATGAGGATATATAACAGAATTTCCGGTGGGGGAAAATGATGATAGAACCATTCATTTATAAACTGTGAGCCAATGTAATATTGAAGCACCACATATTGCCGGAAAAGAACGGATAAGCTCTCTAAGTTCTTCAATCCCAACCGGATCAAGCCCGTTGGTTGGTTCATCAGGTATGAGCAGCTTCGGATTGTTCAGTAATGCAATCGCAATCCCAAGACGCTGTTTCATCCCAAGAGAAAACTGTAGAAGAGGATAACTGCTATTTTTGAAGATTTCATAAAGATTTTTCTTTATCTGAAAAAATGCTACAATAGTCGTAGTTACCGGCTGTCTTTTGGTCTTTGATTTCTTTGGTTCGGAATAGTGTGGGGCCGGCGGTCTATCTCTTGTTTTTGGCTGCCTGATTTTTTACCGTACATGAGCATTTGCAGCCGGATTAAGACGAAAACGATAAAAATGCGATTACATAAAAAGTTAAACATGTTCAGGAAATCTGTCGATAAAATATACATGAAAAATAAAAATACCTGAAACGGATTTCAAGGATTTATTATGCATGGAGGGCAGGATTATGGCAATTAATTTGTATGCATTGAATGCGACGGAAGTCACATTGACAAGACCGGCGGCAAAACCGGCAGCTTATCGTCTGGATAAGGATAAGTTTAAAAATGACTGGGAAAGCTTAAAAAATAACAGTGATAATTTGCTTCAGGTTTCCAAAAACGTGATAGGCTGTGAAAGTACTCTTTCCATAGAAGGTCTGGCAAATGCCGGAGAGCTGAACCGTAATTTATGTAATTATTCCTCGGATGTCTTTTTCCAAAAAGAGATGCCGAAGATCACCACAAACGGCGGATACATGGTGGGCGGCGTAATGTTTAGCAAAGAGGAGCTGGAACAGTGCCGTATGGTGATGAAGACTGCAGTGGACGGAATCGGCTGCGGAATAGGAAAGAACACCAACATTGACTACAAGAATTATGCACAGATGGGAATCGCGGCAAGCAGTGTAAGGACGTATGCAGGAGGGAATCTTACGGAAGAGCAGGCGGCGGTCGTGAATAAGGCGATGCAGGAATATAATCAGGCGCTTATTGATATGGAAAAAGAAACATTGGATGAGCAGGGATTTGTAGATTCTCACCGTGGCGCGATTTCCGAGTATTACGGGAAAGAAGTTGAGCTGGATGAGAACGAAATCGATTGGATGAACCGGTTTAAAGAAGAGTTGAGACAGACCACAGGCAAACAGTACGCGCCTACGCAAAAAGGCATAACGGCTACCATACAGTCGGCTACGAATAAGAAACTGATCGACGGGATCATGGATCTGTTTTCCAATCTGGACAGCACGGATAAGAACGCTGTTGATGCGGCGATCAAAAAATACGGAGAGCTGATTAAGCCGGCCCGTGAGGCGTTCGGAATGAAGGCGGATAGTATCGGAAAGGCATTAGAGGAAGACAGGGCGGATTTCAAAAAGCAGATCGCCGATATTTTGCTGGCGGCGCAGTATCACGCGACGGATTACCGCATTTGATAAAAGGATATGCGGCGGCGAACGGTATGCGGGAATTGCGTAAGATTAGAAGGCGGTGCGGCTGCGCCGCCTTTTTAGGATATGAGAGCAGGAAAACTCAAAAATGTTGCAGTTTCTTAATTTAGATAGTATCACGGGCAAGCTTATGATATGCATGGGGATTAGTATGAATTTTGAAGGATTTATCAAGGACATTCAAAGGAATGGGTGGAACGTTTTCGGAACGGAAGTCTATGAAAACGGCCGGCTGGTCCATAAATACGGAGATACGGACAAGTCCCGGTTTCCTATTTATTCCGCAACGAAAACGGTTGTTTCCATAGCGGCAGGTATCGCCTTCGATCAGGGAAAACTTAAAATAGAAAGATCGGTTTTGGATTATCTTCCGGTGGCGGCGGTAAAACAAATGTCAAAAGAGCAGGCAGAGACATTTAGGGAAATTACAATAGAAAGATTACTGACTATGTCGGTGGAAGGTTTTCCTTTCCGGCCGGAAGGAGAAAGCTATTTAAAGTATTCTCTTGCCTGTCAGGTAAAAAAGGTAGGGGAAAGAAATTTTCACTACAGTAATATACCGGCATACTTGGTCGGCGTCGCTGTGACGCAGGCCCTTTCGGAAGATTTGGTTTCTTTTTTGGACAGGAATCTTTTTGAGCCGCTTCATATTGTGGATCCGGTCTGCCAAAGGTGTCCCGACGGATATTTTTACGGCGCTTCGGGTATGGAGCTGTCCGTCCATGATCTGAGCCAGATCGGCTTATTGCTGTATAACGGCGGGGTGTATGAAGGGCGGCGGATTCTGTCGGAGGAATATGTAAAAGCGGCGACAGGCATCCGGCAGAAGAACAGAGAGGGCGGCTATGGCTATTTCATTTGGAAATACCGGGACGGCTTCAGTATCAACGGAAAGTGGAAACAAAAATGCTATATACTGCCTGAGAGGGGATTGGTTATTACTTATCTTTCCCATATAGAAGAGGAATCCCATGCACTGGTACAAAGCATGGAAAAACACCTGTTAGGTAAAATATTTACTTGACACGCCCGAATCCCGCCGATAAACTATTCTTAAAAAAGAAGGGATCCACGGAGCGTTTATGCCTCGCAGCAGGCAGGGGCGTCAGTGAGGACGGCGTGATGGCAACAATAAAAGAAATTGCGGAAATTGTCGGCGTTTCCAGCGCGGCAGTATCAAGAGTGCTCAACTATGACGAAGGAATCTCAGTCAGTAACGAGACGAGAGAAGCGATCTTTGCAACGGCGGAAAAGATCGGATATAAAAAAAGAGTGATCTATCCTAAGATTGAAAATGTTGTGTTTCTGTATTGGATATCGGAGGAAGAAGAGCTGGAAGATATTTATTACAGATCGATCTATAAAGAACTGATCAGGCAGGCAAAGCAGGTAAATATCGAGCTTTCGGTGGTTACTAAGAAGGAAGGGCTTAACGGGATGCCTCCGGACGTTACCGCCTTTTTGGCTGTGGGATGGTTTCATAAAAAAGAATTGAATAAACTTTATAAGATTTGTAAAAAGGGCGTATTTATCGACTCTTCGCCGGATGAAAAGCGGTTTGACGCCGTAAGGCCGAATCTGGATTCTTTTGTCACGCAAATGGTGGATTATTTCGTGGAAAAAGGCCATAAAACGATTGGTTTTGTGGGAGGGACGGACAGAAATATCGATACGGAAGAACCGGCTATGGATATCAGGGAATGGTCGTTCCGCCAAAGCGCGCAGTATTATCATTGTCTTGAGGAAAAGTATATTTATATTGCGGATCGGTTTTCCGTCAAAGAAGGATACCGGATCGGAAAGGAAATGGCGGCGGATAAAACGGTGCCGTCCGCTCTCTGCCTTGCAAGCGATACGCTTGCGGTAGGCGTGTTGCAGGCGCTGAATGAGGAGGGGATACAGATACCAGAGGAGGTGTCCGTATTCAGTATCAATGACGTCAATGTGGCGCAGTATGTATCTCCGCCCCTTACCACATTCCATATTGATGTTCCGGTGATCTGCGAGTCTGCGCTGGATCTGATCCGTAACCGTGTACTGAACGGCAGGAAGATCACAAAATCTGTTTTTGTGAACGGAACGCCTGTATTTCGAAAAAGCTGTAAATAAAAAAGTTGTAAATAAGAAACCTGCCCCAAAGGGAGAAGCCATAGCAGTGGCATTGACTGAATTTGGGGCGGGCATCCTGCAAAGCGGGGCGCGCCGTATGCGCCCTGCTTTGCATTTTGTCTGGACAGTTTTACAGATCTGACTGCCCGCGTACCCTATCAATGTGTTATTTATCTATCATAATCATATGTCATGATCTTATTTCCCGATAGCGGTGAGGAGGACTTACCTTTCCATAAGTCTTATGCAGGAACGGTAACCGTTAACAGGTTTTTCACCGGAAACCACAAAAGTAGGTTGACTTTTCAGTATAAATATGTTACTTTTTAATAGTAAATAATTTATCTAATAAACAATAAAATATTTATTAAAGTACGGGGATGTAACACTGTGCGGAAATGAGGGTAAGATGAGAAAAAAGGTATGGATGGGAATGGTAACGGTAGGTTTGGCGGTCATGATAGCCGGATGCAGCGCAAAGAGCGGCGAAGGCGGCAAGGATACGCCTGAAGGGACGGCGGGCGGTGTTACGGCGACGGCCGACGAAAACGGAAATTATGTGGTAAACGGCAGCTTTGAAGAACCGGATTTTACGGGATGGACGATCAATAACGTAGACAATGTGACGGAAGAATTGGATATTTATACGCGGGATACAGATTGTTATGACGGAGTACAGTCCCTTCATTTTTATTCCGGTTCCAGCGATGTGAACTTTACGGCGGAGCAGACGCTGACCGGATTAGAAGAGGGCAGTTATAAACTGACCGGATACATACAGGGAGATACGGCAGGTGATGCGGACTCCTCGGTATATTTCTACGCCATAGTAAACGGGGAAACAGTCAAGGCGGATGCCAAGCTTAGTGGTTATGTAAACTGGAACGCCGTTGAACTTGGCGGCCTGAACGTGAGCAACGGTGAAATAACCATCGGCGTGAGCGTAACGAACGCGGCAGGGGGATGGGGGACGATAGACGCGATTTCATTGGTGAAAGAATAAAAAAGCGGTATTGTCCGAAATCAGGATAACTATCAGAAGACCCAGTTAATGGAGAAAGAAAAGGAGGCTTGGCAGAGCATGATCAAAGGTATGGATATATCGATGATAAAAACGCTGGAAGAGCAGGGGGCCTGTTATTATTTAAACGGAGTGAAAAAAGATATTTTCCGGATACTGAAAGAATGCGGCGTTAATATGATAAGGTTACGGCTTTGGTACGATCCTTACAGCGACGGCGGCGCAGCGTATGGCGGCGGCGGTAACGATCTGGAGACTACGATAGAGCTGGCTAAAAGAACGGCGGAAAACGGAATGGAGCTGTTGCTTGACCTGCATTACAGTGATTTCTGGGCGGATCCTTCCAAGCAGATCAAGCCCAAGGCGTGGGAAGGACTTTGCGGCGCGAAGCTGCAGAGGGCGGTGTACAAATATACGGCCGAGACATTACGGAGATTTCGGGCGGAAGGGGTGTCCCCCGCGATGGTACAGGTAGGAAACGAGATCACAAACGGGCTTCTTTGGCCTGACGGAAAAGTAGAAAACGTAGAAGAGATGGCAAAATTGTTGTCAGAAGGGATCAGGGCTGTCAGAGAGACGGCGCCGGAGAGCCGGATCGTTTTTCATTTGGATTTTGGAACGGACAATCGGTTATATCGGAAATGGTTTACGGATATTTCGCCCTATCAACTGGATTATGATGTGATCGGTATGTCATACTATCCTTATTGGAATGGAAGTATGGAAGAACTTTTTTACAACATGAACGATATCAGCAAGACGTTTGGAAAACAGGTGCTTGTGGCGGAAACGGCGATGGGATATACTACGGATACATTGGGCTGCAGCGGTATTGTCTTTTCCAAAGAGCAGGAAACGGCGTCGGGCTATCCTGCAACACTGGAAGGACAGGAGGCATTTTTAAGAGATTTATACGGCACGGTGCGGAAAGTAGAGGACAAAAAAGGAATCGGCGTATTTTATTGGGAACCGGCGTGGCTGCCGATAGCAAGCTGTACATGGGCGGAGAAGGACGGGCGCGAATATATGAACGATCAGGCAGAGGCGGGAAATTCCATGGCGAATCAGGCATTGTTTGATGCGGAAGGGAATGCGAATCCGGCCCTGACCCATTTGGGAACTATGTAGGAGCAAAGCAGGAAACGCCGGCGCCGGCTGACGGACGCGGAATATGAAAGCGGACGTCAGGGCCGCGGGCGGGGATGCAGGACAATTTAAAACGACCGGCCAATGTAGGCCGCAAGGAGAGGGCAATCATGGGAAAGAAAAAAATAGTAATGTTTGGTATTTTAACGGCGGCGCTTATCGGTGTGCTTGCCGGATGCGGTAAGGCCGACGGGCAAAAAGACGACAAGAAGCTGACCGTTTGGACGAATATGGCGGTAGAAGGAGATACGATCCGAAAATATGGTGACGAATGGGGCAAGGCAAACGGTTATACGGTGGAGGTCATCAAACAGTCGCCTTCGGTACAGCAGTTTGCACAGGCGGTAAATAGCGAATCGGGGCCGGATGCGGTGGTAGGTATCCCCAACGACCAGCTGGCTAATTTCGTAAACGCCGGATTGGCGGCGCAGACGCCGGCGGATCTGTATCAGGACGCGGATTTTTCCAATGCTGCGATACAGGCATGTTATGTGGAGGGAAACAGATATGCCGCGCCTCTTGCCGTGGAAACGATCGCTTTGTTTTATAATACGGAGAAAGTATCAAAAGTACCGGATACATGGGAGGAATTGATTGAGACGGCATCAGGGAACGGCGGCGTACAGTTCGACGCGACAAGCATTTATTATGATCTGGGTTTTGTGCGTGCCTGTGGCGGTTATATTTTCAAATATGAAGACGGCGCTTATGACGTAAACGATGTGGGGCTTGCAAACGAAGGGGCCGTTGAAGCGTATGAGTTTATTTATTCACTGTACAAAGATTACGGATATGTGTCCGCAGACGTTACGGCGGATATTGCGAGGAGCAACTTCCAAAACGGCGAGACTGCATTTTATATCGGCGGCCCTTGGGATATCGACGGTTTCCAATCTGCCGGGACGCCATATGACATTTGTGTCATGCCGACTTTTCACGGAGAAAACTTTGTGACGCCCGTCGGGACACAGGTCAGTTTTGTAAGCAGTAAGTCGGATAAACAGGATATGGCGTGGGACTTTATCATGTATCTGATCGATAACGGCGCCATCGATATGTATCAGGCAGGCGCACGGATTCCTGCAAAGCTTTCGGATCAGGAAAACGAGACGATCCAAAGCGATCCGGCATCCAAAGTATTTATCGAGCAGAGCGGCTGCGGAGAGCCAATGCCTACCGTTTCGGAAATGGGACAGCTTTGGACGATACACACCAATAATATACGCTCTATGTGGACCGGCGAATTGACCCCGAAAGCGGCTGCGGAAAATATCGTTGCCCAGCTAAAGGAATCTGTGGAACTGATGAATTCGGGAAAATAAAAAATGGGAGATGGGAGTTAGTATGAAAAAAAAGAATAACGCGAAAGCGTATCCGTATCTGGCCCCGGCGCTGATCTCAATTTTGGCGGTAACGGTTCTTCCGATCGTGTATACGGTAATCGTTTCTTTTACAAATTATAATATGTTTCATTTAGAAAGCTTTTCCTTTGTCGGATTTGCAAATTACCGGGAAGTTTTTTCGGGAAGCATCAAAAACGTATTCTTTCCGGTGCTGGGCTGGACGGTCTGCTTTGCGCTGATCAGTACGGCCGGTTCCTATACTATGGGTCTGCTTTTGGCGATCCTGCTCAATAATCCTCATATGAAAGAATCGAAAATATACCGGGCGCTTTTGATCGTTCCGTGGGCGCTGCCGTCCACTATCGCTATCTTGGCGTGGCAGGGACTTTTGAATGAGCAGTACGGCGGTATCAACAACTTGCTGCATACGCTGGGGATAGGGGCAGGCATTCCGTGGCTGACGGATCCGTTCTTTGCGAGGCTGGGTATCATTATCGTCAATGTCTGGCTGGGGTATCCTTATATGCTGAACGTATGCTTAGGAGGCCTGCAGGCTATTTCACAGGAATTTTACGAGGCGGCAAGGATAGACGGGGCGTCCAAGTTTCAGTGCTTTCAAAAAATCACACTGCCAATGGTGACAAAACTTTCCATCCCTCTCGTGATATCGACTTTTGCTTCAAATTTCAATAACTTCGGGAATATTTTCATGATCACGGAGGGCGGTCCTGCCAGAGTGGATAATCAGTTTGCGGGATATACGGATATTTTGGCGAGTACGACTTATAAAATGACCACATGGTCGAACCGGTATGAATTGTCGGCAACTTTCAGCGTACTGGTATTTATCATCGTGGGTACGTTTACTTTGGTAAATATGCATTTTTCAGGCGCTTTTAAAGAAGTGGATTAGAACGGCGCGGGAAGGATTTCCGACGTACCGGAGAGGAAGGCGCCGGAGGACCGGACCGTGTCTGGGAGGGTAAGGTTGAATAAAAATGTGTATTCAACCTATTGATTTGAGTGTGCGTCGCAACGCGCAGATGGGTATAAAAATGAATCGATATAAAGACAAGTTATCTTTTGCGGATAAGCGTACATTATGGATCAGCCGGGTAGTAGTCTGGCTGGCGATCGTCGTCGTCATGTTTCCCACATTGTGGATCGTGATGTCTTCTTTTTCGGCGGGGGACAGTTTTTTCTTGTCTTCGCTGTTTCCAAAAAATTTCAGCACGGAGCATTATGTGGATCTGTTCCGGGAAACTGATTTTGTAAGATGGGTAGGAAACTCCCTGAAAATATGTCTGATTGTATCCGTGCTTCAGTTGGCGCTTACGGCGCTGGCGGCATACGCCTTTTCAAGACTGCGTTTTACGGGAAGAAAATACGGGCTCATGACGCTTTTGGTACTACAGGTATTTCCCAGCAGCATGGCGGTATCGGGATACTATATTCTAATATATAAGTTTGGGCTGGTGGACAGCAGTCTGGCGTTGATCTTAGTGCTTGCAGGCGGGAGCGCGTTTAATATCTGGCTGCTGAAATCTTATATCGACGGGATTCCGGTGGAACTTGACGAGGCGGCAATGGTGGACGGCGCGGGGCATTTTACGGTGTTTTACCGGATCACGCTGCCCCTTGCCATGCCGCAGATGGTGGTGATCTTTTTATTTTCTTTTATTGCCACATACAGCGAGTATGTGATCACTTCGGTGTTTTTACAGACGCCGGGAAAAATGACGCTGGCGCTGGGACTGCAGTCGTTTATTACGAACCAGTTCGCGGCTCATTGGACGCTGTTTTCGGCTGCGGCGGTATTGTCGTCTCTGCCGATCATGATTATATTTATGGCGTTACAGAAATATATCCAAAACGGACTGATTGCGGGCGGCGTGAAAGGGTAACGGTATCAAAGCGGGGGCTGCAGGAAAGCCGAAGGGAAAACTGACAGGAAAATCCGCGCAAAAAATTTTTCACAAAAACACTGGAATGTGGTACAGTAGTAGGCAGGAAGAGAAAGTTCTTTCTGCCTTTTGTGATGTCCGGATCTTAGAGCATTTTTCAAACGCGTCCCAGAGGCCGGATGAGAAGGGAGAAAGTCCCCGCAGAAGCGGGCAGATGGGAGCAAAAATGCATTTTGTGGATGCGAAGGGAATTTTATCATCGGGAAACGGCATGAACATTTACAGAGGATGTACCCACGGCTGTATTTATTGCGACAGCCGCAGCAAATGCTATCAGTTTACCCATGATTTTGAGGATATTGAAGTGAAAAGTAATGCGCCGGAACTGTTGGAGAGGGCGCTGCGCTCAAAAAGAAAAAAATGTATGATCGGGACGGGAGCTATGTGCGACCCTTATATGCAGTGTGAAGAGCAGTTAAAACTGACCGGAAAATGTCTGGAACTGATCGATCATTACGGATTCGGACTTGCCATACAGACAAAGTCGGATCGGATCCTGCGGGATCTGGAACTGCTGAAAAGTATAAACCGCAAAGCGAAATGTGTGGTGCAGATGACGCTGACCACTTATGATGAAGAAGTGTGCAGGATCGTCGAACCGAACGTATGCACCACCAAAAGGCGGTATGAAGTATTGGAGATCCTAAAAGAAAACGGGATTCCCACGATCGTCTGGCTGTCGCCGCTGCTGCCTTGGATCAATGATACGAGGGAGAATATCGAGGGGATCTTACGGTACTGCATACAGGCCAAGGTATACGGTATCCTCTGTTTCGGAATAGGGCTGACGCTCAGGGAAGGGAACAGGGAATATTTTTACGAAGCTTTGGAACGGCACTTTCCGGGGCTTAGAAAGAAATACCACAACCAATACGGTTATGCTTATGAGATCGCCAGCGGGCGTCAAAAAGAACTGATGGAAATACTCCGCAGAACCTGCAAAGAATATGGCATAGTATGCGGGACGAAGGAACTATTTGATTATATGCACGCCTTTCCGGAGGAGAAAGGGTATGAGCAGCTCAGTTTGTTTTAAGCCGATCGTTTTTATGCGTATCAGACGAAAGAAAGGAAGATTTTGTGAGCCTGTTGCAGGAGATTGAGGATTATATGCCCGGGAATCAACAAGAAGAACAAGATAAAGAACAAATGATTTGGTTTATAAAGAACCATCCGGATTATTTAGAAAGGACGAACCGGCTTGCACATTTTACGGCGTCTATGTGGACGGTAAATAAGGAGCATACAAAAACGTTGATGGTATATCATAATCTGTATGATTCCTGGTCATGGATCGGCGGACATGCGGACGGTGAAGAAGACTTATGCGCAGTGGCGCTGCGCGAGTTACAGGAAGAAACCGGTATAAAAAATGCAGTATTGGTCAGTAACCGAATCTTCAGTTTGGAATCGTTAACGGTGAACGGACATGATAAAAAAGGGATTTATGTACCCGGGCATGTGCATTATAATGTAACCTATTTTGCAGAGGCGGATGAAAAGGAAAAGCTGGCCGTGAAGGAAGACGAGAATTTGGCAGTACAGTGGCAGTCTTTTGAAGAGGTATTGCAACTGCCGGACGAACCATGGATGGTAGAACGCATTTATAAAAAATTAATAGAAAGAAGTTAAGGAGTACGCAAAGAGGTATACATATGAAAAATTTAACTTCCGGAAAACCGTTAAAACAAATCCTTGTGTTTGCGGTCCCGCTTTTTATCGGGCAGCTTTTTCAACTGTTTTATAGTCTTGTGGACACCCGGATCGTAGGAGAAACTTTGGGAGAGACGTCTTTGGCGGCGGTAGGCGCGACTACGACGCTGAGCGATATGCTGACAGGACTGTTAAACGGTTTTACGAACGGTTCAGCGATTATAGTCGCTTCTTGCTTCGGGGCAGGAGATGAAAAAAATATGAAAAAGGCGGCGGGCGGTACGGTTGTGCTGGGCACAGGGGCCGCCGTTCTGATCAGTATTTTGTGTCTGGCATTTTTATCCCCGATCTTGCGGATCTTGCATATCGACGCTGAAATACTGGCGGAATCAAAAAGTTATATCAGCGTGATTCTTGCAGGACTTCTTGCCGCGGCATTTTATAATGTCTGTGCGGCTATTCTCCGCGCAGTGGGAGATTCCCTGACTCCGTTATTGTTTTTGATCTTCGCTTCTTTTTTAAATATCTTTCTGGACTATATGTTTATCCTGCATTTACATATGGGGGTGGCGGGGGCCGCTTATGCGACGGTGGTTTCGCAGGCAGGTTCCGCCTTGCTTTGTTTTTGCTATATGAGGAGAAAATATCCGCAGCTTGCTCTGCGGAAGGAAGATGTAAGGCTTTCCAAAGCCGTTGTGAAAAAATTACTGCCGACGGGGCTTTCCATGGGATTTATGGTGTCTTTTGTGAGTTTGGGCACATTGGCGCTGCAGACCAGTATCAATACATTCGGGACGAACATCATTGTGGCCCATACCGCGGCAAGAAAAGCGACTTCTATTTTTATGCTGCCTTTTTCCGTATTGGGCGCTACTTTGGCAACTTACTGCGGACAGAATTTAGGCGCGGGAAAATATGAAAGGATCAAAACAGGAATAAGGGATACGGTATTGCTTACGTTCGGATGGTGTACTCTTGTGATTCTCGCCGCCTATACATTATCCCCGCAATTGATCGGAGCGATCACCGCGTCAAGAGAGAAAGAAATCGTGGATACGGCGTCTTTGTATCTGAGGGTAAATACGGCGTTTTATTTTGTGCCTGCCGTTATCTGCCTGTTCCGAAACAGTATGCAGGGGTTCGGGGATAACAAGACGCCCGTATTTTCCAGTGCTTTGGAACTGATCGGAAAGATAGCCGTGGCGTTCTTTTTAGCGCCGGTGATCGGGTATATGGGGATCATCGTGGCAGAACCTATCGTATGGTTTATCATGGTGATTCCGCTGGTCGTAAATATGAAAAGGAGTCCGGTCATGAAGAAATAAGCGCCGCTGTCTCACGATGCATTTACTGATACCGGCGGCGCTGTCCGGTTCTTATCGTTTCATCTTTGTCTGTTCTGATGATTCCGGAAGGAATTTTTTTAAAAGATTCCTGTTACATAGGAAACTTTCACTTTTCTTAAGAAAAACTTTCGCTTTTTTCACATTGCATCTTTCGTTTTTTTCTGTATCCTAAATAACGAACAAAAGAAAAAAACATAGCGTGAAATTAAAAATTTCCCGATCCTGATTTATACGCCTGCGGAAGCAGGCAAATGGGAGTTAGCGTGAAATTAAAATTTCCCGATCTTGATTTATACGCCTGCTAAAGCAGGCAGATAGGAGCAAATATGAAATACATTACTTTTGTCGTTCCTTGTTATAATTCAGAAAGTTATATGAGAAGATGTGTGGATTCGCTGCTGTCCGGTGGAGAGGACGTAGAGATCATCATTGTAAACGACGGTTCTTCGGACCGGACGGGAGAGATCGCCGAAGAATATCAGAGCAAATATCCGACGATTGTAAGAGCGGTTCAAAAAGGAAACGGCGGACATGGTTCCGGTGTGAACACGGGGCTTTCTTTGGCAGGAGGGAAATATTTTAAGGTAGTGGATTCGGACGACTGGGTAGATCAGGCGGCATACCGGAAAGTACTGAAGTTTTTGAAATCTTCCTGCGAGCCGGATCTGCTGATCTGCAATTATGTATACAACCATTTGGATGAAGGCAGGGCAAAGAGCATGGGATATCAGAATGTCTTACCGGAGAATACCTTGTTTACATGGAACGAGATCGGGCATTTTTCACCGTCTCAGTATTTGATCATGCATGCCATGATCTATAAAACGTCGGTACTGAAAAAATCGGGGGTCGTTTTGCCTGAACATACTTTTTATGTAGATAATATTTTTGCTTATCAGCCGCTGCCTTTGGTAGAAAGCGTCTACTATATGAACGTGGATCTGTATCAATATTACCTTGGCAGAGAAGACCAGTCGGTGAATGAAAAAGTACTGATGAGCAGGATCGACCAGCAGATCAAAGTGACGAAAATCGTAGCGGCTTGCGTGGATCTGGAAAAAGTAAAAGAGAAGTATCCCAAGCTCGCTTTATATATGTGCCGCAATATTTCCATTATGATGGCCATTTCTTCCATTCATCTGTTACTCATACAAAACGACGAAGCGATCAGTAAGAGAAGGAAACTTTGGGAAGATATCAAAGAAGAGGATAAAAAGCTGTATTACCGGCTGAAGTATACAAAACTGAGCGGCCTTACTTACCTGCCAAGCCGGATTGGCAGCAAGATCACCGTAGGCGGATACCGTATTGCCAAGAAGATCTATCAGTTTCAGTAGTCAGGAGGCGTTACTTTGGCGAAGATATATATTGCGTTTGTGGATACGCCGGGGCTTTTTGCAAGTATCCTGCATCGGGTATTGAAGCAAAAATATATCCATGTGGTACTTTCCTTTGACAGGCGTTTAAAGGAGGCGTATAGTTTTGGAAGAAGAAATCCCGCCTTGCCGTTTTTTGCCGGTATGGAAAAGGAGAATGCGGAAGAGATCGTCAGAGTCTTTCCCACGGCGGAATACGAAATCTGTGAAGTGGAGTGTACGGATCAGCAGAAAGAAGCGCTTCGGGAACAGGTGAGGAAGGATTATAAGAAAAGATTCTGTTATCACTATGCGGTGCTGAGCCTTTTCTTTGTATGGAGGCAGAAACCGTTTTATCAAAAAAACCATTTTACCTGTTCTTCTTATCTGGCGAAACTTTTTTCGGATGTACGGCTGTGGGATTTTGGCAAGCATTTTTCGGTGGTTACACCAAGAGATTTTTATGAATGGAAGGGGAAGAAGATGATCTTTGAGGGCAGATTATCGGAATTTATCATAGAAGAGAAACAGAGCGGAAAGCGTATGGCAAGGCCGGCATATGAGTGGTAAGAAAAGGGTCTTTCAATTATTGTTTTTTGCTCTCGTAACAGGAATCACTTTGTATGTAGTTTTTTCAGGACAGGATCTTTCCGCGCTGATCCAGGGGATCCGCAGGCTGGATCCGGTCAGTCTGATTTTGGCGGTGGCGCTGGGGGTTCTTTTCGTCAGCATGGAAGGGATCATGATATGGCATCTGCTCCGGTCCATGAATGGAAAGAGCAGTCTTAGGCAGTGTATCTGCTATTCTTTCATCGGCTTTTTCTATTCCGGGATCACGCCTTCGGCTACCGGAGGTCAGCCCATGCAGCTTTATTATATGTGTAAGGACGGAAACAAAGCTTCCGACAGCTCCCTCGTTTTGATGACGGTGGCGGCTTTTTATAAATTTGTATTGGTATTGATCGGGATTGTGACGGCCCTTCTGTGGGGCAGGCGGATCAGGGAATATCTGGGTACATATGAACCGGTGTTTTGGCTGGGGCTTTTCTTGAACAGTGCGCTTGTGGCGATGATCGTGTGTTTGATGGTAATGCCCCGGATTATGGAAAAGATCGCCTTTGGCGTTCTTGACCTCGTTTACCGTGTAAAGAACAGAAAAAAAGCGGGGAGGGAATCACTTCCTGCCAGAAAACCGGATTCCGGTAAGGAGAAACCTGCTGAAGCGGACATGGGGGATAAAAAAGAAAAAGTTTCCCGTTTTATTAGAAGTTATAAGGAATCGGCGGATTATCTCAAAAAAAATAAAGGGATTCTTTTCCGTATCCTCTTTTTGACGTTCCTCCAAAGAGGGATGGTATTTTTTGTGACTGCGCTGATCTATAAAGGATACGGCTTGTCGGGAAATTCGGCATGGCATATCATGGCCCTGCAGGCATCCGTTTACATCGCGGTGGATATGCTGCCGGTGCCGGGGTCTCAGGGAATTACGGAAATGATGTATACGACGGTGATGCTGCCCGTCTTCGGAAAAGCGTATCTGATGCCCTCCATGATCGTGACGAGGGCGGTCAATTTTTATATTTTGCTGATCATCAGCCTGATCATAGTACTCGGCTATCATTTTGTCATAGACCAGAAGAAAAGTATTTGCTACAATAAATAATAGATGCATTTTCAAACATACTTTAAGAAAGAGAAGGTTGAAGGGCAATGAGTATCAATCGATTATTATGTGACGGCTGGGAATTTTCTAAAAATCTCTATGGTACGGAGTATGGCGATGCGCTTCTATGGGAAAGCGTAACTTTGCCGCATGACTGGCTGATTTATGATACGAAGCGGCTTTATGAAACGTCTACCGGATGGTACAGACGGGAATTGATGTATGAACCGCAGGAAAACGAATGTGTTTCCCTGCGGTTTGAAGGCGTATATATGGACAGCAGGGTGTATGTCAATCAACGTTTGGCGGGGGAATGGAAATACGGTTATTCTACTTTTGAATTTGACATTACAGAGTTGCTGGAAAAGGGAAGGAATCTGCTCAGCGTACAGGTGAATTATCGTGCGCCTAATTCAAGGTGGTATTCCGGCGCCGGCATTTATAGGAAAGTGTGGCTGAAAACCTATGCGGACTGTCATCTTATTGCAGACGGCGTATATGTCAGCGCCGATGCGGACGGGAATGTCCGCATAACGGCAGAGGCAGAACGTCCGGAAGAGATCCCCGTTTCGGAGCTGTCTATCCGCCATACGATCTATGACGGAGACGAAGAGCTTGTACGGACGGAGCGCCCCTGCTGCGCTGCGGAAAAGACCTGCATACCGGAGCCGGTGCGCAGGGAAGGCCGGAAATATTCGGTCAACCAAAGCAGTCTCAGGATAGAGAACCCCCGGCTTTGGGATCTGAAAAATCCCAAAAGGTATCGGCTGGTCACGCAGCTTTTGAGAAACGGACAAACAGTCGATGTGCAGGAAGGGTTTTTTGGTTTCAGGAGCATTTTATTTACGCCTGACGAAGGATTTTTCTTAAACGGCAGACATGTTAAGATTCAGGGGTGCTGCGAGCACCACGATCTGGGCGCGCTTGGCGCGGCGGTAAACAGGGCGGCGATTGAGCGGAAATTTAAGATCTTAAAAACTATGGGCGTGAATGCTCTCCGCACGAGCCATAATATGCCTGCGGAGGAGTTCATGGAACTTGCCGACGAAATGGGATTTTTGGTCATGTCGGAAGGATTTGATATGTGGGAAATGTCCAAAACGGAATATGATTACGCAAGATTTTTCCCGGAGTGGATATCAAAAGACGTTGCTTCATGGATCAGGCGGGACCGGAATCATCCTTCGGTCATCGGCTGGAGCGTGGGAAACGAGATTTACGATACCCATGCGGGGGAAAGGGGACAGGAGGTCATTTCTTTACTTTGCACACTGGTTCGCGAACACGACCCGAGGGGCAACGGTTATGTGACCGTCGGATCCAATTATATGCAGTGGGAGAATGCGCAGAAATGCGCCGACATAGTAAAACTGGCAGGGTATAATTACGCGGAACATCTTTACAGAGAGCATCATGAGAAATATCCGGACTGGATGATCTATGGAAGCGAAACGGCGTCCGTGCTCCAAAGCAGGGGGATCTATCATTTCCCGCTTTCTCAGGAGACTCTTGCGGAGGATGACGAGCAATGTTCTTCTCTTGGAAATTGTACCACAGGCTGGGGGGCAAAGAATACGGAAAGCTGTATCATTGCGGACCGTGATACGAAATTCAGCGCAGGACAGTTCATTTGGACAGGCTTTGACTATATCGGGGAGCCTACGCCTTATTCTACCAAAAACAGTTATTTCGGGCAGTTTGATACGGCGGGATTCCCAAAAGACAGTGCATTTGTGTTCCGGGCAGAGTGGACGGATCACCGGGTTTCTCCGTTTGTACATATTTTTCCTTATTGGGATTTTACGAAAGGAGAGCAGATTGATGTGCGGGTAACATCCAATGCGCCGGAAGTAGAGTTATTTTTTCAAGGAAGATCTGTCGGCAGGGAGAAGATCGATCATAAGCACGGGAAAAAACTTACGCTGGATACCGTACTTACTTATGAAGAGGGGGAACTGTGCGCCGTCGCCTATGACGAGGACGGAAAAGAGATTGCCCGTGATGTAAAGAGGAGCTTCGGGGACACTGCTGTCTTAAAACTTACGCCGGATAAAACGGTTTTAAAAGCAGACGGAAATGATCTGATCTTTTTGGATATTTCGGCGTATGACAGGAACGGAGAATTTACGGCCAATGCCAATAACCGTGTTTTTGTGGAAGTGAGCGGCGCAGGCAGGCTGGTAGGTCTTGATAACGGCGATTCTTCGGATTATGAACCATATAAAGGCACTTCACGCAGATTGTTTTCAGGAAAACTGCTGGCGGTTATTGCTGCCAGAACGCAGGCGGGAGAGATCGGGATACGGGTGACATCCCCCTCCGTTCCTGAAAGCACATTAACATTGCAGGCGGTCATGCCGGAAGACGAGAGAAAAGGGGAGGAAGAGCGCCGGCTTTTTACCGGACGGACGGTATGGGAAGAGAATACGGCCCTTCCATTGGACTGTGAAGATCCGGAACATGACATTCCTGTCAGAAAGATCGAGCTTGTAAGCGAAAGCAGGTTTTTTACCAAAGAACGGCAGGAGATTCTTTTTACAGCAGTCGTTTCTCCTTCGAATGCTTCTTATGCGGAAGAGATTGAGTACCGTATCACCACGGTATTAGGGATCGAGTCCAATCTGGCAAAGGTGGAGTACGCCAAGGGAAGAGAGGTTTCGGTACGCTGCCTTGGAGACGGAGAGTTTTACTTAAGGGCGCTGTGTAAAAACGGCACGGATAAGTATCATATCCTGTCCCAGATCAGACTGCAGGGAGAAGGCATTGGAGCGGCGTCTTTCGATCCGTATCAATTGATCAAGGGAGGCCTGTTCACCCTTTCCAGCGGCAATGTAGGCAACGGGATCGAACACGGCGCTTCGTTTCCGTGGGAAAAAAGCTGGATCGGATTTGAACGGGTGGACTTTGGAACGGTGGGCAGCGATACGGTGACGACGCCTATTTTCGCAAATAGTACCGATCCGGTCAGAATACGTTTTTATGACGGGATTCCGGAGGAAGGCGGCGAGCTGATCGGCGATTTCCAATACCATAAAAAGCCGGTATGGATGACCTATATACCGGAAACATACAGGCTTTCCAAAGTGCTGAAGGGCCTGCATACGCTGGTGATCGAATCGGAGGACGGGTATCATTTAGAGGGATTTTGTTTTGAAAAACGGGAAAAAGAATTTCTGGAGATCGGCGCCGTCTGTCATGAAAAGCTGTACGGCGACCAGTATACCGTAGAAGCCGATGCGGTTACGGGGATCGGCAATAACGTTATGTTTGAATTTGGCGAGTTTAATTTCGGGGAAAACCGGCCGACGGCGATAGAGGTCGTAGGAAGGTCCGCTCTTCCTCAAAACAGTATCCATGTGGTTTTTGAAGGAGACACAAGCAGACGGGAAATTCTGGAATTTGCAGGCGCGCAGGAGTATACGGCAAGGAGATTCGAACTGGAGGGGATTTCAGGCAGGTGTAAAGTATCTTTCGTATTCCTTCCGGGAAGCTGCTTCGACTTTCAGTCTTTCCGGTTTATAAAAGAGTGATAATAGGGGCGGGGTAAGGGCATTCGTGAAACGGGAAATGCCATAATAAAAGCATAGTGGAAACAAAGCAGAAAGAACGGTCATGAAAGCGGCGGTTCTTTTTGCTTTTGGGTATGCGCCTTAAAAATCTTCATATGAAATTCATATGTGCGTGTTATACTACTGAAAAAATAAGAAAGATCATAGGAGTGGGTATGGATACATCAAAATATAGAGTCCTGTTTCTGGAGGACGAACCGACGATCAGAGAGGTGCTGACCGAATATATGCTGATTTCCGGATATGAGGTGACGGAAACGGAAAGGGGAGACAGGGCGATAGAACTTTTGAAAAGCGGGACTTACGACATTGCCGTGTTGGACATCATGGTACCCGGCGCAGACGGATTTGAAGTATTGTCTTATATGAAAGAGCATTGCAGGGAAACGGCGGTCATTATGCTGACGGCATTGGAAGATGAAAAGACGCAGGTGAAAGCCTTTAACCTGTATGCGGACGATTATGTCATAAAGCCGGTATCCCCCATCATTTTGCTGAAACGTATGGAGACGATCCTGCGGCGTACAGATAAAAAACAGGAAAGGGAAAAGGACAAGAAGGAAGGGCTTTATCTGGAAGAAGAAGCATACTGCGCTTTTTATCAGGGAGAAAGGCTGCCGCTTACTTTGAGCGAATATCTGCTTTTACAGACTCTTTTCAAAGAACCGGGCAGGGTGTTTACAAGGGAGCAGCTTATTTTGCGTATTTTCAATGAGGATTATATCGGAAACGACAGGATCATCGACGCCCATGTGAAGAATCTGCGTAAAAAGCTTCCGATTTCCTGTATCAAGACCGTGATTGGGGTAGGATATCAGTTTGAAGCGTGCAAAGAGGGATGGAAATGAAGGTAAGATTAGGACAAAGAAATCTTTTTTACAGTATGATACTGGCGGGCAGCATGTTAACGTTTTTGGTCGGATATTTTGTATATATGCTGCCGTCTTTGTATGTGGATTATAAGATGGAACAAAATCTGAAAGCGGTAACGGAACAGCATAAAGCTTATTCGGAACAGGGAAGTTATGCGGACGTGCAGGTAGCGAATCCGACGGCATGTTTTTCCGTGACGATACCGGACGAAGGGGACAGTATCCGTATCGTTTCCAAACTGTTTTCGGTAAACGTGACGGTAAAGGAAGAACGGCTGCGGGAAGTATTTGACGAAGTCCGTATCGTTTTACAGGAATACAGCGGGGAAACGCCCGAGGAAGAAAAAACAAGAGAAGATTTTGAAGAAACGGTGCAAAGATGGGAGGGTGTCTTACGGGATGTTTTTTCGGAAAATCAGTTTCATCCGGTTCAGGTAGATCTGTTGGAACAGCAGGAGTTTCCAAACGAATACCACGGAGAATATGAGAAAATGCACGGGGTATCCGACCGGTTTGTGATTTTGGAAATGGGAGTGGAAGATTCCCGAAACAAATATGTGAACTATATTGCCGCGGAGAGAAAGGAAGACAGTCTGATCCTTACGTTTCTGCCGGTCATGACGCCGGATATGAACGAGATCAGGCCCATCGTGATGCAGAGCCTTCCCATGCTCGGAACCGTAATTTTTTTGCTGGTACTGTTGTTTTCGCAAGTTTATTCAAGAGGGATCGTAACGCCTATCGTGCGGCTTGTGCATCATACGGAACAGATGAAAGGCGGTTATGACGTCCGGCAGTTTCCGGCGGGGGAGATCCGGGAGGACAGGGGAGACGAGATCGGGATGCTGGCGGCGACCATAGAGGAGCTTTATCAAAAGCTCAGGGCAAGCTATGAAGAACTGGAGGGAAAAAATCAGGTATTGGAGGAAGAAAATAAAAGACAGGAAGTTTTGCTCCGGGCCTCTTCCCATCAATTGAAGACGCCCATATCCGCAGCCCTTTTACTGGTGGATGGAATGAAGAACAACATTGGGAAATACCGGGACAGGGAGAAATATCTTCCTAAAGTGAAAGAACAGCTTTTATCCATGAAAAAAATGGTGGCGGATATTTTGTATCTGGAACATTGCGGAGAAAACCTTGATTTCGGAATAATAGAGATCCGGGATGCGGTGAACGCGCAACTGGCGTTTTACCGCGTCCCAATCGGGGAGAAAGAGCTTCAGGTCAGTGTGGAGGGGACGCGGACGGCGGAAACGGAGACGGATCCGGCGGTCTTTTCCCATATTTTATCCAACTTATTGTCCAATGCGGTCAATTATACGCCTCAAGGAGGAAAAATAAGGATTTTTCTGGAAGAAGAAAGGCTGACGATACAAAATTATGGAGTCCGGATAGAGGAAGATCTTCTGCCGCATATTTTTGAACCCTTCGTAAGCGGGAACCATGAGAAGAAGCAAGGCGGCGTGGACAGCCACGGATTGGGATTATATATTGCCGCGTATTATGCAAAAAAACTGGGAATGAAACTGGAGATCGGTAATACGGGAGACAGCGTGACTGCAACGCTTTTATATTTCACATTGACTCCCATCCGCCCGCACTAGCGGGCATACGAATCAGGATTGTGAAATTTTATATTTCACATTGACTCCCATCCGCCCGCACTAGCGGGCATACGAATCAGGATTGTGAAATTTTATATTTCACATTGACTTCATAAGAACTTCATACGGATCTGTTATAGTTTGGATAAGGGAAAAATCAAAAAAGGATACGGAGAGGAGAAGTTATGGGACATTCTGAATTATTGGCCGTGGAAAGGCTGACGGTGCATTATGGAAAGGACACTGCGCTTGATATAGAAACGCCGATCCTGATCGAAGAGGGAGACAGGATCGGCATCATCGGTTCGAACGGCGCGGGTAAAAGCACTTTAATTAAAAGTATTTTGGGTCTGGTGAATTATGAGGGCAGCATCCGTACCAGACTCACGGTGGAGCAGATCGCAACCCATATGCAGTCCAACGGATATACGGACGCTATGGCGACCAGACATATTTTGGAGGCCGTTTTAAACACAAAGATCTCAAAGAATCAAAAATTGCGGGAGCTGATTGAGTATTTTGAGTTTGAGGACTGCTTGAGAAAAAAATACAGTAAGCTTTCGGGAGGGCAGAAACAGAGGTTTACGATTATTATGGTAATGATGCAGGACGCGCCCTTAACGTTTTATGACGAGGTCACATCGGGGCTTGATTTTGAAACAAGGCAGAAACTAGTGGAAAAGCTGGTCGCATGGTATCGGGACAGGGATTCCAGCCTGTGCATCGTATCCCATTATTATGAGGAGCTGGAGCAGCTTGCCAATAAACTGCTGATTTTGGATAAAGGGAAGGTGGTCGACTTTGGAAAAAAGGAAGACCTGTTCCGGAAATACTGTGGAAGGGCGGTTATCGTCTTAAACCATTCTCCGGAAAAAGAAACCTTATTAAAAAATTATGTGAAGCTGGCAGCGCCGCCTCATTTGATTGCGCTGTCCTGTGACACAGAGGAAAAAGAAAGAGAAATCACGGAACTTCTGCTGAAAAATAATATTGATTACAGACGCAGCAGTACGGACATAGAAATCATTTATACGAATGCAAAGGAAAAACAAAGAGGGCAGGTGAATAGGCAATGAATAAGGAAAACAGAAAAACGATCACATTATCTATGATACTTTATGAACTCCGTAATGTTACGGGAAATCCTTTTGTACACATTTTTGGGATCGGGATGCCGGTGCTTATGTCGATTTTGATCACCCGGATCGCCATTGCGGAGATGACGGAGCCTTCGATTGTAAGATCCGTTTCTACCAGCGTGTTTCTGGGGATCGGCGCGTTGATTCCCATGGCTACCATTATGATGGGGTATGCGGTGCAGCAGGCGCAGGAATTGGAAAAGGGGATACCGGAACGCCTGAACTTGTTTGGGATCAAAAACCGTGTGATGTTCTGTAACAGAGCGGTCTCGGAAACGATCTTTATGGTGGCGGCATTTTTGATCTATTTTCTGGTAGGAGTCGTCTTTCTGGATTTGGAAATGCCGGTTTTTTCAGGCGCAGTCTGCTATATAGTCTGTATACTCATTTTCAGTATCTTTTGTTTTATGCTTGCGCATGCGATCGCGTCGCTTTTGAGAAAATTCAGCGTTACCTATTGCGTATCCATGTTGATCTACTTTGCCTGTATGATCCTTGGCGGGATGATGGGGATGAGCTACGAAAGTATGCCGAAGATGATGCAGGCGGCGGCAAAACTGCTTCCGGTCACTTATATGAACAGGGATTTCTTTACGATATGGACAGGAAAAGAATATAATTTTGTGCCGATGCTGCAGTCCTATTTGTTTTTTGGCGCCGTGTCGGGGATTCTGCTGTTTATTGCAGCGAGAAAACAGACAAGGAAGATCTGAGGATTTTTGGGAGAAAAGGAATAGGGGAATGCTCTTTACCGCAAATGCGGCGGAGGGGCGTTCCTTTTTTCTGCTTCAGGCGTCCTTCTCTCTGCGTCAGACCTTGGGAGCATTTTTCAAAGGTACACTGGCAGGAAGACCCCGGATATTATATAGACTGCACAAAAATTGTGCCGGATTATATGAAAAAGTATACGAAAAGGATAAAAATAATGTACAAGATAAATATATGTGGTATAATATCCGTATATCATGTTGAAGCAGCCTATATCCGCTACAGGCTGCAGAATGCAAAAGAAAGGCTGTTTTTAACGGCTTGTGGATAGAAAACAAGCAGCAGGAAAAGAAAGCTTGTGAAAGGAGAAAGGTATGAAAAAGAAAGTTTTAGCGGGCATTTTGGCAGTGGCGCTCTGTGCGGTAAACCTTACCGGATGCGCGGGCGCACCCAGAGAGGGAAATGTTTCCGGCGGCGGGCAGGTGGAAAAAGAGGTGCAGGAAACGGAAACCATGCAGGAAACCGAAGGCGGGGTAGTTACTCTGCGCGTGTGGTCGGAAGAGGCAAATTTCCCGACTTTGACAAAGATGATCGAAAGCTTCAAAGAAAAATATGCGGGGCAGGCGGAGTTTGACATCATTTTGGAGCAGGGATCGGATTCTAACAATAAAGACGCGCTTTTAGCGGACGTACATAATGCACCGGATGTTTTTCCGTTTGCAGACGACCAGTTGGCGGCTATGGTTGCGGGAGGGGCCATTGAGCCGGTGGAAAATGTGGAGGCGGTCAAAGAGGCAAACTTAGACGAAGCGGTAGAGGCGGCTTCTATCAACGGCGTGCTTTACGGTTATCCGATGACGGCAGATAACGGCTATTTTATGTATTATGATAAGAATTATTTTACGGAGGCGGACGTACAGACGTTAGACGGTATGCTGGCGGTAGCGGAGGCAGCGGGAAAGCAGATTACGATGGACTGGGCGTCCGGATGGTATCTGTATGCGTTCTTCGGCAATACCGGATTGGATTTTGGCGTGAATGATGACGGCGTTACCAATCACTGCAACTGGAACGCCACGGAAGGCCCGGTCAAAGGAACGGATATTGCGGAGGCAATGCTTGCCATTTCGGCAAGCCCGGCATTTAGAAATTGCGGGGACGGGGACTTTCTGGCAGGCGTACGGGATGGCAGCGTGATTGCAGGAGTCAGCGGCGCGTGGAACGCAATGGAGATCAAAGAGCTGTGGGGCGCGGATTACGGTGCCGTCAAGATGCCTACCTATACCTGCGCAGGACAGCAGATACAAATGTCTTCATTTACGGGATACAAGATGATGGGCGTTAATGCTTATTCCAAACATAAAAAATGGGCGCTTAAGCTTGCTGACTGGCTGACAAACGAAGAAAACCAAACGCTTCGGTTTGTTGAGAGGAACCAAGGGCCTTCCAACAAAAATGCGGCGGCTTCGGACGAGGTGAAGCAGGTTCCGGCGATCCACGCCGTGATCGAGCAGTCGCAGTTCGGCAGGCTGCAGAGAGTAGGAAACAGTTATTGGGATCCCTGTCTGGAATTTGGAGGGATCATGGCTCAGGGCAATCCGGAGCAGACCGATCTTCAGGAACTGATGGATAAGCTCGTGGCGGGGATCACGGTATCGGTAGTACAGTAACAGATGGGGAAAGGAACAGGGTTATTAATCATGAAAAAAAATAAAGGGATCAGTACAAAAATACTTATACTTGTTCCGGTATTTGTTTTGGGGATCGTATCTATCATCTCCAATATAGGGGCAATTTCCAATATCCGCAGCGTCAACGCCAATGCAACCCAGATCGCGAACGGCTATATGACATGCATTTCCAAGCTCAGCAGCATAGAAAGGGAAACGCAGTTGATCCACAGGCTTGGGCTTTCCCATATTGTTGCCACGGATCTGGATACGATGATCGGGCTGGTGGCAGAGATCCGGCAGGAAGAGGCGGTGTTGGATGAGTATCTGAAAGAATTTGAAGTTTTTGCAAAGGCGGAAGGCAGTACGCAGGAAAGTTATCAGGCGCTTCTTAACAGCTACGAAGGAATGAAGTATGAGATCGCGAATCTGCTGGCCTATAGTGCGAACAGCAAGAACGAAGAAGCTTATGCGCTGGCAAACGGGGCGATCGCAGATTATGCCGGCGACATGCAGGCGAGTATCGCCAATATGACGGCAAGGGTCAATGAAAGCGCGGAGGCGGCGAAAAAGCAGCTTGCGGCGGTTTATGATAAGGCGGTAGTCACAAGTACGGCGACGATCATTACCAGTATCGTGGCGTTGGCGGTAGCGCTTGTCAGCGTATTTATGCTTGTGATCCGGCCGCTTGACAGGACCCGGAAAGAGATCAGCGGCATTATCGGGGATATCGACAGACGGGAAGGAGACCTGACCAAACGCGTTACGGTGCCGTCCAATAAGGAGATCGCGGCAGTCGGCAGCGGTATCAATGTATTTATGGGAAAACTGCAGGATATCTTTAAAATGATCATCAGCAATTCCCAAAAGATGGAGGAAGTCGTAAACGAAGTTATGGGCAGCGTTATGACTTCGAACAACAGCGTTTCGGATCTGTCTGCGCTGACGGAAGAGCTGGCGGCTACCATGCAGGAAATGTCGGCAAATGCGGCTTTGATCAATACGAATACGGATGCCGTAAGGGACGAAGTGAATCAGATAGCGGACCGGACGACAAAGATCAATACTTATACAAAAGAAATGAAAGAACATGCGGACGCCATGGAAAACGCCGCCCGGACCAATATGGAGTCTACCGGCGTGAAGGTGAACGAGATCCTTACCGTACTTGGCAAAGCGATAGAAGACAGCGACAGCGTGAATCAGGTCAACAGTCTGACGGAAGATATTTTGAGCATTGCAAGACAGACCAACCTGCTTGCGTTAAACGCTTCCATAGAGGCGGCGAGGGCAGGCGAAGCCGGAAAAGGATTTGCGGTGGTGGCAACGGAGATCAGCGATCTTGCGTCGGCCAGTCAGGAGGCGGCGAACCGGATCCAGCAGATCAACAGTATCGTTACGACGGCAGTGCATAATCTGGCGGAACATTCCAACGGTTTGGTCAACTACATGAATGATGCGATCATGCCGGAATTTGAAGGCTTTGTAGAATCGGGCGGCGAGTATAGGAAAAAGGCCGCGTTCATTGAAGAGGTCATGAATGAGTTCGCAGAAAAGACGGATATGCTCAGACAGACTATGGACGGTATTGCGGATTCTATCAATACGATTGCCAATGCCATTGAGGAAGGCGTAAACGGTGTCAGCAGCGCGGCGGACAGCACGCAGGTTTTGGTCGGAGATATGGAAGATATTACCCGCCATATGGACGACAACCAGTCTATTGCAGCATCTCTGAAACGGGAAACGGAAATTTTCATAAATTTGTAAACAGGTTGGGATCGGGCATAAGGACAGCGCTTTTACAGCACGTTATGGTCTGAAAACGCTGGAGGTATAAGAAAAGACGCGCCGCTTTTAAACAGGTCTGCAGAGACGTTTAAAAGCGGCCTTTTTGTATCGAAATCAGGGCGGCCGGCATAGTGATATAGAAATATCCGGTTAACAGTAAAAGTTATTAAGAAAAAATAAGAAAAATTATTATAAAATTAAGTTGAAGTAGTTTCCTATCAATGATACAGTAAAATACAGACGAATTTTATCGGTTTTTGTCTGAAAAGAAAATAATCGGCGATGATTTATAAAAATTTTTTGAGTGGTGCAGATGGGATTTGATGTCTTTAAGATCTGCCCCTTTGGATTTGATATATTAGGAAGGGGATACTCCTTATGTTGTTTTGCAGTATAGAATTTATATTTATTTTCCTTCCCATTGTACTGCTGATCTATTATTTGGCACCTGAAAGAGCGAGAAACCCGGTTTTGTTTCTGTCGAGCCTTGGGTTTTATATATATGGAGAACGGCAGTATGCCCCCATATTGCTTTTATCCGTGATCCTTAACTTTTTTGCGGCAAAGGCCATAGAAAAAGCCAAAAATAAAAAGAAACGAAAGGCGCTTTTAGTCTGTACGCTCCTGCTTGATTTTGGCGTATTGTTTTTCTTTAAATATCTGGGCTTTACCGTCAGAAATCTGAACCGTCTGTTTGCGCCGTATCATGGCGGGGAGGCGGTACTGCCTGTGATAAAGCTGGTTTTGCCGTTAGGTATCAGTTTTTATACGTTTCAGCTCGCTTCTTATGTGTTGGACGTATATGGAAAGAAGGTACGCGCGGAACGCAAATTTACGGATTTTGGAACCTACCTGTGTATGTTTCCGCAGTTGATAGCCGGCCCTATCGTAAAGTATACCGATATGGCGGGACAGTTGAAAAAAAGAAAGTATCTTTCCGAGAATTTGGAGGAAGGGCTTAAAACTTTTACGCTGGGGCTTGCGTCCAAAATGCTTTTGGCAAATCCCTGCGGCGCGTTTTGGAACAGAGTGCAGGTGATCGGATTTGAAAGTATTTCCACGGGTATGGCGTGGCTTGGCGCGTTTTCTTTTACCTTTCAAATCTATTTTGATTTTAATGGCTATTCTCTGATGGCAATGGGATTGTGCAGGATGTTGGGTTTTTCTATTCGGCCTAATTTTAACCAGCCGTATCTGTCTAAGTCTTTAACGGAGTTTTGGAGAAGGTGGCATGTGTCTTTAGGGACATGGTTTCGGGAGTATATTTATATACCGCTTGGCGGAAACAGAAAAGGAAAGCCTGTCTGGGTCAGAAATATGTTTATCGTATGGCTTCTGACCGGCGTATGGCACGGGGCGGAATGGAACTTTTTTTTATGGGGTGTTTTTTTATTTCTTGTGCTTATGCTGGAAAAACTGCTTTGGCTGCCGTTTTTGGAAAAGAGCAGGATTTTTTCAAGGATATATATGGCGGCGCTGATCCCTATAAGCTGGATGCTTTTTGCAATCACGGATATCAAGGAACTGTTTGTTTATTTGGGAAGGATGTTTGGCGTCGGGACGGTTGCGTTATCAGGGAATGCGCTGCATACGGAATTGATCATGGCTTTTAAGTCCTGCGGCGTACAATGGCTGTTATGCATTCTTCTCATCCTGCCTTTCCCGGCGAGGTGGTATGAAAAACATAAAAAACAAAGAATATGTATTTTTTTGCTGTTATGCATTTTTTGGATATCCGTATACCAGATCATTTATACGAAATCCAATCCTTTTTTGTATTTCAGGTTTTAGCTTAATAGTTTAAAAGAAAGGACGGGTGAGGGCCATATGAAGAAAAAAAGAAAAGAATGTCCTTATTTTATTATGGTCGTGCAGACGTCCCTGATTTTTGCGTGCGTATATCTGATCACGGGAAACGCGATCATAACGAAGACGGATACTACGGAAAATATGGAAGTGGTACATGGCATATCCGAAGAGATAACGCCGATTACAATAAGCGGCAATCAGACGGTGTCCGTTTCTCAAAATGCATCCGGCAGCGGAGGGGATGTTTCCGGTAACGGACGGGATGTGTCGGGAAACGGATCATGGGATGTATCCGGTAATGCTGCGGGACAGGATATTCCATGGGATGAAAGCGGGAAAAAGGCGGACGTAAGTTATTTAGACGACGTCCTTTTTATCGGCGATTCCCGTACTTGTACGCTGCAGCAGTATGCAGGCTGGGATAACGCGGCGTTTTATGTGAAGAACGGACTGACGATCTGGAACGTGTTTGAGGCAAGGATCGCGGAATGTGAGGGAGAACTGGTAACGGTAGAAGAGGCGCTTTCAAAAGAAAAATTCGGCAAGATCTATATTATGCTCGGAATCAACGAGCTGGGGAGGGGAACGCCGGATACTTTTGCGGAAGAATTTGCCAAAGTGGTAAAACGGTTAAAAGAGCTGCAGCCCGATGCGGTGATCGTGATGGAGGCTATCATGCATGTGACGGAGACGAAGGATGCGGAAGAGACTTACATCAACAATGCGGAGATCGACGCAAGGAATGAAAAATTAAAGGAACTTGCAGAAGCGGAGGGGGCGTATTGGCTGGATGTGAATCCGGTGACGGACGAGAAAGAGAAAGGGAGTCTGGTGGAAGAATATTCTTTTGACGGGGTGCATTTAAAGGTCAAATATATCGATGTCTGGAAAGATTTTATACTGAGTAATCCTTTTCCCGGAGTCTATATGGGGCAGGCGCCGCAGGAATCCAATACGCCGTCTGTAAAAGACCCGCCCGCAGAAAACCCGGGAATAAGTCCGGAAAATCCATAAATGTAGTTGTCAGCCGGACTTTGGATAGGCTATAATGGATTAGTGAGGAAAAGCGGAATGAAAGTAGAGTGGAAACAGGCTGCGGGCAGGTTATGGAAAGATGTGAAAGAATATAAATGGCTGGGAGCGGCCCTTGTTTTGTATTATCTGATGGTGGAACGACTTTTTTCTGCATTTTGTCCGCTGGTGATCATTACCGGATTCCCCTGTCCCGGATGTGGGATGACCAGAGCGTTTTTAGCGGTGCTGACCGGACATTTTGTAAGAGCATGGAGGCTCAATCCGATGATATATGCGGTGATTCTGGCGGCTTTGTATGGGGCGGTGCAAAGATACCTGCTGCATCAAAGGGTCAAAGGTTTTTACAGGATTCTATGCATATTGGCCGTGCTTATGATCCTTGTCTACCTTTACAGGATGTATCGCTATTTTCCGCACAGACCGCCGCTCAGTATTACAAGAGGGAGTTTGTTTGAAAGAATAGTGCCCGGATACGGGAAACTTTTGAACCTGATACAATAAGTAAAAAGAAAAGCATTTACATACAGTGGGAAAGGATGCACGGACGCTCCTGCCGAAAATGAAACGGAATGCTTTGGAATGGAGGAAAAATGGATCAAAATATGTTTGGCAAACCGGAGGAAAGCGAAAAAGTTTCCTTAACGAAAGCAGAAGGCCAGCAGCCGGCAAATACGGAGGATGGGAATAGAAGGGCTGAGCAGCCGGAAACGGCAGGACAGTACTATATCGGGAGTATGCCTAAATATGTAGAGGATGTCCAAAACACACAGAATATTTATTCCGGAGAGGGGATGAGCAGTCAGAGCGTGTGCTCTTCCCCGTATATTGACCAGAATAGTCAAAACACCTATTTTTCATATAATAACCAAAATGATCAGGGATCAGGCCCGGGCTCTTACAATGACCGAAGTGGTCAAAATCCCTATGCCTCCTATCCCGATCAGAACGGTCAGGGCATGTATTCCGGTACATCGGGGTATTCTGATTATCAGGGTGGTCAGCAAAACGCACAGAATGCCTATTCATACGGCGGCCAGACTGAGCAGAATACTTATACCTATGGGACGCAGGCCAATCAAGGACAGGCTGGCGGCGGGAATCCTTACGCAGCTCCGTCCTATGGACAGAACTATACCGGATATCAGGGATATAAGCCGGAGTTAGAGGAGCCGGTCAAGATGGGAGAATGGCTGCTGCTTCAGTGTCTTTTATCGTTTATCCCCTGCGTTGGGCTTATTTTGGCCATTGTATGGGCGTTCAGTAAGACAGAGAAGCAGAGCAAGGTTAATTTTTGTAAAGCTTACCTGATCGTAGTTTTGATCAGACTCGTATTGTCTCTCTTTATTATTCTTATGTGGGGCGGTATTATATTGGCTGCTTTAGACGGGATGTATTGATCCGCCTGCTTTAGCAGGCGCTCAACACATTAGTGGCTTGTCCATCTTCCGGAAGCGCCGCAGGGAAGTATCAGCCCGGTTTCCGTTACCGGCAGCCCTATTTCGCCGGCTTTTACCTGTCCGCCGAATTTGGGGAGCAGGACGGCGCTCAGCATATAGGAAAGGACAGCGGGCTGTAAGCCTGTAGTATAGGAATTGATCAAAAAGAACAGCGGCTTGTCGGATAATAGTCTGGCGGTCAGCTCTATAAAAGGGAAAATGTTTTCTTCCATTTTCCATATTTCCCCTTTGGGCCCTCTTCCGTAAGAAGGAGGGTCCATAATTATGGCATCGTATTGATTGCCCCGCCGGATCTCCCGTTCCACAAATTTCACGCAATCATCTACGAGCCAGCGGATCGGCGCTTCCGAAAGCCCTGAGGAAACTGCGTTTTCCTTTGCCCATGTTACCATACCTTTAGAAGCGTCCACATGAGTGACGAGCGCGCCCGCTTTTGCCGCCGCTATCGTGGCGCCGCCCGTATAGGCGAACAGGTTCAGCAGCTTCACCGGCCGGCCTGCATTTCTGATCAGATCCCCTGTCCAGTCCCAATTGACCGCCTGCTCGGGAAATAATCCCGTATGTTTAAAACTAAAGGGTTTTAAATGGAAGGTCAGTTCTTTATAATGGACGGTCCATTCTTTTGGAAGGCCGATAAATTCCCATTCGCCGCCGCCTTTTGTACTCCGGTGATAATGTCCGTGTCTCTTTTTCCAGCAGGTATGTTTTTTTTCCGTATTCCAAATGACCTGAGGGTCCGGCCGTACAAGGATATAACTGCCCCAGCGTTCCAGTTTTTCTCCGGTTGAAGTGTCAAGTACCTCATAATCTTTCCATTGATCTGCAATCCACATATATGCTCCTATCTGTCCGCTTTTGTATGCGTACTTTTTTCTCGGCGGCCGATACCGGCCATTTGATAAATACATCCGGTATTAGAACTATAGCGTATTCAAAAGGATTATGCAATAGCCATGAGAAGAGGGGCGGAATGTAAGGGGAACGCTCTGGAAAAAGGACGGATATCGTGACGGTGAGGCAAATTACGCCTTCTATTTAAATTTGGCAGAAAGTACTGAAAGAATAGCAAAAATGATGCGACAAGTAAAAAACAGATGGGAAAGTTATCGGAAAATTGGTTAGAATAGGCTTGAAAATTTGTCCGTAAAGTGATTAAATATAAATAGGTTTTGTTGTATATGCATCCTTTGCAGTATACAGGAACGCTCTGAACCTTGACATAAGAATATAGTGTTGTATATAAGCTTTTGCAGGCAGGAGAAGGTACGGGAAGACATACCGCTTGCCTGTTATATTGTTATAAGAGGGATAGGAGTAGATATGGTAGAGAAAATTAAAAATATGACAGTGGAAAAGAAGCTGAGGACCTGCCTTACAATGGTAGTCGTCATAGCCAGTATTTCAGGAATCATAGGCGCGATAGTCTTATTGCGGTGCAACAGCAATTACAGCAACGCGCTGGTAAATACCGGCTTTTCTCAAGGTGAGATCGGGATATTCAGTACATATTTGAATAAAGAACCCGCTATTGTCAGGGAAATGATACTGGTAGAGAGCGAAGCGGATCTGCAGGAAGCCGGAACCGAACTGGATGAAATGCAGGCGAAGACGGATGTTGCGCTTGAAGAAATGAGGAAACACTGTAGTACGAAATCAGAACTGGAATATCTGCAGATCATTGACGAGACGCTTCCGGTCTATAGAGAGATCTTTAAAGAAGTGGAAGAGCTTGCAATGAGCAACCAGAACGCAGAGGCGTTGGAACTTTTGCTTACGGAAGGCAAACCTACATTAAAGCAGCTTACCAATGCAGTGGAAGATTTGATCGACCTGAACGTTTACATGGGGAATGAAGCATCCAGAAGACTGACGATTGAAACGGATATCATGCTTACTGTCATGATCGTGGTGATCATTGCCGCCATATTGATTTCCATGCGCCTTGCTAAATTTGCGGCGGCGTTATTCTCCGAACCTATCGTTCATGTGAAAGACGCTTCGGCAGAACTTGCGAACGGCAATCTGGATATTAATATAGAAAAGGTGTATCCGGATGAGATCGGAGAGATGACGGATTCCTTTGTAGAGGCCACGGGAATGCTGCAGAGCTACATTAGAGAACTGAATGCGAAACTTGGAGAGATCGCCTCAGGAAACTTTGATATCTCTCTCGACGTAGATTTTAAAGGCGATTTCCATGCGATAGCAGAGGCGATTGAAGCGATCGTAATGCAAATGAGCGAGACGATGGGAAGGATCAGGGAGGCGTCCGAACAGGTATCTTTGGGGGCAGCCCAATTGGCGGACAGCGCGCAGTCTCTGGCGGAAGGCGCTACCGATCAGGCCGGATCGGTGGAAGAACTTACCGCTACGATCCAAAACATTACGGAAACGGTTGTGAATACGTCGGAAAAGGCCAATAAATCTTATCAGGATGCCAATGAGTTTACGAGAGAAGCGGAAAAAGGCAACGAGGATATTAAATCTTTGAACAAGGCGATGGAACGGATCAGCGATACTGCCAAAGAGATCGTTAATATCATTTCGGAGATCGAGGATATTGCATCCCAGACTAATCTTTTGTCATTGAACGCTTCTATTGAAGCGGCAAGGGCGGGCGAGGCCGGAAAAGGCTTCGCAGTAGTAGCGGACCAGATCGGCAAATTGGCAACGGACAGCGCAAATTCGGCGATCAATACCAAGAGACTGATAGAGAATACCCTTCAGGAGATCGAGACTGGCAACGAGATCACGGTAGCGACGACAAAAGCGATCGAGGACGTGATAAGCGGTATCAAGATGCTTGCCGTATCCACCAAGGAGATCAGCGATCTGTCCGACGATCAGGCAGAAGCTATGAAGCAGTTGGAGGCGGGCGTGGAGCAGATCGCCGAGGTGATACAGAACAATTCGGCAGCAGCACAGGAAAGTTCCGCTACCAGCGAAGAATTATCGGCACAGTCACAAAGTCTGGAAGAGCTGGTTGCACAATTTAAAATAAAAATGCAGTAATATAAAACGATTTTTTTATAGTAATAACTTATTTACAATGCAAGGATGTGTAATTTTTATATATTCGACGTTCAGATGTTAAGCAAAGGTACAGAACATAAAACAGAGATGCCTGCCGTCAGGGACATTGCCGGCAGGCGTCCGCTTGCGTATGAGGGAGCATGGGAGAGGAGAAAAAGCGTTCTGAAAAAGCAGGGGAAACAATGTACGGAAAAAAATACAATTTTTTATAAAAAACACTTGAAATACAGGAAAAAGTCATGTATATTAGTTAGTGCTGTGACATGATAGCTATGAAGCGCGAGGTTGCTGCCCATATTGAGGCAGGTTTTCCGTGGAGCGAATGTCAAGTTAGGAAACTGACGACAAGTCACTGTACAAACGTAAATGTCTGCGAAGAGCAGAAACAACGTGGAGTTCTGAGGCATTTCAAGCGTAGAAAACCGATTCAGGACACACACGGGAGAGTGTACAGTCACCGCTTGTCGTACTTAAAGTAAAAAGTGCGAAAAGGAGGCGACTTTTTTTATGGCAAATCAGCAGGTAATGAGAATTACATTAAAAGCTTACGATCATCAGTTAGTAGATGCATCGGCCAAAAAAATCATCGAAACAGTCAAGAAAAACGGATCTCAGGTAAGCGGGCCGGTTCCGCTGCCCACAAAGAAAGAAGTTGTGACCATTCTTAGAGCGGTTCACAAATATAAAGATTCCAGAGAGCAGTTCGAACAGAGAACGCATAAGAGACTGATCGATATTATGACACCGACGCCGAAGACGGTCGACGCATTGCAGAGACTGGAAATGCCGGCAGGCGTATATATCGATATCAAAATGAAAAACAAATAAACCTTCTACTAGTATGGTCCGGCCGGACCCGCTGTAGAACAAACAGGAGGTAAAGTAATGAAAAAAGCTATCTTAGCAACAAAAGTCGGAATGACTCAGATCTTCAACGAAGACGGTTCTTTGATTCCGGTTACCGTGCTTCAGGCAGGCCCTTGCGTCGTAACACAGATCAAAACGGTAGAAAACGACGGTTACAGTGCAGTACAAGTGGGTTTTGAAGACAAGAAAGAAAAGATCATCAACAAAGATAAGGGCGGCAAGAAGGAAGTTATCCACGCTCACGGCGTGAATAAATCCCAGAAAGGCCACTTCGCAAAAGCAGGAGTTTCCGGCAAGAGATATGTGAGAGAATTTAAATTCGAGAATGCGGACGAATACGCATTGGGGAATGAAATTAAAGCTGATATTTTTGCGGCTGGAGATAAGATCGACGCATCTGCGGTCTCCAAAGGAAAGGGATTTCAGGGGGCGATCAAAAGACACGGCCAGCACAGAGGGCCTATGGCTCATGGTTCCAAGTTCCATCGTCATCAGGGTTCTAACGGCGCCTGCTCTTCACCGAGCCGTGTGTTCAAAGGAAAAGGCATGCCGGGACATATGGGCTGCGTAAAAGTAACGGTTCAGAATCTTGAAGTGGTAAGAGTGGATGCGGAAAAGAATCTGCTTTTAGTAAAAGGCGCAGTACCGGGACCGAAAAAAGCTTTGGTAACGATCAAAGAAACAGTTAAGGTTGAAGCTTAAAAGCGTGTCCGATGGGCGCGCGGACGAAAGGAGGACCATTCAGATGGCAAACGTATCTGTTTATAATATGGAAGGCAAAGAAGTTGGCAAGATCGACTTAAACGATGCGGTATTCGGCGTGGAAGTAAACGAACACCTGGTACACATGGCAGTCGTTCAGCAGCTTGCAAACAATCGTCAGGGAACACAGAAAGCAAAAACGCGTTCTGAAGTATCCGGCGGCGGAAGAAAACCGTGGAGACAGAAAGGAACCGGTCACGCAAGACAGGGTTCGACAAGAGCTCCGCAGTGGACAGGAGGCGGCGTAGTATTCGCTCCGGTTCCGAGAGACTATTCTTTTAAGTTAAATAAGAAGGAAAAGAGACTTGCCCTCAAGTCTGCACTGACAAGCAGGGTACAGGAGAATAAACTGATTGTCGTGGACGAACTGAAACTTGACGAGATCAAAACAAAGAAATTCCAAAATGTCATGAACAACTTAAACGTGAAAAAGGCTTTGGTTGTTTTGGCGGACAATGATGAAAAAGTTGTTATGTCGGCAAGAAATATCCCGACAATCAAAACGGCCCTTACCAATACGATCAACGTATATGATATTATGAAAGCCGGAACGGTAGTGCTTACAAAGGACGCCGTAGCAAAAATCGAGGAGGTGTACGCATAATGGCAGATCTTAAATATTATGATGTAATCCTCAAACCAGTTATCACAGAAAAGAGTATGGCGGGGATGGGTGAAAAGAAATATACGTTCCTTGTTCATCCGGACGCTACAAAATCTCAGATCAAAGAAGCTGTTGAAAAAATGTTTGAAGGAACAAAAGTTGCAAAAGTCAACACCATGAACATGGACGGCAAGACAAAAAGACGCGGTATGATCTACGGAAAGACTTCCAAGACCAAAAAAGCGATCGTGCAGCTTACAGAGGAAAGTAAAGACATCGAAATCTTCGCAGGTTTATAATTTCCTCTAATTAGGAGCGGATAACGTATGCGGCAGATAAAACGAAAGCGCCGCGCAAAAATCTTTAAAGTAAAGGAGAAATAAAAATGGGAATCAAGAAATATAACCCATATACACCTTCCAGACGTAATATGACCGGTTCTGATTTCTCAGAGATCACAAAGACGACTCCTGAAAAATCTCTTTGTGTTTCTTTAAAGAAACACGCCGGACGTAATAATCAGGGTAAGATCACAGTAAGACATCGCGGGGGCGGTGCGAAAAGAAAGTATAGGATCATTGATTTTAAGAGAAATAAAGACGGAGTTCCGGCAACTGTTATCGGAATCGAATACGATCCAAACAGAACGGCAAACATTGCGCTGATCTGCTATGCGGACGGCGAAAAGGCTTATATCCTTGCACCGGAAGGATTAAAAGACGGAATGAAAGTCATGAACGGTCCCGATGCGGAAGTAAAGATCGGCAATTGCCTGCCGTTATCTGAGATCCCTGTCGGTACACAGCTCCACAATATTGAATTATATCCGGGAAAAGGCGGACAGATGGTTCGTTCAGCCGGTAACAGCGCACAGTTAATGGCGAAAGAAGGAAAATATGCTACGCTCAGACTTCCTTCAGGCGAAATGAGAATGGTGCCGATCATCTGCAGGGCAACGGTAGGCGTTGTAGGAAATGCAGATCACAGCCTTATCAATATCGGTAAAGCAGGCCGTAAACGTCATATGGGTATCAGACCTACGGTTCGCGGTTCCGTTATGAACCCGAATGACCATCCGCACGGTGGTGGTGAAGGAAAGACCGGTATCGGTCGTCCGGGACCAAGCACACCTTGGGGCAAACCGGCTCTTGGGCTTAAGACCCGTAAGAAAAAGAAAGCTTCTAATAAGCTGATAGTAAGAAGAAGAGACGGGAAAGCGATTAAATAATTAAGGAGGAAAGATAATGGCTAGATCACTGAAAAAAGGACCATTTGCAGATGAGAGTTTATTGAAAAAAGTAGACGCGATGAATGCATCCGGACAGAAAACGGTTATTAAGACATGGTCACGTCGTTCTACGATTTTCCCTTCCTTCGTTGGACATACGATTGCTGTTCATGATGGAAGAAAACATGTGCCGGTATATGTGACAGAGGATATGGTCGGACACAAGCTCGGCGAGTTTGTTGCGACAAGAACATACCGCGGACATGGTAAAGACGAAAAGAAATCCAAAGTAAGATAAATTACAGTGAATGCCGGTAGGCACAGGCGGAAAACAGAAGTTTTCCGTCGGCAGGTTTGTGCCAAAGCTCATATTCGCGGGTTTTGGTAACATGTGGATTCTCCGGGAGGAGATGGAAAGGAGGCTATATCTATGGCTAAAGGACATAGATCCCAAATAAAAAGAGAAAGAAATGCGAATAAGGATACAAGACCTTCCGCTAAGTTATCCTATGCGAGAGTGTCGGTTCAGAAAGCGTGCTTTGTTTTGGACGCTATCAGGGGCAAAGACGTGACGACGGCGCTGGCGGTTTTGGAATATAATCCCAGATACGCGTCAAGCGTGATCAAAAAACTGTTACAGTCGGCGATCGCGAATGCTGAGAACAACAACGGTATGAATGCCGAGAATCTTTATATTGCAGAATGTTATGCAAACAAAGGACCGACAATGAAGAGAGTAAGACCCAGAGCACAGGGCAGGGCTTACCGGATCGAAAAGAGAATGAGCCACATTACCATCGTGCTCGATGAGAGATAGGAGAAAGGAGAAGGATAGAACATGGGACAGAAAGTTAATCCTCACGGACTTAGGGTCGGTGTTATTAAAGATTGGGATTCTAAATGGTATGCTGATGCTGAATTCGCTGACTTTTTAGTAGAAGATTACAACATCAGAAAATATCTTAAAAAGAAATTATACAGCGCCGGCGTTTCCAAGATTGAGATCGAAAGAGCGTCGGACAGAGTAAAAATAATCATCTATACTGCGAAGCCGGGCGTTGTGATCGGTAAAGGCGGTGCGGAGATCGAAGTAACAAAGAAAGAGCTCTCCAAATTAACGGATAAGAAAGTTTTGGTAGATATCAAAGAGATCAAAAAGCCGGACAAAGATGCACAGCTGGTAGCGGAAAATATCGCGCTTCAGTTAGAAAACCGTGTTTCTTTCAGACGTGCAATGAAATCCTGCATGGGCAGAACGATGAAGTCCGGTGCGCTTGGTATCAAGACCGCATGTTCAGGACGTCTTGGCGGCGCCGATATGGCCCGTACGGAGTTCTACAGCGAAGGCACGATCCCGCTTCAGACACTTCGTGCAGATATCGATTACGGATTTGCCGAAGCAGACACAACTTACGGAAAAGTCGGTGTCAAAGTATGGATCTATAAAGGTGAAGTACTTCCTACTAAGAATAAGGACGATGCAGCGGAAGGGAGCGATAAATAATGTTAATGCCAAAAAGAGTAAAACGTCGTAAACAGTTCCGTGGTTCTATGGCAGGTAAGGCAACTCGTGGCAACACGATTACTTACGGTGAATACGGTATCATAGCATTAGAGCCATGTTGGATCAAATCGAATCAGATCGAAGCAGCCCGTATCGCAATGACGCGTTACATTAAGCGTGGCGGTAAAGTTTGGATCAAGATTTTTCCTGATAAACCAGTAACAGCGAAACCAGCAGAAACGCGTATGGGTTCCGGTAAAGGTACCTTGGAATACTGGGTAGCGGTTGTGAAACCGGGACGTGTAATGTTTGAAATTGCAGGTGTTCCGGAAGAAACGGCAAGAGAAGCATTACGTCTTGCAACACACAAGCTTCCCTGTAAATGCAAAATCGTTTCTAAAGCAGATTTGGAAGGCGGTGTATCAAATGAAAACTAATAAGTATGTAGAAGATTTAAAGACAAAATCAGATGCAGAATTAGCACAGGAATTAGTAGCTGCTAAAAAAGAACTTTTCAATTTGAGATTCCAGAACGCAACAAACCAGTTGGATAATACGGCGAGAATTAAGGAAGTAAGAAAAAATATTGCAAGAATCCAGACCGTGATCACTGAGAAGGCGAAAGCGCAGTAATCGGCAGGGAAATGATGGTTGTAAGGAATTTCAGGAAGGAGAACCAAAACCGTGGAAAGAAATTTGAGAAAAACTCGTGTTGGTAAAGTAACCAGCAACAAGATGGATAAAACGATCGTTGTTGCAGTGGAAGACCACGTTAAACATCCTCTTTACAATAAGATCGTAAAGAGAACTTATAAATTGAAAGCTCACGATGAAAACAATGAATGTAACATCGGAGATACCGTTAAAGTAATGGAAACAAGACCTTTGTCCAAAGATAAGAGATGGAGACTTGTAGAAATCGTAGAGAAAGTGAAATAGTTTCGTTCTGAAATTGAAACTGGAAGGAGAATTAGCATGATTCAACAAGAAAGCAGACTTAAGGTTGCTGATAATACCGGTGCGAAAGAGTTGTTATGCATCAGGGTTATGGGCGGATCTACAAGAAGATATGCAAATATTGGTGATATAATCGTCGCTACGGTCAAAGATGCAACACCCGGAGGTGTTGTAAAAAAGGGCGACGTAGTAAAAGCCGTAGTTGTTCGTACCGTAAAAGGCGCTCGCCGTAAAGACGGTTCTTATATTAGATTTGACGAAAATGCTGCTGTTATCATTAAAGATGATAAGACTCCGAGAGGAACCCGTATTTTTGGACCGGTAGCAAGAGAGCTTCGTGAAAAACAGTTTATGAAAATTGTTTCTCTGGCTCCGGAAGTGTTATAAGGAGGATGCCATATGTCAATGATGAAAATAAAAAAAGGCGATACTGTCAAAGTGATTGCCGGTAAAGACAAAGATAAAGAAGGCAAAGTGATTGCAGTCGATATGAAGAAACGCAAAGTTTTGGTAGAAGGCGTGAACATGATCACAAAACATGCGAAACCGTCAGCAGCCAATGCAAATGGCGGAATCATCCAGAAAGAAGCGCCGTTTGATATTTCCAACGTTATGTACGTTCATAAAGGAAAAGCTACAAGAATAGGCTTCAAGATGGAAAACGACAAAAAAGTACGTTTCGCAAAATCAACAGGCGAAGTGATTGATTAATTCTAAGGAAGGAGGTCCGGAACGTGAGTAGACTTAAAACTTTATATAATGACGAGATTATAGATGCTATGACAAAAAAGTTCGGATATAAAAATGTCATGGAAGTACCGAAGCTTGAAAAGATCGTTGTCAATATGGGCGTCGGTGAAGCAAAGGATAACGCTAAGATTTTGGAATCTGCCGTAAAAGATATGGAAACGATCACAGGACAGAAGGCGGTTCTTACAAAGGCAAAAAATTCCGTTGCTAACTTCAAGATCAGAGAGGGAATGGCAATCGGGTGTAAGACGACTCTGCGCGGTGAAAAGATGTATGAGTTCCTTGACCGTTTAGTAAATTTGGCATTGCCCCGTGTTCGTGACTTTAGAGGCGTTAACCCTAACGCATTCGACGGAAGAGGAAATTATGCTCTTGGTATTAAAGAACAGATCATTTTCCCGGAAATTGAATATGATAAGGTTGATAAAGTAAGAGGTATGGATGTTATTTTCGTAACTACGGCAAAAACGGATGAAGAAGCACGCGAATTGTTAACATTATTCAACATGCCATTTGAGAAATAAAGGGAGGTAAGTTCATGGCTAAGACTTCAATGAAGGTAAAACAGCAGCGCAAACCGAAATTCTCTACAAGAGAATACAGCCGTTGCAGAATCTGTGGTCGTCCACATGCTTATTTGAGAAAATACGGAATTTGCAGAATTTGCTTCCGTGAGTTAGCATATAAAGGCCAGATTCCCGGCGTGAAAAAAGCAAGCTGGTAGAAACAAAGATTATATTAAGGAGGATACTAAATCATGACAATGAGCGATCCGATCGCAGATATGCTTACGAGAATCCGTAATGCGAATACTGCAAAACATGATACGGTTGATGTTCCCTCATCTAAGATGAAACTGGCGATTGCGCAGATCCTTTTGGATGAAGGTTATATAAAGAAATTTGATATTTTAGAAGACGGCAGTTTTAAAACAATTCATATTACATTAAAATATGGTGCGGATAAAAACGAGAAGATCATTTCCGGTATTAAGAGAATTTCCAAACCGGGACTTCGCGTTTACGCAAACAGGGAAGAACTTCCGAAGGTTCTCGGCGGGCTTGGCGTTGCGATCATCTCTACGAATCAGGGCGTGATTACGGATAAGAAAGCAAGAGAACTGGGCGTTGGCGGAGAAGTGCTTGCGTTTGTTTGGTAAAAGACCGAAAAGACAAATAAAGTCCAAGCGAACAAAGTTCAAACACGAACAAAGTTCAAACACGAACAAAGTTCAAACACGAACAAAGTTCGTGGGGAAGAATGCTTTGACGCATTCTTCTGGAATGGTTTAGGCAACAGGAAATATGTCTCGCGACGCGGGACAGGAAATTTTAACCACAAATAATTTTAGGAGGTACGGGCATGTCACGAATAGGAAGAATGCCAATCGCGATTCCCGCAGGCGTTACTGTGGATATTGCAGAAAATAATAAAGTGACTGTAAAAGGTCCTAAGGGAACTCTTGAGAGAGTTTTACCGTCCGAAATGGAAATCAAACTGGACGGCGCTGAAGTAACGGTAACAAGACCGAATGATTTAAAGAAAATGAAGTCCCTGCACGGCTTAACGAGAACTTTAGTCAATAATATGGTCATTGGCGTTACGGACGGCTACGAAAAGAAACTGGAAGTAAACGGCGTCGGTTACAGGGCGGCGAAAGCAGGAAAGAAGTTAACATTATCCTTAGGATATTCCCATCCTGTGGAAATGGAAGATCCGGAAGGAATCGAGACAGTAGTAGAAGGACAGAACGTTATTATTGTCAAAGGTATTGATAAAGAAAAAGTTGGCCAATTCGCAGCTGAAATCAGAGATAAGAGAAGACCTGAACCGTATAAAGGAAAAGGTATTAAGTATGCTGATGAGACGATCAGACGTAAAGTTGGTAAAACTGGTAAGAAATAGATAAGGAGAGTGTAAAAATGGTTAGTAAACAGTCAAGACAAAAAGTTCGTGTAAAAAAACACAATAGAATGCGTAACCATCTCAGTGGTACTACTGAAAGACCGCGTTTAGCAGTGTTTAGAAGTAATAATCATATGTATGCTCAAATTATTGACGATACGGTTGGAAATACACTGGCTTCTGCATCCACTCTTGAAAAAGAAGTAAAGGCAGAGCTTGAAAAGACGAACAACGTTGATGCGGCAGCATATTTAGGAACTGTAATTGCCAAGAGAGCATTGGAAAAAGGTATTAAGACAGTTGTTTTTGATAGAGGCGGCTTTATATATCAGGGAAAGATCGCAGCATTAGCTGAAGCAGCCAGAGAAGCTGGCTTGAAATTCTAGGAAGGGAGAAACACACATGAAACGTACAATCATTGATGCAAGTCAATTGGAGTTAACGGAAAAAGTAGTTTCCATTAAACGTGTTACTAAGGTTGTAAAGGGTGGTCGTAACTTCCGATTCACAGCGTTAGTAGTAGTAGGCGACGGCAACGGGCATGTAGGCGCGGGCTTAGGAAAAGCTACTGAAATTCCGGACGCTATCCGTAAGGGAAAAGAGGATGCAACAAAGAATCTTGTTAACGTTGCATTAGATGAAAACAGCAGTATTACACATGATTTTATCGGTAAATTTGGTTCTGCATCCGTTCTTTTAAAAAGAGCTCCGGAAGGTACCGGCGTTATCGCAGGCGGTCCTGCGCGTAGCGTGTGCGAACTGGCAGGTATTAAAAATATCCGTACAAAATCTTTGGGTTCAAATAACAAGCAGAACGTTGTACTTGCTACCATTGCAGGCCTTAGTCAGTTAAAGACGCCTGAAGAAGTAGCTAGAAACCGTGGTAAATCTGTTGATGAGGTTATGGCGTAACAGCGTGGGAAGGGTGCAAAAGTGTACATTTGTGTAGAAACCACGCAGAAATGAGGTAAAAGATGGCAGAGAATAAGACATTGAAAATCACTTTGGTGAAATCTCCGATAGGTGCGATTCCAAAGCAGAGAGCAACCGTTGAAGCTATGGGCCTTAGAAAGCTCAATAAGACGGTCGAACTGCCTGACAACGCATCTACACGCGGACAGATCCAGAGAGTAAGACATTTAGTTAAAGTAGAAGAAGCATAATAAAAAGGAGGTGTGATCATGGAATTATCAAATTTAAGGCCTGCTGAAGGTTCTAAACACAGTGATAATTTTAGAAGAGGCCGCGGACACGGTTCAGGAAACGGCAAGACAGCCGGCAAAGGACACAAAGGTCAGAAAGCTCGTTCAGGAGCGCCGAGACCGGGCTTCGAAGGCGGTCAGATGCCGTTATACAGACGTATTCCTAAGAGAGGTTTCACAAACAGAAACGCGAAGGAAATCGTTGCGATCAACGTAAGCGTGCTTGATAGATTTGAAGACGGCGCAACCGTCGATGTAAATACATTGATAGAAGCAGGAGTCGTTAAAAACCCGAGAGACGGCGTAAAGATTCTTGGAAATGGAGAATTAACCAAGAAACTCAATGTAAAAGTTGATGCTTTCAGCGCATCCGCAAAAGAAAAAATTGAGGCTCTTGGTGGAACAGCAGAGGTGATGTAATGTTTGCAACCTTAAAGAATGCATTCAAGATTAAAGAAATTAGGAGTAAACTGTTCTTTACCTTTGCGATGTTAGTTGTGATCCGTATTGGATCGCAGCTTCCGGTTCCGGGGGTGGACAGAGAGTATTTTGCCTACTGGTTTTCACAGCAGACATCGGATGCGTTTAGTCTCCTTGATGCGTTTACGGGCGGATCTTTTTTGAATATGTCTATTTTGGCGCTCAACATTACCCCGTATATTACTTCGTCCATTATTATGCAGCTTTTGACGATAGCAATTCCGAAGTTGGAAGAAATGCAGAGGGATGGAGAGGACGGAAGGAAGAAGATTGCGTCGATCACACGTTATGTAACGGTGGGACTTGCGTTACTGGAGTCTACCGTTATGGTTATTGGTTTCGGAAATCAAGGACTTTTAGAAAAATTTAATGCAATGAATGTAGTTACGGCAGTGGCTGCGCTTACTGCCGGCAGCGCATTTCTTATGTGGATTGGTGAAAGGATCACGGAAAAGGGTGTCGGAAACGGGATCTCTATCGTGCTTATTATCAATATCATATCCAGACTTCCGCAAGAGATCAGCGCTCTTTTCGAGCAGTTTGTAATCGGAAAGAAAGTTGCAATCGCGGTAGTGGCGGCGATTATCATTATTGCAGTTATTGTAGGCATGACGGTTCTTGTCGTAATTTTGAATGGCGGTGTCCGCAAAATTCCCGTACAATATGCAAAGAAAGTACAGGGAAGAAAGATGGTAGGCGGACAGACCACAAATATTCCGCTGAAAGTAAACACCGCAGGCGTTATTCCGATTATTTTTGCATCTTCTATCATGCAGCTCCCTATCGTGATCAGTTCCTTTGCCAGATACAGCGGGACAGGCATATGGGGCGAGATCTTAAAAGGCCTGAATTCCTCTTACTGGTGTAAGCCGGGACAATGGGTATATTCGATCGGATTACTTGTATATATTGTATTAGTAGTATTTTTTGCTTACTTTTATACTTCCATTACGTTTAATCCGCTTGAAATTTCGGAAAACATGAAGAAGCAGGGCGGATTTATTCCGGGTATCAGGCCGGGTAAACCGACCAGCGATTATCTGACAAAGATTTTGAATTATATTATCTTTATCGGCGCTGTCGGGCTGACGATCGTAGGTGTACTGCCGTTTATTTTTAACGGCGTATTCAACACCAGCGTAACCTTCGGCGGAACGAGCCTTATCATCGTGGCGAGCGTTATTCTTGAAACGATCAAACAGATCGAATCGCAGATGCTTGTCAGAAATTATAAAGGCTTTTTGAATGATTAATGATAAAATTACAGTTCGGACTGATCTGTTTTTCAGTCCGGGCTTAATTTTGTATATAAGGAAAGGATGGGGTCATATGAAAATTATTATGTTAGGCGCACCGGGCGCAGGAAAAGGAACGCAGGCGAAGATGATCGCGGAGCAGTATAAAATTCCGCATATCTCTACAGGAGACATCTTCAGGGCAAACATCAAGGAGGGAACGGAGCTTGGCAAAGAGGCGAAGACTTATATGGATAAAGGGCTTCTTGTACCGGACGAATTAACCGTAAAGATTCTCCTTGACAGAGTGGCAAAAGAGGATTGCAAGAACGGTTATGTACTTGACGGTTTCCCGAGGACGATTCCGCAGGCGGAAGTTTTGGATAAGGCTTTGACGGAGCTTGGAGACAAGATCGACTATGCTATCAACGTAGATGTGCCGGACGAAAATATCATCAACAGAATGTCAGGAAGACGCGCATGCCTTTCTTGCGGCGCTACTTACCATATCGAGCATATCCCGCCTAAAAAAGAAGGCGTTTGCGATACATGCGGAAGCGAACTTGTACTCAGGGATGACGATAAACCGGAAACAGTAAAGAACCGTTTGAATGTTTATCATGAGCAGACCCAGCCGCTCATTGATTTTTATACCGCAAAGAACGTGTTGAAAACGGTAGACGGCACCGTTGATATGAAAGACGTTTTTGCCGCGATCACAGAGATCTTGGATAAATGATCGGAAAGCGGGATTAAGAGGTGTTTAGGAGAATGGTTGTTTCAATTAAATCTGCAAGAGAGATCGAACTTATGAGAGAATCCTGCAGACTTTTATCCCAAGTGCATGATGCGCTTGGAAAAGCGATAAGACCGGGAATGTCTACATTGGATATTGATAAACTCGGAGACAAAATGATAAGAGACATGGGATGTGTACCGAATTTCAAGGATTATCACGGATATCCGGCGTCTATCTGCGTATCGGTCAACGACGAGGTGGTGCATGGGATTCCGAATAAGAGCCGCATTTTGCAAGAAGGGGATATTGTCAGTCTGGATGCTGGGCTGATCTATCACGGATATCATTCCGACGCGGCCAGAACCCATGCGGTCGGTAAGATCAGCGCAGAGGCTGAAAAACTGATAGCAGTAACGAAGCAAAGCTTTTTTGAAGGGATTAAAATGGCAAAAGCAGGCAATCATCTATATGATATATCTAATGCGATCGCGGCTTATGTAACGGGATTCGGCTACGGCATCGTCAGGGATCTTGTGGGACACGGCATTGGAACGAGCCTTCATGAAGACCCGCAGATTCCTAATTTTGCACAGAGAAGACGGGGGATCAGGCTGCAGCCCGGAATGACATTGGCGATAGAGCCGATGATCAATATGGGCGGATACGAAGTAAAGTGGCTTGACGACGATTGGACAGTAGTGACGGCAGACGGTTCTTTATCGGCGCATTATGAAAATACGATACTGATCACGGAAGGCGAACCGGAAATATTGACGCTGTCCAAAGAATAGATCATCCGAGTCATTCCGGACGGCTTCGGACATGAGGTGCATGAAAGATGACAGGTAAATTCGCAAGATCCAAAGCAGGCCACGACAGATTAAAAGTTTATGTCATAATAAAGGAAGAGGAAGCATATGTTTATCTTACTGACGGTGTTTATAGAACCGTCAGTAAGCCTAAAAAGAAGAACAAAAAGCATATTCAGATCATTAATAAGGGCCGGGACGAAAAAATAGTGCAGAAACTTCTTAATAAAGAGCCGGTTTCTGACGAAGAAATAAAAAGAGCAATTAAAATTTATGAGAGGAGTACGCAGCATGTCTAAAGCAGACGTAATCGAGATCGAAGGAACAGTAGTTGAAAAATTACCGAATACCATGTTTCAGGTGGAACTGGAAAACGGGCATAAGGTACTGGCGCATATCAGCGGAAAACTGAGACAGAATTTTATCCGTATTCTGCCGGGAGATAAAGTGACGTTAGAACTCAGTCCGTACGATCTGTCCAAAGGTCGTATTATATGGAGAGATAAGTAAGAGAGAAGTAGATAAGTACGAAAAACCTCTTGCAAACCTAAGGATACTATGTTATAATACAAAACGGTCTTTTTTGAAAGGAGGTTTAACACATGAAAGTTAGATCATCAGTAAAACCGATTTGCGAAAAATGCAAAATCATTAAAAGAAAAGGAAGAATCAGAGTAATCTGTGAGAATCCGAAACACAAACAAAGACAGGGATAATGCCGAATTATGATCTTAAGTCGGTGGTTCTTTCCTCGTAATGTAAGTATGAAGCGGCTGATAGTGCGAGACACTATTTTTATATAGATTTACGAAACGGAGCCAACGTAAAGATTACTTTTTGGTACCGGATATTTCTTCGGAAAGATCGGACTTGTCCGATTGGGCTTAATGACCGCCCCAATCAATCAGTAACTTAGTAGCACAAGCGCAGGTAGCGCTGGAAAAATGGAGGAAACGTAAATGGCTCGTATCGCAGGTGTTGATTTACCTAGAGAAAAACGTGTGGAAATCGGTTTGACTTATATTTATGGGATAGGAAGAGTAAGCTCAAACAAGATTTTAGCTGAAGCAAAAGTGAATCCTGATACTCGCTGCAGAGATTTAACAGATGATGAAGTAAAGAGGATCAGCGAAGTAATTGACGCAACAATGACCGTAGAAGGTGATTTAAGACGTGAGATCGCTCTTAATATCAAGAGATTACAGGAGATCGGATGCTACAGGGGTATCCGCCACAGAAAAGGTCTTCCTGTTCGTGGTCAGAAGACAAAGACAAATGCTAGGACTAGAAAAGGACCCAAACGAACCGTAGCAAACAAAAAGAAGTAATTTAAGAAGAAATAATATCGACACTATGTATAGTGAATTTTGAGAAAGTAGGTTAGTTTAAAATGGCTAAAAAGGTTGCGAAAAAAGTAACGAAAAAGCGTGTAAAGAAAAACGTTGAACGCGGACAGGCACATATTCAGTCTTCTTTTAACAATACGATTGTTACATTGACAGATACTGAAGGAAATGCTCTTAGCTGGGCAAGCGCCGGTGGTCTTGGTTTTAGAGGTTCAAAGAAATCTACTCCGTATGCAGCGCAGATGGCTGCTGAGACAGCTACAAAAGCTGCTTTAGTACATGGTTTGAAATCTGTAGACGTAATGGTAAAGGGTCCGGGTTCGGGACGTGAGGCAGCGATCCGTGCACTTCAGGCTTGTGGACTTGAGGTTACATCAATCAGGGACGTAACTCCTGTGCCGCATAACGGATGCCGCCCGCCGAAGCGCCGTAGAGTCTGATGTGAAATTAAAAATTTCACGATCCTGATTTGCCCGCCTGCTAAAGCGGGCAGGTGGGAGTCAGCGTAAAATATAAATTTGCGCTATAAACGATATATCTTAAAATACTTGGAAGAAGGCGCGCGAGCGTTGTAAACAATAGCAGGAGAGGATCATTCCTCATCCTTTAAAAGAAAGGAGCCTACAATGGCAGTTAATAGAGTACCGGTACTTAAAAGATGCAGAACTCTTGGTTTAGAACCGTCTTATTTAGGATATGACAAGAAATCCAACAGAACCAATGCAAGAGCAGGTAAAAAAGTAAGTGAATACGGCCTTCAGTTGAGAGAAAAACAGAAAGCGAAATTCATTTACGGTGTACTTGAAAAACCCTTCAGAAATTATTATGAAAAAGCGGACAGAATGAAAGGCCAGACCGGTGAGAACCTTATGGTATTGCTGGAGTCAAGACTTGACAGCGTGGTATTCAGAATGGGCTTTGCGAGAACAAGAAGAGAGGCCAGACAGGTAGTAGGACACAAACATGTTTTGGTAAACGGTAAATGTGTAAATATTCCTTCTTATCTGATCAAAGCCGGTGATGTGATCGAAATCAGAGAAAAATCAAGATCTTTACAGAGATACAAAGATATCCTCGAAGTAACGGCCGGAAGATTATATCCGGAATGGATGGACGTAGATAAAGAGGCATTCAAAGGAACCGTTAAAAATCTTCCTTCCAGAGAGATGATTGATGTTCCGGTAGACGAAATGCTTATTGTCGAGTTATATAGTAAGTAAAAGGCAGCAAAGAACGCAGTCAGGGAAACGAGAGGTGAGACTCCTCTCCTTTTCCGCCTATATTACCAAGTTGGAGTTCGTAAAGGAGGGTATTTGCAGTGTTTGATTTTGAAAGACCAAATATTGAGGTTGTAGAAATTTCGGATGACGGAAAAGTTGGCAAATTCGTTGTAGAACCTTTGGAAAGAGGCTATGGTATTACTTTGGGTAATTCCTTAAGAAGAATTATGCTCTCTTCTCTGCCCGGTGCTGCTGTAAGTCAGGTGAAAATCGAAGGCGTTCTTCATGAATTCAGTTCCATTCCCGGAGTAAAGGAGGATGTAACTGAGATCATCATGAACATCAAGAGTCTGGCTATTAAAAATAATAGTGATACAAATGAACCCAAGACCGCATATATCGAGTTTGAAGGCGAAGGTATCGTTCATGCTTCAGATATTCAGGCGGATCAGGATATCGAGATCCTGAATCCTGATTTAGTGATCGCTACCTTGAGTGGTGGTAAAGAAAGCAAGTTATACATGGAACTTACTATTACGAAAGGCAGAGGTTATGTAAGCGCCGATAAGAATAAGAATGAAGATTTACCGATTGGAGTAATCGCAGTAGATTCTATTTATACACCGGTAGAAAGAGTTAACGTTACGATAGAAAATACTCGTGTTGGTCAGATCACAGACTTTGATAAGCTTACGCTGGATGTGCGTACAAACGGGACGTTAGTACCGGACGAAGCGGTAAGCTTAGCTGCAAAAGTACTTAGCGAACATTTGAATCTTTTCATCGATCTGTCCGAGAATGCCAAGACTGCGGAAGTCATGGTGGAAAAAGAAGACGACGAGAAGGAAAAAGTGTTGGAAATGAGTATTGACGAGTTAGAATTGTCAGTTCGTTCCTACAACTGCTTAAAGCGTGCAGGTATCAATACGGTAGAAGAATTAACAAACAGAACTTCGGAAGATATGATGAAAGTCCGGAATCTCGGACGTAAATCACTGGAAGAAGTTTTGGCAAAATTAAAGGAATTAGGCCTTCAGCTTAATCCCAGCGAAGAATAATGAAATACAGCTCCGGTAAGCCCAAAGAGCGCGGGGGTGTTGCTCATATAATGGAACTGTTCACACATTCGGTAAGTAAGTCCAAAGAGCGTGGCCGGATGCAAACCATTAGAAGGAGATAGGAAAAATGGCAAAATACAGAAAACTTGGCAGAACATCAAGCCAGAGAAAAGCATTACTGAGAAATCAGGTAACAGCGTTGGTACACAACGGCAAGATCGTTACTACGGAAGCAAAAGCAAAAGAAGTACAGAAAATCGTTGAAGGGTTGATCGCAGCGGCAGTAAGAGAAAAAGACAATTTTGAAACCGTAAAGGTAACTGCTAAAGTTCCCCGTAAAGATAAAGACGGTAAGAGAGTAAAAGAAGTAGTGGACGGTAAGAAACAGACCGTTTATGATGAAGTGGAAAAAGAGATTAAAAAAGATCTGCCTTCCAGACTTCATGCAAGAAGACAGATGATCAAAGTTTTATATCCCGTAACGGAAGTTCCTGCTACCAATGCAGGAAAAAAGAGAGGAACGAAGCAGATAGATCTGGTAGCAAAGTTATTTGACGAATATGGACCTAAATATGCGGGACGTAAAGGTGGTTATACGAGAATCGTGAAGATCGGTCAGCGTAAAGGCGACGGCGCTTTGGAAGTGCTTCTTGAGTTCGTATAAAATCATGTTTGCATGATGTAAAGAGTAAAATAGAACAGGTATTATCCGGTACACAGTATCGGGAATACCTGTTTTTTATTGCTGTGTATTTTAATTTAATGTTTTTTGAAAATGCTGGTAGTCTTTACAGGAGTTCCAATTTCCGCCCCAGACAAAGCCATGTTCCATAAACAGCTTGTAGCATAGATCTTCATCGTTGATTTTATAAGGAAATTCGGTCGAGCGGTCAGCATAATCTTCGCTGCCCTTCGGGGAAATATAAGTGTCGCCGTCCGGCTGGAAGACTACATAGGGATTATAAAAAGGATTGATATCGATGGCCAGACCATAGGCGTGCTTGGAAAGGCTGGTCGTACCGTCTACGACACGGTAGTTAAAGCAGGAAGTATTGTTATCTTCCATGGATGCGGTATCATCACCGCCATATTCATCAATCAGACGTACTTTTTCTATCTTATATTCCGATAAATAAAGCTCGTAAAAAATTTCCAAAAGGTCATCAGCGATCGCTTTATTACAGATCAGTTCGCCTTCCGTCACTTCCGCGTCAAAATTATAGTGAAGGATGTGCATATAACGTAAATCTTCCAGAGAGATATTTTCATTTTCTTCATAAGAAACACCGGTTATTTTCTTTATGACCTGATCGGGTAGGGGTTCATAGTAGAAAGACCGGGTAACGTCTTCTGCCTCCGGCTGGGAGCCCGCCGTACCGGCGGGGGAAGTTTCCGGTTCCGGTCCGGCTGCAGCCGGATCTGTTTCCGGCACGGAAGGAATTTCCTGTGTGGAAGACATTTCCGGTGCGGCAGCGGTTTCTGACAAAGATTCGTCAGGAGATTCCTCAGGGGCGGGATCCTCATCCGGATTTTTTTCATCCTGACCGGACTGGGACGCCTGCTGGGATTCGGACTGGGAATTTTTGGCGACGTATTCGCTCAAGGTTTCCGAGTGTGAGAGCAGATGCATCATAGCGGAACTGATAAATATAATGCCAAATAAGATGGCAAGCGGTTTTATATATTCTTTCATTAACGCCTCCGTTTTATTGCGCCATAATGAAGAGGACGCAAATTGTTTATGGTAAATAACCAAAATCAAATACGCTTTGGAAATGCCGCATAATATTTGCGGGACAAACGAATTATATCATAAAGGAAGCGGTTCTGTCATGCTTTTGGAGAGAGGTATTGGGAAATGTCCCACAAATTGTGACGCACATCCCGGGGAAAGCAATTTTCAAACATACTATAAGTATGTTTGAAAAACGCCCTGATAAAGAAAGTTCGGTGAAAGCGCTGCCGACGGCGAACAATATCTTGTAATTATGATTATAATTTAGTACAATTAAGACCGTGGCAGCATATAGGTTATCGGATATAGGAGCACATATGGGAATTATTCAGACAAGTAAATTGGTATTTGAATATATAAGGCGCGATGAAGAAGGGAATGTAGAAGGGATCACAAGGGCCGTTGACGAGGTGGACATTGATGTACAGCCGGGACAGTTTATTGCCATTTTAGGGCATAACGGTTCGGGAAAGTCTACTTTGGCAAAACATATCAACGCGATCCTATTCCCTACGGAGGGGACTGTCTGGGTGGACGGAATGGATACGGGAGATGAAACAAAGATCTGGGATATCAGGCAGAGGGCAGGGATGGTATTTCAAAATCCCGACAACCAGATCATCGGTCAGGTGGTTGAAGAAGATGTGGGATTTGGTCCTGAGAATATGGGAATCCCTACCAAAGAAATATGGGAACGGGTGAAAGAGAGTTTAAAGGCAGTAGGAATGTATGAATTTCGCAAGCATTCTCCTAATAAATTGTCGGGCGGACAGAAACAAAGGGTATCGATAGCAGGCGTGATCGCAATGCATCCTAAGTGCATCATTCTGGACGAGCCGACGGCGATGTTAGACCCCAACGGAAGAAAAGAAGTAATCAGGGCGGTACGGGCTCTAAACGATGTAGAGAAAGTTACGGCGGTACTGATTACGCATTATATGGAAGAAATCATTTATGCGGATAAAGTCTTTGTTATGGATAAAGGACACATTGAAATGGAAGGGACTCCCAGAGAGATCTTTTCACAGGTGGATAAGCTGAAATCGCTCCGCTTGGACGTCCCTCAGGTGACGCTTCTTGCACATGAGCTAAAAAAGAGCGGGCTGGATATACCTGAAGGGATACTGACAATAAAGGAATTGACAGAGGCGCTTGAAGACCTGAGGCGGTCATAGTAAAGAGAGAAATTTGACAAAAGGTGGGAAGGGCGGGGCAGCGCGTAAAAGGATTCAGCCCATACCGGATTTGGGATTCTGAAAAGCAGAACCGTAGGGGTTACTTTGAAAAGAATTGGGATTGGAGAGAATATGTCAATTATTCTAAATCATGTAAATTATGTATATGACGGAGATACGGAAATTCCGGTCAAGGCGTTGGACGACGTGTCACTGCAGATAGGGGACGGAGAGTTTATCGGACTGATCGGTCATACCGGCTCGGGAAAATCAACGCTGGTACAGCATTTGAATGGTCTGATGAAGCCCACGGACGGCGGGGTATACTATAACGGAGCCGATATCCATGACGGAGACTATGATCTGAAAACATTACGGAGTAAGGTAGGATTGGTCTTTCAGTATCCGGAACATCAACTTTTTGAAGTAGACGTTTTTTCCGACGTCTGCTTCGGTCCTAAAAATCTAGGGTTATCCAGAAAAGAAGCGGAGCTCAGGGCTTTTGAAGCATTGAGGCTGGTAGGATTTCCGGAGGAGCTTTTTTATCAGTCCCCGTTTGAACTTTCAGGCGGGCAAAAAAGAAGAGCGGCTATTGCGGGCGTGCTGGCGATGAAGCCGGAGGTACTGATTTTGGATGAGCCGACGGCGGGACTGGATCCCAAAGGGCGGGACGAAATATTGGATCAGGTCAAAAGACTTCGTGAGGAAACGAAAATGACAGTCGTACTCGTGTCCCACAGTATGGAAGATGTGGCGAAATATGTGAACCGTATCATTGTCATGAACCGCGGAAAAGTGATGTTTGACGGCGTGCCTAAGGCAGTATTTGCGCATTATAAGGAATTGGAGGAAGTAGGGCTTGCAGCGCCGCAGGTGACCTATATCATGCATGCGTTAAGGGAAAAAGGATTTCCGGTAAAGGCGCAGGCGACAACGATTGCAGAGGCGAAAGAAGAGATCCTGCGCGCTTTTGGTCTGGCTGGCGGCATTGCAGATTGAGAGCAGGGAATAACTCATGGGAAAAGTGGATTTTGCGTATAAGAGGGCAGAGTTCCATGTATAAGAAAGTAGAATTTCATATAAAAGAAAGCAGGATTTGGAAACGGATGTAGCAGTACGGTCAGGGATTCGGCTGCGGGAAGGGCATCATATGCTTAGGGATATTACATTAGGACAATATTATCAATCGGATTCTGTGATCCATAGACTGGATCCGAGGGTGAAGCTTTCAGGCACCATTATTTTTATTATTTCTTTGTTTGTGGTAAATAATTTTATCGGTTATGCGATAGCGGGGCTTTTTCTGGCTTGGGTGATCAAGGTTTCCAAAGTTCCCTTTCGTTTTATGGTAAAAGGAATGAAATCTATCGTGATGCTGCTTGTGATCACGGTAGTGTTCAATCTGTTTTTGACGCCGGGAGAGGCGGTCGTTACGGTATGGAAATTGAAGATTACGAAAGAAGGCATTGAGATTGCGGTAAAGATGGCGATCAGGCTGGTCTTTTTGATTATCGGTTCTTCGGTGATGACTTTAACGACCACGCCCAATAATCTGACGGATGGATTGGAGAGTCTGATGAAGCCGTTCAAGATTTTTCATGTGCCGGTACACGAAGTGGCGATGATGATGGCGATAGCCCTCCGTTTCATTCCGATCCTTCTGGAAGAGACGGATAAGATCATGAAAGCGCAGATTGCAAGGGGAGCGGATTTCGAAAGCGGCAATCTGGTGAAAAAGGCGAAAAGTCTCGTGCCGTTGCTGGTACCCCTATTTATATCCGCTTTCAGGCGTGCCAACGATCTGGCGATGGCAATGGAGGCGAGGTGCTACAGGGGAGGCGAGCATCGAACCAAAATGAAGCCTTTGCAGTATAAAAAAAGGGACGGGCTCGCTTACCTTACGGTTTTTCTGTATCTTGCAGTCTGTATTTTAGGCGGGCGGATCCTGCCGGGATTATTTATGGCGCCGTAAGCGGCGTGACGGGAAGGTTGAAAGAGATACGATTCCAACCTCTCTGACTTGAGTGTCCGCTGACGCGGACAGATAGGAGCAAACATGAAAAGGATCATGCTGACGGTAGCATATGACGGAACTTCTTATTGCGGATGGCAGGTGCAGCGAAACGGTAATACGATCGAAGGGGAACTAAATCGCGTGCTTTCGGAGCTTTTAGGAGAGGATATCAGGGTGACCGGAGGCAGCAGAACCGATTCAGGAGTGCATGCTTTGGGGAATGTGGCCGTTTTCGATACAGAAGCGAAAATGCCTGCAGAAAAATTTTCTTATGCCTTGAACCAGAGACTTCCGGAGGATATACGGATACAAGAATCGAGGCAGGTGCCGCCGGATTTTCATCCGAGGCGTTGTTTTTCGAAAAAAACATATGAATACCGCATCTATAATGCAGAATTTCCGATGCCCGTGAAACGGCTGTATGCTTATTTTACTTATGTGCCTTTGGATGAAAGAAGGATGCGGGAGGCGGCAGCCTTTCTGATAGGGGAGCATGACTTTAAGAGCTTCTGTTCGGCGGGGACGGCGGCAGAATCCACGGTCAGAACCATTTACGACCTGCAGGTCTGCAGAGAAGGAGAAGAGATCGTAATCAGGGTGACTGGAAACGGATTTTTATATAATATGGTCAGGATCATTGCGGGGACGTTGATCGAGGCAGGCAGGGGAAATCTGGAACCTGCGGAAGTGAAAACGATTCTTGAAAAAAAGGACAGGGCCTGCGCAGGGCCTACAGCTCCGGCAAACGGGCTTACGTTGTGCCAATACCAGATCCTGTGATAACCGGGGACGGCAAAAGGGCAGGATAGGAAGAGCATCCGGCAGAAAGATTGCGGCAGTATTATGTGGGAATGAAATCATATTGAAACGTATCGTGAAGGATATTGGATTTGAAGAAAAATTGCTGAAATCATGCTGAATCATCGAAAAAGTCATTGACACACTCGGGTGCGTATAATATAATATTTTACTGTGACAATGTTTAAGTATATCGAAGCCAAAGCCCCGGCGACGGTATATGAAATATAGCAATATTTTAAGTTTCTGGAATTTTTGGAGTGTGGCCGGACATCTGCATGAAGGAAAGGAAAGGGACAGACGAAGGAAATCAAAAGCTTCGAAAGGAGATCAATCATGAAAACATTTATGGCTAGTCCGTCTACGATCGAAAGAAAATGGTATGTGGTAGACGCTGCAGATATGACACTTGGACGTTTGGCATCCGAGGTTGCTAAAATCTTAAGAGGTAAGAACAAACCGATTTTTACGCCGCATATGGATACGGGCGATTATGTGATCGTTGTAAATGCAGAAAAAATCAAAGTGACCGGTAAGAAACTGGATCAGAAGATTTATTATCATCATTCGGATTATGTCGGCGGTATGAAAGAAGCGACATTAAGAGAAAAATTAGCAAAGAAACCGGAGCAGGTTATCGAACTCGCTGTAAAAGGCATGCTTCCCAAAGGACCTTTAGGAAGACAAATGTATACAAAACTTCATGTATATGCAGGACCGGAGCACAATCATGCAGCTCAGAAACCTGAAGTATTAACATTTTAATTAAAGGAACTGAAAGGAGAAAATTAAAATGGCTAACGCAGCAAAATTCTACGGAACTGGTAGAAGAAAAAAATCTATCGCTAGAGTATATTTAGTACCCGGAACAGGGAATATTACAATCAATAAAAGACCCATCGACGAGTATTTCGGATTAGAGACATTGAAGGTTATCGTTCGTCAGCCTCTTACCGCAACGGAAACGGTGGAGAAATTTGACATTCTTGTAAACGTACATGGCGGCGGTTACACTGGTCAGGCGGGTGCAATCAGGCATGGTATTGCAAGAGCGTTGTTACAGGCAGACGGCGATTACAGACCGGTGCTTAAAAAAGCAGGATACTTAACAAGAGATCCGAGAATGAAAGAAAGAAAGAAATACGGTCTCAAGGCGGCTCGTCGCGCTCCGCAGTTCTCCAAGAGATAATTCTTCAGAATTTTCGTTTGAAACAGGCAAACGGAATACAATATGGATTCCAATCCCCAGAACGTATGTGTTTTGGGGATTTTGTCTGTATTTTGTATCAAATGCGGGTTCAATATGTTTTTTGGGTATGTACAAGAAAGTACTACTGAAGAAATAAGGACATTCATTGATAAATTGGCGCAAACGGCATTCTTTGTTTGTGCCATTTATGGCGCTGACGCTGTAAAGGGCATGACGGGAAGTATGAATAAAAGGCAGTAAAGAAAGAAGGGGCGTAATGATATTAAGCGTAAGCCGAAGAACCGATATTCCTAACTATTATTCGGAATGGTTTTTTAATAGAATAAAAGAAGGATTCGTATATGTTAGAAATCCAATGAATGCACATCAGGTAAGTAAGATTGATATAACACCTAAAGTAGTTGATTGTATTGTGTTTTGGACAAAAAATCCGGAGCCGATGCTTAACAGGCTGGATGAGCTTACTTCTTATGCTTACTATTTTCAGTTTACGTTGACCGGCTATGGAAAAGATATAGAGTGTAATGTTCCGCATAAAAGGGAAAAAATGATTCCTATATTTCAGGAATTATCGAAAAAGATTGGGATGAAAAGGGTAATATGGAGATATGACCCTTTTATTTTTACAAAGAAATATACGCCGGAATACCATTTAAAAGCGTATGAACAAATTGCAACAGCCCTTAAAGGATACACAGGGAAGTGTGTTATAAGTTTTGTTGATTTGTATGCAAAGAATAAGAAGAATATGGAGTTACTTGATCCCTATGGGATTGATCAAAATGAACTGTCAGCCTTTGCAAAGAAGATAGCCGATATTGCAAAGAATAATGGAATGACGGTAGGAAGCTGTGCTGAAAGTATAGATTTGCATGAATGTGGTATTGAACATAACTGTTGTATTGATAAATCTCTTATTGAAGACCTGATCGGATGCAGGCTTAAAGTAGAAAAAGATAAAAACCAACGTCAGGAGTGTGGCTGCATGGAGAGCGTAGAGATTGGGACGTATAATACATGTGGCAATGGATGCAAATATTGTTATGCAAATGATAGTGAAGAAAGCGTGGTAAAGAATCGTGGTAAATATGCCCCGGAGTCAGCCATATTGTGCAGCGTGCTGGATGAAAATGATAAGATAACAGAGAGAAAAGCAAAATCGTTGAAAGAACGGCAGTTAAGTATTTTTGATTTATAGAAACAGAAAGGGGGAAATCCGAGTAGATCCAAAGTAATCCAAATCCGAAAAGTCATTGAAAAAGAAGAAAATGATATGGTATAATAGTACTATTATAAGCGGATAGAAAATCTTAGTGATTTTCCTATTATGGGTGGAGGACGAAGGGATGGCAAAAGAAAAGCAAGAGGGACTGGTATTTACAAATGAGAATTGTATAGGATGTAACAAATGCATTTCTGTCTGCCCTGTTATAACTGCAAACAGAGCGGTAGAACGTGACGGAAGACAGATCATCGAAGTAGACGGGGATAAGTGCGTTGCCTGCGGCGCCTGCTTTGATGCCTGCGAACATGGGGCGAGAGAGTTCAGGGACGACACGGAAAGCTTTTTTGAGGCATTGAAAAAGGGGGAACGGATCTCACTTCTGCTCGCGCCGGCGTTTGCCGCAAACTATCCGAACGAATATAAAAGAGTGTTAGGCGGCTTAAAAAAGATGGGAGTAAACCGTATTATCAGCGTAAGTTTCGGCGCGGATATTACTACATGGGGCTATGTAAAGTATATTACGGAGCATAATTTTACGGGCGGTATTTCCCAGCCTTGTCCGGCAGTGGTAAATTACATAGAGCATTATATTCCGGAATTGCTGCCGCGGCTGATGCCGGTACAGAGCCCGATGATGTGTGCGGCGATCTATGTAAAGAAATATATGAAGATTACGGATAAGCTTGCATTTATCAGCCCGTGTATCGCCAAAAAGACGGAGATCGCGGATGAAAATAACGGAGGATATGTTTCTTATAATGTTACTTTCGATCATCTGATGGACTATGTGCGTAAAAATAATATAAAAGGAGAACCGGTAAGCGATGAGATCGAATACGGTTTAGGTTCTATCTATCCGATGCCGGGCGGGCTGAAAGAAAACGTTTACTGGTTCTGCGGAGAAGACTTGTTCGTGCGTCAGGTCGAAGGAGAAAAGCATGTATATGAGTTCCTTGAAAATTATAAGGAGCGGGTATTTAAAAATAAGGAACTGCCTTTTATGGTAGACGCGCTGAACTGTGCGAAGGGATGTATTTACGGAACCGGGATCGAAGAAGAAAAGACAAAATCGGAGGACACTTTATATGAGATCCAGCGCATCAAAGCAGCCAGCAAGAAACACGGCGGGGCAAGCGCATGGGGAGCCAGATTAAGTCCCAGACAGCGGCTTGCGAATCTGAACCGTCAGTTCAGGGAATTGAATATCAACGACTTTATCAGAAAATATTCGGATAAGTCCAAAGGAAATGCTGTAAAGCATCCCAATGCCAGCGAATTAAACGAAATATTCAGGCAGATGCACAAGGATACGGAACACGAGAGGACTATCGACTGCAGCGCCTGCGGCTATGCTACTTGTAAAGATATGGCTGCGGCTATCTATAACGAGTGCAATAATAAAAAGAACTGTATCCATTACATAAAAGGCAAAGTGGAAACGGAAAAAGAAGAGCTTCAGGAAGTTTCCAGACAGGTAGAGGAGAAGAATTTAGAGATTCAGGCGAGAAACGATATCATTGGACAGATGGTGGAAGAAGCCAATGAAAGCTTTGCAACTTTGAATGTGTCCATTGCCGAGATGGTGAGCGGAAACAATACGAATGCGGAAGAAAGCAGCAATATCAGCGCGGCGATGTCGAACGTAGTGGACTTCTGCAATAGCATGAAAACTTCTTTTGCGGCTATCAACCAGTTGCTGATGCAGTTGGAGAACAATAATAACAGCATTACGCAGGTTGCAAACCAGACGAATTTGCTTTCCCTGAACGCATCCATAGAAGCGGCAAGAGCGGGCGCAGCCGGAAAAGGGTTTGCCGTTGTGGCGCAGGAAATCAAGAGTTTGAGCGAGTCCAGTAAAGACACAGCCTTGGACAGCAATAAAAATAAAGATGAGATTGTAAATGCCATGAACAAACTGGCGGAAGAATCGGAGCATTTGATCCAGATCGTAGACGAGGTCAACGAGAGGATCAGTAATCTTGCTGCAAGCACACAGGAGATCGCGGCGTCGGCGACCATGATCGGAGAAGTTTCCGATGAATTAAAAGATAAATTCGAAGATTTAAACCGGATGTAAATAGCAGGAATGCCCACTAAAGCGGGCAGATGGGAGTTAACGTGAAATTAAAATTTCACGATCCTGATTTGAATGCCCACTAAAGTGGGCAGATGGGAGTTAGGGGAAACAAAATATATGGTTACATTCAGTATGTGTATGATCGTAAAAAATGAAGAGAGCGTATTGGAACGCTGCCTTGACAGCATAGCTGATCTGATGGATGAGATAGTGATCGTAGATACCGGTTCTACGGATAGGACGAAACAGATTGCCTTGAAATACACGGATAAGGTTTATGATTTTACATGGGCGGGGGATTTTTCAAAGGCAAGGAATTTTGCTTTTGAAAAAGCGGCCTGTGATTATATTTATTCGGCGGACGCAGACGAGGTCATCGATGAAGAAAACAGGGAGAAATTCAAACAGCTCAAGGAAACGATGCTTTCTGAGATCGATATTGTGCAGATGAAATATACCAATCAGTTAGAGTATGGGACGATCTATAATTACGATGAAGAACTGCGGCCCAAATTGTTTAAACGGATCCGCACTTTCCGGTTTGAAGAGCCGATCCATGAAACGGTCGTATTGGAGCCGGTCATTTACGACAGTGATATTGAGATCGTACATAAACCGCAGGAAAGCCATACGTCAAGAGACATTGCGGCGTTTGAACGGTTAACCGGCGAGGGTAAGAGACTTTCCAAAAGACTTCATAACCTGTACGCAAAGGAATTGTTTGTGTCGGGGACGGATGAAGACTGCATCCGGGCGGTTTCGTTTTTTGAAGCTTCGGCAGAGGAAGAAACGAGGAGTCTGGATGAAGTGAAAGAGGCCTGCTGCGTCGCGGCAAGAGGAAACAGGCTTTTGGGAAAGATTCCGGCATTTTTCAAATATGCGTTGAAAAATGTTGCGGCTGAGGGGTGTTCGGAAATCTGTTGTGAGCTTGGGCAGTATTATTTGGACGACGGAGATTATAAAGAGGCGGCGGTATGGTTTTATAACGCGGCTTATGAAACGGAGTGTATCCTAAATATCAAGTGCCGCGACGATCTGCCCTTTCAGGCGTTGGCACGTTGCTACCGTTTGTGCGGGAAAGAAGACTTAGCTGTTTTTTATGAGGAAGAGCGGAAAAACCGGACCGGTATATGCTGAAATATACTTGTATTCCTACTTGCATTCCCCATTTTATGATTTACAAAGGCTTTTGCTTATGTTAGACTAAGACTACCCCGATAAATAGAAGAGAATATGAAGCCTGTCATGGATAAATCTATGGCAGGCTTTTTGCGCTTCAATTAAGAAAACAGGAAAGAACGGGGGATGTTATGTACGAGATTATAGAGATCATAAAAGAGTTTTCGGTACTTGTCGTCACAAAAGCTTGTGAGGAGTCAGTCCAAAACGTTGAAAAGGGAGCGGGGGCGATGTTCCTGAGTATGCTTGCGTTTTCCTGCATTACTATGGGAATATTTCTAAAAAGCCGTTTGGCGAGCGTTTATTGTATTTCGCCGAAAGGAAAGAAAAAGCTGCTGGGGGATATTTACTTAAAAGAAACGAAAAAGGGATATGAGGCTAAGATACCGTCCCGTTTTTTGGAAGTTTCGGATTCTATTTATTATTGCATGGTGATGCCCCGGGAATTTATAGAGGGGCATTACATGGAGCAGTTACTTTTGCAGACACCTGCAGGAAGGCGGTTTGTACCGGTGAAAAAGGTGATACGCTTTCGGGCGGGATTGAGAGAACCGCTTGCGCCAATATCGTTTTCATAATATAATAAGAAAGTATTTTTCGAATGCGCTGAAAATACAACGAGAAAGAAGAAAAGAGAAAAGAAGATGAAGTGGGAAGAGAATATCAGACAGGTAGTTCCATATGTGCCGGGAGAACAGCCGGACCGGCCGGGCATGGTCAAACTTAATACGAACGAGTGTCCTTATCCTCCGGCTCCCGGTGTTAAAAAGGCATTGGAAGAATTTGATCATACGGAGCTAAGGCTTTATCCCGATCCGGACGCCTCCATATTGACCGAAGCGCTGGCGGATTATTACAAAGTAAAGAAAGAACAGGTTTTTGTGGGAGTAGGTTCGGATGACGTGCTGGCGATCGCGTTTATGACCTTTTTTAACGGCGGCAGGCCAATCTTGTTTCCCGACATCACTTATTCTTTTTATGACGTATGGGCAGGGCTGTATCGGATCCCGTATAAGGAGATCCCGTTAAGGGAGGATTTTTCCATTGCTCCCGGGGATTATCATATAGAGAACGGGGGGATCATTTTCCCGAATCCTAACGCCCCTACCGGAATACTGGAAAACCTGGAGATGATAGAGGATATCGTATCCGCGAATCCGGACGTAGTCGTGATCGTGGACGAGGCTTATATAGACTTTGGGGGAGAAAGTGCATTGCCGCTGCTAAATAAATATGATAATCTGCTGGTAGTGCAGACGTTTTCCAAATCAAGGGCGATGGCGGGAATGCGTATCGGTTTTGCCATCGGAAATAAAAAGCTGATCTCGTATATGAACGACGTGAAGTTTTCTTTCAATTCTTATACAATGGACAGGATAACCCAGCGGCTGGGAGCTGCGGCGGTGAAAGACGAGGTTTATTTTAGGGAAACTCTTGCCAAAATAATAAAAACGAGGGAATGGGCCAAGGAAAAGCTGTCAGAGCTTGGGTTCGTGTTCGGGGATTCAAAAAGTAATTTTATTTTTGCATCCCATAAAGAGAAAAGGGCGGAAGAGATTTTTTCTTATCTGCGGTCGAAGGATATTTTTGTCCGTTACTTTAAAAAGCCCAGAATTGACAATTACCTCAGAATTTCCATAGGGACGGACGAGGAGATGAGAACTCTGGTCAGAGAACTTACGGCGTTTTTGGGGCGTAGAAATGAAGTAGAATGACATGACAGGAAGGTGGAATAAAAATGATTAAAAATATTTTAAAAGGGGCGGTAATCGGTATCGCCAATATTATTCCGGGAGTAAGCGGAGGAACCATGGCGGTCGCCATGGGGATCTATGATGTGCTGATCCGTTCATTGACTCATTTGTTTAAAGAATTTAAGAAGAGCGTTATGACACTGATTCCCATTTTGATCGGGGCGGCAATCGGTATTGTGGGATTGTCATTTTTGATTGAAAAGATGTTTGGCTGGATTCCTATGCAGACGAATCTTTTGTTTATCGGATTGATTCTGGGCGGACTTCCGGCGATGACGGTAAAGGTAAAAGGCGAAAAGATCAGGCCCGGGCATATTGCTGCGTTCCTGCTCTTTTTTGTGATCGTAGTCGGTTGTGCGGCGCTTGGAGCAGCGGAGGAAGGCGCAGAAGGAACGGCCATAGCGGAGACAAACATAATAGCGACAGGGAGCGTATTGGATATCATCAAGTTGTTTGGCGTAGGTATGGTAGCTTCTGCAACAATGGTAGTTCCGGGCGTAAGCGGTTCCATGATGCTGATGCTGATGGGATATTATTATCCGCTTATTGAAACGGTCAATCATTTTATCCGTTCCCTGATTGCATTTGACATGGAAGGGATCTGGGCAGGAATATGCGTGTTGTGTCCTGCGGGGCTTGGCGTGGTATTCGGGATCTTCCTGATCGCCAAACTGATCGAAATTATATTTGAAAAATTTCCCCTGTATGCATATTGGGCGATTATCGGCCTGATCGTGGCGTCTCCTTTTGCTATTATATTGATGGGAAGATTTGGTGATATTACAGTGATCCATGTATTGACCAGCGTGGTCACTTTTGCGCTTGGGTTCATGATAGCGCAAAAATTAGGAGAAGATGCTAAAGAGTAAAGATTCAGCGGCGATATGCCTTATAAAAGGCGTTGGATAAAGAGGGATGACCGGATGAGGGCGTATACGGATTTTGCTAAAGTATATGATACGTTTATGGACGATACACCTTATGAAGAGTGGTGTGCATTTTTAACAGGGATATTGAAAGAATTTGGGATAGGAAAGCGGCCCTCCAAAGATTTGGTTCTGGAGCTGGGCTGCGGTACGGGTGCGCTTACGCAGTTGCTGGCCGAAGCGGGATTTGACATGATAGGAGTGGACAACTCGGAGGAAATGCTAAGTATCGCTTTGGAGAAGAAGGAAACGGCCGGACGGGGGGACGAACTTTTGTATCTGTGTCAGGATATGCGGGAGTTTGAACTGTACGGGACGGTAAAGGCGGTGGTGAGCGTATGCGATTCTTTAAATTATCTGCTGGAAGAGGAGGAACTTTTAAAGACGTTTCGCCTTGTCAATAATTATTTAGATCCCAAGGGCATTTTTATCTTTGATTTTAATACGGTCTATAAGTATGAGCAGGTCATCGGGGAGACGGTCATTGCGGAGAACAGAGAGGAATGCAGTTTTATTTGGGAAAATTTTTATCACAAAGAGGAACAGGTCAACGAGTATGATCTGACGATCTTTGTGCAGGAAGAAGCGGGACTTTTCCGGAAGTTTGCGGAGACGCATTACCAAAGAGGGTACACGCTGCCACAGATGAAAGAGCTGTTGAAGAGAGCGGGAATGACGTTTATCCGGGCGCTGGATGCAGAGACGAAAGGAGAGGCCCATCCCAAAAGCGAGAGGATTTATGTGGTCGCGATGGAGAACGGCAAGGAAACGGATTACAGTACAGAAGCAGATTGCAACGGTATGGCGGCAGACGGTAAGTAAAAGAAGGGCGGCAGAAAACAGGCATGGAGGAACAACGATGGCAGATTATTTAGTAAGGGCAACGGCGGCAAATGCACAGATCAGGGCATTTGCATGTGTGACAAGGGATACCGTGGAAACGGCAAGAAAAGCGCATGATACCAGTCCCGTTGTGACGGCGGCGCTGGGCAGGCTTTTGACGGGAGCCGCTATGATGGGAAGTATGCTGAAGGGAGAAAAAGATCTTTTGACGCTTCAGATCCATGGCAGCGGGCCGGTCAAAGGCATGACTGTGACGGCAGATTCGGCAGGCCATGTCAAAGGGTATGCCAATGAACCGCAGGTCATGCTGCCGCCTAACGCAAAAGGAAAGCTGGACGTAGGAGGGGCCGTAGGGATCGGCTTTCTGAATGTGATAAAGGATATGGGGTTAAAAGAGCCTTATGTTGGGCAGACTGTATTACAGACCGGAGAAATCGGCGACGATCTGACTTTTTATTTTGCCACTTCGGAGCAGACGCCTTCTTCGGTAGGGCTTGGCGTTTTGATGGAAAAAGATAATACCGTAAAGCAGGCGGGAGGTTTTATCATACAGCTTATGCCCTTTGCCGGAGAAGACGTGATCTCGGCATTGGAAGAGAACCTGCGTAAGGTAGATTCCGTGACCGCGCTGTTGGATGCAGGAAAAAGCGCAGATCAGATTCTGGAAGTAATTTTGGATGGGCTGGGAGTGGAGTTTACAGACAGGATGCCGGTCTCCTTTTTTTGCAACTGCGATAAAGAGCGGGTTTCCAAAGCGCTTGTGAGCGTGGGAAAAGAAGAACTGAAAAGTATGATAGAGGACGGAAAGACGATAGAAGTAAACTGTCATTTTTGCAATACTTTTTATCATTTTACAGTCGAAGAGCTTAAGGAACTTCGCAAAAAAGCAATGCGGTAGTACCGTTTGCGTCTGTCCGGCAGACGCGAACTGATTTGCGCTGAAAACGATACAGAGGCGAATATTGATTGGTATGCGTGTGAAGCACGCAGGGGGGTATAAGTATGAAACATGGTTTTATCAAAGCGGCGGCGGTTATACCGAAGATCAAAGTGGCGGATCCGGAATATAATGCGGGACAGATCTGCAAAAAGATAGAAGAGGCCTATGAGAAGCAGGCAAAGATCATTGTGCTGCCCGAACTTTGTCTTACCGGATATACCTGCGAAGATCTGTTTTTACAGGAACTGCTTTTGGAGAAAGCGAAGGAAGAGCTGGTAAAGATCGCGGAGCGGACAAAACATATGGATGCGCTCATCTTTGTAGGGATTCCCATTGAGCGTGAGAAAAAACTTTATAATACGGCGGCGGCTATAAAAGCAGGGGAAATTCTGGCCTTTATCCCCAAACGGTTTGTACCGGCTTACAGTGAATTTTACGAAACAAGGCATTTTACGCCGGGAAACGAAACAGCGGCAGAGTTTTCATTTGGCGGTAAAAAGATTCCGTTCGGGACCAATGTTCTGCTGGAATGCACTACCATGAAGGGGCTGACGGTGGGCTGTGAGATCTGCGAGGATCTTTGGGTACCGAATCCGCCGAGTACCGGCCATGCCATGGCGGGAGCCAGTGTGATCGTAAATCTGTCGGCTTCTAACGGAACGGTGGCAAAGCATACTTACCGGAACGGTCTTGTGACGTCGGCAAGCGCAAGGCTGATCGCCGCTTATGTTTATGCCAGCGCGGGGGAGGGCGAGTCTACGCAGGATGTGGTTTTTGACGGACACAGCCTGATCGCGGAGAACGGTACGCTGCTTTGCGAGGCAAAGCGTTTCAGCGGAGAGACGATCTGTGCGGATATCGACATCCATAAGCTGCAGATGGAAAGAAGACGCATGAATACGTTTATGCCGGAGGATACGCATACTTATACAAGAGTGCCTTTCACCTTAAAACAGGAGGAGACAAGACTGACAAGGGTATTCGGTATGCAGCCTTTTGTCCCTTCCGATAAAGAGGCAAGGGAAAAGCGTTGTGAGGATATCTTGTCGATCCAGTCTTACGGACTGAAAAAGAGATATGAGCATACCGGATGCAGCAGCGCGGTCATTGGGATCTCGGGCGGTCTGGATTCCACGCTTGCCTTATTGGTAACGGTCAGAACTTTTGATTTGCTGAAACTGGACAGAAAAAATATCTTATCCGTGACTATGCCTTGTTTCGGGACGACGGATAGAACTTACGAAAATGCCTGTACGCTTGCGAGAGCGCTGGGAACGCATCTAAAGGAAGTAAATATCAAAGAAGCGGTCACCGTGCATTTTCAGGAGATCGGGCAGGATCTGGACAACCATGACGTGACTTATGAGAACGGGCAGGCAAGGGAACGGACGCAGGTGCTGATGGACATTGGGAACCAGACGGGCGGGCTTGTGATCGGAACGGGAGATATGTCGGAACTGGCGTTAGGATGGGCGACTTACAACGGCGACCATATGTCCATGTACGGAGTCAATGCCGGCGTACCGAAGACACTGGTGCGCCATTTGGTACAATATTGTGCGGATACCTGTAATGATAATGCTTTAAAAGAGGTACTTTTGGATGTGCTGGATACGCCGGTAAGTCCGGAACTGCTTCCGCCGGTGGACGGTGTGATCGCGCAGAAGACGGAGGATATTGTAGGGCCTTACGAACTGCATGATTTTTTCCTGTACTATATGCTGAGACAGGGCTTTGAACCGTCGAAGGTTTATCGGATCGCTTGTACGGCATTTCAGGGATTTTACGAAGAAGAAGTGATCTTAAAATGGTTGAAGACGTTTTACCGCAGATTTTTTTCGCAGCAGTTTAAGCGGTCCTGCCTGCCGGACGGACCGAAGGTGGGAAGCGTGTCCCTGTCCCCGAGAGGCGATCTCAGGATGCCTTCCGACGCCAGTGCCGCATTATGGATGAGGGAATTGGAACACTTATAAAAAGAAAGAGCAGAGAAACGTGGGGATGCCCCTTCTCTGCCCTTTCTTTTTTTTGTGTGAAACAACGCCTGAAATCTGCGCATATTTTTATGGAGCCTCTCATTCTTCCTGACTGGGAAGATCCAGTTTGGCCTGCTCTAACGCCGATTCAATGGCATTTAAAAGAACCATATAGGTATAGCGGTTTTCGTCTTCATAAGTAACTTCTTCCAAATTCTGAGTTTCCAATATCTGATCTGTCAGATCTTCGAAGGACGGTTGGATCAACGGATACATAGTAGTGACAGCTTCATCCATATTTACAAGTCGCAGGTCGGTGATTTCCGTTGCAGATACGTCAACTTCCACCGATACGGAACTGTTTTTTAAGGATAAACTGGTGGAATAAGTGCCCGGCTCATAAGTTTCGGACTCGGCGGGGGCGGTAGTTTCCGGTTCCTCCTTTGGCGCCTTGTCTTTTGGAAGGAACATGATGATCAGAAGTATGATAAAAAGAATCCCAAGCACGGCAAAAAGGCCGGTGTAGATCAATTCTTTCAGATGAAGTACAACAATTTTGGTTTTGGCACTCATAGAATATCCTCGCATATCATTTACTTTTATATAACATATTAGAAAGAATCGTGATCTATGACAATTTAAAGAAACAAATCATTTCGGAAACAGGAATTTAATAAATTTGTCAGTAGTTATGAAAAGACTTTTTTGTTATAATCATGAAAGAAAAACCGACGTTTTTTGTGAAGCCGGATCAGGAAAGCCAAATTGTCATATGTAAATGAATATAAAACAAAAAGGAGAAAAGCGCAAATGAACAATCGTACGAGACAGGATATTTTAAAATTAGTTGAGGAAGAGGACGTGGAGTTTATCCGTCTCCAGTTTACGGATATTTTCGGGCAACTAAAAAATGTCGCCATTACTTCCAGTCAGTTAGAAAAAGCGCTGGACAATAGGTGCATGTTTGACGGTTCTTCCGTGGAAGGATTTTTACGGATGGAAGAATCCGATATGTACTTATATCCGGATTACAGCACATTTAATATTTTTCCGTGGCGTCCCCAGCAGGGAAAGGTGGCCCGGTTGATCTGCGACGTGTATTGCCCGAACGGAGAGCCTTTTGAAGGGGATACCAGATATATTTTAAAAAGGGCGATTGCAGAAGCGGAAAAAATGGGCTACGCCTTTGACGTAGGGCCGGAGTGTGAGTTTTTCCTATTTCACACGGATGAAAACGCGCTGCCTACGACGATCACCCATGAGCAGGCAGGTTATTTTGATATGGGACCCATTGATTTCGGTGAGAATGCAAGACGCGATATGGTGCTTACCTTGGAAGAAATGGGCTTTGAGATCGAATCTTCCCACCATGAGATCGCGCCCGCGCAGCATGAAATCGATTTTCGGTATGGGGAGGCATTGAAAACAGCCGACAATATTATGACGCTGCGGCTGGCAGTGAAGACAATAGCGAAGCGTCACGGACTTCATGCGACTTTTATGCCGAAACCCAAGCATGGCATGAACGGATCGGGGATGCATATCAATATGTCGCTGTCAAAGGACGGAAAGAACATTTTCAGCGACGGGACGGACGGGAACGGACTCAGTAAGGAGGCTTATTATTTTATCGGCGGTCTGGTGAAACATATGAAAGGCATGACCGCTGTCACCAATCCGCTTGTCAATTCTTACAAGCGTCTGGTGCCGGGATACGATGCGCCGGTTTATATTGCATGGAGCGCATCCAGTAAAAGTCCGTTGATCAGGATTCCTTCGGTAAGGGGAGAGTCTACAAGGATAGAATTAAGATGCCCGGATCCGTCTGCGAATCCTTATCTTGCCCTTGCGGTATGCTTGCAGGCGGGGCTGGACGGTATCAGAAACAAAATAGAGCCGCCAAAGAGCATAGACCGTAATATTTTTGAGATGAGCAATGAGGAAAGAGCGGCAGCAGGGATTGAATCCGTTCCGGGGACTTTGATAGAAGCAGTCCGGGAACTGGAGAAGGACGAATTTATAAAAGACGCGTTAGGAAAGCATGTGGCTGAAGCGTATATCGATGCGAAAAAAAGGGAATGGAACGATTACCGCGCGCAGGTTACAGAATGGGAAATTGACAAATATTTGTATAAATTTTAATGTTAAATTTTAATGCATGTACTTGTTTAGCTTCAATATGCTAAAAAGAGAGGGGACGGCGTGACAAACATAGTAGTAGTCTTTCCGAAAGCGGAGGAAGCAAAAGGGATTAAAAATCTGTTAATGAAAAACGGATTTTCAGTGACGGCGGTCTGTACCACAGGCGCACAGGCGTTGGGGCATTTGGACGGGCTGGGCGACGGTATTGTGATAAGCGGATATAAACTGACGGACATGATGTATACGGAGCTGCATGATTGTATGCCGGAGGGATTTGAGCTGCTTCTCATCGCTTCGTCCCATGTCATTGGAAACGGCGTGGAAAAAGATATAATCGCGCTGACAATGCCGTTAAAGGTATATGATCTGATCAATACAGTAGATATGATGGTCCATACTCTGGAGAGACGCAGGAAAAAAAGACGGTTAAAACCGAAAGTCCGAAATGAAGAAGAGGCCTCCCTCATTTCGGAAGCGAAAAGAATTTTAATGGGCCGGAATCATATGTCGGAAGAAGAAGCGCACCGTTATATCCAAAAGTGCAGTATGGACAGCGGAACCAATATGGTGGAAACCGCGCAGATGATACTGTCCATGATGAATTAGGGCATCTTTTACCATATAAAAAGCAGGAAATAGGATTATATATATTAATAAATGCTGATAGACTATAGGAAAGGAATACGTTCTAAAGCAGAGTCAGAAAGGATGGGATCTTATATGAAATTTACTAAGATGCACGGGTGCGGAAACGACTATATTTATGTGAATGGGTTTAAGGAAAAGATCGGGCAGGATAAAAAGCCGGAATTGGTACGGCGTTTCAGCGACCGGCATTTCGGGGTCGGAGGCGACGGCGTTATTTTTATCAACCCGTCAAACGAAGCGGATTTTGAAATGGAGATGTACAACGCGGACGGTTCCAGAGCCGAAATGTGCGGGAACGGTATCCGCTGCGTAGGAAAATATGTATATGACAGGGGACTGACGGAGAAAACGGATATCAGCGTGATCAGTTTCGGAAAAGTAAAGTATTTAAAACTGACGGTAAAGGACGGAAAAGTGTCGACCGTAAGAGTCAATATGGGAGCGCCGGAGCTGTCGGCAGAGAAGATACCTGTCATATCCGATAACGAACAAGTTATTGATGAAGAAATTGAAGTTCATGGGGAGAAGTATAAAATGACATGCGTGTCAATGGGAAATCCACACGCTGTCGTTTTCGTAAACGACGTTTCCGGCCTTGCCTTGGAGAAGATCGGCCCGTTATTCGAAAACCATGAACGGTTTCCCAAGCGGGTCAACACGGAATTTGTACAGGTAATAGACAGGAAACGGGTAAAAATGCGTGTGTGGGAAAGAGGAACGGGAGAGACTCTGGCCTGCGGAACGGGCTGCTGTGCCACGGCTGCAGCCTGCATCGTAAACGGGCTTACGGAGGAGCGGATCACGGTGGAACTGTTAGGGGGAGAACTGGAGATCGAATGGGACAGAGAAAAGAATCTGATTTTTATGACGGGACCGGCGGAGACGGTTTTCGATGGCGAAGGGAATGAAGATGGAGGATGTACGGTTTGACGCCTGCATGAAAAAGATGCGGGAGGGAGACAAAGAGGGGTTAAAAGAGATCTATGACGGTTATGCGGCTTATATTTGGTCCGTAGTCTATGGGATCGTACAAAATAAAGAGAACGCCGAGGATATTACGAGCGATTTTTTTATTAAACTGTGGGAAAAGGCGGACAGCTACAGGCCGGGCGGGGGACACCGCACTTATCTTACCGTGATGGCAAGGAATATGGCGGTGGACCATATCCGGAAATATCACAGGGAAGAAGCGATGGAGATAGCGTATTTGGAAGAAGAGACGAGGGAAAGCCAGCCCGAGCAGCAGGTCATAAGCAGAATGACCGTGGAAGAGGCGTTAAAAATGTTAAACGACAAAGAAAGGCAGATCATAAACTTAAAAATTATGGGCGACCTGACTTTTCAAGAAATATCCCGCGTGATAAAGCAGCCGATGGGAACGGTAACATGGAGATACCGGAACGCATTGGCAAAGCTGAGGAGGTGCGGCTATGAATAAAGAATTTGAGAAACAGTACAGAAATTACATAACGGAACAGATGCCGGACATGTGGGACAGAATAGAAGCCGGACTTAAGGAAAAAAGAGTGGAAAGAGCCGACGGCAGGGAGGCTGACAGAAGAAAACTATCTTTTACGGCGATGAAAAAGGCGGCAGCCGTTTTGGTTCCGGCGGCAGCCGTTTTTCTTTGCTTTTTCGTATCCCGGGTCCTTTGGGGCAGCGGTGGAAAATCGGATCGGATGATGGCAGACAGCAGTAACGGTATGGCTTTTGAAGAAAACAGATTTTTGGACGGCGCGCCTTTGGACGCTGCGGACGAGGCGGAAATCGCAGAAGACGCGCTGATGTCCGCAGACGGGGCAGAGGATGCGGTTTGGAACGTATTTGAAGAAGAGGCGGGGGATGCGGCGCAGAAAGAGTTTCAGGCCGCAGAGGATGCGGCACAGGAGGGAATCGGAGAAGCGGCGGAAAATGCGGCAGGCAGTGAAGAACAGCCCTTCCTTACGGTCAGGTTGCGGATCGAAAAAATGACGGAACCCGTTATGCAGGGTTATGACGCCATGTATTTGTGTACGGTCACAGAAGTAGTAGAAAATAGGGAAGAGCAGACAGAAGCGCCGCCGGAAGAACAAAGGAAGGAAGGGACGGAAATCTTCGTCTATGTCAGCGGGGATACGGAGGGTATGAGAGACAGTACGCTGAAAGAAGGAGAAGAGTATGAGGCGGTTTTAGAGCGGATATCCAAAGAAGAATATTTTGTAAAAAAAATCAATTTACTCCCATAAATTTTGGCAGGCAAATCCGTATCTTAGTTAACAGCATGAAAAAATGCTGAAAACAGGGAGGATAATCCAGGATTGACAGGCGTATGGTTCATACGCAGACGGGAGGAATTATGAAAAAGATAACAGGGAAAAGGTGGTTAACGGGAATTTTATTAGCGGCAATGCTTACGGGCTGCGGAAAGGCAAAGTCAGACGGGACTACTCCGGCAGGGATGGAGTCTTCCGGCGGTAATATGGAGAACGGCATGGCGGCGGAGGATATCTATGCGGACGTATATTATGAAAATGACGCGCCGCTGGCGGAGGGCGGAAATGCCGGTAACAGCTATTCCATAGCGGAAGATTCTTTCGACGGCGGCTATGAGGCGGAATATGAGGAAGAGTTTAACACGGAGGAATACAGCGCACAGAAGGAAATGGGCTTTGCGAAAGCGTCCGTGACGCCCCTTTCCACTTTTTCGGCGGATGTGGATACGGCGTCTTACAGTAATTTAAGGAGAATGATCGATAATGGTTACGGGTTGGAGGACATACCGGCGGGGGCAGTCAGAGTAGAAGAGATATTGAATTATTTTGACTATGACTATCGTCTGCCAAAGGATGGAGAACCTTTTGGCGTGACTACGCAGATCGGCGACTGTCCGTGGCAGGAAGGCCATAAGCTGCTGGCAATCGGATTAAAGAGCGAGGAAATTGACTTTTCGGAAAGCGGCGGGGCAAATCTTGTCTTTTTATTGGATGTATCCGGATCCATGAGCGACAGCGACAAATTGCCGCTTCTGCAGAGGGCGTTCGGTATGTTGGCGGAGAATCTGACGGAAAAAGACCGGGTTTCGATCGTGACCTATGCGGGAGAAGATCAGGTGCTTTTGGAAGGCGAACCGGGCGATCATACGGAGCAGATCATGGAAGTATTAGACAGCCTTACGGCAAGCGGAAGCACCAACGGCGGCAGAGGGATACAAACAGCCTATGAGATCGCCGGGGAATATTTTATTGAAGGCGGAAATAACCGGGTGATCCTTGCAACGGATGGGGATCTGAATGTGGGCCAGACGTCGGAAAGCGAGTTGACCGATCTGATCGAAGAAAAGCGGGAAAGCGGAGTATACCTGACTGTTCTTGGTTTTGGAACCGGAAATATCAAGGATAACAAGATGGAGGCGCTTGCAGATAACGGAAACGGAAATTATGCTTACATAGATTCCGTGCAGGAAGCCAAGAAGGTACTGGTGGAAGAAATGGGGGCTACGCTTGTCACGGTGGCAAAGGACGTGAAGCTTCAGGTAGAATTTAATCCTGAAAAGGTAAGCGAATACCGACTGATCGGTTATGAAAACCGGATGTTGGACGCACAGGATTTTGAAGACGATAAAAAAGACGCGGGAGAGATCGGCGCGGGCCATACCGTAACCGCCCTGTATGAGATCGTACCTGCAAAAGAAGGGGAAGACGCGGAGCATTCTTTAAAATACAGCCAGACCGTTACGACGGGAAGTCCGGAGTGGCTTACGGTCAATATCAGATACAAAGAGCCGGATGGGGACGAAAGCATTTTACTGCAATATCCGGTAGACGACAGTTCTTTTACAGAGGAACCTTCCCAAGACTGGCAGTTTGCAGCGGCGGCGGCAGAATTTGGGCTGGTAGTGACGGACAGCGATTATAAGGGGAACGGGAGTCTGGAACATGTGAAATCCGTGTTAAAAAAACTGGATATAGAAGAGGATGAATATAAAGACGAATTTTATGATCTGGTACGGAGATTGATCAAAATGTCAAAATAATAACCTTCCATTTGAAGGGACAGCGTGAAATATAAAATTTCACGATCCTGATTTGTATGCCCGCTTCAGCGGGCATATGGGAGTCAGGGTGTATGGCAGATTTGGGTATCAATGTCTTCTCCGCACTTTGAAGTTGCGCAATCTCCAAAATATGCGCAGTTTGATTGGTTGCCGTCTGCCAGGGAAAATACTATACTGATAATGCGACGCGGCGCAGGAAAACAAAAAGGAGATTTTTTATGAGCTTTGGAAAAAATTTACAGTTTTTAAGACATCTGAAAGGAAATATGACACAGGAGGAGTTAGCTGAAAAAATCAACATCAGCCGTCAGACTATATCAAAATGGGAGCTGGATACGGCACAGCCTGAAATAGACAAGGCGATTGCGCTTTGCAGTTTTTTTAATTGTTCGCTGGACAACTTGTTCAGGGATGATATGATTGATTGTGGTAAAGCGTATACCAATTTGCGCGTGGAAACCGTTCCTGCTTTCCGATATATAAAATATGCTGTCATAAGCTCCAATCCGGAGGGGGACGCTATCGACAGGATATTTCACATTGCCCGTAGCTGCGGCGTGGAGAATCCCCGCTTCATTGGCTGGGATTTTCCAAATGTGTCACAGGAACAGATCAATGTTTTCAATATGCATGGATATGAAGCGGCATGGATACTGCCTGACGGGATCGTCCCTCCTGACATGGAAATACACGAGCAGGCGGAACACAAGTATGCGGCAATACACATTGAAACGCCCTATGAAAATCCTTTTGTGACCATTCCAAACGGCTATAAAACGCTTATGGAATATATGCGCGTGAACGGTCTGGAACATACGGAAAAAGATGTTATCCCCTGCTTTGAAACCGATGGGGATATGGATATTTATATTGCCTGTAAATAGAAGATAACTTTGAAACACTTATCACAATAGAATGCATTGCATTTTCGAATTGCATTTTCCGAAAATTTTCTTGCTATTCTGAAAAACTTGTGTTATTATCTACTTTAACAAAATGCAGTGAAGGAGACTCTTGTTACGGAAAGCGACAGGAATACGGCGTCACCGACTGAGAGCGCCGTTTGCGGGAAGTGATAAAGGGAACGCTCCGGAGCAGTCTGTTTGAACAGGATGAGAGTGCGGTATCGTTAGGAAAGATCGATAACGAAAAGCATACGGGGTCCTGCTAGGGCAGAACGTAGGCACGCGTTAAGTGTTAGAGCGGGGAAGATGTTTCCCAATGCGGGTGGTACCGCGGATATGACCGATTATCCGTCCCGGAACATAGGCAGCTATGTTCCGGGACTTTTTGGTTTTTCTAAATATGCCTGGCAATCTAAAAATAAGGAGAATGCTTATGCGTACAGAAAACATTTATCGTAACACAACATTGGAACAGCTCAGTGAGGGCAGGGTAGGAGAAAGAATAAGAATTGCAGGTTGGGTAGAAAATATCCGCGACCATGGCGGAGTATCTTTTTTGGACGTAAGGGATATGTACGGCGTGATGCAGGTCGTAATGCGCGATACCTCTCTTTTGGAAGGAATCGGTAAAGAAGATTGTATTTCCGTGGAAGGGATGATAGAAAAACGGGACGAGGATACCTATAATCCCAAGATTCCCACGGGCACGATCGAGCTGGATGCCAAAAAAGTAGAGATTTTAGGAAAAGTACAAAGTCCTCTTCCTTTTGAAGTGGCTGCTTCCAAAGAGACGAGAGAGGAACTTCGTTTAAAATACCGTTATCTGGATCTGAGAAATAGGAAAGTAAAGGACAACATGATCTTCCGTTCCGAAGTGATCGCTTATCTGCGCGGGAAGATGACGGAAATGGGATTTCTGGAAATACAGACACCGATCCTGTGCGCCTCTTCGCCGGAGGGGGCAAGGGATTATATCGTACCGTCCCGCAAATATAAAGGGAAATTTTATGCGCTGCCGCAGGCGCCCCAACAGTATAAGCAGCTTTTGATGGTATCCGGTTTTGATAAATATTTCCAGATCGCTCCTTGCTTTCGGGACGAGGACGCAAGGGCGGACCGTTCGCCGGGGGAATTTTACCAGTTGGATTTTGAAATGAGTTTTGCTACTCAGGAGGACGTGTTCCGGGTAGGAGAGGAAGTGCTGGAGGCAGTTTTTGAAAAGTTTGCGCCGGAAGGTTCTGAGGTAACGAAGGCTCCTTTCCCTGTCATCAGTTATGCGCAGGCGATGCTGGAGTTTGGGACCGACAAACCGGATCTGAGGAATCCTTTGAGGATCATAGACGTAACCGAGTTTTTCCAAGACTGCAGTTTTAAACCTTTTCTTAAAAAATGCGTCCGGGCCATTAAAGTCCATGCAGAAATGTCGAAAGGATTTCATGAAAAGCTTTTGGAATTTGCACAGTCCATCGGGATGGGCGGGCTCGGCTATTTAGAGGTGGCGGAGGATTTAAGCTATAAAGGGCCTATCGACAAATTTATTCCCGAAGATAAGAAAAAGGAAATGGCGGAGATTGCGGGCTTAACATCCGGCGATACGATCTTTTTCATTGCGGATAAAGAGGAGCGGGCAAATCTGTATGCCGGACAGATCCGTAACGAATTGGGAGAAAGGCTGGGACTGACGGAAAAAAATGCATACCGGTTCTGTTATGTCAATGATTTTCCTATGTATGCGTATAATCACGACGAGAAAAAGATTGATTTTACCCACAACCCTTTTTCCATGCCGCAGGGAGGGCTGAAAGCGCTTCAGGAAAAAGATCCGCTGGAGATCTTGGCGTATCAGTACGACATTGTATGCAACGGCGTGGAATTATCCAGCGGGGCGGTCAGAAACCATAATCTGGATATTATGGTAAAAGCGTTTGAAATTGCAGGATACGGCAAAGAAGAACTGGAAGAAAAATTCGGCGCGCTCTATCAGGCGTTCCAATACGGCGCGCCGCCTCATGCGGGGATGGCGCCGGGAATCGACCGTATGATCATGCTTCTTAGAAAGGAAGAAAGCATCCGGGAGATCATACCGTTCCCGATGAACGGAAACGCGCAGGATCTGATGTGCGGCGCACCGGGGACGGTGACGGAAACCCAGCTTAGGGAAGTGCATATTAAAGTGCGCGATTAGATGGGCGTTAGTATTATAGAAAGGAGCAGCGGATTATGGCAAACGTAATAAGCGACGAGACGATCGAATATGTAGGCATCCTTGCAAAGCTGGAGCTTTCCGGAGAGGAAAAAGAGCAGGCCAAGAAGGACATGGGAAGGATGCTGGATTATATTGATAAATTGAACGAACTGGATACCACGGGCGTAGAGCCTATGTCCCATGTTTTTCAGGTGCAGAATGTGTTTAGGGAGGACGTGGTGACCAATGGAGACGACAGTGAAAATATAGTAAAGAATGCGCCCGAAGAAAAGGACGGTATGTTTGTAGTACCGCGTACTGTGGAGTAAAAGGAAAAAGTCTGTTCCGGCAGGCGGATAGGAGTGCAAATGGATATGCTGGCATGGAGCGCCGTCGAACTGGCGGCTAAGATCAAACAAAAAGAGGTCACGGTAAAAGAAGCGGTAGACGCGATATTCTCCCGTATCGAAGAAAAGGAAAAGGATCTGAACTGCTATGTGACTTTAGAGAAAGAAAAAGCTTTGAAAAAAGCGGAGGAAGTACAAAAGAAAATCGACGACGGTACGCTGACCGGCGCGCTTGCGGGAGTGCCGGTGGCGGTCAAAGATAATATGTGTACGGAAGGGATACTTACGACCTGCTCTTCCAAGATCCTTTCGAATTTTATTCCTACCTATAACGCGGAGGCGGTATCGGCATTAGAAAGGGCGGGCGCGGTCATGATAGGAAAGACCAATATGGACGAGTTTGCCATGGGTTCCACGACCGAAACTTCCGCCTACGGAGAAACCAAAAATCCATGGAACGAAAATCATGTGCCGGGCGGGTCTTCCGGCGGCAGCGCGGCGGCGGTAGCGGCGGGAGAATGCTTCTTTGCCCTTGGATCCGACACAGGCGGCTCGATCCGCCAGCCCGCTTCTTTTTGCGGAGTAGTGGGGATGAAGCCCACTTACGGCACGGTATCCCGTTACGGGCTGATCGCCTACGGTTCTTCTTTAGATCAGATCGGGCCGCTTACAAAAAATGTGGAGGACTGCGCCGCCGTTATGGAGATCATAGCGTCCCATGACAAAAAGGACTCTACTTCCTTAAAAAGAGAAGATACGGATTTTACATCCGCACTGAAGGAGGATGTGAAAGGACTTAGGATTGGTATCCCAAGAGATTATTTTGGAGACGGCTTGGACGGCGAAGTAAGGGCGGCGGTACTTGCCGCGGCGGACGCGTTAAAGGAACAGGGAGCGGTAGTGGAAGAATTTGATTTAAGCCTTGTAGAATATGCGATTCCCGCTTACTATACGATTGCTTCTGCAGAGGCCAGTTCTAATCTGGAACGGTTCGACGGCGTGAAATACGGATACCGGACGGAACAGTTTGAGGGACTTCATCATATGTACAAAAAGACACGTTCCGAAGGGTTTGGCGCGGAAGTGAAGCGGCGGATCATGCTGGGATCTTTCGTATTAAGCTCCGGTTATTACGACGCCTATTATTTAAAAGCGCTCCGCACCAAGGCGCTGATCAAGAAAGCTTTTGATCAGGCTTTTGAAAAATATGACATGATCTTAGGGCCGGTTGCGCCGACGACCGCGCCCGGGCTTGGAAAGAGCCTTTCCGATCCGTTAAAGATGTATTTAGGGGATATTTATACGATTTCCGTCAATCTGGCGGGACTTCCGGGGATCAGCGTTCCCTGCGGAAAAGACCAAAAGGGGCTGCCGGTCGGACTGCAGTTGATCGGAGATTGTTTCGGGGAGAAAAAGCTTTTACGGGCGGCTTATACTTACGAAAAAATGCGCGGAGACTTTGGGATTCCGGCTTTCGGGAAGGGGGAGTAAGATCATGGCGAAACAATACGAAACGGTCATCGGTTTAGAAGTGCATGTAGAGCTTGCTACAAAGACAAAGATCTTTTGCGGCTGTTCCACGGCTTTCGGAGGCGCGCCGAATACCCATACCTGTCCGGTATGCACCGGGATGCCGGGGTCTCTTCCGGTTTTAAACAAGCAGGTAGTAGAATATGCAATGGCTGTAGGGCTTGCTGCCAATTGTACCATTACGGAATATTGTAAATTTGACAGGAAAAATTATTTTTATCCTGACAATCCACAGAATTACCAGATTTCCCAGCTTTATCTGCCTATCTGCCGCAACGGCGGCATAGAGATCGAAACGGAAACGGGAAAGAAAACAGTGGGGATTCACGAGATCCACATGGAGGAGGATGCGGGAAAACTGATCCACGACGATTGGGAGGACTGTTCTTTAGTGGATTATAACCGTTCCGGCGTTCCCCTGATTGAGATCGTATCCGAGCCGGATATGAGAAACGCGCAGGAAGTGATCGCTTATTTGGAAAAGCTGCGTCTGATCATCCAGTATCTGGGTGCTTCGGACTGTAAACTCCAAGAAGGTTCCATGCGCGCGGACGTCAATCTTTCTGTCAGGGAAAGGGGCGCGGAACAGTTCGGGACAAGGACGGAAATGAAAAATTTAAATTCCTTTAAGGCAATTGCGAGAGCGATCGAAGGGGAAAGAGAGCGTCAGATAGACCTTTTGGAATCGGGAGAAACGGTAGTGCAGGAAACGAGAAGGTGGGACGACGCCAAAGAATGTTCTTATGCCATGAGAAGCAAGGAAGATGCGCAGGATTACCGCTATTTTCCCGAGCCGGATCTTCCCCCTGTCAGAATAGACGAAGAATGGATCCGGCAGGTCAGGGCAAAGCAGCCGGAATTCCGTACTGAGAAGATGGCCCGTTATAAGGAGGAATTTGGAATTCCTGATTACGATATTGAGATTCTTACCAATTCCAAACATCTTGCGGATCTTTTTGAAGCTGCAACGGCGCTCAGCGGGCAGCCGAAAAAAGTTTCCAACTGGCTGATGGGAGAGACGATGCGCCTGTTGAAGGAAAAAGAAATGGAGCCGGAAGAGATCAGGTTTTCCCCGGAAAATCTGGCGAAACTTATCGGGCTTACGGATACAAAACAGATCAATAATACCGTGGCAAAAGAAGTATTCGAGGCGGTATTTGAAACGGACGTGGATCCGGAAAAATATGTGGAGGAAAAAGGGCTTAAGACCGTAAACGACGAGGGGGCGCTGCGCGCAGCGGTGGAAAAGGTCATTGCGGACAATCCCCAGTCGGTAGAAGATTATCGTAACGGGAAAGAAAAAGCCATCGGATTTTTGGTGGGACAGACGATGAAAGCGATGAAAGGGAAAGCGGAGCCGGGGATGGTAAACAGGCTGTTAAAAGAACTGTTGTAATAATATGACGTAATACCAAGGCGCAATACTACGGCATAATATTATGGCGTAATGCTGACGGATAGAAAGATTCCCGGTCCTGATCCGAATGCCTGCTAAGTCCTGCAGGCATCCCCCTTCAGGTTTAAAATGGGATTGGAAATACAAACACGCTTTGGAGCGTGTTTGAAAATTTAGGAAGGAACGAAAGAAAGTGAATCAGGAAAAACAATTGTTGGAACAGGCGCTGTCCGAATTGCAGGCACGCAGGGAGAATACTGACAGAGAAGCTTACGGCCCGCTTATTGAGGGCGCAGAGGCATTGATACAAAAATACGGCGCAGGCGGGGCGGGAACAAAGATGGGAGACGAAACGCTTGCCGCACTCTATTTTTTGACAGCGGAATTGTTGTTTGAGAAAGACTTGGCGACAAGAAAAGCGACACGGGGGAAAAATTTCGAAAACGAAGCGAAAGCGTTGGAGTATTATAACAAAGCGGTCGCGCTTCAGGATAAAGAAGAATATTCCTATGAGCTTTGGAACTTTTTATCTTCTGCAGGTCATAAAGAGGAGGGGATCGCAGCACTGGAACGTTTTATTGAACGGATGGGCGGCACGGCAAAAGTGCTTTCACGGGCTGCCGAGTATATTCTGATGTATGCGGATTCGGAAGACACCGGAGCGATTCAAAAGTCGCTGGATTATTTTTACCGTGCGGTTGAAATGGAACCGGACCGTTACGAAACGTATTGGGCTTATTGGACGGATCTGGAGGAAGCGGTTGATGTATGTCCCCGGTTAATGAAAGAAGCGTTTTTCTGCCTTGAAGAACTGATCCGGCTTTCTCTGCCGGAAAATGCGGAAAATCATGATACGCTGGGAAACCGCTACTTTGAACTGGCCGGCCTTTACAATAAACAGCAGGAATACGAAAAGGCTCTTGAAGTGGGGAAGAAAGGACTGGCAGCCGGTGGAGCCGATTGGGGATATGATATCCTGATCGAATTGCTGATCGGAATGAACCGTTTTGAGGAAGCGGTTCCTTATTGTCACAACAGGATAGAATCACTGATTGGCAGGCCGGGAACCGAACCATCTCTGGCAAGGGTATTTTTCCGCCTTGCGCATTGTTATCATATGATCAACCAGCCTGCACAGGCAGAAAAATTTTATCTTGCTTTTGAGAACGGACAGGATATCGTTCCTTCCGAATACCGGGACGAATATCTGTTATATTATAAAAACAGCAGAAAGCTTTGGGAACGGATAAAAAGATGGTTCAGGAGATGGTTTAGGAGAGGCTAACGTGCCTCTCCGCCTAAAAACCGTAGATATTTTACCGCCGTATCTGCTCTGGATGTATTTTTCACGATACCAAAAACCGGAACCAGTTCCGTATAACATCCGGCCTTAGAAATGACGGGCGTGCCGCCTACATAGATCCCTACGGGTATCGGGTCTTCCAATAGGGAAGGATCATGATGATCCGTAGAAGCCTTTTCCGAGTCCCTGTGATAGTCCTGCCCGTCTTCGGATTCCCAATAGTCGTCCGCATTGCGCGCTGCGATCTGCGCACCGTCTATATAAAAAATATTGTCTTTATATTTTTCCAAAAGATCTTTGGGCAGCACTTCCCGCAGATCAAAAAAGATTTCGTTTACGGCATAGTTGGTAAAAATTTCTTCATCGGCAATGGTGACGTCGATATCCCCGGTCTGTATCATGGCGAAAAATTTCTGTGAGGCGGCAAGGCTGGTTTCCGAAAGATCCGTGAAAGAGTAGTACATGGTGCTGTCCAGCATAGCCTCGTAGTTTTCCGTATCCAGTTCCAAATATTCGGAGAAAGCCGACATCTGCTCCTCGGCGGAAAAAGTCTGAAGGGCATTGAAGTAGACCCCGTAAAAGGCATAATCTTTAGCAGCGGCAATGTCGCGGATCATAGTTATGATTAGGAAAAGAGCTACTGCCGCTACGATGGTGTGGATCTTATAATAATCCCAAAAGTAAGAAAGCTTTCCCTTTAGATCCATGTCTTTTGTTTTTTGTTTTTCCCGTTTGATTTCGTCTGAGATTGCCATGAGACTCCTATCTGCGTAACGTACCCTGTGTTTTTTACCGCCGCCTATGTATTTTTATTTATGAGAATCATATTTACTATAACGTTTCCTATATTGAGTGTCAAGAAAGCGGATCTGATTATCTTATGAAAAGAGTATAAACAAAAAATAAAAGAAACAATAAAATACAAAAATAAAAAATCCTAGTGCTTGAATCTTTTACCGATTTATTATATGATTGATTAATATATAAATATATGAAGGAATTTATCTAACTAATTTAACTAGAGTGTGTTTGAAAATTGCTTTCCCCGAGATGTGCGCTGCAGATTGGGGGAATGAATTTTTAAACGCGCTCTAAGGAAGGATGTATTATGAGTGAGACCTATGTAGAGTGTTTAGTATCAAAGGGAGTTTCGACAGGAGCTAAGTTTTTGCGTATTTTGCTTGTAATGCTGACCGCGGCATTTGCAATGCTCGGGATAGTGGGCTTTGTGATAGCGCTGGTCGTGGCGCTGGTTCTTGGCGGTGTGACCTGGTTCGTTTACATGAATACGGATACGGAATACGAGTATCTGTACCTGGACAGGGAGATCAAAGTGGACAAGATCATGAATAAGAGCAAAAGAAAAAAACAGGGGACATTCGAGATCGAACGTATGGAGATTTTTGCTCCGGTCAATTCTTACCATTTGGACAATTACAAAAACAGACAGGTCAAGGTGCTGGATTTCAGCAGCGGCAAAGAAAGGCAGCCGGAGACAAGATACGCTTTATATTATGAAGGAGGGCAGAAAATCATTTTAGAACCGACGGCAGAGTTTGTTAAGGCAGTACAGAATGTTGCGCCGAGAAAAGTATTCACAGATTGATTCACAAATTAGGAGGAGAGAAAATGGGACAGATTATTGGAGAAGGCATCACATTTGACGACGTATTGTTAGTACCGAGTTATTCGCAGGTAATACCGAATCAGGTGGATTTATCCACATGGCTGACAAAGAAGATCAGGCTTCATATTCCCATGATGAGTGCGGGCATGGACACCGTTACCGAACACAGGATGGCGATCGCAATGGCGAGGCAGGGCGGTATCGGTATCATTCACAAAAATATGTCCATTGAGGCACAGGCAGAAGAAGTCGACAAAGTAAAACGCTCAGAAAACGGCGTCATCACGGATCCGTTTTCCTTATCCCCCGAGCACGCATTATCGGATGCGGACGCTCTGATGGCTAAATTCAGAATTTCCGGAGTGCCTATCACGGAAGGCAAGAAACTGGTAGGTATCATTACCAATCGGGATCTCAAGTTCGAGACAGATTACACGAAAAAAATCAAAGAATGCATGACTTCCGAAGGGCTGATCACGGCGCCGGAGGGCATTACCATTGAAGAGGCAAAACAGATCTTAGGGAAAGCAAGAAAAGAAAAACTGCCGATCGTAGATAAAGATTTTAACCTGAAAGGTCTTATTACGATCAAAGACATTGAAAAGACGATCAAATATCCCCTTGCGGCCAAAGACGTGCAGGGCCGCCTTTTATGCGGCGCGGGCGTGGGTATCACGGCAAACGTATTGGACAGGGTGGCCGCTTTAGTGGACGCCAAAGTGGATATCATCGTTTTGGATTCTGCCCACGGACATTCGGAAAACGTTCTCCGCTGCCTTAGGATGATCAAAGACGCCTATCCGGAGCTGCAGGTCATTGCCGGAAACGTAGCTACAGGAGAGGGGACAAAGGCATTGATCGAGGCCGGCGCGGATGCGGTAAAGGTAGGGATCGGGCCGGGATCGATCTGTACGACCCGTGTCGTTGCGGGCATCGGCGTACCTCAGATCAGCGCGATCATGGATTCCTATGCGGTTGCAAAGGAATACGGCATACCGGTCATCGCCGACGGCGGCATCAAATATTCGGGCGATATGACGAAGGCGATCGCGGCGGGCGGAAACGTCTGTATGATGGGCAGCATCTTTGCAGGCTGCGACGAAAGCCCGGGGACTTTTGAATTGTTCCAAGGAAGAAAATATAAAGTTTACAGGGGAATGGGTTCCATAGCGGCCATGGAGAACGGCAGCAAGGATCGTTATTTCCAAACGGACGCCAAGAAGCTGGTACCCGAGGGCGTGGAAGGCCGTGTGGCTTACAAGGGAACCGTAGAAGATACGGTATTCCAGCTGATGGGCGGCCTGCGTTCCGGTATGGGATACTGCGGAACGGCCACGATCGAGGAGTTAAAGCAGAACGGGCGGTTTGTGAAGATCTCCGCGGCATCCTTAAAGGAAAGCCATCCCCACGATATACATATCACGAAAGAAGCGCCAAATTATAGTATGGAAGAATAAAAAGGGAGTAAAAAAGGACGGTACAGTATAGGAGTGGGAGGCGTACCGTCCTTTTTAAAAGAGAGAGATGAGGGAACAGAAGATTGAAGGTGATTTCTCATTAAAAGAAATCATGGGATTAGAACATGTGCAAAGACTAGCGGACCGGTTCTGTGAAGTGACGGATGTGTTTGCCTATGGAGTGGACAAAGAGGGACGTCCGGTTACAAGAATATCGGGGCATAAAGAAGAGGCCGAGAGAGTCTTGGAGTATCTGAATGAGGATCAGATCAGGGAATTGATCGATCGCGTGCAGGTTGGTTCTTTAGAGGAACAGGCCGTAGAGGATACGGAATATGCGGACATGAAGATTGCCGCGGTGGCTATAAGGATCGATGAAAACCATTTGGTCACATGGGTGGTGTGCGGTATTTTAACGGAGCAGGATGCAAAGGAATTTGGCGCTAGGACGGAACGGATCGCAACGAGGGTGAGCGAGAAGAAGTTCTATCATGTTCTGGATGTTTTAAGGGATACCAGTTATGTGATATTGGAAAATCAGATATCCCTTGTCAATGCAAGGGCGGAAAGCGTCAGAAGCCGTAATTCCGAAAATGAAATGGGGCAGTCGCTAAAGAGGATCGAAGCAACGACAAAAGTGGTGCAGCTTTTGGACAGCGACGCCGTGATGGAAGATATTATCAGCGAGACGCTGCAGATCACAGGCAGGCATTTGGATGTGAGCAGCGCCCAGTTCCTTTGTCTGGAGAGGGAAAACGGAACGATGGACGTGGTCGGAGAGTGGTGTAAGGACGGGATCATTTCATTCTTTGATAAAACGAAGGGGTTAGCCGCATTTCCTTTTTTAAATCAGGATAAACCGATCGTGATTTCTTCCGATTCCTTTGAGGCCACGGAGGCAGGCGCGGAGCTTACAAAGCATGGAATAAAAGCGCTTACGGTCTTTCCCATCACTTTGCAGGGAAAGACGGACAGATATCTATGTATGATGGATTGCAAAGAACGGATCTGGCAGGTTGAGGAGATCAAGTTTATCAGAGACGCCGCCAAGCTTTTGCAGAGCGTGGTACAGCGTCAGGTACAGAAAAATTCGCTGGCAAGTTCCCATACGGCGTTAGAGGCGATATTGGATAATCTGATCTGCGGCGTTTATGTGCGCGACCTGAAAACGAGGGAAGAACTTTTTGCCAACAGGAGCCTGAAAGATAATTTCGCAACGGAAATTTCAATGGGGATACTGGATCAGTTTTTGGATAAAGGCATCGCCAGACAAAAAGAAACGGGCAGCACGGAAATATATTACAAAATACTGCAGCAGTGGTACGATCTTTTCTATACGAATATCGCATGGGTAGACGGCAGACAGGCAGAGCTGTTTTGTCTGTATGATATTACGGAAACAAAGATCTATCAGCGTAAGATGGAGCAGCAGGCGTATACGGATTTTCTGACCGGGCTTTATAACAGGATGTGTTGCGAGAGGGATCTGGCGTCCCATATCGACAATGCGAAAAAGAACCATACGACGGGCGCGCTGCTTTATATGGATCTGGATGATTTCAAGCATATCAACGACGGGCTAGGCCATCAGTACGGGGATGTACTGTTAAAGGCGATCTCCAACAACCTGAAAAATATCGAGGGGATCCAGAACAGTTGTTACCGGATGGGCGGGGACGAATTTGTGATCATTATACCGCCGGAAAGTTATCCCCGGTTTAAAGAGATCATAGACGAGATCCAGAATATTTTCAGTAAACCCTGGTATTTAAAAAATGCGGATTATTATTGTACGATGAGCATGGGGATCGTGAATTATCCGGAAGCAGGAGAGAGCGTGCACGATCTGATCGTGAAGGCGGATATCGCCATGTATGAGGCGAAAAAGTCCGGTAAGAACCAGATCACGAATTACACCGACGGGCTTTCGAACGGCGTGAGCAAACGCCTTGATATGGAAAAGAATATGCGGGATGCCACGGCGAAAGGGTACGAGGAATTTGAAGTCTATTTCCAACCTATCATAGATATCCAAAAACCGGGGACGCCCTGTGCCGGAGCGGAGGCGCTGATACGGTGGAACAGCGCCAAGATGGGATTTATCGCGCCGTCGGAGTTTATTCCGCTTGCGGAATATTTGGGATTGATCAACCCGATCGGAAACTATGTGCTGAAAACGGCCTGTGCCGCTTGTAAAGAGTGGAACGACAACGGACATCCCTATTTTAAAGTCAATGTCAACCTTTCGGTGATCCAGCTTTTACAGCCGGATATTGTGGATATTGTTTCAAAGACGATTGTAGAAACGGGGATCAATCCTCAAAATCTTACGCTGGAAGTGACGGAAAGCCTTGCCATCAACGATATGAAGAGAATGAAGGAGATTCTTGGAAATATCAAGAAGCTTGGCGTCAGGATCGCGCTGGATGATTTCGGTACAGGATATTCTTCGTTAAACCACATCAGGGAGATTCCTTTCGACGTGATCAAGGTGGACCAAAGTTTTGTAAAGGATCTGGCGGAAGACGCATATTCCCAGTCCTTTATCAAAATGGTAAGCGATCTTGCCGACGCGATCGACGTGAATCTGTGCGTGGAAGGAATTGAAACGAAAGAACAGTATAAAGTATTGGAGGGCATGAAAATCAGCATGATACAGGGATATTATTTTGACCGCCCCATGCCCAGATACCAGTTTGAAAGAAAATATTGCCAAAAACAGAAGAAAAAAAGAAGAAGATAACGGTATACCGTAAGTTTGCGTTTGTGCGGCGGCGCAAACCGGATCATATGCAGACTGATAAATTGGGAAAAGCCGCGCAGAAAAGAGGAAAGATGGAAAAGTTATCATTGGAAAAAGAACTGAAAGAGAACGCCTATCCCGGAAGAGGGATCGTGATCGGTAAATCCGGGGACGGCACGAAAGCCGTGATCGCTTACTTTATCATGGGAAGGAGCGTAAACAGCAGAAACCGTATTTTTGTGGAAGAGGGGGAAGGGATCCGTACACAGGCATTCGATCCAGCAAAATTAGAAGATCCGAGTCTGGTCATTTATGCGCCGGTCAGGGTCCTCGGCAATAAGACGATCGTAACAAACGGCGACCAGACCGATACCATATATGAAGGTATGGACAGGCAGCTGACCTTTGAACAGTCGCTGCGCAGCCGGGAGTTTGAGCCGGACGGCCCCAATTTTACGCCCCGCATTTCCGGTATCCTGCATATGGGAGACGGACAATACAATTATGCAATGTCCATTTTAAAGAGCAATAACGGCAGTCCGGAAGGATGTAACAGATATACGTTCGCTTATGAAAATCCGGCGGCGGGCGAAGGGCATTTTATCCATACTTATATGCATGACGGCAATCCTCTTCCAAGCTTTGAAGGAGAGCCTAAGCTGGTTTCGATTCCGGACGATATGGAGAGCTTTGCCAATATGCTCTGGGAAAGCTTAAACGAAGAAAATAAAGTTTCTTTGTTTGTCAGATTCATAGACATTGCAACAGGAAAATATGAAACGAAGATCATAAATAAAAACCGGTAAAAGAATCGGGCGGATGGGAAACAAAGGAACAAAAAAGCTGTGTCTGCAGGCGTGAAACACGGATCAGGCAACGAAGAAAAAAGAAGTAAAGGAGATAAAAAATAAGTATGAATGAGATCGAATTAAAATACGGCTGTAACCCCAATCAGAAACCTTCCAGAATCTTTATGGAAGACGGCAGCGACCTGCCTGTACAGGTATTGAACGGAAAACCCGGATATATCAATTTTTTGGACGCATTTAACGGCTGGCAGCTTGTGAAAGAATTAAAAGCGGCGACAGGACTTCCGGCGGCGGCTTCTTTTAAGCATGTATCGCCGGCAGGGGCGGCGGTAGGACTGCCGCTTTCGGATACGCTGGCAAAGATTTACTGGGTGGACGATCTGGGAGAACTGTCTCCCCTTGCCTGCGCATATGCAAGGGCAAGAGGCGCAGACAGGATGTCTTCTTTCGGCGATTTTATCGCCTTGTCCGATGTCTGCGATGAGGATACGGCAAAACTGATCAAGAGAGAGGTTTCCGACGGCGTGATCGCGCCGGGCTACACGGACGAGGCTATGGAACTGTTAAAGGCGAAGAAAAAGGGAAATTATAATATTATTCAGATAGACGAAAAATATGTGCCGGCGGAACTGGAAAGAAAGCAGGTATACGGGATTACCTTTGAGCAGGGCCGCAATGAACTGGATATCAACGGAGAACTTTTATCCAATATCGTTACGGAGAATAAGGAACTTCCCGAGGCCGCGCTGATCGATATGAATATCTCGTTGATCACTTTGAAATATACCCAGTCCAATTCCGTATGTTTTGTGAAGGACGGTCAGGCCATCGGGATCGGCGCCGGACAGCAGTCCCGCGTACATTGCACCAGACTGGCGGGAAATAAGGCGGATAACTGGTTTTTACGTCAGGCCCCGCAGGTTCTTGGGCTTTCCTTTGTGGACACGCTTGGCCGTGCCGACAGGGATAATGCGATCGATGTTTATATCGGAGAGGAATATATGGACGTACTGGCAGACGGCGTGTGGGAAAAGACCTTTAAGGTTAAACCACCTGTATTTACGAGGGAAGAAAAAAGAGCGTGGCTCGATAAGCTGCAGGGAGTTACGCTCGGTTCCGACGCCTTCTTCCCGTTTTCCGATAATATTGAGAGAGCGCATAAGAGCGGCGTAAACTATATTGCGCAGCCGGGCGGATCGGTGAGGGACGATCTGGTGATCGAGTGCTGCAATAAATATAATATGGTGATGGCGTTTACGGGTATCCGTTTGTTCCATCATTGATAAAAGCGGGGGGAATTCATGAGATTAGCGGATTTGGAAAAGTATGATTCGGTTACGATCCAGTGCCATGACAATCCGGATGCGGATACGATCGGCGCGGGATTCGGATTATATACTTATTTTAAAAGCAAGGGGAAAAATACCAGACTTATTTACAGTGGGAAAAACAGGATTCACAAGGCCAATTTAAAACTGATGGTGGACAAGCTGGAGATTCCGATTTTTTACTTGGAAGATACGGAGCCGTATATAGACGGACTGCTTATTACGGTAGACTGTCAGTACGGCGCGGGAAATGTGACAAGGCTGAAAGCGGAGCGGGTAGCCGTGATCGACCATCACCAGATCGAAATACCGAATCTGGAATTAAAAGAGATCAATTCTTCCCTCGGGAGCTGCTCCACGCTCGTATGGAAGATGATGAAAGCGGAAGAGTTTCCGGTAGAGGAGGACAGCATACTTGGAACGGCTCTGTATTACGGACTGTATTCGGATACGAATCAGTTTGCGGAGATCTACAACCCGTTAGATATGGATATGCGGGATGCGCTTACCTGCAATATGAGCATGATCAGGCTGTTCCGCAATTCCAACTTAAGCCTTGCAGAGCTGGAAGTGGCAGGGATCGCAATGATACGTTATATTTACAATGACGACCATAAGTATGCGATTATCCGGTCAAAACCGTGCGACCCCAATATCCTTGGCATGATCAGCGATTTTCTCATACAGGTGGACGAGGTTTGGTCCTGCATCGTTTATAACGAGATCAACGACGGGTACAAATTTTCAGTAAGGAGCTGTATCAAGGAAGTGAATGCCAGCGAGCTTGCGGCGTTCGTCAGCGAAAGGATCGGTTCGGGCGGCGGCCATATGGAGAAAGCGGGCGGATTTATCAGTAAGAAACTTTATGAGGAATATTATCCGACCCTGCATTCCGAAGCTTATTTCAGCGAAAGGATGAACGAGTATTTTGACAATACCGAAGTAATCTATGCGGATCAATGTGAGATAGATGTGACGGGGATGGCAAGATATGTGAAGAAAAAGATTCCCCTTGGATTTGTAAGAGCGGCAGATATTCTTCCGGTCAGTACGCCGATCACTGTCCGTACTTTAGAAGGGGATGTGGATATGACGGTGGAGCCGGAGCTGTATATCATGATAGGGGTAAAAGGAGAAGTATATCCCAGCACGAAAGATAGGTTTGAAAAATCTTATCAGATCATAGATAAGCCCTATGACTTGCAGGACAATGCTTCGGACACGGAGTATGTGCCTACCATTAAAAACCGTATGGACGGAGAGACCAGATTTTTGACGAGCTGCGCGGGTACTTGCATCACAAACGGAAAGACCAGCATATATGCGAAGCAGATCGACCGGATGGTAAAGGTATTTACCACATGGGGAGGAGAACGTTATATGCTCGGAAAGAAGGGAGACTATTTGGTAGTACGGTGCGACGATAGGCATGATATCTATGTTGTGGAACAGGATGCGTTTGGAAAGACTTATGAGCCGTGTGAGGAATCGGCCTGTTGACCGACAGAAAGATCATGGCTTGATATTGCAGAAAAAATAGGACATAGAGTACAAAATCCTAGAATATCGGTTTGATTATACCGTTATTTTAGGATTTTTTCTATATTAACGGCTAATATAAAGAAACAGCCCTAAATGGGCATGCCTATATTACATTAGAATTTACTTATAACATGATTTGACTATAAAGAACGGCATGGAGACTATGTATATGAGTAATTATCAGGATGTGCTTAGGCGGCTTGCGGCCTACAGAAAGCGGATAGGGATGACGCAGATCCAACTTGCGGAGAAGATGGACATCAGTCAGGAACAGTACTCTTATCTGGAAAACGGCGTGACGAAACTAACGGGCAGGAATTTAAATATTTTGCTGCAGTCGGGATGGAATATAGATTATATTATCACCGGAGACGAGTTTGACAGCGGGAAGACAGAGCTGGAAGAAGCATTTGACAGCTTTGGAGAAGGGAAAGAGAAAGAATTTATTATGAAACTTTGTGCAGAAATCATGATAGAAAGGGCGGGAAAGTATTATACGCCTAAAAAGAAGGTGCAGGAAAATTTGATTCTGTTAGAAGCCATGCTGAAATCATGGCGGCGTTTTTCCATGATTTATTTTGTCAGACAGCGAATGGATCTGACGCAGATAGCTATGGCGGAAAAGCTGGGAGTAGGTATTAAGAAATATAGAGAGCTGGAAAGGGAAGTCCGTTATCCCGATGCGGAAATGTTATTGGGTTTTTATGATATGTCGGGATACCGGCCAATGCTGTTTCTGAATTTTTACGACAGAAGGCTTTTGCTGATCAAACAGATATGGAGTATGCTTACATCGAAGGAAAAGAAGATCATGTTAGAATTTGTCCGTTATATGAGAACGATGCTGTAAGTAAAATGTAATAAATGGGAGAAGAACAAAGAGTTTTAATGTACAAAAGAGTGATCATCATTGAAGACAATATCAGTACGCTGCAGGTATTGTCGGATATCGTAAAGAAGATCAGCACCGAAATAGAGGTGATGGAATTTAGTACGATGGATGGCGTATATGAAGCTGTATTGGAAAATACAATCGATTTATTTTTAGTAGATATTATTTTAAATCCTGAAGACAGAGGAGATATTTCAGGTATCCGGTTTGCGGATAGAATAAGAAGCATTGAAAAATATGAATTTACTCCAATCATTTTTGTCACTTCATTAGAAGACCCCAAATTATATGCTTATAGCGAACTTCATTGTTTTTATTATCTTGAAAAGCCTTTTGATTCCGAAAAAGTAAAAACGATAGTGGACCGTGCATTGCGCTTTCCGAGCAGAAGGAAGGAGGACGGTGTGCTTTTCTTTCGTAGAGAAGGCATATTGTTTTCCGTCAAATGCTCGGAAATCTTATACATAGAAAACAGCAGACATAGGATCTATTTTCATAGGGTAGGCAACGAGATCATGGAAGTTCCGTACAGGCCGCTGAAACAGATATTGAAGGATGCGGATAATCCGTACCTGCTTCAATGCAGCCGGAGCATGGTCATAAATAAAGAATATGTGGACAGCATCGACTTTACAAACCGGTACATTAAACTGAGAGGTGTGGAATCGCCGATCAATATTGGCAGTACCTATTTGAAAAAGGTGGGCATGGAGTTTCGGTATGATAAATAGGATTAGTTTGCTGGTCGAAGTTATGGCGATTATAGTCTGCCTGTACGCGCTATATGGCGAGAAATACCGTCTAGGGTATAAAGAGATCGTTCTTATATCGGTAGATCTTATATTGATGCAGAGTATTGACAGTGGGTATATTAATGTGGGCGCTTCGGAATTGATGTTTCCACTGATTGCACTTTATTGTATATGGAGATTTGGAACAGATAAGAAAAGGCTGATAGTCAATAACATTTTATATATTATTTTGCTAAGTGGATTACAGATGCTTAGTTTCTTTCTTGTTTCTTGTATTTTGGGAGAAGGGGCTAATAAGGAAGTACATATTTTATGTGTAAATGCAGTAATGCTTACAATTTGCGTTATATCAGCAAGAAAAGAACGATTAAAGAGGGTATCCTATTATTTTCAACGGGATGATATCATTATGAGATGTATGTTGATTTTGGGGTGCAGTATTATACTAATTTGCATTTATATGGTAAAAAGATCCAAAGGTTTATATATAGAAGAATATTTATTTCCTGCGATGGCTACCTTGGTCATGTGCCTTATGACTGAAAGCTGGCAAAAATATAAACTAAAAGCAAGGGAAAAGGAGATGGAACTTCAGACATATAAGCTATATGAAACCTCTTATCAAAATCTGATCTCCGAGATCCGTTTACGTCAGCATGAATTCAATAATCATATCAGCGCTATTTATAGTCAGCATTTAGTATGCAAAAGTTATGAAGAATTGGTAGAACGTCAGAAATCGTATTGCGAAGAGATCACTTATGACAACCGGTATGAGAAACTGTTAAAGGCGGGAGACTTTGCCCTGATCGGCTTTTTATACGGGAAATTTATAGAGGCAGAGAAAAGAGGAATCGCGGTTGAATATGAATTAAAATGTATGGAACTGAGATCCTCCCTTCCGATGTTTAAAATGGTAGAGCTGATCGGTAACCTGATCAACAATGCAATGGACGCTTTGGAAAAGGCGGATGAGAAAAGAATATATGTTTCTATCACCGAAGATGCGGAACAGATCGTGATAGAAGTACGCAACATTTCTTCGACCATATCGCCCAAAGAGATAACGGTAATGTTTCAAAAGGGTTACAGCCTTAAAGGAGAGAACAGGGGATTAGGATTGTATGGCCTGAAGAAAATGGGGGCTGAATATCATTTTGAGATTATTTGCGGGAATGTATTGATAGAGGCGGTAAACTGGTTCTCTTTTTCTGTATGTCTAAATAAGTCTGACCGGATAAGGTGAGAAAAATTTCTATATCAGAATCTGAGATTATTTGCGGGAATGTATTGATAGAGGCGGTAAACTGGTTCTCTTTTTCTGTATGTCTAAATAAGTCTGACCGGATAAGGTGAGAAAAATTTCTATATCAGAATCTTTATGGAAGTCTCTCTGGGCATCAGAACCATATAATATAATCTGCTTTGTATGTGTTCCGTAAATATTTCTTATAGCGGAAACGTATTATTTTATTAAATCCTGTCTTACTTGCGGCATGATATATTCCTCCATTTTGCTCAAATGTTCTGTTCGCTTTTTAGGGGGTAAATGAATGGATTTATCAACTGGATTTGCAATACATACAATCTTTTGCAGGAAAATAATTTCGATAAAGAATAATCTGGAAAGGCTGAAATGAAGAAAGGAATCAGGAGGGAGAAACTAAGAATACGTTCTCCCTCTTGGAACTATGGAGCAGAATAAATATTAGACTTCATAATCTTCCTTTTGGGGATATTGATATTCACCAAAAAAAAGAATAGAAGCATGTGTGAGTTCAAACCAAAAAGAGATTCCCATACAACTCACTAGAGCGTGTTTAATTATTGGCGACAAATACTTTTTCATTCAGATTCCTCCTTCTTTTGTAGTTTTGCAACGACCAGTTGCAGCGTATTTAATATAATAACCCAATATCCTACAATAAGATAAGGATTTTGAGGAATCATATACAGGATAACAAGATAAATAAAAATCAGGACAAATACTCTATTTTTCAAACGTCTATTGACCGATTCGGACAATACAGGATGAAGTACGGAAATTAACGGGCCGATCCTATGGGTAATTATGATGCACAGTAGCAAAGTAACCATCTGAAACAGCGTACTAACAGGGATCAGTGGCAGTATACGGATAGCTGTGAACATATACGCCAAAGATACCAAAAAACACGACCAATAAGTTTTGCAGTGGAGACCGCCGCAGGAAGAGCGGAAAACCTGAAAGAGCGCGATCGTCCAAAAGAATAAAGGAAGATCGTCTAAAAAGAACAGACTGATCATAAGCAGCTTGCTGATTTCCGAAAAAGCGGAGAGAAAAAAGAAACGAAGCTGTGCAATCTGGTAATCGCTGAAATCATACTTTCTTCTGATCAGTTCCAACATAGTATCCGTCCTCCTTCAATTTATAGTTATTGTACTATGAAAGATGCCGGAACGATTAAAAAAGAACCGAAACGTGTAAAACAGCGACCGAATAAAGCTGCGGCTGGTTTTTATCGGTTAAAGCAGGGAGAAAAATAGGGATATTTGTCGAAACGTGTTTTATTCAGTCGAAAAATCGCAGGATTCGGTTACAAAATTTAATCTTTCCGTAAAAATAGTTTATGATAGGCGTATTAAAAATTGCCCTGAGGGCAAGACTTTAATAATAATGAAGAAATGGAGAAAGCGGGGTGGCGGAAATGATGACAGGGATGGCGTTGCATTTAAACGATATTGCAGAGTTAGACAGGAATCTGCATATTGCTGCGGCCGGATTATTACCGGAAACAGCGGCTGGGTCTTGGGAAAGCGATTCGGAAGTTTTGAAGAAGTATTTTCAGAATTTTGAAAGAATGTCGCTGCTTTTAAAGGGCTATGCGGATTTTCTGGAAGAAGACAAAGACCGGATCTATCATGCGGCGGTCAGCCTGTTGGAATTTGACGGCAGGATGATTTCGTAAGTTCTATTTTGATCTAAAACGGCATATATGACCGGAGGAAAATTGAAAAAGTATTTTTAACCGCACTGATTTAAGTCCGGTTTAGCGTATAGGCGCTTCGTTAAGCCGGATGGATAAGGAGTAGGGATGAAAAATCATATGATGGAAGAGATGGAACAGGCAGAAAGAATGATCCAGAGCGGTATGGTGGAATGGACGATGCAGCTCAATTATGTGCGCGAAGCCTTAGACGGTTACATGGTCTGCATGGAAACAAAAGCGGAAGGGGAAACTGCGGAATCGATCGGCAATTATATCGAGGATGTTCATAAATATCTGTTAAATCAGTTTTACAGTCTTTTTTCTGAAATGAGCAGCAGATTAGTGCAGTATGTGGAAGAGTTTCCGAGGCTGCAGGAGGAGGAAACGTTGTCTGCGTCGGTCAAGCCATACGAAGAACTTCATGTAAAACAGGATTTTGGCATGATGGAGAAGATGATGGACGAGCTGGAGCGCTTAGTAGAGGAATGCCGTGGGAAAAGCGTACTCCATGTAGGCTGTTATCAAAAAGGGAATATATGGAAATATGGAGAAGTATGGGAACTGGAACAGCTTGCACAAGAAAGAAAAGCGTATTTAGGGGCAAACGGCGGAGCGCTGCAGAAGGCGATGAAGTCTTATCGGAATCGGCTGATACAAATATGATTTTATAAATGCGGGAGCGTGATGGAAACACGCTCCGATCTTTTTTCACTTTTCTTAAGAAATTTTTTCGTTTTTATCATGCTTCATTTTTTGTTTTATTGTATATCCTATACTCAACGTAAGAAGTTACGACAGGCATAGGATATACAAAGCATAAGAATAAAAATATGCATAAGACAAAAAAGCGAGGTGTGATGTCATGAATTTAGACACAATAACATTCTATTTTACCCAATATGGAGCGATTGCTATTTTTGTGATCGTATTACTGGAATATATGAATCTGCCGGGATTTCCGGCCGGGATCATTATGCCGCTTTCGGGCATATGGGCCGCCAAAGGAAATATCAACTTTTTCTGGGTCATGTTGATCACGCTGGCGGCGGGCGTGCTTGGAAGCTGGATCTTGTATTTTCTCGGACGGACAGGCGGTAACCTGCTTTTGGAAAAATACTTGAAAAAGTTCCCTAAACAGAGAGAGGCGATCGAGAAAAACTTTGATATGATCCGGCAAAAGGGATGCTTTGGCATTTTTCTGAGCAAGCTGATCCCGATGGTAAGGACACTGATCTCCATACCGGCCGGGGTCTTAAAGATAAATTTTATGAAATATACCGTCAGTTCGGCGCTTGGCGTATTTGTGTGGAATCTGGTATTTGTAGGGGCGGGATATTTTTTGGGAGACGCAGTATTTAATTACCTGCATATTTAGGACACTGACTAAGCGGGAAGAGGGGAAACGATATGAAAATAGCAATGATGACAAATAATTATAAACCGTTTATCGCAGGAGTTCCGATTTCCATTGAACGGTTGAGCGAGGGGCTTCGGGAGGCAGGACATGAAGTGGTGGTGTTTGCGCCCGAATACAAAGAGCAGGCGGAAGAACAAAACATAGTCAGGTACAGATCTCTGATCAAAGGCATTATCAACGGAGTATCCGTACCTGACAGTATGGACAGAAAGATCGAAAAGGAATTTAAAGAAGGGAATTTTGACCTGATCCATGTACACCATCCTATGCTGATAGGAAAAACGGCGCTGCATCTCTCCCAAAAATATAATGTGCCGTTGTGCTTTACATATCATACAAGATACGAGCAATATCTGCATTATATCAAAGCGCCTTTTTTGGCAGGAATCATGCCCCGTTATGTGAATAACTATATGAGTCAATGCGATATGGTCTTTGCGCCCACGCCTATGATGCAGGAATATTTGGAGGACATTGGGAAGTCTGCGTCCTGCGTCGTCCTGCCTACAGGCCTGAAGGAAGAAAGCTTTGAACCGGATGAGGAAGAGGCCGGCAAACTGAGAGAAAAACTGATTTCCGGAAAAAAATTCCTGTTCTGTACGGTAGCCAGACTGGCAAAGGAAAAAAACTTTGATTTTTTATTCCGTGCTCTCTCTATAAGAAAACAGGAGCAGGGATCGGACTTCAGGCTGGTCATAGTAGGAGACGGCCCTTATAAGCCGCAGCTTTTAAAATTGGCGGAAGAGCTGGATATACGGGAAGAGATCTTTTTTGCCGGGAAGGTATCTAATGATCAGGTGAAAAATTATTGCAAGGCGGCGGATCTGTTTTTGTTTGCTTCACAATCGGAAACTCAGGGAATCGTTCTGCTTGAGGCGATGGCAGCAGGAACTCCGGTGCTTGCGGTAAAGGCGTCAGGCGTATGCGACGTGGTTGTCAACGGTAAAAACGGATACATGACATATCTGTCAGAAATGGAATATGCCAATAAACTGGATTCTATGCTGGAACAGAACCGGATCTATATGGAGCAGGGGGCAATAGAGACGGCAAGAAAATACGAAGCAGGCGAAATCGCCAAAATGGCAGCCGTTTATTATAATACTGCAATCCAAAACCACAGGCAGGGGAATGACAGGGAGATGGGCAGAAACGGAAGATGGAGGATCGCAGGGATCAAAATGTGAGACGGGCAGGAAAGGGATACTATTTTGTAGGGAAAACCGTAGGAAAGGGAAAACTGTGTTATACTGAAAAGAAGAGCGCCTGAAAAAGAAAGGCTTGGAAAGGAGTTTAGACATTGGCATGGAAACGTTTCACATTTTGATCGTAGAGGATGATAAGGAGATTCGGGAAGGAATCGAGATTTATTTAAAAAATCAAGGGTATCTCGTGTCGCAGGCAGGGGACGGTATGGAAGGGCTGGAAAAAATCGAGAAGGAGGAGTTCCACCTTGCTATAGTAGATATTATGATGCCCCGTATGGACGGGATCACGATGATGATGAAAGTGAGGGAAAAGGGATATGACTTTCCGGTCATCATGCTTTCCGCAAAATCCGAAGAAGTGGATAAGATCATGGGACTGAACATGGGGGCTGACGATTATGTGACGAAGCCTTTTACTACAATGGAGCTTCTGGCAAGGGTAAATTCCCATCTGCGCCGTTATAGGAAGTATCTGGACGCCATGGGGGAGAAGCAGAATAACGATAAGATCTATGTGATCGGGGGACTGGAGTTAAACGAAGAGACGGTAGAGGTCACGGTAGACGGAAACCCTGTGAAGACGACGCCGTTAGAATTTAAAATACTGCAGCTTTTAATGAAGAATCCGGGCAGGGTATTCAGCGCGGAAGAAATTTATGAACGTGTCTGGAATGAGCAGGCGATCAATACGGATACGATTATGGTACATGTAAGGAAAATCAGGGAAAAGATAGAAATCAATCCGAAAGAACCAAAATATTTGAAGGTGGTGTGGGGTGTTGGATATAAAATCGAAAAACAGTAATAAAGCGAGGCGTACCGGAATATTGATCGTTTTTTGCGCGGCGTTTATTATGGTCTGGCTTTTCCCGTATTTTGATATGAGGGCGTCGACCTATTATGAAGAAATGTGGGGAGAAGGATTTGAGGGCGAGTTTTTTGCCTCAGCTCTGCTTCAGAGCAATTTTGTACTCTATAAAGACGCGATGGACAGAAGCGGTGACAAGAAATACGGCTATCAGGAATTGTATATGGATGAGAAACTGGAAAATGTGGCGGCAGCGGGAACCGGACCGGGATCCGCGATGTTTTCCGGTTCCGGTCCAGAAACGGAAACCGTATCGGGAAACGATATGTTTACGCGGACACCGGAATATATGGGCGGAGAAACGGTGGACTATCAGCAGCTCAACAGTATTCTGGAACTTTATGTGGATCAGCTTGAAAACGCTGCGGCCGGCATCAGAGCAATATATGTGGATGAGATTCAGTCGAGGATGGATTACTGTGTTTTAGAAAAAACAACGGGAACGGTTCTTAAAAATACGGCTCTCGATATTGAAAAGCTGGCGCAGGACGGTCAGGACGGCGAAAAGGATTATGTTTATTATGTGATCATGGAGTATGACGAAGCGGGCAATCTGAACAATCTGCGCGTAAAGAGCAAAGATGCGGACCGGCTGTTAAAAAATACGCAGATCGCCGCCGGCAGTAAGGTGGGAAAGATCCTGCCGGACAGGGAAGAGACGGAGACTTATCTCCTATACGATTATGATGAGGAAGAATGGAAACAGATCCTTACCCTCAGACAGAAAAAGCCGGTAAATACGACGTTTATATACGCCATGACTCAGGAACAGATCGAAGTTTTTGCCGAAGGGAATTCGGGTTTTCTTCTGGATAATTTCGGGCTGCCTTCCAAAGAATATATTTATTATACATCCGGAGCGGACAGCGTTTACTTCCTGCTTCTGACGGGAATATTGGGAATTGTTGTCCTGCTTGCCCTTTGGAAACCGGAAAGGCTGGAAGGAAAAGCGAAGAGGACGGTGCCCTTTGAAGCGATGATATTTTTGGCCGTCGTCTTATACGGCTTCGGCGTGGAGATTACCTCGGATATTGTCAGGATGGCGGGAAATGACCGGATGCTGGACTGGCTGAATGCAAATTTTCCTGCGAACATGCAGAACAGTATGGGGTATGAACTGATAGAAAAGAGCGTTTGTTTCTTATTGTTTGCGGCATTATTTGGCGTAGGATACTGGTGCTTTCTGGAATTGTCGGATATGATAAAAGGTTTCGGGGAATATGTGAAGACAAGAAGCCTGATCTATCGGTATTGGAAGGAGATATGCGGATTTTTTAAGGGCCTTTACCAGAAACTGAAAAAAGAAGTGCTTAGCGTGGATCTGGGAAAAGACAATAACAAAACGCTGTGGAAGATTATATTTTTCAATTTCCTTTTGCTCACGGTAGTCTGTCTGTTCTGGGGATTCGGAATTTTCATGCTGGCCGTATATTCTTTGATCCTGTACGGACTTTTAAAGAATTATATTTTTAAAATACGGTTACAGTACGGCAAGCTGCTAAAGGCCACCAATTCTATTGCACAGGGAAACCTGAACAATGAATTTAAAGAGGATTTCGGGATCTTTGAATCTTATAAGGAGGAGCTTTATAAGATTCAGGGAGGATTTAAAAATGCGGTAGATCAGGAGGTAAAAAGCCAGAAGATGAAAACGGAGCTGATCACCAATGTATCCCATGACCTGAAAACGCCGTTGACGGCCATCATTACTTATATCGATTTATTAAAACAGGAAAATCTGACTGAAGAACAGAGAAAAGAATATCTGGATACCTTGGAGAGAAAATCGCTCAGGCTCAAAGTACTGATCGAAGATCTGTTTGAGGTGAGTAAGGCGACCAGCGGCGCGGTGAAGCTGGAGCCGGTTCCGGTAGATATCTGCAATCTGGTACGTCAGGTATATTTGGAGCATGAAGAAAAGATGAAGGAGGCGGGGCTTGAAGTACGTTTCCGTTTGCCGGAGGAAAAGATCATCCTGTCTTTGGATCCGCAAAAGACTTACAGAATTTTTGAAAACCTGTATACCAATATCATAAAGTATGCGTTGACGGGAACGAGAGTTTTTGTGACGGCGGAAAAGATCCCATCCGGATACCGGCAGCAGGAGAATGAAATGCTTCAGGGCCTTTCAGGGACGGATGATGCAGTGGGATATGCGGAGAATGGAACGGGCGTACACATTGAACTGAAGAATATTTCTGCAAGGGAGATCAACGTGACCCCGCAGGAACTGACAGAGAGGTTCGTGCGCGGAGACGCATCCAGAAATACGGAAGGCAGCGGATTGGGGCTTGCGATAGCGAAAAACTTTGTAGAGCTGCAAGGCGGTAAATTCCGGATAGAAACGGACGGAGATCTGTTTAAGGCAGTGATCGACTGGCAGGTCCGGTCCTAAATATCCGCCGCGTATCAGGCAGGAGGCCCTGCCGGTGGGAAAATAAAAAGGCCGAAGATAATAAAGGGGAAATTTGCCCCTTTATTATTTTTTTTTCTTGTGCTAGAATGGAAATAGTAATTTTTAGACTGAGGAGTCCCTATTATGAACGAAAATGAAAATTTAGCGAAAACAGAACCGGATTCCGCTACAGGTGCGGCGGAATCGAGAAATTTTATCGAACAGATCATTGACAAGGATCTGGCGGAGGGCGTATGCACCACTGTCCATACAAGATTTCCACCCGAACCTAACGGTTATCTCCATATCGGACACGCAAAGAGCATCCTTTTAAACTACGGCCTTGCAAAGGAATACGGCGGTAAGTTCAATATGCGCTTTGACGATACGAATCCGACCAAAGAAAAGACGGAATTTGTAGAGTCCATAAAAGAGGATATCCAATGGCTGGGCGCGGACTGGGAAGACAGGCTTTTTTTTGCCTCCGATTATTTCGATCAAATGTATGAAGCGGCGGTAAAGCTGATAAAGAAAGGAAAAGCCTATGTTTCCGATCTTACGGCGGAGCAGATCCGGGAATACAGGGGGACGCTGACGGAACCGGGAAAGGATGATCCGGGCGCCGGACGCAGTAAGGAAGAGAATCTTGAATTGTTTGAAAACATGAGAAACGGCGTTTACAAAGATGGAGAGAAGGTGCTCCGGGCAAGGATAGATATGGCGTCGCCAAATATCAATATGCGGGATCCCGTTCTTTACCGTGTCGCCCGTATGACACATCATAATACGGGAGATAAATGGTGTATTTACCCGATGTATGATTTTGCCCATCCTATTGAAGATGCGATAGAAGGCATCACGCATTCCATATGTACGCTGGAGTTTGAGGATCACAGGCCTTTGTACGACTGGGTAGTAAGGGAACTGGAATATGAGAATCCGCCGAAACAAATCGAATTTGCCAAATTATATCTGACTAATGTGGTAACGGGAAAGCGATATATTAAGAAGCTGGTAGAGGACGGGATCGTAGACGGCTGGGACGACCCCCGGCTGGTATCCATCGCCGCGCTGCGCAGGAGAGGCTTTACGCCGGGATCGATCCGGAAGTTTGTAGAGTTGTGCGGCGTATCCAAAAGTAACTCGTCCGTGGATTATGCGATGCTGGAATACTGCATCAGAGAGGATCTGAAGCTTTCCAGACCGAGAATGATGGCAGTTCTGGATCCGGTCAGACTGATCATAGACAATTATCCGGAAGGCCAGACGGAAATCTTGGAAGTTCCCAATAATCTTGAGAACGAATCGCTTGGTACAAGAAAGATCACGTTCGGGCGGGAGCTTTATATTGAAAGGGAGGATTTCATGGAAGAACCGCCCAAGAAGTATTTCCGTATGTTCCCGGGGAACGAGGTACGCCTTATGAACGCTTATTTCGTAACTTGTACAGGCTGTGTCAAAGATGAAAACGGAAAGGTAACGGAGGTACACTGCACTTATGACCCGCAGACCAAATGCGGCAGCGGATTTCAGGGAAGAAAAGTAAAGGGTACTATACACTGGGCAGCGGCGGCAGACGCCGTGAAAGCGCAGGTACGTTTATATGAAAATATTATTGACGAGGAAAAAGGCGTATATAACGAGGACGGCAGCCTGAATCTGAATCCAAATTCTTTAACGGTTCTGAAAGATTGTTATTTGGAGCCGGCGCTGTCGAATGCAAAACCGTATGACAGTTTCCAATTTGTAAGACAGGGATTCTTTTGTGTGGATGCAAAAGACTCAAAAGAGGAAACGCTTGTATTCAACCGCATCGTCTCATTAAAAAGCTCATATGTTTTACCAAAATAAAGGTCTAGCAAAGTAAGAAGTGGAGGGAAAAAAATGGCTGGTATTTTATCAGGATTAGAAAAGCTGGGACTTGGCAATCTCACGGAGGCAAATCTCTATGACGATGCCAAGAAGAATGAAAAAGCAGGTGCAGGCGAAGGGGGAAAACCGCAGGCTCCGGTAGTGCAGGAACAGGACTTCCTTTTTGAGAAGGCCCAGAGCTGTCCGGTGTGCGATACTGCGTTTAAGGCAAAAACAGTTAAGATCGGCAGGGCAAAATTAAAAGGAACGGATATGGATCTCCGGCCTAAGTACGAGTCCATCGATCTGTTAAAATATGACGTCATTGTCTGTCCGAAATGCGGATATGCGGCGCTCAGCAGATATTTTAAATATATGACGGGGGCACAGGCGAAGCTGATCAAACAGAATATCACGCCAAATTATAAAGGGAATACCCATACCGGCGAGACGATCAGTTACGAAGAGGCATTGGAAAGATACCAGCTTACGCTTGCGAATGCGATCGTAAAGAGGGCAAGGGCAAGTGAGAAAGCGTATATTTGTTTAAAATCCGCATGGCTTTTAAGAGGGTATGCGGAAAGTTTGGACGAGGCGGCGGAGGATACCAAAGCGAAAAAAGAAGAGCTGGAAACACAGGAAAACGAGTATCTGCAAAATGCATTGGAGGGATTTTTGGCGGCAAGACAGTCCGAAACCTTCCCGATGTGCGGTATGGATGAACAAACGGTGGATTATCTGATCTCCGTTATGGCGATCCGGTTTGAACAGTACGACGTAGCGTCCAAACTGATCGGCACGATCATCACTTCCACGGCGGCAAGCCCGCGTATGAAAGATAAGGCAAGGGATTTAAAAGAGATTCTTGTTCAGAAGATCAAAGAGAAGAACAGCGCCGCGAAAAAATGATCAGTAGAAAAGTGAAATGGTGAGAAAGAAAAAGCACAGTCCGGCGAAACAGACTGTGCTTTGCTTATCGGTTATCCGTTTTATGGTCATCCGGCAAATCAATTATGCTTTGCCTTCGTCATAGGGATCTTCTTCATCCTCATCAAAAAATTCTTCTACTTCAGCCTTTGCAGATTCGGCGGCTTTTTCTAAATTGTTGAGGGCTTCTTTCGTGTCGGGGGAGTCGTTCTCCGCAGTTTTCTCAGACCCGGAGGAAGAAGCATTTTCATTATTCAAATCAAGAGATACATACGAACGCTCAGCCGGATCGGTATGGGCGCTTTCGGAATCTAAATCTTCGCTGAAATCATCAAAATCGTCATCTTCATCAAAATCATCATTGGAAATCTTTTCTTTATTCTGGAAATAGTAGTAAGCTCCTGCTGCGACAGCTCCCACAGCAGCGCTGAAAAGAAGGAACTTGCCGAACTTCTTTTTTGCCATATCCGTACTCCTTTCAAATCAATTGTATAGAATTATATTAATACTATTTTGGGAAAATGAAAAGAGAATATGTATTAAAAAATCATAAATTTTCCATTTCAGAGAAAATTAAGTAAATTTTAACGATAGAGAAGGGGGAGGATTATTGAAGAAAACCGGAAATTATGTTATAGTTACCTTCACAGTGATTTATTCTTGCGGGCAGAAGACGGGACCCGCGGCCGTCATACGGATGGGAGCATATATGAATAGTAAATTTTTTGACCTTGCCAAAGAAAAGCAGGATCGTATGATAAATGCAGCTTTAAAAATATTTGCGCGGAACGGATACAGAGGCGCGAGTACGGACGATATGGTAAAGGAGGCCGGAATCAGCAAAGGGCTTCTTTTCCATTATTTTGTGAGTAAATTGGGATTGTATACGTTTATTTTTGACTATAGCACAAGATATATGACATTGGAATTGACTACTTCGGTCGATAAAAAAGAGACAGATTTTTTTGAGATATATAAGCAGATAGAATTTGCTAAAATGCATGCGTTGAAAAATTATCCTTATATGCAGGAATTTTTGAACAGCACGTTATACGAGGATGTAAATGAAGCGCTTTTGGCGATTGAAGAGCGTAGAAACGCCCTGACTGGGGTCTATGAAGCTATTTATGCGCAGATGGATACCGGAAAGTTTAAACCGGAGGTGGATGCGCGGAAACTGCAGAAGATTCTGGAGCTGACGACGAAAGGGATCATGGAGGAACATTTCAGGGAAGGTTCGTTTCAGCCGGAGATGCTTTACCGGGAAGTGACCGGATATTTGGATATGATGCGGGCGGTCACGATGAATACATAAAAGAATCGGATTAAAAAATGCGCAGATAGGGTGAACGCCTGAATCAAAGATTTGAGGGGCGGGCAGGAATGGAGGATTTTTTATGAAAGAAAAGTTATATACCATACCGTTGAACGATGCGGTCAATGCTATGGACGAATGTCCATTTTGCTATGTGGAACGGAATATTGAGCAGGATCTTTTGGATTTTTGTTTAGGTTCGGGTTCTTCGTATATGGAAAGCGACGTCAGGGAAGCAACGGATAAAGAGGGATTTTGCCGGATGCATTTTAAGAAGATGTTTGATTATGGGAATACCCTTGGAAACGCCTGGATTTTAAAGACGCATTACAAGCGCATGAATCAGGAACTGCAAAAGATCGCTTCAGCCTATGCGCCTGCAAAGCTTTCTTTTAGGGACCGGCTCAAGAAGAACGGGGAGGCGTCAAACCCGGTGGGCATGTGGGTGAGGGAAAAAGAAGCGTCCTGCTATATATGCAATCGGTATAAGGATACTTATGAAAGATATTTGGACACTTTCTTTGTCATGTATCAAAGAGACGAAGAATTCAGAAAGAAGATTTCCTCGGGAAAGGGATTCTGTCTGTCTCATTTCGGAGATTTGTGCGAAGCGGCGGAAAAGAAACTGAGCGAAAAGGAAAAAGCGGAGTTTTTTCCGATGATCTTTCAGGTGATGGAGGAAAATATGAACCGTCTGTTTGAAGACGTTTCCTGGATGGTGGAGAAATTCGATTACAGGAATCAGGATGCGGACTGGAAGAACTCCAAAGATGCGATCCAGAGAGGGATGCAGAAACTAAAAGGCGGTTATCCTGCCGACCCCGTGTACAAAATGAAGAAATAGAACAAGGAACGGCAAAGCTTATAGAGCGGCGGGAAAACAGCCGGTATGGATCCATAGGAAGTTAAAATTTTTAGCATGTATTTTCCGTATGAGTTATAAAATGGATAAGAGGGCCGCGGATGATCCCTGCGGGCCGAAGCTGCTAAGGGAACGGAGGGGCTGTAGTGAAATATGTAGATATGCACTGCGACACGCTTTATAAAATGCTGCAAAAGAAAAAGCAGGGGGAAGGATGCAGCCTTGCGGAAAATGACGGACATATCGATCTGGTAAAATTAAAAAAAGGAAATGCGCTGCTTCAAAATTTCGCCATGTTTGTGGAATGGAAGAAATGTGATAATCCGAAGGATGAAGTGCTGCGCATGGTAGACCTTTTTTATGCGGAGATGGAAAAAAACAGGGATACCATCCTTCCTGTCAGAACTTACGAAGAGATCCTGAGGAATGAAAGGAACGGCAAAATGTCGGCGCTTCTTACGATTGAAGAGGGAGCGGCCTGCCTTGGGGATCTGGATAATCTGGAACTGTTTTACGATCTGGGAGTACGCATGATGACGCTTACATGGAACTATCCCAATGAGATCGGCTTTCCGAACCTGCCGAAAACGGACTCAGAACCGCCCGTCGACCATAGGACGCCGGATACGGAACACGGGCTTACTCCATTTGGCATCGAACTGGTGGAAAGGATGGAAGAGCTGGGGATGATCGTGGACGTTTCCCATTTGTCGGACGCCGGGTTTTACGATGTGCTGCGGGCAACGAAAAAACCTTTTGTGGCGAGCCATTCCAACGCAAGGGCGGTCAGCCCGTGGGTGCGTAATCTGACCGACGATATGCTGCGTTCTTTGGCGGACAGAGGCGGTGTGGCGGGGCTGAATTTTTGTGCGGATTTTCTGACGGAAGTAGAAGCGGGGACTTATAATCCGGGAACGATGGAGGCCGTCGTTACCCATGCGAGGCATATGATAAAAGTAGGCGGGACGGAGTGCCTTGGGATCGGCAGTGATTTTGACGGCATCGATACTAACGAGGGAATCCCGGATTACACTTATATGCCTAAATTGGAAGAAGCTTTTAACCGGGCAGGTTTCCGTGAAGCGGAATGCGACAAGATCTTTCGGGATAACGTGCTCCGGGTATATCGGGAAATCTTATAGAGGCAGGGAATCCGGAAAATAAAACCGGTCTATTCAAAGAACCTATGCGGAAAACAATTTTCAAACACGCTCCGGAACGTATCCGGCAAAGGGAAAGGAGGGGCGGAACCGTATCAATTTCCGGTACGCAGCGCATGGAGCAGATCGGTAACCGTATCAAAACAATAATCGGGGGAAAAGGCGGTATTTGCCAGATCCTCCTTTTTTGCTTCTCCCGTAAAGAGAACGCAGGTATCCACCCCGGCATTGATACCGCAGGCGATGTCCGTATAAAGCCTGTCGCCGACTACCAAGGTTTCTTCTTTGGAAAAGCCGGAATCCGAAAGACAGAAATCCACCACGGCCGCATTGGGTTTCCCGAGATAAACGGGCGTTTTTCCGGTAGAAGAACGCAGCATTTCACAGATTGCGCCGCAGTCCGGCACGAAGCCGAAAGGGACCGGACACCGAAGGTCCGGATTGGTGGCGTAAAAAGGGAGATCCCTTGTGGAAAGCAGTTCGCAGGCAATCTCCAACTTGCGGTAGGTCAGTTCATTGTCAAAGCCGGCAATGATGCAGGCAATGTCGTCGTCCGCTTCTTCCGTAACGGTCAGTCCGTTATTTTTCAGTTCCCTGATAAAAGAACTTGTGCCGAGACAATAGATCTTTTGCAGGGAAAAGTGTTTTTTTAAAAAACAGAGGGTCATATATCCTGAGGTGACAAATAAATTTTCCGTCGCATCAAGCCCGAAGCAGTTCTTGAATTTTTTTACATAATCCGTACCGCTTTTTGTCGAGTTGTTGGTGATGAAATAAGATTTTCCGCCGACGGAAGAAATGTAGGAGAGAAGTTCCCTGCTGCCGTTATATAAGGTGTCTCCTATGGCGATCGTTCCGTCTATATCAAATAAAAAAAGTTTTTTGTTTTCTAAACCCATGATAGCTCCTGTTATTTTGTTCTGTATTTTCCTAAATGTTCTGCTGCCCGTTGATATGGCGTATATTTTCCGTTAACGGTTTGTATGAAACAAACACAAGTTTATCATATGGGGCTATGAACCGCAAGAAAAAGAAACTTTCCAAAAGAATTGTGAATTTACTAAAAATCTGTTACGATAAGATAAGCGGGCCGCTTTTGGCGGCCTTTTTACTTTCTTTAAAATAACTGGGGTCACGGATGAAGTTGCCGCTTGCGCGGCGGAATGAGAGGATATATGTCATTACAGTTTTATTTCGGCGGTTCGGGTGCGGGAAAAAGCAAACGGCTTTATGACCAGATTACGGTCCGTTCCCTGCAGGAACCGGAACGGGATTTTCTGATCATTGTACCGGATCAGTTTACGATGCAGACCCAAAAGGAACTTGTGGAGAACAAAAACGGGAGGGGCGGCATCAGGAATATAGACGTCTTAAGTTTCGGAAGACTTTCCCACCGCATTTTTGAAGAGACCGGAGGCAATGAAAAGCCGGTTCTGGACGATACCGGAAAGAGTCTGGTGCTGAGAAAAACGGCGGCAGGAATAGAAGATCAACTGACTGTCATAGGGAAAAAATTACAGAAGCAGGGATATATCCACGAAGTAAAATCCGTTATTTCCGAATTTATGCAGTATGGGATCGGAGAGACGGAATTGGAACGGATGATTGACTATGCAGGTCAAAAGGGCGCGCTTTCTTATAAGCTGAAAGATCTGCACGTTCTTTATAGGGCGTTTATGGATTTTATCAAAGAAAGGTTTATTACTACGGAAGAAACGCTGGACCTGCTCTGTAACGTGTTGGGACGGTCAAAACTCATTCCCGACAGCGTAATTGTTTTTGACGGCTTTACGGGTTTTACGCCGATACAGAACCGGGTGATTCTGGAACTGATGAAACTGGCAAAAGAAGTGATCGTTACGATCATCATTGACGGAAAGGAAAACCCTTTTTTGGAGGACGGGGAACAAAAGTTATTTCATTTAAGTAAGCGGACTGCCGGAAAGCTGCACGGTCTGGCAGTGGAAAACGGGATCGAAAGAAAAGCGGACGTGTATTTCAAAGAAGATCCTGCGCCGCGGTTTTGGGGCAACAGGGAGATGGCTCATTTGGAAAAGCATCTGTTCCGTTATCCTACGGCCGTGTATCAGGAAACACCGGACAATATCAGGATCTTTGAAGCGGGAGACCCGAAAGAGGAGGTCAGGCAGACGGCCCTGCTCATTAAAGAACTGGTCATGGAAAAAGGATATGCTTATCGGGATATAGCGGTAGTGGCGGGGGATCTGAACGCCTATGCGCCCCATGTAGATTCTGAGTTTGACAAATTCGGGATTCCATGCTTTGTAGACAGGACGCGGGGGATTCTTTTAAATCCCTTCATCGAGTATATCAAAAGCGCGTTGTCCATGCTGTCCAAAGATTTTTCTTATGAAACGGTCTTTCATTATCTGAGGAGCGGCCTGACGGGATTTACCATGGAGGAAATAGACCGGCTTGAAAATTATGTGCTGGCGTTGGGAATACGGGGAAAAAGCAAATACGCTAAAAGCTTTGTAAGGATGCCGGGCAATACGGACGCAGAGCAGCTGGAAGAGCTGAACGGGATCAGGGAGCGTCTGATGGGACAACTGGGGCCTTTGCTTTTGAAAAGGACTACCGCAAAAGAGCATGTATTGGCGCTCTATTCGTTTATTGCAGAAAATCAGATCCAAAAGAAGCTGCTTTTTTATGAAAATATTTTCAGAAAGGAAGGAAAGCTTTCCAAAGCGAAGGAATATGCGCAGATATACCGTTTGGTGATGGAATTGTTGGATCAGATCATAGGACTGCTGGAAGACGAACCCATGGAAGCGAAAGAATTTCTGGATATACTGGACGCAGGGTTTTCGGAGATCCAGGTAGGGACCATTCCTCAGGATGTGGATAAAGTCGTTGTGGGAGATATGGAAAGAACCAGATTGAATCAGATAAAGGCGCTGTTTTTTGTAGGCGTGAACGACGGAAATATACCGAAGAACAGCAGCAAGGGCGGAATCATCTCCGATATCGACAGGGAATTTTTAAAAGAAGCGGATTTTGAACTGGCGCCTACGCCAAGGCAGCAGATGTACACACAGCAGCTTTATCTTTACATGAATATGACTAAGCCTACGGAAAAGCTTTTTCTTTCTTTTGCAAGGGCAGGGAACGATAAAAAAGCGCTGCGCCCCTCTTATCTGATAGAAGCCTGCCGGAAACTGTTTCCGAAGACCGTCATTGAGAATCTGAAGAAACGTCCGATGCAGGAGCGGATCGCTACCAGACGGGACGGGATTGATTCGCTGGCGCCTATGATACGCGGTTATGCGGACGATGTATTGTCAGCGCCGGAAAGAAAGCATTTTTTTGCACTGTATCTTTCTTACCTTGAAGAAGATAAGTGGAAAAATTTAACGGAAGAACTTACCCGTACCGCGTTCCTTTCTTATAAAGAAAAGCCCCTTGCAAGAGCGGTGGCGGCAGCGCTCTACGGGAAAGTACTGGAAAGCAGCGTCAGCCGTCTGGAGACGTATGCGGCGTGCGCCTACGCACATTTCCTGCAGTACGGCCTGATGTTAAAAGAAAGGGGAGAATACAGTTTTGAAGCATCCGATCTGGGAAACGTATTTCACGGGGTGCTGGAGCTGTTTTCGATAAAGTTGGAGGAGGGCGGATATACTTTTTTGGATTTTCCCAAAGAAATCGGAACGCAGTATGTGGAGGAGGCGATCGAGGCTTATGTAGCGGACTATGGGGAGACGGTCCTGTTTTCCAGCGCAAGAAATACTTATATGATCAACAGGATACGAAGGATCTTATTACGGACGGTTTTTTCCATTCAGGCGCAGTTACAAAAAGGCGCTTTCCTGCCCGAGCAGTTTGAAATGTCTTTTTCCAGACTGGAGGATATTTCCGCTTTAAATATCGCGCTTTCCAAAGAGGAGAGGATGCGGCTTAGAGGACGCATAGACAGGGTGGATACTTATGAGGAAGGAGACACGGTTTATGTGAAAGTCGTCGATTATAAATCGGGCAATAAGCAGTTCGATCTGGTTTCACTGTATTATGGGCTGCAGTTACAGTTGGCGGTTTACCTGAACGCGGCGATGGAAGTGGAAAAGAAAAAGAAGCCGGACAAAAAGATCGTACCGGCGGCGCTCCTTTATTATCATATTGCAGATCCCATGATCATGCCGGACAGAGAACTTACGGATCGGGAAATAGAAGAACAGATTTTGGCAAAACTGAAAATGAACGGAGTGGTAAACGAGGAGGAAAAAGTGGTCAGGCTGCTTGACCAGACTTTTGAAACAAAATCCGATATTATTCCGGTAGAAAGAAAAAAGGACGGCAGTTTTTCGGCGCGTTCCAGCGTAATGAGCAGGGAAGAACTGGAAACCATATCTGATTATGTCAATCAAAAGATCGGATGGATTGGTACCCGGATCCTGCAGGGGGATATGGCGTTGAATCCTTATGAAAAGGGAGCGGAAAGCGCATGCGCTTATTGCGCTTATAAGTCGGTGTGCGGTTTTGACGGCAGGATCGCAGGGTACCGGAAACGAAAGCTGGAGACGATGACAAAAGACGAAGTCATGGATAAAATAGCGAAGGAGACCGGACAGGATCCGGAATGACAGAGACGACGGGAGGAAGATATGGGGGTTTCATATACAGAGGACCAGCAGAAAGTCATTGCACTAAGAAACAGAAACATTCTGGTGTCTGCGGCGGCAGGGAGCGGAAAGACGGCGGTGCTGACGGAACGGATCCTATCCAGAATAAAAGACGAGAAGGACAAGCTGGATATAGACCGGCTTCTGATTGTAACGTTTACGAATGCGGCGGCGGCGGAAATGCGGGAGCGTATCCGGCTGAAACTAACGGAATGTTTGGAAAAAGAACCGGAGAACGAACATTTACAAAAACAGATGACGCTGATCCATAATGCTCAGATCACTACCATCGACAGTTTTTGTCTTTTCGTCATACGGAATAATTTTAACGATATCGGATTAGATCCGGGGTTCCGCATCGCCGACGAAGGGGAGCTTAAACTGATGAAGCAGGACGTGCTGGCAGAGCTTTTGGAGGAAAAGTTTGCTCTTTCGGAGGAGGAATTTTTATACTGTGCGGAGTGCTACAGTACCGGCAGCAGGGAAACGTTGCTGGAAGAAAATATTATGAAACTGTATGAGTTTTCCGTCAGCTACCCTTTTCCGGAGGAATGGCTCAGGGAACGGGAGGCAGACTATCATATGGACAGTATAGAAGAACTGGAATACTCCGAGCTGGGAAAGGCGGCTCTTCTCTCGATCCGGCGCAGGATAGAAGACAGTATGGAAAGTCTGGATCAGGCGCTGAAATGCTGTGAGCAGCCGGACGGTCCCTATATGTACGCCGGTCTTTTGGAAAAAGAAGCGGAAACGCTGAAAAAGCTTTCCGGAATCGACACGCTTTCCGAGATGGAGACAGCCGTAGAAAGCATACGGTTCGACAGGCTTCCTTCCAAAAAAGACGATTCGGTCAGTCCGTTAAAACGGGAAAACGTAAAAGGGATCAGAAACCGGGTGAAGGAAACTATGCAGGATATCAAGGAAACTTATTTTTTCCAGCCGCTTTCCAAAAGCGTAGAACAGAGCGCCTCCTGCGAACGGGCGGTAAAAGGGCTGATCGATCTTACCATCTGCTTTAAACGGAAATTTGACGAAAGAAAACGGGAAAAAAACCTGATCGATTTTTCGGATATGGAGCATTTTGCTTTGGAGATCCTGATCCGGAAGGGAGAAAACGGGGAATTGCTCCCGACGGACACGGCCGTGGATTACCGGAATTACTTTAGGGAGATTATGATCGACGAATATCAGGATTCCAATTTGGTGCAGGAATATCTTTTGGCGGGCATTTCAGGGGAAACACAGGGAAATTACAACCGGTTCATGGTAGGCGACGTGAAACAGAGCATTTACAAATTCAGGCTTGCGCGGCCCGAGATCTTTATGGGAAAATATAAAGAGTATTCTTTAGCGGACAGTAAAAAGCAGCGGGTCGACCTGCATCAAAATTTCAGGAGCAGGAAAGAGGTCGTCGACAGCGTTAATTATATTTTTTATCAGATCATGGGGAAGGATACGGGAGGGATCTCTTATGATGAAAACGCGGCGCTTTCTTTCGGGGCCGGTTTTCTGCCGGAACTTCCCAAAGCGTGCGGCTGGGACGACGATACAGAGCTTTTGCTTGTAGAGAAGCCTGAAAAGGGAGAAGAACTGTCCGCCAAAACAAGCGAGGCATATGCCATCGCCAAGAGGATCAAAAAGCTGTTGAAGGAAAACTATGTGACGGATCAGGAAACGGGGGAACTCAGACCGGTTTCTTATAGGGACATCGTAGTACTGCTTCGGACCAACAGCGGCTGGGACGAGGAATTTCAGAAAGTGTTTGAGGAAGAAGGCATCCCTTCCTACATCACATCGAAGACCGGATATTTTAAAACAACGGAGATCCGGGTTCTGCTGCAGCTTTTAAGAGCGATAGACAATCCCCTTCAGGATATTCCGTTATTCGGCGTTATGCACAGTATTTTCGGCGGTTTCAGCGAAGAAGAGACGGCGCTCATAAAGGTACTGACCGATAAGGAGGTAAAGCGGGGGGAACTTTTATATCACAGAATAAAATATCTGCTTCAGGCGAAAGGGAATCCGGCAGAGGGAAATAGCGAAGCGGACGGATGGGATGAAGAGGCTTTAAGAGAGAAACTGGAAAGTTTTTGTGGTATGCTGGAACGGTACCGGGAGATGACGGCTTATCTTTCAATCCATGAGCTGCTGCAGGTAATCCTGAATGAAAGAAATTATCTTCTTTATGTGACGGCGCTGCCGGGCGGAGAGCAGCGCAAAGCGAACGTGGAAATGTTTTTGGAAAAAGCGGCGGATTTTGAGCGGACCAGCTATCACGGACTGTTTCATTTTATACGATATATGGAGCAGATGGAAAAGTATGATGTGGACTACGGAGAAGTGGGGATTTATGAAGAAGAAGCGGACGTGGTACGCATGATGAGCATCCATAAAAGTAAAGGGTTGGAATTTCCCGTCTGTTTTGTGGCGGGGCTTTCCAAAAGATTTAATATGCAGGACACCACAAAGCCGCTCATAGCGGATGTAGATATGGGGATCGGTACGGATTTTATCGATCCCGTGGCAAGGATTCGGAATAAAACTTTGCGCAAAAATGTAATGGCGGGAAAAATGCGTCTGGATAACGTTGCCGAAGAGCTGCGTATTTTGTATGTGGCAATGACGAGGGCAAAAGAAAAATTGATCCTGACCGGCAGTATCGATAAGCCTTTGGAAAAAATCGGCGGGTTTTCCACGCTTCTTACTCATAAAAAGGTGCTGCTGCCTTATTCGGCGGTGGCTTTTGCAGGCAGTTATATGGATCTTTTGCTTGCAGCCCTGATCAGGCATCCTGCGATGCAGGAATTTTTACAGGAAAGCGGGGACAGGGAAAGCCTGAAAGACGAATTGGAAGAAGCGCCGGTCAGGATACGGATCATAGGGACAGAGGAATTGGTAAAGGAGGAGGTGGAGGAACAGGTACTTTTTGAAGGAAAGAGAGAGAAATTGGCCGCATTCAGGAGGCTGTGGGAAACACAGAACTTTGGAGAGGATAGCGAACAGGCCCAAAAAGAAATCGACAAGGAACTTTATGTAAACTTAAGGGAGAAATTTGCTTTTGCGTATCCTTATGAAAATCTGGCGGGACTTTATACGAAAACAACAGTATCCGAGTTGAAAAAGGCGGGACAGAATGAAGAATTGGATTTTTCCGTCCATTTGATCGAAGAGGAGGAGATCGTGCCTTACATTCCGGCGTTTATGAAGGAGGCGGAGAGCGTTTCCGGTACGACGAGGGGAAGCGCGATGCATAAGATCATGGAATTACTGGATTTCGGAAAAGCGGCGGACCGGGCGGGCATTCTTGCCCAAATGGAAGAGGAGCGGAAAGCGGGGAGGCTGAGTGAAGAATTTTACGAGGCCATCAGGGTAGATAAGGTGGAGAGATTTTTGAAATCGGACTTATGTAAACGAATGAAGATTGCGGATCAGGCAGGGCTGCTTTACAGGGAAAGTCCTTTTGTATACGGAATCAGCGCCGACCGTTTGAATCAAAAGTTTCCCAAGGAGGAGACGGTGCTGGTGCAGGGGATCATAGACGTATATTTTGAAGAAGACGGGGCGCTTGTGGTAGCCGATTATAAAACGGATGCGGTGGCGGAAGCAAAAGAACTGGCGGACCGCTATGCGCTGCAGCTTGATTACTATGCTGAAGCGTTGAAAAAGCTGACCGGAAAGCCTGTAAAGGAAAAGATCATTTATTCTTTTTACCAAGGGAGATCGATTTCATTGGAATAAGTGTGCAAGGGGATCAGTTGACAAAGCAGAGAAAGGAACAGTACATGGAGACAATTTTAGTTGCAGTAGATATGGCGAAACTGGAGAATCCGGATACGGATATCAGGTACGATCTGGCGGATAAGCTGGAAATATATACCGACAATGAGATTTTTGATAACGGTTCGGAATATATTTCAGATACGGCGATCGGGATATGGCTCGGAACAACATCTGCAAAAGAAAATTACGGAAGGATCTTAGAATTTTTTGAGGAGCATATGGTGGCGGGCAACGATCTGGCATCCACGGCCATGATCTATATATCCGATCAGGATTTTGCACCGTTTGAAGAATGTACGCTTGTTTACGACGGTGAAAAAACGATAACGGATAAAGAAGTACGGAGACGCAACAGGGTGCATAAGGCCGGCAAAATTATTTTGCAGATTGCGGAAATGTTAATGGAAGAAGACAAAGAAACGATCGAAGCGTTTGCAGCTAAAGTAAATGAACTTCCGGATATCAGGGAGCAGTGGCAAAGCTATACGGAGATTTTGCTGAATCAGCGCTATGTATATGAATGCAGTATGGATTTAAAGTTTGATGATTTTTGGGATAAACTTTCCGATATGAGAAAGATCAAAGAAAAGGATCTTCCCATTAGAAAAGAAGATTTTTATTCCGGAGAGGATTTGTATGATTGGTGCGTTATGATAGATGAAAAATGGGAAGCAAAAGAGTTTTGCATGGCGATGTTCAAACTGAGGAACGAAGTGTATGCGCTTTTTCCCTGTAGGCTGGATCAGTTAGGCGAGCTGGAAGAAGTGGCAAGGGAAGTGGGCGTCCGTATTACGGATATTATGGGAATATAAGCCTGTGCGGATATGCGCTTGTGCGGAATGCAGTATAAATGTAGTAAGCGCCGCCTCTGTAACCCGTGTAGGAACGGTATGAAAAAGTATGGACAGATGCGGCGCGGTTTACAAAATGAGCCTTTGGATGTATGCAGGAACATTTTAGTCTGCAAGGGCTAATGTTTTTACTTTAGCAAGCGCATTTGCTACCGGAGGAATGGCGAGAACGATAACGGTGGCGACCATTTCAGGCAGCAGATAGCTTAAATTATAGGTAGTGGAGGCGATTATGGCGAGCAGGTTTCCGTGGGCGTCTCCTACATACTCCGTATAAAAAATGAATCCTGAGATTTCGTGGAAAAGAAAGCGCCCGGCTACGCCTGCAATGTAGCCGTACATCAGGCCGTGTTTCTTACTGCTGAAAAATCCGGAAAGTCCCAAAGCGCCAAAGGCGAGGGGATAATCTAAAAGTACCTGCAGCGGATGGATAAAATAAGGCCCCGTAATGAACTGCAGGACTCCGTATGCTGCCGCGGTAATAAGTCCGACTGTGGGTCCGTACCAATAACCCACAAGGCAGATGATCAACATAGAAAAAAGGGTGACGGAACCGCCGTTAGGTAAAGAGGGCAGCTTGACTACGACGGAGATCACGGTAGCCAGCGCCAGCGCCATAGCGCAAAAAACAAGCTGTTTGGTTGAAAATTTACTTTTTGACATAAAAAAATCCTCCTTGGTTACGCAGGAGGGGATAAATCGCAATGATAAATGTGACAAAGGTCGAAGGTATGAACGTTTTTGGTTAACGGGAATGACCGGTCCCGATATGTCACATTTATGTGCGTGCTTCCTTACGCCGGTATTATCCGGTTCAAGTAGTGAGGGTTAGAACGAAAGTTCAGTCTCAGCAAAAGCTCCCCTAGCGTTATATTTTTTTGTTCGTTGATACTATACTTGTTTTTGCGAAAAATGTCAAGCGGTTACTTTTATTTCGCTTTTATATTTCATTTATATTTCAAGCTTAATTGCAAAAGTAAATTCCAGTGCAGGAGTAAATTCTACTGCCCTTTCAAATCTATTGTCTTTTTCAATTTTTTGAAGCCATAAAGTTGGAAATTGAATTATAATAAATCTAAATCCGGGCAGATTTTCTAAAACAGGGCATAGCAAACAGACCGGCAGAAAACGTCGTGTGCAGGACTAAATTCTGCCAGAGGTGTCTGGTTTTTATGAAGATTTAAAAGCAGCGTCTCCTGACAACAGATTTTGCCTGGATTTAAAGGTTACTTTATCAGCTCAGGTGTCAGGTTGATCTGATCGGGATCGACCGGTCTGAGCTGAAGTGCTAACAGGACATCCATGTCGAAGTTTTCTTTTGCCGCCCGGTATGGAGTAAGGCCAAGAAGGCTCTGGCGCGGGACGGAATTGATGTTATTAACGATCAGGTTCAGATCCCACTGGGTCAGATATTCAAAGCTGGTGCCTTTGGGAAGGATCTCGCGCAGTTTTGTGTGGGCATTTTCAATGCCGCCTTTCTGACCGCTGCGCATGGGATCGCAGTAATAAATGCTGGTACGCTGGTAATCATCCATACCAGTCTCCAGGACCTCGGGATCGCCGAATTCACCGCCCCTGTCAGTCAGGATTGTTTCGAAAAGGATGCTGAAAGTCACGGTGCCAAGCCGTTTTTCCAGACGGTCAAAGAC
>CAJTWM010000007.1 GCA_910579805.1 uncultured Lachnospiraceae bacterium | reverse complement strand
GTACAAAATATTAACTTGAACTGACACGAGTTTAATTTAAAATCATTTATTTTAACCCGTTAAGAGAGTTTATTTTGTCGTACTCTTGTCGTACCATACTGTCTTTAAGTCCGCAAACCCTTGATTTTACTGGTTTTCTTTGCCAAGCGTTTTCATTGTCGGGAACAACAGTACATCCCGTATCGCCGGTGAATCCGTAAGCAGCATCACCATTCTGTCGATTCCAAAGCCAATCCCTCCGGTAGGCGGCATTCCGATCTCTAACGCGTTCAAGAAATCCTCGTCCGTATGGTTCGCCTCCTCGTCTCCGGCGGCAAAAGCCTCTTCCTGCGCTGCAAAACGCTCTCTCTGATCGATGGGATCGTTTAACTCGGAATAAGCGTTGGCCATCTCCCAACCATTCATAAAAAATTCAAACCGTTCCACATAATCCGGATTTTCCGGTTTTTTCTTCGTAAGCGGCGAAATTTCTACCGGATGATCCATGACAAAAGTAGGCTGAACTAAATGCTCCTCCACATACTCCTCAAAGAATAAGTTCAGGATATCGCCCTTTTTATGTCTTTCTTCAAATTCGATCTTATGCTCCTTAGCAGCCTTCTTTGCCTCTTCGTCGGAACTGATCCCGTTAAAATCTACGCCTGCATACTTTTTGACTGCATCTACCATCGTAATACGCTCGAAAGGCTTGCCAAGATCCATTTCGATCCCGTTGTATGTGATCGACGTCGTTCCAAGCACTTCTTTTGCCACATAGCGGTATAAGTTCTCTGTCAGATCCATCATACCATGATAATCGGTATATGCCTGATACAGCTCCATCAACGTAAACTCAGGATTATGTCTCGTATCCAGCCCTTCGTTACGGAATACCCTGCCGATCTCGTAAACTCTCTCCAATCCGCCTACGATCAGTCTCTTTAAATACAGCTCTAAAGAAATCCTGAGCTTAACGTCCTCATCTAACGCATTAAAATGAGTTTCAAAGGGCCTTGCGGCAGCGCCTCCGGCATTGGCAACGAGCATCGGCGTCTCCACTTCCATAAATCCCTGCCCGTCTAAATACCTGCGGATCGCGCTGATGATCTTAGAACGCAGGATAAAAGTTTTTTTGACTTCCGCATTCATGATCAGATCCGTATATCTTTGGCGGTAACGAATGTCCGTATTGGTCAGACCATGAAATTTTTCCGGTAAGATCTGCAGACTTTTTGACAGCAGCGTCACTTCAGCGGCATGAATGGAAATTTCCCCTGTCTTTGTTTTAAATACTTCTCCTTTGATGCCTACAATGTCCCCTACGTCATATTTTTTAAAATCTGCATAAGGTTCTTCCCCAATGCTGTCCCTTGCCACATAAGACTGAATATTTCCCTGAATATCCTGTACGTTGCAAAAAGACGCTTTTCCCATAACGCGCTTTGACATAACGCGCCCTGCCACAGTGACTTGTTTTCCCTCTAATTGTTCAAAGTTCTCTTTAATTTCCGCGCTATGATGCGTTACGTCAAATTTTGTTATCCTGAAAGGATCCTTTCCGTTTTCCTGCAATACGGCTAACTTTTCTCTGCGGACCTTGAGCAACTGGTTCAAGTCCTGTTCCGGCGCCGTATTCTGGTTCTGTGTTTCTGCCACTGCCACCACTCCTTTTTCTCTAATTGGATCTTTGAATTTCAAGTACCTTGTATTGTAATACGCCTACCTGCGTCTCTACTTCTACGGTTTCGCCAACTTTACTTCCGATCAGCGCCTTCCCTACCGGTGATTCGTTGGAAATTTTTCCTTTTAAACTATTCGCCTCCGTAGAACCTACGATCTTATATTCCAGTTCTTCGTTATACTCCAAATCCAAAATACGCACTTTACAGCCGATATTGATCTTATCCAGATCGACTTCATCTTCGACAACGACTTCTGCATTTTTTAAGATTTTTTCCAGTTCCTCGATCCTTGCCTCAATGTCTCTCTGCTCGTCTTTCGCCGCGTCGTACTCGGCATTCTCGGATAAATCTCCCTGTTCTCTCGCTTCTTTGATCTTTTGGGCTACTTCCTGTCTTTTTACGACCTTTAACTCATGGAGTTCGTCCTCATATTTCCGCAGGCCTTCATAGGTTAAGATATTTTTCTTTTCTTCCATGATTTTTATCCTTTCTATAAAAATTGCTGAATGAATACACATAAAAACTTCTAATTAACTCTCGTATTATACCCATTTTGCACGTTAGTGTCAAGATGACACCACTTGTTTAATAAGCTTTCGGGCGATAAATAACGTATGTTCTTATTTCTTTTCAGGATCTGCCTCCTCTTTTTCTCCTTTGAACCCATGTCCATATAAACCGTACCGGCCGGCAGATCGCTGATATTTATATCCGCGCCGTCGTCTTCCGCCATATCAATAACAAGGGTTTCTGCTTGTCCGCTTCCGCTAAGAATTACTCTCTGTCTTTGAAAAACCGTTGCGATACCGTAAGTTTCATACAGCCATTCCGCCCGATCTTCAAATTTTTCAGGCTCATGTGCGGAGATTTGAAGAAAATTCACTTTAGCCATATCATTTTGGAATATAAGATCGAACAGCGGATTCGACTCGCCGATCAGGATCAATCTCTCCCTGACGCCATAACGGTCCAGCATTTCCTCCATAAAAAAGAAGGGGATCTCAGGCTGCTTCACGCCTAAAAACTTTGCCGTATCTTCACCGTACCAGCACCATTCCGCCCCGCTTCTTTCCAAATAGCGGCGCAATTCTTTTTCCAAAATCTTTTCTTCCCATGCCTCGTTGATTTCTGCGGCACTTTCCTTTTTCAGGATCTTTTCGGTTTCGCCGCCGGTTTTCTCTTTCAATCCTTTCCGGTCTTGATGATTGGCTGCTTTTTCCAATTCCTTCCGGTCTTCGCTGCTCCGTTTTTCTTCCCCTCCCGCTCCTGCGCTTTTATCGGATATGCTCTTCTTATATTTTTCCCAAAACCTTTTGACTCCCGATTTCTTACAGTAAAATTCGGGAATGCCCACCGCATCGATGCTCATATGCTCCCGTTCCACATGCGTCACACACATCCGGGGTTCGGAATAAAAACGTTGTTTGGCTGTTTGTCCGTATTGTAAATAAAAATAAGCGATAGATTCTTTTTCCATAATCAAGGATATGAATCCGGCGCTTATTATATTCAAACAATTTTTATATATTATGTTTTACCTTTATCGTTCTGTCTCTTACGGCTGCCGCCCGCCTGAAACCTGAAAAACAGAATCCACGCTCTCGATCAATTGTTCCATCGTTTCCATTTCGTTTATTTTCTGTCTGAGCTTTGCCGAATGCGGATACCCCGCCGTATACCAGGAAAGATGTTTTCTCATTTCCCTGATACCGATATATTCGCCCTTTGTCTGTAGCTGCCACTCTGCATGGCGCAGTATCACATCCCGTTTTTCTTCCGCCGAAGGGGGAGGAAGTTTTTCTCCCGTTTCCAGATAAGATCTGATCTCCCTGAATATCCATGGATTGCCCCTTGCCGCGCGCCCGACCATAACCGCGTCGCATCCGGTCTGTTCCAGCATTTTCGCCGCGCTTTCCCCGTCTACGATATCTCCGTTTCCAATAACGGGAATGCTGACCGCCGCTTTTACTTTCGCAATGATCTCCCAGTCCGCCTTTCCGGAATAATACTGTTCCCTTGTCCTTCCGTGTACCGCCACTGCGCTCGCTCCTGCCGCTTCTACGGCCTTTGCAATTTCTACGGCATTGATATGCTGGTCGTCAAACCCTTTTCGTATTTTGACCGTTACCGGCTTGGAGATTGCCTTGACCGTCTTTTCTACGATTCTTTCCGCCAGCGCCGGATCTTTCATCAAAGCCGATCCCTCATGATTATTGACCACTTTAGGTACCGGACAGCCCATATTAATATCCAGAATGGCAAAATCCCTCTCCTCTATCCTTTTTGCCATCTCGCTCATGATCTCCGGATCGGAGCCGAACAACTGCAGGGATACTGGTTTTTCACTATCGTGAATAGTCAGAAGGCTTTCCGTATTTTTATTATTGTACATAATCGCCTTGGCGCTGACCATTTCCATACAGATCAAACCCGCTCCCTGCTCTTTGCACAGCCTTCTGAACGGCAAATCCGTTACCCCTGCCATCGGCGCCAATATCAAATTATTTTCCAGCGTTACCTTCCCAATCGTCAGCTTTTTCATTTCCGTCTCCATATCTTCATGCCCGTTCATCAAAACGTGTTTATAAAACTCTAGTTCTCCAGCAAATCTCCTATTCCTTCATGCAGAAACTTTACCTTATAAAAAAGGGTCAGCGATTCAAACAGTTCCTGTCTGGTACGCTGGATCTCTTTGATCATGAGCCCGCTGCCAATCTCGTCATAAAGATAGTCCTCCTCGGCCGCCGTCGTTTCCAGCTCGAGAGTTCCGTCCTCTTCAAAAACAAACGTAAAGATGCCGCCGATCTCCTCCGTAAAAAGGACGCATATAATATGCAGTTCCTCTTTTATGGACTGCGGTATCTCCGAAAACTTTTCATTAAAATAATATTTCTTTTCATAAGCATTCGCTCCGCAGAGCACGACCCGGTCATCCTTCATCTCCATCTCCCCTATCTCTTCTGACGGCAGCCGTATACCGCGCCGGCCCGTTTATCCGGTCCACCGCCTGCAAACTCAAACATAACTGTACAATCCCCTGACGGAAACTTCTCCGGCATAGACCGCTTCGATCTGTCCGTCTTCTTTCTGTACGAGAAGCTCCCCTTTTTCGTTGATCCCTTTGGCTGTCCCCGTATATTCTCCTTTAGGATCCAATACTTTCACCTGCCTGTCTTTGTTTACAAGCAGCGTATCATATGCCTGACGCATTTGCGACAGATCCTCTATCCTCACAAAGCTTTCATAATTTTGTTCAAAACGTTCCATGACTTTTTGTATCATCCCTGCTCTGGAAACTTTCCTGCCGCCCGCATTTACAAGAGAACCCGCTATCTCTCTCACATCCTCCGGAAACTCTTTCTGATTCGTATTGATCCCTACGCCGATCACTACATACTGGATATCGTTTGTCTCCAATGCGATCTCTATTTCCGTCAGTATCCCGCATACTTTCTTTTTATCAATCACAATATCGTTCGGCCATTTGATCGACGCTTCGATCCCGCAATAATTTCTGATTGCTTCCGCTACGCTCATTGCCATGACAAGGGTAAGCATGGAGGCTTTATCCGGCTCAAACTCCGGACGCAGGACAATCGTAAAATAAACGTTGCTGCCCGCAGGCGACTGCCATGACCGTCCCCGCCGGCCTCTGCCGTTCTCCTGATCGTCTGCAACGACAATGGTTCCGTGCGCCGCTCCCTCTGACGCCAGCCGTTTTGCATCGGTATTCGTGGATCCTGTCTTATCATAATAATATACGATCCTCCCCGCCCATTCGGTTTCCATACGGTTCGTCAGTTCCTGTTCATTTAATACGTCCGGACTCTCTGCCAGTCTGTATCCTTTATTTTGTACGGCCTCGATCCGGTATCCTTCTTCCTTTAACTGTTTTACCGCTTTCCACACCGCCGTTCTCGATACTCCGAACCGTTGGCATATCTCCTGCCCGGAAATATACTCCCCGCTGTTTCTAAGCAGCGACAAAATCTGAGATTTCATATTTGCACCCATTTTTCTGCCTTTTCCCCATTTCTACTACAAAGTAGCCGCCATTACCGCTTTGATCGTATGCATACGGTTTTCCGCTTCTTCAAATACGATGGACTGCGCAGACTCGAACACTTCGTCCGTTACTTCCAGTTCAGAAAAACCAAACTTTTCACCCATTTCTTTTCCTATTTTCGTCTTCAGATCGTGAAAAGCCGGAAGACAGTGCATAAATACTGCGCTCTCTCCTGCATTTTCCATGATCCGTTTATTTACCTGATAAGGAGAAAGAGCCTTGATCCGCTCTTCCCATACTTCTTCCGGTTCTCCCATGGATACCCACACGTCCGTATAGATCACGTCGGCGTTTTGGGTCCCCTCCATGGCGTCCTCGCACAAAGTAACGCTGCCGCCTGTCTTTTCCGCTATCTTCTTACATTCTTCTACCAGCTCCGCCGCCGGAAAATACTCCTTTACCGTACAAGCCGTAAAATGCATTCCCATCTTTGCGCAAGCCACCATCAGGGAATTTCCCATATTGTATCGGGCATCCCCCATATAAACAAGGCTGATCCCTTTTAATCTCCCGAAATGTTCGCGGATCGTCAGTAAGTCTGCCAGCATTTGGGTCGGGTGAAATTCATTTGTAAGTCCGTTCCATACCGGAACCGACGCATATTTGGCAAGTTCTTCCACGATCTCCTGTCCGTAACCACGGTACTCAATTCCGTCAAACATGGTAGACAATACCCTTGCCGTATCGGCAATGCTCTCCTTTTTCCCAATCTGGGAGCCTGCCGGATCCAAATAAGTAGCTCCCATCCCCAGATCATGCGCCGCTACCTCAAAAGAACATCTGGTTCTTGTACTTGTTTTCTCAAAAATCAACGCTACGTTCTTTCCCGTATGGATCTGTGTCAAAATCCCTTTTTTCTTTTTTTCCTTAAATTCTGCCGCCAAATCGAGCAAATAATCTATCTCCTCCGCTTCAAAATCCAACAGTTTTAAAAAATCCCGTCCTTTTAAATCCATTTCCGTTCCCTCCCCGTCTGCTTTATCAGACATGATGTATATCCGTTTATCCAGTTTGATTCTACTATATTTATCTTTTTTATACAACCCCTGCTCCGTATGCTATTTTTGCTGTTATTTTCCGCCTTTTCCAAATGCCCGTTTCCAGACGATTGGGATCCTCCCCGTTCCGCCAGCACGCCAACGTTAACGTCCGTCTTCCTGCGGCGCATTTATACAGGTTTAATCATCGGCAGATCCATGAAAAAACTCCCCTTAAACGGTATTGCCGCCCAAGGGGAGTAACCCAGCGTTCTTTATAAAGTAAATTTATTCACGTCTTCTATCAGAACTTCCACTTTGCCTTCCAGATCTTCTACGATCAGGCTGGACTCATCTACCACTCTTGCAAGCTCTGCCGACATTGCAGCGGTCTGCTCTGCAACCGCCGCATTATCCTGCGCCAGCTTGTTCAAGACGGAAAGGGAATCCGTAACGTTGGTTCTCTGACGCTCGGTTTCCTGCGTCATGTGATCAATGGTATGTACGGAGGTAAAGCAATTTCCTAATTCCTGATGCAAAGTTTCCATGATACGCTGTGTTTCCGTTAAAGAATTTACCTGCATGTCGACAGCCTCATTGATCTCTTTCATCACGTCTACGGACTTTGTTGCATTATCCTGCAATTCTTCGACGGTTCTGCTGATTTCTTCTACGGAATCGGCAGACTGGTTTGCCAGCTTCGCAATCTCGTCAGCCACTACGGCAAAACCTCTTCCCGCTTCTCCTGCTCTTGCCGCTTCGATACTTGCGTTCAGCGCAAGCAGGCTGGTCTGATCGGAAATCTCATTGATCAGGTTCGCCGCCATATGGATCTGCTCTACCGATTTATGCGTATTCTCCGTCTGTTCTGCCATTGCGGAAATACTTGCCCTCGTCTTGTTGTTCACTTGGATCAGTTGTCCCAAAGTGGCCATGGACTGCTCGCTGATCCTGCTCATTTCTCCGGCGTTTTGATCTAAGCTCGCTACTTCGTTTCCGGTCTGGTTGATCTTATCTCCCATAATACCCACATCGTCATTGGCTTCATCGGTGGAAGATGCCTGCCTCGTAACATTTTCCGCAATGGAATCTACCGCAACCGATACTTGCGAGATCGATTCTTTCATATTATTGAACGCTTTGTCAAAGCTGCCAAGCGCGCCGCCCACTCCGTTGGAAACTTCCGTGATCGCCTGCAGAAGTCCCCGCATATTGTCCTGCGCGATACGCAGAGCCTCCGCTGTCTGTCCAATCTCGTTGCGCTGCTTTACATCTACGGACGTGGTCAGGTTTCCTTCCGATATTTTTTGTGCAAAATTTTGGATCTTCTTTAACGGCGCTACGATTCGCTTTCCAAATATGAACGCAACCAAAAGCGCCGCTATGATTACCACGGCAAACACCGCCACCGTCCGGATCAGCACACTGTAATACCCTTTATCCAGCACCACTTTCATTTCCGCTTTTTCCATATTCATCTCATCCACATAATTACCGGTAGAAACGATCCATCCCCAGGGTTCAAAAATACCGGAATATGCGACTTTAGGAGCAACGGTAACTCCGTCCGCCTTAGTAAAATAAAATTCGTTATATCCGCTCTTATCCGCGCTCTGGCACACTTTCACGATCTCCTGCGTGATCATGACTCCGTTCTGATCCTCTAATTCGTACCGGTTGCTGCCTTCCTGTTCCGTCAGGATTGGATGCATCACCAGCGTATAGTCGATACCATCGATCCAGAAATACCCGCTTTGGTCGTCCCTGTAACGCATAGCGCGAATGATCTCTTTCGCATCCTCTTGGGCCTGTTCTTCCGTCTTCCCGCCGGCCTGATACTGGTCATACTCACTCTGCAGGATGGACAGCGTACTTTGTACCTGCGATTTTATTTCGTCATTGTAACCTTCGTTTACCGCATTTGCATAGGTGTCATATGCCGAGGTCGCCATTGATTTTAAAGAAACTACTGAATTTCCGCCAATCCCCGCCGCCGTAACTACAACCACCGCAACACAGATTCCCATGATCGAACTGATCAGGCTTTTCCTCTTTCCGTTCATTCTGTATTCCTCCTCCTTTTACACTTACTAATATTTTATTCCTATTTAGAAAAGATTGCAAGATTTTTTGGACATAATGCTCAAAATATAATGTAAATACATATATATTTTGTTCATTATTATCAATTCCTGATCCGTATTTCCGGCTGTTCCAGATCCCGCCTTTTGCAGCCCGCACCATTGGAAACCTCCCGCCCATAAAAGGACTATGAAAAACCATCCCCGCCGGATACGCTAAAAGACAGCATACCTTTTTATCGGATATGCTGTCTTTATTGTATTGCTTCCTTTATGCATCTATCTCTTTGGGATAAAACTTATTTTTCCTGTCTCCGAACCGGAAATCTGATATTCCGGCATCCTCTGCCATTCTTGCTCTTTTACCAGAATACATGGTTGCCAATCACATAACCGTCATGCAGTCCCACGCGTTTAAAGTGCGTTGCCTCGCCTACGTTGGTTTCACCGTTGATTGCCGCCTGTGCCGCCTGTAAACAGCTTTCGCTTACGTTTCCTGCATACACTTTTGCAACTTTACCGTTGAGCGCCGGCGTAAACTGTCCTGATGCGTAAATAACGCCGAATATAGTATCCGGATATGCGCCGCTTCTTACGCGGTTCATTACCACTGCTCCTACCGCAAGCTTTCCTTCTTCGGACTCTCCGCCCGCTTCACACTGGATCAGCGCGCCTAACAGTCTCGTATCGTCTGCATTGGCCACAACTGCTCCCTGATTTGCGGTAAGTTTCGCTTTTGCCTCCGCTTCGGCTCTTTCCCTGTCTTTGATCTCCTGTACCGTTTCTCCTGCGTCAATATGGAAATCCGTCAGTACATACTCCGCAGAAACGTAACCTGTTTTTCCCTCGTAATCGACGCTGATCCAATTTTCATCCACCACTTCGATGACTTCCATTTCGTCGTCCTGTGCGATCATCCCGTAAACTCCCGCCTCGGTACTCGGTTCTTTACGGACGCGGAGCGCATCCGTATTGATGGTTACGATCAGGTTTCCTACTTCATTTGCAAGGGACTCCGCTTCTTCTCCAAAAAGGAGATACTCGTCGCTTGCCCATCCTATAATATTGCCGGACTGCAATTTTGTCCAGCCGTCTTTTCTTTCCATAATCCTGCCGCCGCAGTCTTTATATAATTTTCCCACGATCTCGGATTCTTCACTGGATTCCGAACGCACATTAAGCGCATTTTGGACGTTTGCCATTACCAGTGTGGATTCCGGCTCTTCTTTCTGCGGTTCCGGCTGTACCGGCGCGTCCGCCACATCATTCCCCGATATGTCTACTACGCCTAAACTTCCCGCTCCAATTCTGTCTGTAGGCATATAGACCTCTTCGCTGTTAGTAACACTGGGATCTAAAATCGACGCCACGCCTACATTTAAAGTATCCATGTAATTTTTGCTGCCACTAGCCATAGCGGTTATTCCTGCCTGTGAAAAGCCTCCCATTCCTATGGCGAGTCCTAATACTACGGCAAGCAGCCTTCTGCCCTTTGACATAATGTTCTCCTATTCTTGCTCCGCCTGTGAATAAAACACAGGCACAAATTTAACGCGCTTACTCGTTTCCGGCAGTACATCAGATAAAAATGATTTCATGTTCCAGCGTGTGTTGGAAAAATCATTCCCGTCGTCTGCACGCTCTAACTTATAATATGCACGTTTCATTGTTTTATTACAAAAATATTACATACTTGTATGGTCATATCATATCAAAGTAAATAAAATTTGTCAAATTGGACTGTTTGACCATCTATCTTCCTTGTATTTACAGGGCTTTCCGCAATTTTCCTATTACAAAATTAATAAAAATTATTACAATTTTCTAACATTTAGTTTGCCATATTGTGTAGCTGACCGCTTATGCTTAACGGGTCTTTCCACTATATATTGTGTTGTTCTTTTCTTTTCCAATTTTTGTATTCAGCATAATATACAAATTTTGTTTTTATTATATCTTCTTTTTTATGCGTATTGCCACATTTTTACAATGACTCCCATGTCATGGCCCTGCCACGGCACAAATCAACATGAGAAATGCCGTATGGAAACGAAAAGTCCGCCCAAAGCGTGTTTGAAAATTTACTATAAAATAGGTTTCCAAACATCCCCGCAGATTCCATCTCCCCAAAGGATATCATATTGTACCGCCTTATAATGGCTCAGCGCCCGGATTTCTTCCATCGTACACTCCCAAAGTTCTTCTCCGGCCGCGTCCCTTACGATTTTTTTAGAATTTGTTTTAAAATACTTCCTCTCATAACGGAGTATTCTTGTCATGGCAGAATCCGGAAGTCCCGCATAGTCGATCAATACCTGCGGCAGATAATACATACTTTCCCCCGAAAACTCCGGTTTCTCCTTGGAAAGATTGCTCCAAAATATTACCGGTGTGGAATACATCCGCGCCAGTGTGTCAATATCTCCGTCCTCCTCATGGATCCCAAACAGTTCCAGCGTTTCCTCCGAAAAATAAGGACTATGGTCTCCGAACATCATGATAACGGTCGGCTCCTCCGTTTCCGAAAAATATTCTACAAGCTGTGCAAATGCCTGATTTGCGAAATAAATACCGTTTACATAATTGACAAGCGTGTCATAATCCTCCTGCCCGAGCTGTTTGCCCTTTAAATCAACTGTGATTGGATAATCATATTCCTCCGTAGGTTCCGGCCCAAAATCCAATACCCTGAGATGATTGGCCATAGACACCGACCATATAAATTTCGGTTTCCCGCTTTGTTCTTCCATTTCCGAAATGATCTGCTTTACAAGGGATTCATCCGAAATATAGCGGGAATAAAGCTCCCTGTACTCCATGTCTTCTTCAAAGATCACTTTGTCAAATTCCATGGTCCGGTACACGCTGTCACGTTTATAAAAATGTCCGTAATAAGGATGGATCGCAACGGTTTCATAATCCAGTCCGTTAAAATAGTCCGCTAAAGAGGGCAATTTATGTCCCAGCGTCTGGGCATAGGCGGAATCCGCCAGATAGTATTTGGTATTGATTCCGGTCAGAAATTCCATTTCCGGACTTACCGTCCCCCCTCCAAACACATTGGATGTCAAAAATCCGGTGCTGCAGCAGTCCGCCAGTTCCCGAAAAGCGCTCATAGGATCTTGGGAAAAAGAAATTCTGTCCGGATCAATATTATCCGTATTCCACCATGATTCGTTCATGATCACAATCACATTCGGGTAGACAGAATCTTCTTCCGTCTCTTTCGCTTTTTCCTGCGACAACAAAAAATCATAGCTTTCCTCCACATTTTCCATTGTTATGGAAGAAAGGCTGTCGTTTTGTAAAAAACGGTAGAGTACATACATATTGTTTTCAGGAATAAGCGGACCTATCACGTCTATTACATATCTTGACCTTAAAAAGTGGTTCACATAAAGAACCATCACCAAACAGAGCAAAGCTGCACATAAAAGTCTTGCGCCAAGCGCCAGTCTTCTTTTCGCCCGGAAGGAAAGCCTTACAATTTTCATACTGCTATCCGGGCTTTCGGTGCTTTCCTTTATCAGCCCTTCTTCCTCTCCCGAGTATTCCCTTTGTTCCTTTTCCTTTCTTGTTTCTTTTCTATTCAGTGCTTGTCCCGGAACTTCTTCCTTTTCCGTTTCTTCCCTGTTCAACGCTTGTACCGGAACTTCTTCCTCTACCGGTTCTCCTCTCTCCGGCATCCGGCTTTGATCCGCTTTCTCCAGACGCCCTTCTCTTCCGTTCCCCTCTTCCGTCCGCCTCTTTTTCCTGTCCGTTTTTCGCCTTGGTCTGACTCTTCCAAACCATTCTATCACAAAACCCGCTACGGCAAATAAAGCAAGCCCCCCAAAGAGAAGGAAAAGATAACCGTTTAACTCAAAACGGATATAATTAGCCGCCATTCCCGCGGCCTCTGTCAAGCGCAGATCATCCAGCCTTAACAGCTCCCTGCGGTTTATATATTTGGTATAACTGGCATGTGTCAGAATAAAAAACAGAAGTGACGGAACTAAGGCGCTTATTCCGGCGTGCAAAGTCATACAGTAAAAAATAACAATAGTTATCGCCATAACAATGCCTTCAAACCGATAAGTAGCGTTCAATATATTGAGATCCAAAAAAGCGAAAAAAGACTCTTCCGGACGAATAATGTAATAATCCATCAAATAAGGAACATATGTAGCATACATTGCCAATAAGCTTACAAGAAAAAAAGGATATAAAATCCTTCTTTGCTTTTTTGAAATAACTGCTGTTTTCATTTATATACCCCCTTGTGTTTCAGCACGGCTCCCCTTTGTACATCTCTCTTACATTTCTTTTGACCGTTTTACACATGCCTCAACCGCATCCATAACAATTCCCCTGAATCCTTTTTCTTCCAAAACCTTCACCGCTTCAATGGTCGTTCCTGCAGGCGAGCATACCATATCTTTTAGTTCCCCCGGATGCTTTCCCGTCTCTAACACCATCTTCGCACTGCCAAGCACTGCCTGCGCCGCAAATTCATAGGCCTGTTTTCTAGGCATCCCCGCCGCCACTGCACCGTCCGCCATTGCCTCGATAAATAAAAATACATAGGCCGGAGCGCTGCCGCTTACTCCGACCACCGCGTCCATAAGCCCTTCCGGAACTTCACTGGCGATGCCGAAAGAAGCCAGAAGCTCCGTCACCCGTCCCATCTGGTCGTCCGATACCTTTTCGTTTCTGCATATCCCTGTACAGCCTGCCAATACCAGCGCGGGCGTATTGGGCATGCAACGGACAATCCGGATCTCTTTTCCAAATAACTCCGTAAGATTCCCTATCGTTTTCCCCGCCGCTATACTGACTATTAAAATATCGTCCGTTATACAATCTTTGATCTCTGCAACGGCCTCCGCCATAAACTGAGGTTTTACGGCAAGAAATAAAATTTCCGCCTCTTGGGCCACCTCTTTATTATCCTTAGTAGTTTGGATATGGAATCTCTCTGCCGCTTCTTTTACCGCAAACTCCGATTTATCGGCTCCGATCAGCTCTTCCGGCCTTACAATTCCCTTTTCCAGCATTCCGCCGATCATCGCTTTCGCCATATTCCCCAATCCGATAAAACCAATTGTACCCTTTTTCATATAAACTCCTCTCTACCTGCTCCCTCACGCCCTTCGCTTCGCCGCCGCTTCATACATCAGTATCGCTGCCGCCACCGCCGCATTCAATGACTCCACTTGTCCGAGCATCGGTATTTTTATATATTTTTCCGCCAATCCGGCTATTTCTTTACTCAGTCCGTTCCCTTCATTCCCAATCAAAAAGGCACAGCCTTCTTTCATTTCCTGTACATCATAGTACTCTTTTCCCTGAAGATGGGCGGCAAAGGTACGGATTTGTTTATCCCTCAGCTTCAAAATCACCTGCGGCAGATCCTCCGCATATAAAAAAGGGACTCGGTAAATGGAACCCATAGTGGCGCGGATCGTCTTCGGGTTGTAAATATCAACCGTATTTTTTGACATGATAACGCCGTCTATCCCCGCTCCTTCGCCGGTTCTCACAATCGTTCCCAAATTTCCCGGATCTTGAAGCCCCTCCAAAATAACAAGTAACGGCGCTTCTTTTTGTAAAAGCGTTTCCAATTGATAATGATATTGCCTTACCACGCATAGGATCCCCTGCGGCGTCCGGGTATCGGAAATTTTATGGAATACGGCTTCGGATACAAGCTCATACCCGCATTTTTCAAGTTTTTCCCGGCATCCGCACTTATCGAAAAACGCCTCTGTTACATAGCATTCCCTGATTCTCTCCGTCGGCGCCTCCTGAAACATTTTGATCCCTTCAACAATAAAAACGTCGTCCGCTTTTCTTGCGTCTGCCTTTTTGGAAAGTTCCGCCACCCGTTTGATTCTCGTATTGTTCAGACTTGTCAGCATCTTTTCACGTTAACCTCCATGCCGCAGCTATGCTGCCTTTGTGAAACAGCCTCTGCTGTGAGCGAAAACTGCCGTAGGCAGTTAGAAGTACTTCTCACATTACTCCTATCCGTCTGCTCCCAAAAATTTTATACGGTAAATAAGCAGAGTCTCCCGCTATGATCGCCATTTTCCACTGCCTACCGATACAAAATAGCAATAACAACAGTTATTTGACTCTGCTTACCCCTGCAAACTATATTTTATACGGATAATAATCTGCTTACCTCGTATTCATATTCCGATATTTCTTTCTTCATATTCAATGCTTCTTCAATATCAAAATCCTGATAATGACCGTTTTTATAACCTACTACACGGTTGGATTTTCCCGCTAACAGAATGTCCGCCGCATAAGAACCCATAATGGACGCATAAACCCTGTCTTTTGCAGTCGGGCTGCCGCCGCGCTGCATATAACCCAGAATAGTAGCTCTTGTTTCCATTCCCGTAGCCGCCTCGATCCGTCTGGCCATGGATACGGAATGTCCCACACCTTCCGCGTTAATAATGATATGATGCGTTTTACCGCGCTTTCTGCTGTCAATGATGCTGTTGATGATACGCTGCTCGTTATAATCATATTTCTCCGGCAATAAAATATCTTCCGCGCCATTGGCAATACCGCACCAAAGAGCTATATATCCTGCATTTCTCCCCATAACCTCAATAATACTGCATCTCTCATGGGAAGAAGAAGTATCCCGTACTTTGTCGATGGCATCCATCGCCGTATTTACCGCCGTATCAAATCCGATCGTATAGTCGGTACATGCAATGTCAAGATCGATGGTTCCCGGAATCCCTACCGTATTGATCCCGTTTCTGGCAAGCGCCTGCGCGCCCTTATAAGAACCGTCCCCTCCGATCACGACAATACCGTCTATCCCATGCTTTCTGCATATTTCCGCACCCTTTGCCTGACCTTCCGGAGTCTTGAACTCCATACATCTTGCCGTACCTAAGATCGTACCTCCGCGTTGGATCGTATCCGATACACTGTGTGCCTCTAAATCTATAATTTCTTCATTTAAAAGACCCTGATAGCCTTTTTTGATTCCTTTTACTTTTAATCCGTTTGCAATGGATTTTCTGACAACCGCACGGATCGCTGCATTCATTCCCGGCGCGTCTCCTCCGCTCGTGAGAACGCCTATCGTCTTAATCTCCTTAGACATCTGTCTGCTACCTCCTGTATAATTTCTTACATTCTAACCCTTTTTTTTTCTGTTTTCAATAACTTGTTTTAATGTAAGTGCTTACAATTATTATTTATTTAACAATCTTGGCAGATTTTTTACATTCAGACAGATTTTGCTCCTCCACATTGCTCCCATTCCGGAAAAAAAGCCGGAAACGATCGTCCGGCCCTTTTATCCTTCTTTAAACGCTAACTCCTATCTGCCTGCTCTAGCAGGCATACAAATCAGGCAGAAGTCTGCAAAGCAGAAGCAAGGTCAATTTTTTATTTTCCGCACGGGACGCAGCACTTCATAACCGATCACTTCCGGGTAATGGCGCTGGTAATCATTACACTCTTCCTCGTTCCACTCATACCCCTTTGTCTTGGGATCAAAATTCCATGCCAGCTTTTCCACTTTTCCCATCACCGCGCCGCAGTCCTTCAAATAATCAAAAGGCGGATGAAAGAAAACAAAATAATCGCTTGCAGGCAGCCTCCTGATCTCAAACCCGTCGGGAATAATCCCTTGATAATCATCCGGGACGCCAAAACCATAGAAATATCCTTTCCTGCCATTTTCATAAAACCATCCTGCCGTATGACAAGTAACGATTGGATGGGACACATGGCTCATACTGTCTATTGTCCCACAAATACTGTCACAATCATGCCTGCTGCAAAAATTCATATAATCGGCAGCGTCAATATCCCAAATACCGATATATTGATGCGCCGGGATATGTTCCACGCGGACATGCGCTTCTGTCAATAATAGCTGACTCATAGTAACTTCTCCTTTACTTTCATAATGTTCAGGGAAACAAACGACCTTTGAGTTGGAAAGGACAATAGGAACGGGATGATTCCGATATGCGGCCGGCGTACATCCAAACGCATTCATAAACGCTCTCGTCAGGGCTTCCTGCGAAGAATATCCGTATTTAATTGCAATATCCAGAATACGGATCTTTGTATCCCGAATTTCCAATGCAGCCCTGGCCAGCCGTCTGCCTGCAACATAACTTTTAAATGTCATTCCTACGATTTCATGAAAACGATTGGAACAATAATATGGTGAATATCCGATCTGATTGGACATCTCCAAAAGAGAAGGATTTTCTGTCAAATGCGCTTCTATCCAATCTATCATTTTTTGTACGGTCTCATTCCACTCAAACAAATCTTTTTCCTCCTTGTCAAAGATATCGTAACATACCATCAGACGAAAAGTTTTGATATATGTTGCACTTTCCCGTTTTTAGTGAAAGTATACCCATACAAAGCGTGTTGGAAAATATTTCCTTCCGATTGCGGCAGCGTCCTGACGGCTTCTTCTGTCCGGACGCTTTCACACTTCCCGTTATGCCGCTTATAATGACCTAAACACTCAATGAAAGAATATATATTATAGGATCTTTACGTTCTCCGCACCAAATATCCCCGAAAGCTTTTCTAACAACGCCCGGTCCGCACGGACGCTGCGGTTCGGCGGAAGGGTCTTCATCGCCTTCGGATTTTCGATAAAGATTCCCACTAAGTTTCTCCCGTCAGAATCGGCAATGGCCTCAAACAACTGCTCTTCCCTCAAGGCATACGTCTCCTTGTCGGGAAACTTGATCCAAAGCTTCTTCTTTGCCTGCAGCCTTTCTTCCTCTTCTTCAAAAGTCGTAATTTCTTCACAGATCAGCTTTCCGTCCTTCTCCTCTTCCGCCGAGACTCTTCCCTTAATAAATACTTTAGCATCCTCGGTCAGCTTCGCCGAGTTTTTCTCATAATCTTTCGGAAATACAATGACTTCCACGCTGCCTACCAGATCTTCTACCTGCAAAAACGCCATAACTTTATCGTTTTTAGTATACTTGATCTTTTTCCCCGCAATCATGCCGCCGATCGTAACACTGCTGCCGTCCGCCGCTTTGATAGCGCCGGTTTCTTCATCCAGTATAAAATCCGCCGTCTTGGCGGTGATCCCGTCCTTCCACATTGCCTCGTACTCTTCTAAAGGATGGCCGCTGATATAAATGCCAAGCACCTCTTTTTCAAAAGCAAGCTTCATCTCCTTGGAATATTCACCCACATCCGGCAGCTTAATATCAAAGCTGTCTTTTTCTTCCTCTGAAACGATGTCGAACAGCGTCATCTGACCTGCCATATTGTTCTTTTTATCCTGATGGATGCTGTCCATGATCTGCACATAAATACTCATAAACTGCTTTCTGGTTCCTCCAAGGCTGTCAAATGCACCGGATTTGATAAAATTTTCCACAGCGCGTTTATTGATCTCCCTGTCCGCCATGCGGGTAATAAAATCATTTAAATTCGTATACGGCCCTCTGGCCTTCCGTTCTTCCACTACCGCTTCGATCACAGGCCTTCCCACGCTTTTGATCGCCGTAAGGGCATAGCGGATGGCAGTACCCGACACGGAAAATCCCGCCTCTCCTTCATTGATATCCGGCGGCAGAATGGCAATCCCCATATTTCTGCAGGTCAGGATATACTCCGCCACCTTTCCCGGATTATCGATCACAGAAGTCATCAGCGCCGCCATATATTCCACCGGATAATAATATTTCAGATAAGCGGTCTGATACGCCACCACCGCATAACATGCCGCATGGGATTTATTAAAGGCATACTTGGCAAAATCCATCATATCGTCATAGATCAGCCCCGCCGTTTTTTCATCTATCCCTTTGGCTTTACAGCCGGGTACTCCCTCCTCTTCATTGCCGTATATAAAATTAGCGCGTTCCTTTTCCATAACGGACTGCTTTTTCTTACTCATGGCACGGCGTACAAGGTCGCTCCTGCCCAGCGTATAGCCCCCAAGCTCACGCACGATCTGCATGACCTGTTCCTGATAAACGATACAGCCGTAAGTCGGCTCTAAAATAGGCTCTAACTGCGGACACCGGTAAGTGATCTCCCCTTCGCTGTTCTTTCCTTTTATATATTTCGGTATGAAATCCATCGGCCCCGGACGGTACAAGGAAATCCCGGCAATGATATCCTCTAAGTTTTCCGGCTTCAATTCCTTCATAAAGCTTTTCATACCGCCGCTTTCAAGCTGGAAGATCCCGTCGGTCTTTCCCGTTCCAATAGAAGCCAGCACCGCCTTATCGTCAAAATCAATATGGTCTACGTCCAAGCTGATCCCGTGGCTTTTTTCCGCCAGCTTCGCCGCATTCTGGATCACGGTCAATGTACGCAGTCCCAGAAAGTCCATTTTTAAAAGCCCCAGTTCTTCGATGGTCGTCATGGTAAACTGTGTCGTAATGGAACCGTCCGAACCCCGGGAAAGGGGAACAAATTCATCCGCCGGCCTCTGACAGATGACCACTCCCGCCGCATGCATGGAAGTATGCCGTGGAAGCCCTTCCAGTCTTTTACACATATCGATCAGGTCATGCACCTGCCCGTCATTTTCATAAAGAGACCTCAGCTCCGGATTGATCTCCAGTGCTCTGTCTATCGTGATATTCAGCTCGTTAGGTATCATTTTCGCTATGGAATCCGCAAAACTGTATGGCAGATCCATGACCCTTGCCACGTCCCGGATCACACCCTTTGCCGCAAGCGTACCGAAAGTGACGATCTGCACCACCTTGTCCGAACCGTATTTCCGTTCCACATAATCAATGACTTCCTGCCTTCTTTCAAAGCAAAAGTCAATATCGATATCCGGCATGGACACACGCTCTGGATTTAAAAAACGCTCAAAAAGCAGATTATATTTGATCGGATCAATATTCGTAATTTTCAGACAATACGCTACAATACTGCCCGCCGCAGATCCCCGCCCCGGTCCTACCATGATTTCATTATTTTTAGCATAATTGATAAAATCCCACACAATCAGGAAATAATCCACATACCCCATCTGTCTGATCACGGAAAGCTCATAGTCCAGCCGCTCTTTCAGTTTTCCGTCAGGGTCTTCGGGATAACGTTCTTTCATTCCGTCTATGCATAATTTATATAGGTAGCTTTCCGAATCATACCCTTGCGGCACATCATATTTCGGCAGCTTGGTCACGCCAAATTCAATCTCCACATGACACCGGTCCGCAATACGCTGCGTATTTTCCACCGCTTCCCATGCATAAGGAAACAGTCCCTTCATTTCCTCTTCGCTTTTCACATAATACTGGCCGCCTTCATAGCGCATCCTGTCTTCATCCGCAAGTTTTTTCCCTGTCTGGAGGCAGAGCAGTATGTCATGCGGCTTTTCGTCTTCCGCATAAGTATAATGCACATCGTTTGTGACCACAAGCGGGATATCCAATTCCTTGCTCATTCTGAGAAGAGCCGGATTTACCTGTTTCTGATCGGGCAGCCCATGATCCTGCAATTCTAAAAAGTAATTGCCCTTCCCGAAACATTTTTCATATTTCAGCGCGCTCTTTTTCGCTTCTTCATAAAGCCCCTTGACGATATAACGCTGTACCTCCCCTGCAAGACATGCGGAAAGCGCTATGATGCCTTCATGGAAAGTCTCTAATACTTCCATATCTACACGGGGTTTGTAATAATACCCTTCCGTAAACCCCTTGCTGACGATCTTCATCAAGTTAGAATATCCGGTATTATTTTCCGCAAGAAGGACAAGATGATAGTATCTGTCGTCTCCGCCGCTCAATTCTTTATCGAAACGGGAATTTGGCGCCACATAGACCTCGCATCCCAAAATCGGATTGATTCCCGCCTCCCTTGCCGCCCGGTAAAACTCAATCACGCCGTACATCACGCCGTGATCCGTGATCGCCGCACTGTCCATGCCCAGCTCTTTTACTCTTTTTACATATTCCTTGATTTTATTGGATCCATCTAAGAGACTGTACTCCGTATGGACGTGGAGATGTGCAAATGCCATGACTTTCTCCTTCTTATCGTTTCATCATTTTATCATCGTTTTATCTTATGCCTGCCAAAAACCGGCCTGCCAAAGCAGCTTTCCGTAAATGCCGCATTTGAAAATATCGGATTCCGTCTGGAAACATTATACTGAATCCTGTGCCTAAATGCAATGCAGGAAAATCAGATCCCTTTTCCCCGCAGATTTTCCTGTCTTTCGTCCTATTTCCTGAATCTCCGGTAATGTAACGAAGCACAGCTTGAACCCGATGACCGGCTATGATATAATCAAAATCGTAAGTGGGAAACCGGGGGAATGAATTATGTGGGAAGAGTTGGGAATAAGCGGCGGAACGGCAATCATCGTTTTGACCGCGTTATATTTCATTATTAAATGGGCGGTAAAAAACGGCATCAAAGAGGCTTATAAAGAGATTTCCGATAAAGAAAAAAAGAAAGAGAAAAAAGAAAGGGCGCAATGCAGCAACAGCGATTCTTCCGACTAAATGCAGTACAAGTATCACACAAAGCCGGTCGTACAGATACCGGAAATGATTTACAAAATAAAGAACATAAAAAACAAACATTCACAAAAAACGGACGTAAATGCGCTTCAGTCTGCATTCACGTCCATTCTCATCTATAAATCTCCGTTCTCATATCCTGTGCCGTAACCATACGGAACTTTTTACTTATAAGTACTTCTTAAGTTCTTCCGCCTTGTCCACCGTCTCCCAGGGAAGATTCAGATCGTTGCGCCCAAAGTGGCCGTATGCTGCCGTCTGTTTATAGATCGGACGACGCAGATCCAACATTTTGATGATACCCGCAGGACGCAGATCAAATTTCTCACGGATGATCTCCACGATTTTCTCGTCTGCAAGTTTTCCTGTTCCGAAAGTATCCACCATGATAGAAGTAGGCTGGGCCACGCCGATAGCATAAGATAACTGAATCTCGCATTTATCCGCAATGCCCGCCGCCACGATATTCTTCGCAACATAGCGAGCCGCATAAGCTGCCGAACGGTCTACTTTCGTGCAGTCTTTACCGGAAAAAGCGCCGCCGCCGTGACGGGCATATCCGCCGTAAGTATCTACGATGATCTTACGTCCGGTAAGGCCGGCGTCTCCGTGAGGTCCGCCAATCACGAAACGTCCCGTCGGATTGACGAAGAATTTGGTATCCCCGTCGATCAATTCTTTCGGCAGGATCGCATCAAACACATACTTTTTGATATCCTCATGGATCTGTTCCTGTGTCACGTCATCATCATGCTGGGTTGATAATACAACGGCCTCCAGCCTCTTGGGCTTACCGTTTTCGTCATATTCTACAGAAACCTGTGTCTTTCCGTCCGGTCTTAAATATTTTAAAGTACCGTCTTTTCTTATTTTGGTAAGCTGTAATGCCAGTTTATGCGCAAGCGCAATCGGATAAGGCATATATTCTTCCGTTTCATTCGTTGCATACCCAAACATCATACCCTGATCGCCGGCGCCTATCGCTTCGATCTCTGCATCGGACATTTTGTTTTCGGCAGCGGTTTTTTTCTGCTGTTTAGCTTCCAAAGCCTTGTCCACGCCCATTGCAATGTCGGCGGACTGTTCGTCGATTGCCGTAAACACGGCACAGGTATTGCCGTCAAATCCATACTCCGACTTGTCATATCCGATCTCTTTCACCGTGTCCCTGACGATCTTCGGAATATCCACATACGCGTTTGTGGTAATCTCGCCTGTCACCAGCACAAACCCGGTACAGCTTGCCGCTTCACACGCCACACGGCTCATAGGGTCTTTCTCCATAAGCGCATCCAGAATCGCATCGGAGATCGCATCGCACATTTTATCAGGATGTCCTTCCGTCACGGACTCTGATGTAAAAATTAATTTTTCCATTTTCGTTCCTCCTTTATTCTTTTGATTTTCGTTTCAGGCATCCTGCTGAATGCCTAAAACCGTCCGTCTTATGAAAATCACTGAAGCTTTCCATAAAAGCAAAAATAAGTCCGCTTGTTATAAGCGGACTCGATAATTCGATAATCAAATCCTCTTATTGTTCGATTCGCCTTCCGGCGGCTTACTCGCTCAGGTTGGCACCTTCCTAAAAGGGGTTGCCGTGGTTTCACAGATCCTTTGTATCTCCACCACTCTGAATAAGAGAAAAGTCACAATATTGAATTTTCATATCTGTATATCTGTTATAACAATAGCATGGTATCTCTGCTTTGTCAACACCGTTTTTGATCCAAATCCAACATGGAAATCCAGCATCCAAACCCGGTCAGACCAGACCCGCTATCCTACCTTCAGTTTAAATTTCTGCAGTTCTCTGTCCGTCTCCACTTTTTCGATCTGGGCTCCCAGCGTCTGCAGTTTCAGATCAAAATCTTCATACCCGCGCTCGATATATTTGATCTCATCCACCACCGTGATCCCCTCTGCTGCCAGCCCGGCTATGACTAAGGCTGCTCCGGCGCGCAAATCCGGTGCGGTAATGGTCGCACCCGTATACTTGGAGACACCTTCGATAAACGCAGTATTTCCTTCCACTTTTACATTAGCGCCCATCCTTGCCAATTCGTCCACATATTTAAAGCGGTTCTCAAAAATGCTTTCCGTCACCATACTGGTACCTTCGGATAATCCGAGCGTTACCGCGATCTGCGGCTGCATATCCGTCGGAAAACCGGGATAAGGAAGCGTCTTCACATGGGTATGCTTTAATGTTTTTGCCGCCACTACCCTGACGGCGTCGTCGGATTCTTTGATCTCACAACCGATCTCCAAAAGCTTGGCGCTGATAGATTCCAAATGCTTCGGGATCACGTTTTTCACGGTAACGTCGCCGCGGGTTACCGCCGCTGCAAACATAAACGTTCCCGCCTCTATCTGATCCGGAATGATAACATATTCCGTACCATGAAGCCTGCTTACTCCTTTAATACGAATCACATCCGTACCCGCGCCCTTGACATTGGCGCCCATACTGTTTAAAAAATTGGCAAGATCTACCACATGGGGTTCTTTCGCCGCATTTTCGATAATGGTCTTTCCTTCCGCCATCACGGCCGCCATCATAACATTGATCGTAGCGCCCACAGAAACCACGTCCAAATAAATATGATTGCCTGATAATTTATCTGCCTGAGCATGAATCAGACCATGTTCAATACAGACATCCGCGCCTAATGCACGGAATCCTTTAATATGCTGATCTATGGGACGGCTTCCGATATTGCAGCCGCCCGGGAGCGTTACCTCCGCCTTTTTGTATTTTCCAAGGAGCGCACCTAATAAATAGTAAGATGCGCGGATTTTTTTAATATAATCGTCTTCAATAACAAGACTGTGTATCTGCGATCCATTAATTTTTACGCTGTGTCTGTTTATCCGGTTTACTACCACTCCTATGCTTTCCATAGCCTGTATGAGAACATTGGTGTCCCGCACATCCGGCATATTCTCGATCACTACCGTTTCGTCCGTCATTGTTGCAGCCGCAAGAATAGCGAGCGCCGCGTTTTTTGCACCGCCGATTTCAACTTCTCCGACCAATGGATTTCCGCCCTTGATTGCGTATTGTTCCATAACGTACCTCTATATCTATAAAATTATCAAACTTCTTTATTTCTACAAAATACTGCTATTATTCTTATTTGGCCTTTTTCTTCTCCGCAGTGCGCGTTTGCTCACGGACTTTCACCCATCAAAACGTAATCTGCCAAAATTGGCTGCTGGCAGCCATTTTGTCATCTCCCGTTTTGGCACTGCTCATTGCTATCTGTACATTATATCATATTCTGCTCATTTGTAAATGGTGATTCTAATTTAAGTAGTCCGCAGGATTTACTTGGGAACCGTTGATTAGAATCTCAAAGTGTACATGCGGCCCTGTGCTGACGCCGGTATTTCCGCTGAGCGCAATCTTTTCTCCTTGTGAAACCTGTTCTCCGACGGAGACAAGCACTTTACTCAAATGTCCGTATCTTGTCTGTCTGCCGTCTGCATGATCGATATAAACCACATAACCGTAGCCCCTTCCCCATCCGGCTTTTGAGACTTTTCCGGGCGCGGAAGCCATGACTGCCGTTCCTACGGGCGTAGCCCAGTCTATTCCTTTATGATAGGTACTGGCTCCTCTTGTCGGCGCGGAACGTCTTCCGAATCTGGAAGTCAGCCTTCCTCCCGTAATAGGCTTGATATAGGTAGGCGGGATCTTCGTTCCCCTCTCTACGATTTTAGGAACAGCCTCTAAGACTACTTCTTCTTTTATGATCTCTCTTTCTACCTCTTCGTTATTGCGGTAGGAAACCAGTGCGATCACCCTGCGATGTCCTGCCGACGGCTCCTGCAAGACTTTCGTCTGATTCGTATACCAATCGTCATTGTCCACATAAACGATTTCCGCCTCATAATCCTCTTCGTAGTAATTTTCCTCCTGTCTCTCTACGGAAAGTTCAGGCTCCGGTACCGTGATGATCAATTCGTCTCCTATCCGAATGGTAGAATTCTCATCCTCTATCGTTTCATTCATTGCGATAAGCTTTTCTATCGTCAGGTCATTTCGATAAGCGATCCCGCTCAAAGTGTCTCCGGAAACGACTTCATATATTTTATTCTTTTCCTGATCCTTTGTAACCTGCTCGATCGCTTCTGAAAGAGGGGTAAGCTCGTCCTCCCTTAAATAAGCTTCTACCACCTCGACTTCATCCCCGAACTTCATGTCGATCAGACCAAGGTCATAGTCTTCAAAATCCTTCTCAACCGCCGGCTCGACCCCTTCGAACATTTCCGAGATCGCCGCATGGATCCCCGCCTCTTTGAGAACCGGCTCCGCTTCCTTCTCTTCGCTGATTTTCTCTTCCACAGAGTCCACGCTTGCCGTAAGCACATTCAGTTCTCTTGTATGGTCTTGTCCCAAAGAAACTTGATACATATGGCCGGTATCATACCGGTCCACCGATGCCTGCAGCAGGGAAAGCACTTCTTCCGTACTTGCCACATTCACCGTGTACTCGTTTATTTTAACGGTATAGGATTGTTTTAATGTCTGGCGTTCATGGTCGGACAAAACGGCCGCCATATTTGCTATCATGGTTTCTTCTTTATCTATCCTGCCAAACAGCGCCTCTTCACCGAGAAATTCCATATTACACTCTGCCAGCACAAGCCCGCCTTCTTTTTGGGCAAGCCGTCTTCTTGCTTCCGCAAGAAGACGGTCCGCATCTTCTACCTGTGCCACAACACCGATCTTTTCTCCGTCCAAAAGGACCGTAAACATATTATCTCCCGCTTTTTCAAATTTAGTCCATGTGGGAAAAAATAAAGCGGCAACGACTGCCGAAAATACAGCCGCCTTTATATAAGTAAAACGTAATTTTTTCATGATAGCTCCCATCTGCGTGCTTTACGCGTGTAAATAAGGGAAAATTAAAATGCATTTCTCCAAAACATATTTTCCGTTTCCGGGCAAAATATAATATGTTCATTTTATCAGCAATTATTTCTATTGTAAAGTTCTTGTTCGTTGGTATATAATAAGAGTAGAACTTACATTCGAAAGGAGCGGCTATGAAGCCCATTATTTTTCATATTGATGTAAACTCCGCTTTTCTTAGCTGGAGCGCAATTGAAAACCTGAAAAACGGTTCCGAAACCGACCTGCGTCTTATCCCTTCCATCATCGGAGGCGATATGAGCCGCAGACACGGCGTCGTGCTTGCTAAATCGCTGCCTGCTAAAGCCTACGGCATAAAGACCGGGGAACCCGTCGTAAACGCTTTCCGTAAATGCCCTTCCCTTGTAACGCAGGCTCCCGACCATACTCTTTACGAAAAACGAAGCGGCGAACTGATGGCATATTTAAGCTCCGTGTGTCCCGACATCGAACAGGTAAGCATCGATGAATGTTACATGGACTTTTCCCCGATCTCTTCCCGTTATCCTTCTCCCGAAGCCGCCGCAAAAGAAATAAAAGACTGCATAAGGGAAAAGCTTGGTTTTACAGTAAATATCGGCATATCAGACAGAAAAGTCCTTGCAAAAATGGCGTCGGACTTTCGAAAACCCGATCTTGTCCATACGCTCTACTCCCATGAAATACAGGCAAAAATGTGGAATCTCCCTGTTTCTTCCTTATATATGTGCGGACATTCCAGTGTGGAAACCCTGCGTAAACTAGAGATCCTCACCATCGGCGATCTTGCCAAAGCCGATCCCGAGATCCTTTCATACCATCTGAAAAGCCATGGCAGACTGCTTTGGAATTACGCAAACGGACTGGATCCTTCCGTGGTAGAGCCGGAAAGCTCTGCATTAAAGGGAATCGGAAATTCCATCACCCTTTCCGCCGACGCCCTGACGGCACAGGACTGCCACCATGTACTCTTAAAGCTTGCGGATACCGTCGCGGCCAGACTCTATGCAAGCTCGCAGGCCGCCGGAATGATCAGTACCGAGATCAAATATCATACCTTTCAAAGTATTTCTCACCAGACTACTTTGGAAACTCCTGTCTTTGCCGCCGATCTGATCTACAAGACCGCATGCTTACTTTTTGATGAGATCTGGGACAAGACTCCCGTACGCCTTTTAGGCATCCGCACCTCCAAGCTTGTTTCCAGAGATGAACCGGTGCAGTTAAACCTATTCGATCTTACACAGGCTAATCCCCGGACCGAAAAAGAGGAAAAGCTGGACGCCGCCCTTTTCAATATTCGAAAGAAATACGGTGAACATTCGGTCGTACGCGGCAGCTTTCTTCATGCAAAAGACGAATTTAAAAAACATTAAGGGCTAAATGCTTTATCACTTTGCCCTTAATGTTTCCGTTTCAATCTTTATTTTTTTCGTCTCCGGCTCCTCTTGCGCCTGCTTTCCTGCTTTTGATCCCGATTCACCCCATGCTTTTTATCCGGCTCTTTACCGTTTCCGTTTTTAACTTTAGGCTGTTTCCTCACGCTGTATCCAAAAGTCCCCAACCGTTCCCCGCAGGTAAAATAAGCGCCATGGGAATATACGATCGGCTCCGCTTTCATCAGATCAAAGCTGTTTTTTTCATCCATATATTTTTCGTCCGCATGAACGGCAATCACTTCGGCAAGAAACAGATCATGACTTCCAAGGCTGATCGTCTTCGTTACCCTGCATTCAATATTGACGGGACTTTCTTTGATCAAAGGTGCCGCCACTATGTCGGCCGGAACCGGCGTAAGCTTCATCGCCTTAAACTTATCTATATCCCGTCCGCTTTTTACGCCGCAGTAATCGGTAGCAAAGGCAAGTTCCTTCGTCGTTAAGTTAATGACGAACTCTCCCGTTTCCTTTATCATATGGTGTGAAAAACGTTCGGGCCTGACGGACACGGACACCATCGGCGGACTGCTGCACACGGTTCCTGTCCACGCCACCGTCACAATATTGACATTTCCCGCTTTATCCGCTGCGCTCACCATTACGACGGGGAGAGGATAGAGCATATTCCCCGGCTTAAAGCTTTGTTTTCCCATAACAAATAGTATCCTTCATCTAAATTCTGCTAAATCAAAGCCACAACCATTCCGAAAAAATCAAAATATTAAAATTTAAAGTTTAAAAGCTGTGCCAGATTCAAAAAGACATCCGCTAAAATACCGATCAGGGAAAGCACGCCGATCACGATACATGCCTTTAGTTTCTTTCCGTTTCCGTTTTGTCCCCTTGTCAGGCTTTCCGTCTGCTTTTCCGCCTCTTCCAGTACAACCGCCTCTACGTTGCGGTAAACTTTCACATCTTCGGAATGAATGTACTCTTCATTCTTCTTAAACAGTTCTGCCGTTTTGTTTAGGTCTTCTTCGTTCTTTTGGAGCAGCTCCGCCGTTTTATCCGATATTTCCCGGATTTCCTTCTTTCCTTCAAGGAATAATTCTTCAAGCTCTTTTAGTTTTTCCTTGATTTCCGCGTTGCTTTCCGCTTTTACCTGAACCGCTTCTATTTTGCCGATCCCTTCTTTGGCAAGATTGTTGATATTTTGATTCGCGTCCTTTGTAAGTCCGCTGATATTTTGATTTGCTTCTTTTGTAAATTCAGCGATTTTTTGGTTTGCTCCTTCCGTAAGCGCGCCGATCTTCTGGTCCGCTCCTTCTGTAAGAACGCCGATTTTTTGCTCCGCTCCTTCTGTAAGAGCGCCGATCTTCTGGTCTGCTCCCTCCGTAAGGGCACCGATCTTTTGGTCTGCTCCTTCCGTAAGCGCGCCGATCTTTAAGTTTGCTTCCTTTGCAAGCTCGTTGATTTTCCGGTTTGCTTCTTTGGCAAGTTCATCCAATCTTTGATTTGCCTCTTCCACAAACCTGTTCAGCTTATCCATACTTTCCGCATGTTTCAGTTCAAGCTTTCGCATTTCCTGAAGCGCCGCGTCGTATTCTGCCATCTGTGACTGCATCTGGTTCATCTTCGCCGCATCCGCTGCCGAATTTGCCTTGATCATTTCCTGCGCATTCAGTTTTTGTGCCAGCTTGTCCATAAAATTATCCATTATCTTAACCATGCTCCTTTCTCAGCCTGCAAGTTTCAAACATAATATGCGTTTATTCTATCATTATTGCAAATGATTTACAACACAGAATATTTTTCGGTCACTGCCGCCCGCCGTACCCCCGCAGCGCCTTGCAGGAATGATCGGAAAACCCCAAAAACCTTTCTGCTTTGTGCATATTGTACGAAATGGCATTTATTCTCATATTTTTTATTGTAAATATTAACCTTGATTTTACATCTTGTTCATAGTTTGTTCATAATTGATTGTTATACTAAAAACATCTTAAGAGAGCAGTTATTATTCATTCTTTTATTTACGCATATAGATAAATTTTTTCATAATAGCCTCGGTGCCGAAAGGTATCGGGGCACTCCTCATTGTAAGATAATTTTAAAAAACGCGGTATCCGTTAATATAACAGATACCGCGCCGCCCTTTCAATCTCTTTCTCTTCAGGCATTCCGTCTTTTATCTTACCCTCTCGCTGATGGCCCGAATCTCTTCGTTCAGGGAAAGCATCTTCGCATCCAGATCGGAAACCATATTGGCGCACTCTATCAGCTCGTTCTTGATCTTCTCCGGTGCATTCCCTTCAAACTTGTAATGAATCTTGTGTTCCAGACTTGCCCAGAAATCCATGGCAACGGTCCTGATCTGGATCTCCACCTTCGTATCCACGGTGCGGTCAGACAAATAGACCGGTATCATAACGATCATATGATAGCTCTTGTAGCCGCTGGCTTTCGGGTGCGTAATATAATCCTTTACGGAAATGATCTTGATGTCTTTCTGGTTGCTTATCATATCCGCAACACGGTAGATATCCGACGTAAAGGAACAAATCACCCTGATCCCCGCAATATCGTTCACATGCTGTATCATATTCGATATGGTAGATTCATACCCGTTCTTTTTTAATTTTTTAACAATGCTCTCGGAAGTCTTGATCCGTGACTTGATATGTTCAATCGGATTGTATCTATGTACATGTTGAAATTCGTCGTTCAAGACCTCCAATTTTGTTTCAACCTGTTTCAATGCGGAATTGTATATTAGCATTACCTCTTTCCAGCTATCCACATCGCTTGCTCTGTCGATATTTATTTCCATAATGATTCCAGCCTTCTCTTCTGCCCCTTTTACCTGCAAAACCCTTTTTTCTCTTGTTGTTTTTATTATACCATAATTTTGACTAAATGTGTATTTTTCACAACTATTTAATGCATTTTTAATCTTCATGGATTCCCTATGCTGCCTTTCTTAAATTGTGCTGTCCAAAATCAAGCGACATACCTTTTATATATATGTATAAAAAACAATTCTATGACTAAAAATGATTTGTAACCTCTCCTTTTCTTTGTTATAATACCGATATCACGCTCTAAGAAAGGACTTTTGCCAATGTTTCGACTATGGGGTAAAATATATAAAGATAACCGGCTTTTAAAAGACATGGTCATATCAGACGACAGCGCCGATACAAGGACGCATAAGATCTTCCATGCATTGGATAAGATCTGCTACGATTTTGATCTGAGCAAGCCGATCTGGCTGGATGCATCCGTGGAAGAGTTTAAGCGCCATTCCAAAGTGCGCTTTACGCAGGACAGCTTTATTGATGGAATCGATTTTGATTATCTGGAGATCCATGTGATCGAAGAAGATTGAATAAAATGCCGGCAGGGATACTTTTTGTGTTCCTGTTTTTTTTCGTCGCTTTCTCTATTTTTACATAAAATAGTTGACATTGGAAAAGATATGTTATAGTATTCAAATATAGCGAACGTAGTTTTAAAAACTACTTGTTGCTTTTTCATATGCTTTTACCCAAACGGTTATAATAAAAGCAATAAAAGGAGGAATCATTATGCAGATTACAATTCGTGAACCCGGAAGCGCGATCACACATTTTATTGGAATGATGATGGCAGTCTTTGCCGCCGTTCCGCTTTTGGTAAAAGCCGGCGTCCATTCGGGCAACATCTGTTTTTTGGCAATGTCGGTCTTCATGCTCAGCATGATCCTGCTCTACGGGGCAAGCGCATGCTATCACTCGGTAAACGTAACGGGAAAGGTACTCCGTGTTTTTAGAAAATTAGACCATATGATGATCTTCGTTCTGATCGCCGGTTCTTATACTCCGGTATGCCTGATCGTATTAGGCGGCAATTTAGGTTATCAGTTACTGGCTTTAGTCTGGGGGATCGCCTTAGCCGGCATGTTGATCAAAGCTTGCTGGATCACCTGCCCGAAATGGTTTTCATCCATTATTTATATCGCCATGGGATGGGTATGCGTACTCGTATTCGGACAGTTGCTGGATACGCTGCCGAAAGCCGCTTTTCTTTGGCTCTTAGCAGGCGGCGTCATTTATACGGTAGGCGGCGTAATCTATGCCCTGAAGCTCCCGATCTTTAACAGCAGGCACGCAAGTTTCGGTTCCCACGAGATCTTCCATCTTTTTGTTATGGGCGGCAGCATCTGCCATTTTATCTTTATGTATCTTTATGTTGCATAAATCAAAACAGCATCTGTTTTTCTACACACAGATCAGGGGCGCCGCCCAATCATCTAATGGGATGATCGGGCGGCGCCCCTTTTTCTTTCTGCTCTGTCTACTCTTCATATCCGTTCGGATTATTACTCTGCCATCTCCACGAATCCGCGCACATATCTTTGATTCCGTACTGCGCTTTCCAGCCAAGCTCTTTCTCGGCTTTTTCCGCATTGGCGTAGCAGGTCGCAATATCTCCCGCACGTCTTTCTTTGATAACATAAGGGATCTTCACGCCGTTTGCTTCTTCAAAGTTCTTTACAATATCCAGCACGCTGTAACCCGTTCCCGTTCCCAGATTATAAATGCAAAGCCCCGCTTTTTCTTCAATCTTCTTCAGCGCTTTTACATGGCCGACTGCAAGATCTACTACATGGATGTAATCTCTCACTCCGGTTCCGTCCGGCGTGTCGTAATCATTTCCGAATACTCCCAGTTCTTTTAGCTTTCCTACGGCAACCTGTGTGATATAAGGCATTAAGTTGTTCGGAATCCCGTTCGGATTTTCTCCTATCGTGCCGCTCTTGTGAGCGCCGATGGGATTGAAGTAACGCAGCAGAATCACATTCCATTCCGGATCCGCTTTCTGCATGTCGGAAAGGATCTGCTCCAACATGGATTTTGTCCATCCGTAAGGATTCGTACACTGGCCCTTCGGACACTCTTCCGTGATCGGAATGATCGCCGGATCGCCGTAAACCGTAGCGGATGAAGAAAAGATAATATTCTTCACATTGTGTTTTCTCATCACATCCACCAAAGTCAGGGTTCCCGCAATATTATTGTTATAATATTCCCAAGGCTTCTGAACGGATTCGCCTACGGCTTTTAAGCCTGCAAAATGAATACAGGAATCAATCGTCTCCTTGGAAAAAATCTCTTCTAACGCTTCCCTGTCAAGGATGTCGGCTTTATAAAAAGTCACCGGTTTTCCTGTTATATTTTCCACACGCTTTAAGGATTTTTCACTTGCATTGCTCAGGTTATCCACTACCACTACATCGTAGCCTGCATTTTGTAATTCCACTACTGTATGGCTGCCGATATAACCGGCGCCGCCCGTTACTAAAATTGCCATTTCTCCTCCATTCCCGCCGCTGTCGGGCGACCTTTCCCGTCTGCCCGCGCAAGCGTATGCCTTACATTTATTTTGGTTTTGTTCTGCCTATATTTTTACTCTTTTCCTCCGTTTTAACAATATTTTAATGTTGTTAAAATCTGTCAAAATGTTATATCCATGTCCCGGCATTACAAAGCGATCCCATTTTTCTTTAATAATTCCCGTGCGCTTTCTACGGAATCGATTCCCGTCTTATTTTTGATCGGCGCAAACTCTTTTTCGCGCACTACTTCAAAGGCAAGGCTGCTGTCCAGCTTATGAATCATATCCAGTACTAAATTTTCAAATTTATAGCCGTTCGGCTCTTCCGGCTTCACTAAGTTTGCATTTTCATCAAGATAAGGGATCTTTTTCTCGACAATATGCAACGGCAGCTCTTTTGCCAAAAGCTCTTCCAGATCTTTTTCCCTGAACAGGTAATTCAAAATAACGCCGAAATTGTATGCAGGCTCTCCGTTCTCGTCTTTGGCGTTCATAAGTTCCTCTGTCAGTTCATAATATTCCACGATAGACGGCCTTCCGTCCTCCAGACACACTACGCCGACTTTCTCGTCCGGAGCGTTTTTCCTTACTACTTTGGAGCCTACCGCACAGTCGGCCAAGATCGTTGCGCCTATGAAGCAGGGATCCGCGATCCTCTGCAGCACATTATCTACCGCAAATACGTTAAGCCATTCAATGCCGCTCTTTCTGATCTTTTCCAGCACGCCGCAGTTATTCATGGATGTAAACCATCCCCCGTTTCCGTTAGGGGAAGTGGAAATCTTATTTTTTGCTTCCATATATACCTTTCCATGATAGTCCGCCGCCGGAGCCATCTCCTGTTTAAAGAACGTAACCTGCTCCGAGTCATAGCCGAAAAACTGGTGCTCATTAAAAAAACGGATCGTAGCGTCGTTGTTTTTATCACTGGTCATAATAAAGAGCGGGATCCACGCATCCGCACGTTTCACTACCTCCATCATATTCTCAATCAGTCTTTGGAAGATATAAACTTCTTTCGTGATGCCGATATTATACATGCCCTTCGGTTCGTCGGATCCAAGTCTGGTTCCCATGCCTCCCGCCAGCAGTACCGCGCCGACTTTCCCTTCCCTGATCGCATCCAGTCCTACCGCTTCATACTGTTCCCTGTTCTTTTCAATCGTATCGAGCTGCATGGAGGCAAGAGGTTCGATCTTTCCCTTTTTCGTCAGCGTATCTTTCTGAGAACAATATTTTAATACTTCAAAATCCGTCTCCTCGATCTGCTTAAGCAGTTCCGCTCTTTCTTTTTCTGTCAACTCGTCATAATATTTCAGCACATGGAGCTGACCGCATTTTTCTAGTTTGCTTTTTGCTTCTTCAAAGTTCATTGTCCTCTACCCTTCCTTTTTTGTATTTTTGTTACTTTTATTTTATGCATGTAAAATTTTACCGGCTATACGATACCCGCCTGTAAACCGCCGCGATTCCGATACCGGGATGCAGACGGTCTGCTGCCCGGAGCGCAGCCATATTCCCGCGTTTTCATAACGGCTTTTGACAATATTACCATATTTTCCTATGCAATACAATTGATTTCCTCCACTGACGCAAAGACAGGCTGCAAGTAGTCCCCGCAGCCTGTTTTTCTTATTTCCGATTCATTGATTTCCGGTTAAAGAACCGTGTTCCTGTCCATCGGAGAAAGGGAGATCCCGTTGTCGCCGATAGAATTTACGATCCGCTCCATCTCTTTTTTCGACTTTGCGTCACGGCTTCTGTTGATCAGTTCTTCTTTTTGCGCCTCGGTCAGTTTTGCATAGCCGTCAAGCGCTTTTTCGTTCATGGCAAGCGCCATGCCAAACCCCGACGGAACTCCGTCATAAGGAATTCCCGCACCGTTAAGATTCATTATCATACGCCCATACTCCTTCCCTTTGCCTTTTGTCATACCTTTTATGATTTTGGCCGTCATATCAGGTATGGAATTAGTATGAAGCGATTTTTTATTATTATTCCGGCATACAAAATTTGCCTGCTGCCTCAGAAAAACTTTTCCACGTTTTCCTAAAATTTTCTAAACGTTTCTCAATCAGAAATCCAGCGACAAAGAATCAAAAAAGTCTTCTTTTTTCATATGTTCTTCCTTATATCTTATAAAATACGCTTTCATTTCCGCATAAGCCTGCCCGATGTCCTCCAGCACGGCGTCAAAATTTTCTTCCGTCAGACAGCCGGTTTCGGTAAATATTTCAAAATAAATCCTTTCTTCTCCATGCAGCTTTACGACCTCCCAAGTCGCTTCGGACCCGCACCCCTTCGTATGTTCCTGTACAAACGCAAGCAGTTTTTCTTTCATTGTTTCCTTCAGCCGATAGGGATTCCCAAGACGGATCAATGCCATCCGGGCTTTTTTCCGCCTCTTTTCTTTGATAAATTCCTCTAAATTGACATGAAGATCCTCTTCCCCGCAAAGTACGACCTTACTGTATCCTTCCTCGTCTTCTTCCTGCAAAAGAGCCAAAAGCTTCGCATCCCATTTTTCGATCCAGTGCTCTTCTTCCGCCTCCCATGGCGTCAACAGATATTCGGCATCCATCACAACCGGCGCCGCTCCCAGCAGCCTCCATGGATGTTCTCCTTTTTTCTCTGAAATATGTCCCGTTTCTTTTTCCGCCCCGCCGTTTTCCCTCTCTTCACAACATATTTCCCGTAATGCCCAGCAGGAAAAAAAAATTCCCTTGCCCAGCGAAAGTTTCTTTTTGGGGAAACAAACTTTTTCTAAATTGCTGCAATAAGCGAACGCCCATTCCTCCAGCACTTCGATTGTATCGGGAAGAACCACCTCCGACAAATTCTTTCTGCTTAAAAACGCTTTTTTGGCTATTTTATAAACGGGCCGTTCTTCTATATGCCGGGGAAGGGACAGTTCGCTTTCTTTTCCGTCATATCCTGTAATACTGATACCCTTTTCTTCTATTCGATAATAAAAACCACCCTGTTTTTTATCAAAATTCATATATATCCCATCCGTCCCCTTGTAAATTTAAGCGTTCATCCCAAATTGCATCTTCTATTACCCGAATACATTCCTCCGTATTCTGCAATATATCTTTCCCCCAAAAATGAATAACCGTCCACCCTAAAAACAACAATTTTTTATCATTTTCAGCATCCCGGTCTCTGTTTCTTTCAATTTTTTTAACCCAGTATCCCGGATTGTTGCCTTTTTCCAATCTTGCTTTCAAAACCTCCCAATCTTTCCCATGAAAAAATTCACTATCACAAAATATCGCTATTTTATATTTTGTAAGGGCAATATCCGGGCTGCCTGGCAGGTTCTTATAATTTTTGCGGTAACGATACCCAATATGCCACAATTCTTTCCGTAATCTAATTTCTATTGAAGTATCCTTACTACGGATACTTCTCATGTTTTTCGAGATAACCTCTTGATTTCTCGGCATTTTGCATCACCTGTCTTATGTTTGTTTTCTTTATTGGGAATCCCTAAATCATTTCATTCCTTTCACATACTGCATTACTTTATCAGCCATATTTTCCCCTGAGTATTTCCTATATCCCGCTATTACGTCATCCAACCATGCTTTAGATACTTTTGTTTGGTTTGTATCACTCAAATGCGTTTTAAACAAAGCGGCAATAAATTCCTCTTTACAAGAAAATGGCTTCAGTTTCCCTTTACTGTTCTCTTTCCAATTTGCCGGACGGATATTGTAAATCTGCCCTTTTTTACGCTGGCATTTTAATGCGAAATCCTGCGCCGGGCCTGTTATCTCCCAAACTTTTTTGCACCACATTTCTTTGATGGAAATATTCCCTATATTGTCACTAATATAAGCAAAAATCAAATAATCACTGTCTAAACGCCAAGGTTTCTCCCTAACTGAGTCTACATACCCAAAATAATTTGCCACATCAAATGCTGCATTACGGGTTGCATAATATGTTTTCATCTCACACAAATTATGTTCATCTGATTCTGACAAATAAAAATCAGGGAATGTCTGCCCCTTGGCACTTCTAAAATAAATATCATTCTCTTTTAAAAATTGCCCCAGCCATTCTTGCAGTGCATTGCCAATAATGTCATTTTGCCGGATAACCACATCTGTCCCATTTAATGACATTTTTATATGTCCTACTGCTTCATCTATTTTTTGGGCTTTAAGCATATCAATAATTTCCGGAGCTGTTATGTACCTCACTTAACCACCGCCAATCATCTTTTTAGATATTTTCATTTTATATTTTACCATATATGCTTTAGTTCTAACATACAAACGTGCCAAAGAGCATATCATCCCTTTAGCACATCTGCAATTTTTTCTGATATAGCCGCAATTACCGGTACACACACTGTATTTCCCAGTAAATCAAAGGCTTCTTTTTCTTTAATAATACTTAAGTCATAAGTGTCCGGATCATATCCACACAATTTTTGTCCTTCCTTTATTGTTAAATGCCTGATCCCATTACCATCCACTACACCTAACTTTGAAACATCCATTGCTACCAAGGTAGGCGCAAGAGCATCGGGATCAAGAATTTTAGAAAATTCAAATGATAACTTTCCTGCCACTATATTATATCCCTTAGGTTTTGATTTATCCGGCATACGCTGCCCTTCCACTAATGCCTTGGGATATTCTAAAGTTAAGTAACCTTTATGCACCAAATCATCCAGCATAGATTGTAAATCAGAACTATCATAAAATGACCTGATTTGCTCTACTGTTAACGGCATACCATCCATCCAGTCTATCCCTATTTCCTCTGCCCACTTTTTCTTACGCCGTTCTTTTAACAAGATATCCAACAATTCCCTTTGGGCTTTTGTTGTCTTACCCTTTAAGTCAATATCCCAAGAATGAATGTTATCTTTTCCGCCTCTTTTATCTTTTATTGACTTTCCTATTACTTCATTAGGACTATAATTCGCAAATAGACACTTCGTGAACTCACTCTCTACCGTAGGCAGCCCCTTCTCCATGATGTCGCCAAAATTTGCAGCCGTAAATTCAAAATGCTCCAAATCTATTTTACTAACCAATGTCCCAACAATATATATCCTTTTTCTGCTCTGTGCAAGGCCAAAATTTTGTGAGTCAAGGACATTCCATGATACTTTATATCCTATCCCCTCCAGCTTATTTATTATGACTGTTAAAGTATTTCCACCATCATGGTTTACCAACCCTTCAACATTTTCTAACAAAAATGCTTTAGCAGGATTGCCGGAATCCATCCGTTCTTTTAAAATACGTTCAATTTCAAAAAACAAAGTCCCCCTTGTATCCGAAAAGCCAAGGCCTTTCCCCGCCGAACTAAATGGCTGGCATGGAAATCCCGCTAACAATACGTCAAAATCTGGTATATCTCCTGTCTTGATCTGTGTAATATCCCCATAAATTTTTTCATTACCAAAATGATTTTGATATGCTTTTATAGCATATTTTTTTATTTCTGAAGTAAAGACGCATTTCGTTCGAAAACCTAGTTTCGCCATTCCCTGCTCAAAACCTAACCGTATTCCACCCAATCCAGCAAATAAATCAATCACTCGAACCGTATTTTGCGCATTCTTTTTTTGTCTTGTAATTTCCAGCATCAACAAATTAGCACATCTTTCCGAAAAAGACGAACCAACTCCATAAAGTTCAATCTCATCGCATTGCTCTTGTGTCAGATACACTTTATGCCCTATCTTTTTTTTCATGATTGGCACTGCTTTTCTCCCTGCATGAACTTGTTTTCCAGCTATCATACCTACAACCTCCAAACCTTAAAGTTATAATAACATTACATAGCTCATTTTGCAACTCTCAAAATTCATTTTTTACGGTACCAAAAGCATATTTGTAAGCCGGTTGGTGCTTGTCAAATTTCCAGTCTCATCATGCAGGTTCTGCTATTTACCATATTACCCAGTCATTGCGTTTTCCGTTCCTACAGTTCCAGCGCCGCGATCGCTTTTACCATATCGTTCTGCCGCTCCGACAGCATCAGTTCTTTATTATATTTCTGATAGTCCCCGCTCCCGAATCTGGCAATGAACTTCGCGCTATAAGTATTTACCGTAAGCTCCGTCACTAAGACCAGCATTTCGTTCCCCTCTTCAAATACTTCCGACACAAAGGAAAACAAATGATGCAGTCTGTCCTGCACTTTGACCGTATCTTCCTTCATACGGGAAACTTTTGCGTCAAATCTCTCTTTCAAGGCTAAAAACGCTTCTTCGCCGCTCTGATACTCTCCCATGTACAAGTCTTTCCCCGCGCTTTCCAAAAAAGCGATCGTCTGCCTATATTTTTTTCTTTCGCCGGCAGAAAGTGTATTGGCCCTCTGTTTTGCTTTCAGCGCCGCTTCTTTTCCCTGTATCTGCTTTTCCAACATGGCGGCGGTTTCCTCGCTGCCTGACGCCGCTTTCTGCTTCACCGCCTTTAAAAGCGGCACCAAATCGCTGAAACAGTCCGAAGTCTCCGTCACTTCTTTCATCCCGTACAAGACTTGGTCAAGCAGCATACCAAGCAGAGAAAGCCTTTCGTCAAAGGGCGCTTTTTTCGCCCGCTCTTTTGCAGTTTCAGAAACTTGTCCCGCCAGAATATCCTCGATCCGGTAATCCTTTTTATATTTCTGATACAGATCATAGTAAGCGCAAAACTCCTTTACGATCCTCTCGTTTCGGATATATTGCCCCACCAGCGTTTCATCCGGCTTTTTGTTTTCTTCTTCATACAGCAGCAAGATCTCGGACAGATCTTCCCATCCCCTTGCCGTCACATAACTCCTGCCTTTCACGGTCGTCTCCACGGCATAAAAATATTCCTTTTTCAGTTCCAAAAAATTGACCACGGCGCTATGCACGCCCTTTTCCTTTGCATATTCCTTCCATACCGCAAAATCCGGCTCTATTTCCATCACCCGCAGTCTGTCCAGCGTGGCTACGTCAAATTCTCTCACGGATTTATTATACTCCGGCGGATTCCCCGCCGTTACGATCACCCAGCCTTCCGGTACCGTATGTCTTCCGAATACCTTATACTGCAGAAATTGAAGCATAGAAGGGGAAAGCGTCTCGGAAACGCAATTGATCTCGTCCAAAAACAAGATTCCTTCTTTAATGCCGCTTTCTTCTATCGTTTCATAAACGGACGCTATAATCTCGCTCATGGTATATTCTGAAATATCAAATTCTTCCGTCCCATACTCTTTGTGACGGATAAAAGGAAGCCCTAACGCCGACTGCCTTGTATGATGCGTCATAGAATAGGATACTAACGCGATCCCCATCTCCTGCGCAATCTGTTCCATGACCGCCGTCTTTCCGATGCCGGGCGCTCCTAACAGAAAGATCGGCCGCTGACGTACTACCGGAATCCGGTACTCCCCGAACCCGTCTTTCTTTAAATATAAAAAAACAGAATCTTTGATATACTCTTTCGCCTGCTTAATATTCATCCTTGCTCCTATCTGCCCGCTAAAGCTAAACCGGCCTTTATATTTCCTCCCGCCCTAAAGCGGCCTTTATGTTTCCCGTCGCACCACTTGAGAAAAGCCGGCTTATTCAAAGCTTTTCCGTCTCCAGTACCACCTTGATCGCCCACGGCGGAACCTGAGGCTGCGTCTGCTCCTCTAAATCATTCTCCAAAAAGGCAAATATGGTATGGTACTCCGGCATCCTCCCGGGATAAATCCCCAGCCCGTCCGTAAAATAGATCAGTCCTTTGAGATTCTCAAACTCGCCTTCCTGCACCATTTTATCCACATAAGAAAAGGCCGGCCGAAAATCCGTTCCCCCAAAGCCTTTCAACCTTCCATGCTTCAGAAATTCCTCAAAATCCGCGTCGCAGGTGATTTTCGTATCGCTGCGCACCTCATTGTCGCACTGTAAAATATGCACGTTGATCTTATGGAAAAAATTTTCCTCTTCTTTCAAAATGGAATAGGTTTTCCGCAAAAATGCCTGCACCGTTTCGCCCTTACAGGACGCGGAAGTGTCGAGTACAATGACGAACTCTCTCACTTTTTTTAACTCTTTATATTCTAACGGTTCTATGAGGGGCATATTTCCGTATCTGGCAAGACCGTAGGTATAATAAATATAATCAAATTCCTCTTCGTTTAAGCAGGGTTCTTCCCCCATTACCTGAAACCGCCGCAGAATCGCGCCGTAATCATATTTTTCCTTTGTGGCCTCTTCCAGATTCTTTTTTAAACTTTCCGAATTACTTTTATCTTTAGAAAAGCTTTTTAAATCGGTCTTGATCCTTTCGCTGATCCGTTTCCATTGCTCGCCCGTTACCGTAAGCTCTTCTTTCGGCGCCCAATAACTATGCTCGTCTATCCGGAAAAGAACGCTCCACTCCTTTAGTCCTTCTTCGCTTAGCGGATTTGCCCTGAAATACCGGTACAGCCTTTCCGCCGTCAGCCCGCCCGCATTCTTTTTCAGAATCCGCAGTTTCTCCCGTCTCTCCCGGTCCGCCTTCATCGCCGACGCATGCAGCCCCATTTCCAACACCGTGGCCTCCGCCGCCAGATCTGCTGAAAGATCCCAATATGCTTTCTCTGTCTTACCATATTGGAAACCGTGGTAAAAAATACAATGAAACAGAATATGCAGATACATATGCACAATGGACTGAGGCTCTTCCTGATACTTCTTTAAAATTACCACCGGATCATAATAAAGATGGGCGCCGTCGCAGTACACACATCCGATCCGTTGTTTGGAAACAGGCGTAAGCCCTGCCAAAGCCACGTCCATAAAACGCATATTGACAACGATGCTGTCCCTTGCAAGAGTAAGTACCTGCGCCGCAAGCCGTTCCAGATTCTCCTGCTTTTCCTTTTCTTCCGCTTTGTCAAGAGCCATACCTGCATCTCCCTTTCCTGATGTTTCCCGTAAGAACGTATCCGTATATTAAAATTTCAGCTTCGCAAACAGATCTCCCAGCGTCGTAGTCGCTTCTTCTCCCGAACTGTACTCAAAACCTTCCGCATCGTCGATCTCGTCGGCAGCCATTTCCTCCTGCACCGCTTTGATACTCAGACTGATCTTATGATCCCTTGTATTTAAAACCTTTACCCGTACCTTTTCCCCTACTGACAGCACTTCCGAAGGCTTTCTTATCCTTTTCGTGCAGATCTCGGAAATATGCACCAAGCCGGAAAGCCCATCCTTCAGTGCGACAAAAGCTCCATAGTTGGTAAGGTTTTCCACCGTCCCTTCCAAAACGCTGCCCGGAACGATCATGGCTATTTTGTGGTTCTGTTCCTCCTCCGCCGCTTCTTTTTCGATCACTTTAGCGGAAAGCACCAGTTTTTCCCTTTCCTTATCTACCGTAATGACCCGTGCCTTTAACGTCTTTCCCTGATAAGAAGTAAGAGCGTCCTCTTCCACATAAGTAAGCGCAAGCTGGGAGGCCGGAATAAATCCCCTGATTCCTTCCACATAGGCGGTCACCCCGCCTCTTACCGCCTCTTTTACTTTTACGGTAAGATCCGTTCCTTCTTCCAGATAAGACTGCAGTTTTTCCCAGCCCAGTACTTCGTTGGCCTCTTTTTTGGACAGACGGATATTTCCGTTCCCGTCGTCCATGCTTACAACCGCCGCCTCTATCACATCGCCGGTTCTCACCTGTTCCAGCACGGAAAAATCCGGATCATTGCTGAAATCCTCCGCCTTTAAGACTCCCTGCGTATAATACCTCAAATCCACGATCACCTCTTCCTCGTCTACCGAAATGACCGTTCCCGTAAGGATATCCCCTTCTTTTATTTTCCGAAAAGACGCCTCTAATTCTGCGGCATAGTCCGCCATCGTTTCCTCCGGCTGCGATACCTCGTCCATACTTTGTGCTGCCGCCTCATTTGTGATTTCTCCCATAATAAAAGATACCTCCCTTTTCTGCACTCTTTCCTAATTTATTTGTGCCGCTTTTCCTATATTCTAACATAAAGCCTATATTATCGCTATATTTTTCCTATACTGCATTTTCCTACTGCATTTTCCATACATAACAGTTCAGCCATGCCATTCATGTCGGGCGTCCGCCCTATAGAAATGTTACTTCTTTGTATTTCCTCACTTTATGGTTTCGCTGTGGTTCAGCACAAGCGTACTATATAAAAACAATACGTCGCAATCCGAAAAGTCCACAAACTGTCCCAAATGTTCCGGCCGGATATACCGGATATCGGCCAGCGTGATCTTTGCATACCCGCTGATCAAAAGAGGCGCAATACTCGAGCCGAAAGAATCTCTGAACAGCACCAGTTTCTTATCTGTAAAAGCCTCCGGGTTCTCTATCGTAAGAAGCGATAAAGAACCTGACAGAAACATTTCGTAAGGATCCCGTCCCCCGGCCTGCGACACATCATAAACCGGGATCTCCCTTCCGTTCTGCCAGTCGTATACGGTACAACTGTCGATCCCTTCTCCCGTCATATACTGCAGACTGTCCGGAGCTAAAGGCAGCGCGGCCTGACCATGATACACGCCGTAAAATTCTTCCGTAAGCGTGTGAAGCTCATACTCCTCCGTAAGCCGCGTTCCCATCGCCTGCGCCAGTCTGTCCGCCACATCCCCGATCCGCTCCTGCCGCCAGTGCGTGTCCGTCCTATAATAATCTTCCTTTTCCAACAGATCCGATACGGAAATATACTCCGCAAAATCCGCTTTTTCTGCCATCTTCTTTTCAAAATCTTCATAGTCCAAAGAAAGATGCCCGCTTTCCTCTGCTAAAAAACAGTTTTTATCCGGTATAACAGATAAAAATACTTTATTTTGATCCGTCAAATATTTTTCGCAGATAAACCGGAACCTTTCTGCCGCATAATCCAGCGACTCTTCGTTCAAAGGGTATTCCACCGTCGAAATAAAATCGTCCCGCACATAAAGTCCGTTATTATCCTGTCTGAAAAAAATCCCGCCCGCCGTCAGGGCTTTCAGACTCCGAAAGGAATCGCGAAACGGGAAAGCGTCCGCAGCATAACTTTCAAAATCCGCCATAAAACGGCCGCTCCATACATTTTCTGCCGTCAGCCTGGGCATAGCCATAAGTCCCCTCCGTTCGCTCTTTGAATAGGCAGGCTTAGGCAGGAACAGACATAAGAAAAAGCCGCCGAAAAGCAAAACGGCAAATAAAATGCATACCACCATATTCTTCTTTTTTAAATTCATGACCTCTCCTTTTTTCGCTCTTAAACCAAAAAAACTTATCGGCAAACCGTGCTTTGCATTATATTAACGCCAACTTCAAGAAATTTTTAAAATCTGAAAGCTAAAATCTGAAATATAAAAAAGGATTAAAAGAACCGTCCACAAGATAAGCCGTCATAACAAGCAGCAGCAGGATCCATACCACCGGCTCCGCAATATGCAGGATTTTCTCCCCCATGGATTTCTTCATTATCCTTTCGGCTATGATACGGACCGCCGGCGTCGCCCCGATCATTCCCACAGCCAGAATCACGGCAAAGCTCCTGAAGCAATACAAAGCCTGCGCCGAAACAAGCGGAATGCCGCCCGCGCCGAAAAGCCCTCCAATATCGGATACCGCCTGTCCCAAAGTTTCCGCATTAAAGATAACAAAACTGACCAATACGAAAAACAAAGTATAAAAATGGGATAATACCCGGCTTTTTCGCAGTCTTTCAAGCAGCCACAATTTTTCTATTGTCAAAAGAACCGCAAAAAACAATCCCCATATCATGAAATTCCACGCCGCTCCATGCCAAAATCCGGTCAGCATCCATACGACTAAAATATGAAGGATCTGGCGTCCCTTTCCTACTCTGTTCCCGCCCAAAGGAATATAGACATAATCCCTGAACCATGATCCAAGCGAAATATGCCATCGTCTCCAAAATTCCGTGATACTTGCCGAGATATACGGATAATTGAAATTTTCCAAAAACCGGAATCCGAAAATTCTGCCCAGACCGATCGCCATATCGCTGTAGCCCGAAAAGTCAAAATAAACGTGCAGACCGAAAGCGAACGCATAAAGCCAGTAAAATAACACTGATTTTTCCTGCGAAGCCCGAAATACGTTACACAGTTCCCCTAGCTGATTCGCGATCAGTATCTTCTTTGCCAGCCCGGTCACAAAACGGCGGATGCCTTCCGCCGCCAGCTCAAAAGAATGCTCCCTGCGCTCAAGCTGCGAAGCAATATCCGCATACCTTACGATAGGGCCGGCGATCAATTGGGGAAACATGGCGATGTACGCCGCCAGACGGATCACATTCTTTTGCGCCGCCTCTCCCCTGTACACATCCACCGTATAACTTACAATCTGAAACGTATAAAAACTGATACCGATAGGCAGGGCAATACGCAAAAGCGGTACCGAAAGCCCTGTTACCGCATTAAAATTTTCTATAAAAAAATCGGTATATTTAAAGCAGACCAAAAAAGAAAGGCTGATGCAGACGGATACGGCGCAAAAACTCCGTCCAAGCAGACTCTCCCTGTATTTTTCCACAAGCAGGCCGAAACCATAACCCAGAAGAATAGAAATGCCCATCAGGAAAATATATTTCGGCTCTCCCCAGGCATAAAATACAATACTGCAAAGAAGCAGCACCGTATTTTTCAGCTTGCCTGGTACCGCAAAATAGAAAAAAAGGGTCAGCGGCAGAAAATAATATAAAAATGAAATACTGGAAAACAGCATCAGGCGATGGGCGTCTCCGTAATCACCTGCGAACCGTCAAGCGCGGATAACGCATGATTTTTGAATATCTCCATGATCTCCGCCTCGCCGTAAGCAGAAATCACATATTGTCCGTCCACATCTATGATGGTCAGCGTATCCGGCTGTCCGCACATCCATTGCGTAGCAAGGATATTTTCTTTTACCGCATCCGAAAAAGCGGTAAGATCCGTACCCTCTTTTAAATGATATACCGCGCCGGTAAAGATATTACCGTTCATCATATGCACCATGGACGCCGCATCGTCAATATTTCCGGCCTGCTCTTCCGGCAGCCCTAACGTCATTTTCAGTTCTTCCGTTTTGCTCACGTCAAATTTTCCCGGCGCATCCATAACCGCGTTTTCCTGATTTCCTCCATACATGGCAAACAGCTCGTCCTCGCCGTATTGTTTTACCACTTCGTTCAATATGTCAACCGCCTCCGCGTATGCGGACTCTCCTCCTGCCGCGCTTTCTTTGCTCTCCTCCGTCGTTTCCTGTTTATTGCCGCATCCTGAAAGCATCAATGCCATCGCCGCCGCTAAAATAAATAATGTTCTTTTTTTCATCGTTCCTCCTATCTGTCCGCAGTTACGGACCCGATCCGCCTTGGCGGAATCGCTCTGTCTTCTTATCGGACTTATTATATCCAAAATTTCTCAATTTATCAATTCCGCAATTCTTGTCGATTTTGGTACGCATTTTGTAACCTTGTCGGTTTTTTGGGAATATGATAAAAATAAAAGGATACCTTTTTTATTTTATGAAAGATATGATCATTGAAATCTTATTCCTTTCTGCCGCCATCTCCGTAGACGCCTTTACGGCAAGTTTCGCCTACGGCTGCCGCCGCATTAAAATACCCGTATTATCGGTCGTTATATTGAATGCCGTTTCCGTTTTGTTTTTATCCGCTTCTCTGCTTGCGGGCGCTTTTTTGTCTTCCCTGATCCCCGCCGGACTGACCGCACAGCTCAGTTTTCTCATCCTGTTTGTGTTGGGGCTTGTCAAACTGTTTGAATCCCCTTCCGACGCCCAGACGCAGGACGGAGATAAAAATCATGACAACCTGCTTTCCGCATCCGAAGCTTTTTATCTGGGGCTCGCCCTTTCTTTAGACAGTCTTGCCGCGGGTATCGGCGCAGGCATCGCTCCGGCGCAGAATCTGTCTTATATTTTTCTTACTCTTGGCGCCGCTCTGCTGACGGGCATTTTAGCCATCCTTTCAGGATGCTTTCTCGGTAAAATACTTTCAGCCCGCCTAAACGGCAATTTCTGCCGTTTAGGCGGACTGATCTTAATAGCTCTCGCTTTCATGAAATTTTTTTGAAAACTTCTGCGGAGAAAACAGCAGGATCTCATGCGCAAGCAGAGGCATTGCAGCAAGAATAATCAGCGAGATCCACTCGTAAAGCGAAAGAGAGCAAGTGCCGAACATTTTGATAAAATAGGGAATCTCCGTCACCAAAAGCTGCAGCAGGATTCCGATCACAAACGCGGCTGTCATCAGCTTATTTTCTAAGTGCTTCATACGAAAGACCGATTTTTCCACATCCCGCATTCCGATGGCATGGAACAGTTGGGAGATCCCAAGCACCGTAAAGGCATAAGTCTGGCAGCGGCTTAAGATTTCCGGCCGGGCCAAAAGATTTCTGATCCCTTCCAAGGTGACCTGCCCGCCGTCCGCACGAAGCGTAATGATTGGGATCTGCAGAAACGCCGTCGTACTGATCAGAGCGATCAGACAGCCGTAAAACAGCGTACAGCTAAGCCCTCCGCCTGCAAACAGGCTTTCTTTTTTTGATCTGGGCGGGCGTCTCATAAAATGCCTGTTTTCATTCATATCCACTCCCAGCGCCAGCGCAGGCAGCGAATCCGTGATCAGGTTGATCCACAAAATATGCGCCGGTTTCAGAGGAGACGCAAGCCCCGCCAAAATAGCGGCAAGCATCGTGATGATCTCTCCAAAATTGGAGGATAACAAAAAGAGCACCGATTTTTTTATGTTCTCATAGATACACCTTCCCTGTGCAATGGCTTTGGTGATTGTGGCAAAATTATCGTCCGTAAGGACAATATCCGCTGCGTTTTTGGCTACGTCCGTTCCGCCCATTCCCATAGCGATCCCCACGTCCGCCATTTTCAGGGAAGGCGCGTCGTTCACGCCGTCTCCCGTCATCGCCACGATCTCGCCCGCCGCCTTAAATGCCTTTACGATACGCACCTTATGTTCCGGCGATACATGGGCGAATACCCTAAGTTCGGACAATCTTTTCCTAAATTCGTCCTCCTTCATGTTCTGCAGTTCTTCTCCTGAAAGACATTCTTCCATCTTTTTTGCAATCCCCAGTTCTTTGGCAATGGCGAATGCGGTATCGATCCGGTCTCCCGTGATCATAATGGTCTTTACCCCTGCCTGATAAAATTCTTCTACGGCGCCCGCCGCCTCCGGCCGTACCGGATCCGCCATACCTACGATCCCTACAAAGGTCAGATTTTCCTCACTGATTTTTGCAGCGTCCGTCCGCATTGCCAGCACCAGCACCCGCAGCGCATCCCCTGCAAACTCGGACAAAACGTTATCGATCTGTTTTCTATATGCTGCGTTCATGGATACCCGTTTACCGCCGGACAGCAGATACCTGCAGTTTTGCAGCACCTCTTCGGGAGATCCCTTCGTATAAGAAACCAATCCTTCCCTGCCTTTATGGAACGTGGTCATACGCTTTCTTTCCGAGTCGAACGCCATCTCATCGATACGGGGATACTGTTTTTCCAACGTATGCCTGCTCATGCCGTAGAAAAGCGCCATATCTAAAAGCGCCAGTTCCGTAGGATCCCCGATCCGTTCGTTCCCGGCTATCTCTCCGTCATTGCAAAGACTAAAACCCTGCAGAAAATGTCTGTCTCTTTCCCTGTCCAGATCCTTTTCGCTGCACACCCTGCCGCCGGTATAACACCGGCTCACTTTCATCCTGTTCTGTGTCAGCGTTCCCGTCTTATCGGAGCATACCACGCTGACACACCCTAACGTTTCTACGCTGGGCAGCCTTTTCACGATGGTATTTACCTTTACCATCCGCGAAACGCTGAGTGCAAGCACCATGGTCACGATAGCGGGCAGGCCTTCCGGTACGGCCGCCACCGCAAGGGAAATCGCCGTAATAAGCATTTCCATTACATCCCGTTTCTGCAGCACCGCGATCAAAAATAAAAGAACGCATAAAAACACGGAAACGCCGCTCAGTAACTTCCCAAGATCCGCCAGCCTCTTTTGCAGCGGCGTCGCCTCTTCCTTTGTGCCTTGCAGCATTCCCGCGATCTTACCTATCTCGGTTTCCATACCGATCGCCGTAACGACGCCTTCTCCCCTGCCGTAGGTTACGTTCGTGGACATATAAGCTTTCTTTTCTTTTCGTACATCTTTGCTGACAGGAACCGATTCCCCCGTCAGCGCGGATTCCTCAATCTTTAAATTGACTGCCTCTGTCAGCTCCAGATCCGCCGGAACCTGCCTTCCCGCTTCTAAACAGACTACATCCCCCGGGATCAGATCCGCCGCTTCTATTTCCGTAATGACGCCGTTTTGCCTGACCAGCGCCTTTAAGCTGGTCATCTCCTTCAATGCCTCCAAAGCCCGCTCCGCTTTTCCCTCCTGTATCACGCCAATAATAGAATTGACTACAATGACCGTGAGGATGATGACCATATCGCTTATTTCCTTTAAAAGGAGGGATACGCCGGCCGCCGCAAACAGAATATAGATCAGCGGATCGTTAAGCTGCTCTCCGAAGCTTGCGAGCACCGACTTCTTTTCTTCCTCCTTTAATACGTTTTTCCCCCGTGTATAATTGCTCCCGATCCCCGGCCTTTCCTGTTTCTTCTCCGTAGATCCATAGTTCCATTCCCTTCCTGTTTCCATATGCCGTTTAACCATGCCTTTCACCTTGTTCTATGACAAGATATGAGGACAGGTTGTAAAATATAACGTCATTTATTCATTTTGCTGCCGCATCTTGGACAAATATTTCCTTCCTTATAAACGAAGCCGCAGCGGTAACAGCATTTTACATCATGCTTTTCCTTTGCCATATAGTTGATATTTCTTGATTCCGGTTTTTCCTGAAGATAAGTCACAAAATCGTTTAAGATCTCTGCAAAAGTTTCCCAGTCTTCCGCCCGCACACTGTTTGGGAGTTTTTCCTTTTTTCCGGAAAAAGATCGTAAATAGATCCCTTTGGTCAAAAGTCCCTTACCTGTCTCCACCGTTTCAATATCTGTAATGTCCATAACGCCGGAATTTAAAAATGCGTGGTAAAAAATGTGGTCGGGAGTCAGCACAAACCCTTCTTTTCCGTTTGACGCCCGGCTTGTATCGCATACGACGATCGGATACTCATACTGACTCCTTGAAGAGGCATAGCCTGATACCGCCCGCATCATGGCTGCATGTTCTTTTTCCCCGGTTTCGCCGTTCTCACTGCTCCTGCCGCTCTCTTCCCTTTCGCTCCTTCTTCTTTCTTCCCTCGCGTCATAGAAATAAAAATGCGCAAAACCCGGCATCTTTTCTTCCATATCATGTTTCAGTTTCCGCATAAGCTGAACGCCCTCGTCTGTCTTTAATTTTGTCAGCCTGCGTTCGATCATTTCCAGCGTATTCGTTTTTAATTCCGGTAAAAACATTCCCTGTTCGATCTTTTCATATGCCTCCAGCCCCTCTGCAAAGGAAAGAGAAGCAATGTCGGGGCAGATCCTTTCTATCTCGTCTTCATCCATTTTACGGATCTTTTCATAAATTTTTTCCAAAAAGGGGGCTTTATTTTCCGCCTTATAATCTTCCTTTTCCAACTGTCCGTATAGTTCCCAAAGGGCGCTCCTGTCTTTTTTACCGCCCCGTTTTACGATCCCGCTGATCTCCTCTTTCTCCGCCATATCTTTTCTCTGTTCGATTCGTTTACGATAAGGCGTAAGATCCACTTCTTTATATCTGTCAAGCTGCTCCAGATAGGCAGCGAGCTGCTTCCTGTCCAAGTGCAGCGGCATATGCACGATCAAATGCTCCGCCTCCCTTTCTGCCCGGTCCACCCTGATCTGTTTTAATTTCCTGATCGTTTCCTGCTTTAGCTCCTCCGATTCCACTCCCTTTTCGATTTCTTCTATCAATTGTTCAATTTGGGCATAGCTCTTATTTTTACTCAGTTCTAACTTCTGTTCTACGGATTTTTCTTCAAGCTGATAAAGACGGCGGTCTACCTTTTTGATATATCGTTCTTTTTCCTCCTCGGAAAGGCAGCTTTCCTGTCCGATCTGCTTCTTCAGTTCGGTAAGCTGCCTTAGGGAAAAGTTTCCCAACGTTTCCACTCGGGCGTCATATTTTGCCGTCAGCTTTTCCTTCAGCGCCTCCTGTACTACCTCTATGTATTCCCTTCCTGCCAGTCCGTCTTTCCCCCGCTCTGCTATCACGCTTTCGGCTTTATTTTCCAGTCCTGTCAGGATAACTTTTAACTCCTCCGTCGTCTTCTCCATAAGGCGCGCCTTATTCTTCTTCATTTCTGCAGAAAGCTCTTTTTTACGCGCTCCCTGCTCATTGCCGCGGCCCCATGTCTCCTGCCGGGTCTGCGCTGCGCCTGTCCTCTCCGGATTTTCCTGCTCCGGGACCGGCCCGTTTTGCCCCATGTAATGTTGATACGGTTCTTTTCTCTCCTCCTGTTCTTCTGCCGTCCGGCTTTCCGTTTCCAACCTTCTATCCGGCTTCAGCCATCCTTTTATTTCCGTTCCTTCTTCCGCGCCTCTCCGGCTTTCCATTTCCGACCGTTCTTCTGCCTCCGGCCGCCCCATTGTTTCCGTTGGATTCTTTGCTTTTCCTTTTCTTTGGGATTCCTGCCGTCCTGTATTTCCAAGCCTTCCGCGGGCAAAGATCCCTGCTTTTCCTTTCTTCCTGCCGTCCCCGCCGTTTTCCTCTGCAATACCCGTTTCTTCCGTTTCCGAACCGGCTGCCGTGCCGCTTTCTTCCGTATTGTCCTTCTTTTTTCCGTTCAGCCTGTCCGACTCATACTCGTTCAATTTATAATTGGTCGTCCTCTCCGCCTTATTTCCCAATACTTCCAGATAATCCTCATAGGCGACCCGGTCCTCGTCAAATTTTAGACTGTATACGTCCCCTTCCTGCAAAAGCTTTTCCGGTCTGGGGGTATAAAAGATATTGCAGGTATTGCACGCATATGTCCTCGCCATATACACTCTCGCTTCTTCGGTTTCGATCAGTATTTCCCGGTCCGTCGGATACACTCCCATGTACAGCTTTTCCTTGCATTTCGGACATTGATATTCGGTCATATAAAAATTATTGCCGATCCGGGATTTTACCGCATCTTTTTCACTCTGCGGATGTTTTTCGAATGTGCAGGCTTCTTTTTTCCAGATCATCTTATGCCACAGTCCGATCTCATACTCGTCGTCCTCAACATATCCCGCTTTTCGTTCCTCGTCTTCCTCATCGTCCGCCTGCCAGAAACCGTCCTCCCGTTCCCTGTCCGGCTCCTCCGGCCCGGACGCTCCTTGCGCTTCTTCCGTTTCCCCTTTTCCTTCTTCTTTTAAAAGCTTCATCGCTGCAGCTACCGCGTCCTCAAATGTGATCTGCATTCCGTTTTTGTAAAAACGCATCCCTTCACTCCTAAGCTGCGCTTCTATCCGGAGCGGACGGAATACATTGGAAAACAGCTCGTTTAAAGCCGCGTAATCTTTTTCTACTTTCAATCCGCCTATAGCCCCCCATTTGCCAAAAGCGTATAAGGTCATGTTCAGGATGTTGTTGATCAGCTCCTGATTCGGAATCCGCTCTATCCGCTTTTTTTCCGTGGAAACATCCATAAGGTTGGTATATACTTTTTTATTGTCAAAACTAAAGATCAATGACCGGCCGGTCCCTAAAAGAATCAGATTGTTATTTGCGATCACAAAATGATCCGTCCATGCGACCGGTGCATTGACCGTTTTTATCAGTCTTGCAAAAACTTTTTTTAATTCTGCGTTCGTTTTTAATATTAACACTGTGACCACCCCAACTCTGCACTTTTTTATATTTTAGCACATTGCGCCAAAGAAAAAAAGCAGGCCCGCTTTTTTATGCGTTTTGGCCCGCCTTTTCATTACCATCCGTCCCGTCCCGGCAACGGTCTTATAATCAGGAGCTGCTTTCTCCCGTTAAATCTGCCAAGGTCTTAAAACTATAGCCCAGTTCTTCCCACTTCGTCAGAAGTTCATCCAATATTTCCGCATTTGTTTTTGACGTACTATGTAACAGCACAATAGCGCCGGGATGGATCCTTCCAATCAGCTTATGAAACGCCTCTTCCTTCGTCGGCTGCTTATCCTGATACCAGTCTACATAAGCCAGACTCCAAAAAAAGGTGTGATAGCCAAACTCCTGCGCCATTTTCAGATTCTCCGTACTGTATTTCCCCTGCGGAGGCCGGTAATACATGGATAGTTTCGTCCCCGTTATCTCCTCAAACAGCCCGGATACGTCGTCCATCTCTTTCCGGAACGACTCTTTGCTCGAAATAGAAGACATATCCAAATGATGATAGGTATGGTTTCCAACCGTATGTCCTTCCTTTACCATACGTTTTACAAGTTCCGGCGCCGATTCCAGATAATGTCCCACCACAAAAAAGGTTGCCGATACATTATGCTTTTTTAAGGCATCCAGAATCGCCTCCGTATTCCCGTTCTCATATCCCGCGTCAAAAGTAAGGTAGATTACCTTTTCGTTTCCGTCCCCCACATAATAAGCGTCGTATTTCTTTAATTCCTCCGCCGATACATTACCGGTAGGCGCGCTTCCTTCCTGCCCGAAGCCAAGCCCCCAGTTTTCCGAAGACAATACCGCTCCGCTCATGGCCTGCATATATGGCGAACCCGTTTTATAATTTACATATGCCACGCCTCTTCCGAACAAAAAAGAGGCTGCAAGGATCAGCAGTACTGCCGTCGGTTTTTTGATAGACTGGGGAAAAAGTTTCGTATTCCGAAAGGATACTTTCTGAAAAGATTGTTTCATGGAAACTCCGAATATATGATTAATATTATTAAAATATATTTCGGTTTTTAATAAAAAATGAATCTTTTTATACTAAAAATTTCTTCCGTCATATCCCCAGTCCGTAATACCCGAATAAGTAATATAAATACCGTTCCCCGGTATCCCCAATTCCTTTTCGTAAATGCTGCAGATCTGTTCCGTCATCTTTTCATACGCTCCTGACGAAGCGTTCCCGAACAGCTTCACTTCTACAAAAGCTCCCTTTTCAAGCTTTTTTCCTCCCATATACAGATCGTAATTGTCTTCAAACCCGATCATAAGGTAACTTTCCGGTTTATTTAAAGTAGATATGGCTTTTCCCAACTCTGTTTTTAAAGCTTCTCTCTTCTCCGGCGTAACAGGAACAGTAATCTTAGAATCAATAAACGGCATCTTCTTATTTCCTCCTTAACATTTGGTTTTACCGGCAGCCCGCAGGCACGGTACCGCACGGTATTTTTATCATAGTATACTTGCCGTAAAATTTCAAACTAAAATAATGACAGATGATTTTGAAAGTGTTATTATATAATCGTATAGGTACAACCACTTAAGGGGGAGACTGTCTTGAATGAGCAAACTTATATTGATCATGGCTTAATCGAATCTATATTATCTACCTTGAACCTCTCCGAAAAAGAGGAAGCAGACATTACCCTGTTAGCGCAAAAATATCCGTCGGAAAGTCTGACACCTGATTTCAGGATGCAGAACGTGCAGACCGCTTATCATATAAAAAAATTTACGGACCAGATGCCCGGAGGTTTCTTTATTTACCGGGCCGATGAAACGGCTGAACTTCTTTATGCGAACGCCTCCATACTGCATCTTTATAATTGCGATACCATGGCGGAGTTCAAAGAACTGACAGGAAATTCCTTTAAGGGAATGGTTCATCCCGAAGATTTGGACAGAGTAGAAAAAAGCATCGAAGAGCAGATAGAGCAAAGCTGCTACGATCTCGACTATGTAGAATACCGTATCATTCAAAAAGGCGGCAATATACTGTGGCTGGAGGATTACGGACACTTCATACACAGTAAGTCGGCAGGCGATATTTTTTATGTATTCGTATCTGATGCAACGGAACGCAAGAATCTTCAGGACAAAGAACGGGAAGACATGCTCAACCGGACGCTCCAGAAAGAACAGCAACTGCATGACCTGATCGATGATTACGGCAAAGAATTTGAGGAGATCAACAAAACCCATCTCCAACGCCTTAAAGTCATAGAAGGATTAGGCATTGATTATGATTCTATATATTATGTAAATCTGGATAAAAATATCATCCAGCCTTACCGTTTGAGTTATCGGATGGCCTATCTCTTTGAGGATATCAATCCTCCTTATAGGTTTGCAGGCTTTGATGCGGACTACATCCAGAAATGGGTGCATCCCGACGACCGTTACATTGTTTTAAACGCTACCAACCCCGATTATATACGCGCAAAGTTGTCTGCCGGACGTAATTTTCATGTCAATTACCGCATTACCCATGGCAGCGACACCGGATATTTGGATCTTCATATTGTAAATGTGGGCAGTGACGAACATATTTCACAGATTGTCATGGGATACCGGAGCATCGACGCGGAAATCATACAAAAAATGGAGCAGAAAGAAGTGCTGGAAGACGCTTTGACACAGGCAAAATCCGCAAATATTGCAAGAAATACTTTTCTCTCCAATATGTCACATGATATCCGGACTCCTATGACCGCTATCGTAGGGCTGTCTGCTCTTGCCAAAAAACATATAGACGACACGGAAAAAGCAATGGGCTACTTAAGCAGGATCGAATCCTCCAGCAAGCAGCTCCTTATGCTGATCAATGCGGTACTGGAACTGTCAAGAATGGAATCCGGAAAAATACATATAAAAAAAGAAGTATGCAATTTGGTCGACATCGTGCATGAAGTGCAAAACACTATGCTTCCAAAATCATTAGGAAAGGACATTACTCTCTCGCTGGATGTTTCTGGCCTGAAACATTATATGGTCTACAGTGATGCCGAGAAATTGACCCATACCTTGCTGCGTCTTACGAATAACGCCGTAAAATACACCAATACAGGCGGTAAAGTGAAGATTATCGTTACGGAGCTGGGTATCCCCGAAAACGATTATGTAAAATATCAGTTTATCGTCAAAGACAACGGCGTAGGAATCAGCCCCAAATTTATGCAGCGTCTGTTCGAACCTTTCGAACGGGAGAAAAATACCACGCTGAGCGGCGTACACGGAACAGGGTTGGGTCTGACGATCGTTAAGAACACGATTGATATGATGGGAGGAACGATCGAAGTGGAAAGCGAAGTGGGAAAAGGAAGCTGTTTTACCATCACCCTCTCCTTTCCGATACATAGTCCGGCAACGATTTCTTCTGAAGCCGGCGTCTGCGCCGCTTCTTCCGCTTCTCCTCATCGGATCCTTATTGTAGAGGATACGGAGATCAATTTGGAGATCGAAGCCGCTTTGTTGGAAGACGCCGGATTTTTGGTAGACAGCGCTGTAGACGGCAGTATCGCAGTGGACAAAGTAAGAAATTCGGAACACGGATATTATTCCCTGATCCTCATGGATATTCAAATGCCCGTCATGAACGGATATAACGCGGCAAAAGCCATTCGTAAGATCGAAGACCCGGTATTGGCAAATATTCCGATCATTGCCTTATCAGCCAATAATTTTGAAGAAGACCGGCAGATGTCAAAAAGATGCGGCATGAATGCGCATTTAGGCAAACCGATCGATACGCCGGAATTATTGGGGGCAATCAATAAAGCCATCCGCGACGCCCAATACGGCGTTATCCCATCCGAAACTTAACAGGAAAATGCATCATGAAACGTAACGACAGAAATAAGAAGGTATATCGTAACAGGAGGACCTGTTTACGATATACCTTCTCTTCCTTTCAAAATCCCTTCCAGGTCAAGCCCGTAGCGGGATGCGATATCTTTGGCATAACTAAGCCCGTCCGGTACGGTACGGGCTATCTTATAGCTTCTCGTCCCGTCCTCTTTACTTTCCATAAGCGCCACCAGATTGTCTATCTTTCCTTTGTTTTGCGGATGGGCATTATATTCCTTTGTCTGCTGAGGCAGATCATGGATATGGGTAACAAAAATTCCCCCGCAGCCTATGATGCCGATCCCCGTCAGTACCTCGGATGCAATATATCCCGCCTCCAGACCGCTGGTACTGGAAAAAGACTCGTCCATGAGCAGCATATCCGTATCCGTCAGCTCCTTCATAATATCGCTCAGGCGGGCGCACTCGCTCTCCAGCCTTCCCTTTCCGTAATTGTTCTCATCCGAGGATGGAAAATGAGTGTAGATACCGGAAACCGGACTGATCACCGCCCTCTTTGCCGGAACAAATAGGCCAAGCTGAAACAAGGCCTGCGCCATCCCTACCGAATAGGCAAAAATAGACTTTCCCCCATGATTCGGTCCGGTCACCAGATAAAATCTTCCGTTTTCGTCAAAAGAAAAGGAGTTGGATACGATCGTATCCTCAATGGCGCGCCTTGCCAGCACGGGATTATACACCTGCTCCAAATCGCACCTTTTCTCACCAACCGCCGCCGTTTCCGGGCGGCACATAGAAAATCCCTTGTCCTTCATAGATAAAATGAAGCCCACTCCTGCCGTTAAAAAACGGATATCATCCAACAGCGCCACAAATAAAGAGGTATTCACACTATAATACTTTTGGATCAACGGTTCAAAGCTACGGATAGATTTCATATAGATCGTGTTCAGCGACGCCCTTAGCGAATAATTGAGCGCTTTTAATTCTTCTCCATGAAGCCCTTTCGAAAGCGGATATAGCGGCGAGATCAGTGAAAACGAATCCTTTGGGTCTTTTTTCAGCAGCTTATCCATAATACTTCCTTCATGAAAATACCTGTTCTCTATAGATATGACCCCCGCTTCTTTTGCACGGAGAGTCTCATCCAGATTGATGCCGACCATGACGCTTTTGATATTTCCAAACCGTGTTTCCATTTTAGAAAGTTCCGTATGCAGATTTTGATATTCATCGCTTTCCGTGATAGACAAGATCTGCTCCCGAAACAACTTCATGCCCTCGGAATGCAGTGTAAGCCCCTTCAGCCCTTCCGCAAATAATTCCACGATTTCCTGATACATTTCCAGATATCGGATAGAACTCAATGCCGATTCTACCGAGAAATCGCTGCTGATGGCGCGGCGCAGATCATAAATATTATGGATGATCGTGACCGAATTGCAAAAAACCTGATATAATTCCGGATTTTCCACTAAGTCTTCCACTATGGAAAGGCGGTAATCCAGCACAGCCGTATCCGTTGTAAAGAAATTTTCCAAAGCAAGATCATGGAATCCCCGGTAGCTTTCTTTGACAAGCACGATCATTTCATCGATCTGTAACGCATGAATAAATTTGAAATCCTTCATAGGAATCTCCGATCCCCGGTCATATCCCGGCGGATAAAGAAAATGAAAATCTTCCCGCATAAGAACCCTCTCCTTTGTAACCCCTTATAGTCCGAATACTTTATTATATCATACAATTCCCCGGCACTTTTAAATATTTTTTAAAAATATCCGCAAATGGCCGCCAAATGATATAATACTCTTAAATAAAACGGCCTGAAAATATAAAAATTTTTATTTTTTTAAAATATTTTGTAACAAACTCCGATCTTCCCCGTCTAATCTATGAAAGTCAAGAGGAGGTGAATCTGTTCATGGACTTTGATAAGTTGTACAACACTTATTACATGGAAATTTATTCTTATGTGATGACGCTGATCAGAAACGCGCATTCGGCAGAAGAGATCACACAGGAAGTATTTTTCAAAGCTTTCAAGACCGAAAAAAAATATCGCGGCGATTCCGGTGAATTTACATGGCTCTGCGCCATTGCCAAGAATACCTGCATCGACGAATTACGGAAAACTTCAAAAACCGGAGAAATGACAGACGATCTTCCTTGCGAGACAAACGTTGCCCAGCTCTTAGAGGACGAGGATCTAACCTTACGGATCCATCAGATCCTGCACACAATGGACGAACCCTATAAAGAAGTATTCCAATTACGGATATTTGGAGAATTATCTTTTCAAAAGATTGGTCAGATATTCGGAAAAACGGAAAACTGGGCGCGTGTGACCTACCACCGCGCAAGGCTAAAGATTCAGGAAAAAATGTCAGTATGAAAGGAGAATAAGATTTATGAGTACAGAAAAAAAATATAATTGCGAAATCATACAGGATCTTCTGCCTCTGTATCAGGACCATGCCTGCAGTCCTTCCAGCCAAGCCGTCGTAGAAGAACATCTCACGGAATGTACAGACTGCAGGACGATAGCGGAAAGACTAGGCAATACTGATATTGATGAAAAACTGATATCGGAAAAGAACCATGTTTTGGAATCCCACTTAAAAAAAGAAAGAAGAAAAACCTATACTATAGGTCTATGCTTTGCAGGAATCTTTACGATTCCCATCCTTGTCTGCCTGATTTGTAATCTGGCTATCGGCCATGCTTTGGACTGGTTTTTCATTGTTCTGGCCTCTCTTCTGGTGGCGGCTTCACTGATCGTTGTTCCTCTTGTCGTTCCAAAAGAGCATATCGGCACGGCTACGCTGGGCAGCTTCACGGTTTCGCTGATGCTGCTGTTCATGGTGATTTGTATTTATACCGGCGGCAACTGGTTTCTTCTTGCCTCCGTCCCGACTTTCTTCGGGCTTTCCGTGGCTTTCATGCCCTATGTGATCGCCAAAATCACTCTGCCAAAGGTTCTCGCGCGCCACAAGGGGCTGCTTGTAATGATATGGGATACCCTATGGCTTTTTGCAGTCATCATCGTATGCGGGCTTTACGCAAATTCTTCCCTTTATTGGAGCGTCGCCATGACCATAACTTCTTTTTGTTCTCTTTTACCGTGGGCGCTTTTTATCCTGATCCGCTATTGCAGATTCGTCCCCATGGTCAAGGCAGGGATCTCCTTCATCCTATGCGGCGCTTTCTTTGCCGTTGTCAATGATGTGGTCCGCCTGAGCCTGAAGGATTGGTCAAAGTCTTCCCTTTTAGACGCCGACTTCCTTCACTGGAGTCTTTCCTCTCTGGACGCCAATATCCGTTTGGCCGTACTGATTCTTTCGGTGGCTGCCGGTTTGTTCCTGATTGGCGCCGGAATCCATAGACAGCGTGAAAAAGCCGCCGGGTGATTTCCGGCCGCAGAAATAAAAACAGCCGCCTGCGCCGGCCGATAAACGGTCGGATTATGCAGCGGCTGTTTTTGTTTCACTTTTTCAATGATTAAACTTCCAACAATTCCTCTAATTCCCTTACCATGGAATTAATATTTTCTATCTGTTCCGATATGGCAAGCACTTCTTCACTGTTACTCTGCACCATACTTGCAATATTGGAAAATTCTTCGTTTTCGGAATGAATTCTCTCGGCTATGTTTTCATTGATCTCCACCGTTTCCTGAATGACCTTGCTCTGCTCCATTCTGATCTGGTCCGCCTGCTCCACAGCCTCTACCGATTTTTTAAGAAGCTGCAGCATCTTCTTTATGCCTTCCGCAGTTTCTGCGATTACTTTATTCTGGTTTAAAAGCTGCTCCGTATTTTGATTCATAAACTTAGACACGTCGTTAGTTCCCATTTGGACACGCGTTACCACATCGTTTACGCTCTGTAAGGATTCTTTTGTATTATCCGCCAAATGCCCGACTTCCTGCGCAACAACGGCAAATCCGCGTCCCGCTTCACCTGCCCTTGCCGCTTCGATAGAAGCGTTCAAGGCAAGAAGATTAATGGACTCTACAATATCATTGATAATATCCAGCGTTTTCCCGATCTCACCGGATTCCATCAATAACTTATCCGTTACTTCCCTCGTCTTATTGGTTGAATTTTCCACCTTTTCACTGATTCCCAGCAGATGATTGAGGGCCTGCTCATTGGATACGGAAATGTCAACCAGTTCTTTGGAAAGACGGTCCACATCTTCCATTTTCACCTTCATGTTATAACTGCTTTCTTCCAGATTTGTAAGATTTTCTTTACTCTGTTCGGATTTTTCCATCATTCCGCAGCTAGTCGCTAACAGGGTTTCACTGATGGCGGAAAGCTCCTGCGTCGCCGCGCTCTCTGTCTGCGACGATCCTACCAGCACATTGCTTGCTTTTCCTAAGTTGTTCGCTATGTAAGTTACTTTACTTAAAACATTCTGTACCCGCTCGTTATTTCTTTCCACTTCGTCCTTCTTCGCCTCCACAAGAAAATGCTGGACCGTATAAGTAAGCAGAAAAATATAGAACATGGATACGGCGATACATACGCAGCGGTTTATCACGTTCGTCTGAAAATTTTCATTCCTGACCGGAAGAAGGGCCTCCCCCTGCACGATCCATGATATGATCACGGACAGCGAGATCTCCGTAATAGCCGCAATTACCATCTTTGTATCCAGCAACAGTGCGGTAATGATCGTAAATAAAAACGCAAACGCCCAAAATTCCGTAGACGGCATCTTATAAGAAATAAAATTAAACTGGGTAAACATAATCACAACCAAAAAAATCTTGCTTTGCTTTAATTTTGATTCCTGCACAACTCCGTCCTTTTTTCCGGTTTTAATAAAAAACAGACCGATCAATATATAAATCAGACAAGACAGATCGAACAGAAGCACCGTAGTCCAGCTTACCGTCCGCAGAACCCCTTTCAGTTTATTCATCGTATATCCCAATCCTGCCAGCATACAGGTTCCCGGTATCAGGAGCAGCGCCATCACATATACCTTACTAATATAGACCTCTAATGCAGTCAACTCTCTTTTTTCCATAGTTATCTCCCATTCCAAATAATTTGATTTTGTATTTTAAAATTCATATAACTGTACAATCAAAGAATATCCCGCTCCCATTGTAGACAGGATAAGCTTATTTCCTTTTTTCGCGTACAGATCCCACATCCTGTTCAGGCATAGAATCGGACAGGTATTTCCCGTATATCCGTATTCGCCTCCCACAAAATGATATTTTGTTTCCGGAACTCCTAAAATCTTCAGCGTATCCATATTGCACGCATCGTTAAGCTGCGAGAAAATAAAGTAATCGATCTCTTCTGCCGTCAGCTCATTCCGCTCCAGCACCGTCCCGATCAGTTCCGCCATATTTTCCGGAAGGTTACTCATAGTAAACGGTTTCCATTCCAGTCTCTTTTCATTAGGCTCCACCTTTTTTAAGGGTACCTGCGACATACCGCATTTTGGATAAGTAACATAATGATGGGTTACCGCATTTACATACACCCTGGTATCCAAAAACCCCCTCTTTTCTTCCGTTTCCTCCGCACTCAGGACAACGCACGCGGCAGCATCCGCAAAATTAGCGTAAGTAACCGGATCCCCCCACAAAACGACGGGGGAAATACAGAAACTTCCCACCACCATCGCATGAGATATCCCCATCCCCTGCATATACTGACTCGCCACACTCATTCCCATCAGCATACTGGTACAGTTGGAATTCAAATCAAACGCTACATTCACATTTTTAAGTTTGTCCCCGTACAGGCCGGTCAATTTCAGTGCATTGGAAGGGAGCAGATATTCCGGCGTGTCAGAACAAAAGACCAGCATTTCTATCTCTTCCATGTCAATATTACTCTTTTTGATACAGTCTTCGATCGCATTCTGGCACATACTGATCGCATTCTCACCCTCTGAGATAAAATATCTCTTCCTTCTCCCTAAGTGTTCCATCAGATGGCTCGCATCCACGCCTCTTTTGGCAAAGTGCTCGTTAAGCTCTTCATTGTAGACTTTATTATGAGGAATATAGATCCCCGTTCCCTGAATAAGAATATTACGCATATATGTACACCCCGTCCGCCCGGACAGCCCCGGCTGCCGCAAACGCTTTCCTTTTGTATCTAACCTCTGTCCGCCCTCTTTACCGGACAGACAGATTACCATCATGAAATTTTAATATACCCCATACTTCTATGCCGTGCAGGATCTGACAAAAACGCCGATCTTTTGTTTAACCAGCTCCGTATCCTCAAAGATCGCCGCATGTCCTTTATACGGGATCATCAAAAGCTGGCTGTTTTTTATTTTTTTCCATGTTTCGACCGCTGCCATCGGCAATACGATCTCGTCGTTGTTTCCATGAATAAGCAAGGAAGGCACTTCGATCCCGCTGCACGCTTCCAGATTGTTATACCGGTTCGACGCCATCAGATCCCCGTAACCCGTCACATCTTCCGTCTTCAAAGCAGCGAACTGCCCGGCGATCCTTTCAACCTCTGACTCAGGCGTATCCAAACCGAAAAGCGCCCCCACAATATCAGCCGCCCTGAACTGTTCAGCCGGCACTGCCTTCAGATCGTCGACAAGAGGCGTGTAGTCTTTCAGGTTGCCGCCGCTGCTTAAAACGACAATCCCGGTAAGGCTGATCTTTTTACGGATGGCTATTTCGCAGGTTATGGCTCCTCCCATAGAATAGCCGAGCAGAATGACCTTGTCCGAAGCCTCTTTGTTTTTTCTGAGCTGCTCGATGGTATATTCCACATCCTCCGCAAAAACCGTAATTTCCTCCGGTTCCTCTCCTGCCGATTCCCCGTGTGCCGTCAGGTCAAAAGAAATGCAGTTATATTCTTCCAGCGCAAGCGGCAGCATTGCCTCCTTCAGCATTGTCGAGCCATGGATAAAGACCAGCGTAACATCGCTTTCTTTATTTCCGACTCTTTTGTAAGCCAACATATTTTCCCTTCCCATAGTACTTCCTTCTCCTTTCACTTTAGTGGTTATACTTAAATTATATAGGGTTTTCAAATTCAAAACATGAAGTTTCCGGAAAAATTACATTGTTTTACAATTAATTTAAGAAAAAACCTCAGGTAAGCCTGAACAAATGCTTTACCTGAGGTTTTTTACTCGTTTACACTATGCTGTTTCCACGCCTATGGCGCTTACTTATTGCTTATTTCATTGGCCTTGCTTTGATCTTAAAGGTTACGGTCTTCGTTCCGCCGTATTCTGAAAGGCCATGGAGCGTCACTTTTGCAGTTCCTTTCTTCAGGTTGTTGGAATAAGATACGATTTCAAAATCCTGTTCCGTCATCGTAAGAGGAACCCATCTTCCGCCCACCTTCTGCTGGAATGTGAAATCTTCTACTCCTAATTTCACTTCTTTTCCGGTATACTGCTGTTCCGCTATCGTGATCTTCAACGCGGACAGATTCTTGTCGTCTGCGATCACTCTGAAGATTGCGGAAACTTCTCCTTTATAATTCTTATCCGTCGCTTTCGCCGTTACTTTAATCACCGAGCCTTCTGCCGGCGTTCCGGTAACCGGTGTGCCGTTTACTGCCGGATCTTCGCTTACATAAGTATATGCCGTTTCTTTATCGATGGTATAATCCGTCTGGTTCTTTAATGCTTTTCCGTCCAGATCTTTGATCGTCGGCATCACTTTATTGTATTTTGCAGCGTTCTTCACCACAATATCTCCTGCGGTAGCATTTTCTGCTAAAACGCTTAAATCCTGCTGTACCACATCAAATGGTATTTTATTGACTGTTCCTTTAAAGTTGCCTTTACCTTTGATCGTAATCTCTGCTTTTGCAGTTTCCGTACTCACCCTCTTGTTGTTTTTATAAGATACGGTATAATCTTTACCCTGTTCTAAGGTGATAACATGCTGCGTTTCGCCTTCCGTATAGTTAAAGCGTGCGCCAACCTGTCCGTCGGTCAGCTTACTGCCGCCCTTCGCATACGGAATCTTTTCGGTGATCGCATTATTTTCGCCAAACAGGAAGTTACTGCCTTCATTTGTTTTGATATCATAAGGTGTGATCTTAAAGGTCTTCTTCACTGTACCTGTATAACCGTTCTTACCTTTTACGAGTACGATAGCCGTTCCCGCATCCCGATTCTTCTGATACTCCACGCTGTACTGCTCGTAGTCTTTCTGTTCGATATCCACGATCACTTCCGGCTCATAGTCTGTTCCTGAGTAAACATATCCTGCTTTCGGTACATCTTTCAAGGATACCTTGTTTGCCTTCAGGGCCGTTCCCGTGATCTTAAAGGTAGTTGTTTTTTCACCGACGTAGGTAGTTCCGTTTCCTCTCACGGTTACGGTCGCCGTATCGCCTGCTTCGGTATGCACCGTATCGTAAATCACTTCATAATCCCATTTTTTGTCAGGATCTGCCGCATCTTTCTGGATCAGAGTCGCCCCACTGTGTTTTACGATCACTTCCGGCGTCTGTACTTTGCCGTGTCTTAACGTATTGTCCCATTCATATGCCTGTGCCGGGATTTTCTGAATGCTTGCTTTGCTCATCAGCTTCACGGTGGCTTTGTCAACCAGCCTCATGCTGATCTCTTTTCCGCCGGTAAAGTTCTTATTCTTTGTAAGGTTCTTACCCGCTTCGATCTTTACCGTATAAACGCCCGGCGTTTTGCCGTCGGTTTCGGGATTTGCATAAGCTACGGTGTAATCCCTGTTCAGCTTCAGCGCCTTGCCGTTATATTTTACTACCGGTTTCAATGCGATCTGTTTTGTATTGGTCGCCGCAATTGCCGCATACAGATCCGCAATCTCAAGATCTCCGATCTCTATCCTGTCAATCGTAAAGTTCACTTCCAGATACTCGGAGTAGTTACCCTTTCCTTTTACGGTAATGAGCGCTTCGCCTGCATCGGTGTTTTTCTTATAGGCCACCGTATAGTCGGTCTTTTCTTTTAACAACATTCTTCCGTCATATACGCGGATTCCGGGTTTGATTGCTTTTCCGGTATAATCGATATGGTACTTGCCGTCATCGCCAAGGGTAAGTCCGGAATCCTCTGTGAAGCTGGTCCAAAGCCCTTCCCTATACTCTGCTAATCCGTCATAAGCACTCTTCAGGCCGCTGACCGCTTTTTCAATTTCCGACTGTGTTGCATTCTGGTCTGCAAGCACTCTTTCTGCTTCCGCCAGCGCATCCTTAAATGCCGTCCAGCTTTCATCCGTATAATTGCCCTGTTCCGTGATCTTTTGGTATTCTTTGACCAAAGCTTCTAATGCTTCTTTATCTGCCGGTTCCGTACCGCCCTGCAGCTTCAGTCCGTCGATAGCCGCCTGTAAATTACTCTTTGCAAGATCGATCTGGTCTACCGTCGCATCCGGAGCCGCCGCCGTTTTCTTTGCCTCGTCTAAAGCCGCTTCAAATACGGCAAAGCTTTCTTCGGTGTAGTTCCCCTGCTCCAAGCCTTCATACTTTGTGATCAGGTCTTTTAATGCCTGCAGTTTTCTCTGCAGCAGTTCGTTTTTGTCATATACGGAATCGTCGTCTTTCGTCTCGCCTTTTACGAGAACCATTGCCGAGATCGGAGCTACCTCTACCTGACCGTCCGTGATGGACCTGAGCGTTTCGATACCCGCTTTCTGGTCATCGATGCATACGTTCCATGTTCCCTGAGGAACGCCGTAACCGGCCTTTGTCAGATCAACTGTCCTTGAAGTCGTATTGGCGTTAAAGATCACAATGATGCCATCGGAAACTTCGCCTTGTACGCTTTCTTTTCCGTTGATCACAAACATCAGCACTTCATTGGTGATCCAATGATACTTCACATTTGCCGTCACATCCGCTGCCGACGTCAGACGCAGCGCCGCATGGTTTTTACGGAACTCGATCAGTCCCTTGTAGTAATCTCTGACTGCCCTATATTCTGCCTTATCCAAATCCGCCCACTTAATACTGTTGACGAAATCCGAAGAGTTATAGCTGTTATGGATCAAGTTGTCGTTTTCGTCTACTTTCGTCCTTAAAATCTCTTCACCCGCATGAATCAGCGGGATACCTTCCGACATCATGTAGATTGCCGCCGAAAGATTATTCATCTTAATAAGATCGCTTACATTGCCTGTCGCAAGATCCGGCCTTGAAGACTGCAGCTTATCCCATAACGTATAGTTATCATGGCAGGATGCATAATTTACCGTCTGTGTAGGACTCTTACACCAAGCCGGAGCCGCCATAAAGCAGGCTGCGATCGTTGCCTCTTTGCCCGGCGCACCGGATACAAAACCGGTATGCTCCGCTTCAAAGTTATCACCCTTTATCGCGTCGCGGATGGTATCGCTGAAATAAGCGAATCCCGGTGTTTTTGCGGAATTAGCCTGCGTTGCCATGGTATAGCCGTCTTTGCTCACCGCCGTTGACATCGACCAGCCTTCCCCATAAAATACCACGTCCGGATGTTTCTGGTGAACGGTATTCACTACTTCATTGATCGTCTCCGTATCCAATAAACCAACCAGATCGAAACGGAAACCGTCGATATGGTATTCGTCCGCCCAGTAATTTACGGAATCCACGATATATTTCTTTACCATGGAACGTTCGGAAGCCGTATCGTTGCCGCATCCCGATCCGCTGGAATAACTGCCGTCCGCATTGGTCCTTGAGAAATACTTCGGTACCAACTGGTTAAAGCAGAATTTGTCCGCGTCATATACATGATTGTATACTACGTCCATGATCACATTGATATTATTGTCATGCAGCGTTTTAACCATCTGCTTCATTTCTTTTACTCTGACGCTTCCGTTATAAGGATCGGTTGCGTAAGAGCCTTCCGGCACGTTATAGTTCTTCGGGTCATATCCCCAGTTGTACTGCGCCGTATCTAATTTTGTCTCGTCCACGGTCGCATAATCGTAAGAAGGCAGCAGGTGGATATGGGTAATGCCCAAATCGGTCAGATAATCCAGACCTGTAGGCTGTCCGCTCTTATTCGTCGTCCCTTTTTCCGTAAGCCCTAAGAATTTTCCTTTGTTTTCCGCGGAAATCCCGGAATTTTCGTCAATAGAAAAGTCTCTCACATGAAGCTCGTAAATAACGGAATCGGTATAACTCATTCCCTGATTAGGTCCAATATCGTTTGCCCATCCTTCCGGATTGGTGGACGCCAGATCAATGACCATTGCCCGGTTTCCGTTTACGCCTGTCGTCCTTGCATAAGGATCGCACGCCTCTGTGGTCTCTCCGTCTACGGTCACTTTATATGTATAGTAAGTGCCGTTTAAATCACCGGCCTCTTCTACGGACCAAACGCCCTTTTCGCCCTTTGTCATAGGAAGGGTCTTGATCGGGGAGTCCTGATCTGCCGCATCTTCCTTCACTTCTCCTGCTTCATACAGGCACACTTCTACCTGATCCGCCGTAGGCGCCCATACTTTGAAAGTCGTTTTCTCTTTCGTCCATACTGCTCCAAGATCGTCGCCTTCGTAAGTATACTGCTCTTCAAATTCTTCCGAAGAATAAATACTCGGCATTGCTACCTTGTAGTCATACCCGTCAAAAACAATGGTATATTCTTTTGCCATTGCTTCAAGAGTGGACAGGTCTGCTCCGAGACTTAACGTATAATCAGTTTTGTTTGCCGTTACCTTTGCGACCGGCACCGTTGTGCCGTCAGCACACTTCAGGATAAACGCATCATCCAGTTTGCCGACAACCGGCATTCCCGTCGATACTTTAACGGTATTATTCTTTCTGTTATATGCGGCCGAACGCACCTTTACGCCAAGCAGCACATCATCGCCCAGTACTCTCCTGCCCGCAAACACGCCGGAGTCTACCCAGTAATCGACCGTACCGGAAAGTACGTCCGAAAGATCAACGAAACGGTCGGCGCCGATGTCTTTATCCGCCCATTCCTCTCCGGCCTTGCTGAGGCGGATAATGTAATTTAAGACACTGTCTTTTCGTCCCTCTAAAGTAAACGTAACGATCTTGTCTCCCTGCGTTCCGTTTTCTTCAAAGTCATACCTTGCGCCGTCCTGACCTGCTTTCCATGCCCAGACATTCCATCCTTCGTAGTCTTTACCCGGTCTGGTATAATGCAGCCGCAATGTGATCTCGTTCTTATCCTCCACTACTTTCACTGTGAAGGTCGTGCTAAGGCTGCCTGTATTTACCTGTGCAGTCGCCGTTAATGTGATCTCCGTACCTGCAAATGCATTGTTGACCGTTACTTTTTTATTTTCGCCATCCAGCGTTACGCCTTCTACCGCGTCCATGCTATAACTTACGTCAACCAAGGATCTTTTTCCGTCCGTCGCTATATAGGTAAGTTGAAGCGGAAGTGCGGAAGTTTTTCCTTTTTCATCCGTTCCCTTTGCTACCATAAGCTCGGGCGCTACCAACGTTTCTTCATAAGCGCTGGCTACCAGTACTACCGTACCGCCGTCTGCCGCTGCCGGAATCGTAACGGTAACGGTCGATTCATTCTGATTCTTGCTTACCGCGTAAGGTGTATTTCCTTCCGGATCCCCGTATAAATCTTTATAGTGGGTAATGCCGTTTCCGTCTACCGGAATTACGATTTCCTTTGCATCGGATTTAATATTCATGCCGACATAAACGTTTTCTCCGTTATATGTCCTTGCGATTACATCATAGCCTTCCGTGTCCGAATTTTTGACAACGCTTCTGCCGCCTCTTGCAAAAAGTTCGGAATACTGATTCCTGATACCCAGCATCGTCTTGTAATGTGCCAACGTCTTATTGTCCGCACCCGTTTCCGTCTGTGTCCAGTCAAAATCATATCTGTTCGTCTGATACGGATAGTCGTTGTCCCCGGTCAGTCCGATCTCTTCGCCATAATAAATGACCGGCTGCCCTTTCGCCGTGATCTGCAGCGTCGCCGCAACCAAGGCTGCGCCTTCTTTATCCGTGACTGCCGCCACACCGTTCAAAGATTGCTTGAATCCGATTTCATCATGGCTGCTTAAGAATTGTCCCGTCAAATAGGTATTATTTAACGCGCCGTTCCTCTTCGCCAAATCTGCCTCTACAGATTGGATGCTGCCGCTGACGAAACTTTTTGCCCAATCGTTAAAGTTAAAGTCAAGCAGGGAATCCATCTGGCCGCTGCCTAACGTACCGCCATTTTCCGACGCATAACCGGCGCCAAAATATTCGCCGATCATCTTAAACCGGGGATTGGCTTTGGTCAGCTCGTTCTTAAACGCCATCCATGTAGTACTGTCAACGTGTTTTACCGTATCTACACGGAAATAATCCACACCTTTCTTTGCCCAGTTTAGCTGCCACGCTATGATCTGATCACGGACTTCCGGAATCTCCGTCATGAAGTCCGGCAGCCCCGCCTGTCCGCCGCCAAGCTGGAAATCACTTTCCACTACAGAATCTCTCAGCATACCGTCAAAGGTCTGGCTGTCTTCCATTCCGTAACCGGCGTGGTTTACCACCACGTCCACCATGATCTTCATGCCCTTTGCATGAGCCGCGTCGATCAAAGCCTGAAACTCTTCTTCCGTACCAAGAGCCGGATTTATTTTGGTAAAATCACTTGCCCAATAACCGTGATAGCCCGCATAATAGGGAACTTCGCCTGTGCCGTCTCCCACCGTAACGCCTTTTACGTTCTCTACGATCGGTGTGATCCATATGGTGTTGACTCCCAAATCCTGCAGATAGTCTAACTTCTCGGTAACGCCTTTAAAGTCGCCGCCATGGTACAGGCCGGCGCCTTCTTTGCCCGTCGGATTTTCTTTATAAGTCTCCGGTCCGTTCGCGCCGTTATTGGAGGAATCTCCGTCAAAAAATCTGTCGGTAACCATAAAGTAGATCACCGCTTCATCCCAGTCAAAGTCATCTTTGGTTTCTGCTTTTTCTACTACAGTAACGGCTGCGGAAGTTTTCACTTCATGTCCGCTACTGTCGACCACCGTAACCGGAAGGGAATATTCGCCCGGCGCGGTATCCTGCGTTACCGACAGGGAAACCGCCAGCAGTTCGGGATCGATCATTAACTTGTCGCTGATACCTAAGTCCGAAGCGTCTACATAGGCTTCTTCGATCATTACTTTTGTATTCTCATCGTCATTGAGGATAAGGGTCAATACGTTATTTTGCGTGTAATCCATAGAAGTGTTCTGCAAAGATGCGGTCACCTTCTCCACACCGCCTAAGTTGGGTTTTTTGTCAAAAACTCCCAATCCATGGACATACCAAAGTTCCGCACTTTCGCCATTTACCAGCCTATAGGACTGATCGGCATCCTGATCGCTGTCCCAGTCGCCGCCGGGTCTGCCGATAAGGCCGATATTTCTGCACGCTATCGAGAATGTGGTTGTCAGCCATGGGATACCGTCGATCTCCGTTTTTTCGGTAAACTTGTGCTGCTTTGCCTCTTGTGAAGACGCATCAAGCTCCCAGACATGCAGATCGGGTATGCCGACTTCCAAATCTGCCTTGTCCCTATTATAGTAATGTACCGTATAAGTGTACTCTTTGTCTTCCGGTACATAGATAAGGCCGTTTTGGTTTCCACTCTCTTCCGTAAGAATTTGAGGGCTGGCAGGATCGACAACCCAGTCCTGTCCTCCTGAGGAATAATTTACGACAAACTTATACTGTGTGTCCCCATGAGACAGGTTTTTTTCAAGGGTAAACAAACCGTCGTCACCTTTTACCATCTGATCGGCATTGGAACTCCAGCCGTTCATTGTTCCCGCCAAATATACGGAAGAAGCTCCATCGTTTCCATAAGAAAAGGTCACCTTGGAACCGTCCCGCCGTACCGTCGCACTAGGGGAGATCTGTGCATAATATTTATTGTTATATTGGGTAAGCTGCACCCATATCTCGTATGTATCACACTGACTTAAGAACGTTCCGGAAATGGTCGCATTCTCCGCCTGCGGACTTGTGCCATCGTTACCGTTCGCTTTATTGTTGAATATAAAGCCGAAGAAAGCGCCTTCTTTCTCCAAATCCGCTCTCTTTTTCTCTATACTGATTACATAATTACCGTCTTCATCTTTTTGCGTTACGGATTCACCCGGCCACGCCGTCCCTGCGTCCGCAGTGCCCTCAACCCAATGATGAACGTTGAGCTGTCCGCCCCATCCGACCGTATCTTTAAAATGAATCGTAACGGTCACTGTCTCACTGAGCGCACCGTCATTCACGATGTCGTCTACAGTCTCCGCCTCTTCCACGGTTTCTGTTTCCGTAGTTTCTTCGGCTGTGGCAGTCTCCTCTGTTTCCTCGGTAAGGGTTTCTTCCGTTCCTGCAGTCTCTTCCGCCGTATCCGTCTCCGGTATCTGGGAAGATTCCTCCGTTGTACCCGCTTCGTCCGTTTCTACGGACGTTTCCGGTGTCGTAACTTCTTCTGTTCCGGCAGTCCCGCTCTCGGTACTGCCTCCGGCATCGGTCGTTTCACCTGTTCCGCCGTTCTCGGCAGGCTGCACGTCTTCTTCTCCGCCGCTGCCTTCTGTCGTCTGCGCAGTCTCTCCGCTGCCCACGCCATCCATTTCCTGTGTCTCGCCGGTACTTTCCGTCCCTACTTCACTTTCGGCCGCCTGTACAGTCAAAAGCAGTCCCGGTGAAACCGATACATTTGAAATGACCATGGCAAAAACCAACAGCCAGCTAAATACGCTGCTCGCTACGCCACGTTTTTTTCGAAAGAATTTCTTTTTTCTCTCCATCGCTCTTCCTTCCTTTCTTCCTAAATATATCATTCTCATGAGTGACACATTCTCATGCGTTGCATAGTACCATTATACCATTCTATTTCTTTTTCTCAAGTCTTGTTTCGAAATTTAACGAAAATATTAATACCTGTTTTTTGTGCAGTTTGTACATAATTGTGTATTCATATACGTCATACATAACACATCTTACAATTTATGGCTTTCCTTACCACTCATTTCTTTATTTTGTTACCCTTTTTTAACTATATTTTAAGTTTTATTTTTTCTTTTAAAAATAAGCTTGACTATCCCCTTAGGTATTGCTTTACAATCATAATAAAGGTTCTCGTTTACACTCCTTATTTGAAAAGAAGGGAGAAAGGTCATTATGCTAATCCACGAAGTTTGTAAAATAACAAATCTTACCAAAAAAGCAATTGCATACTATATCGGGCAGGGCCTGCTCTCTCCTGCCGCTTCAGAAAACGGTTATCGGGATTTTAAAGAAGAACATGTAGAATGCCTGAACAGGATTTCCGTATTACGCAAACTGGGCCTCGGTACAGAAGAGATCAGAGCCGTTTTAAACGACGGTACAAATACCGTTTTGCAAAAACTGTCCGTCAAAAAGGAACTTTCCGTTCAAAAGGAAGAAAAAAAGAAGCGGATCATGGAAAAACTACAGGCAGATATGGATTATTCCAAGATCAAAGAAGATCTGGAGGCTTTGGATCAAAGCACTACGATTGCGGAACGGCTTTTAGATTCTTTTCCCGGATATTACGGGAGGTTGATCTGCCTGCACTTTGCAAGGTTTTTAGACGAACCCGCCGCTACGAAAGAACAGAAAGAAGCATATGAAGAAATCCTCTCTTTCCTTGACAACGTTCCCGAAATGGAATTTCCTAAAGATGTGGCTGTATATCTTGACGAAACCGTAAACCGTATTTCTACGGGACAGATAAAAGAGATCATCGATAGTACCAAAAAGTCTATAGAAGATCCTGAGAAATTTTTATCCGAAAACAAAGAATTTTTGGAATACTATTATGAATTTATGCAGTCCGACGAATATAAAAATTCTACTGCATATAAATTGAAATATTTATTGAGTGAGTTTAATCAATCCAGTGGTTATTATGATATTTTTCTTCCCGCAATGAAAAGGCTCAGTCCCGCATATGCAGAATATTGCCGGCAGTCCGAACTTGCCAACGAGAAACTATTGGAACAATACCCTCATGCAGGTAAAATATAGGCGGCCGATGGGAATAGCGTGAGAAGAACTTCTAAAGCTCACAGCAGGGGCTGTTTCACAAAGGCAGCATAGCTGCCTTAGAAGTTCTAAGTCTCACGCTGGAGAATGCCTAAAAAGCGGCATTCTTTTATTATTACTATTTAGCGGAATCTGCCGCATATCAAAACAGCCTTTGGATTCTATTTTTATCGCCTTATTACTTTTAGGGCTTGCTTACCTTGCAGACTCTTTGTTGCCGAATAATTCATAGTAAAATATGTACTGCTGCATGATTCCCTGCACCCCTTGATATTTACGGTTGGGAAAACCGCTTTTGTAATACCGTCGCAAAGCTTGATCAATATGCGTATCCACAGGAAATGCCTGAAGGTGGTGCAGGGCAAACAGACAGATGCAGTCCGCCACTTTTTCCCCCACTCCGTACAATTTTAACAGTTCCCCCCTTGCCTCGTCATAAGGCAGCCGGTATACCGCCCCCAAATCCGTTGCTCCACAAACAACGCTCTTTGCGGTTCGAACTACATATTTGCTGCGATACCCTAAATTACACGCTTTTAAATCATCCTCACCCAATTCCGCTAATGCTTCTGCCGTAGGAAAACCGTAATAAATTCCGCCATGCAGATTCACCCTCTTTTCACCATAACCCTCACAGATATTTTGAATGCATCTGCGGATTCGGACAATATTGTTCTGTTGGGAAATCAAAAAGGAAATAATCGTCTCCCATAGCTCCTGCTTTAAGATCCTGATCCCCTCCCCGAAAGCTGCCGCCTGCGTTAAGTATATGTCTTTTGGGTCAATTCGCCCGATACAGGCATGGTAATCCCCTTCTAAATCAAAATAGGCTTTCCAAAAGTTTTCGAAGGCTTCTTCTTCACAGTAAAAGCAGCATTCCATGCCTTGCTGTTCCACTTCCAAATACTCCTGCCCTGCAATCACGCTGTAACGGCCGTCTGCAATTTGGTTCATCCGAAAGCACTGGCCGGAGTTGCAGATCTGTTTTAAATTGAAGTGTTCTATCTTTTTTGTGATCATTTGTACCCCCCCAATATATCATATTAGGCGAATAACATTAATAACTACAAGCTGTAGTAAATGCTAAATTGATATTGTCAAATTAACAAAACGCACCTGAATGAAACTCAGGTGCAGCCTTAAAATAAACTTTTATCATATTAAAAATAAACAATAAATTGTCAGGCATTTACGCATATCGCATTTTTCACCTTTACAAATTCCTTTTCGGTATAGCCAAAAGATACGATCTGTTCTTTTGTAGCTCCAGCTTGAATCATTCTTTCAATTGCATTCATCCGCTCTTTCTCAATCCCTTTTTCTATCCCTTGTGCCATACCCTTTTCTATGCCCTTTTCTATCCCCTTTTCTATGCCCTTTTCTATGCCCTTTTCTATGCCCTTTTCTATCCCCTGTGCCATACCCTTTTCCATGCCCTTTTCTATCCCTTGTGCTATGCCCTCTTCAATTCCTCTTTCTATAATAGCTTCCGACCAGTTGCACATAGTCTGCATCCTCCCTTCCAGTTCGATTGTCATTATCATTCCATATTCTTCTGTAAGTATACGTTTCTTTTCCTCTACGTTCGTCTCGGAAAGTAGTTTTTCCAGCATGGAAATCAATATGTTTTGGGAATCCTTTATCGTTTTCCCATTTCTGACATTGATAATAATGCCCCGCATCAAATCTATGTCATACGGATTTTCTTTATTTCCAAAAACGGTATTTCTGTTAAGGCTGATCTCCTCAATAGAATCGCCATCCTCGCTGTTGTTCAAGCATAACCATATACTGCGGACTTTTTTTAAATTATCGTAATCGCTGTGGTAAAATTCAGTCTGTTTCTGCGCCGAAATCATCCGGGCAAGATAAAATATGATCCTATTTTCCAAATGATACCCTAATTTACCGGGATCCGACGAACGCTGTGCCTCCAGATTAATTAAAAATTTCATTTCCGCTTCTTTATGATATGCAGTAAAACGGATATCAAAGAAAATTTTTCCCTCTCCCGGAATATTATCCTCCGTACCGGATACCTTTACACGTCCCATGTTGGAAAGTCCCGCATCCAACGGTCTTGTTCCAATTTCAATGTCATCTGCAATACCGGCCATAATATCTTTGACTGCCATATCCTTAAATTCCGAAACAGCATACTTTAAAACCCGTGCCAGTATTTGTTTGTCTGCAAGCAAGAATTTTATGTTTGTATCATAGGAACTTGCAGCGTTTGCCGCCTCGACTGCCTGTGCTAAATTCGTATCTGCCATTTTTATTCCTTTCTATAATATACTTATACGAGTATCTTTTCTTCCATCGTGGAAATCCTTGCTGTGCTATGTTTATTATACTTGACTTGCAAAATAATATCAATTATTCTCGATATATTTCCTCTCATGGAACTGTGCATAAAAACATTGCCGCCATATGCTTATTACATATGGCGGTGTCAAAAAATTCCAAACTATAAGATTACTTTCACGCCTTATTCCGCTTTACTGTAATGTGTCATCTGTTCTACGATCTGCGGAAATAAGATCTGATTCTTTACTCTTCTCAAAATTCCAAAATTTTCACCGTCGCCGCCAAAGGCATTGTTATCCCACCAGCAGGCAGTGATACCATAAGATCTTGCTCTCGCAACATAATATGCGGCAAACTCAGTACGCGCCTCCACATTATTGCCCTTTGCCCTTGCGCCAAATTCCCCGATCACTACGCCGGTTCCCTTAGAAATAAATTTGTCATAAAGCTTCTTCATAAAAGCGTCGATATCCGCCGTTCCGTTCTTGTCCGCTATGGAAAACTGATCCGTGCTGTTTTGGTCGCTTTCCCCCGCCAATGCAAAAGGATAGGGCGTATAGGCATGAACCGATACCAAAATCCTATTCTCGGCACTGCCGCTGTCCGTAGGCAAAATAAACCCGTCCGCCAGTGCAAAATCCGGCGAAGCGCAGTATCCGGGCGCCATAATATAACGCGACGTATTATATCCTTTTCCATTTGCCCTGATCGTATCCACTGCAGTCTGATTCAACTGATTAACAGAATCAATACATTCTTTTCCCACTTCAGAATTGGCATCCACCCACCATTCATGATCCGTTCCCGTATGTCTGGGCTCGTTTAACGTCTCAAAAATCAACTTTTCGTCATATTCCGCAAAACGCTCCGCAATCTGTTCCCATACTGCCTGTACATATTTCTTAGACTGTTCCAAATGCTCATAAGAAGGATACATAAATCCTTCCTCATTGTCATGATGAATATTTAAGATTACATACAATTCCTCTTCCAGTGCCCAATCTACGACTTCCTGCACTCTGTCCATCCATGCTTCGCTGATTCTGTACTCTGCGTCCACATGGTTATGCCACGACACCGGAATACGGATTGTTTTAAATCCGGCGTCTGCGATCGTATGTATCATTTCTTTCGTAGTCTTAATCCCTACCCATGCGGACTCATATTCCAACTCATCGCTCGCGCCGCAGTTAGAAGCGTCAAATGTATTCCCTAAATTCCAGCCAAGCTGCATATCTTTTACAAATTCCAGCGCTTCATTGTCGGGAATTTCCACTGCATCCCATTCCGGTACTTCAATCACTTCGTTTTCTCCACCCATAGTCTCCTCCTTAACATCCTGATCTTGTCCGTCTTGCGTCTGTCCTTCCGGATTATCGTCAGTCTCAGTTTCGGATTGACTGCCTCCTTGGCCGTCCGTCTGACCCCCTTGGTTCTCTGCCTTATTATCTTCCTTTTCTGACGATATGCCGCTACTTTGCGAAACCTTTTCTGTCTCCGCCTTGTTCCCGCATCCAACAGTCCCCAACGCCACGGCAGCCGCAAGCATCACCGCATACACCTTTTTTACTTTCATTTTCCCTCATTTCCGCACGACTTTTTATATTCGCCAAATCTACGGATGCCGTACATAACGCAGACTTAACCACACAATAAAATGAATCAGTTTTCATTCAGTAATACTTTCCACTCTTCCTCTTTAAACCCTGTAAGAATATGATCTTTCGTCACTACTAACGGACGTTTCACCAACATACCGTCAGTGGAAAGAAGCGCCAATTGCTCCTCTTCGCTCATAGAAGCCAGTTTCTCTTTCAGGTTCATCTCTTTATATAGATTTCCGCTGGTATTAAAAAACCGCTTTAAAGGCAGGCCGCTTCTGCGGTACCATTCCGTCAGTTCTTCTTTCGTAGGATTCTGCTCTTTGATAGGACGCTGCTCATATTCCACGCCCTGTTCTTTCAGCCAGTTCAACGCCTTTTTACAAGTACTGCATCTTTCATAACATAAAACCGTCGTTTTCATTTTTATACCCCCTGTCCGCTTTGGCGGACTCAAATTGAATAGTTGAAAGCGCATTTCTTTCAACCTTTCCTCCACTTCGAAGCAGCGAAATTTATTCAGCCTTGTTTCCATCTGCGCGCGCAAAACTTACTCTTTCACCCTAAAAGCCCCTTCAAATATTCCATAAAGTTATCTGCCACGGTTTCCATCGCTGCTTCTATTTCTTCCCTTTTCACTTCCGAATCTTCATCAAAGTCAAATAAAACTTCATGGTCTATCTGACAAATCCTGCACTTATCTTCGTCCGGCATATTAACCAAATCGACGCACCTGATATAATAGCCGTCCCTGTCCCATGTGAAGGGAAGGTATCCCGCTTTTACAAGCAGCGGATTCCATGCGTTCTTTACTGCAAAAAACGGTTCGTCAACAGAGTGACGCCCCACGTCGCCGTCAAAGAAATGAAAATAAGTCGTTAAAAAAATCTTGAAAAAATCAGGAAACGCAACGCCTATCTGCGCCTCCAGCTTTGCCAAATCTTCGTCGCTTACCGTTGCGGGAATCAGTTTCCATTTTTTCCATTCTCCCTCTTCTTCCTGCTGCTCCGCCAGCATTGCCGCGGGAACGGACGGCAGCGTCATGAATTTTTCATACTTTTTATAATACTGCTCAAAAAAATCTTTTATCTCCTGTTTTTGTTCTTCTCTCTTCATGTTTTTCCTCACTTCCACTGTCGGTATTCTGAGAGATTCCGTACAGCTTGGGTTTCGTTTATTGTGTCTGCATTTTCCCGCTTTTCACCGCCAAACAACGGATCAATATAGCGGATATTCTTCTTAGGAAATCTAGTCGAGCAAATATCCCGCCCGGTATGAACACTCCAGATAACTTGGGTTCTGATAATACACATCCGATCGGAAATCAGAAATCTTATCGCTGATAAAGGATCTGAAAATATTCATCAGTTCAGGAATCTCTTTTCCCTCCTCGGCACAATCTTCGATCATAATACTGTATAATTTTCCAATATCCATAAAACCCGGAATCGTATACTTACAATTTGTGATCGTATCAAATTCGCCCTGACCGATGTGATATTGCTCTATAATCTCATCGCTTACCTGTTCAAATGAAAGACAGTGATTTACTTCCGCATCATATAATTGCTTTTCGATCCCTTCTTCCCCCATGGCATCTACGATAACCCGCCGCCTGTTTTTCGTCTGCCTTGCCGTAAATTCAATCAGGGAGCATACATAGAACATATCATTTCTTTCTTTTTCCGTCATAAATAATCTCACTCCTGTCAAACTTCAAACAATTTAATGCCGATAATGTATGAAAACTGATCTGATGAGTCGGATACTTAAATTCTGCCAATACCCAAAACTGTTTTCTGTTTATTCTCCCCGTAAGAAAATCATTCACATAATTCCATACGGTATCGTTTGCCATGGGCCCCTCTACAATATCATACCTATGTGTTTGACCGTTGCGGCACCTGTCAATAAAATCAAGCCATTCATCTGACATTTGATCAAATTTCAAAATAGACAATTTTTCATTTTCCTCGTAAGAAAAAAAATTAATAATCGGTTCGCCCTCACCGCGATTCGCCCACCTTAATGCCTGTTCAAAGTTATTGGTACAATAAAATCCCCATGAAAAGTCTTTTGTATATTTTGTCTTTCTGATCTCTGGAAATTCAACTACCTCTTTACTTGCATGGCAAAGAATCATAAACGTTATCCTTTCAGATTTTTATTTCTCCAATGTCCTCATTTTACCATACCCACCGTCTTTTTCCTACCCTCTTTTTACAACCCTTGTTCCAGCCTTTCCAAAGAGGAGTAATAAGTTGAAAAATGATAGACACCCTTCCATTTTGATAAAACTGCCCATACCGGACTATTCGTTTCATCATCAATGATCTCAGCGATATAAGTCCCCCCATAATTAAACATTCGGCGTGGTATCTCATATGAAGAAAAATTTGTTTTTGAGAGAGTGATTTCAGAGAGAATTTTACAATCATGTTCACTAATAAATTGCAATTCTTCTTCGGAATAATTCGTGTCCAGTTTAAAATTCATTCTTCCTGTATAATCGTTCCAATTATGATATGTATTGCATTTTTATCAGCCAGACTTTGCAATTGCTCATATACAGAATTTAATTCTTGAAAATTTATCACAGAAGAATTCTTAATATCACGAGGTGGGTATCCCGTTAATGCACATTCCGGAAAAACTAAAAGTCTGACCCCTTTATGCGAAGCTTTTATAATAGCTTTTTTTACAGTTTCAAAATTATATTTTATATTTTTTGTCACAGAAAATTGGTAAGCTCCCAGCTTCACTTTGTCCTCCTCATTTTGGATAAGACAGCTCCTTGTTTCTGATAAAACTTGCATGCCAGAATAGGGAAATTTCTAATTTCACGCTATTACAGTCTTAACCAACTGCCACGCTATGCTCCCCTCCCTCAGCAGGCCTAAAGCATGTTCAAATTTCACCCATGAAACGGAGTCTACCTCCCCTGATATTTTAAAATCGGACTTTTTTACAGATGCCTTGTACCCTAACATCAGCATTTCCTTTTTTTCATAAGGATAGCTCTTCACAAACTCAACTTTACTAACATCCAAGCCGATTTCCTCTTTTACCTCTCTGATCACTGTGTCTTCCGCCGATTCTCCTAATTTCATGATCCCCGCCACGCATACATAATTTACAGCAGATACATAGTTCTGTCTTAACAGTGCGATCTCCCTCTGCTCATTTACCACAGCGGCTATAATACTCGTTGTAAACATATCCCATAACGGCACATCACACTTTTGGCAAAACGGAATCATCCCTTCGTCTCCTATTTCTTTTTGGACCAGCTTGTTCCCGCAATGCGGGCAATATGTAAAATGCATCCTGTCTCCTCCGTTCCCTGTTTACCTGTCAAACTAAATTTTCATCGGGCATATCGCTTTCTCTCAATGACACCGTCCGTTCCTTACTATTTAAATCAAGTTTACATTCCACTTCTCCCCCGTTAACGATTTCTCCGGTCGGCTGAAAACCCAATTTCTCATGCAAACGATAGTTTTTGGATTTTGCAAAATTTCCTGCATAAGTTGATTATGCTCTACCTAACTAATTTTTACAACTACTATCTTGAATTTTGCCTGTTGTCCTTTTTGAGGTTACCATGTATGCTTAATGAAAATTGATTTTTCGTTCTGATCACAGTTCCAAACTTTATGAACATTATTTGAACGGGAAAAGGAGGTACCACACGATGAAGCAGATTCCTTATCGATACCGCAATCTGCCCATTCTGGGAGGCGGTTATGTAACAGGTTTTTTATTTCATCCCAAAAAGGAAGGTGTCCTGTATGCACGGACAGACATCGGCGGCACATACCGCTATGATTTTCAGGAAAAGAAATGGATCAGCCTGATCTCCCATGTGACGGCGGAAGATCTGAGCGAGACTTTTCCAATCGCCCTTGCCTTGGATGACAACCGTCCCAACCTGCTCTATATCGCATGCGGCGAAAATAAACCGGAAAAAGGCGTTCTTGCCATTTCCGAAGATTACGGCGAAACTTTCAGATATGAAAAGATCCCCGTATTGATCCATGGCAATTTAAACGGCAGAGGAACGGCGGACCGACTCTTTGTAGACAAGGAATCTCCCGATACCCTCTATTTTGCCAGCCAGCAGGAAGGACTCCTGATCAGTACGGATCAGGGGAAAAATTGGAACAAGTGTACCGCTCTTCCCGAAGACTACCTGACCTTTGTCACACAGGCCGGAAAAGCCCTGCTTGTCGGCAGCGCAGGAGTTACGACCAAAAAAAGAGATATTTTACGGGGACACAGCCTCTATGCCAGTTATGACAAAGGCCGGACTTTTACGGCTTTAGAAGTACCGGAAAGCCACGAAATAGAAGGGTGTCCGTTAAACGGTCAGGTTGCCCAGCGTTTCAGTATAGATTCTGAATACCTTTATGTCACCTTTGCTTCTACCGGACGCCGCTCCTATGTACGGGAAAACGGATATAGCTGCGATTCGGGCGATACCGTCGACGGCAATATTCTCCGTTATCCCTTGGATGCGGAAGGATATATCGGCAAGCCTGAAAACATTACCCCCGGCAGTTTCTCCAAGGTTTCCGGCGTGGGACAGGATCATATTGCGCAGGGGCAACTATTGGATTACGGCTTTTCCGGTATATCCGCTTCTTTAGAAATTCCGGGGATGCTGCTTGCCTCTACGATCGTAAAAGACGACGGCGACAGTATTTTCCTCTCTCACGACTACGGAACAAGCTGGCGGCAGATTTTATACGATCTGGAAACGGGAGATCTGCGTTTCCGCGCCCCCTATATGCGTCCCGGATACAACGGCGGCCACTCTCTTCTTCACTGGATGAGCGACCTGAAATTCAATCCCTTCGATCCTGACGAAGCATGGTTTAATTCCGGCACAGGCGTTTTCCGTATAGATCACCTGACTTCGGATCATCCCGTTTTTACGGACTGGTGCGACGGCATCGAAGAAACCGTTCACTTGAATGTCTACAGCCTTCCGAAAGGCAGTACAAAAGTCATTGATATTTTAGGCGATTTGGGGGGATTTGCTTTTGAAGACTTGGATGTCCCCTGCGATAACTCCTTTGCCGACGAAAACGGAAACCGTTATATTACCTGTATCAATGCGGATTTTTCGGATGAACATCCGGAAAATATCATCGTCACTCCCCGGGGCAACTGGACGGGAAAAACAAAAGGCGGACTGATCCTCTCCCATGACTGCGGAAAGACCTTTGAACGGCTCCCCATGCCCTTTGGCCTGTCCGAAGAACTGGATGCAGCGCTCCGGTTTATTGAACAGCCCAACGTCAACTCCGGCTGGGCAGCCATGTCCCCCGACTGCCATAATATTGTCTGGTCGGTGGCCGATGGGATCTCCCTTCCGGTGGACAGAATGCTCGTAAGCACGGACGGCGGAAACTCTTTCCTCTTTTGTCAGGTCTATGATAGAAACGGAGCGCAGAAGACGGAAGGCAGCGTAAAAACATATGCCGACCGTATGGACAGCAGCCTATTTTACGGCTTCGGAGAGCATTCTGATTTTTATATCAGTAAGGACGGCGGAAAGACTTTTCACGAATATTTACTGCCAAAAGATTTTCCTGATACGGATTTCGGCCTGATCGACTGTGCAAATAAAACGGAAATACGCGGTGAAACCGGAAAGAGCGGCATTTTTTATATGGCGTTAAATAAAGGCGGCCTTTGGAAACTGATCTATGACAAATCCTCCGATCAGGTAACGGTAAACCGTCTCACCAAAGAAGGCGACGAAGTTTACCGCGTCGGTCTTGGCCTTGGCTCACCGGGCGGGGACTATTATCAGGATAAGAAAGCGATCTATTGTAACGCCAAGTTGGACGGCGTTTACGGATTTTACCGGACTTTAGATGAAGGAAAAAGTTTTGAGCGGATCAATACCGAAAAACAGATGTATGGGGAGATCAACAGCATTGACGGCGACTGTCAGGTATTCGGAAGATTTTATCTGGCAACCGGATCCAACGGATTGCTTTACGGAGAACCGGAACAGTAAATAGTAATGATAAGACCACACAAAATGTCAAATATAAAATATTCAGAAGGAGGAGGACAACAAATGCATATTTATGAAGAAAATAACCGGCTGATCATCGCAGAAGGCAGATCGCAGGTTTGGATCGAACCATGGGGACCCAATTCTTTACGGATACGGATGAGCGGCGAACCGAACATGGACGAAAACGACTGGGCGCTTACCGAAATCATGGAAAAGATTCCGGCAGATATTTCTTTTGAAACGATCGACGTCACCGACCCATGGTATCAGGGAGATGAATTTGCCAAGTATCACCAGACCGGCACTCAGGCAAAGCTGGTAAACGGAAAAATCACGGCAAAAGTTTCCCATGAAGGGTGGATCAGTTTCTACAATCAAAAAGGGGAGCTTCTGACGGAGGAATATTGGAGAAACCGTAACCGCATCAACCGCTACTGCGTTCCGTTGCGGGTAGACGCAAGAGAATTAAAACCCATACAGGGCAGTACGGATTTTGAGCTGACCGCACGCTTTGAAGCCTTTGAGGGTGAAAAGATTTTCGGCATGGGACAATATCAGGAAAAAAATCTGGATAAGAAGGGCGCATGTTTAGAACTGGCGCACCGAAACAGTCAGGCCAGCGTTCCTTTTATGATCTCTAACAGGGGCTACGGTTTTCTTTGGAATAATCCGGCAATCGGCACCGCCACATTCGGTACGAATAAAACGGAGTGGTACGCTAAAAGCACCAAAAAACTGGACTATTTCATAACGGCAGGAGACACTCCCGCCGAACTGGAGGCCCAATACTCCCTTGCTACGGGCAGAACGCCGATGATGCCCGAATACGGCCTCGGATACTGGCAGTGTAAACTCCGCTACCGGAATCAGGAAGAACTTCTTGCCGTGGCAAGAGAACATAAGAAACGGGGACTTCCTATGGATGCCATTGTAGTGGACTTTTTCCACTGGACTATGCAGGGGGAATTTAAATTTGAACCCCGGGACTGGCCCGATCCCGAACAAATGGTAAAGGAATTAAAAGAGCTGGGCATCGAAACCGTGGTATCCGTTTGGCCGACCATTGATGAACGAAGCGAAAATTTCGGAAAAATGAACGATTTGGGTTATCTGGTCACTGCGGACAGGGGAAATTCCAACCACATGACATGGATGGGCAATACGGTCTTTTACGACGCCACTCATCCCGGCGCGCAAAAGTTCGTTTGGGAACGCTGCAGGGAAAATTATTACAAGAAGGGTATCCGGTGCTTTTGGCTGGACGAAGCGGAACCGGAATACGGGCCTTACGACTTTGACAATTACCGTTACTATGCGGGGACTGCCCTGCAATGCACCAATACTTACCCTGTGGGCTATGCAAAAGGATTTTATGACGGGCTAAAAGCGGAAGGGGAAGAAGAAATCATGAGTCTGGTCCGCTGTGCGTGGGCAGGCAGCCAGAAGTACGCAGTCTTAACATGGTCGGGAGATATTTATTCTTCCTTCCGTTCCATGCGCGAACAGCTTCAGGCCGGCTTAAATATGGGAATTGCAGGCATTCCGTGGTGGACCTCCGATATCGGCGGTTTCCTTGGAGGCAATATTTCCGATCCTGCTTTTCAGGAGCTTTTGGTCCGTTGGTTTGAATGGGGCGCGTTCTGTCCAGTCTTCCGTATGCACGGGGAACGTTCACCCTGGTATGAAAGGGAAGAGGAATTTATTGACGGCGTCCGCCAGCTTACCAGCGGACAGGACAACGAGGTGTGGAGCTTTGGGGAAGACAACTATCAGATTTTGTCCAAATATCTGTTTATCCGGGAAAAACTCCGTCCCTATATCAGAGAGTGCATGAAAGCGGCAAGCGAATCCGGCGCGCCTGTGATGCGTCCGCTGTTCTATGATTTTCCTGAGGATAAAACCTGTTGGGAAATTGAGGATTCCTATATGTTCGGCCCTGATCTGCTGGTATCTCCGGTTATGAGCGCGGGCGCTGTGGAACGGGAGATCTATCTTCCTGCCGGAAGCACTTGGACGGATGCCTATACGAAAAAAACTTATGACGGCGGTCAGAAAATAACCGTTCCCGCACCGATAGATATTATTCCGGTCATGGTAAGAGACGGGAAAATGTATGAGATTTATGTAAACTGATTGAAAATAAGTATTTACTATCTTTTATATTGTATACGATTCCTATAAACTACACTAAATTCTATAAAAAGCGGTCGTCCCCGGAACATTGTAAATTCCAAAGATGACCGCTTTTATCATTTTCCTAAGGCTGTTTCCCTTTGCAGTAAAAACATACGTTTATATATACCGTCCTTTGTAAACAGATTGTCATGCGAACCGACTTCTTGTATTCTCCCTTTGTCCAAAACGGCTATTTTGTCGGCATGTTTCGCTAAAGACAGATTATGTGAAATAATAATTGACATATTTTTCTTTGCATCATTATTCAATACATGAAACAGCTTTGTTTCAGCATTCGGATCTAACGCTGCTGTTGGCTCATCCATGATCAATACGCTGCCTCCTTTTTTCAAAGCTCTGCATATCGCCACCTTCTGCTGCTGCCCTTTAGATAATTCTATCCCATCCTCATACAAGTCTTTCCCAAATACTGAATATTCTCTATTAGGAAATTTCTCCAAAACTTCATCCAAGCCCAACATATGAAGATTAGCACAACCGCTTGCATCGCTGTCCTGCATCACTATATTAGAGATAATCGGAATTTTATAGCAGTGAAACTGCTGTGATAAAAACATCATTTCACGACGCAGATCTCCAATTTTATACTGTCTGATTGAATTACCGTTTACTAAGATTTCTCCCTCTGAAACATCATAAAATCTTAATAACAGTTTTATCAATGTAGATTTCCCTTGTCCGTTCCTTCCTACTAGTGCCAACTGTTCTCCCGCATTAATTTTTAAATTAATCCCTTCCAAAACATAAGGCTGATTCTTTGCATACCGAAACGAAACATCCCTAAATTCAATACATTTAATTGCTTTAAGCGGCTGTGTACCGTCGACAACAGTATTTTTATACTCTAAAAATGCTTTAAATTTTAATGAATGCAATATATGCCCATTAAAGACAGTTGAGCGCTGCGTTATTTTTCCCAAATTGGAGCTAAACCCTGCCAATGCCGTTTGAATTGCCATAAAATCCCCGGCAGATATATCTTTTACTATAATCGCCTTATATGCCAAATACAATACCACTAAAAGATTCTTAGGTTCATAAAGAAAATCACTCAATAAATATAATTTTAACAGTCCGCCAAAAAAAGAATCCGTAACTTTTTTTGCCTCTTCTACATTCTCCAAAAACGACTTACGATAGAAGCTTGTAATGGAAGACAAACGTGCTTCTTCAGCATATTCGCTTTCATTATTTACTCTATTGATATAGTCCTGCCTGCGGCGTATTTTACTCATTTTTTCTTCTTTAGCATATTCTTTATTTGATATCTTCACACGTAATATTGCATCTCCCATAACCGGTGCAATTACAAAAATTAATAACACAGGATCCTTTATCACTACGAATGTGCCGGTTAAAGCAATTAAAATTACTGTACCTATTAGTATTCCCATATCATCCAGCATTTTCATTGCCTTCTTGTCAATATCCCTGACAGCCATTACATAATCATTATAATATTCCGTTTCATCATAACATTTCACATCAACGCTGTTAGATTTATCCATTACCATGCCAATAAAATATTCTTCGATTTTGATCGGCTCTAACGTATTCATATAATTATCATAATAGGAAATAAATATAATACGGATTCCTCTAATAAGTACAGCCACTATAACCCATCTGATTATTTCCTGAATATCCGTACCTTGAATCAACGCATCAATAATCATCTTAATCAAAAGCACATCAACCAAAAAATACTCAAAACTTTTGATCAGCTCTTTTAATATTGTAGTAATCCAAAACTTTATACTTGCATGACGCAGTTGCTTTGACAAATACCTTATTGCACCTATTTTTTCCTTCATGCGAACCTCTCTCCTTGTGCGGTATACATTTTTTCATATCTGCCTTTCAGTTGCATCAGCGATTCATGCGTTCCTTGTTCAACTACCCGCCCTTTTTCTAAATAATATGTCCAGTCTACATTCCTGATTGTATAAAGCCTGTGCGAAACGACCAATAATAATTTATTTTCTGTCAAGACGTTAATCTTATCAAATATTCTGGCTTCTGATAAAGGATCAAGCGCACTGGACGGCTCATCCATAAAGATGATTCCGGCATCTTTGTAATACGCTCTGGCAATCGCTAGTTTTTGCTTTTGCCCGCCAGACAATTCGACACCGTCTTCTGTAAATTCTTTTGTCAAAAACGGATTTGGATTCTTATAACGCTCAATTATTTCGTCATAAAGATCCGCATCCATCAAAGCCTTTTCAAGTTTTGTTTCCGTTTTTGCTTTCTTTCCCGTTTCATCTCCCAACATAACATTTTCATTCAAAGAACACGCATAAATATGAAAAAATTGCAATATATGCGATGTCTTCAAACGATAGCTTTTTTTATCAAGATTACGCAATTCTATTCCATTAATAAATACGCTCCCTGTATAATTATTATATAGACCAAGCAATATGCGCATTAAAGTTGTCTTACCTGCGCCATTTTCTCCAACAAGCGCAATTTTTTGTCCCTTTGCTATTTTCATATTCACATGATCCAGTACTAAGACACCGCTTTCATGATACCGGAAGGACAGATCGACTATATCAATCTGTTCTATATTCCCATCCAGCACTTCCCCCTGCTGATTTTCAACTTCTGCACTTGCGCTCATAAACTTTTCATAAAAATTTTCAGATTCAGCATAATCTTTTAGAATCGGCCCGATTCCTATAACGGCATTTGCCCTCTTAATCAACTGAAATACTACTGCAGCAGTTGGCAAAAGATAACTAACCGGATATGTTTTCTCAATGACGTTAAACGATAAATAAAGAATAATACCCCAATAAACACCTATTTCTAAAATCCCTTGATTTACCAGATCAAGAACAAACATCTTCTTATTATTCTTTTTTACTTTAGTCCTCAATGACTCGGAAATGGAATGCATTTCCTTCTTAAAAATATCAATAAAGGGATACAGCCTTATTTCCTCAACATATTCCTTCTTTGAAAAAACATCCACATAATATTCTTTTCTCTTTCTATATTCAGATCGGTTTTTCGCTATTATCCTATTATAAAATTTTTTTTTATTACTAATGACAATTAGTAACGGAATCACTAAGCACCCTAAAATTACTGTATGAAAACTGATTGTTGCGGAAATAATGAGACACAGAATAATGGCCAAAACGTTAGATAAATAGAAAGCCATATATTGGACAATCTCTATCACCTTTTTCGGGAAATCTTCTTGTACTAAACTATGTATATTTTGAAATTCTATATCTTGAAATAAAGCAATATCTACGTTGGCCGTTTTATTGTTTATTAAAAATGATATACTGTCCCGAATCATCTGTATTCCTGTTTCATAAAACTTTCCATAATAAACGGAATTAATCAAGCAATTGCCAAATATAAACATACTGATAGCAACGATATAGATACATACCTTATTATATGGCAGAATCCCTATGATACCGCTATATACGATTTCCACTACCATTACTGAAGTAAATACTGCACCCAATTCAGTACACAAGTTTTGAATAAATGTTAATATCACCCACTTAGGCGCAAAGCCAAATGCCATATTCATCATTTTTAAATTCTTATGTATCAAGTTTGTATCCTCCGATTATTCAATAGGAACTAAATCACTAAATCCATACTTATCAATATATCTCTGCTGAAGTCCCTCACATTCATAATAATATTTGCATCGTTTACACACCTCACCTTTTTCTTTTGATGTTTTCTGCCTATAACATATTTCTTCAACTGAAGTCATGTAAGGACCAACACTAATATGAGGAAACAACTGTAAAGAATTTTTTCTTTGGCAATAAAGCTGCTTAAACTCCTCTCCCAAAATGCAAATCGGAATTCCTGTCACAGTACCTTTTATTCCATATTCACTAATACGCCTTACAGTTTCTTGTAAATATTTCCGAGATTCAATCAAACTAGTTTCTATCATATTTTCATAACTGGTAGTTCTACTAGATAATTGAAGTCCATTTAAATTTATATAATCTATGTTGCTATATCGCCCTACAATAAAATCAACAATTTTAATATTTTCTTTATTAGTAAAATTTGACATTAATAACCTTAACTCAATCTTTGTCTGCAAATTATATTTATTCTTTATATAAAACAAATTATCAAGAGCACTTATAAGTTTTTCAAAGCTACCCGCAACTCCCGTCATTGTATCATGAATTAATGCAGTACTTCCATATATGGGAATAGCTAATCTATTAATACCAATCCCTAACAATTTCACAAGGAATTCCGGCTCCTTCAACTGTAAACCATTTGTTGTTATATATATATAATAGTTATCCAAACGCAACAAAGACAAAATCTCAAAAATATCAGGATGAATCAATGGCTCTCCACCTGTAATAAATGCACATTTTATTTTTTCATACTTATTATGCTCGATCAATTCTTTCACTAAAGACACAGGCATATTTCTCTCTGAATATATATGGGTATTATCAGCAACACAACGCTCGTGTACTCTCACAAATTTTTTCTCCTACATATATTTTCACATAGTCACCACATGCCTGCAAATAATCAATTTGGTATTGGAAAATTTTACATGTAATCATTTCAAATTTCAATTCTACTTTCCCATATCCAAGCAAAGCACTTCTTGCGTCATCCAGTGCCTCTTCCAGTTCTTCCAAATCAATCGGTTTTGTTACAAAGCGATACGCCCTAATTTTGAAAGCATCTTTAAACCGTTCTCTCTTTGAGGTCAGTATAATAATCCTACATTCTTTGCCCTGTTCCCTCAATTGAAATGCCGCTTCAATTCCATCCATTTGTGGCATATCAATATCTAGCAACAGAATTTGAACCTCTTCCGACTCTAATAATTCTCTTGCAGAAAAAAAATGAACCACTTCTAAACTACATTTTCTTTTCTGCTGATATTTTTCTATAATTTTTGAAGCTACTTCATGAACATATACTTCATCATCACATAGACCAATCTTTATCATTTCTTCCATTCATAGTGCATCCTTTCAAAAAGAATAAAAGTATTACGCTTTTAGTTTACCTTACTTATTTTCTATTTTCAACTATTACTTCCTAAATGATGTAAGTATAAATTACTATAAAAGCCAAAACATGTGTTGCACTTAATACTATCTTGAATATATCAACTGAAATCTCTATACATAACTTTTAATTTTTCGACTGATATAAATCTATTTTTGCATTCAATCTATGCATTAATAAGCGGTCATCTTGGAAACCTATATATTCCCAAAACAACCGCTTTCTCTTTCACTCGTCAGCTTTCTACCCTTTTATCCGCAAATATCCGAACCGTCGGACCTCCCTTTCCATATTCCAGCACTGCCGTCAGATCCGCCTGCTCCATCCATTTCAATGCCAAGCTGTCCGTCTCCACCGTAGGCTTAAAGTCTTTGCCGTCCCGCTGATTTACAATATGAAGCGAACATTTCTTTCCGAGGCTGTCCAGACCGGTCAGCATATATTCCGCCCTGACTTTTTCCTCCGCTCCCGGACATTGTTCCCGCACATCGCACCCTTCGAGAAATACTGTTCCCTGAAAATATTCCGTGTCGCAATATCCCGTAAAATAAATACTCGCCTTGTGAATTTCTCCCTCCGTCGATTCCTCACAATGCGTAACGATCACACGGATGGTCAGTATTTCTTTCCTCTCTTTTAAGAACTGCCAGATCGATGCAAACGCGCTTTCAAACTGCCCCTTATCCAATCCGTGCCCGACATCTCTAATAAGCTGCAGACAGCATTGCCCTGCTCTATAATTTTCCTTTGCACGAACCGCATAAGAATAATTGACAATCTCATCCGCAAGTCCCTGCAAAATAAGAACCGGCCCCTGATATGCCGACAATTCCAAATACGGCTCCATAACCTCTGCATCCTCATGCATCGCTTTCCCGAGCTTCGTCACCCCACAGTCAATAATCTCCGGTACATTTTCAGGGTCATAATGACCTCCGCCAAGACATCCTCTTTTGGCATGGTCGGGAATACAAAGCACCGGATCGATCATAATCAGCTTTTTGACCGCATTCCCGCATTTTGCCGCCGCTAGACCGGAAACAAATCCTCCCTGACTGGCACCCACCAATATCAAATGATCCGCGTCCACAAACGGTCTTGCCGTTACAAAGTCTTTAACGGCGAGCAAATCCTCTACTTCTGTAGTGACAGTCATATCAACCGTTCTGCCTTCGCTTTGGACATCCGGAAGCTTCGCCGATACTCCGCTGCCGCAAAAGCTAAAACTAAAGGTTACATATACAGCCGGACTTTCCGAAGTCTGGCTGTAATTTGGGGTACAGAAAAGAAGCTTGCACTAATTGACATCGTCCGGCAATGTAATTTCTACAATATCAACGACATTATCCCGGACGGAATTTAACTCTAACCTTGTACTTGCAACGCAAATGTCGTAACTTTATTATGAACTTTCCGCAGCGCCATTGATAATTTGAGAAATTCGTGGCATACTATATAAGAAAGTAGCGACGCAATCGTCGCAAGTACGAGGTGACTATAATGATTAAACGAGATTCCTATTTGAATCGCATGATTCATCATATGTGGAACGGCGAAGTTAAAGTAATCACTGGAATCCGCCGCTGCGGAAAGTCGGTATTGCTGTTTGACTTGTTCTATGAGTACCTTCTCTCACAGGGAGTTCAGGAAGACCATATCATAAAAATCGAATTGGACCAGAGACGTTACTATAAGTTCAGAAATCCAATTACGCTTTGTGAATATGTCGATGACCTTGTTTCGGGAAAGAAAGATGAACAGTTCTATCTTTTCATTGATGAAGTCCAGCTTACCACAAAAGTTATCGATAATGAAAGTGGCGGCATTGAGGTTTCCATCTATGATATGCTGAATGAACTCAAGGCATATAAGAATTTGGATGTATATGTTACTGGCAGTAACTCAAAAGGATTGTCTAAAGACATTGCTACAGAGTTCCGCGGCCGTGCTACTCAAATCCATATATTCCCTCTGTCCTTTGAGGAGTTCTACTCTCATGTGGGCGGTGACGAGCGAAAGGCTCTGGACACCTATATGCTTTACGGCGGCATGCCACGTCTGTTGGCATTGACAGATGAAAAGGACAAAAAGGATTACCTTTCCTCTCTCTACAGCGAATTGTATGTAAAGGATATTGTAGAACGCAACGGTATTGAGCATGAGGATATTCTGAATGACATTCTGGATTTCCTCGCTTCCCAAATCAGTTCCCTGACCAATCCTACGAATATTGCTAACGCGCTGACCAGCATGAAGAATGAAAAGGTCAATTCCACTCTGGTTTCCAACTATGTGCAGCACATCATCGATTCGTTCCTTATTTCGATGTCAAAGCGCTATGATGTGAAAGGAAAGACCTATTTCAAATATCCGAACAAATACTACTACACGGATATCGGCCTTCGTAATGCTCGATTGAATTATCGTCAATACGATCCCGGCCACATCATGGAGAATATCATCTACAACGAACTCCTGCGCAGAGGATATTCCGTTGATGTTGGTGTTGTAACTGACCGTACCGGCGGTGCAAATGTGCAAAAAGAAATCGACTTCGTTGTAAATGATGCAGATAAAAAAATCTACATCCAGTCAGCTTTCCAAATGGATATGGATAAAAAAGAATCCTCTGAACTTGCATCGTTGACACTGACAAAGGACTTTTTCAAAAAAATCATTGTTCGCATGGATATTCCTCACAATTTCTATGATGACAACGGAATTTTCCATTGCAATCTGATAGACCTGCTGCTTAGTCGTGTAGAGTTGTTCTAACTAACAAACCAAGCTGATACTGTGAATACCATTTAGGAGCAGCCCTTCGGGGTTGCTCCTATTTTTATACCGTTTGGCACCGTCTACTATATTCTTTGTTTCCCCAACCAATCGCAATGATATTGAACTTACCGATACTGATTATTTTTTCTGAATCTATCGCTTCAACACATTTATTTATCCGTAGTATCGTACAATCTCCGTTCTCCATCAACAAGCAAATAATTACAGCCTTCTCCTGCCCGCAAATATCCGAACCGTCGGCCCTCCCTTTCCGTATTCCAGCACCGCCGTCAGATCCGCCTGCTCCATCCATTTCAAAGCCTGACTGTCCGTCTCCACCGTAGGCTTAAAGTCTTTGCCGCCCCATTGATTTACAATATGAAGCGAACATTTCTTTCCAAAACCGTCCAGACCGGTCAGCGTATATTCCGCCCTGACTTTTTCCTCCGCCCCCGGACATTGTTCCCGCACATCGCATCCTTCAGGAAATACTGTTCCCTGAAAATATTCCGTATCGCAATACCCTGTAAAATAGATGTGTTCTCTATGTACGTCTCCTTCCGTAACACTCTCGCTATGGGTAACGATTACCCGGATCGTCAAGATTTCCTCCCGCTCCTCCAAAAACTGCCGGATCGATGCAAATGCGCTTTCCAACTGCCCTGCGTCCATTCCGTGTCCAAGGTTTCTGACCAGTTGTAAATGGCACTGGCCTTTCCCATAGCTCTCTTTCGCCCGAATGGCATAGGAATAATTCACGATCTCGTCCGAAAGCCCCTGTAAGATAAGAACCGGCCCCCGATATGCCGATAATTCTAAATAAGGCTCCATTCCCACCACATCTTCATGAAATGCTTTTCCAAGCACGGTAACGCCGCAGTCAATGGTTTCCGGCACCTTCTCAGGATCGTAACTGCCCCCGCCGAGGCATCCTCTTCTGGCATGGTCCGGAATACAGAGAGCCGGATAGATCATGATCAGCTTTTTGATTGCATTCCCGCATTTTGCCGCCGCCATTCCCGATACGAATCCGCCCTGACTGACACCCGCCAATATCAGATGATCCGCATCCACAAACGGCTTTGCCGTTACAAAATCTTTTACGGCAAGCAGATCCGCAACCTCCGTGCTAAGGGTCATATCCGTAGTTTTTCCTTCGCTTTTCACCCCGACGCCTTCCGCCGTCACTCCACCGCCGCAGAAGCTGAAACTAAACGCCACATATCCCATCTTTGCAAGTTCCCTGCACTCATTTGCCATACATGTATAATCGCCCGTAAATCCATGGCTTACAATCACGGCGGCATATTTGCCGCTCTCGTCGAAATGGTCGGGAAAATATTGCATCCCCAAAATGGTTAAGCCGTCCCGCTTACACTGAAATGCTTTTTCTTCCATCATTAACCTCCTTATCCCAATTTCTCTTCTTCGTGAAAACAGTTTTTAATCTATATTTTTCGAACACGTTCCAGTGCCTTGTCTCGTTGATATTTGGCAAAACTACGCAGAACACCGCCATCAATGCCTGATCTTGAAATAATTTAACAAAATATCCTTAATATGGTTATACCTTCTCGCATAAGAATTTTCCACGCGTATGATCTGAAGGTCGTGCGCGCGGCAGATCTCATTTTTCTTTTTGTCTCTCTGTTTCACGACCTCGTCTTCAAAATGTTCTTTCCCGTCCAATTCGATCGCCAAAACGGGAATCTCCTGTTTCCCAAGGGTTTCATATACGACAAAGTCAAACCGTCCGCTGTAAAACAGATCGCTGTAATTGACATTATCCGTAAAAACCTGTGAGATCGCCACTTCTTTATGTACCTTATATGCACTTTGGGACAGCCAGATGTTCTCCAATGCATGCGTCAGGTTTTGCAAAAAAGCTTCCTCCGTGGCCGTACTGAAAGGCTTGACCCCTAACGCTCTGGAATGGGTCTGTTTCCCCGTTACCTTTGATTTACCGTTCGTCCTGACATATTGCACCAGTTCATACAGATCGTCCTCTCCGTCCTTTTGATGCAGGCGTTCCAGATTGCGGGAATTGGAATAAACGACCAGCCTGTCTTTCGCTCTGGAAGTCGCCACATTGATCAGTTCTTTATTGTTTTTCAACCATTCGTAAGTACCCGCCTTGGTCTGGTCCGTGATCGCCGTGGAAAATAAAACCACATCCTTTTCATCTCCCTGAAACGCATGGACGGTTCCGCAAGTCACATGATTCAGATTTTCCTTTTTCAGCATCTGCTCGATCAGGTTCTTTTGGTTGACAAAAGGCGTAATAACGCCTATTGACTTGTCCCTGTTCTCCGCCGCATATTTGACGATCGCGGCGGCCTCCGCCGGAGCCGTATTTTTCTGATCCGTCTCGCCGCTCTGCACGTTCACATAGACAAGAGGCTGGGGATCTTTACTGTTTTCCATCACACGCAGCTTGGAATTATAATACTTTTTATTATTAAACTCTATGATCTGCTTATGACAGCGGTAATGATTATGCAGCAAAATCTCGTCGCTCACCGCGTCACAGGCTAAAAATGTCTTATAAACGGAATTTTTCCGATAATCATAGTCCTCGGAAACCCCATAACGTTTTCTCAGCTTCTGATTTACCAATTCATCCAATAAAATCACCGGACTAAGCTGCTGGGGATCTCCTACCAGCATCAGGCTGTCTCCCCTGAGAATCGGCACAAGGGACACGGCGGTATTACACTGACTGGCCTCGTCCATGATCGTCATATCAAACAATGGTTCCGGATTTCCCAATCGATGGGCAGAAATACAAGTCGTCGCAATTAACGGAAAGATCCTTTGGAGTTTTTTTATGTTTTCCGATTCGCTCAAATACTTTACAAAACTGTTTACCTGCGTTTTTTCATCCTCTGACGTCACAATATCCAGCAAATCTTTATTTTTAGGCTCGTCCAGTCTTTTAATGTATTTCGCCGATGTATAGTAAAGATATTTCCCTAGATCGTCCAAATCGTCGTCCAATAGCGCCAATGCCTGTTCGTCCGTAATGATCCCGATCTTTTCTACCTCTTTGTTGACCCGGTTTAACTGTCTTCCGCTCAGATCATTTTGAAAAGGAATCATCTGCAGCGTCTGATTTCCCTTTTTTTCATATTCCAGCAGCCGGTTCAGCGTTTCACTCCGCTCTCTTAGATCCAGCAGGTCCTCATACTTTTTTAACAGCTCCGAAAGCTTCTTTGCCCGTTCGATACGGTCGCCCTTGTTTCTGTCCAAAGTTCCTTCATATACCGTGATCTCATGCACCTGCTCATAAAGCTTTCTTATGTAAACTAAAGATTCCCGCACCTTTTCATGATTCCCCAAACGCAGAATCGGAAAAGGAATTCTCTTATCCCTGTACCGCATATGGGAGAGCTTTTCAAATACGCCATTGATCGGGTGATTGTTATATGACGTAAAAAGCACGGTCTTCTCATTAAAAAACGCCGTAACAATCGTGTTGATGATCGTATTGGTTTTCCCTGTTCCGGGCGGTCCCTGAATATATGCGACAGGATATTTCATGGCATTGTTAATCGCCAACAGTTGATCCATATTTACTTTGTGGTTGATCAGCGCGATCGGATAAGCCTTTTTACGGATGGGCCGCCCCAACAGATCCCCAAAGAAAGCCTGAATCGGCGCCGGTACTTCCTCTTTATGCTTATGGTACATTTTCATGATCGCTTCATACTCGCTGTGCAGATCCAAGGCGATATCCATCCCCAAGCCAATCACATAAGGCATATCGTCCACCCCAAGGATCTGCCTGTTCCGTTTGGTAATACAGTCTTTGATCCGCTCCTGATTCTCTTCAAAATTCCCCAGCATTTCATACTCGTCGGCATCTAAAAACCGGCGTATATTTTCCGTTGTCCCGTTTAACGTATATTCCGTACAGATGATAGTCTCCTCGTCAGGACGAAGAACCCTCCGTTTCACATCTAACTGCAGTTTTCGATAGGCAAGGACATATAACCCTTTTGTTGTGTTGATGCTCATCACGTTCATCCCCAACTGCTGTATTTTCAGCCTGCCGTCCGTCCTGCTTTTTTCTTCCGCTTTGTACTGAAAATTTTTAACGATGGTCTGGAACTGCTCCTCTTGTAATTCGTAAGCCTCTCCCTTAAAGCTTTCTCTGTCCAAAAAGCGGATCAATTCAAAGTCTAAATGATAAGGCGTCGTATCCATACGGTTACACATTTCCAAATAATTTAAAATTTTCAGGTTTGCCGCATTATCGAATAACGTTTTATATTTATGGGGATTTCGGTAGATGTCCTCAACCAGTTTCCGATTGACAGGACAATAAGAACCTTCAATGATTTTTGAAGATTGGATGGAATCAATATAAATGGAATCGTAACTTTCCGTTGTATACTTCCCAAGGTGGAGTCCGTCTACGGCTAACGTCCGTTTTGCAATATTTAAGTCACGGATCCCGATCCAGTATTTCGTCGTTTGTCCTTCTTTATTCCGATATTCAATGCTCAGCCATTTCCCCTCATGGATGGCGCGAAAAATATCACGGTAGATTGCGTTCATAATTCCCCTTAATCTGTTTTTCTTAGCCGGTTTACTTCCTGAAAATAATATTTCTTCGGCTCGAATCTCGTTTCCTGTAAAGTATTATGCCCTACGATAAAAGAACTGCCTTTTCCCATTAAGAATACGATCGTTATTATTAGAAAAACGATCGTTAATCCATAGACCGCTTCAATAGGCCCTTGTATTTCCATCACTAATTTCTCCCAATATGATTTTTTTTATTATATCACAAGAATATATCATATCCAACCATATGTTTTGCTGCCTGGTCTCCTTTCAAATCCCCCAATTTAAATTTTCAGACCGGACTCCGTCCGCTACGGATTGAAAGTTTAGAAAATGTTAAGTTTTTTCCCCGGCCTCTCTTTAGAAATCCGGCATACACTAGAGTGTGTCTGAACAATGCTCTAAAACAGAGTAAATACCCCTCATAGAAAAGAAAGGCGATATACACCCATGAAAAAGAAAATCCTCCTGACCGGAATCACGATCACGGTCTTTATTGCATTAGCCATTTACCTGTTATACCGTCCTCAATCATTAGGTAATATGAAAAACCGTTTCACCGAAGAAACGACTACCACCTCCAGCATTTCCTTTTCAGGACAAGCAGGGGACAAGATCAGATTTTCATTTCAGTCTGAAATAAAAGCCGGAGACTTAAATATACTTTTATATGATTCAAAGGATAACGCGGTATATCAATTGGATCATGCCAAATCTTTGAAATGTTTTTTTACTTTACCTGTTTCCGACACCTATACGCTTGCTGCAGAATGCAGTGATTTTATCGGCGATTACAGCATAAAAGTATATGACGTTCATTCTACCCCCGCTTTCTTCACTACAAAGAGAAAATGATTCGTCTTTCCCAAATGCTCCGGCCTTTCGCAATAAAAAAAATGCATTTTTAAATATTGTGCGTAACCTGCGGCATCAAGCTGATTGATTCTCTCCTCCAATAATTCGCTCATGCCGTCCGACGCTATCTCGTGAATAATATCAAGGCCATTACCGGTGAGCATCCCGCGGCATTGCTTTAGGTCAAAAAATACAAACGGAAAATCGTTTGTCTTAAAAGTGTCCTTATCATACTCGCCGGTTAAAAAATAGTCGGGATCATAGCCCCATTCCGTATAATGGATCATATCATTATTAATAAAAGCAACAAACAGTGTACCGTCTTTTCTGAGTACTCTCTTAGCTTCATTGATCGCTGTATTCCTATCCCTTTCCTCATGCAAATGGTAAAGCGGGCCAAACAAAAGTACAATATCAAGATTGCCGGTAATTTTTTTACGAAACTCCGCAACATTTTTGTCCGCAAGTTCAACGGCGCTGACCTTATATCCCTTATTTGCAAAATAGAGGCTATACTCCCCGGCTCCCGCCCCTATATCCAAAATTCTCATTCTCTGACTCAAATATTTTTCAATGTATTTTACAGTGGTAGTAAACTCAACCCTTGCGGCATTACTACAATTTAATCTGGAACTTTCATCCAAAACATTGTATACGGCGTTCACCAATTCCGTATCATTCTCTATTTTTTTCATTTCGTTAAAATCCATTTTCCGGACCTCTTCCTTTTTACTTATACTCTGTCACAGAAACCCATAACGCTCAACCATATGCTTTCCATGCAAATATCGTGCAAAGCGGGGCGTGCGGAAAGAACAAAGGGCGTCCCCCAAGTCAGCTTCGACTTGGGAAACGCCCCATCTTATATGTTCGCTTTTAGATAGCATTACTTAGCGGAACATCGACTCCATCATCGCCGCAATACTGCCTGCCCAGTCTATATCCTCCATCGACTGCGCTTTGATCTCGAAAGGAAATGCTTTCGTTCCTCCGTATGGAGCAAGTCCGTGAATCGTTACTTTCGCTTTCTTACCTTTATTGACGTTATTCGAATAGCCCAAAATCTCGTATTGATCGTCAGTAAGCGTTTTCCATTCTCCGTCCACGTTCAGTTCAAGCTTGATGTCACTCTTCTGCAGTGCAATCTCTTTTCCCGTATAAGTTTTCGGTATGATTGTAATCCTTGCCTTGGCAATATTATGCTTAGCCTCAATGATCCTGAACTCCGCTGAGATCGTTCCCTCGTAATTGCCCTTTCCTGTTGCCGTCACCTTAACTTTCATGCCCGCTGCCGGAGGCGTTGCCGTCGTATCCTCTATCGGATTCCCCTGCCCGTCATAAAGTACATATGCAAGCTTCTGCTCATAGTCCGCACCCTTTTTCAACGTTTTACCGTTCACATCGGTAATGACCGGATTCACCTTATCCCACTTTTGTGCGCTGGTCTGATCAGCCGCAACGGCCGTCAGATTCGCAAGATTCTGCTTTCCAATCGCAAAAGGAATCGCTTTCAGTCCCTTGTAATTTCCTTTTCCTTTCACCTTGACCTCTGCAGTCAGAGCGCCTGCGGTCTCTCTTGCGTTCTTAGAATATACTAACGTATAATCCGTCCCCATTGTCAGCGGCGTACCGTTAAAACTTACTTCCACTGCCGGTTTACTGCCGCCCTTTTCATACACTGCCGGTTTTACAACAATGCTGATGGCTTCTTCGTTTACGTCATAGGCATCTATTTTGAACGTCTTCTTCACAGTTCCGGTATAGCCGTTGATGCCTGTTACAACAACGGACGCTTTCTTTCCTGCATTGATGTTGTTCTGATAGGTTAGCGTATAATCACGGTTTCTTACCAGTCCCTCGATCGTTACTTCAGGTTCTTTCTTTGTTCCGTCATAAATAATGGAATCCGCCGCCAGTTTGACATCCTTCGCTTTGATCGCCGTTCCGGTGATCTTAAAGGTTTTTCTCAGCTCGCCTACAAATTTTCCTCCGTTTTCCGGCGTTCCGGTTCCTTGGATAATGACGGCAGCCGTACCGATCCGGTCGTTCTTTTCATAGGATAACGTATAGTGTTCGCCAAAAGTCAGCTCCTCGTTTTTGTATGTCAGTTTCATGTCTTCGGCGCTTAACGTTACGCCTTCTTCTTTCCACTCTTTAGACTTAAAGTTAAATTTCACTTTCACACGGCTCATTAAAACCTGCGCGTCGTCCGCAGTATTAACAAGTACGATCCGAGCCGTTTTGGAACCCGTATAGATCCCGTTGTTCTCCTTTGCTTTTACCTCTATGCCGTAAGTACCCGGATTTACATACGCTCCCTCTGTTTTATCCGGAAGTACTACCTCATAATATTTTGCGGCAACTTTCTTCCCGTTCCATGTTACTGTGGGTTTCACGTTAACCGGTTTTCCGTTATTCGAAGCCGCAACATAAAGAGTCGGAATCTGAATATTACTGTCCGTTCCAAGATCTACAGGTGCAATCTTAAATGTTAACGTATAATTTCCGGTATAATTACCTTTTCCTTTGATGACAACGCTTGCCGTTCCTACTTTTGTATTGTTCTTATAAGATACGGAATAATGCTTATTCGTTAACAGAGTCCCGCCGTCGTATACTTTTACAGTCGGTTTCACCGCTTTACCGGTATAAGTAATGGTATCGCTTCCATCCACAGGATCCGTACCGAAAAGTTCCGCCCACTCTTGTGTCCACTCTGCCCAAAGCCCTTCTTTGGCAGGATCCGGTTCCGTTATTTTTTTCAGTCCTGCATAAGCCGCCTCTAAATCTGCTTTAGCGCCGTCAACTTCTGTCTGCGTTACGCCTTCTTTTCCTATGACCGCTTTCGCCGCTGTCAGCGCATCTTCAAACTTTTTCCAGCTTTCTTCCGTATAACCGTCATTCGTCTTCTTCTCATACTCTTCAATCAAAGTCTTTAAAGCGGAAAGATCTACGTTTTCTCCGGGATCGGTCGTTTTCGTAAGCCCTTTATACGCTGCCTCTAACGCCTCTTTCGCTTTAGCAATTTCAACCGTCGTCACGTTTTCTTTTCCTACGGCCGTCTTTGCCGCTGTTAACGCGTCTGCAAAAGCCTTCCAGCTTTCCTCCGTATAACCGTCATTGATTACCGGATCATATTTTTGTATCAGAGCCGAAAGTTCTGCAATTTCTTCCGGTGTGGCAGCAGGCACTTTCTCAAGCCCTTTATACGCCGCCTCTAACGCCTCTTTCGCGCCGTTAATTTCCTCCTGTGTCGCCTCAAGATTCTCCGCTGCCGCCTTCGCCGCCTCTAATGCTCCGGTAAACGCTGCCCAGCTTTCTTCCGTATAGCCGATATCCGTCACCTTGCCATACTGTTCGAGCAGACTGTCTAAAGCGGCGGTATCCACGTCTGTCCTAAATACTGCGCTGACCGTCACCTTGCCGTTGGACATAATAAACGATTCTTCCACTGTTTCGGTCACTCTGTCAGTATAAGTAAGGATTACCGATTTTGTCTTGGCGTCATAGCGCACCTTACCATGCTCGCTTGTCAACGTATTGCCCGTTACATTTCTTCCTGATACCCTTAATTGAAACATCTTATATCCGTCAGCAGGCGTTGCCGTTACCGTGATCTTTTCCCCACTGAGTGATTTAGCAGCGCTGCAGGATATTGTACCGTTTTTGACCTGATTGTCTACTAAAATGTCGTACTCATAAGCGCTGTATAGATAGAAGTCATCCATGGTTCCCCAGCCGCCGGCCTGTACCGCAACTTCCATTCCTACTTCCAAATAATCGCCTTCGGAAATAACGATACCGGTCACCTCCGGATTCTTCCAGTTCATCCATCCGTCTAAGGAGCATGACACTTTCAGCGTATCTCCTTTTTTATTGCCGTCTTTGTCGTATATGGTCACCACCGCATCCGCATCTGCCTTTTCGCCCTCGATATAACCGCCGAATATATAAACGCCTTTCTCAAGCCCTTTTATTGTTTGTTTTACCGCGGCAGTGGTTTCATTCGCATTATAAAAGTGCGCCGCCCATTTTCCGCTATGCGGATTTTCCGCTTTTCGTGTGGATCCGGTCAACGTCCATCCCAATGCTTTTTTATCATCGGTTCCGTCCGCGTCTTCAAATCCCGGATTGACCAACTGGGTTACGGAAATCATCTTTACGGTTATGGTAAAAGTAACCTCTCTGGTAGCCGTCTTAGTACTGCCATCGCTTACCGTATATTCACAGGTCACAATACCCCTGACCGTTTGGTCTCCCGGTTCTTTCGTATCTACCTGCGCCTGATCGCCGGCATCCCACACTACCGGATACTCGCCAGACGTTCCGTCGTTAAAGCTTACTTTCACTTTCTCGGGATAATTGACCGTCTCGCCCGCATTGACCGTTACGGAAGGATTTTCCACATCCGCTATTGCTTTTTCAGCCTCCGCTCCGGTCCTGATGTAGCTGTATACTTTGGCTGTCGGAAGGGCCGTGCCGTCGAAGCCAAACCATGACTGGTTATCGACTGCACTTCCGCCAAACCACTTTCCTGCGTCCTCAGGATCATATTCGCTGGCATAACTTGACGCCCAGCCGGAACCATACTGTTCCCATAATGCCTTATTCTTTTCATATAACTCTTCGTTTTTGGTTCCGTCTTCTCCGTAAACATAATAGGGTGAGTTCCATGCTGCCTCCCAGTAGAAAACACCTATGCTGCTGCCTGCCGCACCCTCAACGTTATTGATATTGTTGGCTGCCTCAACGACCGCCCTCACCTCGTCCGCCTGTCCCTGCACGGAAAATGCATAGGGCTGATCCTTATCGTTATTTCCTACGCGCACCGTATTCTCATGCCCATCCTGATCCTCCAAGGTAGTCGCCCAGGATGTTTCCGCCACCATCACCTTCTTGCCGTAAGTTTTGGCAACGTTAGCCAATACGCTGGTCAGGTTTGCCGTTGTACCGTGCCAGAAAGGATAGTAAGAACTTGCAAATACGTCATAATCCACGTTATTGTCATGAAGGCTCTTGGCAAGAGAGGCATAACTCCCGCTTCTCTCCGGATTGGTAAAGTGAATTGCTACGAGGCAGTCCTTGTCAAATTCCCTGACCGCTTTACTTCCGGCATTATAGATCTTAGCTGCACTCTCCCATCCGTCGTTTTTATAAAATACGCCGCAGATGCCGTTCGTCGTCTCGTTTCCTACCTGCACCATGCCCACATCCACGCCGACTGCCTTTAACTCGTCCAAGCTGGTCTTTGTAAACTGGTATACCGCCTCCGCCTTTTCATCGACGCTCATATTCGTCCATGCTTTCGGCGCCTGCTGTTTACCCGGGTCCGCCCAAAAATCCGAATAGTGGAAATCGATCAGAACCCTCATGCCTGCGTCCGTCGCCAGTTTTCCCATGATCTTCGCTTTTTCCACGTCATTGTTACCGCCGCCGTAACCGTTGCCGTTGCTGTCGTAAGGGTCGTTCCATATGCGGATACGAACCCAGTTCGTACCTCCGTCATGCAGATATTGGAAAAACTCCTCATCCGACAGCTCTTTTCCGTTCTCGTCCTTAAAAACGGTTCCGCTCTGCTTTAAAGACCAGTAAGACGAAATATCCGCCCCCGTAATAAAGTCTTCAGCCAGCGCGACCGGCTTTACATTGATCTCCGCCTCCACGACGGATGCCGGAACCAAATCCTCTATTGCCTTTTCCAAATTATCATAAGCAGCCTGTATTTCACTGCCGGTAGGAGATTCTTTTCCCAGCACTGCTTCTGCCGCTGCAAGCGCATCCGCAAATGCCGCCCAGCCTGACGCTTTATAGTCTTCCTCTTTCAGATTCTTGGCATTGGCAACAAGCTGTGCCAAAGCCTCCGTGGATACTTCCGAATCTTCGATGGTCGCATAGCCTTTGCCGTCTTTTACCGCGGTGATGGCTCCGGAGAGAAGACCTACATACATTTCCGGATTATTCCACGCGTCACAGGTAAGCAGTACGCCCCCTGTAGCCGTATTACTGGATTTATAAATACCGATACCGGTAAAACTTTTAGACGCCGTAATCGTATCCGTAACCTTAAAGGCAATATGATACCATCCCGGATGTCCGTCTACAGGGTTCATCAGATATACGTCGCCGGCATTCCAAATCTTCCAATCTGCCGCCGTATTCTCTGAAGTAAGGGATCCGCCTTCATTAGCCCAATGATATAATCCTACCGTTTCTCCCTCTTGTAAATCGCCTATAAAAAAGTTCAGATTTACCGTTACGTCCGTATAGACGCCGTCTGCCGCCGCTGCAGCATCATTTCCATAGTCGCCGGCTTCTTCCGTTGCTTCCGCTTCTTTTTCCGGTCTCTCTTTGACATTGCTTTCTTCTTCATCGCCGTCCGATGCTTCTTCGGTATTGCCGTCCTCCGTATCGCCGCCGGCTGTCGTATCATTTTCGGTACCGTCTTCCGAATCTTCTCCGGTACCGGTTTCCTCATCGGGTATGTTTTCGTCGTTCCCTTCTACAGTACCTTCTCCTTCGGATTCTTTTGGAACATCCGTATCTTCTTCTGAAGACATTTCACTCACAATTTCGTCCGTATCCGCATCCTGCACCACGGTTTCCCTGTCAGGCTGCGCCGCCGATACCGATAAATCCGGTACCATAAAACTTGTCAGTATCATTGCCGCACTCAAAATACCGCACAAGCCTTTTCGGAAAAATCGCATTTTCTGTTTCATCTTTGTTTTCCTCCCATCCTGTTATAGTTTCCCCTGCACCTTCCCTGCCGGAGTGATAGCTTACCATTGCGCAAGCGGTTGCGCTATGTTGTTTTTATTATATCTCATTTTTCGATTTTCCGCAAGAAGCTTCCCATTGTATTAATTACTAATCTTCTTTTCGATTTTTTATGGAAAATAGCAAAGGAAACGTTTCCAATATCCAATTTGCGTCAGATAAGACAATATCTTCTAAGAAATAGCAATGTGATTCAGGCGTGATTCAAACGCTATCTTACATGCTCCGAAAACGACAGGATAAATTTGTTCCTAAGATTGAACTTATAGAGTAGCTAAAATTACAAAAGGGAATGCTAAATTTTAACATTCCCGAGTCTTTTCCACATTATTGATACACTTCTTCCGTTCCTTCCATATACAAAAATTGATCCCCTATCCGGTAACAGTCAAAAGTAACGATCTTCTTTTCCAGACTTGTTTCATGAGTCAGCTCCATATTGATCCGGTAACGGTACAAATACTTTTCCCGATCGTATTCCTTTACGCTCCATGTCAGATCCGTTACATAATATCCCGAACCGGATAACTTTGCTAACTCCGCGTTTGCACTTTCCTGCAGTTTATGTGTTCCATTCTCCAGATCCTGCACGGAGATCAGCGGCAGGCGCATCTGTCCGGCTTTTGCCAATGCTTTATCCCCCTGCAGAGCACGCTGTCCGGAAAGTAAGGTCATTTGTCTCATGAGAACCATGTCCAAATCCGAAAGCCGGTTTGGCAGACAGGAAAATAAGGTATCGTCCGTATGATACGCCCCGCCGTTTCCGTTTTCCGCTTTTGCCGCCTTTCCTCCGTCCATTTCTTTACTCTCCCTATAGGACGTATAAGATAAATACGGATCGCCGAAATAATCTTCCGCCAGATACCGCCCGTTTAACGTTTTATATAATACCAGATAATATTCGATCCGGTCTTTTCCTTCAAATTTTAAAACGGCGCTCAAAGTTCTGGCGTTTCCCATTTTCGCCGTTTCCTGATATCCGATTTCCTCAAGCCCTTTATATTTCAGCTCTTTTCCGTCAAAATACCGGCGGTATTTCTCCATAACAGCCTTCTTCATATCAGATGCATACGCATTCCTGTCCGTATAAGCTAAACGGACGACGCTTGATTCTTCATCCTGCAGCCCGTATCCGTCCAACAAAATATCATACATTTCATAAGAGCCCCCCTTTTCTTCAAATTCCTCTATGATCTTTGTTTTTGCCCGATAATAAGTGACCCTCGCCCAAGTATCGCTCTTTTGGAACAGTTCTGCGATCTCTCCGAAAGAACACTCTCCGTATACCCGCAGCAGGAATACTTCCTTATAGGGTTCCTTCAATGTATGTACCACTCTCTTGATCATATCAGCCTGTTCTTTTACGATCATGCTTTCAAGCACCGCATCCCGGAAAAATCCTTCCTGCTTCAGCGGCCGTTCTCCGCTCTTTTGCACATACTCGTCGCAAGACTGCTGTCTTTCATGCTTTCGGCAATAATTCAGATATTCGTTCCTTGCAATCTCGCAAAGCCATGTGGATATTTTACTTTTTCCCTGAAAAGAATCGATCTGCAGGATCGCCTTTAAAAAAGTAGACTGCACAATATCTTCCGCCAAAGCCCTGTCATGGCATTTTAAATAAATAAAATGATAAAGCAGCTTTGCATATTCCTGATATAAAGCGTCCAACTCCACTGACAGCCCCCCTTTATCCCTTCTTACTATTAAGACACAGATCGGCCAAAAACGTTACAAAAAATTTTATTTCACAAACCACTCCAGAATCATCCTCTGCGCTTTTTCGTTATAATAAACGTCTTCATATTCCGTCCCCTTCCTGCTCTCCCGCATTCCGATAAAAAGCCCTGCCGCCTCTCCTTCAGGAGAAACACTCTTTTTCCATATGCCGTCCGTAATCTTTTCTTTCACATACCCTTCCGCCTGCATTCTCCTGAAAATTTCCGCACCGGAAACTTTTTTGACCCTTTCTTCATTCCGCAGTCCGTTTAATTGCTCAGCCAATTCTGCTGCAAGATACTTTTCGGCATAAGGGAACTGATCCGCCTGTTCCCTCGTCAAATAAAAATCTTCTTTCGGCATTTTTGCCTTTCCGCCCCCTCCGTTCCAAGCTTCGGCAAAACCCTTTTCTTTTCCGCTATTTCCCTGCATTTCCTCCCATTCTCCAAAATAGAATTTTTCCTTAACGCCGTTTGTAAACTCATCGATCTTCTGAAGGAATCTTTCTCCGTAGCGTTCAAACTTATTTTCTCCCACACCGCTCACACGCAGCATTTCTTCTTTATTAAACGGCGCTTTCACGCACATATCCGTCAGCGTCTTATCTGAAAAAATAATATACGGAGGCACGCTCTCTTCCTTTGCGATCTCAATACGCAGGCTCCGTAGCTGTTCAAACAATTTTAATCCTCTTGAATTTAAAATATCCGATATTCTCTTTTTGGAAGAACCGGAAACGCCCGATCTCATCCGATCGTTTTTGTCGCTTTCATAAACAGGCGTTTTCTTTAATTCTTTCATAACAACGGCATATTCCCCTATCAGGACTTTTTCCGCTTTATCCGTTGTCCTTAAAAGGGCATATTTATCCTTTGTCACCTCCAAAATGCCCTCAATCAGCATTTGATTGATAATCTGCTTGATCCCGGCCTCTGTCATATCTTTCAGACTTCCGTAAGAAGGATAAGCCGCTACGCCGTATTCCCGCAGTTTGGCCCGGTCGTCTCCTGCCAGTGTCCCTGCAACCACATTGATACCGTAACGCCCCCGCATCTCCCTTATACAGGAAACGATCTTCCCTGCCGTTTCCGTCACATCCACGCTTTCATATTCTCTTTGACAATTGGAACAATTTCCGCAGTCACCGTTTCCCGTTTCTCCAAAATATCGAAGCACATACTCCCGCAGACAGTTTTTTGTCAGACAATAGTAATGCATAGACCGCAGCCTTTCCTCGTCCCTCTCCCGGACGGCAATCGCCTCTTCTTCTGTAAAATCCTGATTTTCCTCCTTGTTATCCAGTAAAAACCGGTTGATTGCCACATCCTGCGCGGAATAAAGCAGAATGCATTCCGAAGGTTCTCCGTCCCTTCCCGCGCGGCCCGCCTCCTGATAATAATTTTCGAGACTCTGGGGCATATTGTAGTGGATCACATAACGCACATTGGATTTGTCAATCCCCATCCCGAACGCGTTAGTAGCCACCATGACCGGACAGGCATCATAAATAAAGTCCTCTTGATTTTTCTTTCGCTCTTCGTTATGCAGTCCGGCATGGTATTTGGTCACGGCGACCCCCTGCGCCGCTAATTTTTCATAAAGCATATCCACATTTTTTCTTGTGGCACAATAGACGATCCCGCTCTCTCCTTCATGCTCCTGAATATAGCGGAGCGTAAATTCGTCTTTCTTCCTTGGAGTTTCTACCGCAAAATAAAGATTTTTCCGGTCAAATCCGGTAACTAGTACCTCTGGATTATGTAAATCAAGCACACAAATAATATCTTCTTTGACATTTTCCGTCGCCGTTGCGGTAAAAGCGCTAACGACCGGCCGCCTATCCAACTGCTTTAAGAATTGCACGATCTTCAAATAGCTGGGACGGAAGTCCTGTCCCCATTGGGAGATACAATGAGCCTCGTCCACCGTCAGCATGGAAATCTCCGCCTGTCTGGCAAAGTCCAGAAAACCGTAAGTCTCCAACCGTTCCGGCGCTGCATAAACGATTTTGTATCGTCCTGCGGCAGCTAACTGTAACGCTTTTGCAATCTGATTCTCCGTCAGGGAACTGTTGATGTACGCCGCATGGACTCCCGCCTGATTCAACGCCTGCACCTGATCTTTCATCAGGGAAATAAGCGGTGAGATCACAATGGTAATTCCCGGAAACAGCAGGGCGGGGATCTGATAGCAAATCGACTTCCCCGCGCCCGTAGGCATGATCCCCAGAACATCTCTCCCGCCAAGCATGGCGTCTATCAGCCTTTCCTGCCCTTCGCGGAAATTTTCATAACCAAAATATTTCTTTAGTACCTCGTATTTATTCATGCTTTCCCCCTATCTGTCTGTTTCGGCAGACTCTTAGAACTCCGTTCCTTTCGCTTCTCCTAATGTGCAAGCACAGTTAGAATGGCTTCTTCTGACTCCATTTATAGCATCTGCGCGGCGCATCTTATTCTTCTAACCTGATTTCTTCCTTTTCCACATATTTCCGCTCCATTTGATGCCTCAGTTTCCGGTTTTCCACGCTGTCAAATAGAATAGAAAAATCATAATCCTCAGGATATAATTCTTCCGCCGCCACATTCAGCTTGATCCGCTTATGGTTGATCCATATTTTCCTGTCCGCAAGCTGTACTCTGAGTACACCTTTTTCGTCCGCTTTTTGGCATACGATGCCTATTTTTTTATCGGGATACACCATAACGCTGTCCCCGATCTTGAATTTTTCCGCTCTCTCCTGTTTCTTTTTCGTATCTTTTTTCTTTTGTATCCTTGGCGATGTTTCTTTTTCGAATGCCATTTCCGCCGCTTTTGCCGATTCTGACCGGATCTCCGTTCCATACGCCGCCTTTGCCAGTTCTGAAGGAATTTCCGTTCCATACGCCGCCTTTGCCGCGATCCGCAGCATGTTTTCCGGCATCCCAAGCCTTCCCGCAATATAAAGGGCGCAGCTCTCCCCCGCTTCGCCGATGACCATCCGGTAAAGCGGCTGTAAGCTCTCCTTGTCAAAAGTCATCCTTGCATTTACAATATTTTCTTCTCTTTCCGCATACTGCTTCACTTCCGGATAATGTGTCGTCACAAGGAATAAAGCGCCGCTTTTCTTCAATTCTTCTAAAATGGCGACTGCGATTCCCATTCCTTCCGTAGGATCCGTTCCTGAACCAAGTTCATCCATGATAACAAGGCTGTCCGGATTCACTTTTTTTAAAATATCCAGCACATTCGTGATATGGGCCGAAAAAGTAGACAGATTTTCCGACAAGTTCTGCCCGTCCCCTATGTCGCAGAGAATATTGCCGTTCATACAAATATCCGCCTCTTCGCACGCCACATGCAGACCGCACTGCGCCATCATACAGTTGAGCGCCACGGTTTTGATCGCTACAGTCTTTCCGCCCGTATTCGGTCCCGTGATCACGACTCCCTGTACCCTTCCTCCGATTTGAAACTGTAACGGTACACAGATCTTCCTGTCCATTAAAGGATGCCTCCCGTTTTTCAAAACGATCCGTCTTTCCGTATTGATCCTTGGTTCTGTACCGCCGTATTCCAGACTCAGTTTTCCTTTGGAAAAAATAAAATCCAGTTTTTCTATCGTCTTCACGTTCTGTTCCAGAATTTCCGCCTGATCCGCTACCATAACGGTAAGCGTATATAAGATACGCCTCTCTTCATTTTCTGCCTCGATCTTTAAAAGCTGAAGCTCCTCATCATATTTGGCTACGGCTGCCGGTTCTATAAAAAGCGTATTCCCTGTAGCGGATTTATCAATCACGCTGCCGTTTATCTTAAACTTATACTCTTTTTTCACCGGAATACAGAGCCGTCCGTTCCGGTAAGTGCTGAATGTATCCGACATGCACTCTTTGTTTGCCCGTATCACGGAATCCGCCTTTTCTTTCATGCGGTCTTCCAATCTGTCAATATCGCTTCTGAGAGACTTTAATAACTTCGACGCTCCGTCGTCTACCCGCCCGTTTCTGATCTGCTGGCGGATCGTTTCTTTTATTTCCTGTAAATCGTCCAGATTTTCATCATAATAAGCCAAAGAAACCTCATACTGCCTGCATCTTCTTAAATAATCCTTCAACCGCATAACCGCGACGAGGGCTTTCTCGATCTCCTCTAGCTGTGCAGGCGTAAGGCAGTCCCCCTTTTTGCCGGTTTCGATCCATTCCCGAATACCTGTCAGGGAAACGAGCGGCGGATTGCCCCCTTTTTCAATCAGCAGTTTTGCCTCGGAAGTTTCCCTCTGCCTTACCGTCAGTTCACTTTCCGACAAAAAGGGGACCGTTTGGCTTATTTTTTCCTTCGCCCGCTCGGTCAGCGCCAATGCCGTCCATAATTCTTTGATCTGATCAAATTCCAATGCTTTTTCTATATTCATCCTTTTTGCTCCCATCTGTCCGCTTCTGCGGACACCCAAATCATTTCTCAACCAGACAAGCAAAAAACCATGCAGATCCGCTTTACATAGGCAGCAAGACTTGTCATTGCGCCTAAAAGGCTTTTTTGCATGGCTTAAAAGACCGGAACGACCGGTTTCATTTTCACAAAAAGTTAAAAAGCATGACCAAACAGCCATGCTAATTCCCACAAATAATATAGTTCCTATGCAAAGCACTTTGTAAAGCGGATATGCCGGTAAAATACCGGCTAAAGAGCAGACTTATAGACCTGACATTTCAATAAGCCGCTCCGCAACTATTTAGTTTGCTTGTTTCTCCGTTACCACAATGCTTAACATACCATACTCCGTTTCTTTCATATAAACTCTGACACTATCATATATCACGAAGACATATCCGTCAATCCCTAACTTTCATGTAATGTCTCCTCTGCCGTCTATTTTTCTGCCCTTTTTAACTCACAATATTTTGCAGCCAGACTCCTTTTTTTACCAATATAAATCCGATCACACATTTGATCAGGTCTCCCGACTGTACCAGCACATACACGGCGATCACAGGAAGGGCGGTATAGCGGCTCAGGATAAAAGCGATCAGGACGCTCACGCACCATATGAATACGCTGTCAAATAAAAAAGTAACGATCGTCTTGCCTCCTGACCGCAGCGTAAAATAGGTGGCGTGCAAAAAAGCGTTCTGAGGCATAAAAACCGCCGTAGCCATAATAAAATACCGGGCAAGCAGCCTCGCCTCATCATTGATCTTATAAAGCTGCGGGAACAGCGGCGCCATACAGAACATGACCAAAGCCACCGCACTGCAGCAGACTACGGAAAAGGCGATTAGTTTGTTGTCCGTATCCCTCGCTTCTTTCATTTTTCCCGCGCCAAGCAACTGCCCTATGATAATGGCTACGGAATCCCCCAGTGCGATAAATACGATATTAAATACGTTATTGATCGTGTTCGACACGTTTAAACCCGCGACCACATTCAGCCCGCGGACCGAATAACATTGCGTCAGCATTGCCATTCCGGCCGCCCATAAGGTTTCGTTAAATAAAAGCGGGCTTCCCTTTTTTATGATCTTGACCGCCAGTTCCTTCGGCACTTTTAACGTGCGGTAAAGGCCCGACACAAAAGAATACTGCGCGTTCTTCCTATGTACGCCGATTACGGTGATCAGCATTTCTACATAACGGGAAAGCGCCGTCGCGACCGCCGCGCCCTTCACTCCAAGGGCAGGCGCGCCAAATTTTCCGTATATCAATATATAGTTAAATAAAAGATTCACAAATACGGCCGCGATCCCCGCTTTCATAGGCAGCATCGTCTTTCCGCATTCCCGGAGCGTACTGGAATAAATCTGTACGACCGCAAAGGCAGGCAGGCCGATCAGCATGATCTTAAGATATTCCTCTCCGTGAAAAAGCGTCGCTGTTATACTTTCCGCTGAGCCGTCCCCTTTCAAATAGGCGCCAATGAGCGTCGGTCCGAAACATAAAAAAAGTGTGGAAGTCAACGCTGTGATAACGGCAACCATCCACAATTTAAAACGCATCGTCTGACGCACGCCCTCATGGTTTCCCTGTCCGAAATACTGTGCGGTAAAGATACCCGCACCCGACACCCCGCCGAAAATACACAGATTATATACAAAGATCAATTGATTTACGATCGCCACACCCGACATCTGCTCCGTACCAACCTGCCCTATCATGATATTGTCCAACAGGCTGACAAAATTAGTGATACCGTTTTGTATCATGATCGGTACTGCGATCACCAATACCATTTTATAAAACTCTTTGTTTCCGATAAATTTAGATAATTTTTTCATGATGCCTCCATACTGCCGTTATTCAGGCAGTTTTTACCCTTGTTCTGTTAAAATGCGATGTGATAAGCATTTTATCATATCGTATCGGAAAAGTCACTTGTTTTTGCCTAATTTCCTCGCAATTTCCTTGCATTCCCGCTTACTAAAAATTATAATAACTCCAGAGTATGTTTGAAAAATGCTTTCCGTCAGATGTGCTTTGTCACTCATGATATATATTAGGAGGAAATCCCAAATGCCATATCACATTTGGATCATAGAAGACGATCCCGATATCAACAGACTGCTTTCCAGACTTCTGTGCAATGCAGGCTACGAAACAAAACAGGCCTTTTCCGGCACAGAAGCCAAATTGCTTTTGGAAAAAGAAACGCCGGATCTTATTTTATTGGATCTTATGCTCCCCGGCCTATCGGGCGAACAACTGCTTACTGAGATCAGGGACGATTTGCATCTTTCTGTCCCGGTCCTGATCCTCTCCGCCAAAAGCTCGTTAAACGACAAGATCACTTTATTAAAAACCGGTGCGGACGACTATATCACAAAGCCCTTTGAACCGGAGGAAGTGCTGGCACGGATTCAGGCCTCGCTGCGGAGGGTAGGAAAAGACGCTGTTTCTTCCGCAATGCTTTCCCACAAAAATATAAAACTCTATCCGGAAGCGCGTAAAGTAACCGTCAGCGGCAAAGAACTGATTTTAACCGCCCATGAATACGATATCCTGTATCTGCTCATGCGTTCCCCTGAAAAAGTCTACTCCAGAGAAAATCTTTATGAACTTGTATGGAACGGAGGATATTATGGCGAAAACAATACCGTCAATGTCCATGTCAGCAATTTAAGAAAAAAACTGAAAGAAGCGGACGATACTGAAGAATATATTCAGACTGTCTACGGAATTGGTTTTAAATTAACCTGATCCGGCTTCTTTCACATCTTTATAACTTCTTTAAAAGTTCTTTATGACTTATTAAAAGCGGATAGCCTAAACTATATTTGTCATTACAAAAAACTACGCAAAAACGGAGGTACTTATGAACGAATATGTCATAGAGACAACACAGCTTACCAAATCTTACGGTTCCGTTGCCGCATTGGAACATGTAAATCTTCATGTAAAAAAAGGAAGTATTTACGGCCTGATAGGAGATAACGGCGCCGGAAAAAGTACAATGTTTAAATTATTGGCGGGCCATGCCCTGCCAACGTCCGGTGAACTGCAGCTATTGGGCAGCCATGAAGGCAAAGACCTGAACCGGGCCAGAAAGCATATGGGATTTATGATCGAACAACCCGGCTTTTTTCCCAATATGACAGTTGAAAAGACACTGGAATATTACCGCATCCAAAAGGGTGTCCCGGACAGAAAGAAAGCGGAAGAAATGCTGTACCTTACCCGCATTGACCATAAACGGAAAAGCAAGTGCAAAACACTTTCTCTCGGACAAAAGCAGCGTCTCGGCCTTGCTATCGCCATGATTGGCGAACCTGCCGTCCTGATACTGGATGAACCAATCAACGGACTGGATCCGAGCGGGATCATCGAATTCAGGAATCTCCTTCACAGGCTGAACGAGGAAAAAAACGTTACTCTGCTCTTATCCAGCCATATTTTAACCGAGCTTGAGCAACTTGCCACTACTTACGGATTTTTGGATAACGGCAGGCTGATAGAAGAAATTCCCGCAAAAGATTTAATGGAAAAATGCTCGGACTGTATCGAGATCAAAGTATCCGACGCCGCCAAATACGCCGCTTTACTGGAAAAATCCTTTCCTGAAGAAAGTTACACCGTGCTGCCGGATTCTGCTATCCGCATTACGAAGCCTAAAAAAGAATTGGAAATATACGGTAGGCTGGCTTCGGAAAACGCCATATCTATCATCGGCATGGGAAGACTGCAGTCCTCCTTGGAGGATTATTATATGAACTTAAAAAGTGCAAACGGAGGAAAAACCGCATGAACTATATAAAAAGTGAACTTTACCGTATTACACACAGTTTTGAAATTTACAGGCTGACCTTGGTTTTAGCCGCTCTGGCTATTTTTTATAATGCGGCGGTTTCCGCATTTTTGAAAAACGTCGCTCCCGGCTCCTTCTATCTTACCACCTCTTTTTCTTATTCTAACCTTGTCGCATATCCTATGCTATACTGTATCGCAGGGGCGATCGTTGCGGCCGTTCTCTATGAAGGAAACCTGCAGAACGGGAATATGAAAAATACCGTTTCTTTCGGCATTTCCAGAAGCACTGTTTTTATCGGTAAATGCATTGTATCCGTTATTTCCGCCGGATTTTCCCTTTTGGTCGTATTAAGCGTTTTTATTGTTAGTACTTCCATATTTATGAGAAAAGCAGGACCCGTACAGTTGCGCCACCTGATCGGCGAAGTCCCTGCCGTATTTTTCATTGCGGCGGCCGCTTTGATCTCTATGCTTCTGTTCTTGGAATTGTTTGAAAAATTCGGCACGGGCGTTATCGTATGGGCCACGATCTGGTTTTTTATACCCAAAGTATTGTTTTATGTAGGGCTCCGGTTTTCCGTCATCTATCTTATTGCCATGTTGCTGCCCGCTAACTTCTTTTCCTATAACGCCATGCCCGTAGATACGTCGCAGTGCATCACCGCATGGGATACGCCGCTCGATATGACAAAATGTATCGTAGTCGGTATGACGGGAATCGTCGTTTTTATGATTGCAGGGATCATGTTATTACGAAAAAAGGAACTATAATATGTATATCTTTATGTTTACCGTTACCACGATCATAGGCGGATACTTTGCTTTTCGTTATTTTTCGATTGCAAACGCGTTAAAGGAAACAAATAAAGAGCTGAAAGAGATCCAAAAGGATCTTTCAAAAAACCGTATCCTGCATTTACCTCTGCCGGACCAGAATCTTGAAAACCTCCTGATTTCCATGAATACCGTATTGGAAGAAACACATAAAGAGCGGAAAAACTATGAAAAGCGGGAAAAAGAATTTCAAAAACAGATCGAAAATATCAGCCACGATTTAAGAACGCCGCTGACCGTAATTTTAGGCTACTTAAAACTTCTTGAAGATCCGGATGACAATCTTCTTTTAAACGAAGAGCTGACGGCGACTTTAAAGATCATCCGCCAGAAAGCGCAGGTCATGGAAAAACTGGTTTCCCAATTCTATGCTTTTTCCCGTTTAACCGCCGACGATGATTCCTTTATCATGCGTAAAACGGATATCAACAAGATTCTAAGAGAAACTCTGCTTGGGAATTATCAGATATTGGAAGAGTCCGGTATCCGTGTAGACGCCGGACTGCCGGATTTTCCTATCTGGGTCTGGAGCGATGAAACTGCTTTGGAAAGAATTTTCTCTAATTTATTTCAGAATGCGGGACGCTATGCGGACAGTTTTTTAAAGATCCACATAGAAGAGAGCCGGACAGAAATCCGGATCTGTTTCGAAAATGATGCTAAAAGCCTTTCCGATCAGGAACTTCCGCATTTATTTGACCGCTTTTATATGCAGGATTATTCCAGAAGCCGTGGGGGAACCGGTCTTGGGCTTACGATCGCAAAATTTCTTGCCGAAAAAACAGGCGGTTCACTGACCGCCAAGCGGAAAGAAATGCCCTTTCCCTCTAAAACCACGGAGGATCTTATGGTTTTATGTTTTGAATTATGCGTGCCGCGATGTAAAAATATCTGATGCGGCAGTACGCTTATTTCCGATATTCTTTCCATCTCAAAACTTTTCCCGAAAAGTTTCCCTACAAATGTTAACTGAAAAGAGGAGTAGAAACTGAAGGTTCCGCTCCTCTTTCTTATTTACCCGACATACCCGAAAGACTCCTTACCTTTCACCACAGTCTTACATAACGCCTTTCTATCCTCTTCCATATTATCCGGCATAGGCAGATGCCCTGCATTCCGTATCAAAGAGAACAATTCCTTCATAACCTGTAAAACATATATCCCAAACATGTATAATTTAACCGGGAGGTAAAGCAGACAGGCACTATAGTGATAAAACAGAAGATAAATCTACACATTGAGGAGGACATAAGTTTACGGATATGATATACGGATATGTTAGAGTAAGCACAAAAGATCAAAACGAGGACAGACAGCTATTGGCATTACATGAACTTGGTATTTCCCCGAAAAATATTTATATTGATAAACAATCAGGAAAAGATTTTGAAAGGCCCGCCTATAAAAATTTAATAAGACGTCTGAAACAAGAAGACGCTCTCTATATAAAGAGCATAGACCGTCTGGGGCGCAATTACGATGAAATACTGGAGCAGTGGCGAATGCTGACAAAAGAGCTCAAAATCGATATCGTCGTATTGGATATGCCCCTGCTGGACACCCGCAGGGGAAAAGATCTGATTGGCACTTTTTTAAGCGACGTAGTCTTACAGCTCCTTTCCTTCGTTGCGGAAAATGAGCGCGCCAATATCCGTCAGCGACAGACGGAAGGCATATCAGCGGCAAAAGCAAGAGGTGTGCGCTTCGGAAGACCGCCCCTGCCTCTGCCCGATAACTTCGAACATCTCTGCAATTGTTGGAGATCCGGCCTGATCTCCGGTTCGGAAGCGGCCAGACAGTGTAATATGCCTTTATCTACTTTTCGCTACAAAGCGGACCGTTATTCCCCTACGGCCGGTTAAAGCGGGTGTCGTACAGGAGACCGGAAAAGGGATCGTTTTTATGAATCTTTCCATACATAAAAATAATCCCTTTTCATCCTCTGTCCGGATACCCGTCTACCGTTGAACTGATATCCATCTTACTATAAGTCTGCCATCTGTCTTTCGTTACATAAAACAACGTTTGCGTTTGACCGGAATCAGGCATACCGCAATACAGCATATATCCGTTCTGTGCGTCCGTCATGCTGATGAAAATTTTATTTGCCTCACCCATAATCGGTATTTCGTTCAATACTTCCTTACTAGAAGGTTCGAAAAGAATGATACTGTTTTTTCCAAAAACGGCAGATACGGCAAAATCCGTTCCCCACAGGGATTCTTCTTCGTTCTCCCTGTAAGATTCGTAAGACGATGCGCCCGGCAGCTTCTCCATATTGGCCGCAGAAGCGGTACTGCATCCGCCTGCAAGAAAAGCTGCCAAAACCGCGATACCAAACTTGGAATATTTCACATTGACTCCTATCTGCCTGCTTCGGCAGGCATTCAAATAAAAATATTAAAATTGTATCGGTTCAACGCCGTCTGTCAACGGTTTGATCTCATATTCAGGCAGCCTGTCTAACAGCTCCTCCAGACAGATCCCCGTATTGTATATGACGTCATGCGCCAGCATCACCACTTTTTTTCTTCCCATCGTCGTCTCTACTCCGTTTGCGATCAACTGCTCCGGAGAAGATTCCCTGACCGCATCTTCCAGACTGGCGTTCCAGTCAAAATAGATATACCCGCGTTTTGTCATCTCTTTTATGATCTCTTCCCTTACCCCCGCGTTAAAATCATTGATACTGCCGCCGGGAAAACGAAAGATCTTTACATCAATCCCTGTCAGTTCAAACACCGTTTGGTGTGCGGTTTCAAAATCCTGTATATAGCTGTCCGCACTTGCATAAACCGTTTTATAATCATGACTATCGCAATGTATCCCTATCGTATGCCCCTCTTCTACAATCCTTTTCACTATCTCGGGATGTTTACGCACATTTTCCCCCACCAGAAAAAAGGTAACCTTTATATCCCGCTCCTTTAATATATCAAGTACCCTTCCGGTATTTTCAACAGAAGGGCCGTCGTCAAATGTCAGATACATCGTCTTGGGTTCAAAATAAAGCCTGATCCCCTGCGCGATTCCCTCTGCCATCTTTTCCTGATATTCTTCCGTAATCAGGTTTTCCCGCTCCGCCGCATTGGATAAGAATCCTGTTTCAATGAGACATGCCGGCATTGCCGTTTCTCCTGTCACATGAAAATCCGCGTCTCCCCTCAGCTCTCTTGCCGCCGCGCCCGTAGTTTGTACGACCTGCTGCTGTATCAACTGCGCAAGCCGCTTATTATCGCGCCCGTCTTCCCCCTTATACCATACTTCCATACCGCTCACGCTGGTATCTTCAGAAGCGTTTTGGTGAATGCTGACATAAATGTCCGCCTTGCTGCCGTTTGCATAGATCACCCGGTCCTCTTTCGCTATGTAATCGTCCTCTTCCCTGATCATAAGCGTCCGGTATCCGAACATTTCCAGTTTTCCCTGCACCAGCTTTGCAATAGCCAGATTTACATCCTTTTCCCTTACGCCGTCTCTTGCACACCCTTCGTCCGCACCGCCATGTCCCGGATCTATGATGACAACAGGCACTCCCGGCTCCTCCTCTATGATCTCAGGCTCAAAAACCGGCAAATTCACAGAGGCGCTCTCCCCCGCCAAAGCGCCAACCGCTTCTGCCCCGATCTGCTCCGTTTTGCTTTCCGGCGCTGCAAGCACATTCACTGTCAACAGCCTGTCCGTTAAAACGATAGAAGCAGTGAGTACTGCTACCGACAAGAATCCGGCAAAGATACGCCCGATCTTTTTTCTCTTTTTTGCTTTCCTTATCTTCTCCTGACGATACATTTGACGTGAAAATGATTCTCCCTCGTACATTTTGATACTCCTCTCTCGTACCGGACCCGTTTTTCGTCCGTAAAAAAACTCCTGTGTAATCCTGTTGATTCTAGATTACACAAGAGCTGCATCAAAACATCATCATTTCTGTATCAAATTACCATCATTTTTGCATCAAAGTTGCATCATTTTGAAATTTTTAAAAATAACTCGTTGATCCCTTCATAAAAACCGATCGTCACCACCGTTTTTCCTTCGCCCATGCCGGAAAATACATATTTTTTAAAATATGGCGTGGTTTCTAAAAGCGGATTGTCGGATTCATAAGCCTCCGGGCTGTTCAGTCCCATATAGTTTCTCCATTCCTCTATGATCCTGTCCGCGTCTATATCTTCCCACATCAAATCCGTCCTGACATAAAACTCATATATTTTCCCGTCGTCCGCATCTATATAAGCGTCGATCAGCCGGTTTTCCTTATTGGCATTTTTCTGACTGTTGGATAAGGTCATTTTCCAGACCGCCACATTGTTCCTCGGCTCCAGCACGTCGATCGCGGAATACAGCGTAGCGTCGTAAGAAGCCGCCTCCACTTCTTTGATCTTTTCAGGCAGTATTCCCAATTCTTTCAATGTAGCGATTCCTTTGCTGCAAGTCTCATAAATTTCTTCATCCGTGATCTCTTTTCCCGAAGGCCCCCTATGGTTGATAACGAACGCATATGTGCCTTCTAATTCCTGATAATCGATATTATCCGTATCCGCACGGGTCAAAGCATTGAATTCGCTTTCCGGCAGTACCTGACTGCTCAGGCAGCTTGATAAAATATATACTTTTTCATTGGCATTCAGTGTATACCTGTATCCCTCTCCAGCCTCTTCCACCGCTTCGGCATGGATCTCCTCTAAAATATCTTTATCCTTATATTTTGCCAATGCCTCCGGTCCTGTAACCGACAGCGCCACGGCCAAAATGGCAAACAGCAAAAATGCCGCGCTTATAATCTCTTTTTGTTTCTTTTTCAATTTTGTCCGTCTGCCCCTCTCTTTGAATCCGGCAGGAAAAACCCGATGCATGTCCCTTCCCCCGGCCGGCTTTCTATCTCCAGTTCGCTTTGATGCAGTCTGAGGATCTCAGCGCAAAGCGCCAGTCCCAATCCGGCGCCGTTCTTACTTCTGGCGCGGGATTTGTCCACCATGTAAAATGCCTGCGTGATCTTATGCTGTTCTTCAACCGGTATCCCCACACCGAAATCCCTGACGGCAAACCAATATCCTTCTTCAAATGCTTCACCCGTTATTTCAATAACGCCCCCCGTTTCCGACGCTTTACAGGCATTGTCAATCAGATTTACCAATACCGTTTTGATCAGGTTCACTTCGGCATATATTGTCCCTTCCGTATAAGAAAACCGAAATTTTCTTTCCCTGTCCGGCCCAAACATCCCTTGCAGATAATCAAAAATGGATTCTGCCGGAATCGTCTGGAATTCCACTTCATTTTTCTTTGTCACGATAATGTCCAAAAGCCGGAAGGACATGGCCTCTAACCGTTTTCCCTCAGTATAGATATAATTTGCGGACATAAAGCTTTTTTCTTCATCCAGCTTATGGGAACGCAGCATATCCGCATAACCGATGATGGCGGTCAGGGGCGTCTTAAGTTCATGGGCAAAAGCCGCCACAAACTCTTCCCTCGCCTCGATCTCCTCTTCCAGTTTCCCGATGTTTTCCTCCAGCGAACCCGCCATATGATTAAAAGCGACCGTAAGCTGTCCCAGTTCGTCATGGCTCACCTGCTTCGCCCGATACGCATAGTCGCCTTCCGCCATCCGCTTGGTAGCCCTCGTCAGAAGCCGGATCGGCTTTGTCAGAAACGAAGCGATAAAATGCATGATGACCGTACCGATCAGAAGCATAATGACCGTCACCCTGCGATAAAGGGAAAATCCCGTTTCTCTTTCCTCGAATACTTCCGAAACGTCCTTCATCGTTTCCAGAAAAAGAATACGGTCCAAAGTGTTTACCGCCACGCTTGTATGAATATAATAGCCGTTTTCCGTCCGGATCACCCGATAAGCTTTTGTACTTACGTCCGTGGCGTTTAACAGCCCGTTATCAGCATCGAACCCGTCGCTGGCATAAAGCGCATTTTTCTCCTCGCCGGAAATACGCAACAGGCGTCCCACGCTCCTTCCGCTCTTTTCCAGTTTTGAAGCGATCTCTTCAACGGTGCTGTCAGGCAGCACGCTGTATTTCGCAGGAACATTGAGAGCCGCCGTCTCAAAAGCAAAACCTAAAATGCTGCTTTCGTCCATTGCCTGACCGATCTCACGGTTCAGTGAAGATTCAAATACATGATTTACAAAGTAAAAACCGCTGAACCCCAATGCCATTGCCATAACAATAATCGTCCATAGTAATAATTTTAATGAAAATTTCATTCCGTCCTACGCCCATCCGTCTGCCTCTGCAGACCTGCTATTCTATGCCCTCCAAGCGGTATCCAACCTTATATACCGCTACCAGATTATGATCCCATCCCAGCTTTTTTCTCAATCTCTGCACATGCAGATCGAGAGTCCTGCTGTCGCCGAAGTATTCGTCTTCCCAAACCTTTTCATATAAAGTTTCCCTGAACAGCGCTACATTTTTATTTTTCATAAACAGCACCAGCAGGCCAAACTCTTTGTTCGTCAGTTCAACCGCCCTTCCCGCTTTGGTCACCCGGTGCGCGTCCACATCCACTACCACGTCTCCCGCCGTAAGCTGCTGCTCCGTTTTATTATAACGGCGGAGCACCGCTTCTACTCTCGCCACAAGCTCCACTACGTCAAAGGGCTTTACCAGATAGTCGTCGGCCCCCAGCTTTAACCCCTTTACCCGGTCCTTTACTTCATGCTTTGCCGTAATAAATATTACCGGGACGCCAAGCGGGCGTATGTATTCCATAATATCATAGCCGTCGGCCCCCGGCAGCATGATATCCAGCAGGATCAGGTCAAAATTTTCCTTCTCGATCTTATCGATCGCCTCCAAACCGTCCTGCACCGTACTGCAGTGATACCCTGCTGACGACAGGTTCAGATCGATCAGATCGCATATCGCTTTTTCATCATCCACAATCAATACTTTTATCATTGTTCTGATTTCCACCCCCAATAAGCACGCGCTTTCTCTACCAACGCCTCCATCGTGTCTTCGTCGCTGCACCGATAGCTGTTTTTGATCTCCGTATCTGCGGAAAAACCGCCCGTCCGCTGATAGTAGATCGAATAGTCGCTTTTAACGGCCAACTGCCCTTTTTCGTCTTCAAAACTGTATCTTGCCAGCACCACAATATCCTTAAGTCCGTCTCCGTCTATATCGCGGCACTGTATTCCCTTTAACGCATAGAGATTATCAAAATCCCCCATCGGCTGCAGACTGGATACGATATACCCCTGCTCGTTTACCAGATAGATCATAAATACGTCGTAATCCGCTATCTTATAAGTCCCCGGGACTACCTGCAGTCTGCCCAGCTTCTCAAATGTCCTTGTATAATATTGTTCCGGAATGATTTTCATTCCCTCTTTCTGCAGTTCCTCCAATGTTGCCGCAGTATACATAAATTCCGTGGAAAATCCGTCCCTTACAAAAGCGGCGATCAGTTCCGCGCTTTTATTCATTCCAAACCGGTTGATCTTTTCCGATATCCGATAATCCCTATAAAAACCGTCCTGCGTACTGCTTTGGAAAAGTACTTCTCCCACTTTGTAGCTCTTCCCTGCATAAGCCCCACCGTCATTGATACAGGAAGTGATCAGCACCACATCCGTCAGCCCGTCTCCGTTCAGATCCTGAAACGATACTGCCGCTATATTTTTATTCGGCTGCTCCATCTGTCCGATATTTCTGTTATTCATCTCCAACTGGTCGGTTTTATAAAAGATCTTCCCCTGTTTATCCGTAAAAAATAATAGCAGACGATGATATTTTCTATCAAAAGCCGGAATCAGATAGGTCTCCGGCTCCTTCTCCTCTTCTTCGCTGTCTTCCAAATCCTCTTCCGGCTCTTCGGGAACGACAAGTTCTATCGGAAAAATCTGATCCTCTACTATGTCAAAGCCGTTTACGGAAATATCACGGGCATATGCAACTGCCTCAAAACGACTGCGGTATTCCTGATAAAGCCGGTAAACGTCTTCCTCCGTACCGACGGCCTTATCGGAACCGGGAGCCGCCGCATACACCGGAAACCCAAAAGCAGAAACCGCCAATGTCAGGATCAAACACGCTCTTGCTTTAAAACAAGCTATGCCGCTTTTATTCTTTATACTTTTACCTATACCGATTACATGCGTCGTATTTTCTCCTTTGTACAAACCGCTCCCTGCCGCCTTTCACTGATCCTATCGTATACCAGAGCGTGTTTGGAAAATGCTTTCCCTCAAATGTGGGACCGCAGTTTACCGCGGCGGATGATGGGAATGATTTTTCAAACACGCTCTGATATGATAACATAATTTGGCCAAAATCGGCGAAGCCGCCACATAAATGACTAAATAAATCATGGATGCGGCGGCTCCGTCCGGCCTGAAATTCTATGGTCCTGCTATTTCTATTGTTTATTTACGAAGCTTAAACTTCTGAATGGAAACTTTCAGTTCTTCTGCCTGATAGTCAAGCTCGTTTGCCGATGTTGCAGACTCCTGCGCCGTTGTCGCATTGGTCTGGACTACCTCCGCAATCTGGTTCATTCCAAGGGTCAACTGTTTTAATGCCTGCGACTGACGCGTAGCGGATTCCGCAATCTGATGAACCATTTCCGTTGATTCTTTCGCACCCACAACCACTTCTCCCAGCGCTTTCGTCGTATCCTCGGACAACGCCGTTCCGTATTGAACGAGCTTCATGGAATTTTCAATCAGTTCGGTAATACTCTGTGCGGATGCGGAACTCTTATTCGCCAAGCTCTGTACTTCATCCGCTACCACCGCAAAGCCTTTGCCCGCTTCTCCTGCCCTTGCCGCTTCTACGGCTGCATTGAGCGCCAATATATTGGTCTGGAAAGAAATATCCTGAATCGTCTTGATAATTCCGCCGATCTGATGGGAGGATTTGGAAATATCCTCCATAGCCGCGGTCAACTCTTCCATCTTTTGATTGCTGGTCTGCAGATGCCCCATCGCTTCCATGGAAGAACGGCTTGCCGTCTCCGCGTCCTTGGATGTCTTGTCTACCTGCTCTGAAATTTCTTTGATACTGCTGGAAAGCTCTTCTACCGCTGCCGCCTGCTCTACCGCGCCGCTTGACATAACCTGCGTTCCGGCCGCCATCCGTTTCGATTCTCCCGACACCTGTTCCGCCGTCACGTTGATCTGCGAAAGAACACGGTTTAAAGCGTCCAAAATCTGACGCATCGCATCCTGAATCGGTAAAAATTCTCCTCTGTAATCGTCCCCCACAGTCAGGTTCATATTGCCCTGCGCCATCTGTGCCAAAACAAAGTCGATATCCTGTATATATTTCTTCAATTCCCGTTTCGTCTCATGGATAGACTCCACCAGCATTCCGATCTCCGATGTATCGGATCTGAGAGAAAATTCCGCCGAAAGATTGCCCCTTGAGATTTCCAGCATCTGATCCCGTACTGCGATGACCGGCCTTAAAATACGCCGTCTGGTAATGATCATGCTAAATAACTGCATCACGCCGACAACAATAAACGCAATGATCATCGTCATCTTTATGTAATTTTCTTCATCCCTCAGTTTTTCAAGCTGCTGCAGGGATCTTGCGTCCAAATGCGTAAGAAACTGTTCCTTAATGGCATTGATCTTTGCAATCGCCTCGCTGTATTCTTTTCCGTATACATAGTCAAGCGCTTCCTGCAGTTTTCCGTCCTGTACGTTCTCCATTGCCTTCTCTTCCAACGGCACCAGTGAATTGGATAGCCCTGACATTTCGTCTATCATAGCCTGTTCTTCGTCTGTGATCCCAATTTCCTGCATGGCTGCAACGCCCAAATCACGATTTTTTAAATGATTGATCTCATTCCAATAATTATCATAGTGCTCCTGCAGGCCTGTCGCCGCAAAAGCCCGGACCTCGTTTGTCAAATAAGACGATCCGTTCATAAAACGGTTCGCATTGTAAGTCAGTGCAAACCTTTCTTCGCTGGCCTCATTAAGCTGATCGCTTTTTTTACCAAACGCAATTAACGAAAAAATCAGAAAAACTAGCGAAAGGATTGAAATCCCGTTTAAAATAAACATCAGCACTGATTGTTTCATTGCCCTTTTCATTTTGACCACTCCTCCTTCGGTGCATTCCAAATGCTCCCTCACCTGAAAAATGATCAAAAGATTCATTTAACATTAGTGAAAAGATCCATTTATGATTAGATGATTTTAGTTTACAAAAAATCTCCGAAAATATCAACACCATAAATAAAAATTTCTTAACCATTTTCATGAAAAAATAAAAGATAAATTGCAGATTGCCCGCATCTGTCAAACTGCAGATCAAATATAATTTTCCCTGTCCGCCGCACCTTGGCAAAGACAGGGGAAACCATAAATAATATCATGCTTTTTTGCTTTCTTTGATCTTAGCAAATACCGCCTGCAGAAGAATAAAGAAGCATAACAGGATAGCGGTAATGATATTGGCCCAGAAACTTACAAGCTTACCGTTGGATTTTACCAAGGTGGAGATGGTGCCGTTAATCAGCACGCCTACAAGAGAATCGAGAACATTTCCCACGCCGCCGGTCAGAAGCGTTCCGCCGATAGACGTTAAAAAACTACGCAATGTATAGGTCAATAATTTTGTCTTACGGACGTTCAGCCCCATCAGGGTTGCCGATACCTGATTGCCTCCCACCGCATAAATACTTCTGCCGAACTTCGTATATTTCAGCATTAAATAAACGAGGAGCACCACCAAAAGCGCCACGATAACGGTAGGACGGATAAACGGCTGGATGTCCAAATAAGCCTCGCAATATCCCTGCACCATTCCGAATACAATGCCGATGAGCAGTACCATGACCATCAGCACCGGACTCTTCAGTCCCCATTTTGCCATGCCAACCGCTAAAAACATACAGTCCATGGCAATCAGCGAACCGACCGAAATATCGATGCCGCCTCCTTTGCTGCTGCCTTTTTAGCGGACAGTTTTTTGAAATACGCTTTTACGGCTTCCGACTGGATCACTACGATCAGGATAACTACGATAGCCTTAAACACCGGCACCTGTGCCGAAGAAACGCCCAATGCATATAATGTTGTGGTGATCGCCTGAATCGTATATGCGCCTATGATAGAGCCTGCCAGCATCCCCAGCCAAAGCGGCGTAGCATAAGTATCCACATTCGTCACGTCATAACCTGCCAATAACATACAGCACAGACCGCCGGACAAACTCATAACGGATCCTGACGAAATATCCGTACCTGCCGAAACCGACACTACCAGCGTCATACCGATCGCCAGAATCGCAACTTCACTTCCGCGGTTCAGCACATCGATCAGACGCCCGTATAAAATACCGTTGTTAATGCTGATAGAAAAGGAACTGAACGGAGCGTTCCCGCTTATGATATCGCAGACCACATTGATCATCATCACAAGGATCATACTGAAAATCGGCAGGAACAGCTTCATCTTTGTTATTTTTTAATCTTATCCATTATTTTCCACCTCCCGCAATCGCCTTCATAACGCCCTTTCCTTCATCCACAGGCTTAAGCACCAGTTTCTGGATCTCGGTCTTTGTCCCGATATCGATACCGCGGGCAGGTTCATCCAGAATCAAAACTTTACAGTCCATATCCACTGCACGGGCAATCGCTATCATCTGCTGCAATGCCAGTGAATACTCTTCCAGATTATGCGTTACTTCTATCTCCAGTTCCTGCATCAGCTTCGCCGCCATCTCGTTCATCTTTTTCCTGTTTACCGTGCCGAATTTTGTCATAGGTTCCCTGCGCCGTTTTCCCTGAGCTCATGGATACCGTACACTCTTCCAATGAATCGAAAAAGGTACTCCTGACGGACAGGGGCTCTGAGTTCGGTGAACCTGATCGTAAACCATATCAATTCCACCCCCGGGAGAGCCTCTCAGGAAAGACACCCTATGCTGCTGCGCCGGAAACATACGGTGAAGATGCCCTAAAGGCACTTCAGCTTAGACCGATCGACCCTGATGAAGTCAATCTGACGCCTAAGCTGATCAAATATAACCGTTAACAATCTTAAAAAGCTGCTGTCGTAAACTACAGTGGAATCTACTTCTGCACTGGAATTTAAATTTTCAAGTCAGTCGTTTCCTAATATCGGGATCCCAAAGGATGCAGCAGCCATTTAAGATGTATTAACAGATGAAACTTTGCAGATTCTGCATTGATATAAAGTGCAGATCTTGCCTACACTTACACTTTGGAATTATCAATCACTTTTTTCTTTAATAAATTTTTTCAAATCTTTTATGAGCTGATTTGTACGGACTTCTTTTCCAACATTATTCAGATGCAATTCTGCATCAAAAGAATAATCGCATGGATATATATAATCTATATAATTTGAAATAACAGGAGCATCCATTTTCTCTTTCAATTTATTTCCAAAGTTAATAAACTCATCATCACTTGAACGGCAATCTGTATCCGCAATCGGATAACCTGCCAGCAATAAAGTGGCTCCTTTCGAATTTAAATAATCATTTAGTGCATTAAGCCGTTCTACTACATTGTCCGATATATCCGGAACAATACTCTGATACTCGCTAAAATCATATTCACATCCGTTGTCTTCCCATTCTATGTCACCATATTCATTAAAGGCCGACCGGCTGTATACTCCTCCGGCATCTTTGTTCCCGCTGCCCGTTACCCACAGTGAAAAACATCTTTTTAGATACACAGGATACTTCTCCCACATGGGTATAATATCCTCAAATCATATATCACCAAATATAATCCGTTAAGTCCTCCCCATATTACATACGCCCATGATGCCCCATGCCATAAGCCGGAACATAAAAATACAAACAATGTATTTACATACTTTCTCACTTTACCTTTTCTATTGCCTCCCAAAGGAATATAAATATAGTCTGTAAACCATGTTGTCAAGGAAATATGCCACCTTCTCCAAAATTCCTTTACATTAACTGCCAGATATGGGGCATTAAAATTTTCCTGTAAGTTATAACCAAGTACCTTAGCGCTTCCTATTGCAATTTGCGTATATCCATGGAAATCACAATAAATCTGAAAGGCAAACAACAGGATACACATGACAATTACCATACCATGATAAGAATCATAATCTTCCAATATCGGGTCAATAACCGTAGCAATTCTATCTGCAATAACTAATTTGAGCAACAAACCATATCCTATCGTGAACAGTCCGTATCTGACATTTTCAATACAGAACATCGCCGGTACGTTTATCTGCTTTAATAAATTGTTTGAACGTTCAATCGGTCCGGCTACAAGCTGCGGGAAAAAGGAAACAAAAAGCGCATATTTTAAAATATTCTTTTCTGCGTCTATATCGCCGCGGTACACATCAATGGTATACCCTAATGCTTGAAAAGTATAAAAAGAAATACCTACCGGCAATAAAATATCAAATTCCGGATTATTTAAAGTAATTCCTATATGCCCCAATACAATGCTTAAATTATGAAATGCAAAATTAAAATATTTAAAGAAAAACAGCAAAAATAAGTTTGCAAAAAGGCTTAAAAAAACAATTACTTTTTTACTACGCAATATTGTTTTCCTATCCCAATTTCTATCCTCAACAAACTCTATAAGAATGCCGCCAAACCATGTAACTACCGTTGAAAATAAAATCAGAAATACATATTTTACGTTCCAGCACGCATAAAAGTAATAGCTGGCACATAAAAGCCATATATACCTGATTTTTTTCGGTATTGCAAAGCAAATCAAAACGACTATAGGAAAAAAAATCAAAAATTGTAATGAATTAAATTGCATCTACTTTCCCTCACCCTATTTGCCAAAGTACATACTTTTGCAAATCAGATATTCTTGAAGATGTATTGAAGCACATCATAAAAACGCCAACTTTACAATAAATTTAGCCAGTCGAAAACTAATTTTTTGTAACAGTTCAATCTGAACTAAATAACACTGTGGCTGAACCTCTCGTCCCTGCCTCAAAATTTTTCCTAAAAAAGAAGCGTATACAGACTTTACAGATCCGCATACGCTCCGTTTCCGATTTTTTGACCGATTGTTACATCGTCTTTGCCATCCGGCACAATTCCTTCCCAATATTTATTGATAAAGGACAAGGAACGATTGACAAAATTCCCGTAACTTCCAAACAGTTCCCCGTTATACCACCATGATCAACGTCCCTGCGCCGATCAGAATACAGCCGATCAATGCTTTCACAGTAAATTCTTCATGTAAAAAAACAAAAGCAAGGATCAATGTGATCACTACGCTAAGCTTATCGATGGGTACCACCTTTGACGCTTCCCCTAACTGCAATGCACGGTAATAGCATAACCACGACGCCCCCGTTGCCAGTCCCGATAATATAAGAAAGATCCAGCTTTTTTTACTGATCTGTACAATTCCCGCCTGTGTATTCGTCATAAAAACCATGCCCCACGCCATGAGCACGACTACCACCGTCCGGATCGCCGTTGCAAGGTTAGAGTTCACACCGTTTATCCCGATCTTGGCTAATATTGAAGTCAGCGCCGCAAATACGGCGGAGAGTATCGCAAATAACATCCACATACGCATTCTCCTCGCTTTTTATTTAGAAATACTGGCCATCATCCATATCAGACTCCGTCTGCCTGCTTATTTCATCCAGCGTTTCCAGCCAATTGTCCAAAAACTGCATGGACGACAATTCTCCGTCCTGCCAAACAGAAACTTGCGCTCCCGCTTTTATCAGCGAGTCTATCATATCGCGAAACCCTCTCTTTCTGTCGACTCCGGTTAGATCTTCTACCGCATCGTAATATTCTAAATCAAATCCCGTCACAAAATCATTATTTTCAATCCTCTGCTTTATTGCGCTTACAGACAAAGAACTGTCAAATTCTCTGATAAGCTTGATATATCTGGCTATTGAGTCATCCTTTTCTATCTTTATTTGAATCAAATCCATAGTACCCCCCCCATATTCCCTATTCTTTTCAAAAATTATTTTCTTTCCATTATGTTCCTGATTCGGAAACATGAAAATAAAGAGTTTTAAAGTCAGGTATTATTTATCGAAACAATAATACCATACTTTCGGCCGCCAGTAAAACGGCCAGCATCGGCAATATGACCATCACCGGCAGCATCCCGGCCGCTCCGGCAAGAAAAAACATAACTACAGGAACAATATATTTCCTCGGATGATGCCACAGGTCGCTTTCGATCTTCCATTCCCTGACAGGGCAGAACCATTCCAGCAAAACGGAACCCACTGCACTTTGCATCGCAAAAAAGACCGCTGTCAGAATCACAAGAACGGTTACGCCGCCGTTTTGTATTTGCCAGCTACAGAGAAAAAGCATATTTGCCGTCAAATTGCATGTAAACAGGAACAGGCAGTACGGAATGCAAAACGCTCTTTTTTGATCCGGCAGAAGACGGACTGCCTGCTCTAAAGCAGGAGCGCAGGACAGCAAAATACTGAGCGGGGTATTGAAAGATAACATAGCAAAACCGATCGGAACACCTGACAAGCCTTCCGTCTGTTTGAAAAAAAGGGGAAGTACGCAAGCCATTCCCCACATAATAGCAGTGTTGGCTAAATAGTTTTTATGGCACATCAGGTATCGGAGCAGATACCGCCACACGGAATGGTGTTTATGCCCCTTTACGGCATAGCCGTTTTTTCCCTCCTGCAGATAAAAAGAATATCCGTCCGCATTTCGTAAGATCATAACAGACAGAATACCGTTTGCGATCAGAAACGGCACAAACCATGCCTTCTTCCCCAAAAATAAAATTGTAACAGTTACGGCGGCTGCCCAAAAACAGCCTGCATACCAATATTTTCTGACAGAAAAAACAGCGGCGGTCATAAATACCGCATGAACGGCACAAAGAATAGCGATAAGGATTTCCCGCAGATTCCAAGCCGATACGGCGAACAAAACCGACATCAAGGCCGCCGTCTTTGTAAAAACAGTATAAACGCCCAGCATAGCCGTATAGGAAAAAACAAATTCCTGCCTGCCCAAAGGGAGCATAAACATATTCTGCATAGAACCGGCGCCGTTTTTTGAAGAAAGAGCCTGCCACATCACTCCTGCAGTAAAAGCGCTTATCATCAGATATCCCATAAACGGAGCAATCTGTACCTTAAGGCCCGCCATACGCAGTCCCAAAAATACGATCGGCCAAATACAAACAGATTTTGTAAGTTTCTCATAGTCTGCCCCAAATAAATTTTTTCCAAAAGCTTTACTTATCATTTTCATAACCGAGAGCCTCCCGAATGTCTGCCGAACTTATTTGCCCGTGTTCAAAAGTCCGCCGGATCTTCCCGTTTTCCAATACCAATACCCGGTCGGAAGTCAATGTGATACTTTCCAAAATATGAGAGGAAAACAAGACCGTCCCATGCTCTTTGTAACCGGCAATCTGCCGATATAAATATTCGGTACTCTGAAAGTCCAATCCGTTGACCGGTTCGTCCAAAAAGAGTAATGGGGGTTTCAATGCAAATGCAGTGATCAGAAACGCCTTTTTGCGATTCCCTGTCGACAGATCCCTTAACAAAGTATCCCCATAATCCTCAAACCGGAATCCCTGTATCAGTTCCGATACGTCCGGTACTTCCTTTCGATAGGCCGAAAACACATAAGACAGATATTCCCAAAATGTAAAATACGAAAAAGAGTCATCTTCGGCAAACACCGTATACCGGCAGGTTTTGAAATCCCTTCCCCGCAGCCTGACCGGATCTCCATAAAACAAGATTCCCTCGGAACGAAACGTGGAAAGCAAACCCGACAGTACTTTGAAAAAAGTAGTTTTCCCCGCTCCATTTAATCCAATCAGCCCAACTATTTCATGTTCTTCAAGCTCTAAAGAGAAGTCAGACAGTATCCTTTTCTCACTGCCATACCATGCATTCAGATTTTTGACCGCCATAACTGCCGTTCCCATTTCATTTTCCTCCTTTGCCGTCCTTTTCCCTTTTCCATTCCCCATATGCGGAAAACAGAAACGCTCCGCATAATAGAATATAAAAGACACTCATCTCCCAGTTACCGGACAGGCTGCTCACAATAGCCGCCGTCAGCCAGATCAGCCCCATCATTCCGCGAATCACTATATGTCTCATCAGCCTTACCTCCTTCCATCGTTTCTTGTTTATCATGGTTCTATCATATCCTAAAAAACCGGAATATGCGGAAACGTCCGCAATCGGTCGGTTTTTGACCGCAAAAAAGGGGCTGTCGCACTAAATATGATCAGTGCGCAGCCTCTTTGCTTTGCAAAAAATTAGGGGCTGTCGCTTTAACGATTAATAAATCGTAAAGCGGCAGTTTCTTTAAGAAATCTTATTCCATTGTTATCCCTTCATAAGACAACGTAACGACGGCCCGAAATATGTTTTCCGAATAAGAAGTGCGTACACAGCCGCAATACTTTTCAGCAGCGGTCCGGACACTTTTTAACCCCCATCCATGCAGTCCGTTTTCCTCTTTTGATGTTATCAGCTCCCCATCTTTTGCAGCAGGCAGAACGGCAAAACCGTTTTCTACTTTTATGACCAGCATTTGATTGATCCTGCGGATCGTAAGACGCACGAACCGCCGCTCCTTCTCCGCCGCCTGCCTGGCCGCCTCTAAAGCGTTGTCCAAAAGATTTCCTAATATAGCGCACAGATCGGCGCTTTGCAGATTCGTGTGGCGCGGAAACTCCACTTGTACCTGATACCCTACCTCCCCAGCCGCAGCCGCCTGCGCTTTACTGTTAATGAGATAATCGACCGTCTCGTCCCCCGTCCATATCTTGTCAGTCATTTCCTGCATAGGGGCCTGTAATGCATCCAAGTACCGTATCGCCTCTTCCGTCTTCTTATGAGAAAGAAATTGCCGTAGTACGCCGATATGATTGTGAAAATCATGAAACAGCTTTGCATTGGCCGCATAAGCATGATTCAGGGCAGTATAATCCCGTTCCAGTAATGCCGCCTGCTCCGATTTCAGGACGGCAAGCTCTTTTTCTATCTCATATTGCCGGTTCATATTAAAGACCAGCACGGACATCATGAAAACCACAGCTAAAATCGTCCACATATCCAGCGTATCGTCTGCAATGGCAAGTACAGACTGTTGGGATAACGTTACTACGGCGATAAAACCTGACACTGCGATCGCCGACGTCAGGCGGAACGCTTCTTTTCCCGTCATATCCGGATGTTTCCAAACAAATAACGCCACCCCCGCCAGCAATCCATGAAACAGCCAAAAGGCAGCCTGACCGCTGCCCGTGCCATAATCAAGAAACGCCGGAGAACGAAGCAAGATCCCCGACCATGCCGACAAAAGAAATTGCCAAAGCGAAATTTCAATTTCATAAAAGATCCCGATAAACAGGCTCATTTTAGCATCCTCCTTCTGAAAGCGTCCGGCACAGACGGCGATCCAAACAGTTTCCCACACCATACGATAGACATCCGGCATTCCCGCTATATGCAGTATACCGAACATGACGGCGATTCCGCCAATCGCCATTATAACCCCTTTCTTTTCCGGCTGCCTGCCCGGAAGCAGCCGATGTACAAGAAGCAGATACACGATGGCTCTCACGCCTCCGGCCGCGATATCGGAAAACAAAATAAACGGCTCTCTCATATATGCGTCCCCCAATAATGATTGATCTCCTCTTTCACTTCCTGTAAATGAGAGCGGCTTATGGAAAGCGCCGTACCGTTTTTCAACACTGCCGTACCGTCTTTGATCTGCATGATATGTATGATGTTTACGATACAGCCTCTATCGATATAAATAAACTCTTCCATATCCAATTCCTCATAAACCTGCTGTAAGCTTTTCCGCACTTTGGAAATTCCTCCCACGGCAGTAATAACGGCATTTTTCCCGTCTCTCTCGATATAGTAGATTTCTTTGTACGGAATTTTCTCCAAGCGGCTGTTTGTCCGAATGGTATAAGTTTTGCCGTCTTCCAATTCGATCAGCCTGACGGCGTCCCTTATCGCTGCCGGAAGCCGTTTTTCTATATCGTCTTTCGGCACATAACGAAATATGGACAGCTCAAAAGCATCTATTGCATATTCAATATGGGAAGTGATGAAAATGATCTTTACGTTCGGCAGATATGGTTTGATCTTTTCCGCAATCTCCATTCCTGTATTCCCCGGCATTTCTATATCCAGCAAGATCAGATCAAAGAAAAACTTATCCTCCGCAATATCATAAAGAAGATTATCACTGACAGTATAAGCTGCCACTTCTCCTACGCTGCCGCATTGCTTCATGCAGTCTTCCGCAAGGGCTTTGTGCCTTTGAACGGTTCTGTTATCATCGTCACAAACTGCTATACGCAGCATAATATCACCTCGTTTACCAAAGAATGGATGGCATCAGGGCGGCCGACTGCAGGAGCGGTCTCCCTGTGCGCCTGCAACATATTGTACAACATTTTATCCGGCTTCTCAATCCAAATCCTACTGTAGCAGACAATACGGCAGTGCGCTTAGGAATTCTCCTCACATTTTACGCATTAATATTGACTCTGCCGTTAGGGAAACGTTTATAATATATAACATAGAGCGGTTGCATGAATCCCATTTTACAGGCAGGTCTTAGATAAGTCATGTAAAACATCAGCGGTCCTCTATACCGGGAATAATGAAAACACATAGGAAAGGAAAATCTGACATGACAGAGTTGGTCAAAATAAGAGAGGTTTCGATAAAATATGATATATCCGCACGCGCATTACGATATTACGAAGATATGGGACTGATAAAAAGTACAAGAAGCGCTGATTATGCATATAGACTATATGATCAGCAAGCCCTTAAGCGTTTGGAACAAATTTTGATCCTGCGTAAATTAAATATCAGTATTAAGGATATCCGATTCATTTTTCAGGCGCCCGATTCCGAAACCGTTTTAGATGTCCTTGGAAGAAAAGTAAACGATATTGACGGCGAAGTCGCGCTGCTGCAGGATTTAAAAAATATTATTTTGGAATTTATCGGGCAGATCAAACAAGCTGATTTCAGCCAAGACACCGATATAAAGAGACTATATGACAAAGCTGCAAAAGTAGAAAACCGTATTGCCAATCTTTCTTTTGACCAACATACCTCAAGTCTAAATCGTCTGTTGGACGTTACCGACAAACTAAAAAAGGCTCCGGAAATACGGATCATCCGGATCAATCCCTTTCGGGCTTTTTCATCCGGCCTTGATACGATTGAAAATGTTATGGGAATCTTTCAGCAATGGCAGGAAAAACACAACGATCTGGTTAAAAAAATGATATACGGCGCTCCCGATTTCCTTTGGTTTGAAGAAGACGGAAGAGCCGTCTGGATCTGGGCGGTGGAAGACTGGGTCACAAAAGAAGATACGATCCCCTACGAATTGATCGAATTTGAGGGAGGATTATATGCCGCCGCCATGTCAGTAGACGGAGACGACGATATGGGCGGAAGAGTTTATTCGGGTATTTTAAAATGGTTAGAAAGCAGCGGATTCGAACTTGACGAGCGGCCGGGACACAGGACAATGGGCCATATGGTCAACCCGACGGTGGAGATACGGAACGCTTTAGGATACGACCAAATGGATATCTATGTCCCCATAAAAATCCGGAATAAGCCAACCCCTGAATCCTTGGATTTTACTAAAGCCGGCCCGATTTTGGAGATATAAGGCTGCGGCTGCTATATAATGCAAAATAGGAGGAAACGTTATGAAAGACACTTATTTAGCCAGCCAATGGGCCTTGATACGCCGTAATGAACTGGTAGATATTCCCGATCAACTGGAAATACACCCCGACTTTTTACGATCGCTCTCCCATGAAGAGTTTGAAAGCGCATTCAGGACTGTCGGAGAAATGTTTTATCAAATATATTCCGATATGGCTGATTCCCCTCAAAGGTTCGGACTGCCGTTATATAAAGCCGATGAATATGACTACTTTTCGAATCAGGCAAGAGAAGCGCGGAAAGCGCCGTGGAATCTGTTCTGTTTTATGCTCTGCCTGTTTGCCTGCGGCAATTTCGAGAAAAATATATTTGTTGCAGATACGGCGGAAATCAAAAAAATAAACAAAGTCAAAAAAACAAATTTATTATTAGAGGTCTTGTGTGACCACGGTTTTGTATTTAACGGAATCCAAAAGTACAGCCTGTCATCAGGCGCTTATCTGGAAATCGATTATCCGGACGACCGGAATATATTAGAAGTTCTTTCTGCTGTTGCTAAAAAAGTAACAAATACCCAGCTAAAGAATGTAAAAAATGATTCTTCGAATATGGCTGCGTTCAGCAACGCTTTTATTAGCTGGAATCATGGAATATTAGCGGAGGATCTCCATACATGCAGTTTGGCGGAAGGCTACGGTTATGTGGCGGATAAGATGCATAATGAAGCGGATAAAGAAGTAATATTCGTTTTGGATCGTCTCCTGACGGAACGCGGATACGCAAAGTCAAAAGGCGACGCCAATGAAGGACCATCTGTCCGGTATACTTGTAAAAAATCTGCCGCATACGATTATGCATTAACTTCCGATAAAGGAACGCTCTATTTGGAGTTGAGAATCCGTAATGCGGAGAAATGCTTGGCATATTTGAATGAATGTCCCGAAAGAATTTTGGAGATATTCCGTCTCAGCGATGCCGGGTGTCAGAACCGCATCAACGGAACCTGCAAGTTTGGAGTAAAATACGAATTTGAAGGAGCGGAAAAATGGCATTGCGGATGCTGCGGCGCACCCTTTAAAATCCGGCCCGTGAAGGAGGACATTCCTCATTATTTGAGGTTGTTAGAATTAGGCGGCAAGAAATGAATATTGTATGATCATTTCTTATACATCCCCATTTTGGATTTTAGACAGGTATGCCGAACCTCTTTTCTGCATTTTTTCTGTTCTGTCCGCAAATACCGGAAAACAAGTTCTCTACCGAGTCCTTGTTTCCGGTATTACGGCAGCATATCTAAACCGAACGGCATAGCCTTCATGAATAAACAATCTTGATATAAAATAACTGTGGTCCTTGTCTGACGGCTCAACTTCAACATACCTATTTCATCTTCATGAACATCTTAAGTATCTCTGCCAGTTCTTTCGAATCCTCAGACATTTCCTGATTCCCCTGCTCTTTCACGATCTTTTTTCCTTCCTCAAACGCAAAACCAAAATACCGTTCCAGATTCTTGGTAAAATTTGACCTGTTTGCTTTAGTTTCGGCTGCATTATAGTGATCATCTTTGTGAATTGAGCCGTTATGATTTATTTCACCGCACTCAGTCTCACTGTGGTTGGTTTTGTTACATTTAGATTTATCGTATACTGTCTTACAGTGAGCTCCCGTACTATCATTTGATTTATCGTGATTAGCGCTGGTTTTTTGAGTATCTTTACGCCTTGGATTACCATATATTACAGGCTTTCTTCTCTTTGCATCATATACTTTTCTCTTTGACGCATCACTCAAAACTTTATATGCTTTTACAATATCTTTAAACTTCTCTTCCGTTTCAGGACCATTCCCGTTAAGATCAGGATGATACTTCTTGGCTAATCTTCTGTATGCCTGCTTAATTTGTTCTTCATCTGCACATTCCGCTATTTCCAGTACTTTATAATAATCCATATCTATGTATTCAGCATGCCTTTCTGATTGTTTTCCGCATTGTTTATGCATTTCTTATTGTTTTACCCATCACTGCCTTAGATCAACCTCTTTTATCCTAAATTATCATATTAAAACACTCTCTTCAAGCTCCAATATGTATGAATTTCCATTCTGGCCATAGACCGGGATCACAATTATGAGAAAATTTAATGATACAACTTGCTAAATCTTTCTCATTGGACAATTTTCATACTTGCACCCATAATGGTAAAAAAACTAAGGAGAATCTTTATTTATGATCGATTTACATTACCTTATTACTGAATATCTTGCATATTGCGAGTATAGGAAACGACTGGACACTAAAACTTTGAAAGCCTATCGGATTGATTTGAGCCAATATCAGACCTTTTGCCAAAATTTTACGGATTTTTTATCAAAAGATACCGTAGATCCATATATAACTTATTTGCACAAACAATATAAACCCAAGACCACCAAACGGAAGATAGCCAGTTTAAAAGCCTTTTTTCATTATTTAGAATATAAGGAACTCTTGCCGGAAAATCCGTTTGCCCGATTGGATATCCGTTTCAGAGAAGCTAAACTCCTGCCCAAAACCATTCCCTTTCATTCGATACAGGCCTTTTTGACAACACTGTATGCACAAAAAGAACTGGCAGAATCTAGCTACCAGATTCGGTGCTGTATTCGGGATATTGCCGTTATTGAACTCTTGTTTGCTACAGGTATGCGTATATCAGAGTTATGTTCTTTAAAAACAGAATCTATTGATCTTAAGAGCAGTAACGTGTTGATTTATGGAAAAGGCGCCAAGGAAAGAATCTTACAGATTGGAAATCCTGCAGTTCTTAAGGCATTGAGCCTGTATCAGGAAACTTTTAAGGAAGAAATCGCCGTTTGTGGGTATTTTTTTGTAAACCGACTGCAGCATAAACTCTCCGATCAATCAGTACGGTTTATGATAGACCGGTATGCCAAGCTTGCCGGTATCGAACAGCATATCACACCGCATATGTTCCGGCATTCTTTCGCTACGCTGCTGCTGGAACAGGATGTAGATATCAGGTATATCCAGCGGATGCTTGGGCATAGTTCGATCAGTACTACGGAGATTTATACGCATGTGTCCAATGTGAAGCAAAAAGAGATTTTAGTGAAGAAACATCCGCGGAATTTGATGGTGGTTGGAGGGGATGGATAACGGATAATTTAAAGTTATCTGTTATATTTTAGTCATATATTTTTCAAGCAGATTATATCACATATTCTAAACAGACAAAAAATGGAATGGCATACAAAGGAGGAAGCGCAAATGACTGATCTTCATGAAATGTTCGGAAAAACAATTTGTGTTGTTTATACTTTTGAAGGTGAAGATGCCCCTGGTTTCGAGCATTATCACGTTTGGCAAAGTGATGTCATATCAAAATGGCTATTAGCAATACAGGACTTAAAATGCAGACCGCTAATATTAGATGTAAGAACATTCGTTGACAAAGCAATTTGCAGTACTTTGCCTAATATAGATTACGTCCTGAACTTAAACTGTGGCGGTTGTGAATTGTCTCCTATGGCACTTATTCCTTCTGTTTGCGCTTTCTTCCATATCCCGTGCATTCCTTGTGATGCATCAACAATATTAGCTGGTGAAAATAAATTTATGTCTAATTTAGTTGCTAAGGCAACAGGACTTCAAGTTCCACAAACTTTGGATAAAGACATTGCAGGCGGAATATTTCGCCCGCTGAATCTAGGC
>CAJTWM010000006.1 GCA_910579805.1 uncultured Lachnospiraceae bacterium | reverse complement strand
CATAGTGCCACCGCCTGTATTTGATAATTACATTATACCAAATATAGGCGGTGGTATCTACTTTTTCAGCGGCCTCTGTGGGAGAAAGGGGGAAATTTCTATGGATTGCACAGAAGCATACAGGGAACACATCATGTATTCTTTCAATGGCTTTTGCAAAGTCGTCATACGCTATGCCGCTATCAACGCATGGCGCGACAGGAACAGGCGGCGGCAAAGAGAAATATCCTTTGAATACCTCACAGAAGAAAAGTTCTACCCTCTAAGCACATCAGACGAATATCTCAAATCACCCTACGAACAATACCCCGTTACAATCTGCGGTCAGACAATCATACTCACCAACGGCGAGCTTGCTGCAGCCCTGTTATCCTTGCCGGAGAAAAAGAGGGAAATCATTTACCTTTACTTTTTCGGGAATTACACACAGCAGGAAATCGGGGATTTATACGGGCATTGTAAAAGTACGGCATGGCATTACATACACAGTGCCTTGCAGATGCTGCAGGAGGAAATGGAGGTGCTTTTGCGTGGGGAATCCTAAACTCATTCCGTATGAAACCATTGTCCGGGCGACCAGCGGAGAGCCGGAAGCCGTGGAGGAAGTCTTGCGGCATTACAGCAAGAGAATCCGGCTTGCCGCCCTTGAAAACGGACACGTCAACACAGACACCGAGGACAGCATATGAGATGGTAGAGCACACGGCTGTTAACCGTGGGGTGTTGGTTCGAGTCCAACTCGGGAAGCTTGAAAAAGCTTGTAAACATGGGGGTTATAGGTAACGATGTGATTATCAACATAAACTGTACGTTTGTGGATAACAAACCAATTCGTATCAGTAATCAGGTATTGATTGCCTCTAATGTACAGATTTATACATCTGCCCATCCGACTTCTGCAGAAGAACGATTGGTTCAGGATTGGAAAGAAAAAGAAACCGCCTTTTTTAGGACATATGCCCTTCCGGTTGAAATTCAAGACCATGTTTGGATTGGCGGTGGAAGCATTATTTTACCGGGAGTCACAATCGGAGAAAATAGTGTAATCGGAGTTCCCGCATGGCTGCTTTTTGTGGACTTTCGTTTTTTCTTGTCATAATAAAACCTCCAGACTGTGTAGTTTTATCTTACATCAGTCTGCAGGTTTACACAAACTTTGGGATACTCCCTCCTGCTGTCCGGTCCTGATCGTTTTTTTTCCGTTCCCGCTGTTCCGCTCCATACTTTACGGACAACTTCTAAAACTTGTTGTGGCTGACGCCCCGCTTATGTCATCCTTATAAATTCTCTTAAAAATACGATCAACTCCTACAATCCATTTTCTATCTGACCGGTTTCCCGGTTCCTGCGCTTCATTTCCTATTCCGTTTCAGCAGAGCATCGTGCAATTGATCCCAGAACCTTATTGACAAGACGAAATACTATTTATATAATTAAACTGTAAGTTTAATTATTGCGAGGAGGAACATATGGGACGGAGAAAGAAAGAGCCTAGAAGCGTACATCGGGAAAATATAGTGTCTGCGGCATCCGCTTTATTTACGGAAAGAGGAATTGCCGCGACTTCTATGGACGATATAGCGAAAGCAGCCGGATACAGCAAGGCAACATTATATGTGTACTTTGAAAATAAAGAGGAGATCGTTGGTATTTTAGTATTGAATAGTATGAAAAAACTTTACGACTATATATCTTCTGCTCTGATACAGCGTGAAACCACAAAAGCAAGATATGACCTTATCTGCCGCGGGCTGGTGCAGTATCAAGAGGAATTTCCTTTTTATTTCAAAATGGTATTGGATAAAATCAACATTGATTTTGAGAGCAAAGAGTATCTGCCGGAAGAAAGGGAAACTTATCAAATTGGAGAAGAAATAAATGAAAAGATAAAAAACTTTTTGTTATCCGGCATGGAAAAGGGAGATTTACGAAATGATTTGGATATTATGCCTGCTATATTTAATTTTTGGGGTATGCTTTCCGGAATCATTCAGCTTGCCGCAAACAAAGAAGAATATATTAAAAAGTCAATGGGATTATCTAAAATAAAGTTTTTGGAATATGGTTTTTCCCTTGTTTATCATTCGATTGCGATTAAGGAGAAAGGTTTATGAATTGCTGGGAACGGCTATGGAAGAAACAAACACATTTCCAAAACCACGCTTACGGGGGAAGCAATATATGATTTTGACTTCCTGCAATACTCCCGCGCCTTTTTCGTGGATATTAGGACAAAGCAGAGGGGCAATCCGCAGTATGGACGAATTTTTCAAGACCGCAGGCATGAAATCGGCGGGAAAAGTGGTATGTGCAAATGCAAAGAATAAGAAAGAACTGCCCAAGCGAACAATGAAAAAGATTGAGAGGTGTCTGAAATGAAATTATCCCGAAAAAGAATCCTGTCCTTTACAGCAATTTTTCTTTTTCTTATTGTTTTGATTTTTACGGCGGTTTATCTGAAAAGCGTGGCAGATTATAAAAGGTCAGTAAAAGAAACAACGTTCAGCAATTTAGATATTTCCAATGTTCCCGATGGAGTTTTTGTCGGAGAATATGACGTGGATTTTGTTTATGCCAAAGTGGAAGTAACGGTTCAAAACGGAGTGATTACAAACATTGATATTCTGGAGCATAAAAACGGGCGTGGAAACTCCGCAGAAGTTGTTATTGACAGAATCATGAAAGAACAGAAAATAGAGGTTGACGCTGTATCGGGAGCAACAAACTCAAGCACTGTCATAAAGAAAGCTGTCGAAAATGCCTTATATGGAGAAAAATAAAAAATTACCCAGCAAGGATATTCCACAATTCAAAGCCATGACAATTACGAAAATTTCAATGGAATTGTATGTGCATATATAGTAAGATAATGGCGATAAACAATGTAATAAACCGAAATTTGATGGCAAGAACACAATGCGTAAGGGGGAGAGGTAATTATGAATCAAGTGAATCAAAAAATAATTAACGCAGTTATAGAAAAAGCAGGGAAAGTATGTCCTGATTCATTGGCTTTTATAGGAATCTATGGCTCGGTTGCTACAGGAGATGAGTATGAAAAATCAGATTTAGATTTGCTCATACTTATTCAGGACGATGGGGGATGGCAGCTTGGCACGGGCTTTATTTTAGATGACAGTAAAGTAGGCTATGACATATATTGTACAAACTGGGATGGGCTTAGATATGATGCCGCATGCCATCATGCTCAGATTTCTAAATTGATGGATTCCCAAATCGTGTATATCAAAAATCAGGAAGCTTATGAGGAACTGTGTAAATTAAGAGAACAGACAAAACTATTTCTGGCATCTGAGGAACGTTTCCAAAGAGTGAATGAATTAGTAGACAAAGCCAAAATATCCTATGCTAATGCTTATTTGCATGAGAAACTAGGGCAGGTGCGTCTGGATGCATTTGGGGTAATGTGTTACCTTATGGACGCGATTATGCTTTTTCATGGAAGATATTTTAAGCGTGGCACAAAAAGAATGCTTGAAGAATTAGCAGCATTACCTATTGAAGAGAGGTTTGTTGATAACGTAAAGAGCATAGCTTCAAGTAAAGATGTTTTGGAGTTAAGAACCTTATCAAAGAGCCTTCTTTTATATGCGGAAGGACACTTGAAACAAGAAAAAGAGAAAGAAGAGCATTTCGAAAACCTTTCCGGCACTTATGAAGAAATGTATTCAAACTGGAGAAATAAGGTAGAAGAAGCGGCTAAACAAAATAATGTTTTTGCATCTTTCATGAATATGTGCAATTTGTATTATATGTTTGTAGAGATTTTATCTGAGGCTGCCATAGGGACTTACAATATTATGGAAGAATATAATCCTGATTGTTTAGAGGACAACGTCAGCCTGTTTGATACATGCTTACAAAAATACGAGTCAGTATATAAAACAGCAGGAATAGCAATTAAGCGTTTTCGTGATGTGGATGAGTTTGTTGCAGATTATTTAGAGAAATAGACATTTATGTGAAATACAAATCATTAAAATAAGCGAAATGGTCAGTACTGATTTATCCATTATAGAAGCCTTCCGCCTTTGCTGTTTCTATTATACCCAAAAGAGTCCGGAATTTCTCAAAAAGAATCTTTGTTTAATACAGAGAAATTGGGAAAATGCCTTTGACTTTACCCTTACGGTAAAGGATATACTTTAAGAAAAAAAGGGAAGGTGATTATCAGTGCTGTCTATTGGCGAATTTTCAAAAATATGCAAAGTATCTACCAAAACGCTCAGATACTACGCTGAAATAGGGCTTATCCTGCCAAGCGAAATCAATCCGGAAAATGGATATAGGTACTATGCTATTGAACAGTTGGAAACTATGCTGCTTATTATCCGCTTGAAATCATATCATTTCTCATTGGAGGAAATAAAGCAGATTATAGAATCGGGAGAACTGGACGAGGAAAAATTGTATGCGGCTTTAACCGAAAAGCGGGAAGAGATGAAAAAGCAATTATATGAACGGGAAAAGAGCCTGTATCAACTGGAATGCGATATATCGAACTTAAAAAACGGGAAACCCATCATGTCATATTTAGACGATATTGATGTAGAACTTGTGGAAGTTCCGATGATGTGTCTGCTTTCTGTCCGTAAAATGGTTCAAGCGGATCATTTTTCAGATGAATACGGCGTTTGCTTTGGAAAGTTATCAGGCAGGATAAGAAAAGAAAATTTAACCGTAGCCAATCCTCCAATGGTCCTATTCCATAGCAATGAATTTAGCCCGTTTGGTTTAGATACGGAATTTGCCATCCCTATTAGGGAATATGTGACCGGAACAAGAGATTTTAAGGCGGGGCTATGTCTGAAAACGGTTATAAAGGGAAGTTATTCGATGTTATCTTCTGTATATGCAAAGCAGACAAAATGGGCAGAGCAGAACGGGTACGAATGTACTGGTGCATTGTTTGAAGCATATGTGACGGATCCCTCTCAGGTTACGGAGGAAGAGGAACTGATTACGGAAGTCTATTATCCGATTAGAAAGATATGAAACGGAGGCCAGCCAGATAGCATGAAACAAATAGTGTCTTTAGAAAATAAAATAAAAAAAGAATATGGCAATATAGCCGGAATAATGGTGCTTAAAGATGATCATGCCGTTTACGAAAATTATTTTAATCAATGTTCGGAAAAGGATCCTATCCATATCTTTTCGGTGACAAAAAGCATCATTTCTATGTTATTCGGAATCGCCTTAGATAAAGGCTGTATCAAAAACCTTGATGAAAAAGTGATTGATTTCTTTCCCGATTATCAAATCAGGAAAGGGGAAAAAACAATACAGCATATTACGATCCGGCATCTGCTTACAATGACGGCCCCATATAAGTTTAAATGGAATCCTTATCCGAAATATTTTTCCAGTGAGGATTGGGTAAAGTCTTCTCTTGACCTTTTGGGAGGAAGTGGGACAATCGGGAATTTCAGATATGCACCCGTAATCGGCATTGATATTTTGTCAGGCATACTTATCAATACTACGGGGGAATCCGTTTTGAAATTTGCACAGGATAATCTTTTTTCCCCGTTGGGAATTTCTGTTGACAAAAATATATATTTTCAAAGCAAAGAAGAACAGCTTGATTTTTATAAATCGAAAGGTGCAAATGGCTGGGTTGCCGACCCAAACGGAACGAATACGGCCGGTTGGGGGTTATCCCTTACAACTATGGATATGGCTAAACTGGGGCAGTTATATCTGAATGAGGGATATGGGAACGGCAGACAGATTATTTCCGGCAAATGGATTGCCGAAAGTACACAGGTACAAAGTGTCTGGAAAGCGCGCCGTCTAAAGTACGGGTATTTGTGGTGGGTCATAGATGATGCAGGGCATTCGTATGCAGCTTTAGGGGACGGTGGAAATGCGATATATGTTAATCCTAAAGACCGAATTGTGGTCGCTGTTTCCTCTTTATTTGTTCCAAGAGTGAAAGACAGGGTAGATTTCATAAAAAGTGAAATAGAGCCCCTGTTTAAATAAAACCAGACATAAGATAGCCAGACAGCCGTAAGCGGTAAATAGAAAAACCGCTGTTGGCTGTCTGGCTTTTTTGCAGCAGGCAGCTTGACCTGTTTTCGTGTATATGGTATAGTAAATTAAAATAGTTGTGAGGAGGACGACTACTATATGTCGGATGGAGAATATTTGGAAAATCTGGGTTTTTCCAAAAATGAAGCGAAAGTATATACGGTTCTTTTGAAACATAAATTGCTAAACGGCTATGAGATTGCAAAATTATCAGGAGTACCCCGTTCTATGGTGTATGAGGTGATCAACCGCATGGTGGGGAAGGGAATATTGCTGAAACTGGAGGGAGATCCGAATTATTATAAACCGTTAGAGTATGACAAGCTGATCAGGCGGATCAAGGCGGAAACGGAGAGCAGCATCAATAGGGCGGAGGAATTTTTAAAAGGGCTTGCCGGAGAGGAGGATAGTCAGGACTATGTGCTGAATATAGTAGGATTTGACAAATTTATCAAAAAAGCGGCGGCGATGATAGACGGCGCAAAGGAAGAAATTTCACTTTCCGTTTGGAGCAGTGAGCTTGAACTCATGCGGAAACCGCTGAAACGGGCGGTAGAAAGAGGCGTCAGAGTCTACATTTTCACATTTGAAGATGTGGAGCTGGAAGGGGCGGTGATTTTTTCCTATCGGATCAGCGACGCTTCGGGATTGTTTCCTTATCGGAGGATGACGCTGGTGGTTGACAACTATCAATGTTTAAACGGTGAGAACAGCGGGGAGAAAAGTATTTTTATCTACACAAAAAACCATGCCGTTTTATCTTTAGCGACGGATGAGATCGTTTTAAATATATTTTGGTATAAATTTATGGAAGGGCAGGGGATGCTCGGATTAAAAAATACAAGCGGAGAATTTTTGCGTATCATCGAAAAACTGGGGAGGGAACTGGATATCAATGAGAATATGGCAAAAAATTTGACGGTGTACAATTTTCAAAGGAGGAAAGAGGATGAAAACGAAGGACGTTGAGAGTCTGAAAATGCGGGAAACAAAAGAACTGTTAAGAAGAGAAAAGCAGCTTCAAGACAGAAACGGCCGCTTTTATATGTTATATCTTTTTATGGTGCTGTCGCTGATCTATATCATCGATGAGATTGCTTCTACTATTTCCATTCAGTTTCAGTCCAACATCATTAACGAGTTTTTCGTGCAGAATATGGGAATGGAGTATGGAGAGGGACTGTCTCTTTCTTCCGCGCTGGGATTTATTACTTATCCGGTGACAGTACTGATCGTGTTTTACAGGCCGTTAGCGGATAAATTCGGCAGAAAACCGTTTTTGGTCATCAATACTTTCATGATGGGCTTGGGCTTGTTTCTGGTCTACCTTTCGGATAACATATATGTTTATATGATCGGCGGGACTCTGATGGGTTTTATGGTGTCCCACGATATGCAGTGCGTATATATTCTGGAATGTTCCAGTGAAAAAAATCGTGCCAGAAACTATGCGCTGATCAAGGCAGTGGCAATTTTGGGGACGCTGCTCATACCTCTTTTACGGGAAACGTTTATGAAAAACCAAAGCGAAAGATGGCATATGGTGTATCTGGTTCCTGCCCTTCTCGGCTTTACACTGTCTTTTATCGCCTTGCTGTTTGCAAAGGAAACGAATACTTTTTTGGTCAACCGGGTCAGGTATTTGAAAACGCCGATGGAAGAAAGGGAAAGGCAGAGTAAAGAGGAGAAAAACAGCAATGCGCAGGGCGGGATCGTAAATGCGGTCAGATTTGCTTTTAAGCACAGGCAGTTGCGTTTTCTGATGCTGGCCTGCTGTTTTTACTATTCGGCGTCTTTGGCTACGGCGACTTATAATACGGTGATGAAGGAATCCGCCCTGATGACCGAAGAGGCGATTACGATGGCCTTATATTTTTATCCTGTCGGAAACGCGCTGATGACGTTTATTGCCGGTCTTGTATCGGACCGGTTCGGCCGGAAAATGACCATTATCGCCATGTCCTGTTCGGCAGTGGTATATTACAGCCTGTTTATCGCAGGGGCTATGCTCGGATGGACGCCGATTCTGGTCGGGTTTGCCATCGGCGGTTTTATGGGGAGTTATTGGGGTGCGGGAGATACGATCGGAGGGATCATGTTTTCGGAGTCTGCGCCGACCAACCTGCGTTCTTCCGTTACGGTGATCAATACGCTGCTCAACGGGATCATCGGAGGGCTGGCTACGGTCGTAACGATCGTTTTGCTTCCGCTCATACCGAAAGAAACCTTTGGGTATATGTATCTGGGCCTGACGATTCCGGGACTGATCGGGGCGATCTTCATCATTTGGAAATATATCGGAGAGACTAAAGGGCTGGATCTGAAGAAGGTGACGGGCGCGGAATGGGACAAAGTAAAAAATTAAGAATGGAGGATCAATATGAATTTAGATTTATTTACGGTTACACCGGAGGAAAAACCTTTGGACAGTTTGAAAGGAACCTGCGGATTTGCGGGTATTTTTAAGGAAATTGGGATCATTGGGGATTCCCTGTCTTCGGGGGAGTTTGAGTATCATGACAAAGACGACAACATCGTTTACCATGATATGTATGAATATTCATGGCCTGCGGTGCTGGAACGGCTTACGGGAACCGTATGCCATAATTATTCAAGGGGAGGAATGAGCGCCAAAGAGTTCTATGAAAGCTGGGCGGAGCAAAATGATTTCTGGCAGTGGAATCAGGCATATATTATAGCGCTGGGAAACAACGACGTATTTGTTTTGGAACATCCTGTCGGCAGCGCGGCGGATATTCACCCGGAACATCCGGAGGACAATCCGGATACTTTTTTCGGAAATATGGGACGGATCGTGTCAAAATTAAAAAAAATAGAAAAAGACGCCAGAATTTTTTTAGTGTCCATGCAGAGGAGAGGAGAAGAAATGGGCGATCCGATCATTTGCTCGATAGCGGAAGAAATGAAAAAAATGTGCCAGTTATTTTCGTTTACTTACCTGATCGATATGTCCAACGATGGTCCGGTTTATGACGAGGAAATGCGGAAAACATTTGCGCTCGGGTTTCACCCTAATGCCATGGGCTATTATAGTTATGCGGTGATGATAGGTAATTATATCGATTATATCATACGGAAAAATCCTAAGGATTTTTTCGAAGTGCCCTTTATCGGAAAAGGTTATAAAAATAAGGACGTTATTTATTAAAAAGGAACGCCGTCTAAGAAATATGAAATCTTATACGGAAGAACGCCGGATGATTCTGTTCATCCGGCGTTCTTCTCGTGGGATATTTGTGCCGCAGAGCGGTAGGGGAGGAAGTACCGATGCAGTTCGACTAAATTCCGTTTAAATTCCCTGACTTCAGAGTTTGTTTCTGCCTTGCAGTCTGTATTTTTGTTTGCTACAATAGTACATTATAAGAGGCTTATGGAAGCAGGAAAGAGGAAGATTATGACAAGCGTATTAAAGGAACTGGAACCCAAAGAGGTATTTCACTATTTTGAGGAAATCTGCAATATTCCCCACGGATCAGGAAATATAGGGAAGATCAGCAATTATTTGGCAGATTTTGCCAAGGAAAGAAATCTTTTTTACCTTCAGGATGAACTAAAAAATGTCATTATCATAAAAGAAGCGTCTCACGGATACGAAGAGGCGGAGCCGGTGATCATTCAAGGGCATATGGACATGGTAGCGGTAAAGAAGCCGGGATGTGAGACGGATATGGAAAAAGAACCGCTCCGGCTTGCCGTGGACGGAGATTATGTATATGCAAAAGATACCAGTTTAGGAGGAGACGACGGAATTGCGGTAGCCTATGCGCTGGCTTTGCTTGATTCCCATACAATAGCGCATCCAAGGCTGGAAGTAGTCCTTACGGTAGACGAAGAAACAGGCATGGAAGGAGCCAGAGGGATCGATCTGTCCATGTTAAAAGGACACAGGCTTTTAAATCTGGATTCAGAAGAAGAGGGTATTTTTCTGACAAGCTGCGCAGGCGGCGCAAGGGTAACCTGCGAACTGCCCCTTATGTGGGAAGAAACGGAAGGAACTTTGTATGAGGTAAGCGTGAAAGGACTTTTGGGCGGACATTCCGGCGCGGAGATCCACAAAGAAAGAGGAAATTCCAACAGCCTGTTTGGAAGGCTGCTTTGCGAATGCAGCGACGGAACGGATCTCAGGATCGTACAGATCGAAGGCGGCCTTGCGGATAACGCCATACCGAGAGAGACAAGAGGAACGGTGCTTGTTTTACAGGAGGAAACGGTCTTTGAAGAGAAGATCCGGGCATTTGAAGAGAAGGTAAAAAAGGAACTGGAGAGTAAAGATCCCGGTTTTTGCGTCGGTATGGAGAAAAGGGGGGCGGCCAGGACAGAAGCCTTTTCCAAAGAGAGCAGCCTTAAGGCGGCGGCGCTTTTGTTTACCCTGCCAAACGGTGTACAGGCAATGAGCATGGACGTGGAAGGGCTGGTAGAGACTTCTTTGAATATGGGCATCGTGGAAACAAGAAAAGAAGTTCTCAGCGTAGAATTTTCGGTCAGAAGCGCCCTTGAGAGCGCTAAAGAAACGTTGCTTAAAAAAGTGGAAAAGATTACGGAGCTAACCGGCGGAAAGTGCCGTGTGAGCGGTTCTTATCCGGGATGGGCATATAGAAAAAACTCTCCGCTGCGGGACGTTATGGTAAGGGTGTACCGTGAAATGTATGGAAAGGAGCCTCAGATTCAGGCGATCCATGCCGGACTGGAATGCGGGCTTTTAGCGGAAAAGATCCCGGATCTGGATTGCGTATCTCTGGGCCCCGACATGCGGGATATCCATACTACAGAGGAGAAACTCAGCATTTCTTCGGTAAAAAGAGTCTGGGAATATTGTATAGAGGTATTGAAACAGAAATAGCGTGAAATTGGAAATTTCGCGATCCTGTTTTGTATGCCCGCTAAAGCGGACAGATGGGAGAATTTTCTATTTAAACAGTATCACAAGCAAGCTTGTGATACGCATGGGAATTAGTGCGAAAACGGAGTTGAAGCCGCTTTGCGGACAGAAGCGGCAGGAAAGGAAGTACGGATGAAATTAGATAAGCAGACGATGAGGAGCATAAGGCATATTATATTATTTATTGCGGTGGTCATCCTTTGTGTGATCAATATTAGAGATTTATTCGGTGTAGTAAAGTTTGTGTTTGGTATTTCACAGCCTTTTATATGGGGCGGGGCGATCGCTTTTGTGATGAATATTCCCTTGAACGGCGTTGAAAAGCGCCTGCTGAAGAACTGGAGAGGGAAAAGGGCGGAAAAGTTGAAAAGGCCTGTGGGTATTGTCTTATCATTGCTTTTGATCCTGTTCATCCTGATCTTTGTGATCATGACCGTAGTGCCGCAGCTTGGAAAGACGGTCATGGATCTGGGAAATAAGCTGCCCGCGTTTTTTGACAACGCTATGATAGAGTTGGAAAAACTCTGCGCATCCAATCCTCAGATCGTCGGTTATTTGGAGGAGCTTCAGAATATTTCCCTTGATTGGGATAAAATATTAAACGGCGCTTTGGATTTTCTGCAAAACGGCGTAGGCAGCGTGGTGACTTCCACGGTTTCCGTTGCCAGTACTATTATTGGCGTTGCTGTAAACGTCGTAGTTGCGCTGATCTTTTCCATCTATGTATTGTCCCAAAAAGAAAGACTGGGGGATCAGGGAAGGCGAATCTTAAAGGCATATATGCCTGAAAAGATCAATGCCCAGGTGCTTAGGGTATTGGAGCTTCTGAGCAGTAATTTCAGCAGCTTTATTTCAGGACAGTGCTTAGAAGCGGTGATCTTAGGGACGATGTTTGTGATCACGCTGACGGTATTCCGGATTCCTTATGCGCTTTTGATCGGGGTGCTGATCGCCTTTACGGCGCTGATACCGATTGTAGGAGCTTTTATCGGCTGTGTGGTCGGCGCGTTTCTGATCTTGGTAGACAGCCCTATGAAAGCGCTGATCTTTGTGATCATTTTCCTTGTATTGCAGCAGATTGAAGGAAATCTGATCTATCCCCATGTTGTAGGAAATTCGGTGGGACTTCCGTCCATGTGGGTGCTGGTCGCGGTAACGTTGGGCGGCAGCCTGATGGGGATCGCGGGGATGCTTTTGTTTATACCTCTTGTTTCTACCGCGTATACCCTGCTCCGGGATGACGTAAACGGGAGGAATGCGCGCGCAAAAGGCTGAATAAGACGGGGATATGGCAAAAATTTCAGTAAAAAAACAAAAGAAGCGGCAAGCTGATTGACTTTGGACTCTTAAAGTAATAAAATTAGTTTAAATGATAATTTTTTAAAGAGAAAACGAAAACAGGCTGATGGGAGTTATCATAATAAGGGTACCGCGATAGAGAGAGGTCGCGGCAGAAAGTGGATAAGCGGGGTTGCCTATGAAACATATTTTAGTTATTGATGATAATCGAACGAGTACGGCGAAAACGGTAGACGCGTTAAAAGGATCATACAGGGTTTCCAGTGCAGAGAGCGGAAGAGAGGGGATTCAGATCTTGAAAAGAAAAGCGGTGGATCTGATCCTGCTCGATTACGTTATGCCGGAGATGAACGGGATAGAAGTATTGAAGCTTTTAAAAGCCGATCCGATCTTAAAGAAGATACCGATTATATTTTTAACATCCAATCAGGATACGGAGCTGGAGGCGGAGGCGTTGGAAAACGGAGCGGTGGATTTTATCGGCAAGCCTTTTGCGACCAAAACATTGGTTGGACGTGTCATGAGGACTTTGGAATTAGAAGACTATAAGAATGACATGGAGAAAAAAGTACAGGAAAAGACGGAAGAGATCAAGGCGATCCAGCAGAGCATCATAGAAAATCTTGCAAGCATTATTGAGTGCAGGGACAGTGATTCAGGCCAGCATGTGAGGAGGACCAGCGCGTATGTAGAGCTGATAGCCAAGGCGCTCCAAAAAGACGAGATCTATACGGAAATATTAACGGACGATTATGTGAGCAGGTTAGTGCGTGCAGCGGCGCTGCATGATATCGGTAAGATTTCCATACCCGATCAGATTCTGAATAAACCGGGTAAGCTGAATAGAGAAGAATTTGAAGTGATCAAGAGACATACCGTAATAGGCGGCGAACTGATCAGGGAGAGTTTAAGAGGCGTAGAGACGGAAGAAGATATGGATATTGCCGAGCAGATCGCGTTGTATCATCATGAGAAGTGGGACGGAACCGGTTATCCTAAGCAGCTTCAGGAGGAGGAGATTCCTCTTTGCGCACGGATCATGGCGATTGCAGATGTTTTTGATGCCCTGATATCAAGAAGATGCTATAAAGAAGCCTATACGACAGACGAAGCGTTCAGCATTATCAAAGATTCGAAAGAGAGACATTTTGACCCGAAGATCACGGAGGTATTTTTGAAAAACCGGGATGCCATTGAGGAGATCATAAAACAGTTCAACGATTTGGAAGAAATGGGAGAACGGGTAGTCTGATTTGGGACAATATGTAATCCTGACAGGAAATAAATAAAGAAAATGCGGTAGTAATACGGGAATGATCGTGATAATATCATTCCCGTATCTTGTTGTTATGGAAAAAGAAAAACAGACCAAGTCAGATATTTGTATGCCTGCTAAAGAGAGCAGACGGGAGTTATTTAAGAAAAGGAGATCATGTATGGAACTTTTTTATCGTAAGCCGGCGAACATATGGGAAGAGACGCTGCCTGTCGGAAACGGCAGTCTGGGGGCCATGATCTTTGGGCAGCCGAAGCAGGAGAAATTGGGACTGAACGAGGAGTCGCTGTGGTCCGGATATCAACGGGATAAGAACCGCAAAGAGGCATTTGCCTATTTGGAAAAAGTGCGCGGACTGGTTTTTTCCAGACAGTTTCTTGCGGCGGAAAAGCTTGTACAGGAGCATATGTTAGGGGAATATAACGAATCTTATTTGCCTATGGGAAACTTATGTGTTTTCATGTCGCACAGTGAAACGGTTACAGAATACCGGAGGAGTCTGGAACTGGATCATGCCGTTGCAAAAGTATCTTATCAGGCGGACGGCAGCAGGTTTGAGAGAGAATATTTTGCATCTTATCCGGCGCAGATGCTTGTTATACGTTTTACGGCAGACAGACCGGTGATGGGAATGGAGATCCGGTTTGAATCGATGCTCAGTGTGAAAACGTCAAAGGGAGAAGAGGGGATATTGATAGAAGGCCAATGTCCGGAGCACATGGATCCCAATTATGTAAAGGGACCTGAAGGAGTAATACAGGGAACGCGGGGGATGCGTTTTACCGGAAGGGTGAGGGTGAGAAAGTGCGACGGGGAATATCACATAGCGGAGGACGGGGTACTTTCCGTGAGGAATGCGTCTGAACTGATTTTAACATTGGATGTGGAAAATCATGACAGGATTGATCGGAAAAAAACGCATGATAAGGATCGGGATATTCGAAAAGAAGCTGAAACGAAAGAGGAATCCAAAAAAAGCGGACAAGATTTTGAGTATGCGGCTATCTTAGAGGAGCATATCAGAGATTACAGAAGGCTGTATGACAGAGTGAGCTTATATTTAGGAGAACAACTACAATTGCCTACGGATGAGCGTCTGGCGCGCTTAAGAGCCGGAGAAGAAGACAACGGGCTGTACGCCCTTTATTTTCAATATGGAAGATATCTGCTGATTTCTTCTTCGAGAGAAGGAAGCCTTCCGGCTAACCTGCAGGGAATATGGAGCTGGGAATATCAGGCCCCATGGAGCAGTAATTTTACTACCAATATCAATACGGAGATGAATTATTGGCATGCTGAAAGCTGTAATTTAAAAGAATGCCTGACACCCTATTTTGATTATGTGGAACGTTTGTGTGAGGAGGGGAAGAAAACAGCCAGAATTTATTATGGCTGCAGAGGTTTCGTGCATCATCATAACGGCGATTATTGGGCGTCCACCAATCCTACGGGTATGGGATATTTGGAAAAGGCCGGACAGGAAAACAGCGTCACATGGTCGATGTGGCCTATGGGCGGGGCATGGATGTGCGCAGAATTTTATAAGTATTGGGAGTATCAGAATGACAGGAAATTTCTGGAGGAAAGAGCTTATCCTGTCTTGCGGGAGGCGGCTTTGTTTTTGGTAGATTTTCTTGTGAAGAAAGACGGCGTCTATGTCACCTGCCCTTCTACTTCGCCGGAGAACCGTTATAAGACAGAGCAGGGGGATACCTGTATTACGCTGGCCAGTGCAATGGATCTGGAACTGATACGGGAAGTGTTCGGGCATTTTCAAAAGACTTGTGAGATTTTAGGGAAAGAAGACGGATTGCTGAAGGAGATAGAGGAAAGAACGGCTTCATTGGCGGCATTGCAGATCGGGAGCAAGGGACAATTATTGGAATGGAATGAGGAATTTGAAGAGACGGAACCGGGACATAGGCATATGTCCCATCTGTACGGGTTATTCCCTTCGGAACTGTTTGCAGGGGAAGATACACTTACCGGTGCCTGTAAAAAATCTCTCGAAATCCGTCTGCAGAACGGGGGCGGCTATACCGGATGGAGCCTTGCGTGGATCATCAATCTGTTTGCCGTGCTAGGCGACGGAGAAAAGGTTTACGAATGTCTGAGGACGCTGCTTACCAAGTCTACTTACGATAATCTTTGGGACGCGCATCCGCCTTTCCAGATCGATGGAAATTTTGGGGGAACGGCAGCCATTGCCAATATGCTCGTACAGGACAGAAACGGCGAAGTAAAGATTCTTCCGGCGCTTCCTAAGGCATTTAGTGAGGGGGTTGTGAAAGGATTGTGCATCAAAGGAAAAAAGGCTGTCGATATCGCATGGAAAGACGGAAAAGCAGTGGAGTACAGGATCTATGAGAGAGAAGAAAGGGAATGAAATTGAAAAATCATTTCCGCCATTTTAATGGCATGACATCTGCACGTCTCACTTTGCGCGATATTTACACCAAATTCAGGTTGCATAAGGCATTGCTCTTTATGCCTTTGCTGCATATGCGCCCTTTGTTTGGCGGAGCATTTATGCTCTTAGTCTCCTATAAATTGTGACGCACATCTGACGGAAAGCATTTTTCCAACACGCTCTGGAGCGTGTTGGAATATGAATGACAGAGTCCTATACGGGACTCATATATACGGTTTATTTATTATGCTTATTATGCGTGGACAAGCTCGATATTGTCCATATGCTGGGTAAGCAGGGCAGCTTTCTTTACGTCTGCCTGATTGATGCGGAAGATATAGATGTTTTTTTCTCTGCCATGAGTTTGGAACACTCTTTGGTAGAGGGGCGTCTGTCCCCATTCTATGAAGTATGAAATATGATTTTGCAATAAAAGTTTTTCCAAAGCGGTCTTGCTTTCCCTACTGTAGACTTTACAGAAAGAAATTTCTTTATAAAAAAATAAATCTTTTTCGATTGCAGCCAAAAGTCCATCTCCCTGTCACAAAATACTTTTATAAAAAGTATATTCGTATTTGGGGATTTTATACAAAAAAGCAGGTAAATTATGTTACCTGCTTTCCTACTGCATAAAATCGGAGTGACGTGACTTGAACACGCGGCCTCTACTTCCCTAAAGTAGCGCTCTACCACCTGAGCCACACCCCGAAATGCACTCATAATTATATATGTTATTGGAGAAAAATGCAAGTACTTTTTCGGAGGATTTTTATGAAAAAATCTTTTCTGAATTTTCTGAATTTTACAGAATCCGGAAGGGTATTTTACGAAGCGGGGGCATCGTTGACTGACGGTGCCAGTGGCACACGGCCGGCACGGACCGAAGCGGAGCGTAGACCAACGCGGCAGATGGAAATTCAGGCAAGCCATTTAGCGAAATATAATCCAGTCAGTACATTAAAACGGATTCCTAAACACGTCCCGTTTTTCGGATACGGCGGACAGGCACAGTAAGGGGGAAAAGGAATAGAATAAGGAGAGGGAGTTTAGAAAAGAGGCGGGAACTGCCGTGTGGAAAAGTTATATTTTTATTGCACTCATTATTACGGCTGTTTTATTTGCGCTAGGGATAGTCTGTATTTTGGTTTGGGCAGGACGTCGGAAGAAGGAGGCCCGGAAACGGGTGCTTGAAAGATCGGATGAAGAAAAACTGAAAGATTTTAAGACGGCTTTAACTGCCGTAGGCTTTGACTATGATATGGAAAACGATTATGTATTTTCACAGAAAAATCCATGGCAGAAAAAGGTGGGATACAGTCGTTTTTATGACGAAGCGGCGGGCGTTATGAATATGGTCATCGACTGTGAACCGATCCCCTTTTTTTGCCATAACCGATATTGGCTGATCGAGTTGTGGAAGGGACAGTATGGAATGGCTGCCGGAGCAGAGATCGGGATCTATATGACGGAAGAGGGCAGAAGGAAACCTGACTTTTTCGACGGAACGCTTTATCAATGCGTGGATGAAAGAGACTATATGGAAATGGAATTTATTTTGTATAAAGACGGTGAAGCGCTGCTTGAAAGACAGGAAAAGCATTGGTGGCTTACTGCGTTTAAACCGGGGGTATTCTCGGAACCGGAGGCGCTTCATATGGAATGCAGCATCCGTTTTCCTGATCAGGAAATGCGGCAGGCATTTGTGGGAGGGATGGAAGAATGCGGTTATTTGCGCAGCGCGATCGATGTAAACGGAAACCAAGTCTCTTTCTTATATGCGGAGCCTAAAAATAAACAGACGATCCTTCGGCTGGGGCATATGACAAAGAGAATACAGCGGCAGAACCGGAGAAACTGCAGGCGTTACCTGCGTCTGACGAAGAAATACATAAGAACGATCGATAAGGTCGATTATATCCGTTATCGGCTGCCCGGACTGTACCGGAAACTGACGGCCGTGGGCAGACTGCGTATGCAGGTTGGAATCAAAAATACATAAAAAGTATGCGGATTGGAGTGTCATGAGTACTTATTCAAAATTAAATCAGGTTTATAAAAATGCAAAAATACTGCCTCTTTATCCTAATTCCCGCTTTGTGCTGATGAGCGACTGTCACAGGGGGATAGGGAATTGGAATGATAATTTCCTGCCGAATCAGAATCTGTTTTTTGCCGCATTACAGGATTATTACCGTTTTGGATATACCTATATAGAATTAGGGGACGGGGATGAGATGTGGGAAAACAGAAATCTGTGTCAGATCATTCAGACGCACAGCAGCAGTTTCTGGCTCATGTCTCAGTTTTACAGAGGACAGCGAATGCATATGTTGTTTGGAAACCATGACAAGAAAAAAAGAAGTAAAAAGTGTACAAACGGATGCCTAAAAGAGTACTATTGCGAGAGCTGTGACAGGAATGTGGAACTGTTTCCCGGGATTGAGGTCACAGAAGGCATTTTGTTGAAAGACGAGAGAAATGGAATTGAGATCTTACTTACGCACGGACATCAGGGCGACCTGCTCAACGATATTCTTTGGCAGCTTGGCAGATTTTTGGTCCGGTATGTGTGGAGGCCTTTAGAGCAGATGGGTTTCAGGGATCCGACCAGCGCGGCAAAAAATTATAAAAAGAAAAAGCGGGTGGAGAAAAAACTTTCCCATTGGGCGGAAAAAAACGAAGTAATGCTGATTACCGGACATACGCACCGTTCTGTACTGCCTGATCCGGGAGAAGTGATGTACTGTAATACGGGCTGTTGCGTCCATCCGCGTTGCATTACCGCGCTGGAGATCGAAAACGGTAGGATTACGTTGGTAAAATGGAGCGTACTCACGAAACCGGATAAGACGCTCTATGTGGGACGGGAGGTATTGGAAGGGCCGAAGAAATTGAAAGATTATTTTACTCAGGTGATATAGGGCAGCGAAAGAGAAGCCGGGAAGCAAAGAAAAGCAAGGATGAAGAAGGAAAAGAAGGAAAAGAAGGAAAAGAAGGAAAGGTTGACTCTGACAAAGAGAACGGATATGATAGAAAAGTGTGTAAAGCAGGCATTCCTCCGACCATAGTATGGTCAGGGACTGTTTGCGCCCTTTATGGCACTGATGCCATAGATGGCATGACAGGAAACGTGAAGGAATCACTAAGTTTAAAAATACCTTGCTAAGTCCGAAGATATGGCGTAAAGCAGGCAGATGGGAGTTACGATGAAAGAGAAAGAAAAGGAAAATAAGAGTAAAAAGAAAACGGACAGCCGTTGTCCGGTATCCGGAAAGTGCGGCGGCTGCCAGTTTATTGACATTTCTTATAAAAAGCAGCTTGAGGAAAAAAGAAGGAAGACTGCACAGTTATTGAAACCTTTTTGCAGGTTGGAGCGCATACACGGAATGGAGAAACCGGAACATTATAGAAACAAAGTTTCTGCGGCCTTTACTTATGACAGGAAGGGGAATCCCCTGTCGGGAGTATATGCGGAGAGATCTCATCATGTTATTCCGGTAGAGTCATGTCTGATAGAGGACGAGAGGGCGGACCGGATCATAGGCACTATAAGGGGGATGTTAAAATCCTTTAAAATCAAGGTATATGACGAGGATACCGGTTACGGCCTGTTGCGCCATGTGTTGGTGCGGGTAGGGAAAACAAGCGGACAGATCATGGTGGTGCTTGTCGTTTCTTCGCCCGTTTTTCCGTCTAAAAATAATTTTGTAAAAGCGCTGCGGCTGAAACATCCGGAAATTACGACCATTGTGTTAAATATAAACGATAAAAGGACAAGCATGGTGCTGGGTGAGAAGGAACATGTTATTTACGGTAAAGGTTATATTGAGGACGAACTTTGCGGGAAAATTTTTAAAATATCGCCCAAATCCTTCTATCAGGTCAATCCGGCGCAGACGCAAGTATTATACGAAAGAGCCATAGAATTTGCCGGGCTTAGCGGAAGAGAAACCGTGATCGACGCTTATTGTGGCATTGGGACGATAGGGATTATCGCCTCGGACAGGGCGAAAAAGGTCATCGGCGTCGAAGTAAATAAGGCGGCGGTAAAAGACGCTATTTTTAACGCCAAGAGAAACCAGATAAAGAATATTGATTTTTATCACAATGATGCGGGTGAGTTTATGATGCAGATGGCAGAGCAGAAGGGGGATGTGGATGCGGTATTTTTAGATCCGCCCCGAGCGGGAAGCGACGAGGCTTTTCTTTCCTCCGTCACGGCCCTTGCTCCGGAAAAGGTCGTATATATTTCCTGTAATCCGGAGACGCTTGCAAGAGATTTGCGGTATCTTACGAGGAAAGGGTATCAAGTGGAGCGGGCGGAGGCGGTGGATATGTTTCCGTTTACGGATGATGTGGAAAGTATCGTGTTGCTTTCAAAACTTAAATCAAATAAGTTGAAGCATGTCAATGTGGAATTAGAGAAGGATGAACTTGATTTGACGGCGGCGGAGAGTAAAGCGGCTTATGAAGAAATCAAGGATATGTGTTGGAGCATAGCGGACTAAAGGTTAGTAGTCTTTATATTGCACAGATAAAGCAGAAGTGTGGTATAATTGAGAGGGAAAATAAAGTTGACATGACTGACTTTCCAAATGATACAAATAGGCATTTTGAAACAAGAGCTTTAGCTGCATTTGCATTAATTATGACATCCGGGCTTGAAGTGACACAGGCGAGTGCTCAGGTTACAGATGGTTACCACGATATGGGGATTGATACGATATATTTGGATGAAACACAGAAAAAGTTATTTCTTGTTCAAGGTAAATGGCGTGCGGATGGAGTGGGTTCTACTACTCAAGACGAAATGTCTAATTTTGCTCAAGGAGTTCAGAGAGATGCTGATGAGGGTCAATTCCAAACAAGTATATGATAAATTTCTTTATTCCGGATTCAAGGTGTTACTGCGTGATGATAATAGGACCGTTGAAGATACATTGGAAATCGTGGAAAGTATGCTGAAGCTCAAATAAAGGAGAAGATAGTATGGAAACGATTGATTTCTTTGCCGGTGATAATAAGGACCATTGGCTTGCTGAAATACAAAAGAGTGACTGGGGTGCGGGAAAATATTTATATGAACTGCTCCGGGAACAGAAGCTGAAGGAACTATGCGGTGAATCAACCAAAGTGCTCCTTCTTATTGATAATGGAGAGTTGTACACACTATGATAGATATTTCAAAGTTCAGCAGATGTTATTCGGTTTGTATCTTGGGGGAATCCGATGTAGATATGATTTTAGAAATCTGCAAGCAGAATGCAATATTTTACAAGTATACCGAAGCACGCCCGACCAAAGGAAATATACTTGATGACATGAAAGCAACGCCGCCGGGAATAGATTTGTCAAACAAATATTATTTTGGCTTTTTCGATAATCAGAAACTGATTGCTATTATGGATCTGATTGATGGATATCCGAAACCTGAGATTGTATATATTGGCTTCTTTATGATGAATCCGCAGTATCAGGGAAAGCAGATAGGAACCGGTATTATTAGTGATGTGGTTACATATTTGCAGAGTATGGGGAAGACTGCGGTTCGTCTTGCAATAGACAAAGGGAATCCACAGTCGACGCATTTTTGGAAGAAGAATGGTTTTGAGGTTATCTCTGAGGCTGATGTAAATGGTTGGACAAAATTGGTTGCAGAGAGACAATTTACACAGGGATAAGATAAAGAAGAGTATGATTGAATTGCGTAAGGTACAAGAAAAAGACAGAGATCTTCTCTGGAGATTCTTATTTTAGGAGTTAGAGCTTAAAAACCGGTATTAACCGACAAGCCCGGTATGGGGAGAGAATTCTCATAATATGGAGGGAAAAATAGGTATTAAAATAGTTGCCTATTAACAATAAAAAGAGAAAGAGAGGAAAAAAGATGGATTTTTTGAAATGCAGTCCAAAATGGACACGTCAACCGAAACAGGTACAGATTAGCGAGGACAACGTGGTAATTATTACGGAAAGGGGGACTGACTTATGGGCACGCACTTATTATGGTTTTCAAAATGATAATGCCCCAGTGTTTCAGATTGAAACAGGCGATAAGTATTTTTCCTTTATCGTTAAAACAGAGTTTGAGAGTGCCTGCCGTTTTGACCAGTGCGGTGTGGTTATGTATTTAAATAGTGATAACTGGTTTAAAGCATCAATAGAATATGAAAATGAAAAAATACAGCGGCTGGGAAGTGTTGTCACGAATCATGGATATTCGGACTGGGCGACGACAGACATATCCGCTGATATTAAAAGTATGTGGTATCGTTTTTCACGCAGGGACAGCGACTACTGCATTGAATGCAGTGAGGATGGCATTGATTTCAGACAGATGCGGATTTTCCATATGTGGGAGGGGACAGAAAAAATTACATATGGAATATATGCCTGCAGCCCGACAGAAGGTTCATACAAGGCAACATTTTCAGATATGCAGATTACAGAATGCCAGTGGGAATCAGAGGCGGATTGGCATGACTAATGGAATGCATGGGACTTCCCGTTCTATCAGCCAGCCCAAATAATTCTTGCTGACGCTATACCGTTTTTGGGAAAGGTGAAAATTGGCGGAAACTCCGATAGTTTTAGAAGTGCACTGGACATATTGTATGTTTGGCGCATTTTTCGTTTGGAAAGGAGTTTTTTATGGAATTATTAAATGGTAAAAAAGTCATCGCTAAACCTTATAAGGAAGAAGATGCGGAAGAAATTGTGAATCTAATTCTCAGAAACTTTAGAGAAGTTAATGTGAAAGATTACGGGGAAAAAGCTATAGAGGCGCTCTCTGCCACGCATGATGCGAATTGGTTCAAGGGTGTGGCGGAATATGCGTATGTGTATGTATTTTGGAATGAAGATAAGATTGTAGGGGTGGGTTCCATATCAAGTTATTGGGGAAACCCTACGGAAAGCATTTTTATAAAAATGGAATAAAAGAACTGGATGCCGGGCAGCATTATCGGTTGGAGAAATTCAGAAAGATGGGTTAGGAGAAATGTTGATAAGGACAATCAGACAATGCAGACCGGAGATTTTGAAAAGATATATGATTTATGGATACATACGGAAGGAATGGGATTGAATTTAACACGGAGGCTGTATATGGAAAATTTAATTGTAAGATATGCAAAAAGAGAAGAACTTGAGTCTGTAAATAACATCCGCAAACAGGTCAATGAGGTCCATGTTAAGGGGCGTCCGGATATATTTCGCGAGGATGGATGGCAGTTCATAGAGCCATTTGTATATACCAGATTCGACGAGGAAAACAGCGGGGTTATTGTTGCTGACGTTGAGGATGAAATAGTTGGATTTGCTGTGGTTCAGTATATAGTGAGACCGGAATCTCCTTATAATAAGGAACGGAGATATTCCCATATAGAGGAATTCGGGGTAGATGAAAAGCATAGGCGGAAGGGTATTGCTGCTGCCATGATTGATTTTATTAAAGAAGATGCAAAAAATCGCGGCTTTAAAAGAATAGAACTTGATATGTGGGAATTTAATGACGGTGCATTGGCATTTTATGAAAATGCAGGCTTAAAGACTTACAGAAGATATATGGAAAGTGATACGGATACGGAGGAGGGGAACAGAACATGAATGTAATCATATCTGGCTCCGGCGGATGCGTCAGCACGCTAAGGGCATGCTGCAGCTATCGTGTAGGTACGGAAACGCGGAGCCGGCAAAACTTCAAAACATTCCGAAAAGCACAGTGCAATATCGCCGGACAGGCTCTTTTGATTTCTTAAAACGCTATTTGGAAGAATACACTTGTGGGAAAAAACTTTCAAACCTATTGCGAAAACGAAAGAATAGTATTTTCAAAGCAAGGAGGAAGTGATGTACGCATTGGGCAATCAGATGTTTTTCGAGGACAACCCATTTGAAGCAGTTAAGGGGAGGGATGACTTGAATGGTCTGCAAAAAACCAGGTCATTGCTGGAGGAGGGAAAAAGGGACGGCTCTATCAAGACGAAATATATAAAGGAGCTTTCCGGGCTTTTGCCGCTTATCAACTTTTGGCTTATGCCTTCGGTATTCCCTGCCGCAGAGGAAGAATTACTTCACAAATACCGTTTTGTAATAGAGATGTTAGATCATATGGGCCTGCCGCTTTATGACGATGATACGATGTCCTTTACAGAAAAATTTATCACGGATATTACGGAAACACCCTGCGGGCACAAGGCAGATTGACAAAAAGGAAGGTAATGAACTGCAATTAAAAAGAGCGTGCCGCAGCGCGGCGAAAGACGCGGTGGACTCTACAAGCGGCCGCCAGTGTGAAACGGGTGCAAAAGAATTAAGGAGTAGGGTCTATGCTCAAAAAATGCTGTATGATATAGGAATTTAGGACAAACAGTCTTATCTTTTGATACAATGCTGCATAATTTTTGCAGAACTGACAAAACTAAGCATACAATATCGCTTAGTCCGGCTATCTTTTGGAAACGGCATAAGCGGTAAGGACATAAATCGTGAAGGAGAGAAGAGTATGCCGGTTGAATTTAAGAACAGTGAAACAAAAGACAATTTGATGAGGGCTTTTGCAGGAGAAAGTCAGGCAAGGAACCGCTATACCTTTGCAGCGGAACAGGCGCATAAAGAGAAACTGCATGTGATCGAGGCCGTCTTTACTTATACGGCGAATCAGGAAAAAGAACATGCCGAAGTCTTTTACGAGCATTTAAAAGAGATGGGCGGTGAAACGATCCATGTGGACGGAGGATATCCGGTCGATATTACGGAAGATATTTCGAAACTTCTGCGTATGGCGCAGCATAACGAATACGAAGAGCATGATTCTGTTTACAAAGCCTTTGAAGAAAAGGCAAGGGAAGAAGGATTTGATAAAATTGCAGCTTCTTTCCATATGATCGGGGCAATCGAAAAATATCACGGCGACCGTTTCGGTAAATTTGCGGAATGGATGGAACAGAACAAGTTGTTTGTATCCGATGTCAAGACCGGATGGATCTGCCTGAACTGCGGGCATATTTTCGAAGGGGAAAAAGTACCGGAGAAATGTCCGGTCTGCGACCATGACAAGGGATATTATATACGGTTGGAGCTGTCTCCTTATGCAAAGATCGAAAACGTGTAAGGTTTCATGAACACTGTTTTAGAGCGTGTTTGAATCCAAGGCGGGGAATTTTCCTTTAGGATGTTCCTGAGAAGGGTATCCTTTAGAAAGATCCCCGCCAAATGGGAAATGGTATCATTCAGCTTTTTGCCCAAAGGGCAGCAGGACAATGATTTCCATAAACAATGTTTTATTTTTTATTGATAAGTACATAAAAAGTTTTCAAATTCGGCGGATCTGTTTCCAACGGCATACAGCGCCATCACCACGCCGGTAAAGCCGCCTGCGACTTCACTGGAAAGGTATTTGGACCTGCCGGTCCCGAGGAGCGTCTCGCTGCCGCCGTCTTTTAGGAAAAAGTGATATTCCAAAGGCGTGGAGCGCACGAGCAGTCTGGCGGTATTGCCTGCGACGGGAATCGCTGTCTGCGTATGCCTGACTCCGCCGATGTTCAGTTTCAGTACGGCGGCATACCCTTCCTGATCTTTGCGGAGCGCGAGGTCAAAATGTTCGTCCTCCGTCATGTAAAACGTTATGCCCGCCTCTTTACAATCGCTTCGTATGTCAAAAGAAAGCTCTAACGTAAAATCCCGTTGTCTTAATCCGATAAAAGTAGGAGAATCCGCCTCATCTAAAGTGATATCCGACCCGTGAAGAATGAGTTTATCTTCCGAAAACGTATAATTTTCCATATAAGGGTGGCGCAGGAAACACCAGTCTTTATTCCAGTCGGTATTGAGGAAGGTATAGCGTTTCTTTTCTTCCTGTATGAAATCCCCTGCGATCTCGTAACTTTCTTCCGTAGTGCCGTCGTTTCCGGCCCGGAACCAACCGTCGCTGTCAAAGGAGACGGGGGTAAGGAAGACTTCCCTGCCAAGCTGGTGGTAAGGCATCCAGTCGCCTTGCTGCCTGAAACCTAAGCTTAAAATATGCCATTCGCCGTTCTTATCCCGTATAAGGTCTCCGTGGCCGATACCCTGAATGAAATAAGGGGCTTTGTTGCGGTTGGTCAGCACCGGATTATGGGGATAATTTTCAAAAGGGCCGAATACGGAAGAGGATCTTGCGTATGTGATCATGTGTCCGTATTCCGTACCGCCTTCGGCTGCCATAATATAATATGTGTTATTTATTTTGTACAGATGGGGGCTTTCCAAAAATCGTCCCCCGTTTCCCTGCCAGACGGAACGGCTCTTGCAAAGCTTTTTACCTGTCCCGATATCGATTTCACATTGTGCGATTCCGGTTACGCCGTAATCGTCGCAGCCGTTGCTCATGAAGTAGGCCCTGCCGTCTTCGAAATACAGGGAAGGATCGATGCCGCCCTGATCTACATAAATGGGTTCCGACCATTCGCCGTAAATGTCGTCTGTGCAGACATAGAAATTCTGGCCGGTGGTATTGTTGGTGGTTACCATATAAAAACGACCGTTATTATGACGGATAGTAGGGGCGAATACGCCGCCGGAGCTTTCTATCTTTTCTAACATGACCTGTGTCTTACGGGTAAGTACATGTCCGATCTGCGTCCAGTTGACAAGATCGCCGCTTTCGAACAGGGGAACGCCCGGAAAGTATTGGAAAGAGCTGCATACCATGTAATATTTTCCATTGGCAAAACATACGCTTGGATCCGGATAAAAGCCTTTTACAATGGGATTAGTATAGCGCATAATGAAAACCGCCTTTCTGATTATTTTTCTGCTTTTTATTTTATAATAAACGCTTGGACGGGGCAAGAGTTGTCCGATCCTAATTTGACAGGATATTTGATTTTGCCTATTCCGTGTGTTAAAATGGTAGTAATGAAGAGAGGAGAAGGTAGCTTATGAAGGAAGACGGAACGTTAAAATACCAAATGTGGCTGGACTGGTTTATCACGGATAATAAACTGGATATTGAAGAGGTGCTTTATGAGGGGCCGGTAAGCGGCGCGGCGGACGAAGAAGGAGAAAACGGGGAAACAGGAGAAGATAGCGGAGCGACAAAAGAAGACGGTGAAATCGTGAGCGTGACTTTGGAGCAGTTTTTGCAAAAATCTTTGGAGTATCCCGGATGGCAGGCAGATATCAGGCGGTTTTCCATGAAAGCCCAATATGTCGGAACGGATGTGCTGGAAAAGGTCAGAGAGATGTGTGCGGAAAAAGTTAAAAAAGGATTTTTCAGTGCATAGCAGATGAATATGAAATACATACAATATAGTTTCAAAGACTACGTCAAATGATTGACGTAGTCTTATTTTATGGTATTTTTATAAATTATATGTGGCTTTTTTCTTGACATGCAGGGAAAACTAAAAGATAATAAAATATGGAAGTCAGCGTGAAATATAAAATTTCATGATCCTGATTTGTATGTCTGCTGAAGCAGGCAGATGGGAGTTAGAGAGAATATAGACAGTTTAAGAGGTGTTTTCATGGAACAAAAGAAGTATAGAATCATAACGGACGGCTCCTGCGATCTTCCCAAAGAGCTGACAGAGGAGAAAGATATTATCGTAGTGCCTTTTTATGTTTCCTTTGACGGGGAACATTATCTGAAAGAAATGGAGGAAATCAGCGTCCGTGACTTTTACGGTAAAATGGTGGAGGATCCCAAGACGTTTCCTAAGTCGTCCATGCCTTCCGTGCAGGATTATGTGGATGTTTTTCTGCCGCTTGTCAAGGAGGATACGGCGGTTATATGTATCTGTATCACGACTAAATTCAGCGGGTCTTTACAGTCAGCGCTAGGGGCGAAGGAGATCGTATTGGAAACCTATCCCGACGCAGAGATCACGGTCATGGATTCCACGGTGGATACGGTATTGCAGGGATTGTTTGTATTAGAAGCGGTCTCTATGTGGGAAAAGAATATTCCTTATGAAAAAACGGTTGCCAGATTGGAGGAAATCAAGAGCAGCGGACGCATTTTCTTTACGGTGGGCAATATGGAATATTTAAAACATGGCGGAAGGATTGGAAAGCTGACAGGGATCGCAGGATCGGTACTAGGCATCAAACCGCTTATCACGTTAAAAGAGGGAGAGATCTATCCGTCCGGTATTACAAGAAGCAGAAAAAAGTCCATGGAAAAAGTGATAGAGCTGCTGGATGAATATATGAAGGAATTTCAGGCCGATATGAAGGACTACAGTATTACGGTCGGTTTTGGATATGACTATGAGGAGGCCTGCGAATTTCAAAAAGAACTGACGGCATTTATAGAAAGCAAGGGGCAGAAAGTAGAAGAAATCCCTATTTTCCAAATAGGAGCAACCATAGGAGTACACACCGGCCCGTATCCGCTTGGGCTGGGGATCATAAAAAGACATGGCCTGTAACAGGGTAAGATAAGGGAATGTGAGATGCCGCAAGGCAGCATCATAAAAGGAAATGAAAGAATATAATAACAGGCGCTATTCCGTGTGACGTGACAGGATAGCGCCTGAAGGTATTTCAGGGGGCTGCGGATCCGGATCAACCGGAAGAGGTCATGGTATAAAGAATCTTCATCTTCCAAGTCTGCCATGAGCCAGCGTTGTCCGTTCCCTTCTTCCGTCTGTTTATAAATCATTTGTAATTCCGGCATACATTCCGGCAGGATCTTTTCAACGGCGTCTTTTTCTTTTTGCCCGACTATGACCATAACCGTAAAGCAGAGTTCTCTGGGATAGATCGTACATAAGGTTTTCCAGCCTTTTTCCAAACTGCAGGAACTGTGCTTTATTTCCGAACAGAACTGCATAAAACAGGGTTTTGTATATATTGTCCTATTTCCTTTAACGTAGGGCAGGTGTTTTTATCCTGCAGATCGATCATGAGGGCCTCCTGTATCCTAAATGATTTCCGGCAGTTCTTCTTTAGACTGCCTGTTTTTCTTTCAGAAAGTCAAACTGCGACATATAAAGTTTATAGTATTCGCCTTTTGCAGCCAGCAGTTCTTCATGGGTTCCGCGCTCCAAAATATCTCCTTTGTCCACATACATAATGCAGTTGGCATTTTTAATAGTGGAAAGTCTGTGAGCGATAATAAAGGAAGTACGTCCTTTTAATAACTCTTGTAATCCTTTTTGCAGGACGATCTCCGTTTCCGTATCGATACTGGAAGTCGCTTCATCCAAGATCAGGATCTTCGGATCTGCCAGCAAAGCCCTTGCAAAAGAAATAAGCTGTCTTTGACCCGCCGAGAGGCGGCTGCCTCTTTCGTTCACCTGCGTCTGGTATCCGTTTTCCATTTCCATGATAAAATCGTGAGCGCAGACTGTCTTTGCGGCACGGACAACGTCCTCGTCCGAAGCCTCCATATTTCCGTAACGTATGTTATCCATAATCGTTCCGGCAAAGATGAAGCTGTCCTGCATCATAACGCCCATCTGCGTCCTGAGAGAGCGGATGGTAACTTTGGAAATATCGATATCGTCAATATAGATATTTCCCGAATCCACATTATAAAAACGGCTGATCAGGTTTACGATCGTAGTTTTTCCCGCGCCGGTAGGGCCTACAATGGCGAAAGAGTCGCCGGGAGAGGCGGTAAATCGGATGCGGTTTAAGATCGGATGGCCTTCTTCGTAGCTGAAGCTTACATCCCGGAACTCGATCTTGCCCACAATGGGCGGCATTTCGGAGGCGCCCGGCAAGTCTTTTACAAGCACTTCCTCGTCAATCGTTTCAAAGATACGTTCCAAATAGGAGATTGCCGTAAGCAGGGAGTTATAAAAGCTTGCCAGTGTGTTGATCGGGTTCCAGAAACGGCTGATATAAGCCGTAAACGCGGTCAGTACGCCGACGGTAATTCCGTTTTGGCCGCCGCCTGTCATCCAGTAGATCCCGAGTACATAGACGAAAGACGTAGTAATGGCGGAAATGATATCTACACTGGGGCCCATTAAAAAGTTGAATTTTACGGCGCGCATCCAGGACTGCCTGTAACCCGAACTTAAATGGTTGAAAATATCCGTATTTTTTTCTTCTCTGGTAAAAGACTGAGTCACTCTTATGCCGTTGATGCTTTCCGCGATATAGGCGTTTAAATTGGACTGCTTATTGCTCTGGATCTGCCATGCCCGGCGCTGTTTTTTCTTGATCAGTACGACTACCGCGGCAAGCACCGGCAGTCCGCATAAGCAGAGCAGGGTCAGCCTTACGTTGATGAGCAGCATAAAGATCAAGATAAAGATCAGGTTACAAAGGTCGGTAATGGTGTTGATGATACCGTTGGAAAGCAGGTCGCTCAAGCTGTTTACATAATTCACTACACGCACCTGAATCTTTCCGTGGGGCCTGTCGTCATAATAGGAAAAGGGCAGCCGCTGTAAATGTTCAAAAATATCATAACGGAGTTTATGGATGATATTTTGGCCGATATGGTTGGTCACCCTTATTTTATACCGAAGGCTTAAAGAGGAGTACAGCGCGATGATAAAAGTGAATACGCAGTATTTGCCAATGGCTTTCATATCTCCGGCAGGGATACATTCATCCAGCACTTTCATAAAAAACTGGGGGATCAGCATGGTGAGCGCCGAAGCCGACAGCATGATGAAAATGACGAAAGTCATCTGCTTTTTATAGGGGGCGATATAACCTCCAAGCCGTTTTAGCTGGTTGAGATCGAAGCGGTCTTCCAAAATCTCGTCTACATCATATTTATTCCGTGCCATGTGAAGAGCCTCCTTTCACTTCCTCGGGGATTTCCCCGTATTGATTTTTAAATGCTGAAGCATAGTAGCCGCCCATTGCCACCAGTTCGTTATGGGTACCCCGTTCGATGATCCGTCCGTTATCCATAACGAGGATCAGATCTGCGTCCCGGATGGAAGAGATCCGGTAAGCAATGATGAAAATGGTGCAGTTTTTTTCAATCTTTTTCAATTGATCCTGTATGTAGCTTTCCGTCTCCATATCTACGGCGGACGTGGTGTCGTCCAGAATCAGGATGGAAGGATCTTTTAACAGCGCCCTTGCAAGGGAAATTCGTTGTTTCTGACCACCGGACAGCCCTACGCCCCGTTCGCCCACGATGGTATCGTAACCGTCGGGAAGGGACTGGATAAAGTGGTTGGCATCGGCCATGATAGCGGCTTGTTTGACCTCTTCAAAGGGACAGTCGGGCTTAGCGTAAGCAATGTTCCCTTCGATCGTATCGGAGAACAGAAAGACGTCCTGCATTGCCATGCCGATATTGTCGCGCAGGTCATAAAGATCCAGATCCTTGACATTGATGCCGTCCACCAGCACTTCGCCGCCCGTGGTGTCGTAAAAACGGCACAAAAGATTCATGATAGTGGATTTCCCGGCGCCGGTAGAGCCGATGATCCCCACGGTCTGTCCCGGGGAAACGGTAAAACTGATGTCGTTTACGATTTCTTCGTCATCGGCACGGTAAGATACGTTTTTAAATTCTACTTTTCCGTCAAAATGCTTTCGGTCGATCCCTGTCTGGGGCGACTTTACGTTCGGCTCTTCCATGTAAGTATCGTAGATCTTTTCTACGGAAGTGGTAAAACGCTGAATATCATTGACCCACCAGCCTGCCATGCGTAAGGGGACGGTCAGCATCCACAGATAACCGTTTACGGTGACCAGATTTCCCACGGTGATCTCCCCCTGAATGACCATATAGCCGCCGTACAGCATCAGGATGATGGTGAGCAGGTTAGAGAGCATTTCGAAGATTGGCAGGTATTTCATCCAGATCTTGGACGCGTCTAACTGAGAAGCCCGGAAAGCGTCGTTTTCTTTATTGAATTTACCGATCTCAAAATCTTCTTTGGCAAAGGCCTTGACTACCCGGTTACCGCTGACATTTTCCTGCACAAAGGCATTTAAGGAAGAAAAACAGTTGCGGTTTCTCTGAAAAGCGGGTTTGACCGCCTTGGACTGCAGATAAGTGGCAAGCGCGGTAAAAGGGAGCACTGCCAGCATACAGAGCGCAAGCTTTACGTCTACGGTAAAGATCATGATCAGGGCGAAGCCAAAAAGCAGAACATTTTCGTAAACACTATAAATAACATATGCTACGAAATGCCTTATGGCGTCCATATCGCCGGTCTGCCTTGACATCAGATCGCCGGTCCGCTTCTTATTATAAAAGGCAAAATCCTCCTGCAGAAGTTTGCGGTATACTTTATCACGCATTTCATATAGTACGCCCTGCGAGCAGGTCTCAAAGATGACCTGATAGTAGAAACGTAAGATTCCCCTTACCGCAGTGACCGTAAGAAGCGTCAGAATCAGCTTTGGCAGAAGGGAAAATTCCCCTCCAATGATCACGTCGTCCACGATCAGCCCTGAAATATAGGGATTCACGATGGCGAGAACGGAGATCAGGGTAGTAAGTAATAAACCGAACGCCATATTCCATTTGTACTTTTTTAAAAAAGAAAGAAACCATTTATTTGCCGTCATATCGTGCTGCCTCCTTTTGATTTCATCGTAATTTTGAATGTGCTGCGGCTGGCGGTCATCGTAGTTACAGTATACGGATTTGAACGGAAAAAGGAATGTACTATCTTGCGCGGTTCATGTATATTTTTGTATAGATTAGCTGCAGGGATCTTTCTTTTTTCCTATTTTTTTCCTTTGCTGCAAATTTTCCCCGTCCGTTTACCAGAAAAAGGCATAAAAAGATTCATATTATTCATTGACATATACGATATATGCAATATATGATAGAAAAAACAAAAAAGGAAAGCATAAATATAAAACTACTGATAAATGCCCGTTCCTAGTTGACATTTTTTTTATTTGTATTTATAATAGACTAGAAAAATTTATTAAAGATTCATTAAAATTGTTTAAGATTTAATAAAATGTTTTTAACGGAATAAAAGCTTGATTTTCTCAGAACGATAACGATATTGTCAAGTGCGCGGGCAAAGGTGTCAAAGGGTGTCTGTAGCACTTTTTATTTTTCTATGGGAAAGTCTGGCGGTATGGTATGAATGCCTTTACGGGCGTTTATATAAATATTTTTATTTTTTTAAGAAGGAGGAACAATTATGAAAAGAAAGTTACTGTCCGTACTTTTAGCTTCTGCAATGCTTGTATCGCTTACAGCCTGCGGAAACAATGATAATGGTGCGGTAACGAACAACGAGAGCGCAGCTCCTAAGACGGAAAGCACAGCGCCGGCAGAAGAAAATGACGATGCCGAAGCAAGCGAACCCTCAACGGAAAGTACGGCGCCGGAAGTTTCCAGTGAAAGACCTACGACACCGTCAGGTCAGTTGATCATTGGTACCACTACAGACCTTGAGCAGGATTTTTACGATCCGATCTATAACAACAGCGCAACCAACTATAAGGTGTGCGGTCTGCTCCACGGTTATGGTACGGTCATCACCACAAAAGAAGGCGAGTGGCAGACGGATCCGGTCGTTGTAGCGGATTTGCAGACAGCGGAAAATGAAGACGGCACCAAAACCTATACGATCAAAATCAACGACGGTCTTGTATGGTCAGACGATTCACCGTTAACGGCAAAAGATTATGTATTTGCACTTTTACTGGAGTCTTCACCGGAAATGATGGGCGTGGACAATTATGCAGCGACAGGTTATACCACATTGGAAGGATGGGCCGACTTTAACAGCGGTTCTACCAAAGCGCTGAAGGGCGTACACCTGATCGATGATATGACGTTCTCCGTTACGATTGCGGCGTCAGAGCTTCCTTATCACTATGATCTTGCTTATGCGTCCGTAACACCCAGACCGCTTGCGGTACTGGCTCCGGGATGCGATATTGAAGATACGGAAGAGGGCGCAACCATTACGGGCGATTTTACGACGGAAGTATTGTTAGAGACGATCGGCAACACGGATACCGGATACCGTTACAATCCCCAGGTAGTCTGCGGACCTTACAAGCTTGTAAGTTACGACGCGTCCAGCAGACAGGGAACCTTTGAAGTAAACGAGAAGTTTGCGGGAACCTTTGACGGCGTAAAACCGATGATCAAGACGGTCATCATCAAAACGGTAACGGCTGATACGGAGATCAACGAGCTGCAGGCAGGTACGGTAGACTTACTGTTCCAGATCAGCGGAGGTGATTCCATTGAAGCAGGACTTGATCTTGTAGACGCGGGAGTAGCGCAGAAACATACCTTTTTCCGTTACGGATACGGTAAGATTCAGTTTGACTGTTCCCAGTTCCCGACGGATTCCGAGAATGTACGTCAGGCGATCGCTTACTGCTTAGACAGAAACGAATTTGCAAGACAGTACAGCGGCGGATACGCTACTGTAGTACATGGCGAATACGGTCTTTCCCAGTGGGAGTTTGTAGATTCCAAAGACTGGATCGACGAAAACTTAAATACTTATGAAAAAGATATTGAAAAAGCAAAAGAAGTACTTGCGGCAGACGGCTGGAACTTAAATGCAAGCGGCGAAGAATATAAAGACGGCGACGGCCTTCGTTATAAAGACGTTGACGGCGAATTGAAACCGCTTGAGATCCAGTGGTGTAATTCGGAAGGCAACCCGGTATCCGAGCTTTTGGGCACCATGCTTCCGGACGCTATGAAAGAAGCAGGAATGGAGCTTAAGGCTACGACCACAGACTTCCCTACTTTGCTTTCAGGAATCAACCATGACGGTGAAACGACCTATAATATGTATAACCTTGCTACAAGGTTCTCTTTACAGCACTCACCCTGGTATTATTACTCTATGGATGAGATGTACTTAGGAAGCTTAAATGATAACTGGATCTTGGATCAGGAGCTTGCTGACGCAGCTTGGGCATTGAAAGCTATCCCTGGCGATGATGACGCGGCCTGGCTTGCGGCATGGCAGAATTATCAGAAAGTATGGAATCAGAAACTTCCTAATATTCCGTTATATTCTGATGAATATCATGACTTCTACAGCAATAAACTGCAGGGATGGGATACCTCTTCTATTTGGGATTGGACCTCAGCTTTGGTTTATGCATGGGTAACAGAATAACGAACGTTATGATATAAAAAGGGATTGGGACAGCAGCCGGATGGAAATTTTTTCATCCGGCCTGCCCGGTTACCTGAATGAAGGTAGGAGGATTCCCCGATATGCGTACAGGAAGGTATCTTTTAAAAAGATTTATTTACATTATTTTTGTGTTTTTTATCATTTCTATTTTAATGTTTGCCATTTATAAGTCGCTGCCCGGCGATCCTGTCAGGATGATGATGCAGGACAATGTAAAGCCGGAAGTATATCAGCAGCAGTATGAAGCGACGAAGAAGATGTTAGGGCTGGATCAGCCGGTTCCGGTGCAGTATATAAAATGGATCACCAATATGTTACGCGGCGATTTCGGTTATTCAACGGAGTATAGAAGGCCGGTAAAGGACGTGATCGGCGTGCCTATGCGTAATACGGTTCTATTAAATATTTTTTCCATGATTTTTGTGTTTTTGATTGCGGTGCCGCTTGGCATTACCACGGCAGTCAAAAAGAACAGTGTGTTTGATAAAATAGTACAGGTTGTAACGATTATCGGATATAGCGTACCCGGTTTTGTCATTGCGTTACTTGCCATCTATGTATTTGCGATACGGTTTCCGATCTTTCCCATCAGCGGCGTAAAGACTGCGGGATTTACGGGAACGGGTTTTGCGGCATTTCTGGATACGGCAAGGCATATGGTGCTGCCGGTACTTGTCATGTCCGTCGGAGGAATCGGAAGTATCACGCGTTATGTCAGGGCTTCCATGATTGATGCGCTCCGTATGGACTATATAAGAACTGCCCGTTCCAAGGGCTTAAAAGAAAAAGTGGTCGTTTATGTGCATGCGTTCCGTAATGCGCTGATACCGATCGTAACGGTAACAACATGGTGGCTGATCGGCTTGTTCGGAGGTTCCGTTGTTATCGAATCTATTTTCTTGTGGGATGGTCTCGGAAAGATGATGATCACAGGATTAAACCAAAGGGATTTTTCCGTTGTGCTCGCAATGCAGATGTTCTATGTCATATTGTCGCTGGCAGGAAACGTACTGATGGATATTGCGTATACCATGGTCGATCCAAGAGTCAAGCTTGAAAACTAGAGAAAGGCGTGGAAAGAATATGAAGAAAAACAAAAAATCCACTATGGGAAAAGCCGCGCAGAAAATGCTTGTAGGCGGTATGACGGAAGAACAGGAAGCAGTGCTTACCCCGATACAGATGGTGTTCAGAAGCTTCATAGGGGATAAGATTGCGATGGCGGGTGTCTGCTGCTTTTTGCTCATCTTTCTCTGCTGTGTTATTTTGCCGGTCTTTTTGCCCATTGATATGTATTATCAGGATGTAACGCAAGCGAACGTCGCGCCGGGTTTCGGTATGCTTAAAGTGCCGGGAAGTCTTGCAGGCAATGCAAAGCAGCTTAGTATCGGCAGTACTTTTTCCGTAGGTATTGATGAAAAGGGGAACGTATACGAGTGGGGGAACTTTCCCACCGATAAATTAAAGAAACTTCCGAAAGATATGGGAAAACTGACGCAGGTGTCGGCAGGGCTTGACCATATTGTGGCGATTAATGAAAATAACGAGGTAATCACTTGGGGAAACGACCGTATGGGACTCAGTTCCATTCCTGTGGAAATGCGTATGGGCGAAACGCCTGTGGAGATTTATGCAGGCTATCAGTTCTCGCTGGCATTGACGGACAAAGGAAGGCTTTATAGCTGGGGAAACAGTTACCTGGTTGATATTAAATTTCCGGAAGGCGTGCAGGGAAATATCAAAGCCTTCGACGCCAATAACGATATTGTGATCGCGCTGACCAACGACGGCGAAGTAGTGCCGCTTACTAAAAAGAAGACCGCTTATTCCAATATTCCGGAAGGGGTGCAGGGACATGCGGTAGATATTGCGTTGTCGGACGAGAGCGTTGCGGTAGTTACGGACGACGGACGCGTTTATGCCTGGGGAAATAACCTGAAAAAAAGCTGCGATATTCCGGAAGAGATTCAGGGACATGCAAAAGTGATCGAAGGCGGGCGTTTTCATTATGTGGTGATTTTGGACGACGGTTCCGTTGCCGCATGGGGGGACAATACTTTTGGTCAGGCATATGCGCCGTCTATCGGTGAACCGGTCAAATCCGTCAGCGCCGGTTATTACGGTTCTTATGCTATCGGTGAGAGCGACAAGGCTTATAGCTGGGGGCTTGACGGATATCTGATGGGAACCGACGACTTCGGACGGGACGTGTTCAGGCGTCTCTTAAAGGGCGGACGTATGACGATGACCGTAGGTGCGATCGCGGTTATCATTTCTACGATCATCGGCGTTATCGTAGGCGGCATATCCGGTTATAAAGGCGGAAAAGTGGACAATATCATGATGCGTCTGACAGAGATCGTCTCTTCCCTGCCGTTTTTGCCTTTTGCTATTATATTATCGGCGATCATTGGGAACAGTATATCGGAGACGCAGAGGATCATTATGATCATGGTTATTTTGGGGCTTCTTTCCTGGCCGGGTATCGCAAGACTGGTACGAGGCAGCGTACTGGCGGAGAGAGAACAGGAGTTTGTTACGGCGGCAAAGGCGTTGGGCGTAAAAGAATGGGGGATCATTTTCCGTCATATTCTTCCGAACGTCATTACGGTCATTATCGTAAACGCAACGTTGGATTTTGCAACCTGTATGCTGACGGAGTCCTCGTTATCTTTTATCGGTTTCGGCGTTACCGAACCTAACGCTACATGGGGAAATATGTTAAACAGCGCAAGAAGCGCAACAGTAATAGAAAAGTATTGGTGGCGCTGGGTATTCCCGTCATTAGTGCTGGCGATCAGTACGATCAGCATCAACTGTATTGGCGATGGTCTTCGCGACGCCATTGATCCAAAATCCAAAGAAAGGTAGGGAGGCATATGAGTTTACTGGAAGTAGAACATTTGCGGACATTTTTTAAAACAAAACGCGGTGTGGTAAAAGCAGTCAATGATGTCACTTATTCTTTAGAGGAAGGCGAGACTTTAGGGATCGTAGGAGAGAGCGGCAGCGGAAAGAGTGTTTCTGCCATGAGCATTTTAAGGCTTCTTGACGGTAACGGTTATGTGGAGAGCGGTAAGATCACGTTTAACGGTAAAGATGTAGTGAACTGTTCGGAGAAAGAGATGTATGCGATCCGGGGAAACGAGATCTCGGTTATTTTCCAAGAGCCGATGACGTCTTTGAATCCGGTTTTTACGATAGAAAAGCAGATTGGGGAGGTATTCCGTATCCATCAGGGCATGACAAAGAAGCAAGCGGCGGCGGAAGCCGTCCGTATGCTTGCGGAAGTAAAGATCCCGAACCCGGAACGGGTGGCAAAACAATATCCGTTCCAGCTTTCCGGCGGTATGCGCCAGCGTGTGATGATCGCTATGGCGCTTGCATGTAAGCCTAAGCTTCTGATTGCTGATGAGCCTACTACCGCGTTGGACGTTACGATTCAGGCTCAGATCTTAAAGCTGATGAACGATATGAAAGATAAGCTGGGGACCTCGATCCTCTTTATCACCCATGATCTGGGCGTTATCAATGAGATGGCGGATAAGGTTGCCGTTATGTACTGCGGGCAGGTGGTAGAGATGGCGGACGCCAAAACGATCTTTACGGACGGAGTTTACTCCCATCCTTATACAGAGGGGCTGATGATCTCCATTCCCAGACTGGATACGCCTAAAGGGGTGCGTCTTGACCCGATAGAGGGCGCGGTTCCTAATCCGCTCTATCTGCCGAAAGGCTGTAAGTTTGCACCACGTTGTAGATATTGCACGAAAAAGTGTATAGAGGAGGAGCCGGATCTTGTTACGGTAGAAGAGAATCATCAGGTAAGATGTTTCTATGCCGAAAAAGCGATCAGGAAGGAAACATCCCTTCGGAATGGAGGAGAACATGCAGACTGAAAAGAAAAAGGTATTGTTAAGCATCCGTGATGTAAAACAGTATTTTCCGATAAAAAAGCAAAGTTTTCGTGAAGAGCAGAAGTATGTAAAGGCGAACGACGGTATTTCGCTGGATATTTATGAGGGCGAGACGTTAGGGCTGGTAGGAGAATCGGGCTGCGGAAAGTCCACTTTCGGAAGGACGATCTTACAGCTCTATCCCCAGACGCATGGCGAGATCCTTTTTGAAAAGGACGGACAGATGGTCAATTTAAAGGAACAGCCTGCGGGGAAACTGCGTGAATTCCGCAAAGAGATGCAGCTTATTTTTCAGGATCCCTATTCTTCCCTGAATCCGAGAATGACGGCGGGCCAGATCATTGGCGAGGGACTGACCGCGCATGGCCTGTATAAAAGAGGAGACACGGAGCTTAGGGACTATGTCATGGACGTGATGAAAAAGTGCGGACTGGATACTTATATGTTCGGACGCTACCCGCATCAGTTTTCCGGCGGACAGCGCCAGAGGATCGGCATTGCAAGAAGCCTTGCCCTGAAGCCCAGATTTGTAGTCTGCGACGAGGCGGTATCGGCCTTGGACGTTTCCATCCAGTCACAGATCCTGAACCTGTTGTCCGACTTAAAAGAGCAGGAGCATCTCACATACTTGTTTATTACGCATGACCTTAGCGTGGTAAAATACATCAGTGACAGAATCGGCGTTATGTATCTGGGAAATCTGGTAGAATTATCTACTACGGAAGAGCTGTTTGAAAGAACGCTGCATCCGTATACGAAAGCTTTGCTTTCCGCCATTCCTACAACCGATCTGGACGATAAGAAGCGCGAGAGGATCTTGCTGGAGGGCGATATCCCAAGTCCGGTCAATCCGCCTTCGGGATGTAAATTCCACACAAGATGCTATCAGTGTCAGGAGAAATGTAAGAAGGAAGTTCCCGTTATGAGGGATATGGGCAACAACCATATGGTAGCGTGCCATTATCCGCTGGAAAAATAGACCTTGTCAGGAGAAGCGATATGTTTTTTAACAAAAAAGTAAAACGTGTGCTGGATGTGGACAGAGCGGAAGAGGAGTTTGAAGAACGCATGGAAGGGGTCGAATTGGAAAAAAACGACAAGCCCGCCATGATCATAGCGGCTTTTATCGTCTTTATCCCGGCGCTTCTTTTAGTGATAGGAGTCTTTGTATTTGCAATATGGCTGTTTTTCGGCAGGTTCGTTTAGAACCTGCTTTTTTAGCTGTTTTTTCATCGTTTTTTTCATATGATTTCTGTTTTACTTTTCCATTTATTTTTAGTACAATGAGAAAAGGAGTAAACTATTATGATAAAAGAAAAAGATATTATTGCAGAGGACTTAAATCCTACGTTTCTGTTTACCTGGAAGGGAACAAGGCTTTGCGACGAAAAGAATTACCACAGCCACGATCACATTGAGATGGCCTTTATCCTGTCAGGCAGGGGCAGATACCGGATCGACGATCAAGTCTACCCGGTAGAGGAGGGGGATCTGATCATTTTTAATCCGGGAACCTATCATCAGGCGCTTACCGACGGGAAAGGCAAGCCCACGATGGAATTTTTCGTGGGGTTTACCGATGTGGCGTTTCAGGGAATGAAACCGAATCACTTTGAGATTTTAGACGGCCCGCTCCTTCATACGCAGGGGGAATTCCGGCAAAAACTTTTTCGTATTGCATCCAGTATGGAGGCGGAAAAAGAGGTTTTGAGACAGGGGCGCTATTTTATGCTACGGTCATATCTGGTGCAGATGATCCTGCTGATCATAAGGGAGCGGACGGTTCCTTTGAAGCAGAAAAAGGGTTATGAATTTGAGTCGGTTGGAAAGAAGTATGTGGTAGAGCAGATCGTCAGCTATTTTGAAGATCATTATGCGGAAAAGATCTCATTGGATCAAATTGCGGAAAATATGTATTTGAGCCCTTTTTACATTTCTAAGATTTTTAAGAGCGAGACGGGAGATACGCCGATCCGTTTCCTGATCGATATCCGTCTGGAACGGGCCAAGGAGCTTTTGGAAAGCGGAGAGTACACGAGCATACAGGAGGTGGCCGCCAAGGTGGGATATGACGACGTTTACCATTTCAGCAAGCTTTTTAAAAAGAAATATGCCGTGCCCCCTTCTAAGATCAAGTCCGATCCCTCTTTTTAAAAGCATAGACGATGGGTTCTTCAGGTAAAGCTACGGGAACAGGCTTTTTAAAATAGAAGGCCGGAGCATGCGGCATGGGAGCGTCGCTAAACCGGTATGGACAGAAAAGGGGAATGGTTATGACGGATAAGGAAAAAGAAGTGACGTTTACTTATACGAGTATTTTGCATGATAAAAAAGGAGAAAAGCTGGTCCGTGTCTGCTTTGAACGAAAAGGCTGCGGCGGCAGGGAATTTGCGGAAGGCGTCGTACCGGCCGGGAAGATCGACGCGAGTTTTGGATTTTCCAAAGAAGAGATCGGGAAACTGGAGGAATATCTGAAAGAAAATTCCGCGGATATTATGCTCAAAGCAAGGAAGATCACGGGAATCACACACTGGTTAAAATAAGAAAGTTTATGCCGGAGGCATTGTCCGGCCGAATTAGAAATTCCGCAAAGCGGAAACAGGGAGGTCATTGTGAAGAAAGCAGGAAACTATTTACTTACGGCGGTACCGCTTATTGCGGGATTGGGGATACAGATGATATGCAGTACATTGGCTAGTCTGATCTACGGTATTTATTACGGAATGCGGGCCATGGCTGACGGTGATAAAGGGGCTATGACACAGGACGCTATTCTTGGCGGATTTAACAGCATCATTCTTTATGTGCTGATTCTGTCGCAGTTGGTCGCGCTGCTTGTATTCGGCATATGGTACAGGCATCAGAACAGAGGAAGGGAGAAAAAACGGCTGACGCAGGTCGTCCATGTAAAAACCCTCGGCGGCATTCTTTTTTTGGGAATCGGGCTGCAGCTTTTTACGAACCTTTTTTTGCAGATTGCGTATATGCTTATACCGGACGCGTTGGAGCAGTATGCCGCGCTTGTGGAAACGGTGGGGATCGGGCAGGCTAATGTGGTTTCCGTGCTTGCTACGGTTATTTTAGCGCCGATCGTGGAAGAGATCATGTTTAGGGGGATTACTTTTAGGATTGCCAAGAGAGCGGGAGCCGGTTTCCTTCTGGCGAATCTGATTCAGGCCGGGGCATTCGGCATTTACCATTTTAATCTGATACAGGGGATCTATGCGGCAATGCTCGGGTTTGTGCTAGGCTATGTGACAGAGAAATATGATTCTGTTTATCCTTCGGTCTTGCTGCATCTTGCTTATAATTTTGCGGCAACCATACTTAGTGCGGTTGCTGCGGTCCTGCCTGAAAATGCAGGGACGCAGGTTATGATCATGGTAGTTATGGCAGCGACCACACTGCTGGGGATTTGGTTTTTCTATTCGGACCGGCAGGATGCGGGGGTGAAGCAGATTTAAGGCGCCGAAAGTTATTTTTCAGGAGGAGTCCCTTAGCGGGATTCCTCCTGATATCGTATGTGGTAATGTGAAAGGTAACGATAGGGCAACAAGGTTTACAGAAATACACTTTCAACCTCCCTGATCTGAGTGTCCGAAAAAGCGGACAGATGGGAGCAGAAATGAAATATTCCCGGTCAAGGGGTGGAGGAAAGCCGATGCCTAGAGAGCATATTTTTTCAGCCAGTAGTTTACCTGTAAAAGATAGGCTAAAAGCTGAGGCCCGGCCATGAGCTGCCCGTACCATGGTTTTCCGTAGTCGGAAGGATTTTTAAGGAAGGTCAGGACTTTCTTTTTATCCACATAAGTATTTAACGGAGAGGCGCTGTCTTCCAAAACTTCCAACAGAAGACTGCCAAGCAGTTTTTCATATTCCGGATTGTATGTTTTCGGATAAGGACTTTTTTTACGGTATAATATCGCGTCCGGCAGATACCCGGTGGCGGCGTAGCGAAGGAGTCCTTTCACAAGTCCGTTCGGACATTTCATATCCCAAGGCACGTTCCATACATACTCCACGATTCTGTGGTCGGCAAAAGGAACTCTTGCTTCCAAACCGCATGCCATGCTGGTTCTGTCCATACGGTCCAGCAAAGTGACCATGAACCATTTCAGGTTTAGATACGCGATTTCACGCCGGCGTTTTTCCGTAGGATTTTCGCCCTCAAGCAAAGGTGTTTCGGAAATTGTCATTTCATACGCATTTTTTGCATATTCTTCTAAAGGAAGGGTGGAGAGCACATCATCTCTTAAAAGAAGTTTTCGGGGCGTCATATCCATGGTCCATGGGAAACAGTCGGCTTCAAAACACGCGTTTTTATGAAACCATGGGTAGCCTCCGAAGATTTCATCCGCGCATTCTCCGGTCAGGGCGACTTTGTGATTGGCAACGACCTGTCTGCAGAAATAAAGGAGGGAAGATTCCACATCCGCCATACAGGGCAGGTCTCTGGCGTCTACCGCTTCGTATAGATTGCTTATCAAATCGTCATTGTCACATTCCAGATAAGTATGTTCGGTCTTGCAGTACTTTACCATTTTTTCGACGAAAGGACGGTCCTCGGAGGGCTGGAAAGAATTGGACCTAAAATGGATGGAATTGTCCTTAAAATCAAAAGAATAGGTGGATAAGGGGATTCCTTTTTCTTTTAGTTCTTTTGCGCAGATGGAGGTCACAAGACTGCTGTCCACGCCTCCGGATAAAAACGTACAGATGGGAACATCGGAGAGCATTTGTTTTTTCACGGCGTCCTGAATCAAAGAGGCTGTTTTTTCGATGGTTTCCTGAAAATCTTCCTCGTGGGGGGCGCTTTTGAGCCGCCAGTAGGTCAGTTCCCGGATCCCGTCCAAGGAAACCGTAAGGATCGTGCCGGGCAGCACTTCCTTCGTGTCTTTGAATACGCCTTTGCCATAGGTTTTAGCGGGGCCTAAACCGAAAACTTCGCAAAGGCTGTCTTTATCAATGGCGGGAGAATTATCCGGATAGGCGAAAAGTCCTTTCAGCTCGGAGGCAAAGAGAAGGGTGTCTTCATGGCGCATAAAGAATAACGGTTTTACGCCTAACCGGTCGCGGAACAGGTAGAGCGTTTCCAAGGCTTCGTCGTAAATAGCCGTTGCAAAAATACCGTTCAGCTTTTCGACGAAGGAAATACCTTCCGTCATATAGCCGGCAAGAATGACTTCCGTATCGCTTGTAGTAGAAAAAGAAACGCCTTTTTCCATCAACTCTTCTTTTAACTCTTTCATATTATAAATTTCGCCGTTATGGACGATGGCGCAGGTATTTTCCCCGGCTTTCCGGATCATTGGCTGAGCGCCGGTCTCAAGGTCGATGATGGAGAGTCTGGCGTGGGCAAGCCCGCAGCGGGAGGAAAGATAGATCCCGTGTTCGTCGTCACCCCGATGTTTTAAACTTTTTCGCATGGTATCCAATACGGAAGAAAAGTATTCCCTGTTTTTCAGATAATCCTGTTTCGTATGAAAGAATCCTGCAATTCCGCACATGGTCAGCTCCTTTCCGGCCTGTTGTCTGAAAGAGACGCCGCTGTTTGGGTGACGGAAGGTTTTACCGGCTCCCGGTTATTGGAAAAGGGACTTTGGATAACGGGCTGGAGTTGGCGTCCTACCATCGCCTGCTCCAATGTGGGGAGCAAAAGTTCGGTATGGGCTACCATGGAATTCGGTTTTTTAACAGGGTCATCCTGACCGAAAGGAACAAAGTAGATATTTTTCACATTTAAGACGAGCCCGATATTTTTTAAATTCATGCCAAGGGCGTCATTGGTGGAAAGCGAAAGCACGAGAGGCTTGTCGTTTCTAAGATGTGCTTTTGCGGCCATGAGGACGGGACTGTCCGTAATGCCGTGGGAGAGTTTGGCAAGCGTGTTTCCGGTACACGGCAAAATAACGAGGATATCGAGCAATCCTTTTGGGCCGATTGGTTCCGCCCCTTCAATGGAGAGGATAGGGTCATGCCCTGTTATGCTCTTGGCACGGTCAAGAAACTCGCTTGCTTCTCCGAAACGGCTGTCTATCGTTTGGGCAGCCGTGGAGAAAATAGTCTGAATGTAAGCGCCTTTTTCAGCAAGCTTTTCCAGTTCGGGAAAGATTCTGTTGTAGGTACAAAAAGAACCGGTAAAAGCAATTCCAATTTTAACATCTTCAAAAGACATAGATTTCCCTTTCTGACCTTAACGTAAAATACAAAATTTCACGATAGGATCAAGATGATTTACTTATTTTTATGCGTAAAAAGGGAAATCTGTGCAAGGACCGGCCGGGGTAAACGGCAGCCGGCGTGCCGTCCGTACTTTGCGGATCGCAGCCCTTTGGTCTGTCAGCATTCTTAGGCAGAACCCTCCTGTGCCGGCGTTTCCTTTGCAGGTTTTACTTCAGCCGTGCGTAAAGTTTCTAATAAGAAAGAAGCCATATAAGCGGCGGAGGATTTCGGGGAGATCTTTCCGGGGATGCCGGGCAGCGTTTGAAAGCGAAATTGCAGTTTTTCTGCGCTGTCTTTATCGATACCGCCCGGTGCGGAGGCAATATCCGTAAGCAGGCATTCAGGATGGACAAAATTTAGGAGTTCTTTCGTAAGGACAAGAGCAGGCACGGTATTGACAATAAACAAAAATCCCGGCAGCCGGCCCCATAAATCTTCAAAAGAAATGGCCTCGAAGCCCAATGAGACGGCCTCCGCCCGGGCCGCTTTGTCCCGTGCGCAGATACAGATTTTTGCATGCATCGCCGAAAGCCGGTCCGCAAGCGCTTTGGCGCAGACACCGAAGCCAAGGATCAGGACGGGAGCGCCATGCAGGTTATAATAAGAATGTTGTATCATGGATGCGACCGTTCCTTCGGCAGTGGCGACTGCGTTTAAAACGGTAAGTTCTTTGTCTTTCATGTAGTCTACGGCGGTGATGTCGTTCCGTTCACAGGAAAGTAAAAATTCTTTGGTCAGACAGCCTCCAAAGATAAGTTGTCTGGGAATAAGGGAAAGCTCGTCATAAGAGTAAGAAAAGGGGATCGGGCCAAGGATTACGGGAGAGGCGGCACAAAGTTTTTCAAGAGGCATATCAAAGGCAACCTGACGTCCTTTAGACAGAAGAATATCTATCAGGTGATCCTGACGCGCATCGCCGGGTAAAACGGAAAAATGATGAGTAAACGACATAAGTATCCTTTCGGATTTTTTTCTATTTTACGTTTACAGTAGGGATTTTATGCAAGTACCTTATAAGGAAGGAAAACATCGTTTCGAAAACATCGTTTTGCTAAATTTCAAGATTAAATTGCAGTAGATAAATAACTTTGTAAAAATCATACAAACAGCAAAAATTTATCTACTATATAATGCTTTTTGTTACTTTTGTATATATTTACTATACATCTATCCCCTCCCAAGTTTTTCTAAGAGCTTTTTTGCGGTAGTGCATTGCAAAAAATTCCAAGAAAAACTATCCCTCCCCCTACATGACACAGGTGAGGGAGGAGGGAAAAGCTTCATTACCCCCAACCCCTATAAGGGGCTATGATACCCGCACCGTAGGGCGCAGACAAAAAATCTCCTACCCCCATCAGGCAGCCATCGGGATATAAGGCGTGAGGGGATAACCGATTTTTGCGCCTAGCTTCACCGTCTTTACGCCATTCCATGTCCAGTCGCCGTCCGCTAATATAACCTATCGCTTTTCAGCTTCATGCCCCCAACCCCCTGCAGGGGGCTATTATATTACGGAAAAATCCCAGACACTTTCCGCAACGTCCGTGATTTTTTCTGCTGCCAAATGCTTTTCCTCTCTTCCCGTCTGCCTGTCTGCGTCTACCGTCTGTTTCCTATATGCTTTCCCTTATGGTAATCCATTCCATGAAAAAGTAAACAACCATCAAAAATTTTTTAAAAATGAAATACATATTTTTAAAAATTTTTTGATTAAAAAGACCTTTGGGGTCTTTTTTTGTTGACTTTGTCATGGAATGGATTCCCAAACGTCCAAGCATACCGGAAACAAACGATATACGAAGCCAGTCATACAGAAAGGAGGAAAACCAAGATGGCAACATAAAAAATCACTGCTTACCAAGCACCCGTTTCAAACTTCAACCAAAACCAATTTTAAAGGGCGAAAGCCAAACATGCTGACCTACCGGCAGGACGGGGAGAAAGAAGGTAAAACATGATAATAACAAATGTAGAAATCGCAAAAGTAATTGAGAAAAAAGGATATGATTTTCAAAAAGCTTTAGACAGCATTGACGCGGGAAGAACCCCGGATCAGGAAACAAAAGAGATAAGCATTGAAGAAATCGACGACATGATCAAAAATATCTGTTTAGCTTTTGAAATTGAACGGGAAGAAATAATACACTAAACCGTAAAACTATCAGGGACACAGAACAATACGCGCTGGCCTACCGGCAGGACGGGGAGAAAAAAGGTAAAACATGACACTTGAAAGAATATTAACAACAATAGACCTGATCAATGACCATACAGAAATATACATAAGGAATAAAGATTCTTTCCATCCATGTGTATGCGTATGGAAACTGGTTTCAGGACTGCATATTAGACTATATAGAACACGAAATAACAAGTTTTACATGGGAAGATGAAAACACTATTTTTATCGACATAGAATAAAACATGCTGACCTACCGGCAGGACGGGGAGAAAGAAGGAAAAAAAATGTTTGAATTATGACTTGAAAATATAAAAGAAATTACTTTAGAAGATTATAAGGACATGCCATATTGGCTTCAAATAGAATTATTAGAAGAATATCAAAATGAATTTGAATTTTAAAAAAGTAAAAGGCAGAGGCAACCTGCCTTTTACTCTCTGACTGGAGGATACAAATGGGAAGATACATAACAGAACGGCAGCGGTACGAGATCGAATGTTACCGAAAACTTGGAAAGAAAGCACCAGAGATCGCAAAATTAGTCGGGAAATGTGAACGCACGATATACTACGAGCTGAACCGGGGAAAAACAAAGCAGCTTGACACACAGCTCCGGGAAAAAACGGTATACCTTGCAGACGCGGCACAGAGGAAATACGAGGAAAACCGGACTGCCAAAGGCGCCAAGCTCAAGATCGGGAACGACATTTCTTTTGCAAAACATATCGAACATATGATAAAGGAAATGAAATACAGTCCCTATGCAGTCCTGCAGGACATCAAAAACAGAGGGCTGCAGTTTGCCACAAGTGTCTGCACAACGACACTCTACAGCTACATAGACAAGGGCATCTTTCTGACGGTCGGCAATGCAGATCTTCCGGCAAAGCGGAAACCGAAAAAACAGCAGTACAAGAGGACAGTTGCGCTGAAGAACCTGAAAGGCACTTCCATAGAGAAAAGGCCTCCGGAAGTGCTTGACCGGGAAACATACGGACACTGGGAAATGGACACGGTAGCCGGTCCACAGGGGAAAAGCAGGGAATGCTTACTTGTACTGTCAGAACGATCTGAACGGGATGAGATCATCATACGGCTGAAGAATAAAAAAAGTGAATCGGTTGTCAGGGCATTAGACCGGATGGAACGGGAACTCGGCACACAGAAATTCAGGGAAATTTTCAAAACCATCACCATGGACAACGGAGTAGAATTTTTAGACTTCAAAGGGATCGAGACAGGATGCCGGAACAAAAAGAAGCCAAGGACAAAAGCATATTACTGCCACCCTTACAGCAGCTGGGAGAGAGGGACTAATGAAAACACGAACAGGCTGATACGGCGGTTCATTCCAAAAGGGGCACGGATAGAAGACTATACAGACGAAGAATTACAGTATATACAGAACTGGATAAACAATTATCCAAGGAAGATACTTGGAGGGATGTCCGCAAACATGAAAAAAGAGCAGCCAGTAACCGCCTGACCACTCTTTACATGACCTTGAATTTAAGCAGATGGGACGATCTGCTTTCTTTGTGTGCAGTCTAATCCAAAAACCTTCCGGTACTGGCAAAAAGGCAGCAGCCTAAAAAACAGACGACACACAGGACAGCCACCAGGATCATAACTGCAAAAAATATAGTTATAAGATATTCCATATTATTCTGCACCTTCTTCCAAATGCTTTTCTGCACACTCTATAAATGCCCTTAATCTTAAAACTTTTCTCTCATGTGCCTGAATATTGCCCTGTGCCCTTTTTCTGATCCATTCCCAATATACGATATCCGGATTTTTTTCTTCTTTTTCCAAATCCCTGCGCAATTTTTCAAGCACGCACTCTAAACTGCCGGAATAAGTAAACTCATAATAACCTTCTTTTGTTTCCTTTATGCGATAAGTATTCTTCTTCATCATTTACCACCTTCCCCTGATTTCCTTAATACAATCCCTTCCCTGCCACTGAAAAGGATATCAAAACCACCGTCAACCAGTTTCCCGTCCGTATCAAACAGGAATACGGGACAGCTGCCGACAGGGACACATTTTTTTACATAATTCCGGGCAACGATACCTTTACACCTGTTAAATCTATCCATGTCAAACCTTGTCTCATCAGTTGCGACGTCGCAACTTTTTTTATCAGGAACTTTAAAAAAAGTTCCGTCCTTGATCTTTTTATATTCCCTGATCTGCTTTACTGTCATATCCGGTCTGATATGTTTCAGGTCAGCTTCACTCAAGGGAAGCATCTCGCACAACTGGGAATAGGAAAAATCCGCATACTTATCATCAATGAACATACTGGGGACAAAACTCCCTTCCTTATGTCTTTTTGCAAAACGCAGATAGACATTGATACATCGGGATACAGCCCCCTTATCCATCCCGATATTTTTATCACAAAAATTCTCAAAAGTAAGATATCCGAAATCCTCATGGTATCCATTCACTTTAAACTCATAAAGATGAAAGCCAAGACGGATATAGCTTCTCTGCAGGTCACAGAGATCAGTATAGATATATCTGACACTTGTCCTTGCAAGCTCACGTTCAGCAGTAAAATGAGCTGTCTCATTACCGCGTATTATATTTAATGAATCATCACTGGAAGTAATGGAAACATTTCCCTGCATATCATCCAACCCCTTCCTCCGGTACAACGGTAAAGAACAGTTTGGGATAACAGCGTACCACACCGGATAACCGCCGTAATTCATAGACCGTATCATATTCAAAAATGACCTCATATATCTCATCTTTCAAAAAGATCGCAACACCACTTTCATAAATATCATTGTTTGCCTTTACCTTCATAACTTCGTCCTCCTGTCATCATCAACACCTGCAAGCCGTTCCTGCTTATATGTTTCCTTCTTCACAAAAGGGCAGTCCGCATCAATTTCACCGTCAAACTCATATTTGCGCCGTAAATATTCGTCAACTCCCGCATATTCTTTTATGTCGTGCTCCCGGAACATCCTTACCTTATGTATCCGCCTGAGGAACGCCTCCCATGTGTCCCAGTATTCCCGCTGGATGCTTCTATACTGTTCTTCAAGCTTTAAGTTTGACGTGATGTAGACCGTGGTATAACAGGCAGTCTTATTATTGTACCTGCTCGGGAGCATCAGCGGATAACCGTCAAGGTAATTCAGCATGTCCTGTATCTTGATGTTGGAATGGAACTCTTCAAAAACAATGACGGGCTGTCCCTGATAAGTATCAAACGGATGCAGGTAATCCGTAACACGGTATACATCTTCATACCCGTGGCTTTCCATGATGGAACGCGTCTTTCCCTTCCCGGTCTTTCCGAAATGATATTCAACGTGCATTTCCCGGAAAGTGGTGCGGTATTTTTCCGCATCCACCACCTGCCTGCAGGAATCGATCTTATCGAGGTTCATCAGGTACTGCGGGCTGCTCTCCAATATCTCAAAATTTGACAGCCCTGCCTTGATCATGTCGTACAGGTCCATCAGGTCATTGCGCTGCCCCTGCCTCTCAAGGGGCATATCACCCGATTCCTCAAAAGTATCCTTCAGATTTGTTTCTTCTTTCCGTGACCCGGCATATTTCCCCTGCTTCAGGCAGTAATCACGGTTTTCCTGACAGGTGCCGCGGCAGTAATCTATATGCGCGGAAGGGAACAGTTTCTTGATCTGGTTGAAACGCATTGCATCCTGACGGTATAAAAACAAATGCGTATGATAAGTTTTGCTCTTAATCCCGATCTCATCGCACATACAGAAGTAATCAAGGTTTTTGATATTCAAAAGCTGGAGTCTGATAAACTCATGCGTATAACTGATTTCCTTTGGATTATTGATTGTCAGAAGCCATTTCCGGCTCCTTTCCTTCCTGTCACTCATAAAAAACCTCCTGAAATTCAATATTTTCATCCCCATGCAACAAAATGTCACATAGGAAGGTCACAAGCGTTCTGTGACTTAAAAAATCCAGTAAAAACAACAAAAGACATACAATGTCACAGGTCACAGAAGTTCCTAGGGGTAATACTAGGCCCCAGGAACTTCCCGCAGCCCTTGACAGCATGAACCCGCGCACGTTTCCCGGGGATGCCCGTGGAGGGTGTCGCTCCGCTTGCACCCCCTCCACGGGAAAAGGCTGCAGCGTGCGCCCCTACTGTCAAGGGTAAACGCTGCTACGGGAACATGACCGCTATGTCCTTTTCCCCGGCTTAAATCAAGGAATCCGGCGCTGCGCGCCACCTTGGTTTAGCCGTGGAAAAGGGCATAGCTGTCATAAAAACCATAAAACTTTTTCTTTCCCCTGAAATAGGAGGAGCTTACTTTTGCATCTTTCCCCTTCATGGAATAATTCTTTTTAATGCATACAAAAAGATTCCCCCCGGCAAGCAGGGAAAGAAGCTTTCCGAACCACTTATAATTTTTCAGCGCGCGGTGCTCGAACTCAAACTGCAGTATCTGCCGGATCTGCTTATCGATTACCTTATCATCCTGTGAAATCAGGTAGACTTCATAACCGTATTTCCTGTGTTCACGGAAAAAAGCGCACCATTCAAGGCGGTCGGCACGATTCCACTGTCTGTTGTTAAAAATTTCCTGGCATTCATCCAAGACAAGGAGCGTCTGTCCTTCCTTGATCCTCCCATCTGCCCTGCGCCCATGGTGCATAAGGGCAAAATTTTTAAGGCCCTCTATATAGCTGAATTTCCTGCCGCCGCCAGACAGATAGGCATTGTTCAGCCAGTAATAGTTGCCGGCATAGATAAACCGGCCGAGCTTTTCCGGGTTGCAGCCGTCAAAATAAGATTCATTGATTTCAAAGTTGGAAATCACGTTCTGCCCCTTTTTCAGCGCCTTATACATGATCTCCGCCATATGCAGGGATTTCCCGTTGCCGGGCTTGCCCGTGAAAAAATAGATCATCATCCGCCTCCTATAATTTGTCTATGAATATCCGCATCAGCCGTTTTATGACCGTGCGCGTGCTGCTTGCGATGTAATAGAGCAGAATGCAGGGCAGCCACACGGCCATGATGTCGGATGCCGTGTCAAACGGGACGAACCAGTTCAGGTAATTCATGAGGTCAGGTATCATCCCGAAAACATCATTGCCGAAAAAATCCGCGTTCTGTATGAAACTGCCCGGGAGTGCGTCATAAAATGCCTTAATGATGTCCAGAAAAAAATCAATCATGACCGTTCATTCTCCCCTTCCTTCATGCTTATGATCTTAAACGTGAGGTCTAAAAGCCCCTTGCAGAATACGAGCGTAAGGAACGTGCGGCAGACCCTGCTTACAATTTCAAACTGTGCAAAATCGAGCACGATTGTCTCATCCACTGAAATGATGGAGCTTTCCGAACCGTATTTCAGTGGGATTTCATAATGCGGCGCCTTGGGGGATGCGCGGAGCAGGCCAAACAGAAAAGCCACGTCCCACGGGATGCAGAACGGGAACTTCACGCTAAGGGCATCCCCTAGGGATTCCACGGAAACCATGAGGACGGAAAACACGTCGGCCGGGGCTTTGAACAGGTCTTTCGCAAGCCCTACTATGTCCTTCACAAGGCTTTCGGCAAGGTCTATGCCGTCTATGATCGTGTCTGCGACCGCCCAGCGCCGGATGGATTTCAGCGTGCCAAGGATGTCGTCAAGGAGTGCCGTAACCCTGCCGGAAAAAGCGTCCAAGGCATCAAAAATGCTGTCAGTGCCGGAGACAGGAGGGGGGACAGAATCCAGCTTCAAAGTAAGGAGCTCTAAGATGCCGTCAAGCACTTCCTTGATCTTCCTAAGCCACTCGTTTGTCTTCCTGACTTCTTCCGTATTGTCCCCGACCGCGCCGCCGATCTCGTCACCAATATCCCCGATCAGGTCTTTAAGCTGGTCAATCTTATCCTGTATGTCGAGGTTCACATCATTCAACACACTTTCAATTTTTTTAAGCGTGTCAGCATCATAAGTAACATCATCCCCCGTATATCCACCTGCAAAAGCAGAAAGCTTACTGAAGTTTACCGCTTCAGTAAGGTCACCTGTCTTATATGCCTTTTCGAGTTTTTCGTAGCTGTCAAAAAAAGGGATCTTTGTGCGGAGTTGTAAATTTGTATATTTCCATGTACTGAACGGGTCAGAAGGGTCTTTCGCAATGTTGGCAGGGTCAGAAAGGGAAATGGAAGGGAGGTTGTAAAACGCGACCATACTTCCCGTATCCCCCTTATAGCCGCCATAAGTGCCAAGTGTGCCGTCTTCCAGTATGTACAGTGAACCGAGCGTGGAGTTAACGCCGTAACCACTGTTAATTTCAGAAATGCCCTGTGATCTGGCATAACTGGAGTTAGCGGCAAGGGCAAGCCCGTTCCTGACGGCCTGCACATTGATTTTGAGGTTATTCCCTACGTTGTATTCAACCGTCTTATCAGCAAGCAGGGGGTTGTAAAAATAAAGGTCTGCCATGTAGTAGGAAGTGCCTGTGAGGGCGTTCTTGTTTTCGGAAAGCAGGCCGTAAACAGGGTACTGGTAAGCAAGCGTCTTGCCTGTCCCGAAATGTTGCGTCATGCGCACGCCGACTTTGCCGTTACGGTTTTCCCCGTACAGGAGGTCGTAAGAAACGTCGTTGGTACTGCCGTAATCGTAATAGCCCTTTGTCTTATCGTAATAATCGGATATGTTTTCTTTGTTGACGCTGACATAGTAATTGTTTAGTTCCTTGCATAACCAGTCGATAAAGGCCGTAGAGCATTTAACACCACTTTCACTTAAGTTTGTTTTACTGCTATCGTAGTAAATTTCTTTTAACATTCCGTCGCTTTTAGCTTTGCCGTATAATTGATCGCACCAACTTTTATTATTAGCTAGAAATTGTTCAAAATTTCCGTTTAATATAGCTTTAGCATCAGCAATCCCACAAAACAATGTAGAAATAACATTAGACCACCATTGTTCAAAATCCATAGAATCATCAGCGGACTCCATTTCTTCAATAGTTGCCCACGCGCCCGGAATAGGCTTCATTTGAGAAGCACTAACATTCATAGAATATGAAAAAATTATAGATATTGATAAAACAACAGCCATGATTCCTTGTGTAAATTTCCGCATATTTTCCCCCTTTCAGAGTATTAAAAAAGACAGGTTGTTTTTACCTGTCTTTCCTCTTTTTTAATCCATATTTGAAAATAAAATAAATAGTTAATCCTATACCTATAACAACAGGAACTAAAAATAAAAAGGACATTGCTAGATACAAAATCAAATACATAGGTACACCAAAAGCCAATAGCACTAATTACACCCCCTTTTGTAGGGTAGTGTACCACATTATGAAGACAGTTTCAAATATTCAGTTTTTTTTGTTTTCCCGTTCTCCGGGCATTTGGACTTTCCTCTTGTCTTTTTCGAATTTCACCGGTCACTGTTTAACTCCCACACCCCTTTTAACTGCCTGTTTTTCTGCCCCTCTATGCCATTGAGCAGGAAGGCATATTCGCCATTGCTTAGCTTGCCGCCGTCCCACATTCTTTCTATCAGATCCCTGCATCTGTTATGGCAGACCAGCGTTTTTACATTTCTCTTCCTGTAATGTTTTGTATGTCTGTAAGCAAGGTCAATGGCCGCGCCGGCCAGCTCTTCCAGCGTCATTATGACATTCTTTGCAAGGTCATAGGCCATTGCGCCAAAAAATCCGAAAGCAAGCACCATGCCCGCAAAACAAGACAATATTTCAAAATTCTCCGGCTTGAATATTTCCTGTAAGTTTACTGTAAGTTCCATGCCTGTCCCTTCTTTTCCGCATATGTATCAGGGATGAAGAAAGGGGCTGTAATGCCCCTTCTTTTCCTGCCTAGTTGGCCACGCTCTTAAAGAACTTGATCCCGAGCCTGATGGCAAGAAAGCCGCCCGTGATCGTCAGCGCCGCGGGGAGTGCTAAGCTCATCATCGCCCCTACATCCGCGAGGACACTTGAAACTGCACCGCTGAATGCTGTCTTCAGTGCTTCCGTTACGAGGCTCGATACCCCTGTTGCCAGTCCAGTATACATACGCTCTACCTATCCTTTCCGTTCCCGTCCCCGGGAACTATTTATTTATATTGACAAGGCTTATGGCCTTGAAAATACCGTATGATAAAAATTGCACCAGTGTACCAGCGCCGAACCCTAATACAATGCCAAGGCATAGGATCGGGATGGTAAGGGATGCTGCATATTGTTGTATAAGTTGTTCCATATGTTTACCTCATTCTTCCCCATACGATCTTTGCAATAACAAGGCCTCCTATGAAGGCAGTTGCAAAAAGCAGGGTATACCCTAATGAAAGTTTGTGGCTTACGGTTTCTATGTTCTTTTCTGCCTGTTCCGTGTATGCTTCATGGAGAGCGGATGCCGTGCCGTCCATGCTGGTTAGCAGTGCGTTGTTTCCGCTTACCGTCCTGCTGATGCCGCTTATTTCCTCAAGAATGCCGTCAAAATAAGGCAGGCAGGGATCGGTTTCCGGTTCTGCCTCCAGCCCGGTTTCCGGTTCTGTACCCTCAGCCAAAACCTGATCCCGTAAATGCCCATATATGCCGCTTTTTTCAAGGTTTTCTGAAACCGTCTGTATGACTGTACTAAGTTGCGTAAGTGTTTCATTCTGTCTGGTTTCTTCCTGCAAAAGTGCAGCGAGCAGATCACAGACTGCCGTATTGTCAATCATGTATGTATTGTTATTTGTGATGTTTTCAGCCGGAAGGACGGCAGGAGGGATGTCATTTCCGCTTACCGTGTTTCCGCTTACTGTCTGTCCCATGCCGTTCCCTCTCATTCTTCAAGGTAGGATGTTACTTCCCTTATGGCTTCATCCACCCTTGATGCATCGTAACTGTCAATATGTCCGGTCAGAAGGTAGGTTACCGTTTCCCGGTATTCTGACAGTATCTCAAGTGCTTCTGTCAGTTCCATCCTTTTTTCCCTCCTGACGTGAAATCAGTATTTCCAGCTTTGCCACCAGTATTTCAAGTACTTCCAGCAGGTCCGCTTCTTTCCTGTTTCCTGCTTTTTCGCACTTTTCTTCTATAACTGTGACGGATGGCTTCTTTTTATGTCTGCGGTACAGGATATAGCCGAATGCACCGGTTACCGCAAGTATAGTAATGTAATCCAATGACCTTCCCTCCTTGTTCTGTACGGGCTATGATGCCGGTATCCATATATACTGTTAGATCCTGTTACTTACTTCCGGCAGGCTTTTCCGCTGCTTGCTGCTTTGCCGTTTCCTGTGCCCTTAGTTTTTCATAGTAGGGGCTTCTTATTACAGTGATGCCCGAAAGGGTTGCCTTGTCCTGAAAGCCTTTCGTATAGTCCAGTTCCACTATATCGTTGATATGTACGTCATAATCCGTATAGGTAAACTCATTGAACGTGCTTTTTCCGTCACATTCACAGTTCTCCATTTCATACGGCGTGAAATCCCCGGCAAAATGGATCGTCCAGCATTTCCTGTTTGATTTTGTGCTTACTGCACCTTTGATTCCTACTACCTGATACTGTGCTTTGCTCATTTTTCTTTTCCTCTTTTCTTTCCGGCTACGTATAGCCTACTGCATTATTTTTTGCTGCCTGTTCTCCAAGTCCGTTTTATTGGACAGGTAATTTGTTACCGTGATATATAATTTACCTTTTCGGAGAAAGGAGGGGAAGGAATGATAACAGCCTTCTTTGAAGTGTCTCAGGTGCTTACCACGGCTATTTTTGAGACACCGCTTTCATGGATCGTTTTCTTTCTGTTTGCAAAATATTTCGTAAAACAGATGAAAAAGAAACCTTATTAACCGGAAGACCGCACGGGAAAAAAATAAAACCCGGCGGTCTTTCTGCATCCTTCCGCCCCGCTATGGCAGTAGGGGAAACCTTGCTATATTAAATCAATACCCTGAACGAATTAACAAAGTGGTTTCAGTCCCCTAACAAACTAAAACATCTTGTACCATCGTCAATTAGAGTTACTCCGTTTCAGACAAGGTTTGAAATGTCAAGCATTTTTTACTTTTCCCTTACTGCAATTTAATATTAAACTTTTTTGAAAACATCGTTTTGTCAAAAGTTGTTGACAACCGCATCTTCCGTTACTAAAATAGTTATTAGTCTGGGCATGGAATCATGCTGGATAGTGTCTTGTCTCATTGATAATTAGTCAAACCTGCTTGTCTATTCGTGCATCTGCGGCGTTAGATTTTCTAGCCGTATCCACCGCTACGCCGTTGAAAATCTGCCTTGCAGCTGAACGAATATCCTGCGTAGTTTTGCCAAATATCAACGAGACAAGACACTAGAGCGTGTTTGAAAAATCATTTCCGCCATTTTAACGGCATGACATCTGCACTCCCCAATTTGCGCGGTATTTATACCAAATTCAGGTTACATAGTCCGTTATGCGCCCTTCATTTGGTGGAGCATTTATGCTCTTAGTTTCCCGCAAATTGTGACGCACATCTGACGGAAAGCATTTTTCAAACACGCTCTAAAGGAGGAAGGAACAAGGAAGTTCAGGACAGAAGTAAACACAATAACGAAATAGAGTGACGGACTTCTACTATATGAGGTAGAAGCCTTTTTGTATCTGTCCGTTTAGGGACCGGATAGAAAAACCGGGTGGGAGAGGAAGAGAGACGGAACACGGCGGACAGAGCAGGAACGGAGGATGATTATGGATAACACGATTGAGATCAGATGGCATGGACGGGGTGGACAGGGCGCCAAGACAGCCGCTCTTTTGTTGGCGGATGTAGCGTTTAAGACCGGAAAATATGTGCAGGGATTTCCGGAATACGGGCCGGAACGTATGGGTGCGCCGATCACGGCATATAACCGGATCAGCGAAGCACCGGTTACGATCCATTCCAATATTTACTATCCCGATCTTGTAGCCGTTGTAGACGACAGTCTGTTGGAGAGCATCGATGTAACCCACGGATTAAAGAAAGAGGGGGCGCTCATTATCAATACGGAAAAGAAAAAGGAAGAGATCCTGCCTTTGCTGGGAGGCTTTCAGGGGGCGGTCTATACTTTGGATGCGAAAGCAATCTCCATAAAGGCGCTGGGGAAAAATTATCCGAACAGCCCCATGCTTGCGGCGGTAGTGGCGGTATCGGGGGTCATGGACCAGAAAGACTTTTTAAGGGAAATGCAGGCGTCTTTTGCGCATAAGTTCGCAAAAAAGCCTGAGGTGATCGACGGGAATATGCGGGCATTAGAGCTTGCTTTTGCAGAAGTGGCCCGTTAAATGACACAAACTGTTAAAGCAGACAGATGGGAGCAAAGATGAGATCGTAAGGGATCAGAAAGGCAGGATACGATGATAAGCGATAAGATCAATGAAAAAAGTCCGTGGCAGGACATAACGGAAGGAAATAAAATTTTTGAAGCGGCTACCTCTAAGGAGTTTTGCACAGGTGAATGGCGTACTTCCACGCCCGTTTGGGATAAAGAAAAATGTAGGCAGTGTCTTTTGTGTACGCCGGCTTGTCCGGATTCGTCCATACCGGTAAAAGACAAGATGAGGGAAGAGTTTGACTATGATCATTGCAAGGGCTGCGGCATTTGCGCCAAAGTATGTCCTTTTGATGCGATCACGATGAAGGAGGGAAAATAAATGGCAGTCAGAGAACGTTTATCCGGCAATGAAGCGGTAGCTTATGCCATCAAACAGATCGAACCCGATGTGATGCCGGCGTTTCCTATTACGCCGTCTACGGAGATACCCCAGTATGTTGCCTCATACATAGCAAACGGTGAAATGGATACGGAGTTTATTCCGGTAGAGAGCGAGCACAGCGCCATGAGCGCGACTCTTGGAGCCTGCGCGGCGGGGGCAAGGGCGCTTACGGCCACTTCGTCCTGCGGTATGGCGCTGATGTGGGAAGAATTATATGTGGCGGCTTCGGACAGGCTGCCTATCGTCATGGCGCTGGTTAACCGCGCCCTGTCCGGGCCGATCAATATCAACGCCGACCATTCCGACAGCATGGGGGCAAGGGACAGCGGATGGATACAGATCTATGCGGAATCCAATCAGGAAGTATACGATAACTTTTTGCAGGCCTTTCCGATCGCGGAGCATAAAGACGTGATGCTTCCCGTTATGATCTGTCAGGACGGCTTTATTACCAGTCACGGCGTAGAAAATATCCTTTTAGTAGAGACTGATTCCGTGAAGGAGTTTGTGGGAGAGAGGAATCCCGAACACTATCTTTTAAATGCCAAAGAGCCGATGGCAGTGGGGCCTTATGCGGTATCGAATTATTATATGGAAACAAAGCGCGGGCAGCGCGAAGCAATGAAAAATGCCCGGAAGGTGATTTTGGAAGTGGCGGACCGGTTTGAAAAAATGACCGGCAGAAGATATGGCTTCTTTGAAGAATATTGTCTGGAGGACGCGGAATACGCCATTGTTATCATCGGTTCGGCAGCGGGAACCTGCAAGGCGGCGGTAGACAAGATACGAAAAGAAACGGGAAAAAAAGTAGGGCTGTTAAAGATCCGGATATTCCGTCCTTTTCCGGAAGAAGAGATCGCGGCGGCGCTGGCCCATGTAAAAGCGATTGCCGTTTTGGACCGATCGGAGATGTTTGCCGCAACGGGAGGCCCTTTGGGTGCAGAAGTGCAGGCGGCGTTGTACCGTGCAAAAGCAGGCGCGGATGTGGTAAATTACTTTTACGGTCTTGGCGGCAGGGATATTACGGTGGAAGATTTTGAACAGGTCTACGGTAAGCTGGAAAAACTCTCGTCAGAGCATGAAATAACGGATATGTATGAGTATATCGGGCTTCGGAAAGAGTAACCGGCATAGAAGAAACGATATGGAAAAGAAAGGTATGGTTATCAAATGGAATCAGCATATAATTTGAAAGAGGTCATGAATAAGCCGGAACGGCTGGCGCCGGGACATAGAATGTGCGCGGGCTGCGGCGGTACGGTCGCGGTAAGGGCGGTCTTACGCGCGCTGCATGAGGAAGATAAGGCGGTGATAGGCAACGCCACGGGGTGTTTGGAGGTATCTTCCTTTATGTATCCTTATACGGCATATGAGGACAGTTATATCCATAATGCATTTGAAAATGCCGGAGCAACCCTGTCCGGCGTGGAGACGGCTTACCGGGTATTGAAGAGAAAGGGAAAGATCAAGGAGAATTATAAATTTATTACTTTCGGCGGCGACGGCGGCACTTATGATATTGGTTTTCAGTCTCTGTCCGGCGCAATGGAGAGAGGGCACGATATGGTATATGTGTGCTACGACAACGGCGCTTATATGAATACCGGAACCCAGCGCTCCTCCGCGACGCCGCAGTTCGCGGACACGACTACTACGCCGGCGGGAAAGGAATCGAACGGAAAAGTGCAGATAAGGAAAGATCTGGCGGCCATAATGGCCGAACATCATATTCCTTATGTGGGACAGACGACTTTTATCGGTAATTTTAAGGATCTGCATGTAAAAGCCGAAAAGGCGATCTATACGCCGGGTCCGGCTTTCCTAAATATTCTTTCTCCCTGTCCGAGAGGGTGGGGATACGAACCTTCCGCGCTTATGGATATGTGTAAGAAGGCGGTAGAAACCTGTTACTGGCCGCTGTATGAAGTAGTGGACGGAAAATGGATCTTAAGTTATGAGCCGAAGCATAAACTTCCGGTAGAAGAGTTTTTGCGTCCCCAACGCCGTTTCCGGCATTTGTTTGTGCGCGGCAACGAAGACCTGATCGTGGAGTTCCAGAAGGAAGTGGACAAACGGTGGGAAGAGCTGCAGGTACGGTGCAGTGAGTAAGGGCTAAATCGGAAAAGACCGGAAAATGAAAGAAAGGACGGATTTACATGAAAAATCTGATCAGGCTGACTGACCTGCAGCCGGAAGAGATCCATGAGATTTTCCGGATTGCGGACGAAATCGGCGACGGAAAATATAACGGTTTTCTTGAGGGAAAAAGCGTCGTTTTGTTTTTCCCTAATTCCAGTATCCGAACGAGGGTTACTTTTGAAAAAGGATTCACTTGTTAGGCGGCCAAGGACGCCTAAACTACCAAATACCCATGGCAGATTGGAGGATCAGGCTTACCAAAGTAATGCCAATCCAACAGCATAGTCCCATGATAAGGGGTTTCCCGCCGGTCTTGACCAGCTTTACGATGTCGGTATTCAGCCCGATAGCCGCCATGGCGAGGACGATGAGAAACTTGCTCAGATCCTTAAAAGGGGTGAAAAAGGACAGCGGTATGCCGCATTTTACTGCGATCGTGGTAATAACAGAGGCGAGGATAAAGTAGAGGATAAAGAAAGGGAAGATCTTCTTAAAGTCTACTTTATTCCCGTCTTCATTTGATCTTCTCGTTCTTAAAAAGGCAAGGACCAAAGCGATCGGAATGATAGCGAGGGTTCTTGTTAATTTAACGGTAACGGCTTTGTCCAAGGTTGTGGAGCCGAGATTCCACATATTGTCCCATGTAGAGGCGGCGGCGGTAACGGAGGAGGTGTCATTGACAGCCGTACCCGCAAAAATACCGAAAGCATCGCCGCTTGTAGTAGAAAAACTAAGCAACGAGCCTAAGTGTGGAAAAATAATGGCCGCAAGCACGTTAAAAAAGAAAATAACGGAAATTGCCTGCGCCACCTCTTCGTCGTCCGCGTCGATCACCGGTGCAGTCGCCGCAATGGCAGAACCGCCGCAGATTGAGGAACCAACCCCTACCAGTGTGGAAATATTTCCGGGAATCCGCATTGCTTTATGCAGGATAAAGGCGATGATAAGGGAAATGGAAATGGTGGCAAGGATGATTGGCAGCGATTGTTTTCCGGTTTCTAAAATAACGCTTAAGTTGAGTCCGAAACCAAGAAGAACAACGGCATATTGCAGGACTTTCTTGGAAGTGAATTTGATACCGGCCTCTAATCCCTCCTTGTTTTTCAGAAACATGGTAATGACCATGCCTGCCAGAATGGCAATGACAGGACCGCCGACGATGGGGAAGAGAGCCCCTAAAAACCATGACGGAACGGCAATGACAAGGCAGAGCAGAAAACCTTTATAACTGTTTTTTATAAAATCCATAGTGTACTCCATTTCTCCATTTCGGCACGCATAGGAACCGGTGCCCGAAAGTTTACTTTTTCATTTCTTTCTTCGTTTTTTGGCTCGGTTTACCGAGTTTGTTATAGGATATAGAATTTCCGTTTTTCTTCCTAAAAATACCATAAGATAAAAATCTTTTCAATCAAAAATTTGACAAGCCGTATTATTGTTGATTTTATACAAAAACATAAAATTAATTTTTACGAAAAAATACGAAAATTTATTTAGACTGAAGTGACAAGGGGTGCTATAATATAGCTGTCGGGGAATAGAAAAAGAGGGAAACTATTTTGCCTCCCCTGATTGATACGCGTGCCAAAGTACACGAGCCGGAGCGGACATTTTTAGGTTTTTTAGTTTTTCCCAAGCCCAATCTTGCCTGTATACCGTAAAGGGTACGGATTTGCACGCCGAGAAAGGAGCAGGGTTATAGATATGAGAAAGAAAATTACTGCAGGATTTATGGCGATATGGATGATGGTACTGACAGTAGCAGCAGGATTTGTGCCGAGCATGACAGCCTATGCGGCAGGTACAACGCTGATCATCCATTATGGCGGCAGAAGCGACAACAATTACGAAGGCTGGAATTTATGGATATGGGAGGAGGGAAAAGACGGACAGCAGGTGTCTTTTGACGGAAGCGATTCCTTTGGGCAGGTAGCCGTTTATCAAAGCAATAATTCCCCGTCCAAAATCGGTTTTATTGTCAGACTGAACGAATGGGAGGACAAAGACGTCAGCGACGACCGCTTTGTTACGATTGACAAGGAGGTGGTTGAGATCTGGCTGACAAGCGGTGAAGCGGAATTTGCAACGGAGGCTCCCGAAGGGGCGGAAGTCTTTGACTATGCGGCGTTGGACGAAGCGAGGATCAAGCTTTATGAAGAAGCGGACGCGCTGAAGCTGAACGTACATTATTACAACTTTGACGAAACCTATGATGGTGAAACATTAGAGGCGAACGCGTGGCTGGGAGAAGGCGCGGGGGGCAGCTATCCTCTCACGGAAAAAGACAGCTACGGTGCGGTCTTCCATATAGGATTTATGCCTGAGGAAGGCGTAGAGACTGCGGGGATTCAAATCTTGCAAAACGGAGAGATGGACGCAGCCGTTTCCAGACAGATCGACTTGACGAAAGCGGACGGAAAGGTACTTGACGTTTACATTGTAGAGGGAAATCCAACGGTTTGGTATGATAAGGCAGAGGTAAATTTAGGTCCGGTGATAGCCGACGCTTATTTCGGAGAGACTACGGAGCAGATTTTTGTTACCCTTTCTAAAGCGATCGACGTTTCAGATCAGGAAGAAGCAGGCAGGTTCAGCGTGACGGACGACGAAGGAACTGCTTATACGGTCAGCGAAATTAAGGCAGGAGAAGGACAGAACGGAAAATCAGCCTGTCTGATCATGGAAAAAGAGCTGGATCTGGCGAAATCCTATACCGTTACGAGAGAAGAATACGAAGGCTGTCAGGTTTCCATGAGAAAAGTGATTGGTTCCGCATTTTTTGACGAAGCATTTTCTTATGAGGGAGACGATCTGGGAGCGGTTTACAGTAAGGAAAGCACCAAATTCAGAGTATGGGCGCCGCTTGCTTCGGAAGTGTCCTTAAACCTGTACGAAGGGGGAGACGCGGAAGTTACAACGGACCTGATCGAAACGCTGCCCATGCAGGCAGATGAAAAAGGCACATGGGTGTGTGAAAAAGAAGGCGATTTAAACGGAGTATATTATACTTACACGATCAAAAACGGCGATGTCGTAAATGAAGTAGTGGATCTTTATGCAAGGACTGCCGGCGTGAACGGAAACAGAGGTATGGTCATTGATCTGGATACGACGGATCCGGAAGGTTTTGAGTCGGACGCACGTCCTGAATTTATAAACGCAACGGACGCCGTGATCTACGAACTGCATGTCAGGGATCTGTCGTCTGATTCCTCGGCACATATTGAAAATAAGGGTAAGTTTCTGGGTCTGACGGAGACCGGAACGGTAAACGGCGAAGGACTTCCTACAGGACTTGACCACATGAAGGATTTGGGGATTACTCATGTACAGATCCTTCCCAGTTACGATTATGCGACCGTAGATGAAAGTAAATTGGATTCCGATCAGTTCAACTGGGGATACGATCCGAAAAACTATAACATTCCGGAAGGTTCTTACAGCACGGATCCTTACAATGGCGAAGTGCGTGTAAAAGAAATGAAGCAGATGATTCAGACCCTCCATGAAAACGGTATCCGTGTGGTAATGGACGTGGTATATAACCATACTTACAATACGGCGGATTCCTGGTTCCAAAAGACAGTGCCGGATTATTATTACAGAAAAGTAGGCGACAGTTATTCCAACGCGTCGGGCTGTGGTAACGAAACGGCTTCGGAACGCGCCATGATGCGTAAATATATGGTTGAATCGGTAGTCTATTGGGCAGAGGAATATCATATCGACGGTTTCCGTTTTGACCTTATGGGAGTCCATGATCTGGAGACGATGTCAGAGATCAGAAAGGCTCTTGACGAGGTAGATCCGTCTATTATTATATACGGAGAGGGCTGGACCAGCGGCGACGCAGCCATTGATTCAGAGTTACAGGCGACAAAAAATCATACTTATCAGTTAGACAGAGTCGGAGCATTCAGCGACGATATCAGAGACGGTATCAGAGGAAATGTATTTGACGCATACGACACCGGATTTGCAGCGGGCAAAGAAGGTATGGAAGAAAGCATTAAATTCAGCGTCGTAGGCGCTACCGAGCATCCGCAGGTAGATATAAGCAAACATGACAAAAGTGACAACTTCTGGTCAGGACAGCCGGGACAGAGTATCAACTATGCATCCTGCCATGATAATTTGACGCTTTGGGATAAATTATCGATCTCCAATGCGGATGCGGCAAAAGAAGATCTGGTCAAAATGAACAAACTTTCCAGCGCGATCGTATTTACATCGCAGGGAGTTCCCTTTATGCTGGCAGGCGAAGAGATGTTAAGGACGAAGCCGTCCCAGACAACGGCCGGCGCTTTTGACGAAAACAGTTATGCTTCGCCGGATGCGACTAACAGTATTAAATGGTACGCCAAAGGCAACGTCATGGACGTATACGAATACTATAAAGGTCTGATCGCTTTCCGTAAGGCGCACGGCGCTTTCCGTATGACAACGGCGGAAGAGATCAAAGAAAATATTACTTTTATGGAAGGACTGGATCCTAACGTAGTAGCTTATACCATCGCGAATAAGCCCAACGGTGAAACAGCCGATGAGATCTGCGTGATCTATAATGCCAACAAAGATGCCGTAAACGTATCCCTTCCGGAAGGAGAATGGGAGATTTATGTAAATGGCGAAAAGGCCGGATGCGAGGTTCTCGGAACAGCCAGCGGTACGGCACAGGTAGAAGGCGTTTCCGCTATGGTACTGATCAAGGGAGCAGGAACCGGTACACAGAAGGCGGAGGAAGGCGAAAGCGCAGCACAGACGTCGGGACAGAACGTAGAGAGCCAAAACAACGCTTCATCGAATTCTGTCATGCTGATCGCAGGCGTGGTAGCGGCAGTCGTTGCAGTTTGCATAATAGTCATTTTGGTAGTTGTCAAAAAGAAAAAAGGCACAGAAAAATAAGCGGAGATAACGGTTTTGAAAAGTCATTTTGAAAAAGTCACGGAAATGTCAAGAAAAATTTGTTGACAAAATCGTAATCTTTATGCTATAGTATCACTAATTTAAAAATAACAGCAAAGTCGATGAGCAAAAAGAGTACCATTTGATGGAACATGACAGAGAGTCTGCGGCTGGTGTGAGCAGATATGGGACGCATATGGGAATGGGTTTGTGAGATGCCGGATGAACGGATTTCTTAGTAGTCTGCGCCGTTTCCTCAACGTTAAAAGAGGAGGATATCGAAGAGATTCCGTATCCGTAAAGAGTCAAGATGATTGGTGGCAGGCACTTTCCGATTAGGAAAGTGCCTTTTTATGTGCAGGCCCGTCCGGTCAGATTGAGAAGCAGGGTGGCACCGCGTTGAAATACGTCCCTTTTAGGAAGATTTCAATGGGGTGCTTTTTTTATTGCAGGGTAAAGGTTTCTGGTAAAATGTCGGAAACAAAAGCAGGAAGGAGAGCAGATTGAAAAATCAAAGATTTTACAATTTGCTATTTCAGCGTGAAATCGGAAATTTCCCGATCCTGATTTGTACGCCTGTTGGAGCAGGCAGATGGAGGTTAGTATGGAAAATGTAGAAAAACAAAGAAAAAAGACTTATTATGGAGAGTTTGGAGGACAGTATGTATCGGAATCCCTGATGAATACGTTGGAGGAGTTGGATCTTGCATTTGAAGCGGCCGTCAAGGATAAGGACTTTATGAAAGAATACGACTATTACCTGAAAGAATATGTAGGACGGGAAACGCCGCTCTATCTTGCGGAAAGGCTGTCGGAAAAGTACGGTACGAAAATTTATTTGAAAAGGGAAGATCTGAACCATACGGGAGCTCATAAGATCAACAATGTGATCGGGCAGCTTCTTTTGGCAAAAAGAATGGGAAAGACCAAAGTGATCGCGGAGACCGGAGCGGGGCAGCACGGAGTGGCGACGGCCACGGGGGCGGCGCTCTTTCATATGGAGTGTACCGTTTATATGGGAGAGGAGGATATGGAACGGCAGCATTTAAACGTTATGCGTATGGAAATGCTGGGAGCAAAGGTGGTCAGTGTTACTTCAGGGAGCAAAACGCTGAAAGACGCCACGAATGAGGCATTGCGGGCATGGACGAAAGAAGCGGAGGATACTTTTTATGTGATCGGTTCGGCAGTAGGCCCGTACCCTTATCCCAAGATCGTAAAGGAATTTCAAAGGGTGATCAGTAAAGAAGCCAAAAGACAGTTTTGGGAAAAGGAAAGCAGACTGCCGGAGGTGGTGATGGCATGTGTGGGAGGCGGTTCTAATTCTATCGGTATGTTTGCGGAATTTATCGAAGAGCCGGAAGTGGAATTGATCGGCGTAGAGGCGGCAGGACTTGGGATTGAAACGGGAAAGCACGCTTCGGCTATGGCGCTTGGACATCCGGGAACATTGCACGGAATGAAATCTTATCTTCTGCAGGACGAGGACGGGAACGTGCAGATCGCCCATTCCATTTCAGCCGGATTGGATTATCCAGGGGTGGGGCCGGAACATGCTTATCTGAAGGCAAGCAAGAGAGTGAATTATGTATCGATCACGGATGACGAGGCTATGGCGGCACTTGCCGAACTTTGTAAAACGGAGGGGATCATTCCGGCGATCGAAAGCGCCCACGCGCTCGCTTATGCATTTAAGAGGGCAGAGACGATGACAAAAGAACAGGCCATTGTAGTCTGCCTTTCAGGAAGAGGGGATAAGGACGCTCATACAATAGAAGCTTATTTTAACGGAAAGGAGTATTTAAACTGATGAATCGGATAGAAGAGAAAATGAACCAATTAAAGAAAAACGGGAAAAAAGCGTTTATTACTTATATGACGGCGGGACTCCCCGATATGGAGGGATGCAAAAAACTGATCCATGCACAGGAGAAAGCGGGACTGGATGTTTTAGAACTGGGTATCCCGTTTTCGGATCCGACGGCGGATGGGCCTGTGATTCAGGAGGCCTCTTATCAATCCATATTAAAGGGAACGAATCTGAAAAAAGTTTTTAAACTTGTGAAGGAGGTCAGAAAGGAAGGATGCGGTCTGCCTATCGTGTTTATGATGTATTTCAACACGATACTCCATTACGGACTTGCAGAGTTTGCCGAAGAATGTAAAAGCGCAGGAGTGGACGGACTGATCGTTCCGGATCTCCCTTTTGAGGAGCAATTCCAGTTACGGGAGGTTTTGGAAAAAGACGAAGCCTATCCTATCATTCTCCAGCTTGTGGCTCCGGTGTCGGGAAAACGGCTGCCTATGGTATTGGAACGGGCGAGAGGCTTTGTTTACTGTGTGTCTTCCATGGGGGTTACGGGACAAAGCGCCGATTTTCACAAAAACATCCTGAATTATTTAAAAGAGGTGAAAAGATACAGCAAGGTTCCGGTCATGATGGGATTCGGCATACGGACGCCGGAAGATGTGGAACCGATGAAGGAAGTCATCGACGGCTGCATTGTAGGTTCGCATTTTATCCGCCTGATGGAAGAAAGCGGATATGCGCCTGATAAAGCGGAAGAGTACTGCGCCTCTTTTAAGACGGAGTTAAACGCAGGGTGAAATTTTTAATTTTGCGCGCAGGCATACAAATAAGGATCGTGAAATTTCTAACTGGATAGAGCACTAGCACAGAGAGAAGCACGGCAGGGGGCGGAAAATACGGTCATAATGGGATGGACAAAATGAATAAAAAAAGATATAATAGCACCATGATTGAGAGCAATATGTCAACGGTAAGGTGGGTGCGAAAACATGGGGATGGGAATCAAATCGATCGATCAAAGGATTAAAGATAATATCAAAAACTATAGTATCAATAATCTGCTCGCAGCGGATTATATGAGAAAAAAACTGGAGAATCTTTCGGCTTTAACGGGAGCGGAGATCTGCATCACGGATAGGCATGGAGCAAAGTTTGTCTTTGTAGGAGAGTTTGAAAATTTTGAGCCGGATGTGGTACAAAATCCGGGGGAAAAGCTGCGGGTGGCAAACCGGACGATTGGTCATGCGTATGTGGATTACTCGAAAGTGTCAGAAGAAAAGCTGGAGCTTGTTAAAAAGGCCATAAAGCAGGATCTTCTTACCTTTACCGCTTTTGCGGAAGAACTTTATTTACATAAGGAATATGCTTTTTACGCGGACGCGCTGGAAGAAAAAGTAGTAGGGGAAGATTACCGTACCAAGCAGATCGAAAAAGAGGACTTTTTGACCGGCGTATTTAATCAGGTTTATTTTATGGACAGGATGAGAGTCCTTGACCGGTCGGAGGTCGTTCCGGTCGCCCTGATCAACGGAAATATCAACGACTGTAAGTTTTTTAACGATGCTTACGGAGAGGAAGAAAGCGACAGGATGATTGCCGCGATTGCAGCCATCTTAAAAGAGGAGGCGACGCCGGAGTATATCATCGGACGGTGCGACGGAGACGTGTTCAATATCCTGATCCCCGTACCGGAAGAGGGAGAAGCGGAGCAGTATTGTATGCGGGTACAGAAAAGATGCGAGGAGTTTGAAGATCCCCGGCTTGCCCCTTCCATAGCGTTTGGGATCGTTTATAAGCAGAATGTGGAGGAGACGCTGCATATGCTGCTGTCGGACGCGGAGTATGCAATGTTTGAAAACAAACTGGATATGAAGCAGCAGCCGGGATATGAAGAAAGAAAGAAGAAAGGCCTTGTATAGGCGGAGCAGGGAAAGGGGCCTTACAGTGAATTGTCGACAGAGCGGGTAGATTGCCGCTCTGTTTTTTTTGCGCAGCCCCATGCAGGGGGCGCACACTTTTTACAACAAAAAATGGACGTTTTACAGCGGACCTTTCACATAATAAGTACCGGAAATGGTATACTGGACGTAGCGGAACGGGCAGATCGTGTACAAACAGCGTCCGGAGGAAAGATACCGGAAAAGCCCGCCAGAAAGAAACGCTTATAGAAAAAGAGGATGGGAAACATATGCGGATCGGAATATGCGACGACGAAAAAGAAATACAGGAACTGATAGAAGAAAAGGTTAGAAAACACTGCCCTGAAGAAGAGATTGTTATCTTTTCTTCGGGCGAAGAATTACTGGCGGCGGAGCCGACGCCGGATCTTGTCTTTTTGGACATCCGGATGGATGGGAAAAACGGAATTGAAACTGCGGCAGGACTCAGAAGAAAAAAGAAAAAGCTGCTGATCATTTTTATTACCGCGCTGGAGGAATATGTGTTTTCGGCTTTTGACGTAGGGGCGTTCCACTACTTGGTGAAACCCTTTTCTGACGAAAAGTTTTATGAGGTGCTTGACCGGGCGAGGGAAGAATATCAGGAATCGGTAAAACCCTGCCGGAACAGGACGGCGGATAAAGAAGACAGATATATGATTGTGAAAGCGAAGGGGATACAGACAAAGGTGGTTTTGGACACTATTATTTACGGGGAAGTGTTTAACCGTAAGATCGTGCTCCATACCACCGAAGGAAAACTTGAGTATTACGGGAAAATGGCAGAATTAGAGAACCGTCTGGGAGAGGATTTTTTTCGCATACACAGAGGCTATCTGGTGCATTTTAAATATGTCAAAAAATATGACGCTGCCAATGTTTTTCTGGAAAACGGCGGACAGCTCATCATGTCAAAGAGACAGTTTCCTAAATTTGTAAAAGGGTATTTAAGGTATAACAAAAAGGGAGGCAGAGAGGCTTGAACGGGGAAATAGTGGAACTTTGTTATGGAACGGCCTATTCGGTTTATCAGGCATTGTTCGATGGAATGACCGGTTATTGTCTGGTAAGGCTGGTGAAGCCCTTTCTAAAAGAGGGCGTTACAGTATGGCCGGCCGGCGCAGTTTATTTTATCATAATGAAATTTTTACAGTATATACCTTGGTATATCAACAATTTCACTGTATACAGTCTGGGCATTCTGGCGGCTTTTTTTGTGGTATATTGTCTGGAAAAAAAGAATCTAACGCAGAAAATATTTCTTGGGGTCACCTTTTTTTCCTTAAGATGGCTGTCTTTTATGATGGAAGGGTGTATTGATAAGGCATGCGACAGACTTTTTGTAAAAATCCCGGGATATTCGGGGAATGTGTGGATGCAGTTTTCCCTTTTTGTCGTGTGCTGTGCGTTAGATTTGATATGCAGTTTTCTTTTTCTTATATCCGCAGTGTATCTGGTAAGGAAAAATTATGTTTATAAACGGCTTGCCATGACGAAAAAGGAAATGTTCATGCTTTTAGTTCCTTCTTTATCGGCTATGCTGGGATATATCATATTGAAATATTATGAAAAACTTTATGAGGCGGATGCGGGAAAGAGCCTGTACCACATATACGGAACGTATAACTGGCTCAGTTTTTTTTATTACGGTTTTTCCATTGCCGCGATTCTGGTATTTATTATCCTTTATCAGGATTTAAAACGCAGGCAAATGGAAGAAAAACAGTATGCGCTGTTAGCGGGGCAGGCGGCGGATATGGCGCAGCATATCCGCGAGGTGGAAAAGCTGTACGGCGATATCAGGAGTTTAAAGCATGATATGGGAAACCATATTATGGTATTAGAAGGACTGTATCTGAAAAATGAAAAAGAAGAGGCAAAAAAATATGTAGAGAAACTTCAGGAACAGCTTAGGGAAAGCGCTCTTTCCGTTAAGAGCGGCAATCCCGTTACGGACGTAATATTGACGGAGAAGAAGAAAAGCATGGAAGAAAAGGGCATATCCTTTCAATGTGATTTTCACTATCCGAACGAGGCAGCAGCCAATGCGTTCGATATCAGCGTCATTTTAAATAACGCGCTGACGAATGCGATAGAGGCGTCGGAGGAGGAACGGAGCAAAGGACGCGGCGGTCAAAAGATCCGGCTTTCTTCTTACCGGCGGAATCATGTTTATATGATAGAGATCAAAAACAGTTTTTCAGGCACGCTTTCTATGAGTGAGGACAAGCTGCCGGCGACAACGAAAACGGGAGAGGAGCATGGGTTTGGGCTGGCAAACATAAGGAAAGTTGCAAGGAAGTATTGTGGAGACATGGAAATAGAGTGTAAAGACGGCTGGTGTACAGTGAGCGTGATGCTGTTACTGGAAAACAGTTGACGGAGGAGATTTTGCAAACACGCTCCAGATAAATCTAAAAAAACTATTAAATTGATAATATTGGAAGAAAGTGAGAAAAATAAAATAAATGAAAGAAAAAATGAGTAAACAGGAGAAAATTAAAGAATAGTAAATGTGGATGCGTTTGCAACCTTACGCATATAAAATTAATATATGATTATCGTTTAGCACTCGACTTAGTTGAGTGCTAACAAATCGCAAAAAAAGACATTGATATATAAGGAGGCAGTCATTTATGAAATTAGTACCATTAGGCGACAGAGTCGTATTAAAGCAATTAGTTGCAGAAGAAACCACAAAGTCCGGGATCGTCCTTCCGGGGCAGAATAAAGAAAAACCCCAGCAGGCGGAAGTCATCGCAGTAGGGCCGGGCGGCGTGATCGACGGAAAAGAAGTAAAGATGGAAGTGAAAACCGGAGATCAGGTTATCTATTCCAAGTATGCAGGTACGGATGTAAAAATTGAGGAAGAAGAATACATCATTGTAAAGCAGAGCGATATTTTAGCGATTCTCGCTTAACAGACACCAGTCCTTTTGAAACGTTCCGGACCATAAGAGCCGGATAAAGGCAGGAAAGAGGACGATAATAAAGAAAGAGAGTAAAGAATCAGAAAGTTATCGTTTCATCAGATCATAGGAAATCAAATGGAGGCAGATTAAAATGGCAAAGGAAATTAAATACGGTGCGGAGGCACGCGCAGCATTAGAATCAGGTGTAAACCAGTTAGCGGATACCGTAAGGGTGACATTAGGACCGAAAGGAAGAAACGTAGTGCTTGATAAGTCTTTCGGCGCTCCACTTATCACCAACGACGGCGTAACGATCGCAAAGGAGATCGAGTTAGAAGATGCATTTGAGAATATGGGCGCTCAGCTTGTTAAAGAAGTAGCGACCAAAACGAACGATGTAGCAGGAGACGGTACGACGACGGCGACGGTACTTGCACAGGCAATGGTAAACGAAGGCATGAAGAACCTTGCGGCAGGCGCAAACCCGATCATTTTAAGAAAAGGTATGAAAAAAGCAACGGAATGCGCAGTGGCGTCCATTGAAAAAATGAGCTCCAAAGTAAACGGAAAGGAGCATATCGCAAGAGTAGCCGCTATTTCCGCAGGAGACGAGGAAGTAGGGCAGTTAGTAGCGGACGCAATGGAAAAGGTTTCCGGCGACGGCGTTATTACGATCGAAGAGTCCAAGACTATGCTTACGGAACTGGATCTGGTAGAAGGAATGCAGTTTGACCGCGGATACATTTCCGCATATATGGCGACGGATATGGATAAAATGGAGGCAACGCTCGACAATCCGTACATTTTGATCACGGATAAGAAGATATCCAATATTCAGGAAATTTTACCGCTCTTAGAGCAGATCGTACAGTCCGGCGCTAAATTGCTTATCATTGCGGAAGATGTGGAAGGCGAAGCGTTAACGACTCTGATCGTAAACAAACTGCGCGGTACTTTCAATGTAGTCGCAGTGAAAGCGCCGGGATACGGCGACAGAAGAAAAGCAATGCTTGAGGATATCGCGATCCTTACGGGCGGTCAGGTGATCAGCTCCGAACTCGGATTGGAATTAAAAGATGCGACCCTTGATCAGTTAGGACGCGCTAAATCCGTAAAAGTACAGAAAGAAAATACGGTCATCGTTGACGGTGAAGGCGATAAAGAAGCTATCAACGCAAGAATTGCACAGATTAAAAATCAGGTGGAAGAGACGACTTCCGACTTTGATAAGGAAAAATTACAGGAAAGACTTGCTAAGCTCGCAGGCGGCGTAGCCGTGATCCGTGTAGGCGCGGCGACGGAAACGGAAATGAAAGAAGCGAAGCTGCGTTTGGAAGACGCTTTGGCAGCGACAAGGGCAGCCGTAGAAGAAGGAATTATTTCCGGCGGCGGTTCCGCTTATATCCATGCGGCGAAAGAGGTGGCAAAACTTGCCGATACGATGGACGGTGACGAAAGAACCGGCGCAAACATTGTACTGAAAGCATTAGAAGCGCCGTTATTCCACATCGCTGCGAATGCAGGACTGGAAGGCAGCGTGATCATCAACAAAGTAAGAGAGTCCGAAGTAGGAACCGGATTTGACGCTCTGAAAGAAGAATATGTAGATATGGTCAGCGCAGGAATCTTAGATCCGGCAAAGGTAACAAGAAGCGCATTGCAGAATGCGACCAGCGTGGCTTCTACCCTGCTTACAACGGAATCCGTAGTAGCAAACATGAAAGAAGACGCTCCGGCTATGCCGGCAGGCGGCCCGGGAATGGGAATGATGTAAAACATATGGATCAGGCATAAATAAGTACTCTTTAAAAAGAGAGTGTCCGAAATCGAAAATTTTGAATTTTAGGTGAGGGCGCTCTCTTTTTGTATCGGTTGTGCGAAATATTTTAGAATACTATAGAGTATTTCAGAGTATTTTTAGAAATGTTTTGACTTCCCACTTTAAAAATAATATAATTAGGGTTAAACGCAGGATACTGTTTACAAATCTGTAACATCGTATCCTTTTATAGATTCAAGAGGACAAAAGCAGATAATACATGACATTTAAGCATCGTCCTGTTTTGAAAAGGATTTCAAAGAGGAAAGGATTGGGAAGGACATGAAGAAGTTAGAGGAATATGTGAGGAGCATACCGGATTTTCCGGAGAAGGGGATTATATTTAGGGATGTGACGAGCGTTCTGCAGGATGCGGACGGACTTGCGCTCGCGATCGATACGATGCAGGAAAAGATCAAAGATTTGGAATTTGACGTAGTAGCGGGGCCGGAATCAAGAGGATTTATCTTCGGAACGCCTATTGCATATAATAATCATAAGCCTTTCGTGCTGATTCGTAAAAAGGGAAAACTTCCTTGTGAGACTGTGGAAATGGAATATGATCTGGAATATGGCACGGCGACGATAGAGATGCACAAGGATTCTGTTAAGAAGGGGCAGAAAGTGCTGATCGTGGATGATCTGATCGCGACCGGAGGAACGACGGAGGCGATGATCAAGCTGATCGAGTCTTTGGGCGGCGAGGTCGTGGGCGTGGTAGTATTGATCGAACTTGCAGGATTAAACGGACGGGAGAAGATAAACGGATACCGTTTGGAATCTGCTATCCGTTACGAAGGTAAGTAGGAATTTTTTGATCGGAACAAGAAATAATACTGACAGTAAGGTTCAGCTTCATTGATTAAAAATGGGGTGGTGAGATAAATATGGCAGAAGATAAGAGTGAAGTAATTATTGATGATGGAAGAATACAGCCTACGCAGGAATTTTTAAGTCCCGAGTTATACTATTTGGAACTGATTGAGCGTGTCCACCAGTATCATCCGTCGGACGAAGTTTCTTTGATAGAAAAAGCATATAAAACGGCAGACGCGGCGCATAAAGGACAGGTACGCAAATCGGGAGAACCCTATATCATCCATCCGCTCTGTGTCGCAATCATTCTTGCGGAATTAGAAATGGATAAAGAAACCATTGTAGCCGGGATCTTACACGACGTACTGGAAGATACCATTATGACCGAAGAAGAAATGCGGGAAGAATTTGGCGATGACGTGACGCTGCTTGTGGACGGTGTGACAAAGCTGCAGCAATTGCAGTTGTCAGGAGGAAATGACGACGACAAAACGGCGGACAGAATGGAGCTTCAGGCAGAAAATCTTAGAAAGATGTTTTTGGCGATGGCGAAAGACATCAGGGTGATTCTGATTAAATTAGCCGACAGGCTTCATAATATGCGAACCCTGAAATATAAATCCGAAGAGAGCCAGAAGCGGATCGCGAAGGAGACGCTGGAGATTTATTCGCCCATTGCGCAGCGGCTGGGGATCTCCAAGATCAAAGTGGAACTAGACGATCTTTCTTTAAAATATTTGGAACCGGAAGTATACTATGATCTGGTGGACAAAATAGCGATCAGAAAGAGCGTCAGGGAAGAGTATATCCAGTCCATTGTAAAAGAAGTCAGGGAACATATCGAAAATGCAGGGATCAGGGCGGAAATTGACGGCCGTGTAAAACATTTCTTCAGTATTTACAAGAAAATGAAAAATCAGAACAAGACGATAGACCAGATCTACGATCTGTTTGCCGTCCGGATCATTGTGGCAAGCGTAAAAGACTGCTATGCGGCGCTTGGCGTGATCCATGAGATGTATAAGCCGATTCCGGGCAGATTTAAAGATTACATCGCCATGCCGAAAGCCAATATGTATCAGTCGCTGCACACCACGATCATCGGTACGAACGGGCAGCCTTTTGAAATACAGATCCGTACCTATGAGATGCATAAGGCTGCGGAGTACGGTATTGCGGCTCATTGGAAATATAAAGAGGCGGCAGACGGAAAAAAGCCGGAGGGACAGGAGGAAGAAAAGCTTGTGTGGCTCCGCCAGATTCTGGAATGGCAGAGAGACATGTCCGATAACAAAGAATTTATGAACCTCTTAAAGAGCGATCTGGATTTGTTTTCGGATAACGTATATTGTTTTACACCCAGCGGCGACGTGAAAAATCTGCCGGCGGGAAGTACGCCGGTGGACTTTGCTTACAGTATCCACAGCGCCGTCGGAAACAAAATGATCGGCGCAAGGGTGAACGGTAAGCTGGTAACGATAGATTATGAGATCAAAAACGGCGACCGGATCGAGATACTGACGTCTCAAAATTCCAAAGGCCCCAGCATGGACTGGCTGAATATCGTGAAGAGCCCTCAGGCCAAGAGCAAGATCAATCAATGGTTTAAAAACGAACTGAAAGAGGATAATATCGTAAAGGGCAAAGAACTGCTGTTAGCTTACTGCAAGTCCCGGTCTATCAATACCACCAATGTATTTAAACCGGAATATATGGAAGGCATCATGCGTAAATACGGGTTCAGGGATTGGGATTCCGTGCTTGCGGCGGTAGGGCATGGCGGATTAAAAGAAGGCCAGATCATAAACCGGATGCAGGAAATGTATGACAGAGAGCATAAGAAGGTGGTTACGAACGAGGAAGTATTGGCCGCCGTTACGGAAAATGCGGTCAACAGGCCGATGGCGGCCAGATCCAAGAGCGGCATCGTAGTGAAAGGCATTCATGACGTTGCGGTCCGTTTTTCTAAATGCTGTTCTCCGGTTCCGGGAGACGAGATCGTAGGTTTTGTAACAAGGGGAAGAGGGATCTCGATTCATCGGACGGACTGTATCAACGTGATCAATCTGCCGGAGATCGAACGCGTCCGCCTGCTTGATGCGGAATGGGAAAACGGGACGGACAGTACGGCGCAGGGAAAATATTATGCGGAGATCAGTATTTACGCCAATAACAGAAACGGGCTCCTTGCGGATATATCCAAAGCGCTCACGGAACGTAATATTAATATTTTGTCAATGAATTCAAGGACAAATAAACAGGGGATCGCTACACTTGCCACAAGCTTTGAGATCGGCAGCAGGGAAGAACTAATCCGTGTGATCGATAAGATCCGAAGCATAGAAAGTGTGGTTGATATTGAAAGGACGACAGGCTGATGCAGAAATTAAAGATAGGACGCATCGTTTTAGGTTCATGCCAGACGAATTGCTATTTTGTATACAGAGAAGAGGAGAAACAGGCGATCGTATTTGATCCGGCGGATAAAGGAGCATATTTATACGAAAAACTGACGGAAAAGGGATTTCAGATCGCAGGGATACTGCTTACCCACGGACATTTTGACCATATTTTAGGGTGTGCCGGATTAAAAGAATGCAGCGGAGCCAAAATTTATGCTTACGAAAAGGAAAAGGTGCTTTGCGAGGATCCGTTTGTAAACGTATCGACGCAGACCGGAAGAAGCTGTACGGTCGAAGTGGATGAGTATGTGAAAGACGGAGAAGAGATCACGCTTGCGGGCATGACTTGTAAAGTACTTGCCACGCCGGGGCATACGATAGGAAGCTGTTGCTATTATTTTGAGGAAGACAAGATGCTGATCAGCGGAGATACGCTGTTTTTGGAGTCTGTGGGGCGTACCGACCTTCCTACCGGAAGTATGGCCAGACTGACAAATTCGATAAAAGAAAAAATAGCCGTATTGCCGGGAGACGTACAGGTATATCCGGGACACGGCGACGGTACGACGGTAGAGCATGAACTGCAGTATAACCCGTTTTTGGGGTAAGGGACACATTAAAATCCAAAACCGGAATTTTAGTGTCAGGAATTTTAATCAGTATGTGTGCCAAGGCACGCAAAGAGGTATAAAAATGATAGTAGTAAAGACGAATGAAGCACGGTTTGAATATGATATCCATTCTTTAGTCAAGGCCTTTTATCCGGACAGGGAAGTGAAGGTTTTGGAGAAAGCTTCTACCATGCAGTCAGAAGAAGGAATGCCGGAATTTGAAATAGAATTTCAAAGGAACGGCATTTCTTTTTCTATAAAGGAAGAGGACGTAAAAACGGAAAGCCACACCCTGTTTAGCAATCCGGACGACAGGGCGGAGACGAAGAACGACTTGAAGATGCTTATTTATGAAAGTCTCTCGAAATTTTTAAAAAGAGAACTGCCATGGGGAACTTTGACAGGAATCCGGCCGACCAAAATACCGATGACATTGCTTTCCGATCAGGAAAAATCTTATAGTGAGGAAGAGATCCTGCGCTTTATGCAGAAAAAGTATGCGGTCAGCGAGGAAAAGGGAAAGCTTAGCATTGAAATTGCGAAAAGGGAAAAGGAGCTGCTTTCCAGACTGCATTATAAAGACGGCTACAGTCTGTACATAGGAATCCCCTTTTGTCCGACGACCTGCCTTTATTGTTCGTTTACTTCTTTTCCGATCCATGCGTGGATAGATAAGGTGGACGCCTATCTGACGGCATTGGAAAGAGAGATAGACGCCGTGGCCGTGATGATGGATGGGAAAATACTGGATACCGTTTATATTGGCGGAGGGACGCCGACCACTCTTTCCGCAAAAGAATTGGACAGGCTTTTTACGAAACTGAAAGGGGCTTTTGATTTTTCTTCCGTGCAGGAGTTTACCGTAGAAGCGGGGAGGGCGGACAGTATTACCAAAGAAAAGCTGCAGGTATTATACAGGCATGGCGTTAGCCGCATTTCCGTTAACCCTCAGACGATGAAAGAAGAAACCTTGAAGATGATCGGAAGAAAAGCGACGGCGGCGCAGACGGTGGAGGCATATGAACTGGCGAGGGAGGTCGGTTTTCAAAATATTAATATGGACATTATACTGGGGCTGCCGGGAGAGAGTGCGGAGGACGTTGCAGGGACGATAGAGAAGATCGGACGGCTTGCGCCGGATTCTCTTACGGTACATTCCCTTGCGGTCAAAAGGGCGTCCAAGCTTAGTCAATGGATTCAGGTAAACGGGATCAAAATGCTCAATAATACGGAAGAAACGATGGAGATCGCGGCAAAGGGCGCAGAGAAAATGGGATTGGCGCCGTACTATTTGTACCGTCAGAAAAATATGTCCGGCAATTTTGAAAACGTGGGTTATGCGGCGGAAGGGAAGTTCGGGATCTATAATATTTTGATGATGGAGGAAGTGCAGGATATTGTGGCGATCGGCGCAGGGAGCATATCCAAACGGCTGTATGAAGGCGGACGGATCGAACGGTGCGAGAATGTGAAGGATGTAGCCCAGTACATCGGGCGGATCGATGAGATGATAGAGAGGAAGAGGGCGCTTTTTTGAGAAGCAATGGGTAGGATGTGAATAAAAGAAGAGTAGGTAGATTTAGTATCAGACGGGGAGAAATATACACTTGCCGCGTTCGGGGATTTGGCACGGAGACTGGCACCGGCAAAACCAAATTTAACCGACCCATTGGAAGGGAATTATACTTATTGTTGTAATGAATGGGGGGATTTTGATATTATCTATGATGAATGAGGAAAAATTACAGGATCATTCCTACAGAAAGGCAGTGCTTGCCTATGTGAAAAAGAAATACCATACGAAAGAGGACTATCCTTTTAAGCGCGATGAAGTGAGCGCAGTACTTCGTCACGAGGATAACAAAAAGTGGTATGGCCTGCTCATGGATGTAGAAGGGGCAAAGCTGGGACTTCCTATGGAAGGCAGCGTCAGTATGATTAATGTGAAAATATCCGATCAGATGTTCCATGATATACTGGTACAGCAGGAAGGGTATTTCCCGGCATATCATATGAATAAAAGGGCGTGGATCACGATCCTGCTTGACGGGACAGTTCCCTTTGAGGAAATCTGCAATATGATCGACGCAAGTTATGAGGCTACCGTTTCCCCCAAAAAGAAACGGAAAAGTAATTCCCCGGCGAATTTGCATATTCCAAGGACATAAAGGAACTACCCGTATTTCCATGTTAGAATCAAATCGACAGGTTGTCGATAAGGGGATTTGATAATACCAGCACAAACGACATTTTAAAGGAGGTCGGGATCGCAGGAGGAACTTTGTATTATCATTTTAAGTCAAAGGAAGATATTTTGGACGCCATGATTGACAGGATGACCGGACAAATGCTTTCGAAGGCAAGAGAACTGCTAAACAGGATACGACAGTTCAGCTTCACTTGGCGATAGGCTGGGCTGTTTTATTTTTGCTCAATATCGACAGATTTATAAGGTGACATTGCATATTCATAAAAATTTACTGGAAAGCAGGAAGGGAAGGTTACATGAGCATTACATTTAAAAACGAATGGGTGAGGGACGCCGTAGAAAAAATTTTAGAAAAACCGAAGACAGAAAGGGAAGATCTGTGCAGTATTAAATATCTGGCGATAGGGGAATCCTTTGATAATGATTTTTTCATTCAAATGTCGCTGGCAGTTCCGCCGCAGCCTTTTGTAAACAAAAGCGGAGGTGACGAATGGCGTTGCGCCTGCTTTAAAAAGGGAGAAGATCCGGCTTTTGTAAAAAAATATGTGGAAGAGTTTGAAAATAAAAAGAGTATCACGTTATCCACAACAAGCTGTAAACCTGATAAAGAGTGGTCGGATTATGTGAGTTCCGACAAGGCGGGGGAGCTTTGGAAGAGCTTTTCGGAAAGCGGTATGGACTGCCTTTATGGACTGGAACAGCTCTGCTGCTGGATGGACTAAGAAGAAAAAGGAATTGCCTGCTGTGGGGTCTGCCGGCAGTTTCCATGCGATACGATCCTGACAGAACCCCGCGCTACGGTTTTGGATAAAGACTGGCTGTGCTGGAAGAAAGAGAGCGGTACGAACCGGTAAAAATGCGAAGACCGTCACTCCACGATCTTCGCATTCGGATAGATCCGCTCAATTCTTTCGTCAGGAAAGCGTTCATCCAGAAATTCATTTAGCGCCCCTGTCTGGTCCGGCGCATCCGAATGTCTTTCTGTATAACGGGCAAGCGCAAGGGAAGAAATTACCATGTTAAAGAGCATGAAGACGATAAAAAGATTGGTTATTATTTTTCCCGTTTTCATGGGGATCTTTTCGATCAGGGCGGAAAGTCGGGGATAAATCAGTTTCAGCCAGACGACGGCGGCGATCCCCCAGAAAAAGCAGTAAAGCAGATTGATCCTGCCGCCCAGATTGAAAGCAAATCCGCTGTAATCCCAAAAGATCGTACCGAATACCAGTTCCGTAAACACGCTGCAGATGTATTCATAAGCCCCGCCAAGCAGCGTTCCCAGCCAAAAGATATACCAATTATCTTTTTCTTTGCACAGGTATAAAAGCGCGGTTAAAAAGGCGCATCCCAGTCCCCAGACTACGCTGAAAGGGCCGTAGACCACGCTGCTTCTGCTCATCAACTCTCCCATCGTCAGAAAACAGAAGATCGTTTCGATAATATCGCCTAGGAAGGCTCCGATAAAAAAGATGGCTGCCAGTTTATAAAAGCTGCATCCTTCTGCAAAGACCGTAGATTTTTCTTTGGCAGGCACGGACAGATTTTGGTCTGAGAGCGGCGGGAAGGCTTTCTGCATCCGGCGGCGGATCCGTTTGGTGATCGCGTTTTCCAAAATGCGGGATGCGTTCTGGATGCCGTCTGTAATGGGAGAAAGCTGCTTCGCCTGCTTTTTCATTCCGGCAAGCGCCAGCCAGGTTCCGATGAAATCAAGCGCCAGCAGGACAAAAAGACCGATCATCGTAAAGAAGCCGATGGGATAAGGGATCAGTCCGAGCAAAGATAAAAGCAGGGGATCGGTAACGTATAACAGCAGTATGGCAAAACAGCCCCAAAGCAGGGAATATTTTAAGCACACATATCCTTCAAAGGAAAACTTTTCTTCGGAATAATCCCACCATTTTCTTTTAAAAATTTTTTCCAAAACTTTTCCGGTAACAAGCTCCAGCATAGAGGCAAGAATCATACCGCCTAAAAATAAGAAAAACGGCGAAGATTTCAGTTCCGGAAGAAAAACGGCAAACAAAACGGCGCCGGTTCCGTAGATAGGGCATAGAGGGCCGGAGACGAATCCCCGGTTGATGAAGGTTCTTTTTTTGACTGCCGCGGCGCCTACTTCTACGCACCATCCGATAAAGGAATAGAACAGGTAGAGCCACAAAAGCTGATATAATGTATATTCCATATTCTCCCACATTTCTACACGGTATTGGTAAGGTCTTTCACTGACGGCAGGTATGCGGATACTGTGCGGCCGCGTCCCTGCCGTCTTTTGCTCAAACTATTAAGTATGTCAAAGGGCGCTTGAAAAGTGCTTTCCATCGAATGCAGGTCGCAATTCGCGAGAATGATTTTTTTTAAGCACGCTTCAGGGACGCAGACTTATTCAGAGCGTAAATTTTGTCTGATTGCGTCTAAGAGTTTTTCAGCCACGTCCTCTTTGCTCATAACAGGCAGTTCTTCTACAGAGTTCTTGGTGATAAAGGTTACGACGTTGGTATCTACTCCGAAACCGGCGCCTTCCTGTTTGACATTATTGGCGACGATCATATCCAGATTCTTTTTTTCCAGTTTTGCCTTTGAATTTTCCAGCATATGTTCCGTTTCCATAGAAAATCCGCATAAAAACTGGCCGGGTCTTTTGCGTTCTCCCAAAGTTTTTAAAATATCTTCTGTACGTTCCAAGGGGATGGAAAGTTCGCCGTCTTTCTTTTTCATTTTTTCATCTGCCACATAGGCAGGACGGTAATCGGCGACGGCAGCCGCTTTAATTACAATATCCTGCCCGTCGAAACAGGAGGTGACGGCCTCGAACATTTCTTTGGCGGATTCCACGGGAACTACGTCTACATAAGGCGGATAGGAAAGAGCGGTCTTTCCGGTGACCAAAGTTACTTTTGCGCCCCGCAGCATACAGTGTTTTGCGATGGCATATCCCATTTTTCCGCTGGAATGGTTGGAAAGGAACCGGACCGGATCGAGCCGTTCGATAGTAGGGCCTGCGGTGACCAGAATCCGCCTGCCTTCAAAATCTTTCGGAAAGGCAAGTTCTTTTTCAATGGCTTCAAATAATACCTGCTCGGAGGGCATCTTTCCGTCTCCAATATCCCCGCAGGCAAGATAACCGTGATCCGGAGCGATGATCTCATAACCGTAGCCCGCCAGTTTTTTTAAGTTGTCCTGAACGATGGGATTGTGGAACATATGCGTATTCATGGCGGGGGAAATGATTTTTTTACATTCACATGCCATAATGGTGGTAGTGAGCATATCGTCGGCAATGCCGTTCGCCAGTTTGCCGATCACATTGGCGGAAGCCGGAGCGATCAGGCAGACCTGCGTTTGTTTGGCGAGAGAGACATGTTCCACACTGTATTGGAAATTCCGGTCAAAGGTATCGATCAGACATTTATTGCCGGTTAACGTTTCAAAGGTGATGGGATTGATAAAATTCGTTGCGTTTTTTGTCATCAGCACGGTGACATTACATCCCTTTTTCTTTAATAGGCTTGCCAGATTTGCAATTTTGTATGCAGCGATACTGCCTGTTACGGCAAGCACGATATTTTTTTCTTTTAACATAGATCCCTCCGTCTGCACTATGGTGTGTTTTTGGCATGTTTGCTGTTTTTGTCGTAAATGATTTTTAATCCTTTTAAAAGCAGGTCGTCGTCTAAGATAATGTTATGCCTGCAATAAGGAATAATGGATTTGGCAAGTCCGCCGGTGGCTACAACGACGGCAGAATAGCCCAGTTCTTCCTCGATCTTTTCAATCATGCCGTCGATGCAGGAGGCGTTCCCGTAAAGGATTCCGCTTTTCATACAGTCCACCGTGTTCGTGCCGATGACCTTTTTGGGCGTATCCAGCGCGATACGGGGGAGCTGCGACGTGCGGGAAACAAGGGAATCCAAAGAGACCCGGACGCCGGGAAGGATCTGCCCGCCGATATAGTTTTTATTTTTATCTACGACGCAGATGGTCGTTGCTGTTCCCATATCGATGATGATGGCCGGCGCGCCGTATTCATGCAGTGCCGCAACGGAATCCACCACCAGATCGCTGCCGAGCTGGGAAGGATTGTCCATCAGGATATTCAGTCCGTTTTTCAGCCCGGGGCCGACAATGAGCGGCGTGATATTCAGCAGTTTTTCCAAAGCGGATTTTAAGACAGGATTCAATTGCGGGACTACGGAAGAAATGATGGCCCCGTCAATTTTGTCTGCATGGATATGATACATTTCCAGCACGGTCTTGAAATCCACCGCGTATTCCAATTCGGTTTTTAAGGTAGACGTGGAAAGGCGTTCCACAAAATAGATATTATCGTCATCGATACAGCCGATCACGATATTGGTATTACCCATGTCGATTGCTAACAGCATAAATTACCTCCTAATAGTCAGTTTTGGTTTTCATTCAAAATTCATCCGGTATTTTGGATCTTCCGGCGTTAGTTCCGTTTCCTGTAGTGACTTTTCAGCGTTTCGTTTCCCCCGGCATGATGTTGATGATCTTTGCTTTAAATAAGGCGAATCCGACCAATCCGGTAATAATGGTGGAGGCGATCATTTCAAAGACGGAATTGATACCGACAAAGGAACAGATAAAAAGGATCACGTTTTTCCCGCCGATCAGTTCCCGCATATAGTCCGTGTTTCCAAAAAGAAGCACCAGCGCCGTCATAAAAAAGAGCGTATTGAGGAATGCGGAGAAAAATCCGGTGACAAAACAGGATATCTGCACATTGGTCAGTTTTTTTACTCCTTTAAAAATGTAACCGAGCAGCAAACCGTCCAAAAGGCGGGGAAGAAAACGCTGTATAAACGCCAAAAAAGGGTTGATGCCGAACAGTACCACGCCCATTGCGCTGCTGCCGCCTACGCCGATACATTGTAAAAAGCTGGTCAGGCCGAATACGCCTCCTATGACGGCGCCGCCGGCCGGTCCTAACGTGACGGCGGCCAACGCTACCGGGATCACGTTTAATGTGATTGCCAGCGGCCCGATATTCAGGTATCCAAGCGGCGTGTATGCCATGAGGAGGAGGACCGCCGTCAGCAGGCCCAGCATAGTCAGTTGTCTGGTATTCATTTTTTTGTTCATGGAAAGAGATACTCCTTTTCTTTTTGTTATTATTCTTCCTGAATGGAATTTCATGAGAAAGATCCATTATAAAGATACAATACGAGGACATCATAGCATTTTTAAAAGTGGCAGGCAATTCATTTTATAAACTTTTCAGTAACTTTTCACTTTAAGAATCCCAAAGTAAATGATGACTTTGGCATAAGATTTATGTTAATATAAAACTGTATATGTAATGATAATTCAAGCAGGATCGGGAGGTATGACTGTGGAGACGAAAGATTATGAAGTCGTTTTAGATTCCATGCGGAATATAGGAGTTTATGTGATACGGGAAGCAGACCATCAGATATTGTATTTTAATCAGAAAGTAAAAGCTGTGGAGCCGAATATCCGTCTTGGCATGGTCTGTCATGAACTTTGGCCGGGCAGCTGTCCTAATTGTCCGCTTTTACATATAGGCGATAAAAAAGAAAGTACGGCGATCCATTACGGCAGCCCTTTTGGAAACGCGGTAGAAGTAACGGCGGCAAGGATCGATTGGAAAGAGTCGGTTCCGGCGGTTTTGATCACGATCGCTCCTTATGCGGAGACGGCGGGGTATGCATATAAAAAGATCATAAAATCCAATTTGACGGCAGGGACTTTTGAGATCGTGAAAAATGACGAGTCGGAACTGGAGGACACCTATCATTCCGGGGAAGGGATGGAAGGGTGGTTTTCCCGTTTCGCAGAGTCGGGGAATATTTATGGAGACGACGTAAAACGTTTTAAAAATTTTACAAAATTCTGCTATTTAAAAGAGGAATTAAAAAACAGAAAGGATACGGACGGTACGCTGCACTGTACTTATAGAAGAAAAACGGAGGGCGGTTACCGCTGGCATACATTGGAGGTATTGCCGGACTGTAATTATACGCAGGATAACCAAAGCGTGATGCTGTATGTGAAAGACGTACACGATATATTCCGGGAAGGTCTGGAACTGGAAGAAATCAATATCCGTAACAGGGAGATCATTACTTCTCTCGGAGAACTGAATTACGGAATTTATGTGGTCGATCTGCAGACCGGGAGTATGCATCCGGTTCGTATGCCCGAAGATATGAAGGGAATGGGGCATTCGGGATATATGGAGTGGGATCGGATACTGGAAGAGGCGGCGGACAAACATTTCCATCCGGAATCAAAAGAAAAGATGGTAAACGGATACTCATTGGAAGCGCTCCGGGGAGCCAGAGACTGCGGAGAACGCCGAAGAGAAATGCTATGCAGGAGGATGCTGAACGGCAGCTATCATTACGTCTCCGCTACCGCCCATTTTCATAAAAGCAGCGAGGAAAAAAGTATAGCCGTGCTGGCTTTTCAGGATGTGGATGAGCAAACGAAACGGGAGATACAGAATCATCACAGTATCATGCAGATGGCCGCTATCATCAAATCAGGCTATCAGGTCATGAATACGGTAGAACTGGATACCGGTATGTGCGAACGCGTTTATCTGCATGAAGAGGAAGGAAAGGCATTAAAAGGCGACTATGGACAGTATATTGAAAAAGCCATAAAAGAAACGATATTCGAGGAGGACATAGAGAAGTTCAAAGAGGCGATGTCTATAGAAAGCCTGAGAAAAAAAGCGGAGGAAGTGGAAGAATTTCAGGAAACGGTTTGTCAGTACAGGGTAAGATCCGTACCGGTTTCGTGGATAGAAGCCCATATTTTCTACATCCGGCAGGAAAAAGATGTGATCGTAAATATACTGGGAAGAGATATTACAAAGCAGAAACGGAAAGAAGAGCAAGCGGCGAAGGAAAAGAAAGAGAAGAATTATATCATCAATACGATGAGCAGCCTGTTTTTTGCATCCTACTATATAGATTTGGAGGCGGATACTTTCCGCAGTATAACCCAGAAAAAAGAAGTAGGAGAAGTTTTGGGCGAAGAAATAAACTGTACGGAAGGTTTCCGCAGGTATGCGGAGCATTTCATTCATCCGGAAGACAGGCAGGAATATTTAGAGACGATGAACTGCGAGAACTTAAGGAAGAGCCTGAGTGGACAGCATTCGGTGATTGCAGTGGAATACAGAAAGATCAAAGACGAGAATGGAAAAGATACGGATGAAAATGCATGGATAAGGGGCAATGTGATCCTTGCCGAGAGCAGGAACGGCGAGGCGATAAGGGTATTGTATGTGGCGCAGGACGTGACGGAGAGCAAACAAAAGGAAGAGCGGGAACGCAATATGCTAAAAGAGGCCTGCGACGCCGCGAATCATGCCAATGCTTCCAAGAGCGAATTTTTATCCCGGATGAGCCATGATATCAGGACGCCGATGAATGCAATCATTGGCATGACGTCCATAGCCGGCGCGCATTTGGACGATAGAGACAGAGTTTCCGACTGTCTGAGCAAGATCACGGTTTCCAGCAAGCATTTGCTTTCCCTGATCAACGAAGTGCTGGATATGAGTAAGATAGAATCAGGAAAGATCAATCTTGCGGAAGAGGAATTCAGCCTTTCCGACTTGATAGAAAATATCCTTACGATCGTCAGGCCGTCTATCGAGGCAAAGGAGCATGATCTGGAATGTCACATCGATAATCTGGAGCATGAGGATGTGATTGGAGATGCGATGCGGCTGCAGCAGGTATTGATCAATATTGTAGGAAATGCCGTGAAATATACGCCTCAGGGCGGGCATCTGCAGTTGGAGATATCGGAGAAAAAATCTTCTATGTTTGATTACGGATGTTATGAATTCAGCATGAAGGACAGCGGGATCGGTATGTCGCCGGAGTTTTTGGAGAAGATCTTCGAACCCTTCAGCAGGGCGGAAGATTCCCGGATCAGTAAGATCGAAGGGACAGGACTCGGTATGGCGATCGCGCTGAATATCGTCAGGATGATGAACGGAGATATCAGCGTAGAAAGTAAAATAGGCGAAGGCTCCAAATTTACGGTAACCGTTTATTTAAAGAGGCAAAGGAAAGAACTGCCCGATACCGGACGGCTTGTAGATCTTCCGGTATTGGTGGTGGACGACGACCGCGACGCCTGCGAATCGGTCTGCGCAGTGCTGGACGATATAGGCATGAAGAGCGAATTTGTATTGAGCGGCAGAGAAGCGGTAGAACGCGTAGTCAGTTCGCATCAGGAGAACGACGATTTCTTTGCGGTGATTCTGGACTGGAAAATGCCGGATATGGACGGTTTGGAAACGGCAAAACAGATACGGAAAAAAGTAGGCGACGACGTGCCGATCATTATCCTGTCAGCCTACGACTGGAGTGGGATCGAGAACGAGGCGCGTAAGGCGGGCGTGTCCGGATTTATTTCAAAGCCGTTGTTTAAGTCACGTCTTGTCTATCTGTTCCGGCAGATCGCAGGAGGAGAAGAAGATACCTGCCCGTCTGAAAAGGAAGAGGGAGGAACCGAAAGTTTGTCCGGAAAGCGGATACTGATCGTGGAAGATAACGACCTGAACCGTGAGATTGCGGAAGAGATCATAGGAAGCTTTGGCGTGACGGTAGAAACGGCCGCTAACGGAAAAATCGCGGTAGATAAATTTAGGGAAATGGGATCGGGATATTACGACCTGATCTTCATGGACGTGCAAATGCCGGTCATGAACGGGTATGAAGCGGCAAGGCAGATCCGGGGATCGGATCAGGCGGACAGCGCATCCATTCCTATCGTTGCAATGACTGCCAATGCTTTTGCAGAGGACGTTGTGGAGAGCAAAAAGGCGGGAATGAACGAACATATTACAAAGCCGTTGGATCTGGGGCAGTTAAAGAGTTGTCTGGATGATTGGCTGGGAAAATAGAAAAACTTGGGATTGGAATTGAAAAAGAAGAAAAAACGGTGTAAAATCGTTAAAGATATTCTTCTTATTTCGTGTTCACCGCAAAGAGGTACGGTGGAAGACGGAAAGAAAATCATGGAAAGGATAAACTTAAGATATGGCGCTGAATAAAAAACCGGTAACGGGAATGAAAGATATTATGCCGGAAGAAATGAAATTACGGGATTATGTGATAGGAGTGATCAAAGATACTTATGGGAAATTTGGTTTTACGCCTATGGAAACGCCTTGCATGGAAAGCATTGTAAATTTGAGCAGCAAGCAGGGCGGCGAAAACGAAAAACTGATTTTTAAAGTATTAAAAAGGGGAGAAAAGCTGAATCTGGAAACGGCACAGGGAGAATCGGATCTGGTGGATTTCGGAATGCGTTACGATCTGACCGTTCCTTTGGTCCGGTTTTATTCCAATCATTCCAATGAACTGCCGTCTCCGTTTAAAGCGCTGCAGATAGGGAATGTATGGAGGGCGGACAGACCCCAGAAAGGAAGATACCGCCAGTTTATGCAGTGTGATATCGATATTTTGGGCGAAGCTTCTAACCTTGCTGAGATCGAACTGATTCTGGCCACGACTACCACGCTTGGAAACCTTGGATTCCGGAATTTTCAGATCAGGATCAACGACAGGCGTATTCTGAAAGCAATGGCGGCATACAGCGGATTTCAGGAAGCGGATTACGACAGCATTTTTATCACCCTTGATAAGATGGATAAGATCGGAATGGAGGGTGTGGAGAAAGAACTGGCGGAGGCAGGATACGACAGGGAAAGCGTGAAAAAGTATCTGGATCTGTTTAAGGGATTGGACGAAGCGGAAGACAGCTTGCTATTTATAGAAGAGAAGTTGGCGGATTTTATTGACGAGCAGGTAAGGAGCAGTTTTAGGGAGATCGTAGAAAGTGTGAAAGCGACGAAAGGGGAGCATTTCGAACTGGTATTTGACCCTACGCTGGTAAGGGGTATGTCCTATTATACAGGAACGATCTTCGAGGTCGCCATGCCGGAATTTGGCGGAAGCTGCGGCGGCGGCGGACGTTATGATAAAATGATAGGGCGGTTTACGGGAAAGGACGTGCCTGCCTGCGGATTTTCCATCGGTTTTGAGCGGATTATCCTTATCATGATGGAGAACGGTTTTAAGATTCCGAATGAGAATAAAAAGATCGCCTATCTGATTGAAAAAGGCGTATCCGGAGAGCGGTTGTGCGATGTGGTCGCAAAGGCGCAGGAAGAGAGGAAAGACGGTACGCAGGTGTTAGTGGCGAGGATGAACAAAAATAAAAAGTTCCAGAAAGAACAGCTTGCGGCGGAAGGATATGAAGAATTTAAAGAATTTTATAAAAATCCCCTGCAGGATTAGAGGCCGGAAGAAAAACCGGTATTGATAAGAGATTTGGGCCTGAGACAGGGCGGAACGAGAACGGAGGAGTAACATGAACGAATCGATGACAGGGCTGAAAAGAAGCCATAGATGTGCGGAACTTGGCGCGGCAAACGCAGGAGAAAGGGTTACCGTCATGGGGTGGATACAGAAGCAGAGAAACAAAGGCGGCATTATCTTTGTGGATCTAAGGGACAGATCCGGGATTCTGCAGATCATTTTTGAGGAAGAGGAATGCGGGGCGGAAAATTTTGCCAAGGCGGAAAAATTAAGAAGCGAATTTGTAGTCGCCGTCGTTGGTAACGTGGAAAAGAGAGCGGGCGAAGCTAACGCCAGTCTTGCTACGGGGCAGATCGAGGTAAGGGCAAAGGAACTTCGCATTTTGTCCGAGGCCCAGACGCCGCCCTTCCCTATAGAAGAAGATTCCAAGACGAAGGAAGAGCTTCGTTTAAAATACAGGTATTTGGATTTAAGGAGGCCGGATCTGCAGAAAAATATCATTTTAAGAAGTAAGATCGCGACTTCCATCAGGGCTTTTTTGGCGGAAGAAGGATTTTTAGAGATAGAAACGCCGATGCTTACCAAATCCACGCCCGAAGGAGCGAGGGATTATCTTGTGCCGAGCCGCGTGCATCCGGGGAATTTTTATGCGCTGCCCCAGTCGCCCCAGCTTTTTAAACAGCTTTTGATGTGTTCCGGCTATGACCGTTATTTCCAGCTTGCAAAGTGTTTCCGTGACGAAGATCTGCGTGCGGACAGGCAGCCGGAGTTTACACAGGTGGATATGGAGCTGTCTTTCGTAGATGCGGAGGATGTAATGGAAGTCAATGAGAGACTGATCAGGACCGTGTGTAAAGAGGCGATCGGCCTTGACGTTGCCCTTCCTCTTCCGAGAATGACATGGAAAGAGGCCATGGACCGTTTCGGCTCCGACAAACCGGATACCCGCTTCGGCATGGAGCTTACCGATGTATCTAAAATTGTGGAAGGGTGCGGGTTCGGCGTATTTACTTCCGCGTTGGAAAACGGCGGTTCCGTCCGCGGCATCAATGCCAAAGGGCAGGCGGAAATGCCCCGTAAAAAGATCGACGCGCTGGTGGATTTTGCAAAAGGCTACGGCGCGAAGGGACTCGCTTATCTTTCCGTACAGCAGGACGGAAGCTATAAATCTTCTTTTGCAAAGTTTATGACGCCGGAAGAACTTGATGCGTTGGTAGAAGCCATGGGCGGCGAAAAAGGAGACCTGCTTTTCTTCGCAGCCGATAAAAACAAGATCGTATGGAACGTTTTGGGGGCGCTGCGTTTGGAACTTGCGAAACAGATGGACTTGATCGATAACGGGAAATTCAATTTCCTCTGGGTGACGGAATTTCCGCTTTTGGAATACAGCGAGGAGGAAGACCGCTTTGTAGCGATGCATCATCCTTTTACCATGCCGGTGGAGGAGGATCTAAAACTGCTCGATACCGATCCGGGAGCGGTGCGTGCCAAGGCTTATGATATTGTACTGAACGGCGTGGAATTAGGAGGCGGTTCAGTCCGTATTTTCCAAAGCGACGTACAGGAAAAGATGTTTGAAGTGCTGGGATTTAGCAGGGAAAGCGCCTATGAGCGTTTTGGTTTTTTGTTGAACGCGTTCAAATACGGCGTTCCGCCCCACGCAGGACTTGCTTACGGACTGGACAGACTTGTCATGCTGCTTGTGAAGGCAGAGAGCATCAGGGAAGTAATTGCTTTTCCGAAGGTGAAGGATGCGTCCTGTTTAATGACCGACGCGCCCAATGTGGTGGACCGGGTGCAGCTTGACGAACTGCAGATCTCGGTGAACCTTACGGAAGGGGAATAGGAAAAGGATAGAATCACGGCAGCTAAAACGGATGGACAAAACAGACATAAAACAGCGGGCACCCGTTTTTACGGGTGCCTGTCTTTAAGGAGTTTATTGTGAAGTTATATATTATGGATATTAAAGAGGTTGAGAAAAGCGGCATACTGGAAGAGCGGATGTTTGCAAGTCTGGGAAAACAGCGGCAGGAGAAGATTGAAAAGTGCCGTCACGACAAGGACAAGATACGCAGTCTTTGTGCCGGAGCCCTGCTCTGCCTTGGCGTAATGGAGTGGGAGGAAGGGGAAAACGGCTTTTCTTTGCAGGAGATGGAGGCAGGTAAGGTAAATTGGGAAATGTTTTCGGAATTTTTTGGGAAGACCGGAAAAGATATAACCTGTGATTTCGGCAGAAACGGAAAGCCTTTTTTTGTAAATTATCCGCAGATCCATTTTAATCTTTCCCATTCGGGGGATTACGTTGCAGGGGCCTTTGACAGCCGGCCGGTGGGGGTCGATATTCAGATACATCGTAAGATCAAGGATAATATGGCGAGACATTTTCTTCATGATAAGGAACTTGGGGCCGTTGTCCTGCAGGAGAATGAGACGGAAAAAGAAAAGCTGCTGTGCAGACTTTGGGCGATCAAGGAAAGTTATGTCAAATTGACGGGAGAAGGCATGAAAAGGTCGATGAAGGAGATCCTGGCGGACAGGGAAAGCGGAAAGATAAAGAATGAAAAAGGAGAAGTGGTGGCGGGATTTCGGGAAATGATCTGGAGGGAGAAGTATTATATATCGGTCTGCGGGTTTTGATACACAGGTACGGCTGCAGCCGTTCGGGAGACCTGCCTTTTCCTTTCACTATTGCGTTTCTTTATTTTCAGCAGGAACCTGAAGAGGAATCCCTGATAGAATCAGCGCCACATTATTCTGAAACAAGGGAATCAAAGACCGAAAGACAGGCATTGGGGAAATGCCGGTATTTTGAAAGGATATTAGATGAAAAATAACATTATTATTGCGGGTGTTCCAAGAGCCGGAAAAAGTACGATCTCTCATCGGCTGTCCAGACAGTATGGGTATCAGCATATCAGCATGGATTCAATCATAGCGGTAAGATGGCGCCTTTTATCCGAGCAATGCTGGACAGTGGCGAGTACGATGAGTTTGAGCCGGGCATGGTGTTGGATATCTATCAGCTTTTGCCAGAGGACTATATGAAATATATTCATGGGGCGAATTGTGAAATTGCCTATTTCATTACGTCCGACGTAACGCCGGAGGAGCGGTTTGCAATTCAAAAGAGGTATGACACGGAAAAAGATTATACCTTTTACAAATCGGACGAAGAACTTCGGGAGGGCGCAGAATATATTGTGGAGCAAAGCATTTATATGAAAGGGCAGTGTCAAGAGTACGACCTGCTTTATTTTGAAACTGCAAGAGATCGGGAACAGATATTCCGACGTTTTTTACAAGAGTTTAAATTGTAATACGGTGATGAAGATTTTGCGGCCGTCTGAATGGGCATAATCACAGCAGCATTCCTGTGCATATCGTAATCAGTTCCCTGTGGATTGCAGAAGTGCCGCTGCCGGCCTGCATGGAAAGATCGGCCACAAAAGGCTGCGGTATCACTCAGTCTGCTTCTGGAATTACATTAACGTCAAAGAATAACAGCCGGGCTTTAAAAAGTCCGGCTGCCATAAAAACGAGAAGAAATGAAATTTTGTAAGTTTTGTAATATAGAGAGTTTTGTGATACAATGCATTTAATTTAAAACTTAAATGATAAGATACTTATGTTGAGAAAAATCAAGGGGAGGTCTATGAAAAGCGGAATTTTAAAAAGTATGACGGTCTTCATGCTGGTTCTCGGCTGTACCTTGCAGTTGTCCGGCTGCGGCAGTGAGGAACATATAGAGAACAGAAAGGACATAGAAGGGGCCGAAAGGGAACGGGATTTTGTCTATGTTGCAAAGCATCAGAAATTTGACATAAACGGAAAGGTGAAAGGGGCTGAGATCCTCGGCGATAAGATCTATTTTCTTATTGAAGAAGATTTGGGGCAAACGGGTAAAGCAAAGCGGCAGGTATACGGTATGAAGGTGGGGGAAGATATCCCTGAAATCTTTCCATTGGAAATGGAAGAAGGGGATTTTATCAGCAGCCTGAGTGTGAATGAGGAAAAGAATCTTTTTATGATCGTGATTCGCCAGTCTTCCTATTTTCTGAACGGCTATACGGCGGCGGGGGAGTTAGTTTTTCAGTCGGATATCACAGGCATTGCAGGAGAGGACGCTTATTTTTACATCCAGTATATGGCATCGGATAGGGAGGGTAATATTTATGTCAGCAGCGGCGGAAGTGTGGATGACTTCAGTACTATTTGGATTTTTGACAAAGAAGGAAACCAGATTGGCAGACTGCCTTGTGAAACATGGGCGGAGGCTTTGTTTACCCTGCCAAGCGGCAAAGTGGCGGTAAGTTTTTACGAAGAAGGCGGAAACGCGTATTTCAGGGAAATAGAGGATCCTTTAGGAAAATTCGGAAGAATGTATGGGAATCTGCCGGAAGCATGCAGCTTTGCGGCGTCATCAGGGGACACCATGCTGCTGTCGGGAAAGGACAAAGTTTACCGGTACGATCTTACTGCAGAGAGTTGTGAAGAGCTGGTAAGTTTCAGCGAATGTGATCTGGACGGAAACAGCCTTGGCGGTTTTGGGATCGCAGAGGACGGAAGTCTGTTGGCGGTCTGTCAGAAAAAGAGCGGTGAAGGGACAGATGCAGAACTGGTGTATTTAGAAAAGAAAACACCGGCAGAAGCAGCAGAAGCGAAAAAAGAACCGATTGTTTTGGGGGTCATGTTTGCAAGCGATATGGGCATATCAGACGCAGTACTCCGGTTTAACAGGACAAACGAAAATTACCGCATCGAAGTGGTAGGGTATGGAGAGGAAGATTATGAAGCCGGAAAAATGAGGTTGGATGCCGAGTTAGCTGCGGGGCGCGGCCCGGATGTTCTCTGGATTGATCATGACAGTATGCGCGTCTATGAAAAACAGGGGATTTTAGAGAATCTGTATCCTTATATGGATGAGGATCACACGATAAAAAGAGAGGATTTGGTAGAAAGCGTGCTTGCGGCTTTTGAAAAGGACGGAAAACTGCTGTGTTTTTCTCCGGATTTTTCCGTCGATACTATGATTGCAAGAACTTCCGACGTAGGGGAAGAACCCGGTTGGACGATAGAAGAGGCGGTTGCACTCATGGAATCGAAGCCGGAAGGGACAGAATTGTTCCGGTACGGGTCGAAACGCAGTGTGTTGGAAAGTTTTCTTTACGGTTCGGCAGACCGGTTTATCAACTGGGAAACGGGAGCGTGTAGTTTTGACGGAGAGGATTTTGAAAAATTGCTTATTTTTGCCGACGGATTTCCGAAAGAACCGGAGCATGAAGAGGAATACAGCGAGCCCCAGAAGCTTAGAAGCGGTGCGATGCTGACGGTGTCTGCCCGGATTTCAGGAGTCGAAAGTTATCAGATGTATACGGAACTGTTTGGGGAAGCGATTACTTTTATTGGCTATCCGACAGGCAGCGGGACAGGATCTTATATCCAGCCGGCCAGTCCTGTTGTGGGAATCAATGCAAATGCCGAAAAGAAAGAGGCTGCATGGGAGTTTGTAAGGTCGCTTTTATCGTTGGAGTATCAATCGGAACGGGCGAAACTTGCCCTGCCTATCTTAAAAGAAGCGCTGGAGGCAAAGTTTGAAGAAAGTATGACGCCGGAATATGGGGAAATCGACGGAGAGCAGGTGGAAGAACCTAAATTCGAGATCACTTACGACGATTGGAGAGGAAAGCTTTATGCGGCGACAGAGGAGGAAATGGATGCGGTTCGCTCATTGGTCTATTCCGCTGACGGTATCAAAAACTTACCGCAGCAGATAAGCAATATGATCATGGAAGAGGCTGACGCCTTTTTTGAAGGACAAAAAAGTGTAAAGGAAGCGGCAAGGACTATCCAGAGCAGGGTGCGGATATTTGTAAATGAGAACAGGTGACCCGATAAAAAATACCCAGTTCATAAATTCTTAAGATGCATCTTTAGACAAGATGGTATACAATAGTAATCATGAAGTCAGGATGATTACAGAATAGGGGAGGATTCGAATGAAACGGAGTAAACTTTATAAAAAATTCATATCGGCCGGAATTGCTGCAGCCTGTGTTTTATCGCTTGCAGGGTGCGGCGGTAAAGGCGGAGACGGCAAAGGGACGCCGCAGGGAGAAAGTAAGGAAGACGGTAAAGATTTTGTCTATGTGGCTGAATTTCAGACCGTAGATACTGAAAATGTGAGTACATCGGTTTTAAGCGGCGATACTTTATACTACTTAGACGGAAACTATAATGAGGAAACGGAAGAATATATCCAGAAAATCGGTAAAATAAAGATCGGCGAAACTACGCCGGAAGTACTGCCCATTACCATTGAGCCGAACAATTATGTAAATAGTATGATCGTAGAGGAAGACGGGAACCTTCTGACTGTCATAAACCGTTCGGAAGGGGAAGGTGATAACTGGAAGAACGTCTGCTATCTGATACGTTATGCGCCGGACGGCACGGAACTTTTTAATCAGGATGTCACATTTCTTGGCGAAGGCATGGAAAATTTCTATATTCAGGGCATGGCGGAAGACTCGCAGGGGAATATTTACATATGCGGAGGCGAGTCCAATATTTGGATTCTGGATAAAGAAGGAAACAAGGCGGGGGAAATGACCGCGGATAATTGGATCAATTCCATATTCACCATGCCTAACGGAAACGTTGCGGTGACATACTGGGGCAATGAAGGCGGTATGGTCGTAAACGAAATCGATCCGGCGACAAAAAAACTGGGCAAGATCTATAAAAATTTACCGGACGCTTATAACGGTTTTACAGCGGCAGGGGAAAATATGCTGCTGATGTCAGGGAATAACAAAGTTTATGCATACGATATTACGGCGGAGACTTCGGAAGAACTGGTCAACTGGATCAATTGTGATGTGGACAGCGATTATGTCCGCAGTGTTTCCATGCTGGAGGATGGAAGGATCTTTGCGGTGTCCGTAGACTGGAGCGAAGAAAAGTCAAAGACGGAATTTATCTATCTGACCAAAAAACCGGCGTCCGAAGTGGTGGAGAAGGAAGTCATTACGCTTGGTACGATGTATATCGATCAGGAAGTAAAAAGGAGCGTTATCGAATTTAATAAGACAAATCAGAAATACAGGATTGAAGTAAAAGAATATGGGGCGGATGATTGGGAGGCAGGAAGAACCCAGCTCAATAATGAGATCATTTCGGGAGCGGGGCCGGATATTATAGATTTAACTTACAGCAGTGTGGATCTGTATATTGCAAAAGGAATCTTGGAGGATCTGAATCCGTTTGTGGACGGAGACGCCGAGATCAAAAGAGAAGACTATGTGGAAACGGCATTTAGCGCTTATGAGCGGGAAGGCAAAATGTACGGTATCGTTCCTTCCTTTATGCTCTCAACCGTAGTCGGAAAAACGTCCGACGTGGGCAGTGAGCCGGGATGGACGATCGACGACGTGATGGCGCTTAAAGCGTCCAAACCGGAAGGGACGGAACTTTTCGGATACGGCACAAAAGACAGCGCGTTACGGTACTGCTGCACCACGGCTCTTGACAGCTTTATTGATTGGGAGACCGGCGAATGTAAATTTGACGACGGATATTTTGAGAAAGTATTGGAATTTGCCAATACGTTCCCGAAAGAATCCCAGTGGAGCGAGGAAGACGACAGTGTGCCGACAAAGATCCAGAGCGGAAGGCTGCTGCTTCAGGAACTGGGAATTTCCAATATGGAGTCATACCAGATGCACGCGATGATGTATGGAGAACCTATCACGTTTATTGGTTTTCCGACGAACGGGGGGACGGGATCCTATATTCAGGCGGCGACTTCTCTCGGAATCAACTCCAAAGCAAAGGCAAAGGAAGGCGCATGGGAATTTTTAAGAACGTTCTTACTGGAAGATTATCAGAACAACAATATCCGGTGGAATTTCCCAAGCTTACGTTCTGCTTTAGACGCGCAGTTCGAAGAAGCCATGGAGCAGGAGTACTATGAAAATGAAAACGGGGAGAAGGTAAAACAGCCGAAGACTACATGGTCTTATGACGATTGGGAAGCTGAGATCTATGCGGCGACACAGGAAGAAGTGGACGCGGTAAAGCATCTGATTGATATCGTGGACGGCGTGATGACAAATAATGAGGAGATTAACAATATCATTACGGAGGAGGCGGCGGCCTTTTTCGAAGGTCAGAAGAGCGCAAAGGATGTAGCGGACGTAGTCCAGAGCCGTGTAAAGATCTATGTAAATGAGAATAGATAACAGAATTAGCGTGAAAGTATAAAAGGTGGTTTGCTTGAAAAGGCTAAAAAAGACAGAAAAAACAGACAAAAAAATAAAAAGGGCAAAAAAAGCTGAAAAAATTGACAAAAACCTGATAAAGCAGATGAAAAAGAACAGGAACAAAAAGCGGATCTGGAAAGACCGGGCAGGGTCGGCGCTGTATTTGGCGCCGAGCCTTATCGGCGTCCTGCTTTTTTTTATCCTGCCGTTTTTCGTGGTGATCTATTATGCGCTGGTAGATAATCCGATCAATCATAATTTTGTGTTTTTGGAGAATTTTAAAAATGTATTGGGGAACTCTTCCTTTCGGCTTGCGGCGCTGAACACCTTAAAGTTTTCAGCGGTGTCGGTACCCCTTGCCGTAGTCTTGTCGCTGGCGATGGCGGCGGCGCTTGACAATAAGATTCCTTTCAGGAGTCATTTCAGATCCTTTTTCCTTAGTCCGATGATGGTTCCGGTTGCTTCGATCGTGTTGATCTGGCAGGTACTTTTTCATCACAACGGCGTTGTGAATGATTTTCTGGCTAACTTCGGAGTGGAGAAAATTGACTGGTTAAAATCCGAATACGGGCAGGTGGTAGTCATTCTGTTATTTTTATGGAAGAATCTGGGCTACAATATGATCCTGTTCATGGCGGCGATCGGAAGCATTCCGAAAGACCTTGTAGAGGTAGCTACTTTGGAGAGCGCATCGAAATGGCAGATTTTTATACATATAAAAATCCGTTATTTGTCCTCTACCATATTGTTTGTTACGATTCTGTCCCTGATCAATTCCTTTAAGGTATTCAGGGAAATCTATCTGCTGTCGTCGGATTATCCTTTTGACTCGATCTATATGCTGCAGCATTTTATGAACAATACTTTCCGTAATCTGGACTATCAGAAGCTGTCCGCGGCGGCGATCATCATGTCGCTTGTTATGGTTGTGATCATCGGCGTGCTGTTCCTTACGGAAAATTATTTTGGAAAGGATGTGGAAGGATGAGCAGGAAGTTAAAACAGCCTAAAATGGTAAAGCCGCCGTCCGTAAAGAAACTGAGACTTTCCAAGAAGAAAAGGTGGAAACATCAGGTATTTATCGTTTTTCTTACGATACTTACCGCGGTATTTGCTATTACCTTTTTGATGCCGATCATACTGACGATCACCAACTCCTTTATGTCGGCTTCGGAGATATCTTCTAATTACGGAACGGTATTTGCCACGACGGATACCGGCGGAAAGGTATATATAGCGGAAAAAGTAAATTTGAAATTTATTCCGGATCTGGTATCTTTCAGTCAGTATATTACCGTACTTTTTAAGAGTCCCGAATATCTGTTAAAGTTTTGGAACTCCGTCATTTATGTGGTTCCGATCGTTTTGTTTCAGTTGATCACGGCGTCATTGGCGGCATATAGTTTTACAAGGTTCCGGGGCAGGATCAAGGAGATCGTATTTTTCGGGTATATCATTCTTACCCTGATGCCGTATCAGGTAACGCTGGTTCCCAACTATCTGGTATCAAGCTGGTTAAAGCTGATCGATACCAGATGGGCAATCTGGCTGCCGGGTATTTTTTCGCCTTTTGCAGTCTATCTGCTGACAAAATTTATGCGGCGTATTCCGGTTTCCGTGATAGAAGCGGCAAGGATCGACGGCGCGGGGGAATGGCAGATCTTCAGAAGAATTTGTATGCCGCTTTGTAAAAGCGCCGTCTGCTCGGTAGCGATTCTGATTTTTATCGATTATTGGAACATGGTAGAACAGCCGCTCATTTTATTATCCGATGCGGAAATGCACCCCTTATCCGTGTTCTTATCCAAGATCAATGCGGGTGAGATCGGTCTTGCTTTTGCGGTTGCAACAATATATATGGTGCCGAGCCTTTTGGTTTTCCTTTACGGAGAGGATTATCTGGTAGAGGGGATCACTTATCAGGGCGGTATAAAAGGATAGTGGAGGATTGATAGAAATGAACGAAAAAACGACAAAACGGCGGGAGTGGGTCAAAAACGCGGCGATTATTTTTTTATCGGTCATGCTGGTTCTTACCTTCTTCTCTAATACGATCATGAATTATTCTCTGCCGGAAGTAGCCACGCAATATGTACAAAGCGGCAGTATTACAGCGAAGATAAGAGGAACGGGGACCGTGGAGGCCAGCGACCCTTATAATATGATCATCAACGATACCCGCGTGATCGAAAGCGTGGCGGTAAAAGCCGGAGACGACGTGGAAAAAGGCGATACGATCTTTGTGCTGGAAAATAAAGAAAGCGAAGAATTAAAAGCGGCAAGGGAAGAATTAATTACTTTGGAAACGGCGCTGGACAATGCGATCCTCGCTTATGAGACAAAGATTTTGGACGGTACGCTTTCGGCGGGGACGATCGCCGGCGTGCAGTCGGGCAATATAGAATCCGCAAGCACCGCTCAGGCAAGAGTGCAGGCGGCAAAGGATAAAGTAACCAATTTGGAAAATACCAAGGCGGGATATGAGGCATCTTTGGCGAATCTGGCCAGTCAGGAAGCTTTGCTGGAAAACAATTCCACCTATGACGCGGCAACCAAAGAGGCGGCGCTCAATTCGGCGAACCTGCAGCTCCGTTCCGCACAGGCGCAGCTAGAGACGGCGAGCGCACAGGTAGATTCCGTGCAGGCATGGTTTAACGAAAACGGGGTCAAAACACAGGCGGAGGCAAACCAGAAAGTACTTGACGCACAGACGGCGATGGATCTGGCGAAAATGCTGATGGACAATGCCAAAGCCAAGCTGGACGGCGATCCCAACGGCAGCTTTACGGCGGTAGTCGGAGAACCGGGAAATCCGGACTATGATAGTTATATGCAGTTAAAGGCGATGTTCGACGGATTAGAGGGGCTTACCTGGCAGAACATTTACGATCTGAAGAAAGCGGCTTACGATAATGAAGTATTAAAACATAAGGCGGCAGAAAATATCGCAAAGAACTTTGCCGCAAAGCAACGGGACCTGAGCAGCGCGCAGGCGGCGAAAGCGTCGGCAGAACAGCAGGTGGCGAGTTGTAACGCTACCATTGAAAATTTAAATGCCGGTACTACTTCTACCGACCTTGCGGCACAGAAAAAATCGATTGCAGACCAGAAGGCGCAGCTTAATGCGGCCATCGCGAAGACCGATACGGAGATCACGGTTGCAAAAGCAGAGCAGACACAGATCCTTACCGACGTTGCGGGCGAGTTGAATCTGGATTCCCAGAATGCTGAGATTGCAAGGGCAAGGGAAAAAGTAAACGAAAAGAAGGAACAGATAACAAAGTTGGAAGAAGAGCAGAATAATCCGGTTGTTACCGCTCCGGTATCCGGAAAGATCACATCATTAAGCTATGCGGCGGGTGAAACGACAAAGCCCGGCGAGAATGCGGCTGTGATTCAGGTAGCGGGAAAAGGATTTTCCCTGAGTATTTCAGTGACAAACGAGCAGGCAAAGAAGGTGAGTCCGGGAGACGTGGCGGAGCTGCAGAACTCTTGGTATTATAACGATATGCAGATCACTCTTACCGCGATCAAACCGGATACTTCCAATCCGTCCCAAAATAAACTCCTTGTCTTTGACGTAACCGGCGAGGACGTTACCGCGGGACAGTCCCTAAGCATTTCCGTTGGACAGAAGAGTGCCAATTACGATCTGATCGTTCCCAACAGTGCGATCCGTGAAGATAAAAACGGTAAGTTCATTTTGATCGTGGAATCCAAGAGCAGTCCGTTGGGCAACCGTTATTTTGCAACGAGAGTGGACGTGGAGGCGCTTGCATCCGACGATACCCAGACGGCGATCTCAGGCGCTCTGTATGGATATGAATATGTGATCACCACGGCGACGAAGCCGGTCGAAGCGGGAAAACAGGTTCGTTTGACGGATTAAACGGATGAAAACGGGAGGAATTTGCGTGAAGATTAGAGCAAAAAACCTAACATTACGACAGAAGATATGCAGTGTGGTCGGAGCCGTTTCTTTCGTGCTTTTCCTGATTCTGACATGGCTTGGAGGGCATATTGCAAGCGGGCTTTTAGATCAGCAGACGGCGAAAAGGTGGTCGGAGGAAAAGGATACGGCGCAGATCAGTTGTTTCTTTTCTCAGGGAACGGAAGTTACGGCGGATACCGTACTCCGGTTTGAGTCCGAGCTTAAAAAGTCGCTGCAGGAGGAGTCTATCACTCTTGACAGCGAAAACTCCGGCGCCAGACTGTGGGCGGACGCTTACAGCGGCGCGGGAAAAATCACTTTACAGAACGGTAAAAAATCCGTGTCGGCAAAGGCGATAGGGGTAGCGGGCGATTTCTTTTTATTTCATCCGTTAAAACTTTTAGACGGTTCGTTCTTCTCCGGCAGCGATGTGATGCAGGATTATGTAGTGATTGACGAAGACATGGCGTGGCAGCTTTTCGGTTCCAACGATGTGGCGGGAATGCAGGTCATGATAGGAGATGTACCACATATTGTATCGGGTGTTATTGAAAGAGGAAAGGGGCGTATGAACGATGCGGCGGGCAATGATGTAACCTGCGTATATTTGTCCTATTCTTCATTGGAAAAATATGGAGATACTTATGGTATCAACTGTTATGAAATTGTGATGCCCAATCCCATTACCGGATATGCGCTTAAAATGGTTCAGGAAAAGATGGGAATGGAAGAGAATCAGATCGTATGTGTCGAAAATTCCTCCAGATATTCCACTCTTCCCTTGTGGAAGGTGCTGCTTTCATTTATGAGCCGTTCTATGGGTGAGAAGGCAATCATATACCCTTATTGGGAAAATATTGCAAGAGGATGGGAGGATATTCTTGCCAGACTGTTGCTGCTCCGGGGGATCTTTCTATTGATACCATGTGTTATGATAATTGTTTTGGCAGTTAAGCTTTGGAGAAAGCGGACGTGGAACTGGCGGGACGTTTTGGAATTTGGTAGAAAAGGAATCTCCATGTTTGGAAAAGGAGTAGTGCGTTTAGGGAAAGGGGCGAAAAATTATAAGAAAAAAGTAGAGAAAGAAGCGGATTTGGACGATTTGTAAAAAAGAAACGCTTTGTGGGCGAAGGGAAAATTTGCCGGTTGACCGGAAAGGGAGGATGATTTATGAAAAAGAAAGCGGCTTTATTCAGCGTAATATTTTTAACTGCCGCATTACTGGGCGGCTGTGGAAAGGGCGGAGATAAAAAGCAGGAAAGCGTAAACAATGCGGCGGCGAAAGAACATGTATATAAAGTGGAGGAAATGACTTTTGCCGGACTGGATTCTGACACGGTCAACAGCGTTTTTTACAGAGAAAAGGATATTCTTGTCTGCGGATATAAGTGGGAAGATGCGGGAATGGCAGTACCGAGAGAAAACGCAATTCCCGAGGCAGAACCTGAGGTAGAAGAACTTGGGACTGAGGAAACACCGGAAGAGTCAGAGGAAGGCGCGGCCCAAGACACATCCGAAGAGGCTGCGGATTCGGAAAACGATGAGGCGATAGAGGATTGGGAGAAAGAGGCGCCTGTGACGCTTCAGAAGCAGTACATTGCTTCTTATGATTATGAAGGGAAAAAGCTTTCGTATGCGGAATATGAGATCCCCAACGGAGAGTGGTCGGGACAGATGGCCGCGTCGAAAACGGAAGATGCGATTTATTTTTCGGTAGAGAGCTATTATGAAGATTACAGTGATCCGGATAACTATGTTTCCGAGCAAAGGAATTTTTTGGTTAAGAGGGATCTGGAAGGGAACGAAGTATGGCGGGTACAGTTAAATGAATATGTAAACGAGGAGTACTGCTATGTTAGTTCCCTTTTTCTTGACGAAAAAGGACAGATTTATACATTTATGAACCAAAAGCTGCTCCTGTTTTCACCGGAGTCCGATCTGGTAAGGCAGACCGACGTTTCGGATGACGGGATCGGGAATGTTTATGTGACGGAAAGCGGCAAAGCCATTGCCAGTTACTGGGGAGAGAATGGCCAGTATTTTAAGAATTTTAACTTAGAGACCGGCGAGCTTTCCGAAGAGTACCATATTCCGGGCAACTCTTACAGCTATTCGGTCTATGCGGGATACGGATACGATTTGTTTTTAGACGGCAATAACGCCTTGTACGGATATAATTTAGGGGACGAAGAACTGACGGAGATCATGAATTATGTGGATTCGGATCTGGATGCGTCGGGCGTCTATGGCATTGCGGGACGCAGCGATACGGAATTTTACGCTAATTTTTATTCTTATTCCGACGAAAGAACCTGCTATGCTAAATTTACCAAGGTAGACCCTAAGGATGTGAAGGATAAGAAAATATTGGTTCTTGGCTGTGCGTATACGGACTGGGATGTGAGAAGACGGGTCGTCAACTTTAACAAAGAAAGCGACGAATACCGGATACAGATCAAGGATTATTCTATGTATAATACGGAAGAGGACTATACGCAGTCATATACACAGCTCAATATGGATATTGTTTCGGGGAAAGTACCGGATATCCTTATGTTAAATTCTTCTCTGCCGGTGGAGAGTTATTTAGCCAAAGGATTGTTTGAAGACCTGTATCCTTATATCGACGGGGATGCGGAGATAAACAGGGAAGATTTGCTGGAAAGCGTATTGGAAACTTTCAGTACGGATGGAAAACTGTATCAGCTCGTTCCCAGCTTTACTGTTCTTACTGTGGCCGGAAAGACCGCCAATGTAGGCGATGCGCAAGGGTGGACATTGGATGAGCTAAATGCCCTTATGGCGACGAAAGAAGAAGGAACGGAGATCTTCTTCGATGTGATCCGGGATTCGATCCTTTCCTATTGTATGCAGATGTGCGGCGAACAGTTTATTAACTGGGAAACGGGAGAGTGCAGCTTTGATTCGGACGGGTTTATAAAATTACTTGAATTTATCAAGCAGTTTCCGAAAGAATTTGACGAATCCCGTTATGAAGATGAACATTTCTGGAAGAATTATGACAGTATGTACAGGGAGGACAGAGCGTTATTGTCCGTTACTTACTTAAATAACTTTTCTACTTATAACAGGATGGAAAAGGGAACGTTCGGAGAAGCAATCACGATGATCGGATTCCCGTCGGACAATAAAAAAGGTTCGGCATTGGATTACAACTTAAATTTTGCGATCTCTTCCAAATCATCCAATAAAGACGGTGCATGGCAGTTTTTAAGATACTTCTTAACATATGAGTATCAAAAAGAATCCTATGGGTTCCCGATCAATAAGCAGAGATATGAGGAATTGAAGCAGGAAGCGATGCAAAGGCCTTATTATCTTGACGAAAATGAGCAGAAGATAGAATATGACGAAAGTTATTGGATCGGCGATACGGAAGTGATTATTCCGCCTATGACGGCAGAAGAAGTCCAAAAGGTAGAGGATTTTATCTTTTCCATAGACCAGACCGTCAGCTATAACGAAAATCTGTTAAATATCATCAATGAAGAAGCGGAAGGATTTTTCTCAGGCCAAAAGAGCGCGAAAGAGGTAGCGGGCGTAATTCAAAGCCGGGTGAAGATTTATGTGAATGAAAACCGTTGACAGGAGATGTCATAACTTTCTATATTAAGCGGATATAAAAAAGAGCAGCCCCAAAATGCGCGGCTGCTCTTTTCCTGTAGCGGAAAGAATCATGCGGACAAATTGTCTTTACTGCTGCAATCTGTATTTCCGCCCTTTTTAATCGTTATCATTGTGTATATCCCCGTCCTCCTCTTTGGATGGACTCTGGTCTTTGCCTTTATCCCGGTCTTTCTCTTTGCCCTTTTCCGTATCTGCTTCTTCTTCCGGTTCTTCTTCCGGAACGGTCAGCAGGACTTTTGTAATACGGTTATGCACGATTCCCTGTGCTTTTAAACGGATACCGGATTCCAACTCGATCTCTTCATTTTCTTCGGGCAGTCTGTCCAGCTTTTCAATCATAAGGCCGCCCAAAGAGTCATAGTCTTCGGACTCCAAGGCGATATCCAGCGCGTCGTTAATATCGTCTAACTTCATGCCGCCTTCCACCAAATAGATATTGTCGTCCAGTTCCTGAATATATTCTTCTTCATCCTCATCATATTCGTCGCGGATCTCGCCCACGATCTCTTCTAACAGATCCTCCAAAGTGATCATACCTACCGTAGAACCGTATTCGTTCAATACGAAAGCAACATTAGTGGTCTTTTCACGCATTTCCATCATCAGGTCTGCGGTCTTTTTAAATTCGTAGGTATAGTGCGCTTCGCGGATAATGTCTTTGATCCGGAAATGCGCTTCGTCCGTTACCAAAATGAAATCCTTGATATTGACAAGGCCGATTACATTATCTTTGTCTTCTTCATAAACAGGAATCCTTGTATACATAGACTCCCTAAAGACTTTCAACAAGTCTTTATAGTCCGTATCAAGGCTTACGGTCACCATATCGATACGGGGGATCATAACATCCTTTGCAACGGCGTCGGAAAAATCAAATACGTTGTAGATGATCTCGCGTTCTTCCGATTCGATCACGCCGTCCTCATGGCTGACGTCCACATAAGTCTTTAATTCACTCTCCGTCATGATCGACATTTTTTTATTCGGGTCGATGTGCAGCAGCTTCATGATCAGTGCGGATAGGCCGTCTATCATATAAATGATGGGCGTAAACACATTCATCAAAAAATAAATGATATTGCAGTAGGAGAGCGAGATTTTTTCGGAATAGAGCATGGCGAGATTTTTCGGAATGATCTCCCCGAAAAGCAGTACTAATAAGGTCAGGACTCCGGTCGCAATACCGACCGCAAAATTTCCCCAAAGTTTGATTGCGAGCGTAGTCGCAAGGGATGATGCGGAAATATTGACGATGTTGTTGCCAATCAGGATCGTACTCAGCATTTTACTATAGCGGTCCAAAATTTTCTGTGTGGTTGCCGCTCTTTTATTTCCCTCCTCCACGAGGGAACGGATACGGACTTTGTTCACCGTTGTCAGCGCCGTTTCGGCAGAGGAAAAGAAGCCGGAAAGTATCAGCAGCAGTAACAGTGAGATCAATTGTATGACACCAGAGGTATCCAAGATAAAATCAACTCCTTATTTATGTATTTTAACGAAATCTTATAATATGTGAAAGTGATTGTCAAGTTATCATTCTGTTAAGAATATATATATAGAAAATAAATCGGAGGAACTGTATTGGAGAAAAGTCTTTCCATATTAAAAAAACTTTTGTTTGCATACATAATTACGGCGGCGCTTCTTATGATACTTTCTATGTTTTTATATAAAATGCAGCTAAAAGAGGGGACCGTAAGGATCGGCATCATCCTGATCTATGCCGTAAGCTGTTTTTTTGCCGGTTTTATCACAGGAAAAACGGAGGCAAAAAACAAGTATCTGTGGGGACTGTTAGTCGGCGTGCTGTACTTTGTTGTCCTTTTAGGGATAAGTCTTTCGGTGAAACATTCGTTTCAGGATATATTCGGCAGAGGGATAACCACGCTGTTTATCTGCGGAGGCAGCGGCATGCTCGGCGGTATGCTAAGTTGAAGCGGTAAGCCAAAATAACAGACCGGAGCAGGATCGTGGTCCGGATCGTGGTCCGGATCTAAAAAAATACTTTTCCAAACAGAAAAACTATGCTATACTACAGTAGTTATAGATGCAATTCTTAATGAACATAAGGAGGCAATGTGATGAAGCATATCAAAACATTAAACACAAGAGATTTAAAAGAATCTATGAAAAAAGGCGGCTGCGGAGAGTGCCAGACATCCTGCCAGTCTGCATGCAAGACGTCCTGTACCGTTGGCAATCAGAGCTGTGAAAAGGCAAGATAGGCAAAAGCCGGATGTATATGAGATTTTTATAAGCAGCGATTTCGCGTCGCTGCTTATTTGTGGTGTGCCCGGTTGGCACTTGTCCCTTCGTAAGAAAGAGGACAAGACCGGAGCAGGTCAAAAACCGTAACGGGTGAAAAGAGAGGATTGAAATTGTGATACACCAGTATAAAAATAACGGGTATAATATTGTCATGGACGTAAACAGCGGTGCAGTCCATGTGGTAGACGATATCGTGTATAATATGATTCCGCTGATAGAGCCGTTAGTGGAGGAGGACATCAAAGACCCGGCGACCGTAAAGGCGGCGGTGATCAACTGCGGCGGTCTTCCCTATCAACAGGAACAGATTGAGGAAGCTGTGGAGGAAGTATTAGAACTTGAAAAGCAGGGCCAGCTTTTTGCAAAAGACATATACGAGGATTATATTTTTGATTTTAAAAACAGACAGACCGTCGTCAAGGCGCTTTGCCTTCATATTGCCCATGACTGTAACCTTGCCTGCAAATACTGTTTTGCAGAGGAAGGGGAATATCATGGCAGACGGGCGCTTATGAGCTTTGAGGTGGGAAAAAAAGCACTGGATTTTTTAGTTGCCAATTCGGGAAACCGGGTCAATTTAGAGGTGGATTTTTTTGGCGGGGAACCCCTTATGAACTGGCAGGTAGTAAAAGATCTGGTGGCCTACGGCAGAAGTCTGGAAGAGCCGCACCATAAAAAGTTCCGGTTTACGCTGACGACAAACGGCGTGTTACTGGACGACGATATTTTGGAATTTGCCAATAAAGAGATGGGAAACCTCGTTCTCAGTATCGACGGAAGAAAGGAAGTCCATGATAAAATGCGTCCCTTCCGGGGCGGTCAGGGAAGTTATGACACGGTCGTGCCGAAGTTTATAAAAGCCGCGCGGAGCAGGGAACAGACCAATTATTATGTGCGGGGCACCTTTACCCATGAGAATTTGGATTTCGCCGAGGATGTACTGCATCTTGCCGATCTGGGTTTTGAACAGATCTCCGTAGAACCGGTGGTGGCGCCGCCGGAGGAAGAGTACGCCCTTAAAAAAGAGGATATTCCCAAGCTTTTGGCCGAGTATGATAAACTGGCGGCGGAACTGGTAAAACGAAAAAAAGAAGGAAAAGGTTTTAATTTTTTCCATTTTATGATAGATTTAGAAGGTGGGCCCTGTGTGGCCAAGCGTCTTTCGGGATGCGGATCGGGGACGGAATATCTGGCGGTGACGCCCTGGGGCGACTTTTACCCGTGCCACCAGTTTGTCGGGATGGAAGAATTTTTGCTGGGCAATGTGGAGGAAGGGATCACAAAGCAGGAGATCTGCGGCGCATTTAAAAGCTGCAATGTCTATGCAAAGGATAAATGTAAAAAATGTTTTGCCAAATTTTATTGCAGCGGAGGCTGCGCGGCAAATTCCTATCATTTCACAGGCAGTATCAACGACGTATACGATATTGGCTGTGAACTGCAGAAGAAACGCGTAGAATGTGCGATCATGATAAAAGCGGCAATGGCGGAATAGAAGGAGGAAAAGGATAAGAATGAAAAACAAGAAACTTAGGAGCGTGGCGGTGATCATCGCCTTTGTACTTCTGCTTGGACTTTGCACTTATACGGCGGTAGAAGGGTTCGGCGAAAATAAAGCCGGTTCAGCTTCCAGTATTCATTTAGGGCTTGACCTTGCCGGCGGCGTAAGTATCACTTATCAGGTAGTCGGGGAAGAAAAGCCTGACGGCGCCGATATGAGCGATACGATTTATAAGCTGCAGCAGCGTGTGTATAATTACAGTACCGAGGCGCAGGTTTATCAGGAAGGGGATGACCGTATCAATATCGAGATCCCCGGAGTATCCGACGCGAACGCTATTTTAGAAGAGCTTGGAAAGCCCGGTTCTCTTTACTTTATCAGGCAAAAGGACGGGGAAGGGAACGATAACTATAGTTATTCCATGCAGGCCAACGAAGCGACGGGCGAGATAGATTATACCTATGTGCTGAACAGGCCGATCGAAGAGATCGAGGCGGACGGTTCCATCATACTGAACGGGATCGACGTTAAAAACGCACAGGCGGGATCCAGAGCGGATCAGATGGGCGCCAGTGATTTTGTGGTACAGCTTAATCTGACGGACGAGGGAACGGTGAAGTTTGCGGAAGCAACAAAGACCGCTTATGAAGCGGGAGAAACAATCGCTATTTACTATGACGGAAAAGTAGTGAGCGCGCCCAGAGTGAGCGCTGTGATTACGGACGGTACGGCGGAAATCAACGGTATGGGTTCTTACGAGCGTGCCGAGCAGCTGGCATCCACGATCCGTATCGGCGGCCTGAAACTGGAACTGGAAGAGCTGCATTCTAAAGTGGTTGGCGCGCAGCTCGGTTCCGAAGCCATTTCCACCAGTTTAAAAGCAGGAGCCATCGGACTTGTCATTGTGATCATTTTTATGATAGCGGTATATTTACTGCCGGGATTTGCGGCTTCTTTGGCGCTGTTATTATATGTGGCGGTGATCGTGGTTCTTTTATACGGATTTGATATTACCCTGACGCTGCCGGGGATTGCGGGTATCATTCTTTCCATCGGTATGGCGGTGGATGCTAACGTGATCATCTTTGCAAGGATCAGGGAAGAACTGGCGACCGGAAAAACGGTAAGTTCCGCCATGAAGATCGGATTTGACAAAGCGTTGTCGGCCATCATCGACGGCAATATCACGACGCTGATCGCAGCGGCGGTACTTGCCCTGATTGGTTCCGGTTCCGTAAAAGGTTTTGCTTACACGCTGGCTTTGGGTATTGTGATTTCCCTGTTTACGTCGTTAGTTGTAACCAGATTGCTGTTAAATGCGTTTTACACGCTCGGATGTAAGAGTCCGAAACTGTTTGGCGTGGCGAAAGAGCATAAAACGATCGCTTTCCTTTCCAAGAGAAAGATCTTTTTCGCATTTTCGGCTGTCTGTGTGCTTGCAGGGTTTGTCATTATGGGAATACAGGCGGCAGGAGGCAACGACGCTTTGAATTTCAGTCTGGAATTTAAAGGCGGTACGGCGACAAACGTTGCGTTTAACGAAAATATGACGATTGAGGACATTGATGCCAATATTGTGCCCCTGATCGAAGAGATTACGGGGGACGGAAACGTACAGACGCAGAAGATCGAAGGGACTAACGAGGTGATCTTTAAGACAAGGTCTTTGAACGTGTCGGAGAGAGACGAGCTGGTAAATGTTCTGGTGACGAATTACGGCGTGGACGAAGCGAAGATCACCGCCGAAAATATCAGTTCCACCATTTCTTCGGAAATGCGTTCGGAATCTTTGATCGCAGTGATCGTTGCGGCAGTCTGTATGCTGATCTATATTTGGTTCCGGTTTAAAGATATCCGGTTTGGCGCCAGCAGTGTGATCGCGCTTTTGCACGACGTATTGGTAGTACTCACATTCTATGCGGCGGTAAGGCTTTCCGTCAGCAGTACTTTTATCGCGTGTATGCTGACGATCGTAGGTTATTCTGTAAACGCGACCATCGTTATCTTCGACCGTATCCGTGAAAACCTTTCCCTGATGGGAAAGAAAGACGATCTGGTCGAAGTGGTGGACAGAAGTATTACCAAGACCCTTTCCAGAAGCGTATTTACTTCGCTGACAACTTTTATTATGGTAGCGGTGCTGTATGTAATGGGCGTAAGCTCGATCCGTGAATTTGCGCTGCCGTTGATGGTAGGTATCGTATGCGGAACGTATTCTTCCGTATGTGTGACCGGAGCGTTGTGGTATGTGCTCAGGACAAAATTTGCGAAGAAGCAGGCGGCGAAAAAATAGATATGATATGTGTTATGCCGTCTGCGGCGTCGGTACCGAAGACGGTATAGCGGAAACGATAATAAAAAAGAAAGGCTGCCGGTTGGCGGCTTTTCTTTTTTGGAAAGACCGGTACAAAAGGAGAAGAAGGCGGATGGCACAGTGGTTTGTGGCGGCCAAGAAGGCTGATTTTGAAAAAATAGCGGGTAAGTTCGGCATTTCACCGATATTGGCAAGACTGATAAGAAACAGGGATGTGATAGAAGAGGAACAGATCGACCGGTTTTTGAACGGCGGTATAAACGGGCAGTATGATCCCTTTCTTTTACAGGATATGGAGAAAGCGGTCAGTATTTTGATCCCGAAGATAAAAAGCGGCGAACGGATCCGGGTGATCGGAGACTATGATATCGACGGTATCTGTGCGGCATATATCCTTGTAAAAGGTTTTCGGGCGCTGGGAGCGGATGCGGATGCGGCGATCCCCCACAGGATAAAGGACGGTTACGGACTAAACGAGGCGTTGATAGAAGAGGCGGCTTCGGAGGGGATCAGGACGATCGTCACCTGCGATAACGGGATAGCGGCGGCGGAACAGATCGCTTACGGCAACCGTATGGGGCTTACAACTATCGTAACGGATCACCATGAAATTCCTTTTACAAAGAAGGAAGGAGAAAAGGAATATCTTTTGCCTCCGGCTGCAGCAGTCGTCGACCCTAAGAGAGAGGACTGCCCGTACCCGTTTAAGGGCATATGCGGCGCGGTAGTGGCATATAAACTGGTGACGGCGCTGTTTATGAGGAGCGGCGGAAAAGAAGAATGGAAAGCCTTAGAAGAGGAGTTTTTGGAATTTGCCGCTTTTGCCACCGTCGGGGACGTGATGGAGTTAAAGGATGAAAACCGGCTGTTCGTAAAAGCGGGACTGCGGCTTATGGAACATAGTAAAAATACGGGGCTTAAGGCGTTGCTTTCCGTGAACGGCCTGCTTGGGAAAAAACTTTCGCCTTATCATATCGGATTTGTGACAGGGCCCTGTCTGAACGCTACGGGCAGGCTGGATACGGCGGCGAGGGCATTGGAACTTCTTATGGAAACGGACAAAGCAAAGGCAATGGATCTTGCTTCCGGGTTAAAAGAGTTAAATGAGGCAAGAAAAGAACTGACGGCAAAAGGGCTTTTACAGGCGGCGGACTTAGTGGAACATACTGCGTTAAAGAACGACAAGGTACTGGTGCTGTTTTTACCCGAATGCCATGAAAGTCTGGCAGGCATCATAGCGGGCAGAGTCAGGGAAAAATACGGGAGACCTGCTTTCGTGCTGACGAGAGGCGAGGAGGACGTGAAGGGATCGGGCCGGTCCATTGAAGAATATCATATGTACGAGCAGATGAGCAAATGCAGCCGTCTGTTTACGAAATTCGGCGGCCATAAAATGGCGGCGGGGCTTTCCATGAGGGAAGAAAATATAGACGTTTTCCGAAAAGAGATCAACGACGCCTGTACGCTTACGCCGGAAGACATGGAGGAAAAGGTACATATTGATATCGCGCTGCCTTTATCTTATGTAACGATGGAGTTTGTAGAAGAATTGGAAAAACTCGAGCCTTTCGGCGTAGGAAACCCTAAGCCCGTTTTTGCGCAGAAGGATATTGTTGTTTTAGGAGAACAGATTTTAGGCAAAAATAAAAACGTAGGAAGATATAAGATCAGGGACGGTTTCGGAAAGGAATATGAGATGACGTATTTCGGCGACGTGGAAACGTTCGGCGCGTATTACAGACAGCGGGAAAGCATTTTTATAGCCTACTATCCTTCTTTTCATGAATATATGGGGAAAAGGAGCATACAAATTGTAATGCAGAATTATAAATAAAAGCAAGAACCCCCGGTGGGAAAACCGGGGGCTCTCATTTCTTATGAGGGGGGAGATAGTGAGTTCATCAACTATCTACCTAATACTATAAGCAGTAAATGTGTTTAAATTGTGTTCAAAGTACGAAGATTTTATAAAGAAAACTCTAAAGTATTAAAAAAATATTAAAAGAAAATGAAACGTAATGGTTAAGATTTTCAGCAAGGAGCGGCAGTTGAAAAATCGGGATAGCTATGTTATCTTAGTTTAGATGATGTAAGTATAGTATCGGAAAGGGAAGGGGCATGGACGAGATGGCAGTATTAAAAGAACTGTTGGAGGGAATCACCTATCGATGTGTGAAAGGAAACGTGGATACCGGGATCACCGAGCTTGTATATGATTCAAGGAAGATCGTGAAAGGATGTCTGTTTGTCTGCATCAAAGGCGCTAACTTTGACGGGCATGAATTTATAAAGGAGGCAGTGGAAAAGGGAGCGGCGGCTTTGGTCGTTTCGGATCCGGTGCAGGCGGACGGAGAGGTAACGGTGATACAAACGGAAGACACACGCTACGCCCTTGCCTTTCTTTCAGCCGCTTTCTTCGGGCATCCGGCGAAGCGGCTGAAGGTGATCGGAATCACGGGAACGAAAGGAAAGACGACCACCACCTATCTGATCAAGTCCGTTTTGGAGAAAACAGGCCGTAAGGTGGGACTGATAGGCACGATAGAGGTCGTGATCGGCGACAGGCATATCCATGCGGACAACACTACGCCGGAATCCTATCTTTTACAGAAGTATTTTAAAGAGATGGCGGACGCCGGACTGGATACGGTGGTCATGGAGGTGTCTTCCCAAGGGTTAAAACTGCACCGGACGCAGGGCTTTGTTTTCGACATCGGTATCTTTACGAATTTAGAACCGGATCATATCGGCCCTAACGAGCATGAAAGCTTTGAAGAGTATATGGAGTGCAAGAGCCTGTTGTTCCGGCAGTGTGAAACGGGGATTGTGAATCTGGACGACGCGCACTGCGGTAAAGTGACGGAAGGGCATACCTGCCGTTTGGAATCTTTTGGCTTTGGCAAAGAGGCCGACCTTCGTGCGGAAGGGGTAGAACTTCTTCGGGAGAAAGGACATATCGGTGTCGGCTTCCATGTGAAAGGATTGATGGATTTTCCGGTGAAGGTAATGTCGCCGGGAAGGTTCAGCGTATATAATGCCCTTGCGGCGATCGCGGTGTGCCGGCATTTTGGAGTGGATACGGAAAAGATCAGGCAGGCATTTTTGGAAGTAAAAGTCAAAGGGCGTATCGAGCTTGTGAAAGTATCCGATGATTTTACCATTATGATCGACTATGCCCATAACGCCATGAGTCTTGAGAGTCTGTTGTCCACCTTGAAAGAATATGAGCCTCATCGGCTGATCTGCCTGTTCGGCTGCGGGGGCAACCGTTCTAAAATGCGCCGTTACGAGATGGGTGAGGTGAGCGGCAGACTTTCGGACCTGACGATCATCACTTCGGATAATCCGAGATTTGAGGAGCCGCAGGCGATCATCGACGATATCAAAGAAGGCATTGGGAAAACAACGGGAAACTATGTAGAGATCTGCGACAGAAAAGAAGCCATTGCCTACGCCATTGAAATAGGAGAACCGGGAGATATCATCGTACTTGCAGGAAAAGGACACGAGGACTATCAGGAGATCAAAGGGGTAAAATATCCGATGGACGAAAGAGAACTGATCCGGGAGATTTTAGAGGAAAGAGGAAGAACAGAAGTTGGAAGGTAAATACGCCAATATCATTGTGGATATTTCCCATGAAAAAGTAGACAGACCGTTCCAGTACAAAATACCGGAACCGCTTCGGGAAAAGATCGGGGCTGGGAGCTGTGTGAGGGTGCCCTTTGGGGCGGGAAACAAAGAGATCAAAGGTTATGTGATCGAGATCACCGACAGGGCGGAATTTGATACCGAAAAGTTAAAGGAGATCAGCGCCATAGAAGAGGGGGCGGTCAGCGCAAGGGCCAATGCCATCAGGCTTGCCTGGTGGATGAAGACGACGTATGGTTCTACCATGATCAATGCCCTAAAAACAGTGCTTCCCGTGAAAAAAGAGACGAAAAGGCTGGAAAAAAAGACGGTGAAAAGGCTGGTGGACAAAAGCGAAGCGGTTCTTTTATGCGAGCAGGCAAAAGCCAAAAGGCAGACTGCCAGATACCGGCTTTTAAAGGAACTGACGGAGGCGGAGGAACTTCCCTTTGCGCTGGTCAGCGGCAAGCTGCATATTTCCTCTTCCACGATAACGGCAATGGAAAAACAAAAGATCATTGAAGTCCAAAGGGAGAACTATTACAGAAATCCGGTCAAAATAAAAGGGCAGCAGACGGAGAAGAAAAGGTTGAGCCCCGGCCAGCAGAACATTGTGGATACCGTACTTTCGGATTATGAAAAAGGGAATACCGGCACTTATCTGATCCATGGCATTACCGGCAGCGGTAAAACGGAAGTTTATATGGGAATGATTGAGGGCATGGTACAAAAAAAGAAAGCCTGCATTGTGCTGATTCCTGAGATTGCCCTTACTTATCAGACCCTTCTGCGGTTTTATAAAAGATTCGGGGACAGGGTATCCGTCATGAATTCCACTCTTTCTAAAGGAGAGCGCTTCGATCAGTTTGAACGTGCCGAGAAGGGGGATATTGACGTGATCATCGGTCCGCGGTCCGCCCTTTTTACCCCTTTTCAAAGGATCGGGCTTATTTTGATCGACGAAGAGCATGAAGGGAGTTATAAAAGCGAGACTATGCCCAAATACCATGCAAGGGAAACGGCGGAAGAGATCGCGAGGATGCATGGCGCGAGCGTGGTGCTGGGCTCCGCCACCCCTTCCATGGAGGCGTATTATAGGGCAAGGCACGGGGAGTACCGTCTCTTTACCTTAAAAGAGCGGTTGACAGGAGGAACCCTGCCTGCCGTCCATACCGTGGATCTGCGGGAAGAATTAAAAAGTGGAAATCGTTCCATTTTTAGTGTAAAATTAAAAGAATTACTGCAGGAACGTCTGGAACGGAAAGAGCAGTCCATGCTGTTTTTAAACCGGCGGGGATATGCGGGATTTGTATCCTGCCGTGCCTGCGGGCTCGTAATGAAATGTCCCCATTGCGACATTTCCCTGTCGGAGCATAAGGGCGGCAGGCTTGTCTGCCATTACTGCGGTTACGAGCAGCCTTCCGTAAAACAGTGCCCTTCCTGCGGTTCTAAGTATATTTTGGGATTCCGGGCAGGGACCGAGCAGGTAGAAGAGCTTTTGAAAAAGGAGTTTCCTGAGGCAAGGGTGCTTCGGATGGATGCGGATACTACAAGAAAGAAGGAAAGTTACGAAGAGATCTTGTCGGCTTTTGCCAATCAGGAGGCGGATATCTTAGTGGGAACCCAGATGATCGTGAAAGGGCATGATTTTCCGAATGTGACGCTGGTAGGGATATTGGCGGCGGATCTTTCCCTTGCGGCAAACGATTACCGGGCGGGAGAGCGGACGTTTCAGCTTCTGACGCAGGCCGCGGGCCGTGCCGGCCGGGGAGAACTGCCCGGCGAAGTGGTCATTCAGACTTACCAGCCCGGACATTACAGTATTATCCATGCGGCCAATCAGGACTATGAAGCTTTTTATGAAGCCGAAGAAGCCTACAGGGAAATGCTTCTGTACCCTCCAGCCGCCCATATGATGGCGGTACAGATTACGGCTGCAGAGGAAAACAGGGGGGAAAAGCTTGCCGAAATGCTTTCGGAAAAGATAAAAGCAGAGCAAAAAAACATAGCGGAGGAAGGAGAGGCAAAAGCGGCGGTGATCGGGCCGGCCAAAGCGGGGATCGGCAGGATCAACGATATGTTCCGTTATGTGTTTTATGTAAAGGCAAGGCAGTATACACAGTTGATACGGATCAAGGACGAACTGGAGGAAGTTTTGTTTGACATGCAGCTGAAGCGGGAAACCGTACAGTTTGATTTTGATCCCATACATGCGTTTTAAGGAGGAGAACATGGCAATCAGGAATATCAGGGAGATCGGAGACGAGGTCTTAACGAAAAAATGTAAAGAAGTAAAGGAAATGACGCCGAGAGTAAAGGAATTGATCGAGGATATGCTGGATACGATGTACGAGGCGAACGGCGTAGGGCTTGCGGCATCTCAGGTAGGGATCTTAAAGCGGATCGTGGTGATCGATGTGACGGGAGAGGATCCTTATATCATGATCAATCCGAGGATCATCCAAAGCGACGGGGAGCAGACCGGACACGAAGGATGCCTGTCCGTTCCCGGTAAAACGGGTATCGTGACAAGGCCGAATTATGTGAAAGCGGTGGCGCTCAATGAAAATATGGAAGAGTACGAGATAGAAGGGACCGAGCTTCTGGCAAGGGCCATCTGCCACGAACTGGAGCATTTGGAGGGCCATCTTTATGTGGAGAGAGTAGAAGGCGAGCTGATGAACGTATCCGATCTGGAAGACGGGGAAGAGGAAGACGAGTAAGAAAAATTTCAACATTTTCTGCCGCCGTTTAAATAGGCGGCGTGACTGGAATACGGAGGTTTGAGAATGAAAGTAATTTTTATGGGAACGCCGGACTTTGCGGTGGGCGCTTTGGAATCGATCCTACAGGCAGGGCACGAGGTGGTATGTGTGGTCACTCAGCCCGATAAACCCAAAGGACGGGGAAAAGAAGTACAGTTTTCCCCGGTCAAGCAGTGCGCCGTCGATCACTGCTTACCGGTGATGCAGCCGGTGAAGGTGAGGGAAAAAGAGCAGATAGAGGAACTGAGAAAGTTTGCAGCCGATATTTTTGTAGTGGCAGCCTTTGGGCAGATTCTGCCGAAGGAGATCCTCTCCATGCCCAAATACGGATGCGTCAATATCCATGCCTCCCTGCTGCCGAAATACCGGGGAGCGGCGCCGATCCAGTGGGCAGTCATAAACGGGGAGAAAGAAAGCGGCGTGACGATCCAGCAGATGGCGGAAGGAATAGACACCGGAGATATCTTATTAAAACGTTCTCTTTTATTGGACGAAAAGGAAACCGGAGGAAGTTTGTATGATAAATTGAGCGGACTTGGGGCAGACTTGATTGTAGAGGCCCTGCGCGATATTGAGGCGGGAAAACTGCAGCCTGAAAAACAGGACGAGGAATCCAGCACCCATGTCGGGAAGATCTCAAAATCCATGGGGCTGATCGACTGGAACAAAAGCGCGGAAGAGCTGGAACGGCTGATCCGGGGCCTGAACCCATGGCCCAGCGCTTATACTTTTTTCCGTGGAAAGACATGGAAGATATGGGAAGCAGACGTGGTGAAAGAAGAGCGGGCGGAAAGAAACGAGCCGGGAAAGATCTGCAGCGTAACAAAAACGAGCGTGATTGTCCATACGGGGGACGGAAAGCTGGCGCTTAAAAGCGTACAGCTTGAAGGGAAAAAAAGGATGGCGGTAAAAGAGTTTCTGCTGGGGTATCAAATAGAAGCAGGCGAAATGCTAGGTGGAGAATAGGATTTTGCAAAGCGAAAATCATGGAGGAATACGATATGTTTGGAAAGGAAATATTCGTTACTTGGATGTTTGGTTATTACGGTTTTTATATGGATCCTACTTATTTTCTCGTATTGATCGGCGCCCTGCTCTGTCTTTGGGCAAATTTCCGCGTAACAAGCACGTTCAGAAAGTTTGACAGGATCAGGAGCGGCAGTAATATGACCGGCGCGGAAGCGGCGCAGGCGCTTTTAAACTCTCAGGGGATTTATGATGTGCAGATCGAGCATATCAGGGGAAATCTTACGGATCATTACGATCCGAGACACAAAGTGCTGAGGCTTTCGGACGACACATACGGTTCCTCTTCCGTAGCGGCAATCGGCGTGGCGGCGCATGAATGCGGCCATGCCATGCAGCATAAAGAAGGCTATGCGCCCTTGCAGATCAGGAGCGCCATTGTCCCCCTTGCCAATTTTGGATGCCGGTTCGGTATCCCGATCATTCTTTTGGGACTTTTTTTCGGGCAGTTTTTGATAGAGGTTGGGATATGGGTGTTTGCCCTTTCCGTTTTGTTCCAGCTTATTACCCTTCCGGTAGAGTTTAACGCTTCTAACAGGGCGGTAAAGCTTTTGGCCGAGCAGGGGATTTTACGCGGGGAGGAGAACGGACAGTGTAAAAAGGTGTTAAGCGCGGCGGCGCTTACTTATGTGGCGGCAGCGGCGGCGGCCGTTTTGCAGCTTCTCCGTCTGATCCTTATTTTCGGAAACCGCAGAAACGATTAGACATCAGGACAGCTTTTGCTAATAAGTTATGCAGACTGTCATTAAACAGGATAATGTCTAAGCGAAACGGAATCATGAAGATGGGTGCAGGCACATTGGGAAAGGAAAACAGAAGTGGAAAATACAAGGGAACTGGTTTTGGATATGCTGGCGGAGATCACGTCGGGAAAGGAATACAGCCATAGAGTGATCGGTCAGGTTCTGGAAAAGTATGACTATATGAGCGGACAGGATAAGGCGTTTATGAAGCGTTTGACCGAGGGGACGATTGAGAGGCAGATACAGCTCGATTATGTGATCGACTCTGTTTCCAAAGTGCCGGTAAGGAAAATGAAACCTCTCATACGGAATCTTCTGCGGATGAGCGTATATCAGATCCTGTTCATGGACGCCGTACCCGACAGCGCGGCCTGCAACGAAGCGGTCAAACTTGCGGGGAAGAGAAAATTTCATGGTTTGAAAGGGTTTGTGAACGGCGTACTGCGAAACGTGATAAGACAAAAAGACGGCATTGCTTATCCGGACAGACAAAAGGAGCCGGTGAAGGCGTTGTCCGTACTCTATTCCTGCCCGGAATGGATCGTAGAGATGTGGGACGGCGAATACGGGGCAGAACGGACGGAAAAGATCTTAAAAGGATTGTTGGAGATCCATCCTGTTACTTTAAGGATCGACGAGACTTTGGGGGCTGCGGAAAAAGAAGAGGCGCTTGCCGAACTGGAAAAGGAAACAAAAGAAGTGCGGCCACATCCTTACCTTCCTTATGCGGTGACGGTACAGGGGATAGAGGGGCTTCACAGGCTTTCGGCGTTTCGCAAGGGAAAGATCACAGTACAGGATATCAGTTCCATGCTGGCGGTAGAAGCGGCGGGCATCAGTCCGGGAGACACCGTATTGGACGTGTGCGCGGCGCCCGGAGGTAAAAGTTTTCATGCCGCCTGCAAGACCGGGCCGGAAGGCTTGGTTCTGGCAAGAGACGTATCGGAAAAAAAAGCGGCGCTGCTTCGGGATAATAAAGAACGCATGAAAAAAGAGCAGGTAAAGATTCAGGTGCAGGACGCGCTGGATCCGGATCCGGATTCCGTAGAGAGCGCGGATGTAGTGCTTTTGGACGCCCCCTGCTCGGGACTCGGTATTTTAGGAAAAAAGAGGGATATCAAATACCGGGTGAGCGAAGAGTCGTTAAGGTCGATCGTCGTGCTGCAGCGTGCCATTGTGGATACAGTGTGGCGGTATGTCAAGCCGGGCGGCGTGCTGGTCTATAGTACCTGTACAATCCATAAAGAAGAAAATCAGGATATGGCGGCTTACATTACAGGAAATTATCCTTTCCGGGCAGAGTCGCTGCAGCCGTATCTGCCGGAGTGTCTTTGCAGCAGGGAGACGGAGAAGGGATCTCTCCAGCTTTTGCCGGGGATTCATGAAAGCGACGGCTTTTTTATCGCAAGATTCAGAAGGATATAAGCGGCCGGATAGGCGTTACAGGTACGAATTACATAGAAGGAAAAGGGTATGGAAAAGAAAGATATCAAGTCATTGACGTTGGAAGAACTGGAAAGGGAGATGGCCCAAATGGGCGAGAAGCCTTTTCGGGCAAAACAGCTCTACGAGTGGATGCATATTAAAATGGCAAGAGGGTTTGAGGAGATGACCAATCTTTCCAAAGAATTTCGGAAAACATGCGGGGAGCGTTATCTTTATACGACGCTGGACGCGGTGCGGATACAGGAATCCAAAATAGACGGAACCAAAAAGTTTTTATTTGAACTGGATGACGGAAATGTGGTGGAAAGCGTGTGGATGAAATATAAACACGGCAATTCGGTCTGCATTTCTTCTCAGGTGGGCTGCCGCATGGGCTGTAAGTTCTGCGCTTCGACTTTAGACGGTCTGGAACGTTCCCTGATGCCCGCAGAGATGCTGGAACAGGTCTATGGGGTCAGTCTTCTTACAAAAGAGAGGGTGTCCAACGTGGTAGTCATGGGAACCGGGGAGCCTCTTGACAATTATGAAAATCTGCTTATTTTTATCAGGCTTCTGACGGATGAAAACGGGCTTCATATCAGCCAAAGGAACGTGACCGTCTCCACCTGCGGCATTGTGCCAAAGATGAAGCAGCTTGCACAAGAAGGGCTTCAGATTACCCTTGCTCTTTCCCTTCACGCCACTACGGATGAAAAGAGACGGAAACTGATGCCGGTCGCTTTAAAATACGGTCTGGATGAACTGATGGAGGCGTGCGCATATTATTTTGAAAAGACGGGAAGAAGGATTACTTTTGAATACAGCCTTGTAAAAGGCGTGAACGACCGTCTGCAGGACGCCGACGAGCTGGCGGCGTTGATCAAAGGCCAAAACTGCCATGTAAATCTGATCCCTGTAAACCCAATAGCAGAGCGCGATTTTGTGGAATCCGACAGGGAAAGTGTGTATGCATTTAAAAATAAACTTGAAAAATACCAAATAAATGTTACTATTAGAAGGGAAATGGGCAGAGATATAGACGGCGCCTGTGGACAATTACGAAGAAGATATAAAATGCAGGCCTGACCGCAAAATACAAAGGGAAAGGCTTATCGGGAGGAAAAAACGGTGTTAAAGACGTTTTCCATAACAGATATTGGAAAAAGAAGAAAACTGAATCAGGATTATATTTATACATCGGAAATGCCTATCGGGAATCTGCCGAATGTTTTTATCGTGGCGGACGGAATGGGCGGACATAAGGCGGGAGACTATGCGTCCAAGTATACGGTTGAGACGATATGCTCCCAGATCGAACAGTCCTTTGAAAAAAATCCTGTCATCATATTGGAGAAAGCCATTGCGCAGGCAAACAGCCATATCCGTAAAAAAGCCACCGAGGACGCGGCTTTTGACGGAATGGGGACTACGGTGGTGGTAGCTACCTGCTTTGGAAAATATCTGAAGGTGGCAAATGTGGGAGACAGCCGTCTCTATATTATAAACGATAGGATCACACAAATCACAAAAGATCATTCTTTAGTGGCGGAAATGGTGCGCATGGGAGGCATCGATCAGGAGACGGCAAGGAACCATCCGGATAAAAACATTATTACCCGTGCCGTAGGTGCAAGCGATACGGTGGAGATCGATTTTTTTGACGTAGAATTGAATGAAGGGGATATTATCCTCATGTGTTCGGACGGACTGACAAATATGTTGGAGGATGAAGAAATCCGTATGATTTTGAACGGTCAGCGGGATATTGTTGAAAAGGCGCAGGAATTGGTAAAGGCAGCGAACAACAATGGAGGGCAGGATAATATCAGTGTGATTCTGATCGAGCCTTTCGCGGACCATATTGGAATGGAGATTAGGAATGATTAAAATTGGAATGATAATAGGAGACCGCTACGAGATTTTGGAAAAAATCGGAACCGGCGGTATGTCTGATGTATATAAAGCAAAAGATCATAAGCTGAACCGTTTTGTCGCGACGAAGGTGCTGAAGCAGGAATTTTCCGAAAATGCAAATTTTGTTTCCAAGTTCCGGATCGAGGCGCAGGCGGCGGCGGGGCTGATGCATCCGAGCATCGTGAACGTGTATGACGTAGGGGAAGAAAGCGGTATCTATTATATCGTGATGGAGCTTGTGGAAGGGATCACGCTAAAGAAATATATCGAAAAGAAAGCAAGGCTTTCCGTGAAAGAGGCAGTCAGCATTGCGATTCAGGTCTCGATGGGGATCGAGGCGGCACATAATAACCATATCATTCACAGAGATATTAAACCGCAAAATATCATTATTTCCAAAGAAGGGAAGGTAAAGGTAACGGATTTCGGTATTGCCAAGGCGGCGACCAGCAATACCATTACCTCCAATGTGATGGGGAGCGTACATTATACGTCGCCGGAGCAGGCAAGGGGCGGCTACAGCGACGAGAAGAGCGATATCTATTCTCTAGGCATTACTTTATTTGAAATGCTGACAGGGCGCGTGCCTTTTAACGGGGAAACGACAGTAGCCATCGCAATCAAACATATTCAGGAAGAGATGCCTTCCCCGAGAGATTATATTTCCGAAATTCCGGTATCCGTGGAGCAGATCGTATTTAAATGCTGTCAGAAAAGCCCCGACAGGCGGTACCAGTCTATGGCGGAACTGATAGACGATTTGAAAAAAGCGCTGATCACGCCGGATGAGGATTTTGTAAAGGTGTCCGATCCGGACGAGGAGGCCAGCACTAAGTTTATCTCCGACAGGGATATGCAGCAGATCAAACGCCAGTCCGAGCGCAGAGAGTATATGGAGGATACGATGCGTCTGCGCAGTCAGGTAGAAGACGAGTACGACGATGAGGAAGAAGACGGCGAGTACGACGAGGAGGATTACGAGGAGGACTATGATCCTAAGATGGAGAAACTGACTACGATCCTTGCAATCGTGGCGGCGGTGCTGATCGGCGGTATCATTTTATTTCTTGTGGGAAAGACGGTCGGTATTTTTTCTTTTGACAATAATAAAACGACCGAAGAAGAGAGCAGCAGTACGGTGGAAGAGCAGACCACAGTGGAGCAGGTGGAGATGATCAACGTCATCGGGATGACGTTGGAAGAGGCAAGGACGGAACTGACGAAGCTGGGCCTGAAACCGGAATTTACTTATGTGGAATCGGATTCCGTGACAGAAGGAGTCGTGATCAGCGCCAATATTTCCACAAGTACTAAAGTAGATGTGAATACCACAGTCGTAGTGACGGTCAGCGCCGGGGTAAAAGGCGTGGAGGTGCCGAACGTGGTGGGCGTTTCCTATGCGGAGGCAGTGACCGCTCTGGATCAGAAAGGGTTTGTGGCGACGAAGATGGAAAGCTATTCTTCGGAGGTGGAAAAGGGCAACGTGATCTCCCAGACACCGGAAGCCGGTTCAAAAGCGCCCAGCGGTTCGGCGGTTACCGTAAGAGTGAGTCTGGGGGCGGAAGAAACTAAGGTCAGGGTTCCCAACGTCATAGGTCTGGATGAAGAAGATGCCACGATTTCCCTGATTGAGTCGGGATTGACGCCGGGATCGGTAACGGAGGTCAATAACGAAGACGCGGCATTAAACGGCCTGATCTGTTATCAGAGTTATTCGGTAGGTTCTTATGTGGATGCGGGAACGGTGGTGGATATGAGACTGAGCATCGGCCCGAAAGCGAAGACTTACAGTTATAACGGCAGCATAGCGGCGCCTACTGCAGAAGAAGATCCGGATTACAGGGACGGCATCGAAGTGAGGATTGCCATTACCACGTCCGACGGGAGAGAAATCTGGGGGACGACCACGAGCACTTTCCCTGTTCCCGTAAACTTTACCGGAATTTCGGCGGCAAGCGGAACGGTAACTTTTGCTTATACCGTGACAACGGAACCGACGACGATTACTAATCCGGATACGGGAGAAACGACCACGGTGCCGGGAACGAGTCAGGATAAGTCGTTTACAAGGCCGATTGAATTTGTACAGGAGCAATGACGGGGCAGGTTAAAGCTATGCAGGGAAAGATCGTAAAAGGAATTGCCGGTTTTTATTACGTCTATGTAAAAGAAGAGGAACAGGCGGACGGTATTATTTATGAATGTAAAGCCAAGGGAATCTTTAGGAAGGATCACAAAAAGCCGCTTGTGGGGGATGATGTGGATATCGTCCTCCTTGACAGGGAAAACAGGATAGGCAATATCGAAAAAATACTGCCGAGAAGGAATGAACTGATCCGTCCTGCGGTGGCGAATATCGATCAGGCTCTTGTAATCTTTGCGGTTACGAGACCGGAGCCGAACCTGAACCTTTTGGACCGTTTTCTGCTTATGATGGGCAGGCAGCAAAAACCTTGTATGATCTGTTTTAATAAGACGGATCTTTCTTCAAAAGAGGAGGCGGATAACCTTTCGGCCGTTTATAAAAAAAGCGGTTGCAGGGTGTTGTTTGTCAGCGTGAAAGAAAAGCGGGGGATGGAGGAACTGATAAGCGTATTAGAGGGAAAGACTACGGTGGTCGCAGGACCCAGCGGCGTGGGGAAGTCCTCCATTATCAATGAACTTCAGTCGGAGATTAAAATGGATACGGGCGAGATCAGCGAAAAGATCGCAAGGGGAAAACATACTACAAGGCATTCCGAGCTGATCGCGATAGGCAGGGATACGTTCATTATGGATACGCCGGGGTTTAGTTCTCTTGGGATGTTCGATCTGGAGAAAGACGAGCTGAAAGAGTATTATCCCGAGTTTAAGCCCTTCGAAGATAAATGCCGTTTTCAGGGGTGCGTCCATATCAATGAACCGGATTGTGAAGTGAAGCGGGCGGTGGAAAGCGGCGGGATACACAAAAAGCGGTATGAAAATTATAAAGCTTTATTCGGAGAACTGAAAGATAAAAGGAAGTACTAAAAAATGCCGGAAAAGGGCAGAATGGAGAAAGAAGGATTATGAAACTAGGCATCGTAATTTGAGTGCTGTTTTCATGTATTTTTATATATCTTCATGTATCTCTATAAAGCCTTATACAATCAATGTTTGAGCAAGTTCAAAGTAGCATATATCTCTATACAAGTCCATGTATTTCAATAGCAAATTTGTGTAGTGATTGTGTAGTTGTGTAGTAACCACATAAAAGAGTTTGGTGCGAATAGGAATACCCATAAATGAATATTGGACATCTGAATAAGTCCATTATCGGTTATAGAAATATGATTGATAGTGGGCTTATTTTAGTGCCTGAATATATTTAGTGAGGAAATGGACACAATCTTGCCTAAAACGGTTATATGAGCCTCATAGAGCGTCAGAAAAGGTATTATATTACAGATAACATGAAAAGCATATTTCATTGGCAAATGGCAGAAAGGAGAAACAAAAGCAATGGCAAGAGTAAAAGGGACAGAAGCGTTATCAGCTTATAAAATGGCAAAGCGCATATCAGACAGAAAAGATAATGTTTACGATAAAAGGATTATTGAGAACATTTTGAATATGTACATGGATGAATGCCGAAAAGCATTATTATCAGGTGAAAGGGTACAGATTACAAAAGTAGGAACAATTATACCGGAAGTAAAGACACGACTTTTTTATAATCTTCCAAGGTGTAATAAAGAGGGTGGTAATCCACCATATACCAAACTAAGGATAAGACGTAATAATCTTTTGGGTGATGTTATGAACAGGCTTTTGATTAAGAATATTGAAAACGGTATTTATGGATTAGAAAAGTTACCATTCAGCAAACAGCAGATGGATATTTTAAAGAAAAGCGGATATATGCCAGAAGAATAAAAACTGATTGCGAGAAAGAGAGGAACTAAAATATTGTTAAATGTATGGAGTAGTAACGAAATATTACAGAGATAAAGGATATGGATATATTCAAAATGATTTAGATGGCACAATCTATTTTTTACATGAAAAAAACTTGAATGATGAATATATAGAAGCAGGTTATCGAGTATATTTTAAAGGTTTTAAAACAAATAAAAAAAAGTATAATGCAGCGGTTTTATTTGTAATTGAAGCATATGGGAAGGAAAGAAAAAATGGCAAAACACATAAGTAATATGGATGATTTAGCAAAAGCATTACAGCCTACAATGTTAAATATGGTAAATAAATTAGCAGATAATGTATATGAAACATTGAATTATTTTATATTGGACTATTATCAGGGATGGAAGCCGGAATATTACAGAAGGACAGAAGATTTCTTGCGATCAGCAGTAAAAGTTGATGCAGAGCCATACAGAGGCGGCATAAGAGCAAGTGTGTACATTGACTATGAGAGCATGAATAACTATGTAGATGCAACTGGTTTTGAAGTGGCAACTTTCGCAAATACAGGTACACACGGAGGATTATCTGTTAATCACAAACCTCATGTATGGGATGATACTATGGATGAAACTTTAAATAATGGGGAACTTTTGAAACTGGCGGTTGATTATCTGAAAAGTAAAGGATTTTCGGTAAGAGTATAAGAAAGAGAGGATGATACATAGATGAATAGAGTGCCGCATTGCGCCGAATGTCAATTTGTGAAAATGTATGATATTACATATAAGAATTATTATTGTGATCATGAAGACAGGATTAACGATATGGGGAATTTGGGTGTGGATCATCCACCCAAAACAAGCCCTAAGTGGTGTCCGCTGAGAGATAAATAATTCCCATTATAGGGCAATCAAAATATTTTTGAAAATACCAAAATTCAAGAAATTCTACTATTAACTATGTCGATTGTGTGTATCTACACAATAATTCCAATATATGATGATAAAAACTGAATAAAGAAAAATAAATCAACAGGGAACTTAAAAGTTTTAAGACCCATTGATATAAAGGGCTGAATGAAATGTTCAGCCCTTTTTGTGATGCAAAAAATTAAAACTTAACATTTCTGAATTTTTACTAATCAAGGTACGAGTATTTTGGTAAACTTCTAAAATATATTTCTTGAATTTCTGGTAATTTAGGAGGTTCAATGGGTAATGACATAAAATGTATGTACTTTAACCACAGATTCAAAGATAAGCCACAAGGTAAACAGTGTGGATGGGTACAGAAAAGTTTGACACAAGTAAATATTACGATTGAAAATTTGGCAGATGCTTTAGTTCATGGGGCATCATTTAAGCCGGGAGTATTAGCAGGAGGGAATAAAGCTGAAAACTGGATAGAACAACAATTATTTGGTCTTGATTTTGACGATGGCATAAGGATAGAAGAAGCCTATAATAAAGTTATTTCTCTTGGAATTACACCATGTTTTATGTATACGACATTCAGCCACAAAGAGGAACATCATAAATTCCGCATGATATTCTGTAATGATACAGTAATTACAGACGGAAATATTAGGGATAAGTTACAGGCTACGCTTATGGGAACTATCGGCGGTATTGATGAAGTATGTTTTAACCGTGACAGACTATTTTTCGGCGGTAAAGGGTATACAGTATTATATCCTGATTATGATACAAGGATAAATGCTGAATCCATCATAGAAAAATACTGGAATGATGATTTTGAACAGTATATTTCCAATGCAAAGCCGAAATCAAAGAAGAAAAAGGACAGCACTGCTGCTGGTATCAAAAATAAAGATACTGATACTGTAAAAGAGCGTCCTACATATGAAAATCTGAATGTAAAAGCAATCAAAGAACATGATATTGAGTATCTGCGCAAGGTATTAGCACATGATCCGATAGAATTTGAGAATAAAAATGAGTTTTGGGATTATATCTATTCCGAGTTGGATATAGCGGAACTGATTGACATAGACGATCCGAGGTCATTTTGTTGTGTATTGCATGATGACCATAATCCATCTGCAAATATATTCACTACGCAAAATGGCGTACAGAAATATAGGTGTTGTTCTGAAAATCTCACACTGAATATCAAGCAGTTAATTGAATTATTGGGCGATTTTAAGTCTGAATACAAAGCAATCCAATTTATCATGAATATCTACAACCTATCAATCAAAGAATCCCAATGGAGCATAGAACAGAGAGAAAATATTGACCTTATGATAAGCAATATTACGCTGAATAAGTTTAAAGAATTGTGTCCACAGGCTGATAAGAATATCAAATATGCGAAAGATACATTTCTTATGATGCTTTCTATTGCAAGGAATAATGTCTACAGTGAAAAATTCTCTAATGATGATGGAGAAATTGTATTCTTTGTGACGAATAAGAAGTTAGCGGATTATCTGGGAAAAGGTAACAGCCAGAAAAAGATTGATAAAGTGAGCAAATACATAAAGATGCTGATTTACCATGATCTGATCCGTATTCTTGATGATGAACAAATCCCAAAAGAACTATTATTCAAGGCAATTAAATATTCCGGTACTGATAAAAGACAGGGTAATCATGTTAGTTTCTATGCAATTCCATCATGGGTAATTCAGCAGTTAAGCACGATTGAGAATAACGGTGTCAGATGGAAGGAAAAAGGCTATAGAATTGCCGGAGTATCATTTGATATGTTCTACCGTTCTGAAGGATTCGATGTGGCAGCTTTCATATATCCGCAGTATAAGAAAAAGAAGAATGAATATGGTGAGATTGTAGACCGTTCTACCACTAAAGCCAGTGATGAGCGTACTTTGAAGATTTCCGAGATTATATTACAGTGTATCCAGCGAAAAGGATATTGCACTGAAAAGGAAGTTGTCTATATTCTTGGCAATAAATATAGATATGAAGTTACTGAAACACAGATTAAACGTAGTCTTAATGAGATTATGGATTTATATGGATTGAAAAAGGTCAAAGCAAATAAGGCATTGAAAGAGCAATACCGTATTAAATCAGACGGTTATCCCAATATTATTATTGAGGATGTAGCTTGATGGGGTGGATAGGTGGGTAAAAGGGTAGGGGTATATAACTAAGATATATATGTTATATAACCCACCCCTTTTACCCAGATGACTGTCAATAGCAAATTTGAAAATATATGAGAAATACATTAAAAACTGAATAATTAATTAAAACCAGAGACAGTATGAATCAATCGTATTGTCTCTTTTATTATGAATAGGAATCGGAGCATACAGTCGGGATGCTCAATTATTAGTGAACACGATTTTGTGTTGACTATCTAAAGACATATCGAAATTGAAAGGAATTATTATAAGTAACAATGAACAGAAAAGATTTAACAGGATTAGATACAACAAAATACAGATATTGCAGTGAATGCGGAAAGATATTGCCTTTGTGCCATTTTGATGTGTCTTCTATCAATAAGAACAAAACAAAAATTTATAGCCAGATATGCAAGCGGTGTGAAAAGAACAGGCAGTTAAAGCCCAAAATGCCTACAAAAATGAAAGTGCTTGATGAAAATAAAAATGTTCAGTTTGCCGAGGATATAACAGAAAATGACAATCCTATCAATGTGAAACTGATTAATGTATTTGAAACCTTTGTTCAGATTGAAGGTACATATAATTACTGGATTTCTAACTATGGAAGAGTGGTAAACAATCTGCGGAATCCGTTTAAATATCATGTGCATAGCAAGGCAAGTCATTACACGATGAATTTCTTTGATATAGATGGCAGCGTAAGTGTGGAAGATCATTATACAAAAAATCTAATGGGTAAAATATTTCTGAAAAATCCTAATAATTACACAAAAATCTGGTTTATTGATGGCGATAAAAACAATTTTTATTATAAGAATCTGGTCTATGTATCAAGCAAAGATTATGATGATTTAATGTATGGCAGAAAGACTATTGATGATATTGAGATAAAACAAGAATATTATGAATACCCAAACAAAGCCAGAAGTAAGGCGTATGCGGTTTATCAGGGCATATACAATAGATGTTATAAGAGGGATAAGTATACCAATTACCATGATTGTTACGATGGGGCAACCATATGTAAAGAATGGCTTGAAAATCCGGAATTGTTTATTGACTGGTACTTAGAAAATTATTATCCAGTAAAAGATGAAATAATGGTGGTGGATAAGGATTTATTTGGCAATGGAAGCAAAGAATATTCCCCTGATAATTGCTGTATTGTTCCCGTAACAATAAATGCAATGCTGACAAACTGCAAGAAACATGATAATCCTGAGTATACGAATGCTGCCGATTTGCCTCTTGGAGTACGATACAATCCAGATACTCATATGTACTATGGGGAAATCACACCATTTGGTCATGATGAACCAGCTAAACTTGAAGAATGGAATACACCAGAAGAAGCATTTGAGGAATATAGAATCATCAAAAAGGCAGATATTACGGTAATGGCTGTAAAGTATAAAAATTATATTCCGCAGAGAGTTTTTGATACTCTTATGCGTTATGAAGTACAACCATATATAGAAAATTAAATTACAGGAGGACATTTTACAATGACAGATTTTGAAAGAAGAATTAAAACCAGACTGATTGAGGATGAATATGCGGAGAAGTTTCACCGTTTAGATACGGAGGAAACCATAGCGCATATCAACCGTGATAATCAGGAATTATGCAGAATCAATGAGAAACGGGTACAGCTTGAAGCAGAGATGGAAGTTGAAAAGAATTTGTTGAGATATTAAGATTGGAGGACACTTAACTATGGACAAAACAAATACAATGCAATCAACATTAAACATGATTAAATCAGTATGTGCGGAGCGTGACCGCAAGGAGCATGACAGATTGAGAGCAAATAGATTAGAAATGGATAAAAGGGAGGAAACCGAGAGGGAAAGAGTGCAACATAGTAGCAACCTTCTAAATTCCTATATCGAAAAAGCAATGGCGAGAGAAGAACAGCAGAACCAGAAGCATAATCAGATTTTACAGAATATCCATGAAGAGGGTGTACAGAGAAAGTCAGAAGAAGCATACAGGACAAAAGAAGTGGTAAGTGCAGTAAACAGAGGTATCAGGAATGCGGAGAAAAAAGAAGAAGATAGTAAATCATGGGATGCTTTTATGGATCGAAACAGGAGATTGCTTGATAAAGGGATAGATGCAGTTAAGAGGGAACGGAATAAGACGTATTTCAGTTGATATTTGGGGTATATACCATTATATAGTAGGTACTTAGAATTTTCTGATGAAAACCTGCCCCCCCATAATAGAACTATGGCTATATTGGATAACAATACTTTATCTGATATAGCTATTTTTTTTTACTGATTTATCAAACCAGAATAAACACTGAAAATCATTGATTGCAGGAGTGATATTTAGTATAATGTATGATGTGGTTAGTAAACATGAATGACGTAGGAAAGAATATCTTTGGTAAGAAGAATTTGTGTAGTGATATAATCCCATTTACTGTATGATTTTTTACATTTATTAGGATGTTATCTATCCCAAAATCTGTATTTTTTCTTGCATTTATTGGGATGCGGTGGAAATGTTCGGTAAAATTGGGTGTTCTATATAAGGGTATATGGCGATATAGGGTGGTAATTATATGGGAGATTTAAACATATCTCCACCCCCTTATTGGATGAGACAAAAGAAGGAGAAATGACATTATGGCAGATGTTTGCAACTGTTGCGGTAAGAAGATTCCATTTTTGGATGTAGATTTTGATTACATAGAAATTGATAATGAATCGTATAGAATATGTGGTAAATGTAGAAGTAAAATAAACGCATATAATTCTGGGGATATTCCCGTTGATGAAGTCATTTCAGATGCTACACATAAAAAAGTAGCAGATTATCTCAGGAATATTAAATCAGATGAAGAAATAGAGCATGAGAAGAAAGAAAAAGAACGAATTGAAAATAAAATAGTTGCACAGAGGAATGATCCGCTTTATGATGATATACACCAGATTGCCGGAGATTTACGGTTTATAAAGAATCTGATTATTGTAGGTATTGTGTGTGGCTTTATTTTAGGGATTATTGGGGTGCTTGGATTAATTTAAGGTGGGATGATTTTATGGCAAAGCAATGTATATCATGTGGAAAGAATATAGGATTATTAACAGTTAGAATTCCGTTATTAGAAAATGAAGATTTGGTTATTTGTGCAGAGTGTTTTGAAAAAATGCCATCCATATTAGATGATCTGTATCAAAAACGGATACATCCAACCAAAACAGAACTATTGACGATTAAAGAAGAAATAATCCAGCAACTCAAAATATTAAATTATAATCAAGATACAATCAATGTAATTACAAAGTTTTTGGATAATAAAATTAAAAAAGCAAAAGACCCAGAAAATAGTGAAAATGGCAAATTGCTAAAGAAGTGTTTTGTCTGTAAGAAAAATGTTAATTATGATACAGAGATATGTTCAGATTGTGGCTTTGCTTTTAATGTAATGACAGTGATTGAATATAAAGAGATTGCAAAAATATACAATGAACGCCTTGAACAGTATAAACGGAATCCGTTTTATGAATATGATTATATTGTTGTTCCAAATAAATCTGACGGTTCAACTAATAAAGAATCAATAGAAGATATTATTAGAAACCACGCTATGCAAGGCTGGCGATTAGTCACAATGTATTCTAATGAGACTGGTAAAAATGCAATTACTGTAGGTGGAGTAGGTAGCAATGTTACCATATGCGAAGATATAATTGTATTTGAGAGATGTATCAAAGAAGCAGAAGAATCGGAGGATAAAAAATGTCATTGATAAGGAGCAAAAAAAATATTGTAGTATGCAGTATAATTGGAATTGTTGTCATTGGTGTAATTATATTTTTGGTAACGAGAAGTAATTCTTCATCTGTTGTTGGTGAATGGGTAATAGAATCATATAATACGGCAAATGGGAATATCAAACAGGAAAATATAGGTGAATATTATGGTGAAAATTATCAAAATGCCAATGCTGAATTTTCAGCGGTGTTTGATGATAATGGAACGGTTATTTTGAATATGCCAGTTTATGAGGGCATGAAGCCGGTAAGCAAAGAAATACCGTATGAAATAAAAGGTAGCGAAATATATTTGTCTGCTGAAGGTGAGAGCATAAAAGGATTTGAGATAAAAGGCGATACACTGATAATGTATGATATTGGTAACATTATGGATGAAGCTGTATTGAAAAGGAAGTAGTGATTGTATATGGAGAAGTGATAAAATGAGCGTGATTTTAGGATATAAAGCAGAGGATAAATTATATCTTGCTGCTGATAATAGGATATCTGAAAAAGATGGTACATTTATTCGTAATAATGAAAGAAAAATTATTGAGATTAATAGTCATTTAGCAGTTGCTTTTGCTGGAAATGCTGGAACGCAAGCATTATTTGGAGAATTTGTAAAAGGGCTGAAGAATGCAAAAGATTTTAAGATTGAGGATATTTTGTTAAACATAAATGCAATGTTTATGTCCTTAAAAATAAATAAAGACAGAGAATATGCAATAAACATTCTAAATTCTTCATCTTATTTCATTGTGGCTGGTAAAGACAAAAATAATGATAATGGTATTTATGCGGTGTCATATGTTAATGGTAAATTAGGGGATACAAAAACAGAAATGATTCTATTTCCACCATTAGGTGCAGATATGCAAACTTGTAGTAATATTTACGTTAAAAATATACATATGTTTCCTCAGAACTTTTTGCAGAAAACAGTAAAAGAGATTTCTGATATTTGTAATACAGTTAGTCCGTCATGTGATATTTGGACTTACAATTTTGTGACAGATAATAGCAGTATGGAACATTTTAGCTGATTTTGTATATGGAGTATAGGGTATATATGACACTTTATATATAGAAACGGAAACATACCCCATCCCCCTGTTATATGGGTATCAATAGAATTGCTGATTTTTGTTTCATTTTTAATCGTATATCTTTAAATTTCGGAGATAATGGTTATAAGTGATAAGTTGTTAAGGTGAATATTTTATGTCTAAAATTCTAAGACGTACATTTAATTTTAACAATAATAAATATACTTCGAGGTCAAAAAATTAAGGTGATGTATGAGAACAATAGATAGGGGCTTTAGCAGAATAAAGTCAGATTTTAATAATGTAAACCTACCGGCGTACACCCTTGCGCCTACTGCCCCCTATTCCATCATACAGACCGTATAAAGCCACAAATAACCACGTTACACGCCGATTCTAGCCACTTTCCAGGCATTGCCCTAAAATGTATCAATGAAGCTATTTCAAGCCGAAAATAAGCCTAAAATCGCATGATAACCATACAATTACAAGCAAATAAACCGCACATAAAAAGACTATGAGCATTAAAGCACATAGCCTTTATCATATATCATTAAATATCTGTTTATCGTTCCCAAAAGTAACCGCTTCCATCTTCAAAATACAGTTGCAAGCCGTATTCAGTAGCCGAAAAGTCAATTACTGTATCCATATCCACAATATTATCATGAAGTGGTATATAACCATCTGGTATGACTTCTTTTGTTTCTGTCACTGTCTGTACTTCTATTATTGTTTCCGCTTGTGTTGTGCCTAACAGATAAGCCGATACAATCATAATTCCCATTGTTGCGATAATGCCGATAGTTCTAAATGTTCTTTTCATAGTCTTTGATCTCCTTTTCGTGAATGATATTTTTATGATTATTTCAAGTTAGGGCATAAGCCTAGACCACCATCAATAACAGGCACACGCCTAAAAGCGTTGCGGTGTATGCAATCTTTATTATTGCACTGTGTACAGTCACATTTCTGAAATTCCTCATAACTCATTTTCCAGTTGGTATTGTTTTCAAAGTGTTCTTTCGTCATATCCTTATACCTTCCTTTCCTTTTATGTGTCAGGGTGTAGCCATTGCGAGTGGTTACACCCTTATTTTTTTGCTTGCATTTATGCTTGTTTAAGTCTCTTTGTTCCGTCTGTCTCTACTTCTGTACTGCCGTAGTAGTTCCGTATTTCATCCATGCTTAATTTCTTTTTGCTTCTTTTTCTAAATGCTTCCGTGTGAAAATGCCACTTCTTTTTCTCTCTAGCCCATTTAAAGCCGATATTCTTTAATGTGTCCTTATAGTCGTATGTATTACCGTCTACCCAAATCCAGCAACCTACAATCTCAATGTTGATACCATCAAATGTTATAATCTGCTGTAATACTTCCCTTAACTTTGCATCTTCTGAAAAGTCATATTTCATATTGTTAAAGTCTGTCTTTGCGTTTTCTTCTTTGCTGTTTGCTGACTTGCTTTCATGCCTGTCCTTTAATAATTTGAAAAGCCTGTCATATTCTGCATTGATTTCCTGTGTTGCTTCTGTGCTTTCGTTAGCGTTGTCAGGGTGAAATTTCTTTAATAAATCCCTGTACTGTCTTCTTAACTCTTCTAATGTATTCACATCTTTAAAGTATTTACTCATAAGTGATTGCCTCCTTAAAAATATATAGTTGATTGATTTGTTAAGACTATTGTACACTAACAAGTGTATTGTTGCAATAGACAAATTCACTAAAGAGTGTACCATATATTTGTTAAAATTCACTAATAGGTGTACAAAATAGACAAAAGATAAGTACACTAACAAGTGAATTTCTGTATATTACGTCAATAGACAATGCACACTAACAAGTGTACAATAGACTTACAAGGTCAAGCAAGACAGACCAAAAACAATCAAATATATCAAATTTAGGAGGTAGTCATATGACAAACAAAGAGTTAATTGAAAAGTGTAAGAAGTACCAAAAATTAAATGATGAAATTGCTAAAAAGGAATTAGAAAAAAAGCAAATTCAGGCAGAACTTAAAAAGGAACTTGAGCGAAAGAAAGTTGATGAAATGGAAATTGATATTTACCGTTTTAGTAATAAGGTAACAAAGGCAAAAACACTTTTTGATAAAGACGCATTTGCAGAAAAGCATCCGAAACTTTTTAAACAGTTTACAAAAGAAGGAGCGGCAAGTACAAGATTCCTTTTCGGACTGATAAAAAGTTAAAGCAGTAAAAGGGTAAACGGTTCATGTGTGGGGTTCGATTCCTCACATACCCTATCGGCTAATCAAAAGCCGTACAAATCAATCAATCAAATATATCAAAGAAAGGTAGGTATGACCTATGAAAAGAATTAATCTTAAAAACATGGAGCCATTGACAGCAGAAGAAAAGGCATTCAGTGCCGATTTAGAAAACTATGACCAGTTCTTTAAGTACATGAAGATAAACAAACTGGATCAAGAAGAATGGTATGATATTTTGATTTTGCACTATTTAAGAGCAGTAAAGAAGTATTTAAACATACCACACTTACAGAAATATGATTTTGGGGCGGTTCTTTTCAAAACATTAGACAGCGCAAGGTCAAATTATTGCAAGGCTATGACAATACCAAAAAGAATGCCTGAAGGTGGTTTAGTAAGCCTTGATTATACTTTGGAAGATGAAAAAGGAAAAGAGCACCAGATTGAAGCATGGTTAATAGACCGAAAAATCAGCGTTGAAAAACAGGTAATTTTCAAAGAAATGTTTAGAGAGTTTTATAAAAGATGTGTTACTTATGATGATGATTTTTGGAGCAATGAAGGCGAGGTCAACGAATATCTGAAATGCGAGTTAGATTTACTTATAAAAGGATATTCACAATATCAGACATGGAGAAAGACAGAAAAACAATTCCCGTATGGGTACACCCTTTACAACTTAGAAAGAGACATTGAAGGGTTCAGACGGATTTTTAAAGAGGTATTCGGAATTTAATAAAGCATGGGGGATTGTCAGTGATGGTGATCTCCCAAACAAACGGAGGTTAGCGAATGGAAAATAAACAGATTAGACCGCTTACACCAACGGAAAGGCAATATGCAACGGAAAATTATCATCTAATCAGTAAGTTTTTGAAACTGTCAAAACTGGATGCGGAAGAATTTTTTGATATTGTAGTTTTCGATTTTCTATTGAGTGTGGAAATTTACTTGAATAATGAAGCATTGCGGGAAAGATGCAACTTTGAATCTGTTTCCTATATGTATATGAAACGTGCGGTATATGGGCATTTCAGGGAACAGAAAGCGCAAAAAAGAAGTTCTGAATGTGGTGCAGATATTAGCTTTAATGAGATAGATGCTTATATAGGGCAATCAATTAGCGGAATGGAAAATCTTTCGTCATTGGAATATGACGAAACTATTAAACAGATTGAAAACATCTTGACAGCAGAGCAACAGCGGATTTTCTTTGATAAGCTACAAGGCTATTCACTCAAAGAAATAGCGGAAAATAGCGGATTAAAGCCGAAAAGGGTATACAAGCAGTTTGGAAAAATTAAAAATGTTGTAGCTGATGTGATGGAAAATCAGCGGTTATATGGATAATGGAAAGGATGGAAAATATTATGTTTGAATTTAGAATCATTGATACAGTGGATGGAAACCAGATTATAGATCGGAACCTTAAAACGCCATATAAGGCACTTACACCGCTTCAGATGGTGGAATATCTGGAAATGGATAACAGGCTTGCATATATGGACAGAATGGAACGGAAAGCAAGGGCAGAGACAGAACGACAACGGAAAATTGCAAGGAATCCAATATATAAAGTGGCTTGTCTTTGTGGATTAGTTTAATCGGAAAGGTGGTAATAAAAATGCTTACATCAAAATATTTCAATATCGGAAAAGTAGTTGTTACACATGGAATCAATGAAGCTATGACGGAAAATAGCCGATTTGCGGCAGAGATCAATTTATCATTACAGCGGTATGCAGTCAAAGATTGGGGAAATTTGGATGATGAAGACAAACAGGTGAATGAAGAAGCGTTAAAATATCCTGATGATCTGTACTTATTGGCAGCATATGAGACTTGCAAGGGGAAAATCTGGATAATAACCAATCGTATATCGGAAAATGCCGGAGACAATGCTACAACGGTATGTTTCCCAAGTGAGAGATAATAGCGGATTTTGTGGACTGTCTGAAATATAGGCAGTCTACAACATTAGGAAGGTGGATATTATGGAAAGAAAATCGGCATGGGATAAATTCTTTGATGATACAGAAGACATCCAATGTATTTCTTGTTTGGATGCTTATGTGCTGAAATATGCTATTGATGGCTGCTGGGTACAAATAGACAGACATTCAAGCGATAAGGACAGTAAATTTACGCTTAGTATAAGGGGATATGATGAAAATGATAATCGCTTATATGAGAATGATTTTAGCAAAGAATGGAAAGAAAAGAATGTTTACAATCAGGCATTAGTTAAAAAGTTTGTAAGTGGATATTTCTTTCATTAAGAAAAGAAGGTGGATAATATGGCGATTTTATTAACAAATGGAAAATTCTACATAGCACATAATAGGACTGGTGCAGTAATTAAAGTGGCAGACATAGAACAGGCACAGGATTTTTATTCAGTAGAGAAGGCGATTAACCAAAGGAATAGAACGCCTGGAAAATGCGCTGGATATTATTATATAGATACGGAAAAGAATAAAGCCAAAATCAAACGGAAAAGCTATTCTGATGAAGAACGGAAAATCATATATAATAAATCTGGTGGACGGTGCGAGTTATGCGGTCAGCGGTTATTGTTTGAGAAAATGACTTTAGATCATATTGTGCCTTTATCAATGGGCGGTGAGGATTCTATGGAAAATCTGCAAACGGCTTGTTATGCTTGTAATCAATTCAAGAGTAACATTCTCCCTGATGATTTTATGGATAGGATTATAAAAATATTCCTCTATCAGACGGAAAAGAAGTGTAGTAAGGATATGAAGCTAAAAATTATACATAAATTAGTGGAAGCGTTGTAATTAGGCTTTGAACTGTATTTGCCTTGAAAAATCAACGGAAATTAGGTATAATGGAGGTATCAAAATGAAAGGTATGATAGATATGTCAGCTACAACAGCGATTAAAGATATTTTGGAAGACAAAGATATATCACAGGTGGAACT